>CAVVEN010000034.1:0-20011 GCA_963747125.1 uncultured Actinomycetes bacterium | reverse complement strand
GATCGCGAAGATCTTCCTCGTCATCTTCCTCGCCGGGTACCTCCGGGACAAGCGCGAGGCTCTCGCGCGAGGGCGGCTGAAGGACTTCGGGCCGCTGCTCGCGATCTGGGGTGCCGCGATGCTCGTGCTCGTCCAGACGAGCGACCTCGGCTCTGCCCTCCTCAACTTCGGGATCTTCCTCGCGATGGTCTACGCGGCGACGGGTCGCCTCTCGTACGTCCTCGCCGGGCTCGTCCTGTTCGCGGGAGGCGCGGCCCTCCTCTACGACTCGCTCGCACGGGTTCAGCAGCGTGTCACGGTCTGGCTCCAGCCGTGGACCGACGAGAAGGTCCACTGCTCGATCAACGGCCTGCTCGAGTACCGGCAGAACTGCGACTCCTACCAGCTCGTCAAGAGCCTCTACTCGATCGCCAACGGCGGCTACGGTGGCACGGGCATCGGCCGGGGGACGTTCGAGACGGTCGACGGAACGCCGCTGATCCCGTACCTCCAGACCGACTTCGTCTACTCCGCGATCGCGCAGGAGCTCGGGCTGATCGGCGCAGCGGCCGTGCTCCTCCTGTTCCTCGCGCTCGTGGCGCGGGGGATGCGCGTCGCGCTCGTCGCGCACGACGGCTTCTCGAAGCTGCTCGCAGCGGGCCTCTCCTTCGGCCTGGCGTTGCAGACGTTCATCATCGTCGGAGGCGTCCTCCGGCTCGTGCCGCTCACGGGCATCACGCTGCCGTTCATGTCGTACGGCGGCTCGAGCGTCGTGTCGAACTTCGTCATGCTCGCGCTCCTCCTGCTCGTTTCCCACCGCGCCGTGCGGACGGCTCCGACGTGAACCGCCAGTTGACGCGAGTCGCATGGACGGCGATGGCGCTGATCGTGGCGCTGATCGTCGGGACGACGTACTGGCAGACCTGGGCGCGCCCTGGCCTCGCCGCACGCCAGGACAACGAGATCCAGCGCGTGGCGGAGTTCCAGGTGCGCCGCGGGCTGATCCTCGCGCCCGAGCGAGTGCTCGCGCGCAACCGCGTCGTCAAGCGGAACGGCAAGACCCTGACTTCCGCCGCTACCCGCAAGGCAAGCGACCGCGCACGTCGTCGGCTACTCGACGGCCGCAAGGAGTCGCGCCGGGTCGAGAAGTCGATGAACGGGGTGCTGATGGTGACGCAGGAGAACCTGGCCTCGCCGTCGCAGCGGCAGCTCGACCAGGCCTGGTGGGAAGCCGATCGCCGCGACACCATGGTCACGACGCTCGACGTCCATGCGCGAGCAGGTCGCGCTCGAGCAGCTGGGTCGGACCTGCGGCGCCGTGGTCGCGCTCGATCCGCGGAGCGGGAAGCGCCGGTGATGGCGTCGTCCCCGAGCTACAACCCGAACCTCGTCGAGACGCAGTTCTCGAAGATCGCGAAGATCACCGCCGACTGCCGGCCCGCCGTGCCGCCGTCAACCGCGCGTCGCAGGGTCTCGACCCCCCGGGCTCGACGTTCAGGTGGTGACGGCCTCGGCGGCCCTCGACCGAACCGCTTCGCCCCCGACTCGAGTTCGTCGACCCCGGCTACTGCATCGCGTACGGCAAGCGGGTCAACAACTTCGACACGAGCAGCCCGTTCGGCCGCCTGACGCTCGCGGAGGCGCTCAAGCACTCGGTCAACTCGGTCTTCTGCAACATGGGCAAGGCGCTCGGCGCGAAGGCGATCCTCGACCAGGCGAAGAAGTTCGGCTTCTACGAACGGCCGCCGCTCGAGACGCCCGACGGGGAGCGCTACCCCAGCGGGCTCTACCGGAACGGCGAGCTCTGGTATCCGAAGCGCAACTCGGACGTCGACGCGGGTCGAATGGCGTTCGGACAGGAGCGCATGCTCGTGACGCCGCTCCAGATGGCGATGGTCGCGGGCGCGATCGGCAACGCCGGGATCCTGATGCGGCCGTACGTCGTCGACAAGATCGTCTCGCCGCGCGGGACGACCGTGTCGCGGACCGAGCCGGAGCGACTCGACCGCCCGGTGGGGCCGGTCAACGCGCGCGACATCGGCGACATGATGGTGAGCGCCGTCCAGGGCGGCACCGGGACCGCGGCGCAGATCCCCGGGTACCGCATCGGCGGCAAGACCGGCACGGCCGAGACCGGCGTCGCCGGGCAGAACACGACGTGGTTCATCGCGTTCGCGGGCAAGCCGAACGCGCGACCGGAGGTCGCGATCGCGGTGGCGCTCGAGCGCCAGAGCCTCACGGGCGGGGCCACGGCGGCCCCGATCGCGCGCGCCGTGATGGAGGCACTCCTGCAGCCGGGGACGAACCCGTGAGAGCTCCCGTGATCCCCGGCCTGCGAACCCTGATTCTCCCGACCCAGCATCTACCCTTGGAGACCTGATGGCGACCATCGACGAGCGACGCGGCACGATCTTCGCCGGGCGCTACCGGCTCGAGCGCAAGCTCGGCGGCGGTGGCATGGCCGACGTGTGGCTCGCCGAGGACCAGGAGCTCGGCCGAAAGGTCGCGATCAAGATCCTCCACGACCGGTATGCGAACGACACGCAGTTCGTCGAGCGGTTCCGGCGCGAGGCGACGCACGCAGCCGGGCTTTCCCATCCGAACGTCGTCTCGATCTTCGACCGGGGCGAGGCGGAGGGCTCGTACTTCATCGTGATGGAGTACGTCGAGGGCCGGACGCTCAAGGAGCTGATCGTCACGCGCGGCCCGTGCCCGGTGCCCGTCGCGATCTCCTACGTCCGCCAGGTGCTCGCGGCGCTCCGCGTACGCGCACCGCAACGGCATCGTGCACCGCGACATCAAGCCGCACAACGTGCTCGTCGACCACGAGGGACGCGTCAAGGTGGCCGACTTCGGGATCGCGCGGGCCGGGTCGAGCCAGATGACGGAGGCGGGCTCGATCATCGGGACGGCCCAGTACCTCTCGCCCGAGCAGGCGCGCGGCGCGCCCGTCGACGAGTCCTCGCGACCTCTACTCGACCGGGATCGTCCTCTACGAGCTAGTCACGGGCAAGGTGCCGTTCTCGGGGGAGACCCCGGTCGAGATCGCGATGAAGCACCTCTCGCAGGTTCCGCCGGCGCCGTCGGAGATCCGCCCGGAGATCCCGCGCGACCTCGATCTCGTCGTCCTCCGCGCGCTCGCGAAGGAGCCCGCAGACCGCTACCGCTCGGCGAAGGAGATGGACCGGGACCTCGAGCTCGTCGGTAGGGGCGACGCGGTTGGCCCGGAGACCGAGGAGGCCGCGACGATGGTGCTGCGCGGCGAGTCGACCGCCGCGACGACCGTGCAGCCACGGCCGGCCGGATACGGGGGCGACGAGCGCGTACCGCTCCTACGAGGGACAGGTCAAGACCGGACGGGCATGGTGGCCGTGGCTGCTCGCCGCCGCAGCGGCGATCGCGCTCGGGATCGGCGGCTGGCTCCTCTACGACAACATCCGCGACCAGATCGACGCGAACGAGCCCGGTCGCGGTCGGCCTCTACACCGGCATCCTCGAGAAGAACGCGGTCGCGCCTGATCAGCCAGGACGGCTTCGAGCCGAACGTGCGCCGCCTCCCGAACGCGAAGGTCCAGCCCGGGTACGTCTACGAGCAGGACCCGGACGCGGGGACGAAGCAGGCAGAAGGGGTCGATCGTCACGATCCTCGTGTCGAGCGGCAAGCCGAAGGTGACAGTCCCGTCGCTCGTCGGGGAGACGCGCGACGCGGCGGTCGCCGAGCTGACGCAGCGGGAGCTCGTTGCGAACGTCGCGCAGGTGAGCTCCGCGAAGCCCGCGAACCAGGTGACCGCCCAGAACCCGCAGCCCGGCGTCGTCGTGCTCGCGGGCGCGTCGGTGCGGATCAACGTCTCGTCCGGTCCCAAGCCCGTCGCGGTCCCGAGCGTGATCGGCCTGAGCTACGACTCGGCCGCGGCGCAGCTCCAGTCCGCCGGCTTCACCGTCGGCCGCGCGGACGTGGACTCGGACCAGCCGGCGGGTCAAGTCGTCGACCAGAGCCCGCCCGGCAACTCGACCGCCTCGAAGGGCTCGCCCGTGACCCTGTCGGTCTCGAAGGGCCCGACGACGGTCACCGTCCCGGACGTCTCCGCTCCAGACGGCCCTCGACGCGCGCGCGACGCTTGATCGCGGCCGGCTTCAGGGTCACCGTCGTGAGCCAGGAGACCGAGGACCAGTCGCTCGACGGGCTCGTGCATGTCGCAGGAGCCGGCCGGGAGCGCACAGGCAGACCCGAAGTCGGTGGTGACCCTCACCGTCGGCCGGTACGTCCCGCCACCGGACGTGACGACCCCGACCACGCCGACGACGACGACACGCACGACGCCGACCGACACCACGACGACAGCCGGCGGGACCCGACCATCCCGTGACGCGGCGTATCCGGCTCGCCGTCCTCGCCGGGGGGCGGTCGAGCGAGCACGAGATCTCGCTCGCGTCCGCTGCCTCGGTCGCGGCGGCGCTCGACCCGTCACGGTACGACGTCCGGACGATCGAGATCGGCCGTGACGGTCGCTGGGCGCTTCCGCCCGGCGACAGGCGCGCGGAGTCTCGCCGGGCCACAACGACGGCAGAAACGCTGCCGGTGCCGGCCGATTCCGCGCCCGCCACGCTCGGGGCGGTCGACGTCGTGCTGCCCATCCTCCACGGCCCGTTCGGGGAGGACGGCACCGTCCAGGGCCTCTGCGAGCTCGCGGGCGTCGCCTACGTCGGCCCCGGCGTGCTCGCTTCCTCGGTGTGCATGGACAAGGACGTCTTCAAGACGCTCATGCGCGGCGCCGGCGTCCCCGTCGCGCGTCACGTCGCGCTCCGGCTCGGCGAACCGGTCGCGAACCCGTTCGGCTATCCCGTGTTCGTCAAGCCGGCGAACATGGGGTCGTCCGTCGGGATCTCCAAGGTGCACGAGGAGGCGGAGCTCGACGCGGCCGTCGCGCTGGCCCGCCGCTCACGACGAGAAGGTGCTCGTCGAGGAGTTCGTGGACGGGATGGAGATCGAGGTGGGCGTGCTCGGGAACCTGCCGGCGCCGGTCGCCTCGCTCCCCGGCCAGGTCGTCTCGCAGAACGCCGACTGGTACGACTACTCGTCGAAGTACGACGAGGGCGGCTCCGAGCTCGTCGTACCGCCGCCCGGGCCTCGACGACGCGCAGATCGAGCGCGCGCGCGTGCTGGCGGTCGAGGCATTCGTGGCCTCGTCGTGCGAGGGCATGGCGCGCGCCGACTTCTTCGTCCGCGGCTCCGACGGCGAGGTCGTGCTGAACGAGCTGAACACCATCCCCGGCTTCACCGCGACGAGCTTCTACGCGAGGCTCTTCGCTGCGTCCGGGGTCGCCTACGAGGATCTCCTCGACCGCCTGATCGGGCTGGCGCTCGAGCGCCACGAGCGGCGCTCGGGGCTCGAGTACTAGAGAGGCGTGGCCAGGGCACGCCCCGCAGGGCACGCCCGGCACGCCCAGACGGAGGCGCTACCCGAGCACTGCGGCGAGGGCGTCTTCCCAGACGACGAGCGCCTCGTCGAGGACGGCGTCCTCGATCGTCAGCGGGCAGAGCACCCGGATGCAGTTCCCGTGCACGCCCGCCTTGAGCAGGATCAGCCCTCGCTCGAGCGCAGCGTCGATCACGGCCCGCGCGAGCTCCGGCGCCGGCTCCTTCGCGACGGGGTCGTGGACGAGCTCGATCGCGAGCATCGCGCCGAGGCCGCGGACGTCGCCGATCGCCGGCCAGCGCCGCTGCCACGCGAGCATCCGGTCGCGGATGCGGTCGCCGACCAGCTCTGCGCGCGCCGACGAGGTCCTCCTCCTCGAACACGTCGAGCACGGCGAGCGCGGCGGCCTGGGCGACCGGGTTGCCGATGTACGTCCCGCCGATCGCGCCGTCGTGGGCGCCGTCCATGATCGCCGCCCGCCCGATCACGCCCGAGAGTGGAAGGCCGGCGGCGATCGACTTCGCGACCGTCATCAGGTCCGGCTCGACGCCCAAGTGCTCCATCGCGAACATGCGGCCGGTACGGCCGAAGCCGGTCTGCACCTCGTCGGCGACGAGGACGATGCCGTGGCGGTCGCAGATCGCCCGCAACCCCTCCATGTACGCGCGAGGCGCGGGGACGAACCCACCCTCGCCGAGCTGTGGCTCGATCACGACGGCAGCCACGTGCTCCGGCGCGACGTGCGTCTCGAAGACCCGCTCGAGCCGCTCCAGCGCCTCGGCCGCGCCAGGCCCGCGGTACTCGTCCGGGTACGGCGCCCGGTAGACCTCCGGCGCGAACGGGCCCATCCCGGCCTTGTACGGATGGAACTTCGACGTCATCGTCATCGACAGGAGCGTCCGCCCGTGGAACGCCCCCTCGAACGCGATCACGCCGGGCCGCCCGGTGTGCAGGCGCGCGAGCTTGACCGCGTTCTCGACCGCCTCCGTGCCGGCGTTGAAGAACGCGGCGCGCGTCTCGCCCGAGATCGGCGCGAGCGCGCACAGGCGCTCGGCCAGCTCGATCGCGGGCTCGTACGGGACGACCGTGAAGTCGGTGTGGAGGAAGCGGGCGGCCTGCTCGACGACCGCCTCGACGATGCGGGGATGGCCGTGACCGACGTTCACCACACCGACGCCCACCGGCGAAGTCGACGAAGGTGTTGCCGTCGACGTCGGTGATCGTCGCGTTCTCGGCGCGCTCCGCGAAGACCGGCAGGTGAACCTGGAGTGGGCGGGCGATGACGCGGGCCTCGCGCTCGGCGAGGGCCCGCGAGCGCGGCCCCGGGATCTCGGTGCGGATCTCGATCGTCCTCGTGGCGGCCATCTCCCTGAGCCTATCCGAGCGTCGCGACAGTAGATTCGAGCCGTGGACGAGTGGCTCGAAGGACTCGGCGACGACCCGCGGGCGGCGCTCGCCCGCTGGCTCGAGGATGCCCGCGCGGCGGAGCTGTTCGAGCCGGAGGCGGCCGCCCTCGCCACGGCGACGCCCGGCGGGCTGCCCTCGGTGCGCATGGTGCTCGTCCGCGGCCTCGACGAGCACGACCTCCGCTTCTACACGAACCACGAGAGCCGGAAGGGCGGCGAGCTCGCCGCGAATCCGCACGCGGCGCTCGTCTTCCACTGGGGCCCGCCGCTCCGACGGCAGGCGCGAGTGGAGGGACGCGTCGCGCGGATCGGCGAGGACGAGTCGCTCGCCTACTTCCGCACGCGCGCGCGGGAGAGCCGCATCGGGGCATGGGCGTCGCCGCAATCGAGCCCGCTCGCCGATCGCGCCGAGCTGGACGCGCGCGTCGGCGACGTCGAGGCGCGCTTCGCGGGCGAGGACGAGATCCCGCTGCCGTCGTTCTGGGGCGGCTACCGCGTCGAGCCCGAGGCGATCGAGCTCTGGCAGAGCCGTCCCAACCGCCTCCACGACCGCGCCCGCTACGAGCGCACGGCTTCCGGCTGGCGACGCGCGCGGCTCGGCCCCTAGTTCGAGCCGCCGCCGTCAGGACGGAGGGGCGAGGGCGCTCTTCGTGTAGATCCCGGAGGCGTTCCAGAGCAAGAAGCCTTTCGCCCCCTGTAACCGTAGGGCGCGGATCTGCTGCATCACCTGCTCCGGCCGGTAGCTCCAGTCCTGGACCCACGGAACGAGCTGCGCGCCGCTGCCCTTCGTCTCCTGGCGGAAGTCGATCAGCGTCCGGAAGACGGTCTCGCCGGGCTCGGCGCTGGGCGACGCGATCCCGAGCTCGCCGCCGCTGTACAGCGCCGGGTACGACATCGGGTGGATCTGGTCGACGCTCTGCGCGATCCAGCGCGGCACCTGCCCGATCCCGAGGTCGCGCGTGGCCGAGAGCCCGAAGAGCGCGGTCGAGACGCGGACGCCGAGCGGTGCGAGGCGATCGTGGGCATAGGAAGCGAAGTTCGCGATCAGCCGCCCCTTGGGGACGCTCGTGCGCCCGGGGTAGACCGCGGCCCCGACGTCGCCGTCGGACGGGAAGCGGACGTAGTCGAGCATGATCTCGTCGAACCCGGCGCGGGCGGCGGCCGCGGCGACCGAGATCGCGTAGTCCCACACGCGCCGGTCGTAGGGGTTGACCCATTCGAGGCCTGCGCTCGTCGCCCAGATCGAGCCGTCGGGGCGCCGGATCGCCATGTCGGGTCGGGCGCGCGCCAAATACGGGTCCTGGAACACGACCACGCGCCCGATGAGGTAGATGCCCTTGCGGTGCACCTCGCGCGCAACCTTGCGCGGGTCGTAGTAGTCGCGTACCGCGCCCGCCTTCCGCGCGAGCGGCACCCCGGCCGGGTCGAACGCGATCTCGCCGCCCTCGTCCTTCACGTCGAGCTCGATCGTGTTGAGCCCGACCTTGGTCAGCGCCTCGTACTGCTGGAGCTTGCCGGGGATCGAGGCGAGAGGACCGGTCACGTGAACGCCCCGGATCTCGACCGGAAGCGGTCTCGGGCGCAGTGCGACTTGGAGCGTCGCCGCTGCCTGCGACGCGGCACGCGTGCCCGTGTTCGCACCCGACTTCCCGCCCTTCCCCGCGAGCGTCATCCCGCCCGCGAGCGCGAGCACGGTCAGCAGGAGGAGCCCTGCGACGACGGCCCGCCGACGCCGCTTGCGGCGCCGCACGGCGTCCCGACGATCGCGAAAGCGCCCGTTCGGGTCGAGCGATGGATACAGCATGGACACCGGATCCATGAGTGTAGGGGACAGCCAGGCGCCGAGGGAACCTCCCGGTTCCCCCAGACCCCCTCCCCTGGTCCGCTTGCGCGGACAGGCGGCTACGCCGCCTGTCTACGATCCGCCTCGATGGTGCTCTCCGATCGCGCCATCCGGCGGCTCGTCGAGGCCGGCCGGATCGGCATCGACCCCTACGATCCCGCGCTCATGCAGCCGTCGAGCCTCGACGTGCGCGTCGATCGGCTCTTCCGGGTGTTCCGGAACTCCCGCTACCCGTTCATCGACGTCAAGGCCGCCCAGGAGGGCCTGACCGAGCTCGTCGAGGTCGACGACGAGGAGCCGTTCATCCTGCACCCGGGCGAGTTCGTCCTCGGCTCGACGCTCGAGCGCGTCACCCTGCCCGACGACCTCGTTGCGAGGCTCGAGGGGAAATCGTCTCTCGGCAGGCTTGGCCTGCTGATCCACTCGACCGCCGGCTTCATCGACCCCGGCTTCGACGGGCACGTGACGCTCGAGCTGTCCAACGTCGCGAACCTGCCGATCACGATCTACCCCGCGATGAAGATCGGACAGCTGTCGTTCGTGCAGATGTCCGAGCCGGCGGAGACGCCGTACGGGTCGGGTGGCCTCGGCTCGAAGTACCAGGGCCAGCGCGGCCCCACGCCCAGTCGCTACTGGCAGAACTTCGTGGACGACCGATGATCCTCGTCACCGGCGCGAGCGGCTTCGTCGGGCGTCACGTCGTGCGGGAGCTCGTAGGCGACGGTGTCCACGTGCGCGCGATGGTGCGCACGGCGCGCGGAGCCCAGGTGCTCGACGGGATGGACTGCGAGCTCGTCCGCGGTGACGTCACCGACCCCGCGTCGCTGCGCGCGGCCGCCCGCGGCATGCGGGCGATCGTCCATCTCGTCGCGATCGTGGACGGCTCGCCCGCGACGTTCGAGCGCGTGATGGCCGCCGGGACCGGGAACCTCGTCGAGGCGGCCCGCGAGAGCGGCGTCCGCCGCATTGTGCTGATGAGCGCTCTCGGAACCGGTCCGGGGGCCACGGTCCCGTACTTCCGCGCGAAGTGGGCCGCCGAGCAGGCCGTCGCGTCGTCCGGCGTCGATCAC
Organism: uncultured Actinomycetes bacterium; assembly: GCA_963747125.1. GTDB lineage: Bacteria > Actinomycetota > Thermoleophilia > Gaiellales > Gaiellaceae > Gaiella. Next base: position 10,296 of record CAVVEN010000034.1, on the reverse strand, counting down.
GCAGTGCTCCGTCCCAGCTTCGTCTTCGGGACGGACGGGGGCGCGCTGCCGCGGTTTCTGCGGATCGCGCGTCTCGCTCCCGTCACGCCGATCATCGGCCCGGGACGCAGCGAGTGCAGCCGATCTGGGTCGACGATCTCGTGCGTGCGGTTCGTCTCGCGGTCGAGGCGGAGGAGACGGCGACGCCGATCGAGCTCGGAGGGCCGGAAGCGGTCACTTGGAGCCAGCTCTGGCGCCGCATCAAGACGGCGCTCGGCACCCGCCGTCCTGCGATGCACGTCCCCTTCTGGCTCGCGCGCGGCCCTGCAGCGCTGTTCGAGCGCATGCCGCCTGCCCTGCTCACGCTCGACCAGCTGCGCATGCTCGAGGGGCCCGACAACGTTGTCACCGACGGCGGCGCCTCGATGCGTCGGCTCGGTCTCGGTGACCTCGTCGGGCTCGACGAGCAGCTTCGGCCGTGCGGCTGCGGACGCTGATGCGGCAGGACCCTCAGAAACGAGTGCCAGAGGCCGCCCACGGGCGGCCTCTGGCATTTGCGGTATCCAGCGTTGGATTTGGTAGAGGCGCTTCCTGCCTGACCGAGGTGGTCGGCGGCGCGAGAGCGCGAGTCCCCTACGCGTGGCTATGGCGATTCCCCGTAGGTCCCGGGGACACGCCTCTACCCGCTGGTACCTCCACTGCCGGTACTGCACGAATCTGACACCCGACCACCTCCTTTCCGCGGTAGCGCGCACCATAGCAACGCACGGTGGACGGGCGCACCAGTGCGGTTGTCCACACCTCGCGAACCGGCGGCGCGCTCCGCGTGCCGTGCAGCGATCAGGGCTGGAGGACGGTCGTCACCTCGAGCCCGTGCCCGATCGGCACCGTCACCGAGACAAGCGTCGGGTCGGCCTGCCGGGCCTCCGCGTAGGCCTGCACCGTCGAGCTCGTCGTGACGTTGTCGGCGACGACGATCCCGCCCGGGTCGAGCTTCTCGCGCGCAAGCCCGAACAGCAGCTCGTAGTCGTCCTTCCAGGCGTCGAGAAAGACGACGTCGAACCCGTCCTCGAGCGTCGGCGAGCGTCTCCTTCGCGTCGCCCTCGACGAGCTCCGCCCATTCGTCGAGCCCGGCCTCCGCGATGTTCCTGCGCCAGACCTCGACCTTCCCGGGGTCCTGCTCGAGCGTGACGACGCGGCCCCCGAGGATGCGCGCGGCCGCGGCGAGCCATACGGTCGAGTAGCCGTGGGAGCCGCCGATCTCGAGGACCTCGCAGCCGGCGTTCGGCGCCACGAGAGCGAAGAGGAGGCGACCGGCGTCCGGGCCGACGGCGAGCGAGCGCTCGCCGAACGGAACGCCGGACTCCCGATCGGAGCGTCCTCCGCCTCCATGCGGGCGAGCACCGATCGGACGCGGTCGTCGAGCACCGTCTGACCCTACCCGAGCTCCGCTCTCGACCTCCTCGATCCACTGCAGGTGGGCCTCGAGCACCCGCTTGGCAAGCCGGTGGTTGAGAAGGAGGTACCGCTCGCGGTGCGGGATCGACGCCGCGTCTCGCGAGCCCCTGCTCGGCGGCGGCCCGTCCATTCGCTCGAGGTCGGGTCGCATGGCCGGCAGGGCCGCGAGGACGTCCGCGTCGGAGCCGAGATCGGCTGCGAGCACCTTGATGATCGCCCTCGCTCGACACGTGAGGGAAGCCCTCGGTGCCGCCGGCAGCCAGCGAACGAGCGCTTCCAGGCCCTCGTCGGTCAGCGGTAGTGGGTCCGCTCGCGGGTGACGCCGGGCTCGCGCTCGCCGCGCAGGAGCCCGAGCCGCGCAAGCCGCTTGGGCTCCGCGTACCACTGGCTCTCGGCGTAGCGAAGTACGCCTCTCCCTTGCGCGCATCCCGACGAGCTCGTGCGCGGTGGCGCCGTTCCGGCCGACGAGCGCGAGGACGAGATACGAGAACGGGGTGAGGACGTCGCTTGACATAAGCTCCGATTCGGAGTTATATTTTAAGCTCCGAATCGGAGTTTAGCACGAGAGGAGACGACATGACCACTGCCATCGCCACCGAGTGCCTCTGGTTTCTCGACACGCTCGTCGAGGTGAAGCACGCGCCGTCGCCGACGGCGGAGTACTCGGTGATCGACGCGACGGCCCGTTCGCGGCAACACGGTTCCGCTCCATACTCACGACGAGGACGAGACCATCACGGTGCTCGAGGGCGAGCTCACGTTCACGGTCGCCGGCGCGCCGACCGTGCTCGGGCCGGGCGAGTCGGTCGTCGCGCGGCGTGACGTGCCGCACCGCTACGAGGTCACATCGGGCGGTGACGCGCGGTGGCTGGTGCTGACGACGCCCGGTCGGTTCGGCGACTTCGTCGCCGAGATGTCCCGGCCCGCGGAGGCGCCGTCGCTCCCGCCCGTCGGCGGACCGCCGACGGGCGCCCAGCTGGAGAACCTCGCCTCGACCGCCGCCCGGCACGGGATCACGATCCTCCCGTCCTGAGACGACCCTCAGGCCGGCGTCGGGCCGCTCACGTCGATCACGACCATCCCGTCGTCACGAATCCGCACCGGGTACGTGGCGACGGGGAGGTATGCCGGCAGCGTCAGCGCGGCACCGGTACGGAGATCGAAACGGGAACCGTGGCGCGGACAGATCACGCTCGCAGACGGACGGATCCCATTCGCCCTCGCACAGGGGGCCGTCGTCGTGGGTGCAGCGGTCCTCGATTGCGAGCAGCTCCCCCTGGCAGCGATAGAGCCCGATGGTGAGGCCGTCCGCCGGGACGAGCCGATCGACCCGTCCGGAAGCTCCTCGAGCGGGAGCGCCTCGATCTCCGTCACCTGACCGGCCTCGGCGAGCTCTCCGGACGACGTCCCCCACTCCTCGGGGAGGGCCGTGCCTTTCGCGCGATGGAGCGCAACCTTGAGCACGCCCGAGCCCGAGCAGCGCGCACTTGAGCCGCACCGGCGTGAGCGGGATTCCGATCTCCTCGAGCAGCTCGTCCTTCGGCATCGCGACGACGTCCTCGGCGGTGCGGCCCTTGACGAGGTCGGTGAGCATCGACGTCGCCGCCTGGCTGATCGCGCAGCCGCGCCCCTCGAAGCCGACCTCCTCGATCACGTCGCCCTCGCCGAAGCGGACCGAGACGGTCACCTCGTCGCCGCAGAGCGGGTTCTGGCCCTCCGCGTATCGCGTCGTGCGGCTCCAGCACCCCGTGGTTCCGCGGCGCCTTGTAGTGATCGAGGATCACCTCTCGATAGAGCTGCTCGAACTCGCTCATCAGCCGAGCGACGCCTTGACCTTGTGGAGGCCGGCGAGCAGCCGGTCGATCTCCTCCGGGATCGAGTAGAGGTAGAAGCTCGCGCGCGTCGTGGCCGAGACCCCGAGCCTGGCCATCAGCGGCTGCGTGCAGTGATGGCCCGCCCGTACAGCGACTCCCTCCCAGTCGAGGATCTGGGCGACGTCGTGCGGGTGGATGCCCTCGACGTCGAAGGAGACGATCCCGGCTCGGCGATCGGGCGGCGGGCCGAAGACGCGGATCCAGGGGAGCTCATCGAGCGCGGCCATCGTCTGCGCGACGAGCTCGTGCTCGTGACGCTCGATCGCCTCGATCCCGATCGCGGAGACGTAGTCGATCGCCGCGCCGAAGCCGACGGCCTCGGCGATCGCCGGCGTGCCCGCCTCGAACTTGTACGGGAGCTCGTTGAAGGTCGTCTTCTCCAGCCCGACCGAGCGGATCATCTCGCCGCCCAGGTTGAACGGGCTCATCGCCTCGAGCAGCTCCGAGCGGCCCCACAGCGCACCGATGCCGGTCGGCCCGCAGAGCTTGTGCGAGGAGATCGCGACGAAGTCTGCGCCGAGCGCCTGGACGTCGACCCGGCGGTGCGGTGCGGCCTGGGCGGCGTCGACGACCATGATCGCTCCCTGGTCGTGGGCCCAGGCGGCGAGCGTCTCGACCGGGTTGATCGTCCCGAGCGTGTTCGAGACGAGGTTGTTCGCGACGACCTTCACGTTTCCCTCGCGAGCGATCCCGTCGAGCGAGTCGAGCTGCAGCTCGCCGAGATCGTCGATCGGGATGTTGCGGAAGCTCGCGCCCGTGCGGTGCGCGATGAACTGCCAGGGGACGAAGTTGGCGTGGTGCTCGAGCTCGGTGATCACGACCACGTCGCCGGGGCCGAGGTTGTCCAGACCCCAGGCGTACGCGATCAGGTTGATCGCCTCCGTGGCGCTCCGCGTGAAGACGATCTCCTTCTCCGACGGCGCGTTGAGAAGGCCTGCGACCGTGCGGCGCGCCCCCTCGAACCCCTCGGTCGCGCGCTCGGCGAGCCGGTAGACGCCGCGGTGCACGTTCGCGTACTCGTGCTCGTAGAACGTCGCGCATCCGGTCGAGCACCTGGCGCGGCTTCTGGGTCGACGCGGCGGAGTCGAGGAACGCCACCGGCCGCCCGTCGATCAGCTCGTCGAACACGGCGAAGTCCGCCCGCAGGCGGTGCGCGTCGAGCGCCGGGACGGTCGTGGAGCTCACCCGGCCATCCTAGCCCGAGGCCACTCGGGCCCCGTTTCTCGGGCGGCTCTTTGCCTGCCTACGCCTCGGGCGGATGGGCCTTGCCGTTCTTCGCGGCGAGCTCAGCCGTCGCGCGCTGGCGCTCGACGGCCGTCACGACCGTGTCGAGGATCTCGCACAGTCGCTTGAGCCGGACCCGCTCACTTCGCTCTCCGAGCAACTCGAGCTTCAGCTCCGGCGCGAGCTCGAACCGCGAGGCGAGCGAGAACGACGGCTGTCCGGCCCCCTCCTCGGGGACATCGATCTCGGCGCCGGTGAGCTCGACGAGTCGTGCGAAGAGCCCACGGGCCCGCGTCACGTCCTCCGGGTCGGGCGGGTCGTCGCTGTCCGAGAGCGGCTCGATCGCCGCTGTCTGGAAGCTCCGCCCCTCGGTTAGCTCGACGAGCCCGAACCGCTCACCTCCCTCGACGACGATGTTCAACCTGCCGTCCTCGAATCGTTCGACGACCTCGACCACGGTCGCGAAGGTTCCGATGCGCCGAAGCCCGTCGTCGTCCGCGTAGACGAGCCCGAACGGCTGCCCGAGCTCGAGGCACTCGGCGATCAGCTCGCGATAGCGCGGCTCGAAGACATGGAGCGGCACCTGCTCCGTCGGCAAGAGGACGATCCCGAGCGGGAACAGGCCGATCTCCATGGGGCGAAGCCTACGCCCGAGGGGGCATGGCTTTCAGCCTCGCCCCTCTCCTCTCTCTACAGGACGAGGATGGCGATCGCGGCGAGAAGCCCGAATATGGCGATGAAGCGCACGACTCGACCCTAAGCCGAGAGCGTCAGGAGATCCTGAGCGGCGTGTCAGGAAAGCGTCAGGAGGCGACGACCTCGAACTGTGCGGTCTCCCAGATCGCGCCACGAGACGTGCGTGCACGCGTCAATCCGTGCCGCACCGCAGCACGGTCGAGCTGGTCCGGCGGATGGATGAAGACCCGGAACCTCCTGCGGATCAGCGCGAAGAACGCGTTCTGGATCCGGGCAAACGACCTGTTGGTCCAGGTTGCGCGCGGATAGCTGACAAGCAGCATGCGACGCGCCTTCCCCGCGGCGACGCCCAGGAGCTCGGGCCCGCTCGGCGAGCAGCACACGACACGGCGGAGAACGACGACGTCCACCGGGTCGACTGCGTCAGGCGTCTCGAGGAGGTCGACCAACACGAACGAGCTCCGGTCCGCGATCCCCACTGCGACCGCGAGGTCGCGCGCCGCCTCCTCGTACCCGGCGACCACCTCGACCACGGTGCCATGTGCTGCGCCTCGACGTACGAGCTCGGCCTGGATCTGGCCGATGCCGCCGCCGACCTCGATCACGGTGGCGCCGTCGAGGCTGCCCTCTGCCGCCCACGCGGCGATCCGTGTCGCATCGCTGCCGCCGAGGCCCTTGCGGAGGTACCGCCGGAGCGCTCTCCGGGCGGCCTTCTCGCCGAAGATGTCGAGTGAATCACCGGCACAGCACGAGCAGGGCACGACGGCAGCATGACATCACAACCTTCTCACCCCAACGGCAAAGAGGCAGTCGCGACGCGACAGCGGTCGCCTTCAGGGATGTGCCCCCGCCGTAGGCGGGGGATCAAGCGGCGGAATTCCGCTTCTGCGGAATCCCGCTTGCGGGCTAGCTCTGCGGGATGCGCGCCTCGAGGGCGGCGCCGAGCGCGTCGCGCACCGGGTCGAGCTCGATCCGGTCGAGCACGTCCTGGAAGAACCCGCGCACGATCAAGCGCTCCGCGTCCGAGCGGGGCAGGCCGCGCGCCATCAGGTAGAACAGCTGCTCGCGGTCGACCGGCGAGAGCGTCGCGCCGTGCGTGCAGCGGACGTCGTTCGCGAGGATCTCGAGGCCCGGGATGGAGTTGGCGGTCGCTGTCTTCGAGAGCAGGAGGTTGCGGTTCTCCTGGTAGGCGTTCGTCCTCTGGGCGCCCTCCTCGACGCGGATCATTCCGCGCCACACGGTCGCAGCGTCGTCGCGGAGCGCGCCCTTGAACGCGAAGTCTGACGTCGTGTCGGGCGCTGCATGGAGCTGGTAGGTGTCGTAGTCGAGGTGCTGGGTCCCGTCGGCGAAGTACGCGCCGGTCACGCGCGAGGTCGCGCCGCGGTCGGCGAGGTCGTTCTGGATCCAGACCTTGCCGCGCGACGAGCCGAACCCGCCTTCGACCCAGTCGAGCTCGGCGTCGCGTTCGACGCGGGCGTGGCACGACGCGAAGAGCCACGCGCGCCGCGACAGCCGCTGCACGTTGACGATCTCGGCCTTCGCCCCGTCGCGGACGACGACCTCGACGACGCCGTTGACGTACGCCTCCAGGTCGTCGCTCGCCGAGGTCAGCTCCTGGACGAGCGCGAAACGCGACCCGGGCTCGGCCACGACCAGCACCCGCCAGAACAGCGAGCCGCCGGGAACGCCGCTCGCGACGCGCAGGTAGAGCGGCTTCTCCAGCTCGACGCCGGCGGCGACCTGTACGAGCAGCCCGTGCTGCCAGACGGCGGCGTTGTGCGCGCGCAGCTTGTCGTCCGGCTGGACGAGGGTGCCGAGCAGCGGGTGGTCGTCCGTAAGCGCCTCGAAACGGACTCCCTCGGGCGCGCCGTCGACGCGGATTCCCGCCTCGTCGATGGTGGCGGCCGCGGCGACGTCGAGATCGAGCATCGACTCGACGGGCGCGGCCGTCGTCGCCTCGGCGGTCCATCCGTCCGGGTCGAAGCCGGCGAGGTCGGTGAAGCGCCAGTGCTCGTCGCGCGTCGTGGGCAGCGGAAGCGCGCGATAGCGCTCGATCAGCCCTGCTCTAGCCACGCTTGACACGCTCCGCGTACCGGCGATGGAGGATCAGGACGTTGCCGTCGGGGTCTCGCACGAAGCCCATCTGGCAGACGCCTGTGTCGTCGATGCCCATCACCTCGGCGCCGGCCGCGCGCGTCTCCTCGACAGCCGACGCGACGTCGGCGACGCGGAGCGCGACGCCCGCCTCGTTCGCGACGAACCGCTGGCCGTGCTGCTCGGGGTTCCAGAAGCTGAGCGTGACGTTGGGCGTCTCGACCTCGCCTTCCGTGAACTCGCTCACCGGGAGGCCGAGGACGTCGCGGTACCACGCGACCGCGCGGGGCACGTCGCGCGTCGCCACCGACACGAAGTCCACCTGCTCGACGTCCATCAGCTCTCCCGCGGCGCGTAGCGGCGGTGCAGCATGAGCACATTGCCGTCCGGGTCCGTGAAATGGGCCATATGGCAAACGCCGGTGTCGAACGTCTCGCCGTGGAACGCGACGCCCTTCGTCTCGAGCGCCGTCCGCGCCCCATCGACGTCGGGCACGCGGACGGCGATCGGCGCCGTGTGCGGGCCCCTGAACTCCTGGCCGATGTTCGTCGGGTCGAGCAGGTACAGACTGACGTTCGCGCCGAGCTGGAACTCGGGCCACCCGCCGTGGCCGACCTGCTCCAGCCCCAGCGTCTCCCGGTAGAAGGCGATCGAGCGCTCGAGGTCGGTCACCGGCACCGAGATGAAATCGGTCCGCTCGACGGTGATCACGCGGTCGCCTCCGGCCGGGATCAGCCGACCGAGCCTTCCATCTGCAACTGGATCAACCGGTTCATCTCGACGGCGTACTCCATCGGCAGTTCCTTCACCAGCGGCTCGATGAAGCCGGACACCACCATCGCGCGCGCATCCACTTCGTTGAGGCCGCGGCTCTGCAGATAGAACAGCTGCTCATCGCCGATCTTCGTGACGGTCGCCTCGTGGCCGATGGTCACGCGATCTTCGTCGATTTCGATGTACGGGTAGGTGTCGGTGCGGCTCTCCTCGTCGAGCAACAGCGCATCGCACAGCACGTGCGACGTCGAGCCTTCCGCGCCCTTGTAGACCTTCAACAGGCCGCGATACGACGCGCGCCCGCCGTCCTTGCTGATCGACTTCGACGTGATCTTGCTGCGCGTGTGCGGCGCGACGTGGACGACCTTGCCGCCCGTGTCCTGATGCTGGCCCTTGCCCGCGAACGCCATCGAGAGGATTTCGCCGTGCGCGCCCTTGCCCATCAGGTAGATCGACGGATACTTCATCGTCACCTTGCTGCCCAGATTGCCATCGATCCATTCCATCGTGGCGTCCTCGTCCACCATCGCGCGCTTCGTGACCAGGTTGTACACGTTGGTCGACCAGTTCTGGATGGTCGTGTAGCGGCAGCGCGCACCCTTCTTGACGATGATCTCGACCACGGCGGAGTGCAGCGAGTCGGACGAGTAAGTCGGCGCGGTGCAGCCTTCGACGTAATGCACGTACGCGCCTTCGTCCACGATGATCAGCGTCCGCTCGAACTGGCCCATGTTCTCCGAGTTGATGCGGAAGTAGGCTTGCAGCGGCATCTCGACGTGCACGCCCTGGGGCACGTAGACGAACGATCCGCCTGACCACACGGCGGTATTGATCGCCGCGAACTTGTTATCGGTCGTACGGAATCACCGTGCCGAAGTATTCTTTGCGAGTCCTCGTGCTCGCGCAAGCCGAGTCCATGTCGAGGAAGATCACGCCCTTGCGTCTCGAGGTCCTCCCGAAGCGTGTGATAGACCACCTCCGACTCGTACTGCGCGCCGACGCCGGCCAGGAATTTCGTTCCGCTTCCGGGATGCCCAGCTTGTCCGAACGTGTCTAGGATCGCCGTCGGGGACGTCTTCCCACTTGTCCCCTGCTTCTCGGTCGGCTTCAAGTAGTAGTAGATGTTCTCGAAGTCGATCCCGGAAGGTCGGCGCCCCAGTCGGGATCGGCCGCTTGAGGAAGTAGTCGTAAGCGACTGATGGCGGAACTTCGCATCCAGTCGGGCTCGCCCTTGTGGTCGGAGATGACGTCCAGCAGCTCGTGTGGAGGCCCTTCGGCGCCTTGTAGATCGTCGACTTGTCGTCGACGTGCCAGCCGTAGCCGTAGTCGGCACGGATGTCGCGAACGGTCTCGGTCTCGGACTGGCTCACGACTCGCTCCCCGCAAGCGCCGGCAGGAAGGGGTCGTAGCCCTCCTGCTCGAGCCGGAGCGCGAGCTCCGCGCCGCCCGAGGCGACGATCCGCCCGTCGACGAAGACGTGCACGTGGTCGGGGGTGACGTAGTTGAGGATCCGCTGGTAGTGCGTGATCACAAGGGCTCCCATCTTAGGTCCGACGAGCGCGTTCACGCCCTCGGCGACGATCCGCAGCGCGTCGATGTCGAGGCCCGAGTCGGTCTCGTCGAGGATCGCGATCCGCGGCTCGAGCATCGCCATCTGGAGGATCTCGACCCGCTTCTTCTCCCGCCCGAGAAACCGTCGTTCAGGTAGCGCTGCGCGAGCTCGCGCGGCACCTTGAGCCGCTCCATCGCGGCGAGCAGGCTCGTGCGGAACTCCTTGACCGGGATCGGATCCTCCTCGCCGCCCTTCGCGGCCTTGCGCTTCGCGTTGATCGCGCTGCGCAGGAAGCTCGTGACGGTCACGCCAGGGATCGCGTGGGGATACTGGAACGCGAGGAACAGGCCGCGCTGAGCGCGCTCGTCCGCCCCGAGCTCGAGGATCGACTCGCCCTCCAGGCGGATGTCCCCCTCGGTGATCTCGTAGGCCGGATGCCCCATCAGGGCATAGGCGAACGTCGACTTGCCCGATCCGTTCGGGCCCATGATCGCGTGCTTCGCGTTCGTGTCGAGCGCGAGGTCCACACCCTTGACGATCTCGGTGCCGTCCTCCAGCGCGACATGCAGGTTCGTGATCTCGAGCAGTGCCACTGACGTCCTTCGGTTGCAGGTCTCGAAGAAGTGGTGTGCGCAACTTCCTCCC
>CAVVEN010000033.1:0-11887 GCA_963747125.1 uncultured Actinomycetes bacterium | reverse complement strand
AAGACGGCGAGGGCGGAGCGGCCGGCGAGCAAGGACTCGACGACTTGTTGCTGGCCCGGGCGGAACGCTGTGTATCCGAAGCGGGAGGTGAGGATCTCGGCGGCGGTGGTCACCGTCCGACGGTAGCGGCGAGCCGGCGCAAGGCGGCATAGGCTGAATGGGTGATGCCGATCGATCTGATCGAGTTTCCGGCCGATGACCTTGCGCGGGCGCGGCAGTTCTGGGAAGGGCTGCTCGGGTTGGCTCTCGATGGGCGGAGCGCCTCGGAGGGCCAGGGCTTGCAGAGCCATGGCGACGGGCCGGCGCTCGGGCTACACGAGCGCGGGCGCGGGCCGGGCGATCGGTTCTCGCTGCCCTACTTTCGGGTGGCGGACATGTCCTCTGCTCTCGAGCGTGTTGTTGAGCTTGGCGGGCACGTTGTGCACCCGGGGGAGCGCTGGGCGATCTGTAGGGATTCCGAGGGGAGCCCGTTCGGACTCTCGGGGTAGGCGGCCGACGAGACGATGGTCGACCAGATCGTCAGCGACGCCGCCAGTTACGTGGGAACAACTGCCAGGCGACTGGCGACGGCCGCGCGGGCTACCGGCAATCGGCCCAGGAGTCAGCGGGCGCGATCCGCGGCACCAACCGTCTCGCAGCTTTGCTCGCCGGGAGTCGCGACGCCCGTTACCGGGAAGTGCGACCGAACCGTCTAGTCGAGGCCCACGAGAGCGTCCCTCACCAGTTGGTCCGCCTCGGCGTTCATCTCGCGGGGCACCCAGCTGAGCCGCACGCTCTGGAAGTGGGCAATAAGTCCGGTCGCGGCTTCGTGCAGCTCGTTGAGATGCGCCTGTCTCACCGCGGAGCGGCCGTTCACCTGGTCGACGACGAGCTCGGAGTCCGTGTAGGCGCGAATCTGCCGAACCCCGTGGCGACGTGCGAGCGTCAAACCTGCGATCAGCGCCCGGTACTCCGCCACGTTGTGAGTGGCGGGGCCTATCCGCTCGGAGATCTGGGCCACGGGGACGAGGCGGCGCGTCCGAAGGAGGACGCCGATAGCCGCGTCGGTCAAGGGCTCCCCGGGTCTTCGTCGCAGGTTCCCACCGTCCGTGTTGAGCAGGAAGTACCCCGGCTTCGGCCTGGCGCGCTCCTCGTCCTCGGCTTCTGGCGACTCCGGCTTTCGTTGGCGGAGCGATTGTGGGGACGGGAGCTCGCGCGCGACGACCTCGGCGACTGCCTTTACCGCCGGAACGGGGTAGGGCAGGTTGGTCGCGGCGGCCGCCTCGCGAGCTGCCTGGACTCTCGCGAGATCCTTCTCAATGGAATGCCCCTGGGAGATGGAGTAGTCGAGTTTGTTGCAGAGGCGGTGGGCAAGGACTGCATTGTCGGGAGTCGCTTTCCCTCCGTCTCTCTTTGGGATTGGGAAATACTTGAGGGTCGGCTCCCAATAACTCCAGGAGCGAGTGGGCCGCCGCTCGAAGTAACCTGCGCCGCCCCATTCCTCGGGACAGAAGCACTTGGGCATCCCGCACGTCAGCTCGGTGATGTAGCCGAGCTCTGCGGCTCTGACGAGGGTGCCCTTAACACCAAGGGCTCTGAGCTCCCCGGCCACCTCCGCACCACGCGCCGGATCTAGAGGTGGTCTCGTCACCACAGAGAGGCTATCGGCCTCGAAACCCTGGTTCCCAAGGACGAGTCTGTAGCCAGATGCGCGCCCAGTGCTACGGCGCTTCAAGCTCGCGCTAGGCGGACTCGAACCGCCGACCTCCTGGGTCGGTACAAGGGAGGCGGCCCCACGCTCGTAGTGCCCATAGGTTTGTGGGCCTCTCTCCGCGCGAAGGGTCACCGCGGCCCGTGCACGCAGTGGCGCCGTTGGAAGCCGCACAGGTCTCGGAGACTCGTACGGGATCACGCCATCAGGTCGATGAACTCGCGTGCCACTGCGGCGCTGCGAACCGTGAGGTCGACGTGCGCTGCGTTGCCACCGAGACACAAAGCGAGTAGGGTCGATTGCGCCGAACGACACAATTGATCGGAGGCGTCATCGCCAATCAAAGGCGCCCGGAGCGAGTCGAGCTCCAAATCCGCGACATCGAGGACCCGCTGCCCGACGCGACGTTCGGCAGCATCAGCCGCTACGTCGAGGTCGCCCTTCCGGCCGAGGTCGAGGAGCCGGTCGCGGCTGGAAGGCTTCGGATTGGCTTCGACGCGAAGGACGCGGCGCACGTCGATCTCTACACGCTGACGGTCTTCCGCGTCGATCTCGAGTCTCGTGTGTTTGCGCCTGTCGAGAGCTCTCGCGTCGACGTGGGCAAGTGCGAGGTCACGGCATGGGTGAACGAGCCGGGGATCTATGGTCTGATCGGGCTGCCGAAACACACGGGCCTGCTCGAGACTCTCCGGCTCTTCGATCGGCTCGGCCCACAGCTTCTCGAGGAACGCGAACGTGGCGAGCACGCGTTGCAGGATCGGATCTGCGGGCTAATCCTGTGCGCCGACCCGACGCCGTGGGGTGACGGGCCAACCGGGCCGGGCAACCTCTGCGAGAAGTGTCTGGGCTTGGACGTCTCGTTCGGACGGTTGCCCGAGAAGTATCTCTGGGAGCGCCGCCCCGACGTTCCGCCGTTCCGCGAGATCGTCGATGACCCGGACCCTGTCGGTCAACCAGCACTGCTCGCCTGGGGCGCGAACTACTACGGGCAGCTCGGTGACGGCTCGTCTCGAAATCAACGCGACACGCCCGTCTGGGTGGTTCCGCGTCTGATCGCGAAGAAGGTCGTCGGGCCCGCCTGGGGGGACTGGACACTCGCGCTCGCCACCGACGGCAGCGTCTGGTCGTGGGGGTCCAACAGCAGCGGCCAGCTCGGTGACGGCACGTTCTTCCTCGAGCGCTCGATTCCGGTACGTGTCGCCTTCCTCACCGATGTCGTCGACGTCGCGGCAGGGACCAACCACGGCATCGCCGTCAAGTCGGACGGAAGCGTCTGGAACTGGGGACTCACCGACTGGCGCCAACAGGCCGTGAACCGGTTGCCCGTGCGCGTCAGCGGGCTGAGCGACATCGTCGCGGTCGCGGCCGGCTACGAGTTCAGCCTCGCCCTGCGAAACGACGGGCGAGTCTTTGGTTGGGGCGAAGGCAGCTCCGGGCAGCTCGGAGACGGAGCACAGGCATTCCGGACGAGCCCCGTCCAGGTAGCGGGTCTTACCGCCATACGCTCGATCGCGGCGGGGATTTCTTCCTCGTTCGCGATCAAATCGAACGGCGACCTCGTCGCCTGGGGCGCCGGCCCCCTCGGTCTCGCAGGCGCCGGCAACCGACTTACGCCCGTACAGGTGCCGGCGCTGAGCAACGTCGAACAGGTCAGCGTCGCCGGCCACGGGCTCGCGCGGACTACGGCAGGTGCGGTCTGGTTCTGGGGCACCAACTCTTACGGGCAGGCCGGCGACGGAACCACTTCCGGCGCCCACCCCACGCCGGTGCCGGTGCCCGGACTGCAGAACATCACGGGCATTGCCGTCGGCGCCTCACATAGCGTGGCGCTCCGAAACGACGGCACGGTGTTGGCCTGGGGAAGCGGTAGCTTGGGACAAATCGGAACCGGCCCCGTGTACACCGCGTCGACCCCAGTTGTCGTGCCGCTTCCGGGAGGGCTCGCGGCGGCCGGTGTGGGTGCAGGCGAAAACGCGAGCTTCGCGATCGTCGCGTAGGAAGGTCAATCACACGACCATCAAGGCTCGCCGCATGGGCCGGCCCAGGATCGGCGGAGTTCAAGCCCGCCTCCTGCTCGTGCTCGTGTGCACCGGAGGAGCACTAGCCAGCGCAGGCTGCGGCGGAGGCAATAGCACCCCGCCCGACACGCCCGTCTTGGTCGACGTCCTCGACGGTCCGTGCACGGCCCCCGGCAGCAGCCCCTTCCCGCTGCTGCCAGCCGAAGCGGTGCGGCTACGCATCGGAGCACCGTGGCCGTCCGCCGATCTTGTGGTGACGGCGAACGGCACGACCCTCGAGAACGTCGGCCCCAGTGACACGCAGAGGCAGAGCGATCTCAAGGCGGCAGGCACGCCCTATTGGATCCCGGCGAACATCGACCCGAACCCAAGCCCGCCGGTATGGACCGTCCATGTCGAACTGCCGATGAGCATGCGAGCCGGGCCGCTCGCGCTCACCTTCACAAGTCGCAACCCAAATGGTCCCGAACAGCACGAACTCACTCTCCGTGAATTTCACGACGGGGCGAGAGACGCTCACGGCCACGGCACCGACCTGGAAGCGCGTGGAGCTAGCCTGGCGAGACAGGGGGGGCGAGACGGGATACCGGATCGAACGAAGCACTCAAGGTGGCCCGTTCACATTGTTAGGAACGGTCGCCGCGGATGTCTCGAGCACCACCGATACGACCGGAATCACGGACGAACGAACTTACCGCTACCTAGTGACCGTGCTCGGCTGCCCGAACAGCAGCCCGGCGCTCGACCCGAAAAGCGGTCCCGCGGATGTCACCACGCCACCCGGCCCGAAGAACGGCGTGGAGATAATCACCCTCAGGCGTTCACAGTCAGACCCCTTCCTCTTCGAAACGGACCTGATGCTGTTCGCGCCGCGCTGGGACGCCCTGGTCTCGAGCCTCACCAATGTCGCCGTCGACATGAACGGCGCCGGCCTCAACCTTGGCACGATCCGACACACCGACTCGAACGGTGTCTCGCGATCTGAAAATCCATCCGGGACCGACTGCTCGGACGGTTCCGCAGTCACACTGTCCCCTCAGAACTCGTCCGCAAAGTTCGACGGGACCACCGTTACGGGTACCTGGACGGCCCGAGTCGTCTGCGCCTCCAACGCCCACCTGCGTGACCTCATCGACCTGAAGATCTCCTGGCGGGCACCCCACTAGCTCGTCTCGAGGCGCCATGTCCGCAGAGCGCAGGAGGATCGGCTAGCTGTTGAGTAGCCCGACGACGCCGTGCGACCTCCTGGTTGCGTCCCACGATCCCCAACGAGGCCGCCGACCCCCTGGCTCGGTACCAGGAAGGCGCCCCACGACGCGCAACAATCAGTCGTCATGGCGAAGTCGAAGCGCAACGATCGCAAGCAGGCACGTCCACGTCCTCCACGACGTCGCCCTTCGACTGCGTGGAGGCGGGGACGAAAGGAGGCTCGAGTCTGGCGGGAAGACAACGTCCTCGACGCGGCGTTCGAAGCGAGGATTTCCTCACCGTCTATGACCTGAACCCTCTCCTCGAGAGACTCGAAGAGGCCAGCAGTGCCGTTTACCACTGGAACGACAGAGGGCTACCGCTCGGCGAAGAAGAGGAGGAGGAAGAAGAGGTCACGTCCCGTCAGCCCGAGGACGAGAAGCCCCCGGCGCGTAAGCCGTGGCCCCACAACCCAATCCATCCCGCAGACATGTTCAACGACGAGGAGTACAGGGAGATCTTCAGGCGCGACCGCCCTTAGAGGCGAGCCCGCGCAGACCGTACGCCGCGGGTCGCGCTGGCGTGGCTCGATGGTAAGGCGGTAGGTGCCGTCCGCGACGCGGCACGGAGGGTGCCGTTCTTTCGTCGGAGACTAGTGCGTCACAGTCAGTGTGGACGCGCCTTCCGGACACCGGTTTAGACGGCAGTCGTCAACGATACTCCGGGCGTGCCAAGGGACTTGCCGGCGGGGACCGTGACGTTCCTGTTCACGGACATCGAGGGCTCGACGCGGCTGTTGCACGAGCATGGCGAACGCTACGCGGACCTGCTTGAGCGAGCACCGTCGTGTGTTGCGGGAGGCGTTCGCACGAGCACGGCGGCGTCGAGGTGGACACGCAGGGCGACGCGTTCTTCGTCGCGTTCGCGCGCGCCTCCGACGCGGTCGCCGCCGCCTCCGACGGGCAGGCGGCGCTCCGCGGCGGGCCGATCAGCGTGCGCATGGGGCTCCACACGGGCGAGCCGGTCGTGACCGATGAGGGCTACGTCGGGATCGACGTCCACCGAGCGGCGCGGATCGCCGCCGCCGGGCACGGCGGGCAGGTGCTCCTGTCGCAGGCGACGCGCGACCTCGTCGCCGGCGAGGCGGTGCGCGACCTCGGCGAGCACCGTCTCAAGGACCTCTCGGCGCCCGAGCGTCTCTTCCAGCTGGGCGACGCCGACTTCCCGCGCCTGAAGACGCTGTACCAGACGAACCTCCCTGTCCCGGCGACGCCGTTTCTCGGCCGCGAGCGCGAGCTCGACGAGGTCGTCGGCCTGTTGCGCCGCGAGGACGTCCGGTTGCTGACGCTCACCGGCCCGGGCGGGACGGGGAAGACGCGGCTGGCGCTGCAAGCGGCGGCCGAGGTCGCCGAAGACGCTCCCGACGGCGTCTGGTGGATCTCGCTCGCCGCGCTCCGCGACCCGGCGCTCGCGCTCGACGCCGTCGCGAAGGCGCTCGACGTGCGGGAGCGCCCCGGCTTCACGGTCGAGGAGACGCTCGTCGACGCGCTCGCCGCGAAGCGGGCGCTCCTGTTGATCGACAACGCCGAGCACCTGCTGCCGCAGGTCGCGAGCGAGATCGCACGCCTCCGCGAGCTCGGCGGGCCGAAGCTGCTCGTGACGAGCCGGGAGCGGCTGCAGCTGCAGGGTGAGCACGCATGGTCGGTGCCGTCGCTGGACGACCACGACGGGCACGGCCTTGTTCACGGCGCGGGCGCGGGCGTCTGCGACCGGCGTTCACGGAGACGTCGGCGATCGCCGAGCTCTGCGCGCGCCTCGACAACCTCCCGCTCGCGCTCGAGCTCGCTGCCGCCCGCGTCCCGATCTTCTCGCCGGAGCAGTTGCTCGAACGGCTCGGGGATGGTGTCGAGCTCCGGGGCGGGCGCGACGTCGACCCACGCCAGCAGACCCTGGACGCGACGATCCGCTGGTCGTACGACCTCCTCGCGCCGGAAGAGCGGCGGCTGTTCGCGCGGCTTGCAGTGTTCGTGGGCGGCTGCACGTACGAGGCGGCCGAGGCGTGTGTGCGCCGCGGACGCCGACACACTGCAGTCGCTCATCGACAAGAGCCTCGTCCGCAGCCGCGAGGCGGCGGGCGGCGATCGGTACTGGATGCTGGAGACGATCCGCGAGTTCGCGGCAGCCGAGCTCGAAGCGTCCGGCGAGGCCGCCGCACTGAGGCGGCAGCACGCGAACTTCTTCACGGCATTCACGGAGCGCGCCGATCCCCACCTGCGGCACGGCCCCGACCAGCAGCGCTGGGTCGAACGGGTGGCGGCGGACTACGACAACGTCCGCGCCGCGATGAGCTTCGCGCTCGAGCACGACCTCACGCTCGCGCTGCGCGTGGTGGGGCGGACTCGCGTTCTTCGTCTGGCTTCGGGGCGGCTTCGCCGAGGCGCAGGCGTGGCTCGACGCGATCCTGCCGCGCGCGGCTGGTCAGCCGCAGGCCCTGCTCGGCGGGGCGCACGTGTGCGCCGCCGTGATCGCCGACCGCCTCGGCGACATCGCCGGCCAGGCTCGACATTCCGACGAGGCCTACGCCGCGTTCGCCGCGGTGGGGGATGAGCAAGGCATGGCCGACGCGCTTCGAGAGCGCGGAAAGACCGCCTCGGCCCGCGGTGATGCCGAACGGGCGAAGCGCGATCTACACCGAACTGGCCGAGCTCGCCGAGCGGATCGGCGATCGCTGGAACGCCGCGATCGCCCTGAACAACCTTGGCGACACCGCCATTCAGTCCGGCGACTGGGAGCGGGCCGTCGAGCTCTGCGGCCGAAGCAGCGCCCTGCGCCGCGAACTCGGGGATGAATGGGGGATGGCGCTTGCGCTCTGCAACGTCGCATTCGCCGAGCTCCGAGCTCGGCAGGCTCTCGTCCGCCGCGTCGAGCGTTCGCGTCGCGCTCGACGCGAGCATGAAGGTCGACGCGAAGACGGTCGTGACCTGGGTCCTCGACGTCTCCGTCGGGCTTGCGGTCGCGCGGGGAAGGATGCGCGAGGCAGCATGTCTCGCCGGAGCGACGTCGCGCCTGCTGGAAGAGTTCGGCTCGGTCCGGGACGGGTTCGAGGGAGACTGGTTCGAGCGAACGGTCGAATACATTCGCGCGTCGCTCGGCGCCGACGCGGACGCCGAGATCCGGCGCGGACGGGAGCTGTCGCTCGACGAGGCAGCGGCGCTTGCGCTCGCAGCAACAGCCGACCCAGACTGACCGCGGCAGGGCGACGGTGGGCTACGCGCGAACCACCTGTCGGGAGGCTTCGGGTGTGAGAAGGATGACCGGTATCCGTCGCGTTGTCCGTTCCTGGTAGCGGGCATAGCCGGCGTACGTCGCCGTGACCATGGCCCACAGCCGCTCGCGTTCCTGCTCCGACGCCGACCGAGCCGTGACGTCCAGCTTGTCGGTGCCGATCTCGACGACCGCGCGCGGGGTCTGCTGCAGGTTGAGCGACCAGTCGGGTGGTCGGTCCGCGCCGCCGTTCGATGCGATCACCACCAGGTCGGTCCCGTCCCGAAAGAACGTGAGCGGTGTCGTGCGCGCCTTGCCCGACCGACGCCCTGTCGTGGTGAGCAAGAGCACCGGCATTCCGGCCACCGAGCCGGGGACACGCCCCCTCGTCACGCGATGAACGGCCAGGTGCGCCCTACTGAGGCCTCTGATCACCCAACGACGCGACCTCGACCGAACCGCGGACATGACGTGCACCGCACCATCCTCCCGGTCGCCCCGTCCACGATCATGCACTGATCCCCTCCGCCAGCCTGCTGCTCGAATGTGTCTACAAGTGGTTGACCGTCGGAGTACCTCAAAGCGTCCCGAGCAGCCGTCCGTCACGATCAGTTCGAACGAGGCACACCCCGTGACCTACTCCCCTCGACCAGGCCCCGACCCCTCAGTGACCAATGAATCCGCGCACTTCCTCTACCAGCCCCGGGATCTACGCCCGCCGCGTCGCCGCGAGGTCCTCCAGCTCCTGCCGGTCGATCAACTCTCCCGGGATCACGGCAACGCGGGAGCGCGTTCGTGCGCTGAGGGTCGCCGTTCGCGTGCCGCCCTCGAGCAACGCCCGCTCCCCGACGATCGCTCCGGGCCCGATCTCGGCAACCTCTTCGCCGTCGATCTCCACGGCGAGCACGCCGTCAAGAATGAGGTAGAGCTCGTCGCCGGGAGCGCCCTGCTCCACAAGCGTCTCGTCCGGCTCGAGCGCGCGTCGCTCGGGGATCATCTTTCCCGCCATCAGCTCGCGCGAGATCTCTCGTTCGAGCGCGCTCTCTGCGGCGGTGACGAACGCGTCGGACTCCTCGTCGCCCCACGGAGTTCGCTCGCCGTGCGTCCCGCCGTACCAGGCCTTGAAATCGATCGTCCCGGACTTCGCTGTGAGGTTTCCGTCCCGGTCGTAGATCCAGTGCCTGGGGAAGGTGCTCGCTCCGACGAGTTGGTGCTCCGAGGAGCCGTCCGTTCGGATCGTGAGCGCGAGCGTCGTCCAGGTGTTCGCCGAATGGATACGGAAGAATTGCCCCTCGATGGCCCTGCGCGGAGCCGGGAACCCAGCGCGGCCGCCGACCGTCTGCACGAAGCGAACAGCGCTTTCCTGAACGTCCGGCTCGTGTCGCAGGACCTCGAAGACGACGGCGGGAATCGTGATTTCCGTAACACCGCGGTTGATCAGCGCCGAGCCGACCAGTCCTGTGCCCTCGTACCCGTGGCTTACGATTTTCCCGTCCTCGACGTCGATCCAGGCGGCGAGGCGATTGGCCTCGCGAAAGCGATCCTCGGCGCGCAGGCGCTCGACTTCGCCTTCCTCGAGATGCTCGGGCGGCGGCTCGTCGTAGCGCGCGACCCCAAGCTCGAACGGAAGCTTTGGCATCTCCTCGATCGCATCCGACGGAATCCAGGAAATCGCCGTGACTGATGACTCGATGCGCATCTCGCACCCCCGCTCTCGACCCTCCCCACGCTAGAGCATCCAGAGGGCATTGCCTAGTCGACCGCACGGTCGTCCCGTACCCCTCGGGCCGCCAATCACGCGCACGTGCGTGCATGCGCACATCGAGAGCCCAAAATCCGGTTGGTTGTTCCGGTGCTCGGCGAGGTGAATCATCGCCGCGGTAGCCTCGGACGAATGCGCACCGGCTTCGTCGTCCCGTACGCCGACTCGCGCGACTTCGCCGACCTCGCGGCGCTCGGCGAGGAGCACGGTTGGGACGGGATCTTCACGTGGGAGGCGCTGTGGGGCGTCGACGCGTGGGTGTCGCTCGCCGCGGCGGCGCTCGCCACGGAGCGCATCCGGCTCGGGACGCTGCTCACCCCCGCCGCCCGGTTCAAGCCTTGGGACCTCGCGTCGCGGGTCGGCACGGTCGACCGGCTCAGCAACGGACGGGTGACCGTCAGCGTCGGGCTCGGTGCCGTCCACGCGCATTGGGTCGCCTTCGAGGCCGACGAGGGACGCAGGACACGGGCCGAGAAGCTCGACGAATGCCTGGCGATCTACGCCGGACTGATGGCGGGGCAGCCCTTCGCGTTCGAAGGAAAGCACTACACGGCCCGGCCGACCGACTTCTTCCTCCCCGACCCGCCCGCGCAGCGGCCGCACCCGCCCGTCTGGGTCGTCGGCGTCTACTTCGTCGACAAGGGTCGCCAGCGGTCGCTCGAGCGACCGGCGCGCTGGAACGGGCTCCTGCCGCAGATCGCCGAGAACGGCGAGCACGCGACGAAGACGCCGGAACGGCTCGCCGAGGCTGTCGAGATCGTCGGGAAGCTGCGTGCCGAGGAGGGCCTCTCGATGGAGGGCTTCGACGTGGTCGTCGAGGGCGACACGTTCGGCGGCTGGGTCGAGAACGTGGCTCCGCTGGCCGACTGGGAGGCGGCCGGCGCGACCTGGTGGGTCGAGAGCTGGTGGAACGTCGAGCGCGGCCCCGACGGGCTTGCCGAGGTGCGGCGGCGAGTCGCGGCCGGGCCGCCCGCCTAGGTGTCCTGCCTCGGGACGTTGTGGACGCGGCTGATGGGTGATTGGCCGTCGAGCGAGCTGTGCGGTCTGCGCTCGTTGTAGTAGATGAGCCAGTGTGACAGCGCCTGGGCGCGGTGGTCGCTGGAGCGGTATATCTGGCCGAGCGCCCACTCCCGCTTGAGGGTCTGCTGGTAGCGCTCGACCTTGCCGTTGACCTGTGGCCGGCGGGGTGGGATCAGGAGATGGCGGATGCCGCGGCTGGCGAGTAGCTCGGCGAGTGCCTGGTTGTGGGTGTAGGTCCAGGCGTTGTCGCTCATCAGCCGCTTCGCCTCGATCCCCTGTTTGGCGAAGGCGGCGAGGGCGCGCTCGAGGAAGCCGCTGACGGTCGCTGCTCGTTCGTCGCGGTGGAGCTCGCTGTAGGCATAGCGCGAGTGGTCGTCGACGAGTGAGTGGACACACTCGTAGCCGACCCGCATCCGCCGCTCGGCGCCGGTTCGCCGGCGATCGCCGGTGACGGCGTGGCCAGGACGCGTGAAGCGGACGAAGCGTTTGCTGTCGATGTGGAGCAGATCGCCGGGACAAGGCCACTCGTAGCGCCGGGCAAGCTCGCGCGGCTGCCGCGGTGGCCGCGAGATCCCGGCCCGCCGCAACGCCCGCCAGACGGTCGCGTGCGGGTAGCCGGTCTCGCCCGCGATCAGTCTCGGCCCCCAGCCGCTGCGACGCCGCGCCGCGCAGATCCGCGCCTGCTCGCTCGCCGGCAGCCGGCGCGGGCTGCGATGCGGCCGCGAGGAGCGATCCTCCAGGCAGACAAGCAAGCGGCGCTGCTGGACCGATGCCTCCCGCCAGCGCGACCACCACTTACAGGCGGTCGTCGGCGAGACACCACGGCGTCTCGCCGCCTCACGACACGAACAGCCTGATTCGACGTCGGCGACCAGCGCCCGACGACCAGCGAGTCCGAGACGAGCGTTACGGTGAAGCGCCATCCGGGTCCCTTCTTCGACCGTG
>CAVVEN010000032.1:0-43844 GCA_963747125.1 uncultured Actinomycetes bacterium | reverse complement strand
ATCGGGTCGACGAGGAACGCGAGCTCCCGCTCCGGCGCGAGACACAGGCTGAACGGCCGCGGCAGCACTCGCCCCGGCGCCTCGAGCATGAAGAACTGCCCGGGCGTTCCGGGCTCGAGCCCGCCGCACGCGAGCCGCACGAGCGCGTATGGCCCGACGGCCTCGTTTCCCACGACACGGAGGCGCTCGCTGCGCACGCTCTTCTAGTGGTTTCCGCCGGAGGCGGAAACCACCAGGCGCTCCTGGAGCGACAGCGTCGCTTCCGCGCGGGCGTTGGCGATCGCGTGGACGGCGGCTGCGGCGCCCGCGACCGTCGTGATGCACGGCACCCGCGCGACGAGGGCGGCCTCGCGGATGAGATAGCCGTCCGCACGCGCCCCCGAGCCCTGCGGCGTGTTGACCACGAGGTTGCAGCGGTGCTCGCGAATCAGGTCGACGACGGTCGGCTCGCCCGCCACCGCGTCGGCCACCTTCCCGACCTCCTCGACCTCGAGGCCCGCCGCGCGCAGCGTGCGCGCCGTGCCCGTCGTCGCGACGAGCTCGAAGCCGAGGCCGGCGAGCGCCGCCGCGATCGGCGCGACGCTCGCCTTGTCGCCGTCGCGCACGGAGAGAAACGCCGTCCCGGACGTCGGCAGGGGCCGTCCCGGCCGCCCGCTCCGCCTTGGCGAAGGCGGTCGGGAGGTCGGAGGCCGTGGCCATCACCTCGCCCGTGGAGCGCATCTCGGGCCCGAGCACGGGGTCGGCGCCGGGGAACCGCGCGAAGGGGAGCACCGCCGCCTTGACGCTCACCTCGGAAGGACGAGGCGGGCTGAGTCCCAGGTCGGCGAGCCGTTCGCCGTGTGCGAGCCGGCAGGCGGCCTCGACGAGGTTGATCCCCGTGGCCTTGCTCGCGAAGGGCACCGTTCGGGAGGCACGCGGGTTCGCTTCCAGGACGTAGACGGTCTGGTCGGCGATCGCGAGCTGGACGTTGAGCAGGCCCACGACTCCGAGCGCCGGCCCGAGGCGCCGGACGACGTGCTCCACCTCGAGCGCGTTCGCGAGCGTGAGCGACTGCGCAGGCAGGACGCACGACGAGTCGCCGGAGTGGACGCCCGCCTCCTCGACGTGCTGCATGACCGCCGCGACGAACACGTCCGTGCCGTCGCAGAGCGCGTCGACGTCGATCTCGATCGCGTTCTCGACGAAGCGGTCGATCAGCACGGAGCCGCTCACGGCGCCCATCGCGGAGCGGAGGTCGTCCTCGCCGTCGCAGATCCGCATCGCGCGCCCACCGAGGACGTAGGACGGCCGGACGAGCACCGGGTAGCCGATCTCGCGCGCGGCGTCGAGCGCCTCGTCGGCCCCCTCGACGGTCGCCCACGGCGGGCACCGGACGCCGAGGTCGAGGGCGAGCGCGCCGAACTGCTCGCGGTCCTCTGCGAGGTCGATCGCCGCGTGCGGCGTGCCGAGGATGCGGTAGCCCGCGGCCTCGATGTGGCGCGCGAGCCGGAGCGGGGTCTGACCGCCGAACTGCGTCACGACCCCGACGGGACGCTCCCGATCGAGGACGGCGAGCACCTCCTCGGGCGAGAGCGGCTCGAAGTAGAGGCGGTCGGACGTGTCGTAGTCGGTGGAGACGGTCTCCGGGTTGCAGTTGACCATCACCGCCTCGTACCCGAGCGCGCGGAAGGTCTGCACCGCGTGGACGCAGCAGTAGTCGAACTCGATCCCCTGGCCGATCCGGTTCGGCCCCGAGCCGAGGATCACGACCCGCGGCCGCGACGACGCCGGCGGCCCCTCGTCCTCCTCGCCCCACGTCGAGTAGAGGTAGTTCGAGCCTGCCTCGACCTCGCCGCCGCACGAGTCGACGCGCCGGTAGGCGGGCTTGATCCCGCGCGCGTAGCGCGCGCGTCGCACGTCGTCGCCGGACGTTCCCCACGCCGCGCCGATCGAGTCGTCCCCCCAGCCCGCCCGCTTGGCGCGCCGGATGTCACCGGTCCGCAGCTCCCGCTTCGCGGCCTCGAGCTGCTCCACGAACCACGGGTGGAGACCGTCGGGCAGGTCGTCGATCGTCGCCCACGGCGTCGGCGAGCCGGGGTCGAGCTCGCGCGACCCGAACGCCTTGAGGAACGCCTCGCTGAACGTCCGTCCGATCCCCATCGCCTCGCCGACCGACTTCATCTGCGTGCCGAGCGTCGGGTCGGCCCCCGGGAACTTCTCGAACGCGAAACGCGGGAACTTGACGACGACGTAGTCGAGCGTCGGCTCGAAGCTCGCCGGGGTCGTCTTCGTGAGGTCGTTCGGGATCTCGTCGAGCGTGTAGCCGACGGCGAGCTTCGCGGCGACCTTGGCGATCGGGTAGCCCGTCGCCTTCGACGCGAGCGCCGACGAGCGCGAGACGCGCGGGTTCATCTCGATGACGCGGAGAGCGCCGCTCTCCCGGTCGCGCGCGAACTGGATGTTCGAGCCGCCGGTCTCGACGCCGACCGCCCGGATCACCGCCGCGGCCGCGTCGCGGAGCTCCTGGTACGCCTCGTCGGAGAGCGTCATCTGCGGCGCGACGGTGACCGAGTCGCCCGTGTGCACGCCCATCGGATCGAGGTTCTCGATCGAGCAGACGATCACCACGTTGTCGGCCCGGTCGCGGATCACCTCGAGCTCGAACTCGTCCCACCCGCGGATCGACTCCTCGACGAGCACCTGGCCGATCGGGCTCTCCGCGAGGCCGCGCTCGACCTGGCGGCGGAGGGCGACGAGATCGTCCGCGAAGCCGCCTCCGTGCCCGCCGAGCGTGAACGCCGGCCGGACGACGGCGGGCAACGGCGCACCGTCGAGGTCGTCGAGCGATTCCACGATCCGCGAGACCGGCACGGCGAGCCCGCAGCTCTGCACCGCGTCGCGGAAGAGCTGGCGGTCCTCCGCACGCCCGATCACATCGATGCGCGCGCCGAGCAGCTCGACGCCGAGCTCCTCGAGGACGCCGGCCGCGTCGAGCTCGACGGCGAGGTTGAGCGCCGTCTGGCCGCCGAGGGTCGGCAGCAACGCGTCGGGACGCTCGCGGCGCAGGACGTCCGTCACGCCCTCGAGGTCGAGCGGCTCGATGTACGTCCGGTCGGCGAAGCCGGGGTCGGTCATGATCGTGGCCGGGTTCGAGTTGACGACGATCGTCTTGTAGCCGTCCTCGCGGAGCACCTTGAGCGCCTGGCAGCCCGCGTAGTCGAACTCGCACGCCTGACCGATCACGATCGGGCCCGAGCCGATCACGCAGATCGAGCGGAGGTCGCGGCGTGCCGGCATCAGCCTCGGAGCCCTTCCACCCAGCGCTCGAGGATCGGCCACGCGTCGTGCGGCCCCGGTCCCGCCTCGGGATGGAACTGGACCGACGCCGCGCGCAGCTCGGGGAAGTCGAACCCCTCGACGGTCCCGTCGTACAGCGAGACGTGCGTCGCCTCGGCGCGGTCGGACGGGACGACGGCGAAGCCGTGGTTCTGGCTCGTCACGAGCACGCGACCGGTGCGCCGGTCGAGCACGGGGTGATTCGCGCCACGGTGCCCGAACGGCAGCTTCGTCGTCTCGTGACCGGTCGCGAGCCCCATCAGCTGGTGCCCCAGGCAGATGCCGAGCACCGGTACGCGCCCGAGCGTCTCGCGCACGACCGCGGTCTCCTCGACGAGCGGCGCCGGGTCGCCGGGCCCGTTCGACAGGAGCGCGCCGTCGTGGCCGGCGAGGTCGTCCGGGTCGCAGATGTGCGGGTAGACGGTGACCGCCGCGCCGGCGTGCTCGAGGCGCCGCAGGATCGATCGCTTGAGCCCGTAGTCGATCACCGCCACGCGGACGTCGCCGTCCTCGTTGAACCGGTACGGGGCCGGCGTCGAGACCTCGGCGACGAGCGCCTGGCCTTCCATCGACGGCTGCGAGCGCACCTGTTCGAGCGCGTCCGCGGTGGCGAGCGCCCTCCCGTCGGAGACGACGACGCCTCGCATGGCGCCGGCCTCGCGCAGCCGGAGGGTGAGCGTTCGCGTGTCGATCTCGTCGAGCGCGACGATGCCCCGCTCGGCGAGCCAGAGGGCCCAGTCCTCGCCTCCGAGGCGGCGTATCAGCACCGCCCGGGCGTGGGGCGTCTCCGACTCGAGGCGCGCCTCGGCGACGCCGTAGTTGCCGATCATCGGCGCGGTGAAGCACACGAGCTGGCCCGCGTAGCTCGGGTCGGTGACCGTCTCCTGGTAGCCGGTCATCCCGGTCGTGAAGACGACCTCGCCGAAGGCGGCGCCCTCCGCGGCGACGGAGCGCCCCGCGAAGGTCGTGCCGTCCTCGAGCAGCAGGTAGCCGTGCGACGACGCGCTCACGCGGCGAATACCACCCGCCCGTCCGCGACGGTCTTCACCACCGCGCCCACGAGCTGCCTCCCGAGAAGCCACGAGTTGGCCGAGCGCGAGCGGAAGCCGTCCGCGCTGACCGTCCACCCGGCCTCGAGGTCGAGCAGCACGAGGTTCGCCGGCTCGCCGACCGAGATCCGGGGGACGCGCAGCCCGAGCGCCCGCGCCGGCCCGGCGGAAAGCCGCTCGAGCAGCGTCGCGAGCGGAACCTCGCCGGTCCGGACGAGAAAGGTGTTGAGGGCGCCGAACGCCGTCTCGAGGCCCGTCACGCCGAAGGGCGCCTCTTCGAACGGAACGTCCTTCTCGTGGCGTGCGTGAGGCGCGTGGTCGGTCGCGACGCAGTCGATCGTGCCGTCGAGCAGGCCGTCGACGAGCGCGCGCCGGTCGTCCTCGGTGCGCAGAGGCGGGTTCATCTTCACGTTGGCGTCGAGCGTACGCACGAGCTCGTCGGTCGCGCAGAGGTGATGCGGGCTCGCCTCCGCGCTCACGCGGACGCCGCGCGCGCGGGCGCGCCGGACGGCCTCGACGGACTCGCGCGCCGAGAGGTGCTGGAGGTGGACGGGACGCGCCTCGAAGGCGGCGAGGGCGAGGTCCCGCTCGACCATCAGGCTCTCGGCAACCGACGGCCATCCCGCGAGCCCGAGCTCGGCCGAGATGGCTCCCTCATGCATCTGCCCGCCCGCCGAGAGCGTCGGCTCCTCGCAGTGCAGCGCGAGCGGCCGGTCGGCGACCGTGCTGTATGCCAGGGCACGCCGCATGAGCCCCGCAGACGCCACCGGCCTTCCGTCGTCGGTAAAAGCGATCGCGCCGACGGACGCCAGCTCCGCCATCTCGGTCAGCTCCTCCCCACGCTGACCCTTAGAGATCGCCGCGGTGAAGCCGGTCGGGACGATCGCCTCCTCGTGCGCCTGCTCGAGCAGCGCCTGCAGGACCGCCGCCGTGTCGACGACGGGGTCGGTGTTCGGCATCGCCACGATCGCGCAGTAGCCGCCCGCCGCCGCCGCCTCCGTCCCCGACGCGATCGTCTCCTCGTCCTCTCGTCCCGGTGTGCGCAGGTGAACGTGCGGGTCGACGAACGCCGGGGCGACAACGAGGGCCTCCGGCGCCGAGCCGACGGGCTCGATTGCCGTGACGAGGCCGTCCTCGACCGTCACCGTGGCCGGGCCGTCGATCCCCTCCGTCGGGTCGACGAGTCGCGCCCGGATCGTCAGCGAGTCGCGGCGCCCGTTCCGGCAGGCGAGGGTCATGCGACCTCCAGCACGGGCGGCGGCGCGACCGCCAGCTCCGGCGCCGTCAGCAGGTCGTACAGCACGGCCATCCGTACCACGAGGCCGGACCGCACCTGTGTCGTGATGAGCGACGCGCCCGAGTCGGCGACCCGCGGGTCGATCTCGACGCCGCGGTTCATCGGCCCGGGATGCATCACGACCTGCCCGGGCCGCACGCGCTCGGGCGTGACGCCGTAGAGCGCCGTGTACTCGCGCAGCGACGGGACGTACGCCGCCTCCATCCGCTCGGCCTGCATCCGCAGGACGTAGACGACGTCGGCTCCGGCGATCGCGTCGATGGTGTGGCGAACCTCCGCGCCGAGCGCCTCGATGCCGCGCGGCAGAAGCGTCGGCGGTGCGACGAGGACGGGCTCGGCGCCGACGAGCAGGAGCGCCTCGACGAGCGAGCGCGCGACACGGGAGTGCAGGACGTCACCGACGATCGCGACGCTCACGCCCTCGAGCCGTCCGAGCGCGTCGCGGATCGTGTGGAGGTCGAGCAGCGCCTGGGTCGGATGCTGATGCTTGCCGTCGCCGGCGTTGACGACGTGCGCGTCCGTCGCGCTCGCGACGAGTTGCGGCGCCCCGATATGCGGGTGACGGATCACGATCACGTCCGGGTCGTAGGCCGCCAGCGTCAGCGCGGTGTCGCGCAGCGACTCCCCCTTGTCGACCGACGATCCGCTCGCGCGCAGCACCATCGTGTCGGCCGACAGCCGCTTCGCGGCCAGCTCGAAGCTCGACAGCGTCCGCGTCGACGACTCGTAGAACAGGTTGACGACGAGGCGGCCGCGAAGCGTCGGGAGCTTCTTCAGCTCCCGGTCGAGCGACCGCTCGAGCGCGCGCGCGGTGTCCAGGATCCGCAGCGCGTCGTCGCGCGTCAGGTCGCCCACCGCCAGCAGGTGGCGCCGGCTGGTGTCACTCATGGCCACCCCCGGCTCCGAGCTCGAGCACCACCCGGTCGCGGCCGTCGACCTCCTCGAGCTCGACGCGGACACGCTCGGCGAGCGCCGTCGGGACGTTCTTGCCCACGTAGTCGGGGCGGATCGGAAGCTCGCGGTGGCCACGGTCGACCAGCACCGCCAGCTGGACGCGATCCGGGCGCCCGTAGTCGAGCAGGGCGTCGATCGCGGCGCGGATCGTCCGGCCCGTGAAGAGGACGTCGTCGACGAGCACGCATGTCCGCCCCTCGAGCGGGAAGTCGAGCTCGGTGCTCCGCACGACCGGGTGCGCGTGGCGCGGGGCCGAGCGGCCGCGGACGAGGACGTCGTCTCGATGGAAGGAGATGTCGACCGCCCCGAGAGCCGGCTCGATCCCGCTCCGCTCGCCGACGAGCGTGCGCAGCCGCTGCGCGAGCGGGACCCCCCGCGTGTGGATGCCGACGAGCGCCAGCCGCGGCAGGTCGTCGGTCTTCTCGATCAGCTCGTGGGCCAGGCGGGCGAGCGTCCGCGCCAGCGCGTCTGCGTCGAGGATCTCGCGCGCGCGGTCGCGCGGCGGTGAGTCTGTGGGCATCCCTTCGCTCCTTTCCGGCCTCGCTGGACCGGCTTAAAGGTCGGGCGCGAGTGTAGCGAGCACCCCTGTCGGACTCCGGCGACAGGTGACGCCGCCGTGGTGGTCTTCACACGTTGCACACGCAGGAGCGTGAGGATGCCTCCGTGACCGGCTCGGAGACGGCCACGGCCCGCGCGGAGCGCGGTCGCCGTATCTCGCGCACGGCGCTCGTGGTCGTCGGGCTCGTCGTCGTGTCGACCATCATCCGCTTCGTCGCGGCCCAGGCATTCACGACGCCGTGGATTGCACCCGACGAAATGGTGTACGGCATGCTCGGAGAGGGGCTCTGGTCGCACGGGACGCTGACCCTCCGCAGCTTCCCGTCGCCGTACTACAGCCTGCTCACGCCGGCGCTGATCGGCGTGCCGCTCGCTGGGCTCGATCTCGGCGACGGCGTCCAGTGGGCGCGTGTCCTCCAGTCGCTCGCCGTCTCGCTCGTGGCGGTTCCCACGTACCTCTGGGCCCGCGGGCTGGCGTCGCGCTGGTGGGCGGTCGGTGCGGCGGCCCTCGTGCTCGCCGCGCCCGCGCTCCACTACTCGGGCTTCCTCATGACCGAGCCGCTGACGCTGACGGTCGTCACCGTCGCCCTGCTGATGCTCGCGCGAGCGCTCCAGGAGCCGACCATGTGGCGCTACGGCGTCTTCGTCGCGTGGGCGACCGCGGCCGCCGCGGTTCGATTGCAGGCGCTGGTGCTGTTGCCTGCCTTCCTCCTCGCGGCGCTCGTCGACTCGCTGGCGGCGCGAGACCGGACGCGGCTGCGACCCCTCCTCTGGTTCGCTGCGTTCGCCGTCGCTGCGACCGGAGTCGTCGTCGTCGCGATGCGCGTCGCGGGTGAGGACCTGTCCACGCGGCGCCTGCTCGGTGCATACACCCCGGTCGGGCAGGCGACGAGCGCCTCGGCCGACCGCCTCGAGGAGGTCGCGTGGCACGCGTTCGACGTCTCGGTTCTCGGGCTCGGCGTCACGGTGCTCGCGGCGGCCGCGCTCGCGTGGATCGTCCTGTCCGGTCGTGACCGGGATCCCGCCCTCCGGGCCTTCGTATCCACGAGCATTGCGTACACGTCGCTCCTCGTCGTCCAGGTCGGGCTCTTCTCGGCCGCCTTCGTCGGCACGGTCGCAGAGCGGTACCTCGTCACGCTGCTCCCGCTGCTCGCGATCGGCCTGTGCACGTGGATCTCGCGCGGGGCGCCTCGGGCTCTCTGGCTCGCGCTTCCAACCTGGCTCCTGATCGTTGCCGGCGCCGCCGCCGTTCCAATGGCGCAGCTCGCGTCCGCGGAGACGCTGCCGAACGCCCCCACGCCCGCCGGCTTGACCGCGCTCGGCTCGGACAGCGCGCGGGCCGTGCTCGTCGCCGGGGCGGTGGTCGCAGGCGCTCTCTTCTTCGCGCTCCCTCGCCGGTTCGCCTGGGTTACGGCGGCGATCGTGGGAATGTGCCTGGCGCTCGTCTCGGTCGACTCGGGGCGCCGGATCGCGGACGCGTCGGCGCACGAGCAGCGGGTCTCGATCGGGTCGGCACCCGCGACGTGGCTCGACGATGCAGGACTGGACGACGTCAGCCTCCTCGACACGGGCGATCGGCTCTGGACGGCGACGGCGCGCACGGTCTTCTGGAACCGCGCAATCGACGAGGTTCTCCGCCTCGAGCCGGCAACGGCGCCGTTCCCGCCGGTCGCGACTCCAGTCGGCATCGAGTCCAACGGCGTCCTGCGGACCGCGACGGGCGCGACGCTCGACCGCCCGCTGGTCGCGGCGCCGTCCACGCTGACGCTCGCCGGCGAGAAGGTGGCGGAGCGTCCGGCCGGTGACAGCGAGGCGTACGGCCTCGCCGCGTGGCGGCCGGACGGGCCGGTTCGCGTCGTTCTCCGCACGGAGGGGTTCCTGCCGAACGGGGACTTCACGGGCACCGCGCGGGTGACCGTCTACGGGTGCCGGCCCGGAACGCTCGACGTGACGATCCTCGGCAAGTCGGGCGACCCGATCGACGCTCGCGTCGACGGGATCGATGTCCAACGCCTTGACACACCGAACAACCAGGCCATTACGCACCGCATCCCCGCGCCGCCGAACGCGGACGGCTCGACAACGTGCGTGTTCGAGCTGGTCAACCCGGGCTACGCCGGGTCGACGACGATCGCCTTCACGCCGCGATCGTGACGTCGAGCGGTGACGTCAGGTGTCGCCGAAGCGCTAGCCGGGCAGCTGATCGTCCGGTTCGGTGAGCGCCTCGATCGCGTCACGCGCGGCGTCGAGGTCGTCCGCGGAGACGAGGAGGCGAACCGGCACGTCGCCGTGCTCCTCCGGATGCGCCTCGACCGCACCTTCGAGCGTTGCCTCGATGCCCGCGCGTGTGAGGAGCGCCTGCAGCTCCTCGGCCTCGTCGACGCTCCCGGCGACGGCAACCTGCACGAGCTCGCTCATGCACCCGACCCTACATCCTCCGTGAGGTGCCCGCGCCTGCCGCCGCGCGGGACCAGCTCCGGCTCGCCACGCTCGGGCAGCGGCACCTCGAGCAGGTCGAAGTCGCGCGGCACGACCGTCCGCGGGAAGAGCTGGCGCGCCTCGTCGGCGACCTCGCCGGGCGGGTAGCGGGCAGAGAGGTGCGTCAGAACGAGCAGGCCTACCCCCGCCTCCCGCGCGACGAGCGCGGCCTCGCCGGCCGTCGAGTGGTCGGTCTCCCGTGCGCGCTCGCGCTCGTCCGCGAGGAAGGTTGCCTCATGGACGAGCACGTCGGCCTCGGCCGCCGCCTCGACGACCGAGGCCGCCGGCGCGGTGTCGCCGGTCAGCACGACGACGCGCCCGCGACGGGCGGCCCCGACGACGTTGTGCGCCTCGATCGTCCGCCCGTCGGGCAACGTCACCGCCTCGCCGCGCTGCAACGCCCCGCGCTCCGGTCCGCTCGGGACGCCGAGCGCGTCTGCGGCGTCGACGTCGAACCGGCCAGGTCGCGCGTCCTCCCGCAGCGCGTACCCCACGGCGGATGTCCCGTGCCTGACCGCGAAGGCCTCCATGCGGTAGCCGTCCCGCTCGACGCCCTCGCCCGGGCCGAGCTCCCTGATCTCGAGCGGATACGCGACCCGGCCCACCACGACACCAAGCGCGCCGAGCAACGCGCGAGTTCCGCGCGGGCCGTAGACGGTGACGGGGACCTCGCGCCCGCGCAAGCCGAACGTCTTCAGCATCCCAGGCAGGCCGAGGACGTGGTCGGCATGGAGATGCGTGAGGAAGACGTGCTCGAGATCGACGAGGCCGGCATCGGAGCGAAGCAGCTGGCGCTGCGTGCCCTCGCCGCAATCGACAAGGATCCGGTCGCCGCCGCGCCGGAGGAGCGTCGCTGCGGTCCCGCGCGCCGCGGTCGGCGCGGACGCGGCCGTCCCGAGGAAGACGAGGTCAAGGTCCACGGGAGCCGATCGTAGCCCCGCCGGCCCGATCCGCTCGGTACGCGCGGTACGCGCACATCGTCGCGGTCCGCTGCGCACCGGCGCGAAATGCGCCACACGCCGTCAGACGCTGCGCGCCCGCTCGACGTCGAGCTACGACGGCAGGACGAGGATCTGACCCGGCGCGATCGTGGTCGATGCGAGCCCGTTGCGCTCGCGGAGCTTCCACACGCCCTCACGCGGATCACCTGAGAACGACCCCTCGGCGATCGACCAGAGGGTGTCCCCGGGCTTGACGCGGTAGCTGCGCTCCGGCCCTCCTGCACCCGACTCGCCCGCGAACAGCGCCCAGAGGAGCAGCACGGCGAGAGCGACGAGAAGAATCCTGCCGATGAACGATGGAGCGAACACGTGTTCGTGAGTATGACAGAACACCTGTTCGGTGTCAAGGAGAGACGTTCGGAACGTCGCGCCATCCGCGGTGTTCGAGGGCCGGCTCTCAGCGAACCGGGCGCACGGCAGCCGTCGACCGTGCCGGGTTCGTCTCCGCCGCGAGCTTGACGGCCACGGTCTGGAGGCCCGGGAGCCGCGGGAGCCGCACCGTCGTCCGCCGGTTCTGGGCGACGACGAAGGACCGGCAGCCGTCGGCACGCATCATCGCGTCCTGCGAGTGCTCTGCTCGCGCTCGAGAGCGTGTGGGTGCCGGCGAGGAGGCAGACACGCGCCGACGCGGCCTCCGCCGCCGTGAGCTCGACCGACACCTCGGCCGCGGTCACGCGGACGACAGGACGCTTCGCGCCGAGCACCGTGCGCGCCGGGAGCCACGGAGCCGCGGTCGTCGAGAGGCAGCCTTCTCCGGCGACGGCGGCGCGGACGGCGTCCGCCGCGGCCCGCGGCGTCCCGTCCACCCGATAGAGCCCTGCCTGGAACCCCGAACGCAGCGCATCGTCGTGAAAGCCGAAGACGTTGACCTGCGCGACATCCGGATCGCATGCCGCGCGGCGGACGAGCGCGCCGTACACCGCCGCCTGCGTCGCCTCGTCCGTGACGCGCACGTTCTCGGCGCCGACGTAGCCGTCGGAGCCGGTCGTGTCGACCTGCCACCCGACCTCGTCGAGATAGAGCCGGAGCCCGTCGACGGTCGTCGGCTGCGCGGTGCCCGAGAACGCGTCCCAGACGGCTTGCTTGACGCGATCGAGGTTGACGAACCCGGCGTTCGGCCACGGATAGCCGCGGTCGAGCGAATCGGTCGCCACGTTCGGGTACGGGTGGAAGCTGAGACCGTCCATGAGCGGGCGCGTGCGGCCGCTCGCGCGATACCAGGCGCCCAGCGCGGCGAGGAAGCGGACGGGTGACGTCGACACGTTGCTTCTCGCGGCCGGACGGTCGTTCCCGCGGGGCGAGAGGCCGACGCCCACGACCACGAGTGTCGGGTCGACCGCCTTCAGCGCGTCGTATCCCGCGGCGAGGAAGCGACCGAACGACGCCGCGGACACCTGACGCCCCCCGCTGAACTGCGGTCGCCAGAACGCCGGCTGATTGGGCTCGTTCCCGACGACGAGCTGACGGACCTCCGGGTACCGCCGCGCGAGCTCCCCGAGCCAGGCCCCGAAGTCCTCGGGGCGGGCGACACCCGCCTCGAGCTCACGGGGCGGATACGGGTAGGTCGCAAACACGACGCCGAGCCCGCTGGCACTGGCCGCGGCCACCGTGAGGTCGAGCAGCGTGCGCTGCGCGAGCGCGAGCGGATCGGTCGGCTGCCAGCGGACGGTGACCACCACCTGCCGCAGCCCGAGGGACGCCATCTCGCCGTAGAACGCGGCGCCGCCGTCGGAGGCGAACTTCCCCGTGTCGTCGTTGGCGCCGACGTCCGCGGCAGACGCAGTCCCGCCGAACGCGAAAACCAGCGCCAGCACGACGGCAAGCGGACGCGCACGTCCTCTCCCCCTCGCCGAGCTCACCCCGCCGCAGACCCCCTCGTGTGTCGCCGCCGCGTCGCATCCCGGGACGAGCCCGAGCGGCCCGGGATGCTACACGATCACGAAAGCCCTGCAAGCACCGCGTCGAGCAGGTCGTCGGGGCCTTCGCGCACAGGGTCGGCCGCGGGCAGCCCGGTCTCGTCGGAGGCCGCGTCGATCGCGGCGCGTGCCGCGCGGTCGTCGAGCCCTGCAGTGTTGAGCGCGAGCGCGACGACCCGCGACGGGCGCCGGGGCAGCGACATCCGCTCGTGGAGCTCGACGAGCTGCCGGAGCGGCGGAATCGGGTGTCCCGGCGATCCTTCGATCTCGGTCGCGCCGGCCCTGTGACAGAGGACGAGCACGTGCGGCACGGACCCGTGGTAGAGCCCGAGCGTCACCCCCGAGTACGCCGGATGGACGAGCGAGCCCTGTCCCTCGACCCAGAGGAGCTCGCCGCCTCGTCGCCTTCCCTCTACCACGAGCTGCTCCGCGGCTCCCGAGATGAAGTCGGCGACGACCGCGTCGACCGCGATTCCCCAACCGGCGATCGCGATCCCCGTCTGGCCGGTCGGGACGAACACGGACGCGAGGCCGCGCCTCCGCGCCGCCCGGTCCAGCTCGAGCGCGACTGTCATCTTCCCGATCGCGCAGTCCGAGCCGACCGTGAGGACGATCCGCACGTCGACCTCGAGGTTGGCGCCGGTCGCGCAGTCGAGTCCCGCCGGCGGCCGACGGAGGTCGCGGAGCTCGACCCCCGCCGCGTCCGCGAGCGGACGGAGCTCGGGATCATCCGCGAGCCTCTCGTGGAGCCCGTTCTCGATCGAGAGCCCACCCGCAATGCATGCCCGCAGGATCTCGCGCCAGGCCGGCGGGAAGCGCCCTCCCTGCGTTGCGACGCCGACGATCGCGACCCGCGGCGCGAGGCCGAGCGCGGCTCCGACGTCGCCCACGATCGGCACTCCGTCCTCGCGCCCGCCGGCACGCGTCGAGTCGACGATCGCGACCACGTCGTCCCGGCGGTAGCGCAGGACGCCGCGCATTGTCTTGCCGTAGTGCGGATCGGCCGAGAACCCCTCGGCGAGAATCAGCGTCCGCTCACCCGCAGCCAAGGCCGGGCTCCTCCGACGGAACCTGGACGCCCTCGACGAGCGACGGGCCTGGCGCAGGATCGTGCGCCAGCAGCAGGTTGCCGTCGAGGTCGACGTGGTCGCAGAGCGGGGCCACCGCGCAACCGGCGGCGATCCCGAGCCCGGACTCGATCATGCAGCCGAGCATCACGCCGAGCCCGAGGGCGCGCGCGGCGTGGATCATCCTGATCGCCTCGCGGATGCCGCCCGACTTCGCGAGCTTGATGTTGATCCCGTGCGCGACCTCACGGCACGCGGCGACGTCCGCGAGGGTGTGGCAGTTCTCGTCGACGTAGATCGGGAGCGGCGACCGGCGTCGCAGCTCCGCCCCCGCCGGGTCGCCCTCGCGCAGGGGCTGCTCGACATACGCCACGTCGAGCGCCTCGAGCTCGCCCAGCGCGTCGAGCGCCTCGTCGAAGGTCCACCACTCGTTCACGTCGACCATCAGGGGCAGGTCCGTCACGCTGCGGACGGCGCGGACGCGTTCCACGTCCAAGCCGTCACCACCGCCGAGCTTGAGCTTCAGTCGCCGAAAGCGTGCCGCCGCCGCCTCGGCCCGTCGCGCCATGTCGTCCGGGTCGCCGAGCCAGACGGTCCACGACGTCGGCGGGCCCGAGCGCGGCAGTCCCAGCAGCCGGTTGACGGGCGCACCGAGGATCTTCCCCTGGAGGTCGTGGACGGCGGCGTCGAGCGCGCTCTTCGCGGCCTGCTCGCCGTCCAGCTCGCCGAGCCGAGCCCCGATCTCCTCG
Source organism: uncultured Actinomycetes bacterium (assembly GCA_963747125.1). Lineage (GTDB taxonomy): Bacteria > Actinomycetota > Thermoleophilia > Gaiellales > Gaiellaceae > Gaiella. The sequence goes on along the minus strand of CAVVEN010000032.1, from coordinate 29,460 downwards.
AGCGCGAACGGGTCGTCGCCGACGAGGCCGGCGTGCCGCTCGACGAACGTGAGAGCGGACTCGGCGGTCTCGCCGTAGCGCTCGATCGGCGCCGCCTCTCCCCTGCCCTGGACGCCGTCGTGCTCGATGGTGACATGGACGACGTCAGCCCAGTCCTGCGACTCACGGCTGATGACGAACGTCTCGGACAGGTACAGGCGGATGATCTCGGCGTGCACGTCCACGGGCCGCGAGCGTAGTCGCTGCTCCAGGCTGGAGGCGACGTACCGGCGGCGTCGCCCGCGCGTCGGGCGCCGAGCCAGCCCGCGGCACCGGCTCGTCTACACTGAGCCCTCCCCCGCGCCCGTAGCTCAGGGGATAGAGCGCGCGCCTCCGGAGCGCGAGGTCGCAGGTTCGATTCCTGCCGGGCGCATGAGGCGCTGCACGCTGGAAGTTCCGCAAACCCCGCAGAGATGCGGGGTTTGCGCTCGCATGCAGGCATTTTCCGGCGTCAGAGCGCGCGTGCGGGCATGCCGAATGTGCCCGGTTTGCTCACCTTGTGCTACCCCCGTCGCTACCCCCGAGCGGACGTCAGCTGTGCTTGGACGAGCGGGAGCACGTCGTCCGGTTCGGGGTAGCGGCCGATCATCGACTTGGTGAACACGAGCTCGTCGTCGACGTGCACGTCGAAGATGCCCTTGTCGCCCATCACGACCTCGATCGCGGCGACGTCGTGTTCGTGTTCCTCGAGCAGTCGGGAAGCGAGCGCGGTCGCGTACGGCCTCGCGCTGCACGGGACGCAGTACTCGATACGGATGCGGGATGTGTTTGCCATAGCCTTGATAGTTGCATCCGCAAGAGAGTCTGTGCGGCAGTCAAGCGGCTAGCCGCGGTCGCGACGCATGAGCTCAACGACGGGGTGCGTGCCGCGGATCGCGCCGCCGCAGCCGCGCCCGATCGCCGGGATCCCGCGGAGCCTGTCACCGGGAGCCGCATCCCCGGCCACGCTCGCGGGTTCCTCGTCGCCGACCTCGCGGACGATCCTCGCGACCTGTCGGCCGCCTGGAACTGGCGGCGGAACGCTCCAGGCAACGGCTGCGGCACCTGGAGCCGCAAGCGGTCTGTCTTCACTGTCTTGTCGAGGACGGCGACGAGCAGTTGGGGCTGGGGCTGGATCTGGCGAAGCGGTTCGGCCAGGTCGACTGGGACCCGGACGCGGGCGAGTGGTTCGTGCCCGACGACGGCCAGGAAGACGAGGCCGAGGCGTGACTCGGCGACCGGGTCGCGCGGCGTCCGACCGGGGGTGGACGATGTTCGGTGCGGGCGGCGCCACCTTCGGGTGGCAACGCCGGGCTCGACTCCCCCTCGACGCTCGAGCGCTTAGCGGCCGCCGCCCGCGTCTACGCCAGGCCGCCGAGATCCATGAGGCGATGTGCACGATTCGTGCACTCGACCCGATCAGTGCCCGCCGGAGCGCCGCCCATCTCGCATCCGGCGGGCACCTTGCGCGCGGCGGGTATTCCCTCCTTGAGCGGGCGGGAAACGGAGAACGTCGCGCGTGACGGACCGGCTCCTGACGGCGGACGAGGTGGCCGAGCTGTTGGCGGCGCCGGAGCTGTGGGACGAGTGACCGAGCGGCTCCTGCCAGCCGGCGTGATCAGTTGGCGGCTCGGGAGCCTGCCGTCAGTTCGCGGCACTGCGATGCGGCGGAGACAATGCCGTGGTGCACGGCGCCGAGCCGCCGTCTGGTTGCGGGACCGGGCTAGTCGGCTTGCACGTATGCGGTCAGGGGGGGAATGACGCCGTGCGACTGCATGAGGGCCAAGGTTTCGGGAGATGGCGAGGCCAGCATCGACTGCAGGGCGTCGAGGTCCTCGGCGTCGACAGTGACGGCGATCTTGTTGCTTCCGTCCTTCGCGAGGTACTCGGTCACGTTGCTGCCGCCCGCGGTGCCGATCTCGGCGGCGCGCGCGTCCTTGCCCTGCAACCAGCGGTCGATGTCCTCCACGGCGTGCGTGACGATGACCTTCGGCATTTCGACTCCCGTCTAGTTGGGTCCGAGCACAATACGCTTTGGGTCTCGGCGCGGTGGGTTGTCGGGTAGTGAGTGGCCGGTGACCGGGCGGCTTCTAGACGCGAACGAGGTTGCTGACCTGTTGAACGTGCCGGTGTCCCGGGTACGCGAACCGACGCGGTCGAGCGCGGTCCCGTGTGTGCGGGAGGCCGGGCGGGAAGTGAGTTGCCGGCGGCTCTCAGCCCGATTGGCGGAGTGCGTTCGCGGCAGCATGCAGACGCTCAGTGACCTCGGCGAGTTCACGGGCTGCGAGGTCGATGCGCTCCTGCTGTGCATCCGCACGCGTCATCTGGGTGGCAGATGCGGCGACAAGGCGCTGCACCTGATCCGCCAATCCCGCGACGGCCTGGGTGAGGTCGGCGATCTGCGCGGCGATGAGCTCTATGTCCGAGTCATCCGTCATCCCGCCCTATGCCTGCTATGGAGCCACGGCCCGCGGGAACGCCCCTCGCTAGGTGAGCTATCGATCGTCGCCGTCGTCGTCGTTCCACAACGAGTACAGGACGACGACCAGAAAGCCCGCCAGTGTCCCGGCATGGCGCTGCCCTCCCGGCAGGACGAGATCGATAGCGAACGCGAGAACAAATGCGACCACGACCCAGGGGGCGTACTTCCTGAACAACCGCATGCAGTCAACGAACACACCACCGCTAACGCGGCTCTTAACGCCCTCAGGTGAGCCCGTCGCGGACGCGGCCGACGTGCTCCTCGAGCGGGACGGCACGGAGCTCGGCGAGCGCCTTCGTCGGGGGTCGTCGAGCGCCCAGATCATGGCTTCGCGTTCAGGGATGTCGAGCGCGACCACGCGGACATGGCGGCCGTCGGCGGATTCGAGTCGTTCGGCGAGGTCGGGGTCGTTGACGAGGCGGGCGAGCTCGAGGACGTTCGCGGTCGGGGATCGGATAGCCCGCGATGAACATGGCCGGCACCCGTCCGATCCTCCCCGGAACGCGTGTTCGTGTGCAAGGCGGGGCGGCGTGAGCGGCCTGCTTGCCGACGCCGGGCCGACAGGCACGGAACGCCATCCTTTCCCTCCCCCGGCACAGTGGTGATCGCGAAGAGTCCATGACCGCCGTACTCGAGGACGGGCTCAAAGTGTCGCCGAACCGCTCTTGGGCTTGCGCCACACAGTGGTGTATAGTGATGCCATGGGCAGAACGCAGATCTACCTCGGGAGCGACGAGCTCGAGCTCCTCGATCGGGTCGCTCGCGCGACCGGCGCCTCCCGGTCCGAGCTCGTGCGGCGCGCTGTCCGGAGCACCTTCGGACAACCGACGAAGGCTGACAAGCTCCTTGCGCTCGACGCAAGCGCCGGCTCGTGGCGCGGCCGCGGTTTCAGCGGCAGCGAGTACGTGGACTCGATTCGCGGCGATCGCGACGAGCGTCTGAGCCGCCTCGGGCTCGAGTGAAGCTGCTCGACACGACCGTCGCCATCGACCATCTGCGAGGCGACCAGGCCGCAGTCGACTTCCTGAGGGAGCTCGTGGAGAACGACGAGATCCTGGCCGCCAGCGAGGTAGTCCGGTTCGAGCTGGTCGCGGGAGTTCGAGACGACGAGCTCCCCGCGCTCGAGCAGTTCTTCTCGGCGATCTCGTGGGTCGCGGTCGGCGAGGACGTCGCTCGCGCGGCCGGCGAACTGGCGCGAGAGCACCGCCGCGCGTACGGCGGCATCGACGACGCTGACTACCTGATCGCGGCGACCGCAATGCTCCTCGAGATCGACTTGCTGACGACCAATGTGCGCCACTTTCCGATGCTCCCCGGCCTCCACCCTGCCTACTGACGGCCTCCCCGTCCCTTGCGCACGCGGACGACGGCGTATCCGTCGGGATCGATCCCGTGCTCACAAAGTGCGGCTGGGGGCCTGCCCCGAGCTGCGTCAGTCGAGGTAGTTGCCGCTCTGCGAGCGGGGAGAGCCATGACGGCCGCCTCGACCACTACCTCCAGGTTTCGCTCGATCGTGCGGGTTGCGAGAACGCAGGCGCCGCGCAGGCGGTCGCGTCGCGATGCAGCTCGGAGGCGATCAGGCGGTCGCCGTGAGCCTCAGGTCAGAAAGGGTCAGCGCGTACACCCAGTACGAAATGACCGGCACGACGATGAACGCGACAGTCCACCACCCTGACCGCTCGTGTCGCTTCGGGATGGTGAAGGCGAGCCAGAGAAAGAGGCCCAGACCGCCAAGGTACGGAACCAGGATGATCGCCGTCCACCACCCGCTCGTTCCGGCGGAACGAAGCAGGACGATCCAGACGCCGACGAAGGGGATAAAGGCAAGCCATGAATCGTTGACGCCTCTTCGGACGCCAACGATGTAGGCAGGCAAAGCCGCCGCAACGAAGACGAACAGGAAGATCAGTAGTTCCCAAAGCCCGATTCCGAACGACGCGTCTGACTGTTCCATGGGACCCCTTCCGCGACTACGCGACCATCTCACACCTCACGGATGGTCAGGCCTCCCCTTCCCGGATTTTCGGGCGCTGTGCTACCGGTGCACCTCTGCCGTAACGCTTTCCCGCCGTCCCCTCGGGTCTTGCGGTTGTCCGGGCCATCTTCCACACTTTGTGCGTCCGCCGGACGGCGGGTCCTGCAACGGAGGGGTACGTCTGATGGCAAGAGTCTTGGCGCTTTGCGCCTTGGTGGCGGTGGCGGCGCCGGCCGCGCTTGCTGCCGACCCGGTCCCGGCGGACTACAAGAACGCCGCGAAGTACTGCAACGCCGTTCGTAAATCCAAGGGCGTCGAAGGATTCCAGACGGCATTCGGCACCAACACGAACAAGAAGAACGCATTCGGCAAGTGCGTCTCCCAGACGGCAAAGGCCAAGGCCGCCAAGCGTGAGGATGCCAAGAAGGACGACGACGCGGCCGAGTCGACGGCGACCGCCGACTGCAAGAAGCAGCAGGCCGCCGACGCCGCCAAGTTTGCCAAGGACTTCAAGAACTTCGGCCAATGCGTCAAAGCCACGAAGGGCGACAAGGACGACGACTAGAAGCGCGGAGGGGCTTGGCGTGACGCACGAGCAGGCACTCGCGGCGATCCAAGCCGTGACCGAAGCTGCGCCGGGGCCCGTGTCCGTGGCGGTCGTCGACGACCACGGCGAGGTGGTCGCGTGCCTCGCCATGGACAGTGCAGCCCGCGACACGCTCGAGAACGCGCGGCGAAAGGCGTACACGGCGGCGCGCAGCGACGCGACCTCGACCCGCGCCCTCGCCGAGAAGGTGCAGGGAACGCCGGCCGAGCTCGCGAGCTTCGACCCGCAGTTCTCGTTCTTCCACGGCGGTGTGGCGGCGTTCTCGGGCGGCCGTCGGGTCGGCGCGGTCGGCGTGAGTGGGCTGCCCGGCGCAGAGGACGAGCGCCTTGCGATCGCGGCGGTGGGCGCGGCAGGGCTCGAGCCGGGCGCCTGACGTCGTCGACGCCCGGCAGGGTCGACCGCACCCGGCCTCTCACAGCTTTACCCGATAGGCGCGCGACACGCCTGCGCGACCTGGCTCGGACGCGACCCGCACGACCGCCGTGATCCAGCCGCGAAGCTTGCCACCGTAGCGGAGCTGGGCGACCCCGCGCGTCCCCGGCCGGAGGTCACGCGGCTCAGGGAGGAGCGTCGTCGTCCGCGCGCCGCGCCGCAAGATGAGGCGGACGCCACCACGCGAAAGCGTCTCCGTCACGTTGCCACGGTTGACGACCTCGAGCTCGACGATCCGCACGCCGTGGACTCGTCGGACGCGAAGGCCGCGAAGCTCTACCCGTCGCACGACCGCGCCCGGAGCGCGGACGACGACCACGATGCCGATCCGCATCCGGACGGCGATGCCCGTTCCGCGAACCGGTCGTGTAGCGAGCAGCACCAGGGCGTCGTGGTCGCCGGGCTCGGCGCGACGCGGAACGCGCGACGTGACGGAGATCGAGCGCGCTGCCCCGGCGGCGAGCACGAACCTTCCTGGGCGCACGGTGAGCCAGGACACCGCCGCCCGCGCCGCCTCGCTCGCGGCGACCACCCTCGGGCGTCCGCGGAGGTCGAGCGAGAAGCCGGCGCGCGCGACGTCGACGACGACCGGGCTACCGCCGGGGTTGGAGACGCGAACGCTCGCTGCGGACGTGCCGTCCAGCGTGACACGGGCAGGGGTCGCCGTCAGGCCGAGCGCAGGCCGCGCGCCCGTGCTCGCGCCCGCCGAGGCGGGCGCGAGCAGGGCCACGGCGAGCGCGAGGCTCGCCGCCCGCTTCATCGACCGATCACCGTGAACGTGACGGTCGCCGTGTACCTCCCCGCCGGCACGACGGGAAGCGGCGAGGTGAAGCCGAGACGCGTGTCCCAGACGTCGCCCGCGCCGGCGCTCCGTGCAGCAGTCGTGCCCACGAGCAGGTCGGCGACGGGTGCGACCGGGATCGCCGCGATCGCGCCTCCTGCCAGCGAGCTGCCGATCTGGCCACCGCTCGGCGCGGTGCCTGCGACCCCGAGCGGAAGGTCGGCAGGCAGGAACGCCGTCCGGTGGACGGTGACCGAGTAGCCCGCCGCGTTGTTGCTCACGACGGTGACGCGCTCCGAGACCGGGGCCGGGGTGCTCCCGGTCGCCGCGTTGCCGAAGCTCACCGCCGAGCGCTCGAGGGCGATCGAGAGGACGGACTGGATGTCGACGTCGACCGTCGCGCTCTGCGAGACGCCGCCGGTCGGGGGAGGCGCCGTGCCGCACGTGGCGACTGCCGCGGACGAGTTCCGCGGCGCCGGCGTCTCTGCCGTGAAGTCGATTGCATTCGCGTCCGTGTCGGCACACCCGCCCGACCCACGGGTCGCGGCGGTCGTGTTGTCGATCGCCTTGGCGGGCGCGCTGCCCTCCTGGTCGGTCGCGCTCCCGTAGCCGACAAGATCCGCGACCGAGGTGACGGCCGAGCAGCTCCCGGCCGACGCGCCGCACGTGAGGGCCGTGGCGCTGCGCACCACGGCGACCTTGCCGCCCGAGACGGCGAGGTTCGAGGTCCCGGTCGCGTCCGGTGTCGGCAGCGCTGCTCCGACGGTGCCCCCGGACGCGAGCTGGAGGAGGTAGTGGCGCCCCGGGGCGATCGACCCGGCGAGGGCGGTCACCTGCCACGAGATGCCGGTGGCGGACGCGTACTGAACCGTCCAGCCGCTGACGTCCACCGCGGTCGAGCCGCGGTTGAACAGCTCGACGAAATCGCTCGCGAACGGGGCGCCGGCATTTCCGCCCCCGGCGAACACCTGGCTGACGACGACGTCGGGCGATGCGCCGCGCGCGGTCGGCACGGCGAGCGCGCCCGTGCCGGCGACGAGTGCGACGAGGAGGAGGGCTACGGCTCGGTGCATGGGTGCTCCAATCGGGAGAAGGACGGGACTCCTCCCCTGATACCGCGTTGCCAGTTCCGGCGAAAGGGTCGAGAAGCCAACTGGCACAGAGATGGCACACTTCGGTGCGTATCGAGGCGCCATGCCAGGCACCGGGAGTGCCGGGGCTACTGTCCGGGGCCGTGATCCGATTCCTGCGCAGCCTCGACCCGCAGCTTCCCCGCGCCGTCCAGACCCTCCAGCTCGGCGGTCTCGTGAGCGCCTTCGGGAACGGGATGCTGATCCCGTTCCTCTTCATCTACCTGCACAACGTGCGCGACATCGGCCTCGGCCTCGCGGGGCTGATCGTCGGGACGAATGCGGTCGTCAGCGTCGTTGCCGGGCCTCTCGCGGGGTCGCTCGTCGACCGTCACGGTGGCCGCCGCGTTCTGGCCGCTTCGCTGATCGTGCTCGCGGCGGGATACGGCGCCTTCGCGCTCGTGCACGAGCCCTGGCAGGGCTTTGTCGCTGCGGTCGTCACCGGCCTCGGCAACGGCTTCTTCTGGCCGGCACAGTCGACGCTGCTGGCCGCGCTGTCACCGCCCGACCGGCGGCACGCGACCTTCGCGATGCAGCGCGTGATGATGAACCTCGGGATCGGAACGGGCGCGCTCGTCGGCGGGCTGATCGCCGACGCCGATCGCCCGGGCACATTCCTGGCGCTGTTCCTGCTCGACGCGGCCACGTTCGTCGTCTACCTGGGCGTCCTCCTCGTCGCCGTGCCCGAGCCTCGCGCGCCGTCCGCGGAGCGCGGCGACGGCACGGGCAGCTATCGCGACGTCCTCCGCCATCGTGTCTTCGTGGCCGTCGTGGCTCTGAACACGTTGTTCATCTTCGCCGGGATGTCCGGCTTCGAGCTCCTCCCGGTGTTCGCGAAGAACGAGGTCGGCGTGACGGAGCACGCGATCGGCGCGATCTTCTTCGTCAACACGGTGGTGATCGTGCTCGCGCAGCTTCCGATCGCGAAGCTTTCCGAGGGACACCGGCGCATGCGGATGCTCGCCGTGCTCGGCGTCCTGTGGGCGGCATGCTGGATCGCAGTGTCGATCGTCGGCGGCAGCGCGGACGGCGCGACTGCGGCGGTGCTCCTCGCCGTCGTGATGGCCGCGTTCGGGATCGGGGAGTGCATCCACGGGACGGTCCAGGCACCGCTGGTCAGCGACCTCGCCGAGCCGCGCCTCCTCGGCCGCTACATGGCGCTCTCGGCGCTCTCGTGGCAGGTCGGCTTCGCCGCCGGGCCTGCGGTCGGGGGCTTCCTGCTCTCGGTCAGCCCGAACGGGACATGGCTCGTCTGGGCCGCGCTCTGCGTGCTCGGAGCGGCGCTCTCCGTCGCGCTCGAGCCTTCGATCCCGAAGGCGGTCCGCCGCACCCCGGTCGCCCAGGCCGCCTGAGATGACTGATGCCACGGGCTCGAGCCCGTTCGGCAGGCGCCGCGACTAGAATGACGAACATGGTGCCAGCGACCGACGACCCGCTCAGTCCCCGTGCCGAGCCTGCCCCGCATCCGCAGGAGCACCCGGCCGCGCGTCGGCGCGGACGACGTCGCGCGCGCGCCGTACGTCGCTGAGCTCAGCGCCGCCGGCCTCACCTGGGTCAACGTCGTCGCCCCCGACCTCGACACGGCGCAGGTTCTCGCCGAGCGGTTCGGGTGGCACCCTCTCGACGTCGAGGACATCGTCTCGAAGCGCCAGCGGCCGAAGGTCGACGACTACGAGGAGGACCAGTACCTCTTCGCCGTCCTCCACTTCCCGTCGTTCGACAAGGCCGTGCAACGGCTCAACGCGGCCGAGCTCGACGTCTTCATCGGCCAGGACTACCTCGTCACCCTCCCGACGCGGGAGCTCCTGCCTGTCACGCGCCTGTTCGCGCGCTGCGAGTCGGACGAGGCCTATCGCGAGCAGCTCTTCGCGAAGGGCTCGGGGCGCCTGCTCTACGAGGTGCTCGACGACCTGTTCGACTACTGCTTCCCGATCCTCGACAAGATCGGCCACAAGCTCGACCGGATCGAGGACGAGATGTTCGCTGGCGCGGCGGAGGACGTCGTCCGCGACCTCTCGAACGTCAAGCAGGAGATCATCTCCTACCGCAAGGTGATCAAGCCCGAGCGGTCGACGCTCCGCGTCCTCGAGCGTCGCGTCAACCGTTTTCTGCCCGAGGAGCTCGAGCTCTACTTCGACGACATCAATGACGCGGTCGAGCGGATCTGGGACCAGCTCGACAACTACAAGGAGGTCGTCGAAGCGCTCGAGCAGACGAACGAGTCGGTGATCTCGCACCGCCAGAACGACGTGCTCCGCCTGCTCACGCTCATCAGCGTCACGATGCTGCCGCTGACGCTCCTGACGGGCATCTTCGGGATGAACGTCGTGTACCCGGGCGAGGGAACGACGACCGCGTTCTGGGTCCTCCTCGGCGCGCTCGTCGTCACGCTGGCCGGCATGGTCGGCTTCTTCCGCTGGAAGCGTTGGCTGTAGAGGAAACGGCTCAACCAGGCCGTTCTGCAGCTTTCTACCCACACCCTTCTACCCCAACGGGTGCCGTGGACTGTGCCAGGATCCCGCCGGATGGACGAGACACCCGCCTGGTCGAGCCCGAGGAGCGCGTCGACCGGCTCGAGCGACTCATCGACGCATTCGGAACGCCCTCGAAGCCAACGCCGAAACGCAGGGTGCGAACGACGAGCGCGGCTGTGCCGTCCGCCAGCCTGATGAAGGCCCGCCGGGAGCTACTCGGCCAGGCGGAGCGCCGACCGAGCCGACGACGCTGATGGCCATCAAGTCCCGCCGGGCCTAGGCGCGGTGCCGATGCGTCCGCTTCGCACGGCGCAGCGAGTGGCCCTCATCGCAGGGTCGCTTGTCGGAGTCACGTCTTTCGTCAGCCCAGACGACGATCGCTTCGGGCTCGTTCTTGTCGCCGTCGTCGGAGCGCTTGTCGGGTGGCTCGACTGGCGGGCCAATGCGAGCCGTCGGCAGATCATCTTCAGCATCCTGCTTGCCGTCGCCGCGGTCGTCGTGTCCAGAGTCATCACCTTCGTCATCTTGTTTCAGTGGGCGTTCGGCTAGATCGGGGTGAGCTCCTCGGCGAGACCGGTGAACCCGGCCCCGACACCGCCGGCCGTCTTTACGACGCGCCGTGGTCGGAGCGCCAATAGGCGTCCGTCCACGACGTTGGCCACCGCCCACGCTCGCGCACGGCTCCGCCCGGCCGGCGCCGGCGCAGGCCCCGGTGCACAGCTCCCTCGAACGAGGGCTTGATGCCAGCCGGGGTTCCGTCCGAAGCAGCGATCACGTACTGACGACACCTGCGGAGGAACACCATGGGCATGCGGCAGCCCGCTCATTCCACACCCCGACCCGTCTACGGACTCCCCGAAGTCCTGGCGCAGCAGCACCTGGAGGCGTCGAGCACGCGGAGCGGCGCGTTGCTTCCTCTCCTGATCCTCGTCGTGGGGCTCGCGATCGCGACGGTGTGGTTCGTCGGCCTCCCCGCCGTCGGACGCACGCCTCAGCCCGAGCGAACGTGCGAGGTCATCTTGCTCGAGTCCGGCGCGCCCCAGTGCGTCGAGAAGCCGACACGCGGGTCGCAGCCGGCTCCTCAGAAGACCACGAGTCGCGTCAAGCGCTGACCGGGGCGACAGCGAAGCGCTACCCCCGCCCACGGCGGAGGACGCGTGTTGCGCTCGCGTTATCGCCGCAGCCGACGGCAACAGGCCGTCGGGGCGGCGTTAGGCTCGCCCGAGGGGCGAACGCGCAGCCCGACAGCAACGGGAAGGGAGCACCCGATGGCCACTGCCTACATCCAGGAGTTCGCAATCGTGGACGGCGACACCAGCACGGACAACTACGACGCCGTGACCGCGCAGCTCGGGCTCGACGGAAACGCGCCCGAGGGGCTGCTCCTGCACACGGCCGGGTTCGACCACGACGGCGGCGTGTTCCGGATCTTCGACGTGTGGGAGACGCGCGAGCACGGCGAGCGCTTCCTGCGCGACACCATCGAGCCGATCATCGGGCGCATGGCCGAGGCCGCGCAGCAGAGCGGTGAGGACTTCCAGCCGCCGACGCGCGAGGCCTGGTACGAGCTGCACGACTCGATGTCCGGCTGACGCGAGGACAGCCCGGCGCGAGGCCGACCCTCCCTCGGTCGCACCGACGCGTGCCGCCCACGGCGGCTACCGGGGCACGAACATTCAGGTGTAGACGCCGCCGCGGGGCGAGTACTCGAGGAGGCGCGCCGCGCACGGAGGGCAGTAGGTGGCGACTCCGGGCGGATCGGGCTCGTCCGGGTCCTCGGCGATCACGGCGACCCAGCCGGGGGCCGTCGCGCTGACGCAGTCGCATTCGACACAGCGGAGCTCGATCCCGGGCGGATCGTCGAGGCTCTCGAGCAGCGACGCGCGCAGCTGGACGAGCCCCGCGGGCGGGTCGCCGAGAACGCGAAACAGGCACTCGCGGTCGAGTGACGTCAGCGACGGGTTCGACCATCCCCGCGTGAGGGCGTCGGTGAGCTTTTCGGCGGTTGAGTCGAAGCCGGCGGCACGAAGCATCCCGACGAGGTCGACCGCCAGCTCGTCCGCAACATCTGTCCCCCAGATCCGCAACCGCCGCAGCATACGGAGCGGGCAGGGACCGCGCCAGTCGTGGCGCGGTCCCGCTGCGACGCTCACCGACGGCGCGAGCGCCGACGTCAGACGGACTCGTCGAAGACGACCTCGTAGGTGTCGACGCCGACGCGCCTCCCGCGCACCGCTTCCGGGATCTCGTCTCCCATCGCCTCGAACCGTGCCTCGGCCGCGTCCATCGCCTCGCGGCTCGAGAAGAACGTGACGAACAGCCGGCGCTCGCCCTGGAGCACCATCGCCCGGCTGACCCCCTCGGGGATGCCGGCGCTGCCGTCGGCCATCCGCTCCTCGTTGAGACGGCGCAATTCGTCGACGTCGCCGCCCTCGAACGTGGCCACGCGTGCGTACACGACTACCTCCTGACTCGACAGCCCAGGATGCGCCGTCCCGCCCCTGCACGTCAACCCCGGCGCCCAGCCGAAGGGCTAGGCACGTCTCGCCCCGCGGGGGAAGTCCACCGGCGCAGGATGGACGACGTTACAGCCATGGCAATCGAGGGTCTCCAAGAGCACGCGACCCTCACGAGAGGGGGCAGGGAATGACGGCTGCACAGTTCGAGGGTCTCCGCGTCGACGAGGCAGCCGAGGTCCTCGCCTGGCGGTTCGACGCGCTCTGCAGGACCGGGTACGACCTCGATGCGGCGGCGGTGATCGCGGCAAACGTGGAGGTCGACCTGCACGACGCGGTCGAGCTGGTGCGGCGGGGCTGCCCTCCGGAGCTCGCGGCGAAGATCCTGCTCTAGGTTCCTCCCCCACCCGCGGCGTCGGAATCACGGCGGCGATTCCGACGTCGCGGCTCCCCTCTTCGCCCAGAGCACCGCGAGGCGCTGTCGAGCATCGTCGCGACTCTAGACTCCCCGCGATGGCCGACCGAGGCTCGTTCCACATCGGCAACGCGATAGACGCGGCGACCGGCAAGGCCGGGGCGGACGAGGTGGTGATCGGCTCGAGCGACCTCACGACACACGGGGTCGTCACGGGCATGACGGGGTCGGGTAAGACCGGCCTGGCCGTTGTGCTGCTCGAGGAGGCGCGCCTGGCCGGGATCCCGACGCTCGTGCTCGACCCGAAGGGCGACATGACGAACCTTGCGCTCGTCTTCCCCGACCTCCAGGCGGCGAGCTTCCGTCCGTGGGTCAGCGAGGCGGACGCACAGGCGGCGGGTGTCACGGCGGATGAGTACGCGGAGAACCAGGCGACCGTCTGGCGCGAGGGGCTGGCAGCGAACGGGATCGGCCCCGACCGGCTCCAGGCGCTGCACGATGCAGGCGACGTCACGATCTACACGCCGGGCTCGACGGCAGGCGTGCCGCTGAACGTCGTCGGCTCGCTCCGGGCGCCGCCCCTCTCCTGGGACACCGACGCGGAGGCGCTGCGCGACGAGATCGAGGGGACGGTCACGAGCCTGCTCGCGCTCGTCGGGATCGCAGCCGACCCGCTCTCGAGCCGCGAGCACGTCCTCCTCTCGAACCTGATCGAGAACGCCTGGCGCGCCGGCCGGAACCTCGACCTCGGGACGCTGATCGGGGAGATCCAGGCCCCGCCCATCCGCAAGCTCGGCGTCTTCGAGATCGACCAGTTCTTCCCGCCCGCAGACCGGACGAAGCTCGCGTTCACCCTCAACGCGCTCATCGCCTCGCCGACGTTCGCGGCCTGGTCCGAGGGTGAGCCGCTCGACCCGCAGACGCTCCTCTTCACCTCCGACGGAAAGCCGCGCTGCGCAGTCGTCTACCTCGCGCACCTCTCCGAGGAGGAGCGGCAGTTCGTCGTGACGCTCGTGTTCTCGAAGCTGGTGACGTGGATGCGGGCGCAGGAAGGCTCTCCCGACCTCCGCGCGCTCGCCTACATGGACGAGGTGTTCGGCTACGTGCCGCCGAGCGCGTCGCCGCCGCCGAAGAAGCCGATCCTGACGATCTTCAAGCAGGGTCGCGCGTTCGGCCTCGGCCTCGTCCTCTCGACCCAGAACCCGGTCGACCTCGACTACAAGGCGATGTCGAACGCGGGGACCTGGCTCGTGGGACGCCTCCAGACCGAGAACGACAAGGCGCGGGTGCTCGAGGGATTGCGCTCGGCGGCGGGCACCACCGCCGTCGCGGCCCTCGACACGGCAATCGGCGGCCTCGGCAAGCGCCAGTTCCTGCTCGTCTCCGCGAAGTCGTCCGCGCCGCGGCTCCTCACGACGCGGTGGGCGATGTCGTACCTCTGCGGGCCGCTGACGAAGGAGCAGATCGCGCGACTGAAGCCCGAGCCTGCGGCCACCACCCCATCCGCACCCGAGCGGGCGGTGGAGGTCGTCGAGCGTGCGGACGCGCCGGGCGTCGCACCGTCCCCCGCTCCGGTGCCCCCAGAGCTCGCCGCGGACGAGACGCCGATCCCGCCGCCGGTGGCGGTCGGTGTCGCCGTCTCGTACCTCGACCCCGCGGCGCCGTGGGGCTCCGCGGTCGGGGCGGCCGTCGGGTCGACACGTCTCCGCGCCTTCCTCGCCGCGCGGGTCGCGCTCCGCTACGACGACAGCGCCGCCGACGTCGACGAGCAGGAGGAGTTCGAGGCGGTGTACGGGCCGCTCGACCAAGGCCTCGACCTCGCGAGCGGGACGCAGGTCGACTACGACGACCGGGACTTCGGCACGGCACCCCCGGCGGGTGTCTCGTTCGTGCTCCCCCGGGCGTCCGTCGCCGAGTCGACGTTCTTCACGCAGACCGCGAAGGAGATCGAACGGAACCTCGTCGAGCGCCGCCCGCTCGAGCTACAGCGGAACCGGGCCCTGAAGCTCGTCTCGCGGCCGGGAGAGTCAGCCGACGACTTCGTGTCGCGCTGCGACGCGGCCGCGCAGGAGCGCGCGGACGCGGACGCGGCGAAGATCCGTGACCGGCTCGAGGCGAAGCGCGACCGGCTGAACGCGGCGCTCGCGCAGGCGCAGCGCCGGGTCGAGGAGCTCGACACCGACACGCGCACGCGCCAGGCGAACGAGATGGTCGCCGGCGCCGGCGCGGTGCTCGGCGCGCTCCTCGGTGGAAGGCGGAGCGCGCGGTCGATCACGAGCGCTTTCGGAGGAGCGATGTCCCGTCGCGGGATGACCGCTCGGACGTCCGAGCGGCGTGCCACCGCCGAGGCGAAGGTCGAGCGGACGACCGACGACCTCGCGGATCTCGAGCAGGAGATCCTCGACGAGGTCGCCGAGATCGACGAGCGCTGGAAGGCAACCGCGGGCGAGGTCGACACCCTGACCATCCGTCTCGAGGCGACCGACGTCCGCGTCGTCGAGACGCGGCTCGTGTGGGTGCCGAGCGACTAGTCGCCGTCGCCGCCCTCTCGCTGGCGCTCGTCGCGGTGCTCACGGCGGGCTGTCAGGGCTCGGAGAACGGGGCCACGACGACGACCGGGACAGCGGCGGTCGTCGAGTGGGTCAACGACGGCGACACGCTGACGCTCACGAGCGGCGCGAAGGTGCGCCTCGTCCAGATCGACGCGCCGGAGCTCGAGACCGACTGCTACGGCCGCCCCGCCCTTCGGGCGCTCGTCGCACTCGCACCGAAGGGAACCCACGTCACGCTCGCCTCCGACCCTCGGCTGGACGACCGCGACCGCTACGGACGCCTGCTCCGCTACGTCCTCGTCGGGAACGAGAACGTGAACGTCGAGCTGGTTCGCGAGGGCGCCGCGTCGCCGTACTTCTTCCGGAGCGACCGAGGCGCGTACGCGGACGAGCTGCTCGACGCGGTGGACGAGGCGCGCGGCGCGCGGCGCGGCTACTGGGGCGCGTGCCCCGGGGCGGAGCTGAACACCGGGGTCGGCTCGGTCACCGGGCATCGCTGAACGGCCGCCGCGCTGCGAACTTGATCCCGACCCAGGTGGCGCGGCTGCGATCAGAGCCCAAGTGACACTGTGTCACTTGTGACCGTCCGCCGCCCGGTCTCGGAGGAACGGAATCTCCGTGCCCCGCACGGGACGCTAGGCCGCCTCGCTCGGTGCCCCGCCTGGGGCGCCCGCGACCGCATCGACGTCCGCTCGGGCGCCGCTTCAGGGTCGCCACGGGACGCCGGGCGCGCGGTGGAAGCCGACGCCGAGCGCGTCCAGCCGGGATCCGTGCGCGGCGAGGCGCGTCCGGTACTCGCGCCAGGAACGCCCCGCCGAAGCGGACCAGCCGATCTCCGCGATCCCGAGCAGACGCGGGAACGCAAGGTGGTCGATGCCGGAGCGTGTCGAGATCGTCTCCGACCAGAGCGCGGCCTCTACGCCGGCGACATCGCGTTCGGAGACGCCGTCGACGAGCGCCGCGGGATCCCACTCGTACGCCTTGCGGATACTCGTCGTCCCGGCCCACTGAAGGCCGAGCTCCGACGACCGCGCGTACTTCATGTCGAGGTACGACCGCGTCGCCGGCGACATGACCAGCTTCGCGCCCTGTGCCACCGCGGCGCGCGCGAGCTCGTGGTCGTGCCAGTGCTGGACGAGCGTGGTGCGCCGGAGAGAGGTCCGCGCGACCTCCTCCCAGCCGAGCATCCGCTTCCCGCGGGCGCGGACGAGGCGCTGGACGCGCTCCACGAAGAAGCGGTAGTCCGCGGGGTCGGTCGACAGCGGCTCGTCGCCTCCGACGTGGAGGTATGGGCCGGGGGTCAGCGCCGCGACCTCGCCGAGCACGTCGTCCACGAACGCGTACGTCTCCTCTTTGCGGATGCAGAGCGAGCTGAAGCCGACCTCGATGCCCGTGTACGGCGCGGCCGCCTTCCCGTCGCACGAGAGCTCGCTGTACGACGCGAGCGCGGCGTTCACGTGCCCCGGCATGTCGACCTCGGGCACGACGTCGACGTGGCGCTCCGCCGCGTAGGCGACGAGGTGGCGATAGTCACGCTGCGTGTAGTAACCGCCGTCGTCTCCGCCAACAGCGGTTAGCCCTCCTACCCGGGCGAGCCGCGGTCGCGACGCGATCGCGAGGCGCCAGCCCTGGTCGTCCGTGAGATGCAGGTGCAGGCGGTTCAGCTTGTAGAGCGCGAGCAGGTCGATCAGGCGCTCGAGCTCGCGCACGCCGAAGAAGTGGCGGGCGACGTCGAGCATCATCCCCCGCCAGGCGAACCGCGGCCGGTCGTGGACGGTGACGACCGGGAGCAGCCAGGGGCCGGCTCGCCGCCTCGATGCCTCGATCGCGTCGGGCAGGAGCTGCCGGAGCGTCTGCACCCCGCGGACGAGCCCGGTCGGCGTGCGCGCGGCGAGCGTCACGAGCGCCGGCGCAACGATCAGCCGGTATCCCTCCTCCCCGAGCGCGTTGTCGCGGGGGCGGAGCGTGACGACGACGTCGCCGCTCGCGGGCGCGCGCGCCCCGGACGCGGGCAGCCGGAACCCCGTCGCCGGCCGGAGGTGGGAGGCGAGGAGGCGGGCGGCGCGCCGCGCGTCGGGATCGGCGGTCGTGATCACGATCCGCGCCTCCCGCGTCAGCTCGAACGTCCCGTGCCCGGGCGCGACCGAGAGCGGCTTCGGGATGATCGCGGGGAATGCCGGCGCGCGGTCCGTGAACCGGTCCACTAGCCGCGCACGGCGCCGGACGTGAGGCCGAACATGATCTTCCGCTGGACGAGCAGGAAGAAGACGATCACCGGGATCGCCGTGAGCGTCGAGGCGGCCATCAGCCCGCCCCAGTCGGTGTTCCTGCTCGTGCCCGTGAAGTACGAGAGCCACACGGTGAGCGTGTGGTTGGACTGGTCGGTGAGGATCACGCTCGCGAAGATGTACTCGTTCCACGACGTGATGAACACGAACACCGACGTCGCGACGAGCCCGGGAGCGACGAGTGGCAGCAGGATCCGCACGAACGCGCCGAACCTGCTCGAGCCGTCGACCATCGCCGCCTCCTCGAGGTCCTTGGGGATGCCGAGGATGAACCCGCGCAGCGTCCAGACGGCGAACGGCAAGGCGAACGTCATGTAGGTCAGGATCACGCCGGTGAGCGTGTTCGTCAGGTGATAGCGGGCGAGGACGACGTAGAGGGGGATCACGAGTCCCACCGCGGGCAGCATCAGGATCCCGATCATCAGCACGATGAACAGCTTGCGCCCCGTGAAGCGGTACTTCGCGAGCGCCAGGGCCGCGAGGAACGCAAGCACCATTGACGCGACGAGCGTCACCGACACGATGATCAGGCTGTTCTTGACGGTGTCCCAGAAGAACGGCCGCGCCATCGCGTCCCGGAAGTGGTCGAGCGTCGGCGAGGTCGGGAACCACGTCGGCGTCAGCCTGACGATCTCGTCGTCCGGCTTGAACGCCGTCGTGATCATCCAGTAGACGGGGAACGCCAGCACCACGAAGAGCGCCACCCCGAGGGCGTCCCAGGCACGCCGCCGCAGGAGCCGTGCGCGCGCGCCGCGCCGAGGGCGCGCGGGAACCGGGACCGAGCTCACGTGATGTCCTCCATCCGCACCATCCGCCGCACGTAGACGACGCTCAGCACGGCGACGATCAGGAGCATCAGGATCGAGATCGCCGCGCCGCGACCGAACTCGGAGTGGGCGTAGCCCTCGATGAACACATAGACGCCCATGAGGTAGTTGGACGCGTCGACGTGCGAGGCGCCGATCAACAGGTACGGCTGGGTGAAGACGCCGAAGTCCCAGATGATCGAGAGGCTCGTGAGGATCAGGAGGATCGGCTTGAGCACCGGGAATGTGACGTCGCGGAACACCCGCAGCGGGCTCGCGCCGTCGATCTGCGCCGCCTCCACGAGCTCGCGCGGGACCTGCGCGAGCCCCGCGTAGACCGTCACGGTGACGAACGGGATCGCGCCCCAGACGACCAGGGTCGTGACCATGGCGAGCTGCGAGAACGGCGAGCCGTACCAGTCGTGCTGGTAGTAGTCGCCGACGCCCAGCTCGGTGAGGGCGTAGTTGAGGATGCCGTTCTGGAAGTTCGTCATCCAGATCCACACCTGGACGGCGACGACCGGTGGCATCGACCAGGCGAGGACGAGCCCCGCGGTGAGCAGGACGCGGACGGGCGTCGAGAGCCGCACGAGGAGGAGCGCGAGCAGCGTCCCGAGCACGATCGTCAGCCCGAGGTTGGCCGCGGTGAACACGATCGTGCGCACGAGCGTGTGCCAGAACACCGGGTCCGACAGGACGGAGCGGTAGTTCTCGAGGCCGATCCACTCGCCGTGGCGCTGGATCAACTCCGGGAGCCCGTACTGCTGGACGGACAGCGTGACAAGCTTGACGAGCGGATACCCGAGGATCGCGACGATCGCGACGACGACGGGGGCGACGAGGAGGTATGGAACGGCGCCGCGGCTCAGGGCCTGCAGGGTGAACGGCCGCCGCCGGACGGTCGGGAGCGGCGGCGCGTCTACGACGGCTGCCGCTCCGACAGCGTGCGGGGCGGGATCAGGTGTCACCGCTGATCCACGCCCCGCACGACCGCCGCTAGGCGTTCAGCACCGAGGTGATGTTGTCGCTTGCCGACTGCGCCGCCTGCTTGACCGTCAGGCGGCCGGTGAGGATCTGGCCGAGCATGTTGCGGAGGATGTTGCCGTTCTCGACGTTCACCCAGTTCTTCGCCGACGGGACCGACCAGCTCCGCTTCGCCGCCCGCTCACCTACGCTGTTCCCGAGCAGGGTCGTCGTGTTGGGGATGTTGCCGATCGCCCGCAGCTGGGTCATCGACGCCGTGCTCGTGTAGGCCTTGATCCAGTCGAGCGCGAGCGCCTTGTTGGCGCCGACAGGCACGCCAAGGAGAGAACCTCCGAGGAAGCCCGGCATCGGCTGGCCCTTGACGTGGCTCGGCATCACGAACTGCGCGGTGACGTTCTTGTACTGGTCGCCCACGCAGCAGGTGTACCACCCCTGGCCGGTCATGGACGCGGCGAGGCCCTGCTTGTAGACGTCGTACCCGGGCGGGGTGTTCTCGTCCGTGGTCTTGCGGGCCCGGGACGCGGCTGTCAAGAAGTTCTTCCACGCGGTCAAACCGGCGATCGCCCGCGGCGACGCCAGGGTGCCCTTCCACTTGCCGCTCACCTGGGTCGCGATCTGCCCGCCGAAGTCGTAGACGAAGCTCATCGCGACGTACCAGTCCTCGCCGGCGATGTAGACGGGCGAGAACCCCTTCTTCGTGTCGGCGGAGCCCAGCTTCTTGGCCGCCGCGGTGAACTGCGCGAGGCTCGTCGGAACCTTGATCCCGGCCTTCTTGAAGAGATCGGTGCGATACGTCACCACGCGCGAGCCGGCGTAGTACGGCACGCCCCACGTCTTGCCGCTCAAGCGGCCCTGGGCAGCGAGCCCGTCGAGCCACGTGCTCGAGTTCGGGATCGACCCCTTGTCGGCGGTCAGGTCCTGGAATGCGCCGGCCGCCATGTACTTCATCATCTCGGTGTTCCCGAGCTCGATGACGTCCGGCGCGTTGCCGCCCGCGAGGGTGGCGTCGAACTTCTGGAGATGGTTCCCCCAGGTCTGGTACTGGACGTTGACCGCGACACCGGGGTGATCCTTCTGGAACGCGGCGTTGGCCGCCTTCACGATCGGCTCCCAGTTCGTCCCCTGTGCGTCCGTCTGCAGCCAGACGGTGATGCTGTTGGCCGCCTGCGTCCCGCCGGAGGCGGTCGACGCGACCACTGCGAGGGCGGCGCCGACGAGAACGACGGCGCCGATGATGCGTGCTCTCATGGGCGATTCTCCCAAGCGCATCGAGAGGCGGTAGCGGGTCACAGGATCCCGGTGGCCGGCGGGTGCGTGACGCCGGAGGCCGCCTACTGGCTTATACCACTTGGCCACGGTTCGGAACACTTGCACAGAGCCATAGAGTTGTCAAGACCACTTTCGAAGAAGGCTGGGGCTATCGAGGGGATTGCGGCCGTGTTGGTACTGACCACAACTGGTGGCCACGCTCAACCGGTGCCGCCGTTCCGCCCCTCGCGACGTGTGGGCGAGCGGTTCAGCTCGGTGACGAGCTTGTACCGGTCGCCGCGGTAGATCGAGCGGACGTACTCGACGATCTCGCCGGATGCGGAGCGCGTCGTGCGCTCGAAGAGGAAGGCGGGCGAATGGAGCGGGACGCCGAGCGCCTCGGATTCGACCTCGTTCGTGACGGTGGGCTCGATCGTCTGCAGCCCTCCGACGATGTCGATCCCGTACCGCCCGCTCAGGATCTCGTAGAACGACTGCCGCTCGAGGTCGCGCGCCGACAACCCCGGCACGAGCGCCTCGCGGACGTGCAGCGTCTCGATCGCCATGGTCTCGCGATCGGCGAGCCGCAGCCGGCTGATGATCACGACCGGCTCGGACGGGGAGACGTGCAGCAGTCGGCCCAGATGGGCGCCGGCCGGCGTCACCCGGAGCTCCAGCGTTCGGGACGCGGGCGTCATGCCGCGGCGCTGCATGTCCTCCGTGAAGGACGTCATCGTCAGCTCTTGCGCGATCTTCGGCTCGCTCACGAACGTCCCGCTGCCGTGACGGCGGACGAGCAGGCCCTCGCGGACGAGCTCGTCGAGCGCGGCCCTGACCGTGAGTCGCGAGACGCCGAGCGTGCTCGACAGCGCGCGCTCCGACGGGATCGCCTCCCCCACGCCGAGCTGCTCGATCAGGTCGAGCACCTGGCTCCGCGTCTCGCTCTGCTTGGTCTCCGTCCGCTTCATGTCGTGCGTGCCGTCGTCATGGTCAAGACCAGTTCTCCGGCGACCCGACCGTCACCTGCTCTGCTGCCGGGCTCTCTTCACCGCCCAGGAGCGTCCTACCGGTCTCGATGTCGAAGAAATGGAACGCTCCGGGATCGGCCGCCAGCTGCAGGTCCTCGCCCTGCCGCGCGCTCGAGCGCGGCTCGACCCGCGCGGTGAACAGCGTCGACTGCTCGGGCACGAGCGTCGTGTCGTCGTCGTCCGTGCCGAGGTCGACGCTGGGCCGTCGGGCGTCGACGCGGAAGAAGGCGTGCGTGTCGGCGCCGAGCTGCTCGAGCACGTCGACACGAACCTCGATGCGTGGGAGCTCCGGGTCGGCGAACGCCGCATCCTCGAAGGCCTCGGGCCGGGCGCCGAAAACCACGCGGCCCTCCTTGCCGGGCCGGCGGCCGGGGTCGAGCGGGACCGCGTGCCCGCCGACGTGGACGACGTCGCCCTCGATCGTCGCCTCGACGAGGTTCATGGAAGGGGAGCCGATGAACGCAGCCACGAAGACGTCTTGCGGTCGTGCGTACAACACCTGCGGCTCGTCGACCTGCACGATCCGCCCGTCGCGCATTACCGCCACGCGCTGGCCGAGCGTCATCGCCTCGGTCTGGTCGTGCGTCACGTAGATCGTCGTCACGCCGAGGCGCGCGTGCAGCTCGGCGAGCGACGCGCGCATCCCCACGCGGAGCTTCGCATCGAGGTTCGAGAGCGGCTCGTCCATCAGGAACGCACGCGGCTCGCGGACGATCGCGCGGCCCATCGCGACGCGCTGCCGCTGACCGCCCGAGAGCTGCGCTGGCTTTCGGTCGAGGAGCTCCGTCAGGCCCAGCATCGCCGCGACCTCCTCCACGCGCCGGCGGGCGTCGCCCTTCGGCGCGCGGCGCACCTTGAGCCCGTATCCCATGTTCTCGCGCACGGTCATGTGCGGGTAGAGCGCATAGCTCTGGAAGACCATCGCAATGTCCCGGTGGCGCGGCGCAAGGTCGGTCACGTCGACCCCGTCGATCCTCACGTCTCCCGCGGTGACCTCCTCGAGGCCGGCGACCATGCGCAGGAGCGTCGACTTCCCGCAGCCGGACGGACCGACGAGCACGATGAACTCGGCGTCGCCGATCACAAGGCTCACGTCGTGGACGGCCACGAACCCGTTGCCGTACACCTTCGTGACGCGGTCGAGCTCGATCGTCGCCATCGGCTAGCGGCGCCCTTCCGTACCACTTGGCTGCACGAAAGCCCACATTGGTCTTGACCACTCTACCACGGCGTGCATAGACTGGCACACATGGCCGCGATCCGCAACGACCCCCGGCTCGCCGAGCTCGCGACCGAGGGGTGGGACCCGGCGGGCGCAGACCTCGACCTTCGCTCGACCGACGACCTCGTGCGCGTGATGGCGGCGGCGGACGCGAGCGTCCCCCTTGCCGTCCAGGCGGCGCGGGACGGGCTCGTGGCCGCGATCGACGCGATCGCGGAGCGGCTGGCCGACGGTGGACGGCTCGTCTACGTCGGCGCCGGAACATCGGGCCGTCTCGCGCTCGTCGACGCCGTCGAGTGCCAATCGACGTTCGGCCTCGAGCCCGACCGTGTCGTCGCGCTCGTCGCCGGCGGGCCCTCGGGCGCGGCTACGGCGCAGGAGCACGCCGAGGACGACGCCGAGACCGGCGCTGCGGAGATTCGCTCCCTCGGGGTTTCCCCGCGCGACGCCGTGGTCGGCATCAGCGCGAGCGGCCGCACCCCGTACGTCATGGCCGCGCTCGACGAGGCTCTGCGGGCCGGGGCGCTGACCGTCGCAGTGGTCTGCGTCGACGGCTCCCCGCTCGGCGCGCTCGCCGACCGCGAGATCGCGGTCGTCGTCGGCGCGGAGGTGCTTGCAGGCTCTACCCGCCTCAAGGCAGGCACTGCCCAGAAGCTCGTCCTGAACACGATCTCCACCGTCTCGATGATCCGCATCGGGAAGACGTTCGGGAACCTCATGGTCGACGTGGTCGCGACGAACGCGAAGCTCCGCGCCCGCGTCCGGCGGATCGTCGAGCTCGCGACCGGAGCCTCGCCCGAGGACGTCGACGCCGCGCTCGACGGGTCCGGTGGAGACGCGAAGGTGGCGATCGTGATGCTGCTCGCGGGGACGGACGCGGCAACGGCCCGCCAACGCCTGACCGGCGCCGGCGGCGTCGTGCGAAAGGCGCTCGGCTCGTGAGGCTCGGCGTCGAGGCCGCGCTGGTCGACGGTCGACTCGTCCCGGGGGACGTCGCGATCGACGGTGGCCTCGTCGAGGCCGTGGGCCTCGAGGGAGACGGCCGAGGGATCGCCGTGCCCGGGTTCGTCGACCTGCAGGTCAACGGATTCGCTGGCGTCGACTTCCTGGGCGCCGACGCCGACGGCTTCGCGGTAGCCGGCGAGGCGCTGCTCGAGACCGGCGTTACGTCCTACCTCCCGACGCTGATCACCTCGGAGGAGCGCGACCTCGTGACCGCGATCGCCGCGGTTCCCGAGCGGGCCGCCGGGCCACGCGTCCTCGGCGTCCACCTCGAAGGCCCGTTTCTGTCGGCCGCGCGGCTCGGTACCCACCGTCTTGCCGCTCGCCGCGACCCGGACTCCGCCCTGCTCGAGCGGCTCCTCGCCGCCGGCCGCGTCCGGCTCATGACTCTCGCGCCCGAGCTGCCGGGAGCGCTCGACCTGATCGACCTCCTCCACGCCCGAGGGATCGTCGTCTCGCTCGGCCACACGAACGCGACGGCCGCGGAAGCCCATGCGGCGTTCGACCGGGGCGTCCGGGCCGTGACCCATGTCTTCAACGCGATGCGGCCCCTCGCGCATCGCGACCCGGGGATCGTCGGGGCGGCGCTCGTGCGCCCGGACGTCGTCCTCCAGGCGATCGTCGACGGCGTCCATCTCGATCCCGACATCGTCCGGCTGCTCTGGCGGGTCGGCGCGGGGCGCCTGTCGCTCGTGACGGACGCGATCGCCGGCGCCGGCCTCGGCGACGGGACATACGCCCTCGGCGAGATCGAGATCGTCGTCGCCGACGACGTCGTGCGCAGCGGCGACGGAGTCCTCGCGGGCAGCGCGCTGACGATGATCGAGGCCGTCCGCAACCTCGTCGCGGTCGACGTCCCGCTCGAGCGTGCGCTCGAAGCGGCGACGAGCGTTCCTGCGCGCGTCCTCGGCGAGCCCGGGCTGGGTCGGCTCGCCCCCGGAGGAGCGGCGGACGTCGTCGTCCTCGACGACTCGCTCGACGTGGTGCGCACGCTCGTCGGAGGCCAGACGCGTGTCGCCGGCTGAGAACGGCAACGAGCCCGGCACGCACTTCCTCGCGGAGATCCGCCAGCAACCGGCAGCGCTCCGGCGGCTGCTCGGGCACGACACTGAGATCGCGCGGGTCGCCGCCGCGGTCCGGGAGCGCGATGCCCGCCTCGTGCGTATCGTCGGGCACGGCTCGTCGGACAATGCCGCCTCGTTCGGCGTGTACGCCTTCGGCCTGCTGCCGCGGTGGACGGCGATGCGGGACACGATCACGCTCACCGTCCACTACGGGACGCCGCTCGACATGTCCGGCTCGACCGTGATCGGCCTCTCGCAGTCCGGCCGCACGCCGGACGTGGTCGAGTACCTGCGAGGTGCCCGCTCGACCGGCGCCTTCACCATCGCCGTCACGAACGACCCCTCCTCCGAGCTCGCTCTCGCGGCAGACGCGACGATTCCCCTCTCTGCCGAGCCGGAGCTCGCCGTCGCGGCCACGAAGACATACACGAACACGCTCGCGACCCTCGCGCTCCTCGCCGGTCACGTCGCCGGCCGGGGCGACGAGATCGCCGACGGCATTCGCGAGGTGGCCGACCTCGCCGAGTCCGCGCTGCCCGAGCTGGAGCGCGCGACCGCGCGCCTCGCGGTGCCGTTCGCCTACACGGGCCGGATGTTCGTGATCGGCCGCGGCGTCGAGTTCGCGACCGCGCGCGAGATTGCGCTCAAGCTCCTCGAGACCTGCCGGATCGCGGCCGAGCCGCTCACCGCGACGGATCTCGCCCACGGCCCCGTCGCTGCCCTCGATCCGCTCTTCCCCGTCTGGGCGATCGCCTCCGACGACGGCACGCTCGCCCCCGTGCAGGAGGCCGCCGGACGCATCCGCGAGATGGGCGCCACGCTCGTCGCGAGCGGCACGGCCGCCGCCCGGATCGACGAAGCCGCCTACCGCGTCCCCGTCCCCACGCCGAGGCCGGCGCTCCTCTCCCCCATTCTCTCCGTGATGCCCGGCCAGCTGTTCGCGTCAGCGCTCGCCCGGGCACGCGGGCTCGACGCCGATGCCCCGCACGGCCTCGCCAAGGTGACGCTCGCCCGCTAGGAAGCGTCCACCGGCCGCGCGGCGCCGGCTGCCTGCGCGCGACGGACCCGGTCGAGGAACCCCTCGACCGGGAACCCAGGGCCGGGGTCCCAGTGGTCGCTCTTCCGGTACGCGCGGCTGATCTGGCCGTGGCCCGTGATCCCGCGACGGCCGGCGACGAGGTCGTCGGCCAGCAGCCAGCGGACGGGGATCCTCTTGCGAGCGCACACGTCGCCGACGAGCGCCGCGGAACGCCGGAGGACAGAGGTCGAGTAGGCGTCGCCCCACTCCTCGGCGCTCTGGCGCGCAAACCCTGCGAGCTCGATCCCCACCGAGGCCGTGTTTCCGCCGCGGGCGTGCCAGGCGATGTCCTTCTCCCGGACGCACTGGATCACCGTCGCGGCATCGACGCAGAAGTGCGCCGAGACCTTCGAGACGGGCGTCGCGAACCACCGCGCGCAGATCGCTGCCGCGTCCGGTCGCTCGGCGATCTCCATCGTGTGGATCACGACGACGTCGATCGTCCGTCCGGAGGTCACGGTCTTGTTCGGGCTCTCGACGAACGGATACGCCACGACCTCCCCTTCCCGAGGCACCGCGCCGCAGCCGGCGCGAGCATAGTCGGCACCGTGCCGGCATGCGAGGATCGGGGGCGTGGAGTCGCATGCCCGCACCCCGCGCCTCACCGCCGTGCGGCGGCAGGAGGAGCGTGTCACCGCGCTCGAGCTCTTCTTCGACCTCGTGTTCGTGCTGGCGTTGACCCAGTGCACCGCGCTGATCGCGAACGCGCCGACCTGGGAGGGGCTCGTCCAGGCGCTGTGCGTGCTCGCGGTGCTCTGGTGGTCCTGGGGCGGCTATGCGTGGCTGACGAGCGTCGTCGATCCAGAGGAAGGTGCGGTGCGGATCGCGATCTTCGCGGCGATGGCCGCCTTCCTCGTGGCAGCGCTCGCGGTTCCCGACGCCTTCGGCGATGACGCGCTCGTCTTCGCCTGCGCGTATGGGATCGTCCGCCTCGCCCACATCTGGCTCTTCACGATTGCGAGCCGGGACGACCCGAGCCTGCGACATTCCGTCACCGGTCTTGCGGGGTCGACGGCGATCGGCGTCTCGCTGCTCGTCGCGGCGTCGTTCACCGACGGAGTCGCGCAGGGGGCTCTCTGGGCGATCGCGATCGCCTTCGACGTCGGCGTCCCGTTCCTCTTCTTCGCCGAGGGTTGGAGGTTGATGCCGGCGCATTTCGCGGAGCGACACGGGCTGATCGTGATCATCGCGCTCGGCGAGTCGATCGTCGCGATCGGGCTTGGCGCAAACGAGATCGTGGACGGCGGGGTGATCGTCGCCGCCGTGCTCGGCGTCGCCCTCGCCGCGGCGCTCTGGTGGCTGTACT
The DNA here is from genome assembly GCA_963747125.1 of uncultured Actinomycetes bacterium. GTDB lineage: Bacteria > Actinomycetota > Thermoleophilia > Gaiellales > Gaiellaceae > Gaiella. The sequence continues at coordinate 2,112 of CAVVEN010000032.1, read as the reverse complement.
TCGATGTGATCGTCTGGCTCGGCGAGAAGAAGCTGTCGCAGGCGACGCCGGGCAGGGAGCAGAACGAGCTCGCACGCGACTCCTACTCGATCATCCACTTCCCGCTCGTCGCGGGGATCGTGCTCACCGCCTTCGGGCTCAAGAAGACCCTCGAGCACGTCGGCGACCCGCTCGACTCGGTTCCGGCGGCGGCGCTCGTCGGCGGTGTCGCGCTGTACCTTCTCGGCCATGTCGCCTTCCGCTGGCGCCAGGTGCATACGCTCAGCCGGCAGCGCTCGCTCGCGGCCCTCGTCGCGCTCCTCCTGTACCCCGTGGCGCTGACCGTGCCGGCGCTCGTGACGCTCGCGCTCGCCCTGCTGCTCGTCTGTCTCCTGATCGCCTACGAGGTCACGCGCTTCGCGGAGAGTCGCGCGCGCGTCCGGCACGATCTTGCGCGCGGCCATGTCCCCGCGGCGCTCGCAGAGATCGAGAGGACAGGCGAGTGACGAGACCCCTCTGGGCCCCCTGGCGCCTCGAGTACGTCGGCGAGGCGGGCAACCAGGGCGGCTGCGTGTTCTGCGCCGAGGCCGCAGGCGAGCTCGGCGCCGACAGCCTGCTCGTCGCGCGCGGCGAGCACGCGTTCGTGCTCCTGAACAAGTTCCCGTACTCATCAGGCCATCTCATGGTTGCGACGGTCCGCCATATCGGCGAGCTGGGTGAGCTCGAGCCGGACGAGGCGGCCGAGATCCACGGCCTGACGACGACGGCGATGGAGGCGCTTCGGCACGTCTACGCGCCGGACGCGTTCAACGTCGGCTGGAACCTCGGGCAGATCGCAGGCGGCTCGATCGCCGCGCACCTCCACGAGCACGTCGTGCCCCGCTGGTCCGGCGACACGAACTTCATGCCCGTGCTCGCGGACGTGAAGGTCGTGCCCGAGCACCTGCACGCAACCCGCGAGCGGCTGCGCGAGGCGTGGCCGACCGGTGTCGGCTAGCAGCTAGCCGAGCGACGACGTGAGCCGCGCCATCGCCCCCCAGCCCGCCGGCGTCGTCGTCTGGAGGTCGTAGAGGCTCCAGCCGGTGGCCGTCCCGTCGTCGAGCACCGCGTCGTCGAAGGCTCGGAGCTCGTCCGCGGTCATCCGATTCGCGACGCCGCCGGCTGCATGGACGACTACGGTCGGGCCGACCGCTGCGCGCAGCAGGCGCAGCGACCGCGCGACATAGCCGTACGTCGCGTCGTAGCCCTTGAAGCCCCCGCCCGTGTAGAGCATCGGCACGAACGCGTCGACCTGCGTCGCGATCTGCGCCCATGGGAAGCTCGGCCACCAGGTCAGGTGCCGCTCGAAGGCGCGCGGCGGGTAGGTGATCGCCGCGACGGGGATCGAGCTCCCCTCGGAGCGAATGCGGGTCAGAAGGTCGAGGAGCCGCGCCGTGCGCTGCTTCACGTTCGGATTCCGCAAGGACTCGACGTCGAGCGCGATCCCGTCGAACGCCCCGCCCTGCGGCGTCTGGAAGGCGAGCAGTGCCCGCGCGCGGCGCAGGTCTCTCGCGTGGTTGTCGTGCCCGGGGAGGTACCACCCGACGACCCGGATTCCCCGGGCGTGCAGCGCGTCGACGAACCGTCCCAGGCCCGCGGGATCGACGACGTCGGTCTTCGAGCGGTCGTTCGCGGTCTCGATCCACGCCGTCCGCACGCCGCGAGCCGCGAGCCGCGCCGCGACCACGTTCGGCGTCGCGTAGAGCCCGGTGTCGTACACGTCGATCCATGTGCCGAGGCCCTGGAACACCTCCGCCGGCGCGGCCGACCGCGTCGGTGCGGCGAGTCCTTGTGTTGAATCAACACAAGCGATGCCAACGGTCAGCGCCGAGGCGACGACGGCGAGAGCGGCGAGGGCGAGCGCGCGCATCGGAAACCGGAGCGTACGGAGCACCTGTGAGGGATCCGTGAGCCGGGTGGATGGAGGCGCGAACCTCCTGGCTTGACGGGACATCCCGGCGAAGGATGACCAACGCCGGGATGCATGGACGTCAGGTACCGGCGGACACGCGCCTCCACGCGGATTGTCGGCGGGATGCGTCGTGGCGCATGCCCCGGACGGGTGGCCCGGCTTGGGGAGCGGCTAGGATAGGC
>CAVVEN010000031.1:0-16068 GCA_963747125.1 uncultured Actinomycetes bacterium | reverse complement strand
GACGCCGTCCGCGCCGCCCGGTGCTTGCCCACGCCGAAGCGAGGGTAGGACAATGGGGGCCAGTCCCCGACAGAGGAGGCAGCGATGAGCGTCGCCAAGGTGATCGAGATCACGGCATCGTCCCCGACGAGCTTCGCCGAGGCGGCGAAGGCGGGGATCGCGAAGGCGGCCGAGACCGTCCACGGGATCGAGGGCGCGCTGGGTCTCGGAGGAGAGCCTCGTCGTCGAGAACGACCAGGTGACGGAGTTCCGCGTCACGATGCGCGTCAGCTTCGTGCTCGACTGAATTTGTTCGCAAGGCCGGAATCCGCAGAAGCGGATTCCGGCCGCTGGGATCCCCCGCCTCCGGCGGGGGCAGATCCCTAAAGGCGTCGCCTGCGGCGCCGCAACCACCTCGTTCGGAAAGCCGGAATCCGCAGAAGCGGATTCCGGCCGCTGGACCCCCGCCTCCGGCGGGGGCAGATCCCTAAAGGCGTCGCCTGCGGCGCCGCAACCACCTCGTTCGGAAAGCCGGAATCCGCAGCCGCTCGGATTCCCCGCCTCCGCCGCTCGAATCGCTCGCCTGCTACAAGAGACGGGTGAACGCCCCGCCGACGGACGAGAGGCTCGACCGGCCGCAGACGAGCGACACGACGGCGCGCGCGCTCGTCGCGGCGATCCCCGACCCGATCTTCCGGATCGGCACCGATGGGCTCTACCGCGGCTTCAAGGTCGACCGGGAGGAAGACCTGATGACCGCGCCGGACGAGGTGATCGGGCGGAGCGTCCACGAACGGCTTCCACCCCACGTCGCCGAGGCGATCCTCTCCGCGGGCCGGCGCGCCGTCGCCGAGCAGGAGCTGCAGCACCTCGAGTACACGATGGAGATGCGCGGCGAGGAACGCGACTACGAGGGGCGCGTGGTGGCGTGCGGGCCCGACGAGTTCGTGTTGATCGTCCGCGACTTCACGGAGCGGCGGCGCCAGGAGCGCGTCCTGCAACGCGAGCGCGATTTCAGCCGGGCCGTCGTCCGGTCGACGCCGAGCTTCCTCGCGCTCGTCGACGACGAGGGGACGCTGCTCGGCGTGAACAGGGCGCTGGAGCAGGCCGCGGGCATCCCGGAGGACTCGTGGATCGGCCGTCCCTTCTGGACGCTCTTCATCGCCGAGGAGGACGTCCCGCGAGCGCGGGAGGACTTCGAGCGGATGCACGCCGGCGACCCGCCGGGCGTCGTCGAGTACGAGCACGTCGGGCCGGAGGGCGAGCGGCTCGTCGTCGACTGGACGGCGACGGTCGTACACGACGCCGAAGGCACTCAGCGCTACCTGCTCTGTGGCCTCGACGTGACGGCGCGCAAGCAGGTCGAGGAGGAGATCCGGCGCTCGCGCGCACGCATCGTCTCGGCGGGCGACGCGGAGCGGAAGCGTCTCGAGCGGAACCTCCACGACGGCGCCCAGCAGAACCTCGTCACCGTCACCCATTCGATCCACCTCGCGGCGCGATCGCTTCGCTCGGATCCCGGTCGGGCGGAGGAGCACCTCGAGCGAGCGCTCGTCGAGCTCACGACCGCGCACGAGGAGCTCCGCGAGCTCGCACGCGGGCTTCACCCGCAAGTCCTGAGCCTCCAGGGGCTCGGGTCGGCGGTCCGGGCGCTGGCCGGCCGCGCTCCGATCGCGGTCACCGTGATCACCGTCGACGACACGGAGCGGTGGCATCCGCTGGTCGAGAGCGCCGCGTACTTCGTGGTCGCCGAGTCGCTGACGAACACGCTCAAGTACGCGCGGGCGACCTCCGCCACGGTCCGCGTCGCGCCCCGCGAGGACGTGCTCGTCGTCGAGGTGTCCGACGACGGATGCGGCGGCGCGACCCCGAGCGAAGGGTCGGGGCTCGGCGGCCTCCGCGACCGGGTCGAGGCGCTCGACGGGATCTTCGACCTCGAGAGCCCGCCCGGAGCGGGCACACGGATCCGGGCGGAGCTTCCGCTCGCGATCGGCAACTGAGAGGGCGACCGCGGGTCGACGGCGCTCGTCGCCTCCCCCTTGACAGGCCGGCGGAGGAGTGGGAGGATCATCGCCGTCGAACCCCGTAGCTCTTCGGAGTCGCGGGGTTCGGCGTTTTTGTAGCGTGGTCGGGCCGTGGCCGACGACCCCCTGATCGAGGCGCACGACCTCACGAAGCTCTACGGCGAGTTCGTCGCGGTCGACGGGATCGAGTTCTCCGTCGAGCGCGGGGAGACGTTCGGCTTCCTCGGCCCGAACGGGGCGGGGAAGAGTTCCACGATGCGGATGATCGGCGCGGTCTCGCCCGCGAGCGGCGGCACGCTACGCGTCCTCGGTCGCGACCCCGAGAGCGACGGACCGGAGATCCGCGCCCGGCTGGGGGTCGTCCCGCAGGAGGACAACCTCGACCTCGAGCTCGACGTCGGCGAGAACCTCCAGATCTACGGGCGCTTCTTCGGCCTCCCCCGCGACGAGATCCGTCGCCGCATCGACGAGCTGCTCGAGTTCGTCCAGCTCACCGATCGCCGCGAGGCCCGCGTCGACTCCCTCTCGGGTGGGATGAAACGGCGCCTGACGATCGCGCGGGCGCTCATCAACGATCCCGAGCTGATGCTGCTCGACGAGCCCACGACGGGGCTCGATCCTCAGGCGCGCCACGCGCTCTGGGACCGCCTCTACCGCCTCAAGCAGCGCGGCGTGACGCTCGTCCTGACGACGCACTACATGGACGAGGCGGAGCAGCTCTGCGACCGGCTCGTGATCATGGACCGCGCGAAGATCGTGGCCGAAGGCTCACCGCGGGAGCTGATCGAGCGCTTCGTCGAGCGCGAGGTCGTCGAGCTCCGGCTCGGTGACCAGAACGGCGGCACCTCGTTCGGCGTGCTCGGCGACCACGTCGAGATTCTGCAGGATCGCGTCGTGATCGGCACGGACGACGGAGACGCCGTCGTCGACGCGGTGCACGCGCGCGGGCTCCAGCCGGAGACCGTGCTCGTCCGCCGCTCGACGCTCGAGGACGTCTTCCTGCGCCTCACGGGCCGGAGCCTGATCGACTGATGGGGGCCGCGACTCGTCGCACGCTCGCGGTCGTCGGGTGGCAGGCGCGCTCGTTCCGCCGGGTCTGGCGCGGCTCGATCACCGTCTCGTTCTTGAACCCGATCTTCTTCCTCGTCTCGATCGGCGTGCTGCTCGGCAGCCTGATCGACGACTCGCAGCCCGACCTGGGCGACCTCAGCTACCTGCAGTTCGTCGCACCCGCGCTGCTCGCGACGACGGCGATGCAGACCGCCGCGAGTGTGACGACGTTCCCTGTCCGCGCCGGCTTCAAGTGGCTGCGGACGTACCACGCCGCGATCTCGACGCCCGTGCGGGTCGGCGAGCTGGTCGCGGGGATCCTCACCTGGTGCGGCCTGCGCGTGATCGTCGCGGTGACGATCTTCGCGGTCGTCGCGGCGATCGGCGGCGCGTTCGTCTCGCCGCTCGCCGTGCTCGCGCCGTTCGCGGCGCTCCTCTGCGGGCTCGCGTTCGGCGCCGTGCTCGCGGCGATCACGACGAGCGTCGAGGGCGACGAGTGGCTCGCGGCGATCTTCCGCTTCGGGCTCGTCCCGCTCTTCCTCTTCTCGGGCACGTTCTTCCCGATCGAGCAGCTGCCGACACTCCTCCAGGCGCTCGCCTGGGCAACGCCGCTCTGGCACGGCGTCGCGCTCTGCCGCAGCCTCGCCACCGACAAGATCGAGCTCCTGCCGACGGTCGTGCACGTCGTCTACCTCGTCACACTGACCGCGATCGGGTCGGTGCTGACCGTCCGGGCGCAGCGACGAAGGCTGCGCCGATGAGCACGCTCGAGACGACGCTGCGCATCCTCCCGCGGTTCCACACGCCGCGCTCCTGGCGGCTCGTCGAGCGGAACATCGCGAGCTCGCGCGGCGCCTGGGTCGTCTTCGTGTCCGGCTTCTTCGAGCCGCTCTTCTACCTCTTCGCGATGGGGGTCGGGGTCGGGGCGCTCGTCGGGACGGTCGACGTCGGCGGCGAGCCGGTCGGCTACCGCGAGTTCGTCGCGCCGGCCCTGCTCGCCGCGTCGGCGATGAACGGTGCCGTATACGAATCAGGCAACGTCTTCTTCAAGCTGAAGTACGCCCGCACCTACGAGGGTGTCCTCGCGACCCCGATGACCGTGCGCGACGTCGCGCTCGGCGAGCTGACGTACACGCTCATCCGGGGAACGGTCTACTCGATCGGCTTCGTGGCGGTGATGCTCGCCATGGGGTTGCTCGACTCGCCCTGGGCGGTGCTCGCGATCCCGGGCGCGCTGCTGATCTCGGCCGCCTTCGCGGCGCCTGCCGTGTACGGCACGACCCTGATGCGCTCGTGGGCCGACTTCGCGTTCGTGGAGCTCTGCACGCTGCCGATGTTCCTCTTCTCGGCGACGTTCGTCCCCGCGGACACGTACCCGGACGTGGTGCGCTGGCTGCTTCCTCTGACGCCGCTGTACCACGGCGTCGAGCTCCTGCGGGCGTTCACGCTCGGCGACGTGACGTGGCTCGTGCTCGTCGACATCGCGTACCTCGTCGCGATGACGGTGGTCTTCCTCGTGCTCGCCGACCGCCGGCTCGCGAAGCTGCTCCTCAAGTAGGCGCCGGCCCGGTGCGCCGGGAAGGGCTCAGGTCGCCTTGCCGATCTCGTGATGCCAGGGACGCCACCAGCGCGTGAGGGCCGGGTGGTCGCTTCCGCCCTCGCGCGCAATCGCGAGGATGTCCCGGTGCGTCGGCTGCCCCAGCCGCTTGTGCGTCCAGACGATGACGGCGTCGTTGCCGTCGAAGTAGCAGAACACCCGGCCGCCGGGCTTGTCGGGGCCGTGCAGCCAAGGCCGCTCGCCGCCCCAGGAGAAGGCGTTGCACAAGCCCTTGTTGCGGGGCACGGACTGGCGGCGGCGCAGCTCCGACTGGTACGCGGCCTCGAGCGCCGCCCCGTTCGGGTACTCCGAGATCTCCCACCGGTCGGGCACCCCGTCGGCGGGGAGGCAGACAGCGGTCTGGACCGCCGTCGGCTCCGGAACGCTCTGGACGTGGCAGTCCTTCCAGAGCGCGGCCGGGACGATCAGGTCGAGCCCCGCGTTCGCGGGGAGCGCCTTGGTGCCGCCCGACGCCGCCGCGACGGGGAACGCGTTGCCGCCCTCGGTATGGTCGCCTGCGGTGAGGTACACGACGCCGGCAGCGGTGAGCGCGGCGAGGCCGACGACGCCGGCGCCGAGCTTCCAGCCGAACTGCCGCCCCGGCTTGCCGAAGAACATCAGCACCCAGCGACTCGTCGACGGGGCGTCCTGCTCCGAGTACACCTGCAGGATGTGGATCGGATCGCTCATGTTCTTGAGATGCACCCGACCGCGATCGCTGAAGGTGAGCCCCTCCATGCGTCCGGCGAGCCGGTAGGTCGCCTCGGTGACGATCACGTCGCCTCCGTGGGCCCGTCCACAGAGGCGGGCTGCGACGTTGAGCGCGGCGCCGCGGAAGCTCCCGTCCTCGAGCGCGACCGCCTCGCCGGAGTCGATCCCGATCCCGACGCGCAGCGGGAGGTCGTGGTCGAGCGCGGCCTCCTCGTCGAACCGCGCCTGGAGCGCGACGGCGCACCGAATCGCCTGGCGCGCGGACGGGAAGACCGCCAGAGCCTCGTCTCCGCGGATCTCCACGACCTTGCCGCCGTGTGCCTCCACCTCTTCCGTGACAAGGTCGACGAACTGCGAGGTCATCCCGGCAGCCGCCTCGGCGCCGAACTCCTCCGTGTAGCGCGAGTAGCCACGGATATCGGCGATCAGGAAGGTCTGGATGCCCGGCTGCCCGGTCATGACCTTCAAGTATGAACCCCTCAGCGCGCGGTTTCGTACGGAATTCCGAACTCTCGCACGACGGGCACGCGGGGAGCTACGCCGAGCCAGCGCCCCAGAGGCTTGATCTGCAATGGGCGCCTCGTGGGGCCGTCTCAGGCCAAGCCAAGCCGGCTCCGCGTCCGCGGCGCAGGCTGGACGCCGTCGCAAGGACGCATGGCGCCGCGGCTGAGGCGGCATCCACGACCGCGCACGAATTCCACATCAAGCCCTGGCTCACCGGAGCGCGTAGTGCAGGAAGAGATGGCTCCCGTGGGCCCTGACCGAGCGGAGCCGCGCCGTCCGCGCCCGCTCGGGTAGCAGCGCGACCCCCTCCACGAGGCCGAGAGCACCCGCCGGATCCCGCCCGGCGAGGAGCGGCGACAGCGTGACGAACAGGTCGTCCACGAGCCCCGCCTCGACGAGGGCGCCGAAGAGATGCGGGCCCGCCTCGCTCAGGATCCGCTGGTGACCGCTTTCGCGGAGAGCCGCGGCGGCCGCTCGGATGTCGACCTCGTCGTCGCCGGGCAACGCCCTGACCTCGACCTCGTCGGGCAGCTTCCCGGCGAGGCGGGCGGCGCCCTTCTCGGTCGTGAGGACGAGCGGCGCGTCCGCGAGCACGGCGTGGTCGAGCGGGATCGACCCCGACGCGGTCACGAGCGCGATGCGGGGGCTCGGGCCGAGACCGAGGTCGCGGCGCAGAGCGGCGTAGAGATCGGCGGCCGGGGCGAAGACGGTCTCCGGCCGCCAGCGCCCGCGCGCCGATGCCCGCAGCGTCCCGCTGCCGATCAGCACGGCGTCGGCGCAGGCGCGCAGGAGCCCCATCACGAACCGGTCCGCGTCGCTGTCGGCGCCGATCAGGGCATTGGAGCCAGGGACCGACGGGATGGCCACGACGCCGTCGATCGTCTCGACGAAGTTCGCGTAGACGCAGGGGTTGCCGAGCCCGAGGTCGCCGCCGTAGAGCCGCCGGAGCTCGGTGTCGAGGCCTACCTCGGCCCCGGGTCGCTCGTGGAGAAGCGCGAGCGGTTCGAGGTCGCTCATCGTGCGAGGTCGAGGAACTCGCGACGCAGCTCCGCGTCGCGGTATGCGCCACGCCACGCGGTCGTGGTGGTGCGCGAGCGCTCCTCGACGCCCCGCATCTGGGTGCACATGTGCGACGCCTCGAGCCGTACAGCCACTCCCTGTGGCTCGACGAGCTGGACGAGCGTGTCGGCGATCTGCTCGCAAAGGCGCTCCTGCACCGTGAAGCGGCGGGCGAAGAGGCGGACGAGGCGGGTCAGCTTGGAGATGCCGATGATCCGCTCGCCGGCGACGTAGCCGATATGGGCGTGGCCGGAGAACGGGAGCGCGTGGTGCTCGCACAGCGCGGAGAACGCGATCGGGCCCTCGACGATCTGCGCGAACGGCTGCCCGGCGACGGCATCGCTCTCGGTCGGGAACGTCGTCACGAGCTTCGGGTCGCCCTCGTATCCCGCAGTCGCGTCGAAGAGCGCGCGCAGGAATCGCTCGGGCGTGTCCTTCGTGCCCGGCGTGGCGGGCGGCAGGCCGAGAGCCTCGAGGATCTCGGCGAGGTTCTCCCGATACCGCTCCCAGTCCTCGGCTGAGATGTGGCGTGGGAGATCGAACGCGCGGGCGGTCGAGGGCAAGGCGATCACGGTGTCCGACATGGAGACGGCTCCTTCCTGCATCAGGCGTTGAGGGCGACGAGAACGAGGCAGACGGCGAGAACGGTGTGCTGCGTGGCGAGGCCGAGGTTGTGGAAGACCCGCAGCGTTGCGAGCCTCGGGCGGCGGCGCACGAGCCTGTCCGCGATGCGGTCCTGGGGTGCGTAGACGAGCTCGTAGAAGCGCCGCGCGGCGCCGCCCCCCTCCGGCATCGCCTCCGCCCCGGCGTACAGGCGCCGGAGATTGAAGTTGACGCTGAGCACGAGCGTGGAGGCGGCGAACGCGGCGAACGCGAGCAGCGGCCTGCCGGCCGCGTAGCCGATCGCCGCCCAGAGCGCGGCGTTCACCACCAGGTCGCAGTCCGAGTCGAGGTAGCGCCCGAACGCGGTCACACGGTCGGCCGCCCGCGCGAGCGCCCCATCGGCCCCGTCGAGAATCGTTTTGACGACGACGAGCGCGGCTGCGGAGAGCAACCCGCCGCGCGCGATCTCGAACGCCGCCGCGATTCCCGCGGCCGTCCCGACGAGGACGACGGCGGGCGGAGGCACCCGTAACGGCAGCAACGCGAGCACGACCAGGTGCGCGAGCGGCCGGTAGAGAGCCTCGCACACGACCTCCCGCGTCGGTGTCGGTTTACGCGAGCGGTCGAAGAGGGAAGAATCCGGCCCATGAGCGAGAGCGGATCCTGGACCGAGCGCGACGACGCCCTCGAGCGCGAGCTCGTCTTCGACGGGTTCCGCGAGGCGATCGCGTTCGTCAACCGCGTCGCCGACCTCGCGGAGTCCGAGAACCACCATCCCGACCTCGCGATCAGCTACCGACGCGTCACCGTCCGCTGGACGACCCACTCCGCGGGCGGCGTCACCGAGCGCGACCGCCAGCTGGCCGCGCGCACCGACGAGCTGGTCTGAGCTCACGCGAGCAGCTCCTCGAGCTGCGCCGCAGCGACGGGCGCGCCCGCCCGGATCAGTTCGCGCGCGGCGTCCACCTTGCCCCAGACGTCCCAGAGCAGGAACCCCCGGGGCCGGCCCTCGGCGTCGCGATAGCAGACGACCCCTTTACGGTGCGGCTCGGTCCACTCGGCGACCGTGTCGAGCCGCGCATCGAGCTCGCCGACCGCCTCGTAACCGAGGTCGAACATGTCCGAGTAGAAGAACGGCAGGTGGTCGTACGCCTCGTCCGCGCCGGCCATGTTCCGTCCGACCTGATGGCCGTGGCTCTTCGCGTGGTCCTCGTGCTCGATCCGGATCTCGCGACCGAGGTCGCGGGCCGGGAAGCGGGCGACGTCGCCGGCCGCGAACACGTCGTCGCGCGCCGCGACCCGGCCGCGGTCGTCGACCGGGATCCCGTTCTCGGCCGGCAGCCCGGCCGCCGCGGCGAGGTCGTCGCGCGGCAGGATGCCGAGGCCCGCGACCACCGCGTCTGCCTCGTGGACGGCGCCCGCCTCGGTGGTCACCCGGAACCGCTCGCCGTCGCGCTCGACCGAGGCCACGAGCGACTCGGCGGCCACCTCGACGCCGCGCTCGCGGTAGTAGTCGTTGATCGAGTGTGCGAGGTCGCCGGGGAACAGCCTTGCGCAGATCGCATCCTCCGGAAAGGTCATCGTCACCGTGCAGCCGTTCGCGGCAAGGGCGGCCGCGATCTCGGAGCCGATGAACCCGCCGCCGACGACGAGCACCTGCGCACCTGCCGTCGCTGTCGTTCGAAGCGCTCGATAGTCCGCGAGTGTGCGGAAGTAGACGACGCCGTCGGCCGCGCCAGGCATCTCGCGCGGGCGCCCGCCAGTCGCGAGGAGCACTCGCTCGTAGCCATAGACGTTGCCGCTCTCGTCGGTGGCGGTTCGAGCGTCGAGGTCGAGCGAGACGATCGTGCGGCCGAGGTGCAGCTCGACGCCCTGCTCCGCCGTCCCTCGCCAGATAGAGCTTTCCTCCTTGCCCAGCCACAGCCCCTTGGTCAGAGGCGGACGCGCGTACGGAGGGTCGGGCTCGTCGCCCACGAGCCCGATCGAGCCGACCGGGTCGGCCGAGCGAATTCCCTTGCAGGCTGCGTCGCCGGTCATGCCGCCACCGACGACGAGGTACCGATAGTCAGACACGTCGACGCTCCCTTCTATAGACCTCTTAGAGGTATCATAGAACAGAACGTCATGGACGCGCTGGACGTCATCGGCAATCCCGGGCTGCGTGAGACGCTTCTCTACGTCCGCGGCCGGCGTCGATCCGCGAGCATTGGCGAGGTCGCCGCGGCCACCGGGGTGCACCGCAACGTCGCCCGCCGGCGGCTCGAGCGCCTGAGCGCTGCCGGGCTGCTCATCGCCGGCTTCGAACGGCCCAGTGGCCGGGGCGGGCCGGGTGCGGGAAGGCCGGCGAAGGTGTACGCGCCTGCGCCGGAGACGACGGCGATCGAGTTCCCCGAGCGCCGCTACGCGGAGCTCGTCGGGCTGCTGGCCGAGGGGGCCCCGACGCGCCGGTTGGCGGAGGTCGGCACCCGCTTCGGGCGGACGCTGGCGAGGGCCGCGGACGTCGCGCCCGCGGCGGACCCCCGGGTAGGGCTCGAGCGACTCTGCGATGCGATCGGTGGCCTCGGCTTCCAGGCGCGCCTCGAGAGCGTCGACGCCAAGGGTGCCGTGATCGTCACGCCGACCTGTCCCCTTCGTCCGCTCGTCGTCGCCAACCCGGCCGTCGCCGACCTCGACCACGGCGTGTGGCGCGGCCTCGTGGCGTCCGCTGTCGACGACCTCGGCGCTGAGGACGTCGGCTGCGAGGCGCACGACTGCCTCGAGCCGTGCGCGTCGTGCCGGATCGTCCTCTCGTTCGGCCGCTCCTGAGCGCAGCGCGGGACGTGGGTTCAGCGGGGTCCTGACCCGACCGGCCAAGGCTCGCATGCTTCGAGGCTCACCACGGGAGCTCGCGCCCGTCGGCGTGGAAGAAGCGCCCGCTGCGTGACGCGTCGAGCACGTCGATCTGCCGGATCAAGCCGGCCGCCGCCTCCGGCGGATCGACATTCCCACCCCCGTGGGTCATGTCGGTGCGGACGAAGCCTGGATGGAGCACCGCGACGTGGATTCCCCGCGTGACGAGGTCGTGCGCGAGATTGGCGCCAGCCATGTTGAGCGCCGTCTTCGAGATGCGGTAGCCGTAGTTCCCGCCCGACGGCCGGTCGCCGATCGAGCCGGCCATGCTCGAGACGAACGCGATCTTCGCGCCCGGACCGAGACGAGGGAGCAGCGCCGTCGTCACCCGCAGCGGCCCGAGCGTGTTGACCTCGAGCTCCTCGCGCGCGACACCGAGGTCGAGCGTCTCGAGCGTGTCCCAGCGGCCGATTCCGGCGTTGTTGACGAGCACGTCGATCGTCGCGACGTCGCCGAGCCCGGCGGCGAGCGCGACGCCGGCGTCGTCGCGGCCGACGTCGATCCCCTCGAGCACGCGGCAGCCGATCGCTGCGAGCTCGGGCGAGCTTGTGCGGCACGCGGCGATCACGTCCTCCCCGCGCCCATGCAGCTGACGGCAGAGCTCGAGCCCGATGCCCCGGCTCGTCCCCGTCACGACCCACGTCGACACACGGCCACGCTAGACGATCGAGGCGTCGTCGCGACGCTCCAGCGGATGCCCAGCGATCATCCAGCGCCGTCGCGAACCCTGTCTCGAACGCGGCCGCTGGCCGCACGGAGACGGAGGAGCGAGATGACGATCACACGCTGGGTGTCGATTCTCGCGGTGGCCGCGCTTGCGGTCGTCGCGGCGGCGGGGGCGACGGCCGCGGGGCCTGCCCTGATCACGGTCAAGGGGACGCAAACCGTCGTGAACGAGAGCAAGGGCATCTACGCCATGCAGGGTGACCTTGTGGGGAGCTGGCGCATGACGGCGTTCACGACAAACTTCCAGGGGAGCGACGGGCAGTTCGTCGGAAGCGGCAAGGAGCTCTTCTCCGGTTGCCGCGATGCCGACCGCAACGGCGCTTGCGATAATGGCGAGCCGAAGGGGACGATCCGGTTCAGCTTCGTGTACTGGGCGACCTTCGATCCCAAGACGAAGGCGCTCGTCCGGGGCCAGTGCGTGCATCCCGTGCTCGGCGGCACCGGGGCATTCGCCGGCGCCAAGGGCGTGATCCACATGACGGACAGGCCGACCGCGAGCGGAGCCGTCCGCACGACGTACACCGGGACGCTCGTCTACGACGCCGCGTCGACCGCGTCGGCGAGCGCGCCCACGACGCGGGCACTCGCCGCGCGCGCCGCGAGCCAGACCTGCGGCGGCTAGCTGGGGAGCTACGGCACGCTGGCGGAGGCCGTTGCGATCGCTTCTCACCGCGCTTTGACAACGCTTGTGGTGATTCAACACAAGCGTTGTCAGCGCGGCCGCCGATCGCCCGAGCGTGCGGTTACTCGCTCGTGTCGGTCGAGCCTCCGCGGAAGACGGTCGTGGCAATCCGGAAGCCGACCCGGCCCGGGAAGAGCACGATGTCGACGACCTGGCCGATCGCGCCGGCGCCCGGGATGCTCTCGACGAGATCTTCGACCACATCCTCCGACGCTTCGAGCAGCTCGTCCCCAAGGTCGCTCATGAGCGGGACCACGGCGTCCGCGAGCTGGGCAGCCGAGGCGGCCGCGACTCCGGCGCCGAACCGGTCGAGCGAATCGCGCGCCGCCTGCTCCGCGTCGTCGCGAGACGCCTGGAGCTCGGCGATCGCCTGCTCCCGCTCGTCACCGAACAGCCTGATCCAGACGCCCGCGGACCCGCCCCGCAGGCGCGAGCGGGCGATCGCGAGCAACACGACGCCGACCGCGGCCCACGCAGCCGCGACGACGAGCGCGGCAAGCCATTCGGGAAGCCACGTCGAGAGCGCGGCGACCGCCGCCCAGTTCCCGAGCGCGAATGCGGCGAGAAACGCGAGCACGACCGCAATCGCAAGCCCGAGCCCGAGCGCTACACGGCGGAGCTCCGGGACGTGCTGCGACGCGGCGAGCCCGGCCTCGTGGAGCGTGAGCCGGCCCGAGTCGCGCGCGAGCTGCTCGGCGAGATCGGTGAGCGACGGCTCCTCGTCGTCGGGGTCTTCGGACTCGTCCGACATGTGCGCTGACCCTAGCGCAGCCGACGCGGCGGGCCGACTCCGCGATCGGGGGTTTCCCCTACGACGATGCGCAGTCCCCCCCGATGCGCCGAGACGGTCCCGGGTGGAGAGTTGGATCGGAGCAGTTCGCGTCGGTGCGGACAGCCCGTTCGACGAAGGGAGTCGAGATGGCGACACTGGAGCAGCAGAGGACGACGTATGCGCCGCCCGGTGAGCCCGACAGTCCCGTTGAGCTTCGGGAGCGCTACGACAACTTCATCGGCGGCACATGGGTCCCGCCGACCAAGGGCGAGTACGCGGAGAACCGGACGCCGGCTACCGGTGCGGTGTTCACGGAGGTTCCCCGCTCGACGCCGGAGGACGTGGAGCTGGCGCTCGACGCAGCTCACGCCGCACGGACGGCCTGGGGTGAGGCGTCGACGACCGATCGCTCGCGCGTGCTGAACAAGGTCGCGGACGCCATCGAGGAGCACCTCGAGGAGCTTGCGGTCGCCGAGAGCTGGGAGAACGGCAAGCCCGTCCGCGAGACACTCGCGGCGGATATCCCGCTCGCAGCCGACCACTTCCGGTACTTCGCAGCGGCGATCCGCGCCGAGGAAGGGCGGATCTCGGAGATCGACAAGGACACGGTCGCCTACCACTTCCACGAGCCGCTGGGCGTGGTCGGCCAGATCATCCCGTTCAACTTCCCCCTGCTGATGGCGGCCTGGAAGCTCGCGCCGGCACTTGCAGCCGGGAACTGCACGGTGATCAAGCCGGCGAGCCCGACGCCCTGGTCGATCCTCAAGCTGATGGAGGTGATCGAGGGGATCGTTCCGCCCGGCGTGATCAACGTCGTGAACGGTCCCGGCGGCGAGATCGGCAAGGCGCTCGCGACGAGCAAGCGGATCGCGAAGATCGGGTTCACCGGCGAGACCGGCACGGGGCGCCTGATCATGCAGTACGCGGCGCAGAACATCATCCCGTCGACGACCGAGCTCGGCGGCAAGTCGCCGAACATCTTCTTCGCTGACGTGATGGCCGCGGACGACGACTTCCTCGACAAGGCCGTCGAGGGGCTCGTGCTCTACGCCTTCAACAAGGGCGAAGTGTGCACCTGCCCGTCGCGGGCGCTGATCGAGGAGTCGATCTACGAGCCGTTCATGGAGCGCTGCCTCTCGCGGATCGAGCAGATCCGGCAGGGGCACCCGCTCGCACTGGAGACGCAGCTCGGGCCGCAGGTCTCGACGGCGCAGCTCGAGAAGATCGAGAGCTATGTGCAGATCGGGCTCGACGAGGGCGCGGAGCTGCTCACGGGCGGCCACCGGTCGCATCTCGGCGGTGAGCTCGAGGACGGCTACTACTTCGAGCCGACCGTCTTCAAGGGAGACAACGGGATGCGGATCTTCCAGGAGGAGATCTTCGGTCCCGTGCTCGCCGTAACGACGTTCGCGGACGAGGCAGAGGCGTTGCAGATCGCCAACGACACGCTGTACGGCCTCGGGGCCGGCGTCTGGACGCGCGACACGAGCCGCGCGTTCCGGATGGGCCGGGGCATCCAGGCCGGTCGCGTGTGGACGAACTGCTACCACCTCTACCCCGCCCACGCGGCGTTCGGCGGATACAAGGTCTCGGGCGTCGGTCGGGAGAACCACCGGATGATGCTCGAGCACTACACCCAGACGAAGTGCATGCTCGTCAGCTACGACCCGAAGCCCCTGGGCCTGTTCTAGGAGCCTCATGCCCGACGGAGAGCTCAGCGCGACACCGACTGCCCTCGCAGAGCTGGAGCGATTGCGCGAGCGGCACGGGCCGCTGATGCTCTTCCAGTCGGGCGGGTGCTGCGACGGCAGCTCGCCCCTCTGCCTTCAGGAGGGCGAGCTGCTCGTCGGCCCGAACGATCTGCTCATCGGCACGATCGACGACGTTCCGTTCTACATCGACGCCGAGCAGTACGAGCGCTGGCGCAGGCCGGGCTTCGTCCTCGACCTCTCCCCCGGGACACCCGACACGTTCTCGCTCGAGGCTTCCGACGGCGTGCGCTTCATGACCCGCAGCCCCGCGTGCGCGGCCGTGGCCTGACCGATCGCGTCGCCGAAACCCGCCCGAGGGACACCTCGTCGACGTCCGCCCGAGCGCCACAACGCTGCAGCCCGCCAGTCGCGACGACGCCGTGCCTGGCGGGGTGGGTGGCTCGACCCTAGACCAGCGGCGGGCGCATCGTCGTCTCCGCCTCGAAGACTGCGGTGGAGACGACATTGGGGCGCTACCCGGCCCGCTGCGTGCACATGTTCGAGCCGGGGCAGCGGAAAAAGGAGAGGTGGTATGAGAAGGACACTCGCACTTGCTGCGTCGCTGCTTGCGCTGGCGACGCTGGCGTTGCTCGGGGCCACGGCGGCCGCGGCGCAGAACCCGCATCCGACCTACACATGCACCAAGCCCAAGAAGAACGGGAATCCGGACGTGCGCGTCTCGGTGCCGGAGCCCGCGGTGAGTGGCCTGACGAACGCCGGCTTCACGTGCGTCGCCGACGTGGCCACCGACGAGGATCAGGGCGACGACCAGGACCAGCAGGGCGACGACCAGAACCAACAGGGCGACGACAAGGAACAGGGAGACGACCAGGAACAAGGCGACGACCAGGAACAGGAGGAGGACGCCGGGCCCCAGACGCACGAGCTCGGTTCTCCACGGTCGCGGTCGAGGAGCCGTCGGAGTCTCGTTCGGTCTACTGCTCGACGCACGGCCCGGTCGGGCGGGGTGACGGTTCGGGTGTCGCGCTCAACCTGCCCGAGAGCCAGGGTGCGCTCCTCGTCGAGCAGGGCCTCGTGACGCCGGGCATCTTCTACGCGGGTGTCGGCGTCTCCTGCGACCTGCTGCCGGGCTTCACGTACTCCGGGCTCTGGGTCGACCACGTCGGAGAGGTCGTCCCCGGCGTCGCCGTCTACCCGTACTACGTCCCGGCCGGCTAGCGACGCGGCCTGATCGAGAGGAGCTTGGAGGGCGGCCGCCTCGGCCGCCCTCCGAGAGACCGTTCCGCCGGCATCGCGGGCCGCGCCTACCGGCTCATGTCGACCGCGTAGACCTTCTCGGGCTCGATCGTCACGATGAGACGTGTCTGCCCCGGCGGGTCGATCTGGCTGAGGTCCATGCCGTACTTCGCGCCGAGCTTCGACGCGAACGCGTAGTCCGGATCGGGCGTGAGCTTGGCCCGACCGCGAACTTCGAGGTACCGGCGGGGGTTCTGGAGGTCGAGGACGAGCAGGCTGCATTCCGGATGCTCGCGGAGGTTCCGCGTCTTCCAGCGCGCGCCGTTGAGCCAGAGCTTGAGCTCGCCCGCGTCGTTGAGGAACCAGACCTCCGTGAGCTGCGGAAGCCCGCTCGGGTCGATCGTGGCGAGCGTCGCGAACGGCGCATCGAGCAGGTCGGCGTGCGTCTCCGGGAACGCGTCCATGACCGCGATGCTAGCCACGAGGCACCCGCGGGAGCGGGTGCCGAGGCGGACCACGACCAC
>CAVVEN010000030.1:0-23575 GCA_963747125.1 uncultured Actinomycetes bacterium | reverse complement strand
CCCGGGGAGGTAGCGCTCGACGACGTAGACCATGCCGTCGAGGATGCGCCTCAGGGGTGGGGGCCCGAAACCCGAAAAGCCCTAGACTTCGGCCCGCTCGTCCCCCGTCTTGACCGCCTCGTCCCTTGCGGTCGCGATCCAGCCGGCGAGCTCGGTGCGCGAGCGCAGGCTGAGCTTGCGATAGATGCGGGACAGGTGCGCCTCGACGGTGCTCACTCCCATGAACAACTCGGCGGCGATCTCCTTGTTGGTGTGCCCGCTCGCAGCGAGCTCGGCGACCCTTCGTTCCGTCCCGGTCAACTCGTCGGAGGTCGTGCGCCTGCCGCTGATGCGCGCCAGCTCGGCTCGAGCCTTCTCGGCCCAGAGGCGAGCGCCGAGCTCCTCGAAGATCGCGAGCGCCGCCTCCAACGCCTCGCGGGCGGCCTTCCGCTGCTGGGCCTGTCGACGCACTGTCCCGAAGCAGAGCAGCGTGCGGCCGCGCTCGAACGGGTACGGCAGCCCCTCGAGCTCGGTGAGGGATCGCTCGAATGCCATGAGAGCGGCCACCGGATCGTCCTCGGCGGCCGCAAGCAGGCCGCGACAACGCGCGGCGACGGCAACCGCCCACGGACTTCCGGCCCGACTCGAGCTCGACTCGTACTCCGCTAGACAGCTGCTGGCCTCCTCGAGCCCACCGCTCGCGATGAGGATCTCGATCGCGTCTCCCCAGACAGGGGCCGTCGGATCCTTGTACCCCTTCGAGAGGAGCTCTCCGGGCAGCGCGCGCACGTAGTCGAGAGCCGCGTCGAGATCTCCGCGCGCGAATTCGAGCCGCCCCAGAACGCCCGCGCTCAGGATCGCCCACTCCCTGTCGGACATCTCCTCGGCCGTCGTCCGAGCCTGTTCGGCCGACGCACGCGCCTCCTCGACGAGGCCGAGGTCCGCCTCGGCGAGGGCTCTGAGGCGAACTATGAACCCGACCTCGTGCTGGATCCGTGGGTGGAGCTCCTGCGCCTCGTTGGCGAGGTCGAGCGCCAGCTGCCAGTTTCCCGCGAACCACTCGATCCGGGCATGGGCGGCGCGAACCTGCGCGCGCAATTGTTCGTCCCCGCGGGCTGCGGCCATCATTCCGATCTCGTCGAGCAACGCGCGAGCTCGATCCAGCTCCCCCTGGCCGGCCAGGCGCCTGCTGAGCGACGCCGACGGGCTCTCGTTGTATTGGAGGTGAAGCCCCAGCCGCTGCTCGATCTCCACGCCGCGCTCGACAAGACCCGGTGTGAAGTCGCCGGCACGGCCCTCCGCGATCGCGACGTGCCCGATCATGACCGCGATCAGTGCGGGGTCACCTATGCGCTCGGCCTTCTCGAGCGCCGCGCGGGTGTCGACGAGTGCCACGTCGATGTCAGCCTCGAAGACCCGCATCCAGCCCCGGTACCCGAGGATCCGCGCCTGTCGGATCTCGTCCCCGGCCGCATTGACGAGGGCCTGGTCCAGGTGCTCGATCGTCGTCTGCGGGTCGGCTCTGAGCGTCGAGGCCAGCTCGAACAGAACGTCTGACCGCTCGAGGCCCTCGGGAACCTCGGTGAGAATCCCCTCGAGCAGGAGGACCGCCCGGGCGCTATCGCCGGCAAGACGATGGAAGATCGCCGACCGCAAGCGCCGTTGCCGCTCCAAAGCGGGATCGCCGGGTGTCAGGTCGGCTGCGAGCTCGGAGAGCTCGGCTGCCGCCGCCGTCGCCCCGCGAGCCCCCGCCTGCTCGACGGCCGCGTCGAGGTACGAGGCGGCAACCGCGTCCGGACCATCCACGGACAACGCCATGTGGCGTGCCCGCTCCTCGACGTCGACGACCGCCCGTGCGAGCGCTCCGTGGATCGCACGGCGCTTCCAGATCGGCGCCTGCTCGTAGCAGATCGACGCGAGCAACGGGTGGGCGAAACGGAGACGCGAGTCCTCGAGCTCGACGACTCCCTCCCGGGCGGCGGTGTCGAGGGCCTCGACGACGGTCTCACGATGCCCGTGTGCCTTGACAACGAGCTCGACCGTCGGGCGGGCGAGCGCCGCTGCGAAGAGGACGACGTCGCCCGTATCGGTCGGGAGCCGGGCGAGGCGGCCCCCGAGGAGCTCGTGCAAGCTGTCGGGCACGGGCAACGCCCGGCCCGTGGTCGGCCTGGAGCCCGTGCGGACGAGCTCGCGCCCGAGCTCGAGCGCGAAGAACGGGTTGCCCGCCGACGCCTCCTGAACACGGACGAGCTCCGGCCGGGTCAGGTCGAGACCGACTCGCTCTCTCAACAGGTGGTGGAGCGCCCCCATGCTCAGGGGGCCGATCGCGAGCCGCGCGAGCCGATCCGCGGCGAAAGCGCGATCGAGCTCGACGGGGACGGTTGTCTCGGGAGCCGTCCGCACGGTCGCGAGCACGCCAACACGCTCGTCCCGCAAGCGGCGGAGCGCGATCTGCAGGACACCGGCCGATGACGGGTCGAGCCACTGGAGATCGTCGAGGGCGAGGACGACCGAACCCTGCTCCGCGAGCATCTGCAGCACGTCGAGCAGGGCCAGCCCGATCGCACGCGAGTCCGGGGCGTCGCTCCCCGGCTCCGCGAGCAGGAGCGACACCTCCAGCGCCCGCCGCCGCAGCGGCGCAAGCATGGGCGCCACCTCCTCGAAGACCGGCGCGAGGAGATCCGAGAGCCCTGTGAACGACAGCAACGCCTCCGCCTCCACGCTCCGATGCAGCAGGACGCGACCGAACCGCGCCTCGGCCTCCCCGACCCCGGTCTCCCACAGGACCGTCTTGCCGATCCCCGCCTCGCCGGAGAGGACGAGCGCGGTCGGTCCGCCCCCGACACGCGCGAGGAACGCCTCGATCGAGCCGAGCTCCGCTTCGCGGCCGATTACCGTCGCCATGGGCCTCGGGCCATTCTGGCCCACCAACAGTCGGGTTACGAGCCGTCCGACGGGACCGGGACGGCAACGGCGGCGACGATTCGGGCAAACGGCACGCCCGCGCGGACGTTCGCCTCCGCAACGGCCTCCACCGAGGCCCCATCGAACTGGCAGAAGCACGCCTCGTCGCCGGGGACGATCGTCGAGCCCAGGTATCGCACAGCCGTGCCTTCGGCGCGGAGCTCCTGCGTCACGTCTCCCAGCTTTCCGAGCATGCGGACGAGCCGGGGCTGGTCGAGGCCCGGGAGGTACCGCTCGACGACGTAGACCACGAGATCAGGCTACGGTCGAGCGGCATCGCGGAAAACCCAGAAGACCCTAGGTTTGGGCACCCACGGCCACCGGTATGGGCGCGAGCCCGAGGGACGAGACGCTGCTGCGACGATGCCCGGGAGATGGCCCTATGTCGACCCGTTCACCTCGACTGCGAGACGCGTCGCGAGCTCCGTCCTGCGGACACCGAGCTTGCGGTACACACGGGAGAGGTGCGCCTCGACGGTGCTGACGCCCATGTAGAGCTCGGCGGCGATCTCCTTGTTCGTCCGCCCTTGCGCCGCCAGCTCCGCGACACGCCGCTCCGTCTCGGTCAGCTCATCCGACGCGGGCGCACGGCCGCTGATCCGCTTGAGCTCGGCTCGCGCCTTCTCCGCCCACAACCGTGCGCCCAGCTCCTCGAAGATCGTGAGCGCCTGCTCGAGTGCATCGCGCGCCGCCTTCCTCTGCTGCGCCCGCCTCTGCACCATCCCCAGGCAGAGCAGCGTGCGGCCGCGCTCGAGCGGCAGGATCGCTGCCGCGGCAAGAGAGGCCTCGAACGCTTCGGTCGCGGTCGGCCAGGCTGCCCTCTGCGGCGGAAAGGAGTCCGCGGCAGCGGGCAGCACCGGCCGCGGCACGGGGGCTTCCCATACGCGTGGCGTTCGCCTCGTGGTGCTCGAGGTAGGTGCGCGCCTGCTCGAGCTCGCCGAGGGCGATCAGCGTCTCGATCGCGTCTGCCCAGATGGGTTGCGCCGGGTCGTGGTGCCCGCTCGCAACCAGCCGTCCTGGCAACTCCCGCAGATACTCGGCCGCGGCCTGCAGGTTGCCGAGCGCGAGCTCCAGCCGGCCGAGCACGCCGAGACTGAGGACCGCGAAGATCATCCTGTGAGGACGCCTGGGCGGACGCTATGCCTTCCTCGGCGTGGGCGCGCGCCTCCTCGACCAGGCCGAGGTCCACCTCCACGAGCGCTCTGATGCGGCCCACCCAGACTCCAGGGGTAGGGAACCTCTGCTCGCCGAGTTCCTGGGCTGCTGCAGCGTGGTCGAGCGCCTGCTGCCAATTGCCGGCGAGCCACTCGATCTCGCTCAACGACCAGAGGATCAGAGTGCGCGTCCCCTCGTCGCCTCGTGCCAGCGCCTTCCTTTCCAGCTCCTCGGACATCACCCGAGATCGCTGGATCTCGCCCAGACGGGTCATCAGTCGGGCGAACGACACGCTTGGGCTCGTCTGATAATCGAGCGCAAGCCCGAGGCGCTCCTCCATCTCCACGCCCCGCTCGAGCAAGCCAGGTGTGACCTCGGCCGCCCACGTCTCCGCCTGGCCCACCCGTGCGATCGCGCCCGCGATGAGCTCGGCGTCGCCAACGTGCTCGGCCTTCTGCAGTGCCATGCGGGCATCGACGAGTGCCGAAGGGGTATCGGACCTCAGCAAGTGGCTCCACGCTCGAATGGCCAGGATCCGTGACGAGCGGGCATCGTCGTGGGCGGCCTCGGCGAGGGCCTCGTCGGAGAGCTCGAGCCTCGTCGGAAGGTCGGCCGTGAAAGTCCTGACCAGCTCGAGGAGGACGTCCGACCGCTCGACGCCGGACGGGACCTCCGTGAGTAGCTGCTGGAGAATTGCGGCTGCGATCTCGCCGTTGCCCGCGAGGCGATGGTACGTCGCAGCTCGCATGCGCCGCTGCCGTGCCAGCGCGGGCTCGTCCGGTGTGAGCTCCGCAGCGAGTTCGCAGAGCTCGGCCGCGGCGGGAGGCGCTCCACGTGCAGCCGCGTGCTCGGCGGCCGTCTCGAGCTCGGAGGCGATTCGAGCGTCGGGGCCCTCTGCGGCGAGGCCCAGATGGCGAGCCCGTTCCTCGGAGTCCGTCACCACCTCCGCAAGCGTGCGATGCACTGCACGGCGTTTCCAGACCGGCGCCTGCCCATAAGACAGCGAGGCGAGCAACGGATGCGCAAAGCGAACGTTCGAGTCGTCGAGCTGGACGATGCCGTCCTGAACGGCCGCCTCCAGCGCCTCCAGCACTCGCTCGCGGTCTCCATACGCCGCCGTGACGAGCTCGACCGTAGGCCGGGCAAGCGCTGCGGCTTGGAGCAAGACATCGCCGGTGTGGGTCGGTAGGCGGTCGAGACGGCCGCCGAGCAGCTCGCGCAGGCTGTCGGGAACGCGTAAGGCCTGTCCCGGCGTCGGCCTCGTGTTCGTGCGCACGAGCTCGCGCCCCAGCTCGAGCGCAAAGAACGGGTTGCCCGCGGTCGCCTCCTGCACGCGGGCGAGCTCTGGTCGGGTCAGCTCGAGGCCCAGCCGCTCCTCGAGCAAACGATGCAGCGCGCCGAGCGTGAGTGGGCCGAGCGAGAGCCGCTCCAGCCGCTCTTCCGGGAAGAAGCGGTCGAGCTCGAGAGCACTCTCGACCTCGGGCCCCAGCCTGACGGTCGCCAGCAGGCCAATCCGTTCCTCGCGAAGACGCCGAAACGCGATCTCCATCACACTTGCAGAGGCGGGATCGAGCCACTGAGCGTCGTCGACAGCGACGAGAACGGGGCCGCCGTGGTCTGCGAGCGCCTGCAGCGCATCGAGCAAGGCAAGCCCGATGACGTGTGCGTCGGGAGCCGTGTCGCCGGGCTCCGCGAGCTGCAGCGCCACCTCGAGAGCACGGCGACGAGGCGGCACGAGCTCCGGCGCCACCTCACGGACGACACCGGCCAGCAACTCGGATAGACCCGCAAAGGCAAACGAAGCCTCGGTTTCGACGCCGCGGCAGGTCACGACGCGGCTGAAGCGCGCCCGAGCCTCCTCGACACCCGCCTCCCAGAGGATCGTCTTGCCGATCCCGGCCTCGCCCGAGAGCACGAGCGCGCCCGGACCGTCGCCGACGCGGGAGATGAACGCGCGGACGGCGCCGAGCTCCTCGTCCCGCCCGATGATCTCCGGGGCCACCCTCATCTCAGTCCGCGGCCGCCGAATCCAGCGACGGCGCAAGTCGTCCCGCGAGGCCGGCGCGACGCACGCCGAGCTTGCGATAGACGTGGGAAAGGTGGGCCTCGACCGTGCTGACGCCCATGAAGAGCTCGGCGGCGATCTCCCTGTTCGTGCGGCCGCGCGCGGCGAGCGCGGCCACACGCCGCTCCGTTTCGGTCAGCTCCTCCGACGCCGGAGCGCGGCCGCTGATCCGCTTGAGCTCGGCTCGCGCCCTCTCCGCCCACAACCGCGCGCCGAGCTCCTCGAAGATCGCGAGCGCACCCTCCAGCGCCTCGCGCGACGCCCTCTTCTGCTGCGCCCGCCTCTGCACCATCCCCAGGCAGAGCAGCGTGCGGCCACGCTCGAGCGGGAAGGCTGCTGCGGCGGCCAGGGAGGCCTCGAAAGCAGCGGTCGCGGCCGGGACGCCGCCCTCCGCAGCGACAAGCAGTCCGCGGCAGCGGGCAGCGCCCGCCGCAGCACGGGGGCCTCCCAGACGCGTGGCATTCGCCTCGAGGTGCTCCAGGTACGTGCGCGCCTGCTCGAGCTCGCCGAGAGCGATCAGCGTCTCGATCGCATCCGCCCAGATGGGTTGCGCCGGGTCGTGGAGCCCGCCCGCGAGCAGCCGTCCTGGCAACTCCCGCAGATACTCGGCCGCGGCCTGCAGGTTGCCGAGCGCGAGCTCCAGCCGGCCGAGCACGCCGAGACCGAGAACCATGAAGATGTCCTGTGAGAACGCCTGGGCAGACGCAATGCCTTCCTCGGCATGGGCGCGCGCCTCCTCGACCAGCCCGAGGTCCGCCTCCACGAGCGCTCTGATGCGGCCCACCCAGGCACCGGTAGGAGGGAACCTTTGCTCGCCGAGCTCTTGGGCTGCCGTCGCGTGGTCGAGCGCCTGCTGCCAGTTGCCGGCGAGCCACTCGATCTCGCTCAACGACCAGAGGATCAGAAAGCGCGTCCCCTGGTCGCCTCGTGCCAGCGCCTTCCTCTCCAGCTCCTCGGACATCACGCGAGAGCGGTGGATCTCGCCCAGACGGGTCATCAGTCGGGCGAGTGACACGCTTGGGCTCGTCTGATAGTCGAGGGCGAGCCCGAGGCGCTCCTCCATCTCCACGCCGCGTTCGAGCAAGCCAGGTGTGATCTCAGCCGCCCACATCTCCATCTGGCCCACCCGTGCGATTGCCCCCGCCATGAGCTCGGGATCACCAACGCGCTCGGCCTTCTCCAGAGCCACGCGGGCATCGATGAGTGCCGCGCGTGCGTCGGTGCTCATGAAGTGGCTCCAAGCTCGAACGGCCAGGATCCGTGACGAGCGAGCATCGTCGTGCGCAGCCTCGGCGAGAGCCTCGTCGGAGAGCTCGAGCAGCGTCGGAAGGTCGGCCTTGAATGTCCTGACCAGCTCGAGAAGCACGTCCGACCGCTCGACGCCGGACGGGACCTCGGTGAGGAGCTGCTCGAGAATTGCGGCTGCGATCTCGCCGTTGCCCGCGAGGCGATGGTACGTCGCCGCTCGCACCCGCCGCTGCCGTGCCAGGACGCGATCGTCCGGTGTGAGCTCCGCAGCGAGCTCGCAGAGCTCAGCCGCGGCGGGGGGCGCCCCACGTGCGGCCGCGTGCTCGGCGGCCGTCTCGAGCTCGGAGGCGATTCGAGCGTCGGGGCCGTCCGCGGCGAGCGCCAGATGGCGGGCGCGCTCCTCGTAGTCGGTCACCACCTCCGCGAGCGCCCGGTGCACGGCCCGCCGCTTCCAGACCGGCGCCTGCTCGTAACAGATCGAGGCGAGCAGCGGATGAGCGAAGCGGATCGAGGAGTCGTCGAGCTCGACCACTCCTTCGTCGGCACAGGCCTCGAGTGCCGAGATGACGCTCTCGCGATCCCCGTGCGCGGCCGCGACCAGATCGACCGTCGGCCGAGCGAGCGCTGCGATCTCGAGGAGGACATCGAGGGTCTGGCCGGGCAGCCGGGCGAGACGGCCGCCGAGCAGCTCCTGCAAGGTCTCGGGCATCGGCAGTGCTCGGCCGGGGGCAGGGCGCGTGTCCGTGCGTACGAGCTCGCGCCCCAGCTCGAGCGCGAAGAAGGGGTTGCCCGCCGTCGCCTCCTGCACGCGGGCGAGCTCTGGGCGGGTCAGGTCGAGCGCGAGTCGCCCCTCGAGCAGGCGGTGCACCGCGGCCAAACTGAGCGGGCCGAGCGTGATCCGCTCGAGCCGCCCGTCCGGAAACGCGCGCTCGAGCTCGAAGGGCTCCCCGAGCTCGGGAGCCTTCCGCACGGTCGCAAGTAGGCCGACCGGCTCCTCGCTCAGTCGTCGAAGCGCGATCTGCAGCACAGCGGCCGAGGCCGGGTCGAGCCACTGCGCGTCGTCGAGCGCGACCAGCACCGACCCCTGCTCGGCAAGAACACGCAGGATGTCGAGCACGGCCAGCCCGATCGCGTGCGGATCCGGTGCCACCTCGCCCGGCTCGGCCAGCATCAGCGCGATCTCGAGCGCGCGCCGTCGCGGGGGCGCGAGCGAGGCCCCCGCCTCCACGAGCACGCTGCCGAGCAGATCGGAGAGCCCGGCGAAGGAGAGCGAGGCCTCGGCCTCGACGCCGTGGCAGATCAAGACCCGGTCGAAGCGGTCGCGCGCCTCCTCGAGGCCCGCGTTCCAGAGGATCGTCTTGCCGATCCCCGCCTCGCCCGAGAGCACGAGCGCACCCTGACCATCGCCGACGCGCGAGACGAACGCGCGGACCGTGCCCAGCTCCTCGTCGCGCCCGATGATCTCCGGTGCCATGCTCACTCAGTCCGCGGCCGCCGAGCCGAGCGACGGCGCGAGTCGTCCTGCCAGGCCGGCGCGGCGCACGCCGAGCTTGCGATAGACGTGCGACAGGTGAGCCTCGACCGTGCTCACCCCCATGTACAGCTCGGCGGCGATCTCCTTGTTCGTGCGACTCTGTGCCGCCAGCTCGGCGACCCGCCGCTCGGTCTCAGTGAGTTCGTCGGAGGCAGGCGCGCGACCGCTGATCCGCCGAAGCTCCGCGCGTGCCTTCTCCGCCCACAACGGTGCGCCCAGCTCCTCGAACATCACGAGTGCACTTTCCAGCGCCTCCCGCGCTGCCCGCTTCTGCCGCGCCCGACGGCGCACGACCCCGAGACAGAGCAGCGTCCGCGCGCGTTCCAGGGGAAACCCCCCCGCGTCGGCCAGCGACCGCTCGAACGCCGACTCCGCAGCCGACAGATCGCCTTCGGCGGCCAGCAGGAGCCCGCGACAACGTGCAGCCCCCACACGCGCCTGCGGGCTGCCCAGCCGCTCGGCGTGCAGTTCGTAGGGCTCCAGGGAGGCGTGCGCCCGCTCCAGCTCGCCGAGCCCGACGAGCGCCTCGATGGCGTCCGCCCAGACAGGGGGCGTCGGGTCGTTCAGTCCCCCGGCGAGGAGCCGCTCAGGCAGGTCGCGCAAGTACGCCCCCGCAGCCTCGACATCTCCCAGGGCCAACTCGAGACGGCCGAGCGCCCCGAGCGAGAAGACCGCGAAGAACTCGAGCGAATACGTCGCGGCGAACTCGCATCCCGCTTCGGCCGTTGTCCGTGCCTGCTCCACCAGGCCGAGGTCGGCTTCGAGCAAGGCCTTGATTCGGCCGGCCCAACCGAGCCGGTGGAAGAACTGCGTCTGCTCACCGAGGTCGTGTGCGGACGAGACATGCTCGAGCGCGCGGGCCCAGCGACCGGCGAGCCACTCGAGCGAGCCGAGCTGCCAGAGGAACAGGATTCTCGTCTCCTCGTCGCCCCGGGCAGCCGCCCTGGCCTCCAGCTCGTCGAGGATCGGGCGCGCACGATCCAGGTCGCCCTGACGCATGAGGAGTCGGGCGAGAAACGCCCTTGGGCTCTCGACGTAC
This sequence comes from uncultured Actinomycetes bacterium, assembly GCA_963747125.1. Classification (GTDB taxonomy): domain Bacteria; phylum Actinomycetota; class Thermoleophilia; order Gaiellales; family Gaiellaceae; genus Gaiella. The sequence goes on along the minus strand of CAVVEN010000030.1, from coordinate 13,591 downwards.
TCGAGCGGAAGATCGAGGCGCTCCTCGATCTCCACGCCTCGCTCGAGCAGACCGGGAGTGATCTCGGCGGCGTACATCTCGAGATGTGCTGCGCGGGCAACGGTCACCGCGAGTAGCCGCGGATCACCGACCTGCTCCGCCTTGCGCAGCGCCGCATGACCGTCGGCGATCGCCTCGGGGATCTGGGCGCCGATCATGCGGTAGAGGGCTCGATACGCCAGGATCTGCGCGGAACGCGCGTCGTCGGCGACGGCCTCGGCGAGTGCATCGTCCAGGAGCGCGATCGTCGCGGGCTGGTCGGCTCGATGCGTGCGAGCGAGCTCGAGGAGGACGTCGGCCCGCTCCACGCCCTGCGGAATCTCCTGGAGGAGCTCCTCGAGCATCGCCACCGTGCGCTCCCTCTCTCCGGCGAGGCGGTGAAGGCTCGCTCCCCGCATGCGGCGTCGACGAGCGAGCGCCGGGTCGTCGGGCGTCAACCGGGCCGCCAGCTCGCAGAGCTCCGCAGCAGCGGCGGTCGCGCCGCGTGCCGCTGCCTGCTCCGCGGCTGCGTCGAGCTGGGAGGCGGCGACTGCGTCCGGCCCTTCGACCGAGAGCGCCATGTGACGCGCCCGCTCCTCGAGATCGACGACCATCTCGGCGAGCGCTCGGTGAACCGCGCGCCGCTTCCAGGGCTTTGCCTGCTCGTAGCAGATCGATGCGAGCAAGGGGTGCGTAAACCGAAGGCTCGAGTCGTCGAGCGCAACAATGACCCCTTCCCGCTCCGCAGAGTCGAGCGCCTCGAGAACGTCGGCCCGGTCGCCGTGGGCGGCCGCGACCAACTCGACCGTCGGGCGGGCGAGCGCGGCGGCGAAGAGCACGACGTCGCCGGTCTCGGTGGGCAGTCGCGCCAGACGGCCGTCGAGGAGCTCGTGCAGGCTCTCGGGCACGCGGAGCGCGCGCCCGGCTTCGGGCCTCGTTCCCGTCCGGACGAGCTCGCGCGCGAGCTCGAGCGCGAAGAACGGATTGCCGGCCGACGCCTCCTGGACCCGGGCGAGTTCCGGCCGCGACAGTTCGAGCCCGACCCGTTCGTTCAAGAGGTGATGAAGTGCACCCAGGCTCAGCGGACCAAGAACGATGCGATTGAGACGTTCCTCCTGGAAGGTGGCATCGAGCTCGAGCGGCGCTGTGACATCCGGTGCTTGGCGAACGGTGGCGAGAAGGCTGACAGGCTCGTCGCTCAAGCGCCGCAAGGCGATCTGCAGCACGCCCGCGGACGACGAGTCGAGCCACTGCAGATCGTCGAGCGCAACAAGTACTGGGGCGCGGTCTGCCAACGCTCTGAGCACATCGAGGAGCGCGAGACCGATCGCACGTGGATTCGAGGGCTCCGCTCCCGGCTCGGAGAGCAGGAGGGCGACCTCGAGCGCGCGGCGACGCAACGGCGCCAGCGAGGACGCCACGTCGTCGAAGACGGGGGCGAGCAGATCGGAGAGGGCCGTGAAGGACAACGACGTCTCTGCCTCGACGCTTCTGTGCACGAGAACGCGGCGCGATTGTTGCTTCGCCTCACTGAGGCCTTCCTCCCAGAGGACCGTCTTTCCGATCCCGGGTTCGCCGGAGAGCACCAGCGCCTGGGGGCCGTCGCCGACGGTCGCGATGAGCGACTGGATCGCACTCTGCTCCCCCTCACGACCGATCACAGCCGTCGTCATGGGGCGGCCACCTCGTCGAGCCTGCCCGCGAGCCCGACGCGGCGGACATCGAGCTTGCGGTACACGCGCGACAGGTGCGCCTCGACCGTGCTCACGCCCATGAACAGCTCGGCCGCGATCTCCCTGTTCGTGCGGCCGCGCGCGGCGAGCTCGGCGACGCGCCGCTCGGTCTCCGTCAGCTCGTCCGGACGCCGGCGCACGGCCGCTGATCCGCCTGAGCTCCGCGCGCGCCTTCTCCGCCCACAGCCGCGCGCCCAGCTCCTCGAAGATCCGAAGCGCCTCCTCCAGCGTCTCCCGCGCGGCCCGCTTCTGCTGCGCCCGGCGGCGCACTCACGCCAAGAGCAAGCAACGTTCGACCGCGCTCCAGGGGGAACGGCTGCGCGTCGGCCAGCGACCGCTCGAACGCCGACAGCGCACCCGGCGAGTCACCGTCCGCCGCGAGGAGCAGTCCGCGGCAACGGGCGGCGCCCGGCCCGTGCGTACGGGCTGCCCGAGACGCCCCGGCATGCGTCTCGTACGGCTCGAGAATGGAGCGCGCCGGTCCAGCTCGCCGACGGCCGACCAACGGCCTCGACGAGTCCGCCCAGACCTGAAGTGCCGGATCACGGATCCCGCCGGCTACGAGCCGTCCCGGTAGGTCACGCAGATGGTGCGCGGCGGCTTCCGATCGCCGAGCTCGAGCTCGAGACGGCCCAGAACGCCGATCGTCTCGATCGCGAACATCTCGTACGCCATGTCGTGCGCGAGCGTCAGGACCTCCTCGACGGAGGCGCGCGCCTCCTCGACGAGACCGAGATCCGCTTCGAGGAGCGCCTTCGCACGTCCCTACCCAGTGACGTGCGTGCGCGTGCTGCGTCTGCTCTGTCAGCTCGTAGCGCCGCGCCGGCGTGCTCGAGTGCGAGGCTCCAGCGACCGGCGAGCCACTCCACTGCGTGAACGACCAGAGCGCCATCACGCGGGCTGACCTCGTCACCGCGTGACGCCGCCTGCGCCTCGACGCGCTCGAAGAGGACGCGGGCGCGGTCGGTCTCTCCGAAGCGCATCAACCGACGTCCGAGCACGTAGCTCGGACTCCAATTCCACTCGAGCTCGACCCGAGCCGCTACCTCGATCTCGACGCCACGCTCGAGCAGTCCCGAGGTGGTCTCGGCCGTGGTAGCGTCTCCGCCTGGCCCGCGTACGAGATCGAGCTGAGCGAGCACCGTCGGGTCGCCGGCGAGCTTCCGCCCTGTCGACGGCGGCTCGGCCGTCGGCCAGCGCCCCGACCGCATTGCCTCCAGCAGACGCACACCGGCGCGCAGGGCGAGGATCCGGGCGGAGCGGGTGTCGTCACCCACCGCTGCGCCAGTGCCGCGTCGCAGAGCTCGATCGACGCCGAAGACCTTCGGCCTGCGAGACGGCGAGCTCGAAGAGGATATCCGCGCGCTCGAGACCGGCCGGAGCGGCATCGACGAGGAGCACCTTCAGCATCGTCACGGCCTGCTCGACGTCGCCCGCGTTGCGGTGAAAGCACGCTGCCCGGAAGCGCTGCGCTCGCGCCAGGGCGGGATCGTCGACCGTCAGCTCGGCCGCGAGCTCCGCGAGCTCGGCCGCCGCTCCGGGCGCCCCTCGCGCCGCCGCCTGGTCCGACGCGGTCCTCGAGGTGGGACGCGGCAGCGCGATCCGGGCCGTCCGCCGCGAGCGCCATGTGGCGTGCCCGCTCCTCGATGTCCGAGACCGCGCCGGCGAGCGCTCCGTGCACTGCACGGCGCTTCCAGAGAGGCGCGCGCCCGTAGCAGATCGAGCCGAGCAGCGGATGTGTGAATCGCACGGCCGCCTCGTCGAGCTCCACGACGGAGTCGTCCGCCGCCGTCTGCAGCGCTTCGAGAACACGGTCCCGCTCGCCGTACGTCGCCGCAACGAGATCGACCGTCGGTCGTGCGAGCGCCGCGACCAGCAGCAGGACGTCGAGCGTCTCCCCGGGGAGGCGTGCCAGCCGGCCGCCGAGCAGCTCGCTCAGGCTCTCGGGCACGCGCAGCGGTTGGCCCGGCGCCGGTCGCGTGTTCGTTCGGACGAGCTCGCGGCCGAGCTCCAGGGCAAAGAACGGGTTGCCCGCGGTCGCCTCCTGCACGCGGGCGAGCTCGGGCCGCGTCAGCTCGAGCCCCAGCCGCTCCTCGAGCAGGCGGTGCACGGCGGCGAGCGTGAGCGGGCCGACCGTCAGCCGCTCGTTCGGGAACGAGCGCTCGAGCTCGACCGGGCTCGCCATCTCCGGCCCCAGCCTCAGCGTGGCCAACAGCCCGATCGGCTCCTCTCGAAGACGCCTGGAACGCGATCTGGAGCGCACCCGCCGACGCAGGGTCGAGCCACTGGACGTCGTCGAGGGCGACCAGGACCGGCCCGTGCTCGGCCAACGCGCGCAGCACGTCCAGTACCGCGAGCCCGATCGCGTGCGGATCGGGCGCCGTCTCGCCCGGCTCCGCGAGCAGCAGCGCGACCTCGAGCGCATGCCGCCGCGGCGGCGCGAGCGACGCCCCGACGTCGTCCAGCACGTCGCCGAGGAGCTCCGAGAGCCCGGCGAAGGACAGCGAGGCCTCGGCCTCGACTCCTCTGCACGTCAGGATGGAGCCGAACCGGCCGCGAGCGTTCTCGAGCCCGCGCTTCCCAGAGCACGGTCTTGCCGATCCCCGGCTCACCGGAGAGGACGACCGCGCGCGGGCCGAGCTCGGCCTGAGCCAGGAACGCCTCGATCGCGTCCCGCTCCTGCTCCCGCCCGATGACCGTCTCCGCCACTTCGTGTCGATTGTGACGGGCTCGAGGCCGCTGCGCCTACACGGAACGCCGCAACTCAGAGCCGGTCGAGCAGGTCGGCGACGCCGTCGACCACCGCGTCCGGGTCGGTCGGTGGGCTCGGGCATCCGGTCGATGTCGACGCGGCGCGCTGATGCCGCTCGCGACGAGGATCGTCCGCGCGCCGCCGAGACGACCGAGCGCGATGTCCAGGTCGAGATCGTCGCCGATCACCGCGAGCTCGGACGACGGCACGCCGAGGCGCTCGACGATCGTCCGCACCGCGGCGCGCGACGGCTTGCCGACGACGACCGGCCGCCGGCCGGTGACCTTCGCGAGCGCGGCGGTGAGCATCGCCCCGCGGCTGAAGATCGGGCCGTTCGCGCCCGCGTAAGCGGGGACGTAGCTCCCCGTCAGCAGCCGCGCGCCGTCGACGATCGCCCGGGCGCCGCGCTCGAGCCCGGCCGAAGTCGACGACGTCCGTGTGCGCACGAGCACCGCGTCGACGTGCTCCCGTGCGTCGCCGTCGACGATGCCGATCCCGTTCGCGACGAGGTACTCGCGGGCCGCCTCGCTGCCGAACAGGAGGACCGTGGCGCCGTGGTGCGCGCGGAGATACGTCCGGACGCTCGAGAGCGGCGTCAGCAGCTCGTCGTCGGCGACGTCGAGGCCCGCCTCGCGCAACCCTCCGGCGAACCCGGCGGGCGAGATGTGGCTGCCGTTCGTGAAGAGCGCCAGCGGACGGCCCGAGGCGCGGATCCGCTCGAGCACCTCGCGGGCGCCGGGCAGCAGATGCACCGTCCTCGCCGTCGCGGTGCACGAGCGTCCCGTCGACGTCGAGCACGAAGCCCCTGACGTCGTCAAGTCGCACGCCGCCACTCCACGAGCTCGTCGCCCTTCCGCACGCGGAGCTCCGTCACCGACGGCCGCTTCGCGACCTCGCGCAGCAGCGTCACGACCGGATGGCGCCCGCCGGGCGCCGTTCGCCGGCTCGGGCGCCGGCCCGGAGGCGAGCATCGCGTCGACCTGCTCGGCCGGCATCGTCAGCCGCAGGAGGAGCTCCTCGTCGGAGATGCCGCGCCCGAAACGGGCCGCGCACCCTCCAGGTGCAGCGGCTCGAGATGGCGTAGCCCCTCGACTCTGGGCAGCGACAGGACCCGCTCGGCGACCTCCGACGCGACGGGGGCCGCCGGCTCGCCGTAGTGCCCGAGGAAATAGCGGATCGTCTCGTCGGAGACGTTCGACCAGCGCTCGGCGTCGATCACGTTGCGCACCGCCTGCGTGGCCACGAGCTGCGAGACGGGGGTGACGATGATCGGGTAGCCCATCTCGGCGCGCACGCGGCCGACCTCCTCGAGCGCGGCGTCGAACAGCTCGGGCCGCCGCAGCTCGTCGAGCATCCGACGTGTCGTCGAGACCATGCCGCCGGCGAGCTGGTGGTGGTAGTACGTCGCGTCGAACTCCTGCGGCGTCCCGACCGGGTAGCCCGCGCTCGCTGCCGATCGAGCGGAAGTGCTCCGCCACGGCCGCGAGCGCGTCGACGTCGAGCCGATGCGACGTAGCCCTCCGCTTCGAGGTCGCGCAGCGTCGTCTCGACGGCCGGGTTCGACGTTCCCCGCGCGCAGCGGCGCCGACGGCGGTGTGGAGCACCTGGAACCCCGCGCGCATTCCCTCCACGTAGACGAACGGGGCGAGGCCGATGGTGCAGTGGCTGTGCAGCTCGACGGGCCGTCTCACCGGCCGCGGCACGAAATGCGGCGCCAGCTCGCGCACGGCGTCCGGCGTGAGCAGCCCACCGGGGTCCTTGAGGTAGAAGGCGTCCATCTCGGCGCAGTCCGCGAGCGCGGCGGCGCGTTCGGCGTAGTACGCATGCGTGTGCACGTCGCTGATCGAGTAGGTCAGCCCGAGGACGATCTCCTCGACACCCTCCCGGCGCGCGAGCAGTGCGACCCGGCGCAGGCGCTCCGGATCGTTCGACGGGTCGACGACCTGGAAGCGCCGGATCCCGTTGCGCGCGACGCAGCGGAACGCGAGCCGCATCACGTCCTCGTCGGCCGGCACCCACGTGATGAAGCGCATTCCCGACGTGATGAAGCTGAGCTTCGTCTCCGGCATCGAAGCCCGGACGAGCCGGAGCCGCTCCCAGGGGTCCTCGCGATGAAAGCGGACGGCAACGGCCATGTGGGTGCTCGAGGTGAAGTCGACCGCGCGGAAGCCGACGCGCTCGATCGTCGGCGCGATCGCGACGATGTCGGCCGTCGTGAGGCCCGGTGGCGCTCCAGAGGCTCTGGTTGCCGTCGCGCGTCGTCGGTGTCGACGATCTCGACGACCCGGCTCACGTGTCCGGCTCACGCGGAAGAGCGGCGCGCCGTACTCGACGACCTCCGCGTTCGCCGCGCAGACCTCCACGATCGTCCCTGCGACGCCGGCGGGGACGGCGTTCATCATCTTCATCACCTCGATCAGGCCGACCACCGTCGTCGCCTCGACCCGCGTCCCGACGTCGACGAACGGCGTCGCGCCGGCGCCGGCGCGCGGTAGAAGATGCCGAGCATCGGGGCGACGATCGGATGCAGCCCGTCGGCCGGCGGCTCCTCGGCGGGCGGCTCCGCGCTCCGGAGCAGCGTCGCCCTCGCGTCGCACGTGAGAGCGACAAACCCTCCGTCTCGACGCGGAGCTCGGCGACGTCGGACTCGTCGATCAGCCGGAGGATCTCGCGGACGTCGTCGTCGTCGAGCGGCATGCGCGGCGTCAGTCTGCTGCTCGTCCCGGGGGTGCGCTCGAGCGTGCCCGAGCACGAGCGAAAGGGCCGAGCCGGAGAGCTTCGGCGCCGGCTCGGGCACGGCCGTCACGGGCCGCGCCTGGAGCACGACCAGCGCGTCGGGCAGCGAGCGGCCGCGCGCGAGCGCCCACTTCGACGTCCTGGTGCGCGCCGTAGTGACGCTCGACGCGGCGCGCGAGGTCGACCAGCGCGTCAGGTGCTCCTCGTCGAGGCACGCGTTCCGTTCGCCGCTCGTCCGGCACCTCTCGACCGAACCGTGCCGCGACCGGCCGCGTCGGGGACGTACTCGATCTCCTTTGCGTTCACCGTGCGCGCGCCACCTCGCCCGTGACCTTGCTCACGAGGAAGTCGTCCGGCGTCGTCTCGCCGCCGACGACGGCGATCCCGAGCCCCCAGCTCGCCTCGATCGCGACCATGCTCGGGTCGCCGCTCACCGGGTTGCAGGTGAAGAGCGCGCCGGAGACCTCGGCGTCGACCATCGCCTGCACCGTGACGCCCATGGCCGGCTCCTCCTCGCCGGCGCCGCGAGCCGCGCGGTACCATCGCCCGCGGCGTGTAGAGGCTCGCCCAGCAGTCGCGCACCGCGTCGCACGACGTGGTCGAGGCCGCGGACCCACAGAAAGCTCTCCTGCTGCCCGGCGAAGGTCGCGTCCTCGCCGTCCTCGCCGAGCGCGCTCGACCGCACCGCGACCGCCGGCTCGGCGCCGCTCTGGCGCCGAGCTCCTCGTACCGGGTGGCGAGCTGGGCCAGGACCGCGTCCGGCAGCGGGGCGAAGCGCATCGCCTCGCCGATCGCCTTCGACGCTGCGGCTCCGTCCTCGACCGTCCCGCTTGCCGCCCGCGCCATGGCGCTGACGCGATCGTGCCCTCGAGGCCGGTCTCGGCCACGAACGCCCAAAACGCGCTCGCGGCGAGGGCGAAGCCGGACGGAACCGGGATCCCGGCCGACAGGAGCTCCCCCAGGTTCGCGCTCTTGCCGCCGAACGCCGACGCGTCCGCGCGACGCAGATCCCGCAGCGGACGGATGTGGCCGCCGGTCACCGCTCGCTAGGCGTCGAGGACGGTGACGACGCCGGTCGAGCCGTCGACGCGGATCGTCTGCCCGGTGCGGATCTCGGACGTCGCGCGTCCGGTGCCGGCCCGCCGCGGCAACCCGTACTCGCGACACACGATCGCGGCGTGCGACATCACGCCACCGATGTCGGTGACGACCGCCTTGACGTTCGAGAAGATCGGCGCCCACGCCGGCGAGGTGATCGGGCACACGAGGATGTCGCCTTCCCGCACGCGCGCGATCTCCTCGACGTCGATCACGACCCGCGCGACGCCCTCGACGACGCCGGGCGACGCGGCCGCACCCGTGAGCCGGCCCCCGCCTCCTCTGCGCTCGCCCATTCCTGGACGCGCTGGGTCGTGACGCCCCAGAGCATGATCACGGCCGGGTCGGTGATCGCCTCGGGCGTCGCGCCGATCGCCGGCGGCGGCGTCCATTCGCCGAGCCGCCGGAGGAGCTCCTTGCGCCGGGCGACGATCGGCGGCCAGTGCGTGGGGCCGAGCGCCTCGCCGCCCGTGGCCCACGTGAGGACGAGCTCGTCGAGTGCCTGCGCGACCTCGTGTCGCCCGAGCTGGAAGACGTCCTCGGCGTCCTCGAGAAAGCCGTGCTGGGCCAGGAGCGCGCCGAACTCGCGCACCTTGTTCCACCACCGCGTCAGGAACCAGTAGTCGCAGAAGAACTTGTGCTCCTCCACGTACGGGAAGACGGTGCGCGAGAGCGTGAGCAGCTCCTGGAAGGCCTGCCGGGTGTCGTCGTCGAGGAGCGCGCCGTACTCCTCCGCGAGCCGGTCGCGCTCCCGCGCGAGCTCCTCGGTCGGGCGCTCCACCTCCTCCCCGTCCTGGAGCGCCCGTACGTGACCGACGACGGAGGCGTAGGCGATGCTCGGGTCGTCGTACCAGCTGCGATAGAAGTGGTAAAGGCCGTCGCCGGTCGCCATGTTGAACCACGGGTCATTGATCTGCTCGAGCGCCTCAGCCAGGCGCGTCCGGCCTCGCTCTCCGCGAGCTCGGCGTCGATCTCCGCCGGGGTGCGACCCTCGGCAAACGCTCCGTCGACGCGGAGTCGATCGCCAGCTTGGCGAGCTTGCGGAGCTCGGCGCTCGGCTTGAAGAGCAGCACGTCGATCCCGGCGATCATCTGCGCCACGTGCTGGTCGGGGATGTCGGGCAGCTGGCTCTTGCAGAGCTCGGAGAAGGTCATGTAGGCGCCGTATCCGAGCAGCAGGAACTCGAAGTGGTGCTGCCACATCAGGTCGAGGCACCGGAGCGTGCGGTCGTAGGCCGCGAGCACCTCGTAGAACGAGGTGTTCCGGTCGTCCTCGAACGCGACCTCGTCGGCCTCGTACTCGGGCAGCTCGGGGACGCGGAGCTCCGTGATCTCCGCGATCAGCGCCTGCATCTTCGCCTTGAACGTCCCGTACAGCTCGTCCCAGTGCTGGTAGTAGTAGCCTGCGCGCTTCTCGAAGAAGGCCGCTCGCTCGGCGATCTTGTCCGGGTCGGTGACCGGGTTGCCGGTGATGTACACGTAGCCGTTGACCACGCGGTAGTCGATGCCCATCGCAGGCGGAACGGCGAAGACCCGGTTCTGCCAGACGCCGAGTGCCTGATACGGGCTGTCGACGCACGCCATGTCGAAGGCAGGCATCGGCAGCGGGAAGTGCATCGAGTTCCAGAACCAGAAGCGGTTCTCGTCGACGTCGCGGCGCGCCTCGTGGAAGAGCGCGTGGTAGGGGTACATCTCCTCCCACCCTTCGCAGCCGGGCGGGGTCTCGATCGCATACGGGCTGGGGAACGCGGAGGTCGTCTCGGTGGAGGCAGCCATCTCGTCTCCTGCGTCGGCGCTGACCTGGCCTGTATACAGCACCTGTGGCCGGAGCGACGATGCGAGCAATCCGCCAGCTGTCGCTCGGCGGGCCCGAGGTGCTCGAGCTCGCCGAGGTCCCGCGCCCGGAGCCCGGCCCGACCGAGGTGCTCGTCCGCGTGACGGCGGCCGGCGTCAATCCCGTCGACTGGAAGGTCCGGACGCGCGGTGGCTTTCTCGGCGAGCCGCCGTTCACCGTCGGCTGGGACGTGGCGGGCGTCGTGGAGGAGCTCGGCCGTGGCGTGACCCGATTCGCACCGGGCGACCGCGTCTTCGGCATGCCGCGGTTCCCGCGCGAGGCGGCGGCCTACGCCGAGTACGTCACGGCGCCCTCGCGCCAGCTCGCCCGGATTCCGGACGGTCTCGGCGACGTCGAGGCCGCCGCGCTACCGCTCGCAGGACTGACCGCGTGGCAGGCGCTCGTCGAGACGGCAGGAGTCGGCCCCGGCACGCGCGTCCTCGTCCTCGCCGCGGCCGGCGGAGTGGGGCATCTTGCGGTGCAGGTCGCGAAGGCGCGCGGGGCCCACGTGATCGGGAACGGCCCGCGCAGAGAAGCACGCGTTCCTGTCCGCGCTCGGCGCGGACGAGGCCGTCGACTACACGACCGAGACGGTGGGCGCACGCGTCCGGGAGGTCGACGTCGTGCTCGACCTCGTCGGCGCCGAGGCTGCGGCGGACGCGCTAGCGACCCTCCGCGACGACGGCATCCTCGTCACCGTGACAGGCGGCGCCGAGTCACTGCGCGAGCTCGCGGCTGGACGCGTCCGGGTCGCCGGGCTGCTCGTCGAGCCCGACCGTCTCGGGCTGGAGTCCCTCGCCACGCTCGTCTCCGACGGCGCCCTGCGCCCACACGTCGCCGCGACCTTCCCGCTGGCCGACGCCGGCCGGGCGCACGAGGCGGGCGAGACCGGCCGGACGAAGGGCAAGCTCGTGCTCACCGTCGGCTGAGCGCGACGCGCGGTCAGCGCCGCGGGGAAGAGCTTCCAGGTCACGCCGTGCCCGGGCAATTCGAGGCCGACGCTCCGGTACAGGGGCTCCCAAGCCTCCCGTCGCGTTCAGCGTCATGCTCGCGCACCGAGCGGAGCCCTCGGCTTCGGCCAAGGTCGAAAGGTGTAGCCTCGAGTCGTGAGGTGGGCTTTCGCAGCACTCTGCGCAGTGGCCGTCGTCGCCGGATGCGGCGGCTCGTCCCGTGACGATGGGCAGAGCGCGCTCGCGGTTACCGCCTACGGCCCCTTCCCGCCATGACCGTCCCGGTCGAATCCCGGAACGGCGGCGCTCTGCCGGGCAAAGGCGGACGCGTTCAGTCGCGCTGCCGAGGGGTTCCTCCATCCCTTCCCGTCGGACGCCGACATCTACCGAGTGCTGGCGCGTGTGCAGTTCACCGCCTTCCGGGCCCACCACTGCGACCTCGCCACCCTTCGCGGGTCGCTCTCTCGGCGGCTGACCGCGCAACAGTTGCGCACCGTCCTGGCCTTCTTCGGCTTCCTCGGCGACGTCGGCCGAGAGCTTGCGAAGCCTCCGTCGCACTGAAGAGCCGAGGGCTCGGACGAAACGCGGCAGGGCAGCGCCGCGTCGAGGGACGGTCGCGGAACCACATCTGATCGAACAGCGGGTACCCGTACGGGCTCGCCTGGTAGTTGCCGACCCGCGCCGACGTCAGATCGGGGAGTCGTGGCGAATAGAGCCGCACGACACAACGCGTTCGTCGATCCCGGTGACGGCCACGTCAACCTCATCCGGAACGAGACCGGCTCGGTCGCGAAGACGATCGCAATGCAGCTCGTCCCGGCGGGTGCGGTCAGGCGCCAGGACGCGCCCGATCCGGGCAACTGTCCGGTGTGAGCCCGTCGCGGCAACCCCCGGCGCTCAGCGGTACGTGACGGCCTCGCGGCGACCCGACTCGCTCGAGCGGACGATCGCGTCGCAAACCTCGGCCGCGCGATAGCCGTCCTCGAACGTCGCTCCGTGCGGCGCGACGTCGCCGTCCCCGGCGATCGCGGCGAGCAGATGGTGGATCTCGTGGACGAAGCTGTCTCCCACCCGATCATGTGCCCGTGCGGCCACCACCACTCCCAGAACGGGTGGTCGGCCTCGCTGACGAGGATCGTGCGGAAGCCGCTCGTCCCGTCCGAGTGCTGGAGCTCGTTGAGACGCTCGAGGTCGAACGCGAGCGAGCCCTTCGTGCCGTTGATCTCCCAGCTGAACGCGTTCTTCCGGCCGGCGGCAAAGCGCGTCGCCTCCAGTGTTCCGAGCGCCCGGCCCTCGAACTCGACCACGGACTCGAACGCATCGTCCACCTCGCGGCCCTCCATGAATGTCCGCATCGACGCCGAGACCGACGCGATCTCGCCGACGAGGTAGCGGGCAAGGTCGATCACGTGCGCGCCGAGGTCACCCAGCGCGCCGGAGCCTGCCTCGCCCTTGTGGAAGCGCCACGCGTCCGCCGTCGTCGAGCCCCACTCCTGCAGATAGCGGCCGCGGAAGTGCAGCACGTCCCCGAGCTCACCCGCCTCGAGCATCTGCCGCGCGAGACGCACAGCCGGGACGAAGCGATAGTTGAACGCGGTCATGTGCTCGACGCCGGCCGCCGCGACGCGCTGCCACATCTCGTAGCTCTCGTCGGCCGTTCGGCCGAGCGGCTTCTCGCCGAAGACATACTCCCGGCTTCCGCCGCCGCGATCGTCGGCTCGGCGTGGAGGTTGTTCGGCCCGCCGTTGTCGAAGAGCCCGACGTCCGGGTCGGTGACGAGCTCGCGCCAGTCGGTCACGTACCGCTCAAACCCGTACCTACCCGCCGCCTCGGCGACCGCCTCGTCGCGGCCAGCGATCGACACGAGACGCGGACGGAGCGGCGGCGGCCAGGCCATGTACGAGAGGGTCTTGTAGCCGTTCGCGTGCGCCTTGCCCATGAACGCGTAGCCCAGCATGCCGACGCCGATCTCGGGCACCTCGCCTGAGCGCTTCGCCGCCGCGTCGACGCCAATCCCGCCCGGCCATCACGCACCCGCCTTCTGCATCGCGGCGTCGAACGCGATTGCCGAGGGCGCGAAGTCGGTGCGGCGCACGAAGGCCAGGGCGTCCGGCGCTCCCCAGTCGCGGTCCATGCCGCTGTCCTCCCACTCGATCGACAGCGGCCCCTGGTAGCCGATCCGGGTCAGGGCCCGGAAGAAGCCCTCGAAGTCGACGTCGCCGTGCCCCGGCGACACGGAGATTCCAGCCGCGGGCCTCCTCGCCGAAGTTGAGGTGCGACGCGAGGATCGAGCGGCGCCCGTCGAGGCGCTTGCGCGAGTCCTTCACGTGGACGTGGTAGATCCTGTCCGCGAACTCGAGCGCGAACTGCGCCGTGTCGAGGAACTGGTGCGCGAAGTGGCTCGGGTCGAGGTTGATCCCGAACGCCTCGCGGTTCCCGATCGCGTCGAGCGTGCGGCGGGTCGTGACGAA
>CAVVEN010000029.1:0-40809 GCA_963747125.1 uncultured Actinomycetes bacterium | reverse complement strand
GTCACGGGCGGGATGGGCCAGCTCGGGGCGGAGCTCGCCGTCGCGCTCGCGACGCGGGGCATGCGGGTCGCGATCCTCGACCTCGAGACCGAGCCGCGCCCCGGGGCGGCCGGTTTCGCGACGGCGTTGGAGGAGGGCACGGTCCGCGTCCACGAGTGCGACGTCACGGACCGTGGCCAGGTCGGGGCCGCGCTCGCGCTCGTCGAGGTGGACTGGGGCGTCCCGCACGTGCTGGTGAACGCGGCGGCGATCGACGCGCCGCCCGACGCCCCTGCAGCCGAGGTCGGCCCGTTCGAGGACGTGCCGCTGGACTCGCTCCAGCGCGTGGTCGACGTGAACATCCTCGGCGTCGTGGTCCCGTGCCAGGTGATCGGCGGCGCGATGGCGCGGGCCGGCCGCGGCTCGATCGTCAACGTCGGCTCGGTCTACGGCCTCCTGTCGCCCGACCAGGGGCTGTACGAGTTCCACCGCGACGCGGGCGAGACCTTCTTCAAGCCCGTCGCCTACTCCATTTCCAAGTCGGCGCTCGTGAACCTCACCCGCTACCTCGCGACCTACTGGGGCCGGAGCGGTGTCCGCGTGAATACCTTGACGCCGCACGGGATCGAGAACGGCCAGCCCGCGCCGTTCGTGGAGGCGTTCTCGGCGCGCTCTCCGGTCGGTCGCTTGATGGACGTCTCGGAGGCGGTCGGCGCCGTCGTCTTCCTCGGCTCCGACGCGTCGTCCTACGTCACCGGCGCGAACCTCGTCGTCGACGGGGGCTGGTCGGCCTGGTGATCCCCGACGAGGTGCCGAACCTCGTCGGCGGCGAGGAGCTGCCACCCACGGGCGGAGAGTGGCTCGACAAGCTCTCGCCCCATGACGGGACGCACCTCTGTCGCGTCGCGCGGTCGGGGCCGGCGGACGCGGCCGCTGCGGTGGCCGCCGCTCGCAGCGCCCAGGCCGAGTGGGGGGCACGGACGGCGGTCGAGCGCGGCGACGTCGTCCGGGCGATCGCCGAGCTCCTCCGCGAGCGGCGGCAGGAGGCGAGCGAGACCGTCGCAGCCGAGACCGGCAAGCCCCTCGCGCTCGCGCTCGGGGAGACCGACGCGGCGGTCGAGATGGGGTATTTCGTCGCCGGTGAGGGTCGACGCTCGTATGGACGCACGACGACCGCCTCGATGGCGCACCGCACGGTGCTGACGGTGCGGCGCCCGGTCGGGGTTGCCGCGCTGCTGATCTCGTTCAACACGCCCCTTCCGAACGTCGCCTGGAAGGCGTTCCCCTCGATCTTCTGCGGCAATGGCTCCGTCCTGAAGCCGTCCGAGCATGCGCCGGCGTCGGCGTTCTGGCTCGGGCGGCTCTGTCTCGAGGCGGGCCTGCCGGCAGGGGTGCTGAACGTGCTCCAGGGCCTCGGCCCGGAGGCGGGGATGCCGCTGGTCGAGGACCCAGGGGTCGACCTCGTCTCGTTCACGGGCTCGGCCGCGACCGGGCGGGGAATCGCGGAAGCCGCGGGCCGGCGGCTCGCGAAGACGGTGATGGAGCTCGGCGGCAAGAACGCCCTCGTCGTGTGCGACGACGCCGACCTCGACCGCGCGGTCGACTGGTCGCTCGCCTCGGCGTTTTCGAACGCCGGCCAGCGGTGCGCCGCGGCCAGCCGGATCGTCGTGATGGAGGCCGTCTACGACGACTTCCGGGAGAGGCTGCTCTGTGCGGTGGCGGAGCTCGACCCGGTCGGCCCCGTGATCTCGGCGGCGAGCATGGAGCGGATCCTCGGCGTCGTCGAGGAGGCGGCGGCGCGCGGCGCGAGCGTGCTCGCCGGCGGGAAGCGGACGGGCGAGCGTGGCTGGCACGTCGCGCCGACCGTCGTCGAGGGCGTGGCGCCCGACGCGCCGCTCTCGGGCGAGGAGCTGTTCGGGCCGGTCGCGGCGCTCTACCGGGTCGGGAGCTTCGACGAGGCGGTAACGCTCGTCGAGGACTCGCCGTATGGGCTCACCGCGGCGATCCACACGGCGAGCGTCCATCGCGCGATGCGCTTCGCCGAGCGCGTTCGCGCCGGTGTCGTCGTCGTCAACGCCGGCACGCACGGCAGCGAGCCGCACATGGGCTTCGGCGGCGTCAAGCAGTCCGGGACGGGCTGGAAGGAGGCCGGGGTCGAGGCGCTCGACGTCTACTCGGAGGTGCAGTACGTGAACCTCGTCGTCGACCCGGCGCTCGCGTGACCCGGCCGATCGCCGTGCTCGGTCTCGGCGGGATCGGAGGGCTGCTCGCCGCGCGGGCGGGTGCACTCTGCGTCGGGACGGAGCGCACCGTCGCGGCGATCCGCGAGCGAGGGCTCCAGCTCGTGCACGGCGCCGAGACGACCCTTGTCGCGGCCCGAGGCTACGACCCGGCTCGCGACTCCGGTCTCGTTGCTCGTCGTCGCGGTCAAGGCGCACCAGCTCGGTGCGGCCCTCGACCGGATCGCACCCGCGGCGCTCGACGGGGCGATGGTCCTCCCGCTCCAGAACGGCCTCGAGCACGTCGAGGTGATCCGAGCGTGGCTGACAGACGCAAGTGACACAGTGTCACAAGAGACGCCCGCGGTCGCGGCCGGGTCGATCGGGCGCGTGACCGCAGCCTCGCCCGAGCCGGGAGTCATCGTGCAGGCGTCGCACACGGGTGCGACGATCCGCGCTGCCTCGCGAGACATGGCGGCAGCGGAGCTTGTCGAACGGCTCGCGCCGCTCGCCGTCCCCGGGATCGAGGTTGTCACCGGCGACGACGAGGGCGAGGTTCTCTGGGAGAAGGCCGCACGGCTCGCGGTGCTTGCCGCGGCGACCGTCGCAAGCGGCCTTCCGGTCGGCGCGCTCCGCGACGACGACGCATGGCGGGCTCGCCTGGAGGCGGGGTTGCACGAGGCGTGCGCCGTCGCGGCCGCGGACGGCGTCGTCGTCGATCCCGCCGGCCAATGGGCGATCATCGAGGCGATGCCCGCCGACCTCACGACGTCCGCGGCGCGCGACGGGGCGGCCGGACGACCCACCGAGCTGGACGCGATCGCGGGCTCGGTCGTCCGCGCGGGGCGCCGCCTCGGCGTCCCGACGCCGGAGCTCGCCGCGCTCCTGGCCGACGCCGAGGCGCAGACGGGAGCCCGCGCATGACGGCGGCGCCGGTCGCGGACAGGTCGAAGACGACCGCAACCGTCGCGCGGGCGGACGCGCGCCGGGGGACCGAGCCGTTCGTTCTCCCTGTCGTGCTGGGCGTCGCGATCGTGTACGCGCTCGTCGTGGGCGGGCTCGCGGTCGCCCGCTACGAGGCGTTCGCGTCGGACTTCGATCACGGGATCTTCACCCAGTACACGTGGCTGCTCGGGCACCTCCACGAGCCGTTCAACACTGTCGTGCTCCGCACCCTGCTCGGTGACCACGTCGAGCCCGGGATCGCCTTGCTCGCGCCGCTCGGCACGCTCGGCGTGGCGGCTCCCGGGATCCTCGTCGCCCAGACGCTCGCGCTCGCGGCCACCGCCCCGCTCCTCTTCCTCCTCGCGCGGGAGCACGGTGCGACGGGCTGGCTGGCGGCCGTTCCGGGGCTGCTCTGGTGCGCGTCCCCTGTCGTGCTGCATCCCGCGCTCCTGGACTTCCACCCGGAGGTGCTCGTCCCGGCGTTGCTTGCCGGGGGTGTCCTGGCGCTCGCCCGGGGCCGGACCGGCTGGTTCACGGTCTCGGTCGTCCTCGCGTGCGCGATGAAGGAGGACGTCGGGCTCACGTACGCGGCGCTCGGGCTCGTTCTCGCCTGGGAGGGCCGACACCGCCTCGGCTGGGTGCTCGCGGGGGCGACCGCCTCCTACTCGCTCTTCGCCGTCTACGTCCTGCTGCCCGCGTTCGGCAACGCCGCCGAGCAGGAGTTCGGGCCGCGTTTCGCGGGTGGGCGCGGCGATTCGGTCCTCGACGTCGTCCGCTACAGCGTCGTGCACCCCCTGACGACGATCCAGCAGACGCTCACCCTGGAGGACCTCGGGATCGTCCTCCTGCTCTTCCTGACGACAGGAGGCCTCTGCCTCTTCGCGCCCAGATGGACGCTGATCGCGCTTCCGGCCGCCGCGCTCAACGTGTTCTCCGCCTACGAGCTGCAGCACACGATCGACTACCACTACTGGATCGTCGCTGCGGGCGCGATCGCCGTCGCCGGCGCGGTCGGCGCAGGCCGCGTCCCCGTCGCCGGTCGCCGCACGTGGCTCGGCTGGGGCGCCGTGGCGGGCGTCGTCCTCTCGCTCCTCTCGCTCCAGTGGGGAGCAGCGATCGTCCGTCAGGTCCGCGCGGAGTGGCCCCGGCGGGCCGACCGGCAGGCGATCGTCGACGCTGTTCCCTCCGGCGCGCGGGTCAGCGCGCCGATGCAGCTCCTCGCGCACCTCGCCGAGCGGAGGTGGATCTTCGTCCTGCCCGAGCCGATGGTCCCGGCGCGGGTCGGCACGCGCTGGGGGACTGTCGAGCGCGCCCGCGCAACCCGTGAGCTCGAGTACGCCGTGAGCGACGCGCACATGCGGCCGTGGGGGTCGATGACCTCGGCCGAGGTCGACCGGCTCCTGCTGGGTCAGGGCTTCAGGGAGATCCTGCGGCGCGGCGACACCGTGCTCTACCGGAAGGAGCCCGGGACGTGAGCCCAACCGCGATCGCCCTGATCGGGGCCAGGGCCGGCTCGGAGCGTGTGCCCGGGAAGAACGTCCGTCGGCTCGCCGGCCACCCGCTGCTCGCGTACGCGATCGAGACGGCGCGCCGATCCGAGGTCTTCGACCGGATCGTCGTCTCCACCGACAACGAGCAGATCGCGCAGGTTGCGCGCTGGTACGGGGCGGACGTCCCGTTTCTCCGACCCGACGAGCTCGCGACAGTCGACGTCGCCCGACATCGACTGGATCGCCTGGACGCTGCCGCAGCTCGACGAGCGCTACGACCTCTTCGCGATCGTGCGCGCGACGAACCCGTTCCGCGGGCCCGACGCGATCCGCCGCGGCCTCGAGCAGCTCCTCGCGACGCCAGAGGCCGACTCCATCCGCGCCGTCGAGCGCGTCAAGCAGCACCCCGGCAAGATGTGGATCGTCGACGAGGTCGGCCGGCTGATGCGCCCGCTGCTCGACCAGTCGCACTTGGACGTCGCGTGGCACGCCGGCCAGTACCAGGCGCTCCCGACGGTCTACGTGCAGAACAGCGCGCTCGAGATCGCCTGGACGCGGGTCGTCGAGGCGACCGGCACGCGGGAGGGGAAGATGCTCGCTCCGTTCCTCACCGAGGGGTACGAGGGGCTCAACATCGACGACGAGGACGACTTTGCGCAGGCAGAGCGGCTGATCGCCGACGGCCGCGCCCGCCTCGTGGACATCACCCGCGAGCCGTATCCCGGCGACCCGTGAGCGGCGCCGGCCCAGGCGCGACGGCGAGCGTCGTCGGCCGCCGTCCGTCCCTCGCCACTCACACCGCCGCCGCGTGCGCGTACGTGGTCTGGATAGCGGCGGGGCTGTACGCGGCGCTGCTCGCGACAGAGTCGGTGCACGACCACGATGCCTTCGGCACGTCGTTCGATCTCGCGCATTACGACCAGATGCTATGGCTTCTCTCCCGGGGGATGGAGCCGTTCTCCACCATCGTCACGCGGCCGATGCTGGCCGACCACTTCCAGCCGGGCCTCGTGCTCCTGACCCCGGTCTACTGGCTCGGATCGGGGCTCCCTGTCCTTCCTCGCCGTGCAGTCGATCGGCTCTGGCGCTGACCGGCCCGGCACTGTTCGCGCTCGCACGCGCAGCGGGAGCATCGCCGCTCCAGGCGTTTATCCCGGCGCTCACGTCGGCTCGCCTGTCCATGGGTCGCCGCCGCGAATCTCTTCGAATTCCATCCGATCGCGTTCTCGCCCGTCCTGCTCGTCCTCAGCGTGTGGGCGGCGATCCGTGAACGACATGTCGTCCTGCTCGTGACGACCGTGCTCGCGCTCAGCCTCAAGGAGGATGTCGCGCTGACGTACGTGATGCTCGGGATCGTTCTCGTCGTTCACGGCAAGCGCCGAATGGGCAGTGCGCTCGCGGGCGGGGCCGCCCTCTGGCTCGTCGTCGCATCTGTCGTCCTGCGGTCGTCCGGCGCCGCCTATGGCAACTACGAACGTCGCTTTGCCGGCGACCGTGGAACCTCGCTCGGCGACGCTGTTCGCTGGATCGTCGGGCATCCGCTCGACACGCTCGGCGACGTCTCCCAGCAGAGACTCCGGCGGGCTCGCGATCCTCCTGCCCTCCACGCTCCGTCTCGCGTCACTCGCGCCCACGTGGATTCTCCTCTCCGTGCCGACCGTCGTCCACAACGCCCTCTCGGCGTACGCACCGCAGCACGAGCTGCTCTACCACTACCACCTGGAGCCCTTCTCGGCCCTCTTCATAGCGGCCGCGATGGGGGTTCGACGCATCGGTTCGCTCGATGGCAAGACCCGTATCGCCATGTGCGCGGCGACGTCCGGGCAGTCGTCCTTTGGTCGAGGGCGGGCGGGCCGCCCACGAACGTCGATAGACGTCGCCCCCGCTGAACGCGCGCTCGTGAAGGCGGTGCTCGATCGCGTTCCGCCCTCCGCACCGGTCGCAGCAGCCCAGTCTCCTCCCGCACCTGAGCGAGAGAGCTGTAGCCGTACGCGCTGCCGGACCATTCGTGCCGGTCGACTGGGTACGACGTCGACGGCGGCGAGTTCGCGGAGCGAGCCGGACGTGTGCGGTTCGTTGCAAATAGAACCGCGACCTCCTGCCCACCGGGCTTCGAGCCGCCCGGCTACGTCGCCACCGTCGAGCCGGTGCCTCGTCGCCTTGGATTCGTCGAGATCGCGAGCGCCGAGCCAGTGCACGTCCTGGAGCGACCATAGTCCACACGACCGGGTGCGGCGCCAGGGCGGAAAGCCGTGCGCACGCGCGGCAAACGAGGTCGCCCCGCATATGCTCCGCGACGTGCGACTGACGCGACTCGAGACACTCTCCTGCGACGCCGGCTGGCGCCGTGGCTCTTCGTCAAGGCGACGACCGAGGACGGGCTCGTCGGCTGGTCGGAGGTGACCGACTCGCACGGCTCGCCGACCGGGCTCGCCGGCGTCGTCGCCGACCTGGCGCCGCTCGTCGTCGGGCAGCGACCCGCGCGCGTTCGAGGCGATCCACTGGGACCTCTACCGCCGCACGCGCCAGAGCCCGGGCTCGATCGTGCAGAAGGCGATCGGCGGCATCGAGAACGCGCTGCTCGATCTCGCCGGCAAGAGCGCACGGCGTCTCGGTTGCGGAGCTGCTTCGGCGGACCGACGCGCGCGACCGTCCCGCTCTACTGGTCGCACTGCGGCACGACGCGTGCGCGCGCGTGGGAGGTGACGGGCACGCCGAAGCTCGATTCATACGACGCGGTCGCGGCGCTCGGACGCGAGGTCGTCGAGCGGGGCTACCCCGCGTTCAAGACGAACATCGTGGTCCCCGGCGAGGAGCCGCGCGTCCTCATGCCGGGGTTCGGCCGTGACGGCGGCATCGACCGCAACCCCACGCCCGACCTGCTCGACGCGCTGACCCGTCTGCTCGAGGCGTTCCGGGACGGCACCGCGGGCAAGGCCCAGCCGATCGTCGACCTCAACTTCAACCTCACCACGGAGGGGATCGTTCGAGTCGCGCGGGCGCTCGAGCCGTTCGACCTCGCCTGGCTGGAGGTGGACTCATACGACGCGGCGGCGCTCGCGCACGCCCGCCGGCGCTCGCCCGTCCCGCTCTGTTCGGGCGAGAACCTCTACACGCTGCGTGGCTTCCGCCCCTACCTCGAGGCGGGCGCGATGGACGTCGCCTCGGTCGACGTGATCTGGAACGGCTTCGCGCAGTCGCTCAAGATCGCGGCGCTGGCCGAGACGCACGAGGTCGCCTGCGCGCCGCACAACTACTACAGCCACCTCGCCACGTTCATCGCGGCGCAGTGGTGCGCAGCGATCCCGAACGTGCGGATGCTCGAGATCGACGTCGACGACGTCCCGTGGCGCGAGGAGCTGACCACCGCCGTGCCGCAGATCTCGGGCGGCGAGCTCGTCGTCCCGTCGGGGCCGGGCTGGGGCTGTGACGTCGTCGAGGACGTGCTGGCCCGTCACCCGATCCGCGTAGCCCCGCGCGACGCCGTTTACGACGCGCCGGGCTCCTCGAGCGGGTAGGAGCTGAGCCGCCGTGCGAGGTGACCTGGAAGCCGCGCGTGGCGGAGCCCGAGCTGGAGGCCGGCGTACTTGGCGAGCTCGTAGACGACCGTGTACGGGATCCAGCGGCGCTGTCCCGTTCGTCCAGAGCCAGCGAAGCTCGTCTTTCGGCGTATCGAGCGCCCGCCCGCCGGAGCGCGGCTACGTGACTCGTCGCCTTCGACGTACGAGTGCTCCGCCGACACGCCCGAGTCGAAGAAGCGCCTGAACGCCGAGCGAATGGTGTACGCATGCGAGTGGCGGACGGCGGCGCCCGGCTCGTACACGAGCGCGTATCCCTCGCGCAGGATGCGGCGCGACCATTCCTGGTCCTCGCTCATCGTCAGGTCGTCACGGAACGGGAACGCCTCGAGCACGGGGCGAGGGATCGCCGCGTTGACGTTCGAGAAGAGCGTCGCGTCGAAGGTCGAGCTCCTCGCCCTCTGCGAGCCGTTGGACGCGCGGCTCGGGCCCGTACATGAAGTCGAGGAAGAATCGCTCTGGCGGCCGGGCGTCGGGATGCGGGAGCTGGCGGCCGTACGCTCCCGCCACTCCGGGCGCGGACAGCGCGGCTGCCGCGAGGTCCGCGCCAGCCAGTGCGCGTCGACGGGCGACCGGCGTCCTGCGAGGTGAAGACGATCGAGCCTCGCCCGGGCGAGCCGAACGCCGAGGTTCCGCGTGCGACCGTGCCCGAACTCCTCGGGCGGGATCTCGTGGACAACCGCGCCGGCGCGCGCGCGCGCTCGACGCTCCCGTCCGTCGAGCCGGAGTCGACGACGACGACCTCGACCTCCTCGTCCACCTGCCTGGGCAGCGATCCCGTCGAGGCAACGCGCCAGGTCGTGCCCGCCGTTCCTGACGGGGATGACGACCGAGATCACGCCGGTGTCGCGGCGACGACGAACTGGTACGCGAAGAGCGACGGCCGGATGCGGGCGATCGCGTGGGCCGTCCGCTCGACCGTTGGGGTGCCGATCCCGGGCACCGGGGCCGTGTGGTCGAGCTCGACGACCCGATAGCCGGCGGCCTCGACGGTCTCGCTCAGCGTCTTCCGCGTGAAGAGGTGCGCGTGCGTCCGGTCGAGGATCCCGCGGTCGGTGTAGCGCCACCTGCCCGCCAGGAGCGAGAGGCGCATCGCCCAGTTGGCCACGTTCGGTGTCGTCAGGACGAGGCGACCGTTCGGACGAAGGAGCGGCCGCAGCCGCGCAAGGGTCGCGCCGGGATCCGGAGGTGCTCGACGAGGTCGCCGCAGACGATCGCGTCGAACGACGACGCCTCGAGCGGGAGCTCGATCGCCTCGACGTCGCCGACGATCACGTCGGCGCAGACCGATCGGGCTTTCTCGGCCGCCGCAGGATCGAGCTCGATCCCGACGACCCGGGCGCCCGCGGCCGCAAGCGGTGGCGCGAGGTACCCGGAGGAGCAGCCGACGTCGAGGACGTCGCGCGGGCGCTCGGCAAGCGTCATCGATAGGAGACGCGCGTGACCGCCGAGCGGCCGTTCGTTGAGCGGAACGTACGCCGGTCATGCGGCAGCGACGCGGTCGACGATCGTCGCGCGGGACGGCTCGGTCGTGCGCATCGTCAGCAGGCCGAGGAAGAACGAGCCGAGCATCACCTGGGTTCCGACTGCCACCAGCGTGAAGCCGAGCGCCGTTGCGTACTCGTGGGCCAGCGCGCCGAAGCCGCCCAGCGCCCAACTGACGAAGACACCGGTCACGACGAGGACGCCCGCGAGCAGGAGTGCCCCGCCGAGGATCAGGCCGTGCTCGAGCTTGACCCTGCCCTGCGCCCACGCGACGAGTCCGTCGGTCTCGCCGAGGTGCGCTGCGGCGAACGCGCGGGCGAAGATCCCGAGCTGGACGACTTGCGTGCCGAGCAGCATCGCGAACATGAACAGGAAGAGCGTGTGGATCTGCCACGTGCGCCCGAGGACCTCGACGGGCCCGGCCGCGAGCGCGAGCGCGCCGAGCGTCCCGAGCGCGAGCAGGATCAGCCCGGGCACGAAGTACAGCCAGCTCGGGCTGTAGAGCAACATGAACTTGACATGGCGCCAGGCGTCGCCGAAGCGGTTCAGCTTCGACTCGCCGACGCGCGGGTAGTAGTCGATCGGGATCTCGCTCACGCGGAGCTTGCGGCGGAATGCCTTGAACACCATCTCCGACGCGAACTCCATCCCGGTCGAGTGAAGGTCGAGCGTCGCGAGGGCGTCGCGGCGCACCGCCCGCATGCCGCAGTGCGCATCCGAGATCTTCACGCCGAAGAAGAGGTTCAGGAGGCCGGTGAGGATCGGGTTCCCGACGTGGCGGTTGAGCCACGGCATCGCGCTCGCCGTGGATCGTCCCCTCGAACCGGGAGCCGATCACGAGGTCGTCGCCGGCGGTCGAGGCGCTCGACGAACGGCGCGAGGTCGCGGATCGGATAGGTCTCGTCCGCGTCGCCCATCACGATGTAGTCGCCTCGGGCAACGGCGAGGCCCGGCGAGATAGGCGCTGCCGTAGCCGCGGCGCTCCTCGCGCACGACGAGCGCGCCGTGCTGCGGCCGCGACCTCCGCTGAGCGGTCGGTCGGAGGCGTTGTCGACGACGATCACCTCGCCGGGACGACCCGAGCGCTGCGATGCCCTCCCATGCCTGGTCGGCGACGGCGCCGACCGCATCCTCCTCGTTGAGGCAGGGGATGACGACCGAGATCTCGGGGTGGTTCACGCCGGCATTATCGGTGATCGTCCGGCGAGCCTGACCAACGCGTCCAGTACCCTCCGCCGTCGTGACGCGCGCCGAGGTCGTCCGTTGAGGCTCCCCGCCTCCGCCCGGGCGCTCGGCTGGCGCACCGGCAGGCGCGCCGTCGACTGGTCGGCCGAGGAAGCTCCGGCTCGCGAGCTATGTGCCGATGGTCGACTACCGCGAGCAGCTCGACGCGAAGACGACCCTCACAAAGGACGCGCGGTCGATCCGGGACAAGCGCGGCTCGACCGTCTCGGCAGACGACGTCGACCTGACGCTCACGCTCGAGGGTCTCGCCGACGTCGCCGCAGGCCGCGACTGGCAGGGCCGGAGGATGCTGGAGGTCGGGCCGAAGTACGGCATCCACACCCGCTGGATCGACGAGCGCCTCCAGCCGTCGTTTCTCGCCTTCTCGGACTTCGAGGAGGACCGGCACCTCCACGACCGCTGGGAGGGCGAGGTGCGCGCGCCGCACGCCTGGGTGTTCGGAGACCTCCGGCGCGCCGAGGGACTGCTCGAGCATGGCCCGTTCGACCTCGTGTTCTTCCTCGGCGTGCTCTACCACAGCGCCTTCCACCTCGAGCTCCTCGGGATGCTCAACCGCGTGACGCGGCTCGGCGGCGAGATGCTGCTCGAGACGACCACGGACCCGCGTCCCGACTCGGCGCTCCGCGTGCGCTGGCAGCCCGGCACGGGCAAGGCGAAGATGGTGCCGACCTTCGACGCGCTGCGGATCGAGCTCGCCTGGACGGGCTGGCGCGACGTGACCGCGTTCACCGATTACCGGCCGGAGTCCGACGAGGTGCTGCTTCTCTGCCGGAAGACCGACGAGCTCGGGGACGCGGACGTCGCGGACGTCGTCCGCCCTCAGCGCGGTCCCGCCGCGGCGTGAGCCCGCGGCACGCGACGGCGCTCACCCTCGCAGGAACGGTCCTTGCGGCGATCGTCGTGTGGGGGGCGCTCGGCCGGCAGCTCGACGTGCCCACGGTGTTCGGGGACGAGCTGATCCACTGGGACGCGTCCCGCTCGCTCGCGGCAGGCGACGGCCTGCGCGTGCGCGACGGCGGCTACGGCTTCGGCCCCGTGTATCCCGCCCTGCTCGCGCCCGTCCACCTGCTCGCGCCTGACGACCTGACCGCGTACGGGTGGGCCCGACTCTGGAACGCGGTCCTGTTCGCCCTCGCCGCGATCCCCGGCTACCTGCTCGCTCGGCGGCTCCTGCCGACGGGCTGGAGCCTCGCGTCCGCCGGGCTCACGGTTCTCGTGCCGTCGGCGCTCTACACCGGGTTCGTGATGACGGAGGGCGCTGCGTACAGCGCCTGCGTGCTCGCGTTCCTCGCCTTCGCGGCCTGCCTCGAGCGGCCGACAGCGACCGCGCAGATCCTCGCGCTCGGTGCGCTCGCCCTCGCCGCCGGCGTCCGGTTCCAGCTCGCGACGCTCGGGGCGGCGTTCGTCGCGGCGCTCGCGCTCCGCTGGCTCGTGAGCCGGGGCGCCAGGCTGCCGGCGCGCGCCGACGTCGTGCGGCTGTGGCCGCTCGTCGTCGTGCTGGGCGGCGGGGCGGTCGCGCTCGCGGTGCGCGCCGCGCTCGGGAACCCGCTCGCGGGCTACGGGGACCTCTGGCGCTCCTACGACCTCGTCGAGGTCGCACGCTGGACGTGGCGCGCGGTCGCCGGTCTCGGGCTGTACCTCGCCCTCGTGCCGCTCGTGGTCGTCCCGGCGACGCTCGGCTGGCTCTGGCGCGCGGGTCGCGGCGGGAACCGGCGCGCCGCGTCCTTCGTCTCACTGTTCGTGTGCGTCAACGTCGTCCTGCTCCTCGTCGTGGGCGCCTTCTCGAGCACCGAGTTCGGCGTCGGCTTCCTCCACGACCGCTACCTGTTCTACGTCGTGCCGCTCTGGATCGTGGCGACCGCGGTCTGGGCGGAGCGACGCGTCCCGCTCGGCCGGGCCGGCCTCGTCGTGGGCGGGCTGCTCGTGCTCCTCCCGCTCGCGACCCTCCCCACGTACCTCCTGAACGCCGACGGCGGGCGGCGCTTCGACGCGATCGCCGCCGGCCTCCCGTCCCAGGTCGCGGTTCACGCCGGCCGCGCCGAGCCTGCGCGCTGGTGGCTCGTCGTGGCGGGGCTGCTGGCGATCGGTCTGGTGGTCGGATTGACCCGCACCTCGCTTCCGCGCTGGCTCGTGCTCGTCCCCGTCGCCGTCGTGTTCGCACTCGACGCGGGCTTTGTGTGGGACGCGCGGATCGAGGCCGCCCGGAACCTCACCTTCTCGCCGCTGGATGCCGACGCGGCGTCGTGGGTCGACCGCGCGGTGCCCGACGGCGCGACGGTCGCGACGCTCGCGGGCGGCGTCCCGGTCGAGACGCGCGACGCGCTCCGGCTGACGGAGTTCTTCAACGCCTCGATCGGCCCCGCCTTCGACCTCGCCCAGGGCTATGCGCCCACCCTCGCCGCCAGCTCGGTGCGGATCGGCGAGAGCGGGGCTGTCCTGTCGGGCTCCGGCCCCGTCGATGCCCCGTGGGTCGTCGCACCCCGTGGGCTCGAGCTGGACGGCGACGTCGTGGCCGAGGGCACGGTCGAGGGGCTCCGGCTCTGGCGAACGCGGGGCCCACTGCGGGTCGTCCGGCAGGCAGCGCCGTGAAGCGCTGGCCGCGGGCGGTGTGGACGTGGGCGACCGAGATCGCCGGGACGAAGCAGGGGGCGGCCCTGCTCGTCGCGGTCGTCCTCGTCGTCTACGTGATCCGGAGCCTCGGCTGGCCGATGGCGCCGGGGCGCGACCTCGAGGCCTACCTCGCCGTCTACGTCGACTTCTGGCACGGGAACGCAGTGTTCCCCTGGGAGATGCTCTCTCGCACGCCCGTGGCGCCGCTCGTGGCAGGCGGTCTGCTCGACCTCGGGAGCCCGCTCCTGCTGGAGGCGGTCGGCGCCTTCCTGTTCGCGGGCTCGATCCTCCTCTACGCGCGGACGGCGCTCCTCTTCGGTCGCGGCGCCGCGGTCGTCGTGGGCGTTGCGCTCGTCTTCTTCCCCGGGTACGGCATCGTCTTCCACGAGCTCGCAAGCGAGATCGTCTTCGCGGCGGCGTTCGCCGTCTGGACGGCGGTCGTCGTCCGTGCGACGCTCACACCGGCCGTCTGGCGGTTCGCCGGTGTCGGCGCGGCGACCGCGTTGATCGCGCTGATCCGCCCGGCGAACCAGGTGTTCCTGGTCGTGGCGATCCTTCCCGTCGTGCTTGCCGGCAGCTGGCGCGCGCGGGTCGGCCGGACGGCCGCGTTCCTCGGGGTCGCGCTCGTCCTACTGGGGGGCTGGGCGGCGACCAACCTCTGGCGCTACGACGACTTCGCGGTCGCGCGCGGCGGCCAGGCGAGCTTTCCCTTCTTCCGCGCGTTCATCATCGACCACATCGTCGAGCCCGACAACGGGCCGGCGTCGCGCGAGCTCGCCGCCGCCGTCCAGCGGGAGCTGCTCACGAAGGAGCCGTACCGCTCCTACGGCATCGACCTCGCGACCTTCTTCTCGCGCGGGAGCCCGCGCGAGCACGAAGACCTGATCAGCCTGTCCGACCGGGTGTGGGGCTGGGATTCCGACTACCAGATCCTCGGCCGCGCAGCGCGCGAGGCGGTCAGGGCGCATCCGGGGACGTTCGCCCGTGGTGTGCTGCGCGACTTCGGCAAGGAGCTCGCCAAGCCGTACTTCGCCGGGCGCAAGCCGCCGCCTCCTCCCGCTACGACCGGGGCGGCGGCGCCGGTCGCGTCCCCTGCCGTGCCGACGATCGCCGTCGGCAGGCGGACGCTGCCCGCCCCGACCGAGGGCGAGCCGATCCCGTCCGAATACCAGAGCGCCCAGATCTCGACCCGGACCAGTCGATCCGCGAGGTCTGGACGTCGGTGACCGAGCACCACATCGTCTTCGACGACCCGGCCAAGCGCGTTCGGTGGCTGGCGAACGACCGGCGCGCCGCCGGGCTGTACGCGACGTTCCCCGACCACTGGTGGAGCCCGTGGCTCGGCCTCCAGATGGACCACTCGTCGAAGCTCTACCCGCCCCTCTGGCTGTGGCTCCTCGCCGGGATCGTCGGTGTCGCGTTCCGGCGCCCGCGCCGGTGGTGGGCGGCCGTCGCGCCCGTCGCCGGCGCCCTCGTGATGCTGCTCGCGACCGTGATGACGGTCTGGGCCGAGCCCGCCTACGCGGTCCCCGTCGCGCCTGCGTTCGTCCTCTTCGCGGCGGTCGCCCTGCTCGGCGAGCGGAGCGCGCGCGCCGTCGGAGCCACGAGCACCACGAGCAGCGCGACGAGCAGCGCGTTCCGCCCGAGCAGGTAGGCCGTCTCCGGCGCGCCACGCGCGTTGACGTAGTCGCGGTACAGGCCGGGGAACCAGACGTGCGTCGCGACGAGCGCGCAGGCGAGCAGGGTCGTGGCGATGCGGCCTCGTCTCCCCGCGACGAGCGGGACGAGCGGGACGAGCCACAGGACGAACTGCGGCGACAGCACCCGGCCGAGGGCGAGCTGGGCCGCGACGACGGCGGCGCAGCCGGTCACGAGGCGGTCGTCGTCCTCCACGCGGCGCTGCCGCCAGGCGGCGAGCCAGACGGCGAGGACGACCGCGAGCGCCGCGAGCCCTCCGAGCATGCCCGCGACTTGCCCGAGCGAGCCCGTCACGTCGGCGCTGCGCACGTCGCCCGTGCCGCCCTCGGCGACGCCGGTCCCGAGCGTCCCCAGCCCGACCTTGTCGGCGGCCACGCCGAGCGCGACGACGGCGCTCCCCGGGAGGCTCTCGGCCTGGACGCCGCGCGTGAGCTGAGCGCGAATCGAGAACCACGCCTCGGACGGGGCGACCGCGACGAAGGGGAGGAGCACGACCGCGATCGTCGCCGCCGTGAGCCCGACGGCAACGAGCGCCTCACGCCGGCCGCGGCGCCGCCATACGTAGAGCGCGACGAGAGGGACGAGCAGGAGGGGATAGAGCTTCGCCGTCACCGCGAGCCCGAGCGCGATCGCGGCGAGGCGCGAGCGCCCACGGAGGAGCGCGGCGACGCTTGCCGCCGTCAGCGCGACCGGGAGCGCGTCGAACCGCGTCAGGGCGAGCTGGCCGAGCAGGAGCGGAGTCGCGCCGATCACGCCGAGGGCGAGCGCGGCGTGCCCGACCTCCACGCGGAGCGCGGCGAGAGCGACCGCCGCGAGCACGACGGTCGCCGCGAGGAGGAGCGTCATCAGCGCCGCGAAGGCGCGCGCGTAGCCGCGTGCCGCGGCGTTCAGCGCTGGGTCGTAGACCGGTGAGCCGTCGGGCGCGACGAGCGAGGGAATCACGAAGACCGGGAGCGCGCCGGGCGGGTACTCGACGCGGAAGTCGCGGTAGGGCACCTCGCCGTCCGCCATCCGGTCGCCAAACGACTGATAGAGCGGAACGTCCCACGAGGACGGGTCGTCTACCGCGCGCGACCACGTGAACGCGGCCGTGGCGGCGAGGAGGGCGAGCGCGGCGACCATGAGCAGTACGAGGTCGCGCCTCGTCGCAGGCCTCCGCATGCGCGGAGGCTAACCCTCTGCCGACCCGCGGGGTACCGTCCCGCGTCGTGTGGTCGCGTGCGACAGAGCGGCTCGTGTCCCGCCGCGGGGCCGTCCTGCTCGTCGCCGTCGCGCTCGCGAGCTACGGCGTCCAGGCGCTCGCCTGGCCCCTGCAGCGCGGACGCGACTCGTGGGACTACTGGCTGACGTTCCTCCAGCTCGCCGACCGCGACCCCCCGTTCTCCGCGCTTCAGGTCTTCCGCACGCCGATCGCGCCGCTCGTCACCGGGATCCCGATGTGGGTCGGCGGCGCACGGCTGACGGAGGTCGTCTTCGCGCTCCTCTACGCGCTCTCGCTGCTCGCCTGGGCCTGGGCCGTGGTTCCGATCTCCCGGCAGGCGGCCCTCGCGACCGCGCTGGTGCTCCTCGTCACCCCGACGTACGCGGGTCTCTTCCACGAGGTGTCGAGCGACCCCGTGTTCGCGTTCATCCTCGCGTGGTGGGCCGGCGCCGTCGTCCGCGCCTGGCGCACCGGGTCGACCTGGTGGCTCGCGGGCGTCGGGCTCGGTGTCGCCCTGCTGACCCTGTGCCGGCCGGCCTCGCAGGTCACGATCCTGGCGTGCGTGCTCGTGCCCCTGATCGCACGCCGCGGAGCGAGGCCCGTCCTCGTCGGCGCCGCCGTCGCGCTCGCCGCGGCGCTGCTCCCGCTCGGTGCTTGGGCGACGCACAACGCGGTGCGCTACGACGACTTCTCCGTCGCGCGCGGGAGCAAGGCGTGGGTGCCGTTCTTCCGCGTCGGCGGCGCGATCGACCCCGCGAACGGGCCCGCATCGAGGAAGCTCGCGGACGCGGTCGAGCGCCACGTCCTGCCGCTCCCGCCCTACGCCAGTCGCGGCGTCGACGTGCAGACGTACTTCCGCGGCCTCGGCAACCTCGAGGTGATCCGCATGATCGCGCTGTCCGACCAGGTCTTCGGGTGGGACACGGATTACGACGTGCTCTTCGACGCGTCGATCGAGGCGATCCGCGCCGACCCCGGGTGGTACGCGCGCGGCGTCGCGCGGACATTCTGGGACTTCCTCTCGCAGCGCTACGCCCCGGAGCCGCGCGTGCGGCCCGGTCCCCATCCCCGAGCTCCCCACCGAGCTCGAGCTCGACGGGAAGCCGTTCCCGGCGCCGATCACGGTCTCGCCGCTCGTCCAGGCGGTGCGCTACGGCTTCGTCTGGTGCCCGACCGACGACCTCGACCGCTGCGTGGTGCCCGACCCCGCGGCAGCGCTCGGATCGGCGAGCGAGGGACGCCGCTACACGAAGCTCGTGGACACGATCCGCGACTGGAACGCGCAGCTCCCGGCCCGCGACTCGAACGCCTGGCTCGCGAGCAAGGGCGGCACCGCGAGCGTGCGCTGGCCGCGGCCGATCCTGTGGATCGGAGTCGCGCTCGTCGCGCTCGCTTGGCGGCGACCTCGCGGCAGCGCGCCGATCCTCGTGCTGATGGGCGTGTCCGCCGCCGTCCTGCTCGTCCACGCGCTCTCCCAGGCGCCGCAGAGCGAGTTCGAGCTGCCCTTCGTGCCCGTGTGGATCACGGCAGCGCTCGTCGGCCTCCTTGCGCCCCGGCCCACCTAGAATCACCGCGGTGCCGCGGCTCGAGCTGATCCCGCAGGACGCCTTCGCACGCGTAGCGGGCGCGGACGTCGCCCCCGACGCGCGGCTCGCGCTCCTCGCCGACATGTGCCGGTTCAACGCGCTGACCGCCGTCAAGCGCGCCGGCTCGGGGCATCTCGGCTCGACGTTCAGCTCCCTCGACCTCGTCGTCCATCTCCTCTGGGAGAGCCTGAACGTCGCCGAGACGGGTTTCGACTCACCCGACCGCGACGTGTTCTTCTCGTCGAAGGGACACGACGTGCCGGGCCTCTACGCGGCGCTCAACGCGCTGGGCGTGATCCCCGCTGGGCGCCTGCTCCGCCTCCGCCGCCTGGGTGGGCTCGACGGGCACCCGGACATCGGCGTCCCGGGGATCGAGGCGAACTCCGGCTCGCTCGGGATGGGGATCTCGAAGGCGCGCGGGATCGCATGGGCCAAACGGCATCTCGGGCGGGGCGGGCGCGTGGTGGTGATGACGGGCGACGGCGAGCTCCAGGAGGGGCAGAACTGGGAGGCGCTGCAGGCAGCGTCGCACCAGCGCGTCGGCCGACTGCTCGTGATCGTCGATCGCAACGAGCTGCAGTCCGACAGGACGACCGAGGAGATCCTCGCGCTCGAGAGCCTCGAGTTGAAGCTGCGTGCATTCGGGTGCCGCGTCGAGACCTGCGACGGGCACGACCATGCCGCGCTGCGGGCGGCGTTTAGCTCGCTCGAGGCCGGCGACGACGGCACACCGGGCGTCCTCGTCGCCCGGACGATCAAGGGGAAGGGCGTCTCGTTCATGGAGCATCCCGCCGCGCTCGTCGCGGGCGGTGGCACGTACCGCTGGCACGCCGGCGCGCCTGACGATGAGACGTTCGAGGCCGCCGCCGCTGAGCTCCGTCGCCGGATCGACGACCGCGCCGCCGCCGTGGGCGTCGGGCAGATCGAGCCGAATCTCGTGCCCGAGCCCGGGGACGAGCCGCCGGTCAGCCTCGAGGGCGAGCCGGAGAGCGGGGCCGGCACGCCGGCGGCTGCCCTCTCGGCGGCGCTGCGCGGGACGGCCGAGTACGTCGCGGCGGCCTACGGCGAGGCGCTCCTCGAGCTCGCCGCGCGCGAGCCGCGGCTCGTGGTGCTCGACGCCGACCTCGCGTCCGACTGCCGCGTCCGCGCGTTCGAGCTCGCGGAGCCGGATCGGTTCGTCGAGAACGGGATCGCCGAGCAGGACATGGTCTCGATGGCAGCAGGGATGGCTCGCCACGGCCTGATCCCCGTCGTCAACTCCTTCGCGAGCTTCCTCGCGTCCCGCGCGAACGAGCAGATCTACAACCAGGCGAGCGAGCGGACGAAGGTCGTCTACGCGATGCACTACGCCGGCCTGATCCCCGCCGGGCCCGGGAAGTCCCACCAGAGCCTGCGGGACGCGTCGCTCGTCGCGGCCATCCCTGGCATCGCCGTCGTCCATCCGTGCAATGCCGTCGAGACGCGCGCGCTGCTCGAGTGGGCTGTCCTGGAGGCGTCCGAGAGCGTCGCGCTCCGACTTGCGATCGGCCCCTCGCCGCGCCGGATCGAGCTGCCGGCGGGCTATCGTCCGGCGCCCGGCGTCGGGGTCTCGCTGCGCGAGGGCGCGGACGCGCTGCTCGTCTCGTACGGGCCGGTGATGCTCCACGAGGCACTCGTCGCGGCCGAGACGCTCTCGCGCGACGGGGTCGAGGCGGGAGTCGTGGCGATGCCGTGGCTCGACCGCGTCGACCCCCCCTGGCTCTCCGCGACGCTCGACGGGGTACGGCACGTGCTCGTCGTCGAGGACCACGCCCCCGTGGGGGCGCTCGGGGACACCCTCCGGCGCGCCTTCTCGACCCTGCCCGACCCACCGGTGCTCGACCGTCGCCGGCGTCGAGGGCTGGCCCGCCTGCGGGACGCCGGTCGAGGCGCTCGCCCACCACCGCCTCGACGGTGCGTCGCTCGCCGCGCGGGTCGCCGGCTCGCTCGCACGCACAACGGCGTGAGCGAGCTGCGCGACGACGAGATCGTCTTCGTCACCACCACGAGATACACGCCGTGGCTCGAGTGGAGCCAGGCCGCGCTCGCGGCGGAGCTCGTCGGCATTGCGTTGGGCTCACCCGCGGCCGGGTGGGTGACTTGAGCACACGACCCGTGTGGCTCGTCCTCGCCGACCCGCTCTCGACGCGCGTCCTGGTCGAGAGCGGCGTGGTCGATTGCCTCGCCGAGCGTCTCGGCGAGCGGCTCCAGCCCGTGCTCTTGCTCGACGCAGAGGCGGCGGTGCCCTGGAAGCAGCGGCTCCCGGCGGGTACGCGGCCCGCCCTGCTGCGCGCGGATGTGGCGCCCGCCGAGGTTCCTCCTGCCGAGCGCGTCCGGCGGCGTGCGGACGTCTGGCTCGACCGGCGGATCGGCTACTTCCCGCTCGCGATCCGACTCAACTATCGCCACGGTCTCCATCTTCAGCGGATGCGCCCGAGGCATCGCAACGAGCTGCTCGACTCGTCCCGCGTCGGCCCGCTCCCGCACCATCCGCGGATCGACCGCGCGATGGACCGGTGGCACTTCTCGACCCGCCGATACGTGCCGACCGCGCTGACGGCGCGCCTGGGCGCCGAGCGCCCCGTGCTCGTCCTCTCGAACCTGCAGATGCAGTCGGCCGTCCCGTTTCTCGTCGGCGCCAGGCGGCTCGGGCTGGCGACCGTTGGCCACGTCGCGAGCTGGGACCACACGGTCGGCAAGGGCGTGATCTCGCCGCGACTCGACCGCTACCTCGTGCAGAACGAGCGCATGCGCGGCGACCTCGTCCGCTACCACGACGTCCCCATCGAGAGGATCGTGGTCACGGGGTGGCCGCAGAGCGACATCTTCCACGTGCCGCGGCCACGCGAGGCGTACGAGGCGATCCTGCGCGGCTACGGACTCGATCCAGTCACGCCCCTCGTGATGGTGATGGGAAACACGCCGACGAACACCCCGCACGAGGAGCGGTTCTTCGCGCGTCTCGTCGCGTGGCGGCGCGACACGGGCGCCGACCACCGCTTCTCGCTCCTCTTCCGCCCGCATCCGCGCGACTCCCGCTGGCGTGAGCGGTTCGCTGCGGCCGTCGGCGGCCGGCGTCGCCGTGCAGGAGCCGAGCTTCACCGACATCGAGGAGCTCGCAACGCTGCTCCAGCACGTCGAGTGCGTCGTGACGAACGCCGGGACGATCCTCCTCGATGCGCTCGTCAACGACCGGCCGGTCGTCTGCGTCCTCTACGACGAGGGCGACGGCCGCCTGGCGAGTCCTGGGCCGCGAAGAGCGTGATCGGCGAGCACTACCGCGACGTCGCGGTGTCGGGCGCGTTCCACCGGGCCGAGTCGTTCGACGAGGTCGTCGCCGGGATCGAACGGTCGCTCGCGGCGCCGGGCGAGCTGGCGGACGAGCGGCGCCATGTCGTCGCGACCGTTGTCGGCGAGGTCGACGGCCGCGCCGCAGAGCGGGTCGTCGAGGCGATGCTCTGCGGGCTCGACCCGTGAGCGCGCCCACGGTCGTCGGGATCTACCGCGCGGCCAACGCGCCGCACGTCGACCGGCTCCTCGCCCCGGTGCTCGCCGCAGGGTGGACAGCCGCCTGGTGGGCACTCGACGAGATCGTTCCGGCCCTCGCTGCGCAGACCGTCGGCGAGGGGCCCGGCGAGAAGCTCCCCCTCCTCCAGGCTGCGATCGAGCGGCACGGGCCGCTTTCGGCGGAGCTCGTCCTCTCCGACGACGACATCGCCTTCGCGCGCGGCGACCTCACCCATTTCGTCGAGCTGGCCCGCCGAGCGGGGCTCGGCCTGCGCGCAGCCCGCCCACGCGCCCGGCTCGGAGGTGAGTCACGGGATCACCCGTGCCCAGCCTCGGTCGAGGGTACGGTCGACGACGTTCGTCGAGAGCGGCCCCCTCGTCGCCGTCGCGCCCGGGTGGGTCGAGCGCGTGACGCCGCTCCCCGTGTGGCGTGGGATGGGCTGGGGATCGAGCTCGAGTGGATCGACCTGCGGCCCGACGGATGCCGGTTGGGGATCGTCGACGCAACGCCCATCACTCACCTCGGGAAGGTCTCGGGCGGCTACGACGACAGGGAGCTCCGCGCCCGCGTCCGCGCGGAGCTCACGGCCCGCGGTGTCGACGACTGGGGACCGCTGCAACGGACCCTTTCCACCTGGCGTCCCTGGCGGCGCGACCCGCCGTGGGCGGTCGAGTAGGTTCCCCCGCGTGAACGTCGTGATGACCTTGATCGTCCGCGATGAGCGCGACATCGTCGAGCAGCACCTGGCCTTCCACCGCGCGGCGGGTGTCAGCGCGGTGATCGTCACCGACCACGCGTCGAGCGACGGTACGGAGGACGTCCTCGCGCGATACGAGCGCGAGGGCTTCGCCACGGTCTTCCGCGAGCCCGACGGGCCGTTCCTGCAACGCGAGTGGGTGACCAGGATGGCCCGCCTCGCCGCGACGGAGCATGGCGCCGATTGGGTCCTCAATAGCGATGCTGACGAGTTCTGGTGGCCCCGCGGCGGATCGTTGACCGAGGTGCTCGGTGCCATCCCGCGCCGGTACGGCGTCGTCCAGTCGTTCGTACGCCACTTCGTCCCGGTCGAGGCCGACGGCCGGTCATTTGATGATCGGATGACGTACCGCCTGAGCCCTACGGCGCCGGTGAACGATCCGGCAAGCCCGTGGAGGCCCTACCGAAAGGTCGTCCACCGCGCGGCGCCGGACATCCAGCTCGTGGAAGGCGGGCATGCGATCCGCTCGACCGACCTTCAGCCGCTCCGCGGGTGGTACCCGATCGAGTGTCTCCACTTCCCGCTCCGGACTCCCGCGCAGGTCGACCGGAAGGGCCGGGCATGGGGCGATGCGGTGGAGAAGTTCTACTCCGCCGAGGGAGTGGCACGCGCGCCGGGGACGGCCTATCACGCGGCCCAGCACGAGGCTTCTGCCCGCGGCGAGGCGGATGCGTATTACGAGTCGTTCGCAGTCTCTCCGGACGAGATCGTCTCGGGGCTTGCGTCGGGCCTCCTGGTCGAGGACACGCGCGTCCGTGATGCGCTGATCTCGGTCGCTGGCGGGATCGCGCCGAACTTCCTCCGCCCGTCGACGCTGGACACCGTGGCATTCGCCGTCGAGGCGGCAGTGCTGGCCGAAGCAGACGTCATCCGGACGCAGCGCTGGCTCGACGACCTCGAGCGACGACTCGTTCGGGTCGAGGGGAGGGCCCGGCTCAGGGCGGAGCGAGCGCTGCGGCGCGCGTTCCGCCGGCGGGCAGGATGAGGGTCGCCCTCACGCTCCTCGTCCGCGACGAGGTCGACCTTGTCGCGGCGAACGTCAGGTACCACCTGGCCCTGGGTGTGGACCACGTCGTCGTGACCGATCATCGCTCGACCGACGGTACGACCGACGTGCTTCGCCAGCTGGAGGGCGAAGGGCGCGTGCACGCTCCTCCGGGAGGAGTCCGAGGAGCTCCGGCAGTCGAGCTGGGTGACCAGCATGGCGCGCCTCGCCGCGACCGAGCACGGGGCCGACTGGGTGATCAACAGCGACGCCGACGAGTTCTGGTGGCCGCGCGACGGCATGCTCCACGACGTACTCGGAGCGGTACCGTCGCGTTTCGGCGCTCTGAGGGGCCTCTGGCGGAACTTCGTCCCGCGCCCGGACGAGGATCGCCCCTTCGAGGAACGCATGATCGTGCGACGGCAGCCTGCGACCGACCTGACCGACCCGTTCCACGCGCAGGTGAAGGTCGCCCACCGCGGCCGGGCGGACGTCGTCGTCACGCAGGGGAACCACGACGCCCTCGGCCCGTCGCTGACGCTGGTCCGCGAATGGCTTCCGTTCGAGATCCTGCACTTCCAATCCGGAGCCTCGACCAGGCACGCCGGAAGTTCCGGGTCGCCCGCACGGCAGGGCTCGCGAGCCCCGGCACCTCGATCCCGCAACACACGGAGGCCGCGGTCCACTCGATGGACACCTACGGGGAGGCGTCGTTCTACCGGCGGCTGGTGGTCGACGAGGCCGCTCGAGCGCGGCCGCGAGCGGTGAGCTCGACGTCGACACCCGCCTCCGTGACGCCCTGCGGACAGCTCGGGCCGGTGCCCCCGTTCCGCCGCCCCAACCGCCCTCACTTGCCGACGACGTGGGCCTCGCGGTGGAGGCTCAAGCGATGCTCGAGCACGACGGCTGGATGAAGCTCACCGCCCGCACCGAGCTCCTCGAGCGTCGGCTCGCGGCGCTGGAGCGCTCACCGCTTGCGGGACGGAGGGGCGTCTAGGTGACGTGCCTCGACAGGTTGTGGACGGCTGAGTAGGTCATCCGGGCCTCCTTCGAGGCTGTGGGTCTGCGAAGGCTCACAGTCGAAGGAGGACCCGGATGGGGCTTCACCGTAACGCTCGGCTCGGACTCGCTGGTCGGCGCGCGCTGGTCGCTGACGTCGAGGCGGGGCTGTTCGTGTCGTGAGGCGGCGAGACGCCGTGGTGTCTCGCCGACGACCGCGTGTAAGTGGTGGCGGCGTTGGCCGGAGGCGACGCTTGAGCAGCGGCGATCGCTGGTCTGTCTCGAGGATCGCTCGTCGCGGCCGCATCGCTCGCCGCGGCTGCTTGCCGGCCGAGCGAGCAGGAGCGGATCTGCGCGGCCCGGCGCCGCACGTGGCTGGGGGCCGCGGCTGATCGCCGGCGAGACCGGCTATCCGCACGCGACCGTCTGGCGGACGCTGCGCCGGGCCGGGATCTCGCGGCCGCCGCGGCAGCCGCGCGAGCGGCCGCGGCTGTACGAGTGGCCCTGTCCGGGCGATCTGCTGCACATCGACAGCAAAGCGCTTCGTCCGCTTCAGCCGGCCCGGCCACGCCGTCACCGGCGACCGCCACGCGACCGGCGCCGAGAAGCGGATGCGGGTCGGCTACGAGTGGGTGCACTCGCTCGTCGACGACCACTCCCGCTACGCCTACAGCGAGCTCCACCGCGACGAGACGCGCAGCGACCGTGACCGGCTTCGTCGAGCGCGGCCTCGCCCACTTCGCCGAGCACGGGATCGAGGCGAAGCGGCTGCTCAGCGACAACGCCTTCGTCTACCGGCACAACCGCTCGCTGCGCGAGCTGCTCGCCAGCACGCGGCATCCGCCACCTCCTCATCCGGCCACGCCGCCCGCAGACCAACGGCAAGGTCGAGCGCTACCAGCAGACCCTCAAACGCGAGTGGGGACTCGGCCAGATCTACCGCTCCAGCGACCACCGCGCCCAGGCGCTGTCACACTGGCTCGACTACTACAACGAGCGCAGACCCCACAGCTCGCTCGGCGGCCAACCACCCGATCAGCCGCGTCCACAACGTCCCGAGGCAGGACATCTAGGCGCGGCGGGGGCCGCCCTGGCCGCCGGGTATCATCCCCCATCGTTCGCCGCGGCGCCCCTCGATGATCGCGGCCGGCCGATGAGCGAGATCCCGAACGACTTCCCCGTTACGCTGATCCGCCCCGTACGTCGGAGCGGGCTCCCCGACTTCCGGGAACTTTGGCGCGCCCGCGACCTGGCGATGATCCTCGCGTGGCGCGACGTGAAGGTGCGCTACAAGCAGTCGGCGATCGGCATCGCGTGGGCGGTGCTGCAGCCGTTCCTGACGATGGTCGTGTTCACGCTCATCTTCGGGAAGTTCGCACAGCTTCCCTCGCAGGGGCTGCCGTATCCCGTGTTCGCGATGCTGAACCTCGTGCCGTGGACATTTCTGGCGGCGGTCTTCACCCTCACCGCCGGGTGCGTCCTGAGCAACCGGATGCTCATCCAGAAGGTGCACTTCTCGCTGCTGATCCTGCCGCTCGCCTGCATCCTCGTTCCCCTCGTCGACTTCCTGTTCTCGTTCATCGTCGCGCTCGGGATCACGTCCTGGTACGACGTCTCCATTCAGGGGACGATCGTGTTCGTCCCCTTCTTCCTTCTGATGCTCGCGATGACGGCGATCGGGCTCGGGTCGTTCCTCGCGGTGATAAACGTCCGCTACCGCGACGTTCCGTACGTCGTTCCCTTTCTCGTCCAACTCTGGCTCTTCGCCTCGGGAGTCATTTACGCGTCGGCTGCGATTCCCGAGAAGTACATCGCGGTGGCGTCGCTGAACCCTGCCGTGGGAGCGATCACGGGCTTTCGTTGGGCGGTCGCAGGCACCCCCCCTCCGACCGCCACGATGCTCGGCCTCGGTGTGGCGATGACCCTGCTTCTCTTTTTCGGCGGCCTCTGGTTCTACCGTCGCTCCGAGCACCGTTTCGCGGACACGATATGAAGGCGGTCGTCGCGGAGGGAATCTC
Source organism: uncultured Actinomycetes bacterium (assembly GCA_963747125.1). GTDB lineage: Bacteria > Actinomycetota > Thermoleophilia > Gaiellales > Gaiellaceae > Gaiella. The sequence continues at coordinate 14,488 of CAVVEN010000029.1, read as the reverse complement.
GAAGCTCTACCGGATCGGCGAGTACAAGGCCGGGTACGAGACGCTGCGTGACACCCTCTCACATGCCGCGCGGCGCGCCTTGCGCTTCGAGCACGTCGACCACTCGCTCGAGGAGCTCTGGGCGCTCAAGGACGTCTCCTTCTCGATCGACGAGGGAGAGGTCGTCGGATTTATCGGCAAGAACGGCTCCGGCAAGTCGACACTGCTCAAGATCCTCACTCGGATCACGCCGCCGACCGAGGGAACCGCGATGATTCACGGCCGCGTTGGGAGCATCCTGGAGGTGGGGACGGGCTTCCATCCGGAGCTTACGGGTCGCGAGAACACGTACTTGAACGGCGCGATCCTCGGCATGAAGCGCCGTGAGATACGTGCGAAATTCGACGAGATCGTCGAGTTCAGCGGGATCGGAAGGTTTATCGATACGCCAGTGAAGCGCTATTCGAGCGGGATGTACGTCCGGCTCGCGTTCGCAGTGGCGGCGCACCTCGATCCCGAGGTGCTGATCATCGACGAGGTGCTCGCGGTCGGCGACCACGAGTTCCAGCAGCGCTGCATGGGTCGGATCGAGGAAATCTCGAGCTCGGGAAGGACTGTGATCTTCGTCTCCCACGACATGGGGGCGATCACGAGGCTCTGCGGCCGCGCGTACTGGTTGCAGGGGGGCCTCATCATGGCTGATGGTGATGCCGAGACGGTCGTCTCCCGCTACCTGCAGGAGGCTTCGGGCACGGGCGCGGAAAGGGCCTTCGAGCTCGAGCACGCGCCGGGAAGCGACGAGGTCAGGCTCCTCGCGGCTCGTGTGATCGACCTCAACGGCGAGACGATCCAGTCCCTCGACGTCCGCCACTCGGTCGGAATCGAGCTCCGCTTCGTCGTGCTCGGCCGGACGGGACCGCTGTTTCCGAAGCTCAAGCTCGGCAACGAACGCGGCGAGGTCGTCTTCAATGCCCTCGACAACCACCCGCGATGGCGCGAAGCGCCCGAGCTTGGGACGTACACGTCCACGGCCTGGGTCCCGCCGAACCTGTTCAATGAGGGCGTGATCAGTGTGGATGTCGCCGTCACTTCGCTGGGAGGCCCGAAGCTCGTCAACCACGTCAACGTACCTGGGCTCGTCACGTTCCACGTCCACGATCCTGGCCTCGGCGACACGGCCAAGGGCCTGTACACGGGCCAGCTTCGCGGCGGTGTGCTCCCGCTTCTCGACTGGACGACGGAGTACGCGCAGGCGCGGGCCTACGAGACCGCGTAGCCGACGACGTCGTCCGCGGGCGCGATCGGCGTCGTGTAGTTCCGGTTCGAGAGGGCCTTGAGCGACGCCGGCGAGCAGTACGTCGCCGTCGCCAGCACGCGGGGGCCCGCCGTGGCGAACCCGCCCCGGTGCAGGCCGCTCGTGTTGCAGAGGATCATCGTTCCCTTCTCGCCCGTGAAGCGGACGATCTCGTCGGCGGAGACGCTCTGCGAGACGTCGTTGTCGTCGACGCGGCCGTACCCCATCGGCACCCAGGGACGGACCACGTGATGCCGCCCGCCCGGCTGGCTTGCCGGGACGTACTCGAACGGCCCGTGGTCGGCCCCGACGTCGGACAGGTAGACGAACGCCTTGAGGAGGTGCTTGTCGTCGAAGTCGACGTGCCAGTTCTGCGACGCCACCCGCTCGTCCGACGGGGGCTGCTGCGCCGTGTACCAGAGGTCGACGTACGAGAGCTTCGACCAGAGGCGCAGGTAGGCGTTCGCGACGTCGAGCAGCCTCCGGGAGGTCGCGGCGGCGAACCAGGGGTTGTCCTCGCCGATGGTCGTTCCCTCGAAGCTGTAGGCGCGCTGGACGAACTCCTTGCCAGCGCGCACCTTCCCGAGACCGCCCTCGGCCATCGTCCGCTCGGTCTTGGCGATGAACGCTTCGCCCTGTGTGTCGACGGCCTGCCAGGCCTCCTCGCCCGCGAGGTCGGCGAACCGGAGCGTGACGTACCCGTCGCGGTCGAGGGCCTCGACGAGGCCGCGCTGCAGCTCGTCGAGAGCCGGTGCGTCGGCAGCGAAGTGGCGCCGCGCCGCGCGGTTGGCGAGCAGGCGGTCGTGGACCTCGTACGTGGCGACGATCCCGCGCCGCTCGAGCGAGGACGCGACGCGGTTGACCCGCTTGGCGAACGTCGTCTGCTGGCGGTGCATCTCCCGGCTGAGGGTAGTCGAGGCCCTGTCGCCCTGCGGCGGTAGCCTCGGGCGGCTGTGAGGATCGCCTTCGTCCACTTCCCGGGCCGGCTCGCCCGGCTCGACGCGGCCCGCTCGGGCGCCGGGCCGACGGAGTTTCTGTTCGGCTCGGTCGAGCTCGAGCGCGCGGGTCACGACGTCACGCACCACGAGGTCGATCCCGACGGCGCCTCCGGTCGGGCGGCGCGTCGGCTCGTGGATCGGCAGGCGGGGCTGGGTCGCCTCCCGCCGCACCTCTCCGCCGCCGTGCTCGGCGGGACGCGGGAGCTCCTGCCTGCGCTCCGCGACGCGGACGTCGTCGTCGCGACGACCACCGCGACGGCGGTCTCGCTCGCGGTGTGGCGGAAGGCCCGGCGCCTGCGGGCGCCGCTCGTCGGGATCGTCGCCGGCCTGCTCAACCGGCCGTGGAGCAGGATGCGGCGCAGCACCACGCTCCCGCTGCTCGGGTCGATGCACGCGATGCTCTACGGCCCCGGCGAGGAGCCCGGGCTCCTGGCGCTCGACCCGGGGCTCGCCGGGCGTGTCCACGTGAACCGCTTCGGGGTCGACACGCACTTCTGGTCGCCTGGCGGCACCGCGACCGGAGGCGTCCTCGCGATCGGCAACGACGGCCACCGCGACTGGGAGACGCTCGTCCGCGCAGCGCCCGCGGTCGACGCCGAGATCCGCATTCTCACGCGGCACGCGCGGCCCGACGCGTTGCCGGACAACGTCCGCTGGGAGCCGGCCGACTGGCACCGGCGACTGCTGAGCGACTCCGACGTGCGGGGGGCGTTTCGTGCAGCCGCGGTCGTCGCCGTGCCGGTCGCGGACGTGCCCCAACCCTCGGGGCAGAGCGTCACGCTGCAGGCATCGGCGTGCGCGCGTCCGGTCGTCCTCACCCGGACGCGCGGCCTCTGGGACGCCGAGGGGCTCCGCGACGGGGAGAACGTCCTCCTGGTGCCGCCCGGCGACGCCGCTGCGCTCGGCGCGGCCCTGCAGCGGGTTCTGTCCGATCCCGAGCCCGGGGAGGCGATCGGACGGGCCGCACGTGCGTCGGTGGAGGCGACCGGGGGTGTCGAGGCATACGCCGAGCGGCTGCTCGACGTGTGCCGCACAGCCGTCGAGCGCCCCTGAGGCGTCTACGGTACGGCCGTCATGGCTCTTCGGACGAAGCCGCGCGCGGCGCTCGTGCACGCCCGCTCGGCGCTCGCTCGCGCCGGCGCGAGGGTCGAGACGGAGCGGGACTTCCGGCGCTCGCGCGCGGCACGGGCGGACGTCGCGCTCTTCCACGAGGACGCTCCACCCCCGTCGGGCGGCGGCCACCAGTTCCTCCGCGCGCTGGCCGGCGAGCTCGAGCGTCGCGGTCTCGTGCTCGAGCGGAACCGCATCTCGGGTGCGACGCCGAGCTGCCTGTTCAACTCGTTCAACTTCGACGTCGCGCGGCTGCAGCGGTTCGCGCGCGACGACGTGCGCATGGTGCATCGCGTCGACGGGCCGATCGGTGTCTACCGCGGGTTCGACGACGGCACCGACCAGCGGATCGCGGCGATGAACGCGTCGCTCGCCGCGGCCACGATCGTCCAGTCGCGCTTCAGCCTGGACGCGCATGCCCGACTCGGGATCGAGCTCGCCGAGCCCATCGTGATCCCCAACGCGCCCGACCCGACGATCTTCCACCCGACGACGGCCCGCGAGCCCCTCGACGCGCGACCCGTCCGCGTCGTTGCGGTGAGCTGGTCGGACAACCCACGCAAGGGGGCTGACGTCCTCGCGTCGCTCGGTGCACAGCTCGACCCGGCCCGGTACGCCCTCACCTTCGTCGGGCGTGCGCCGCAGGGTCTCGACGGCTGGGCGGTCGTGGATCCTGTCGCTTCGAGCGAGCTCGCGGAGCTGCTCCGCGCGCAGGACTGCTACGTCGCTCCGAGCGTCGACGATCCCTGCTCGAATGCGCTGCTCGAGGCGCTGGCGTGCGGGCTCCCTACGCTCTACCGGCGCAGCGGCGGCCATCCCGAGCTCGTGGGGGAGGCCGGGGTCGGGTTCGACGGCCCCCGTGACGCACCGGCCGCTCTCGACCGGCTTGCCGCCCATCTCGAGTCGTTCCGCGCCGCGATCGCTGTCCCACCCCTCTCGGACGTCGCCGACAGGTATCTCGAGGTGCTCCGCGGGTGAGCGCGGGCCGCGTGCTGCGGGCGCCGGCCCGTGCCGCCCGAGTGGGCGCCACGCGGCTGCGGACGCGAGCCTGGTCCGCCCGCTCTCGGCTCTTCGTGCTCGGGGACGCGCTCGGGTGGGCCCTCGACGACGAGGCCGCGTACGTGTCGGGCGTCGCCCGCCGTGCGGGCTACGCGCTCGGCCCGCCGGCCTGGGCGCGCTTCGCGCGCGAGCAGGTCGTCTTCCACACGAGCCACTTCGCCGGGCTCGATCCGCTGTGGACCGGGTCCTCCCACCGCCTCGGCCTGGCGTACTTCCACGGCCGTCCGGGGACGCCCGGCTTCCCCGAGTTCGACAGCGCCTTCGAGGAGCTCTCCCGGCGGCCCGACCGCTTTGCGCGCATCCAGGTGACGCACCGCGAGATGGAGGACGTCGTCGCGTCGGCCGGCGTCGAGCCGTCGCGGATCCATCGGATCCCGATCGGGATCGAGCTCGAGCGCTTCCCGCTCGGCGACGCCGACGAGCGGCGCGCGGCCCGCATCGGGCTCGGGCTGGCGCCCGAGGCGTTCGTCGTCGGCTCGTTCCAGAAGGACGGCGTCGGCTTCGGCGACGGGACGGAGCCGAAGACGATCAAGGGCCCGGACGTCCTCGTGGATGCCCTGGAGCGGGCGCGACAGGCGATTCCCGAGCTCGTCGTGCTGCTCACGGGTCCCGCGCGGGGCTACGTTCGGCGCGAGCTCGATCGGCGCGGCGTGCCGTACGTGCACCGGCTCCTGCCGGACCGTGACGCCCTCACCGGCGCCTACCACGCGCTCGATGCCTACGCCGTCGCGTCGCGCCAGGAGGGCGGCCCCAAGAGCGTGCTCGAGTCGATGGCGACGGGCGTGCCGCTCGTCACGACCCGCGCCGGGCAGGCCCCGGACCTCGTCGTCGACGGCGAGAACGGGATCCTCGTCGAGGTCGAGGACGCCGACGGCCTCGCTGCGGGGCTCGTCCGCGTGCACGGCGACCCCACGCTCGTCGCCGGGCTGCGCGAAGCGGGCAGGAGGACGGCGGCCGCAACGTCGCACGACGCGCTCGCGCCGCGCTGGGAGGCGCTCCTCGACGGCTTCGCGGAGCGCGGAGATGGATAGGGGCCGACCGGCACGGTACGGCCGCGCGGCCGCGCGCTGGGCGCAACTGCTCGTCCGCGGACGCGCCGCGCCGGGGCTTCGGGTCTTCTACGGCTGGGACCGCCTCCCCGGCCCGGGCGAGCGGGTCGCGGGTGGCACCGCCAAGCTGCAGAAGCTCGCCGCGCGGTGGCCGAATCGGCCGACCGACTACTCGCTCCTCTACCTCGGCACGACGTACCTCCCGCGCGACCTGCGGCCGCTGTTGTGGGTTACGCGCAGGCGCGGCGCGAGGCTCGTCGTCAACCAGGACGGCGTCGCCTACCCCGGCTGGGCGGGCGACCGCACCGACGAGCTGAACGAGCCGCTGCGCCGCGTCGTCGCGGCGGCCGACCACGTCGTCTACCAGAGCGCCTTCAGCAAGCGCTCGTCCGACCTGTTCCTCGGCCAGCCCGGAGGGTCGTGGGAGATCCTTCCGAACGCCGTCGACGTGGAGCGGTTCACACCAGGGGCGCCGCCCGCCGGCGGGCCGATCGTCCTGCTCGGCGGCGACCAGACGCAGGCCTACCGGCTCGACCTCGCCCTCGAGACGTTCCGGCACGTGCTGGACGCGCACCCGGGAGCGCGGCTCCTCGTGAGCGGCCGCCTCGTCTCCGACCCGGGCGAGGCGCTCCGGCGGCTCGGCCTCGTGGGGGCGGTCGACTTCACCGGCCCCTACACCCAGGCGGAGGCGCCCGGGGTGTTCCGCCGCGCGCACGTCCTCCTCCACACGAAGGTCAACGACCCCTGCCCGACGGCCGTCATCGAAGCGATGGCGTGCGGCGTCCCGGTCGCGTACGCGGCGAGCGGCGGCACCGTGGAGCTCGTCGGCGACGAAGGAGGCATCGGCGTCCCCCATCCCGACGGCTTCGAGCGCGACGAGCCCCCGTCGGCCGAGAAGCTGGCAGCCGCGGTGGCGGCAGTGCTCGCGGATCGCGAGCGCCTGTCGGCCGGCGCCCGACGTCGCGCCGTCGAGCATTTCGCGCTCGGGGACTGGCTCGAGCGCCACGCCGCGATCTTCGATTCCCTCGTCGACTAGGCCGAACGCGGGGGAGGCGGGTCGAACGAGCGAGCGCGGCCCGTGTCGACTCGTCCCCGCCCGTCGGCGCCGTCGACGGGCGACCTCTGCACCTTTGCGCGAACGGTCGAGAGACTTTGTGGTGATTCACCACAAAGTCTCGAAGGCGGCACACGGACGGAACGAACCGGTCGCACGTTCGTGCGGAGAATGGGCGGGGTGCGGTCTGCGGCGCAGCTTCATCCGGTGCTTGCCCGCCTCGTGCGCAGGATGGACGTCGATCACCTCTCGATCGCCGAGATCTGGCGCCAGGCCTCCATCGTTGCGGGCGAGCACGGGCTCTATCGGCCCGGGTACCACGCGGTCCTGGCGATCGTGAGGGACGAGCGATCGCGACGTGCGCTACGCCGAGACGCGGCGTGCGTCCTAGCTCGGGACGCGAAAGAGGACTTTGTGGTGAATCACCACAAAGTCCTGGCCTCGGCCCGGCTCTCGAGTTGAAGCGTGGTCGCGGCGACGCTCGACCGCACCGCCCGGCCGGGCGCTCGCGCCGCGCCGGCCGAGTGGTTTCGTGCCGCTCTGTCGGGTGCTTCGCGCCGCGCCGCCGGGTGCTACACGATGCGTCGCTTGGGCGCTTCGCACCGCTCAGTCGGGTGCATCGCGCTGCGTCGGCTGGGCGCTTCTCGCCGCCGTGTGGTGCGCTGACGACGGTGGTCCGGATCGGGCGGCCCCCAGGGTCCCGGCGCGCAGCGTCAGACACGGTCGGCGCGACCGGCGCGGAGGCCGGCGAGACGGCCCGCGAGGGTCGCGGCGAAGAAGCGGGCGCGCGTCGTGTCGAGCAGTACCGTCGAGGCGACGGTCCCGAGAGCCGGGCGGGCGAGCATCCGCGCAACCACGGCCACCGGGTAGCGGTTCCGGGAGAGGATGTACCCGACGCTGCCGCCGTCGCGGCGCCCGAGCGCGACCAGCTCGTCGGGCGTGACGGCCTTGACCGGGTGGACGATCGCGAGCGCCGGGTCGTACTCGATGCGCGCGCCCCGCCCGAGCGCCCGCACGAGGTAGTCGATCTCCTCGCCCGACGACCAGGCGGTGCCGCTGCCGAGCCCGAGCGCCTCGTCGAAGGCGCCGACGTCGTCGACGAGCGAACGGCGGAGGAAGATCGTGTGCGAGTTCGCACGGTGCCAGACCGTGTCGAGCGTGATCGGCCCTGGCGTCGCCGGCCAGCGCCCGGCCCTCGCGCCGTCCGCGGCGGTCGGGCGACCGCTCAGCCCGGCAAGGCCTGCATCGTCGGAGAATCGTCGGGCGACCCGCTCGAGCAGGTCGGGCGGGTATAGGCAGTCGTCGTCGGGGAACGCGACGAGCTCCGCGGTCAACTCGGGGAGCGCCGCGTTCCGCGCCCGCGATAGCCCACGTGGCGAACGGAGGTGGAGTGTGTCCAGCAAGGGCTTCGCGGCGAGGAGCCGGGCGACGCGGTCGTCCGGGTTCTGATCGACGACGACGAGCCTGAAGTCCCGGTGGGTCTGCGCCTCGAGCGCCTCGAGCAGTGCGGCGAGGTCGTCCGTGCGGTCGACCGTCGCCACGACGAGGTCGAAGCGGAGGGCTCCTGACACTGGCGCAGGCTACCCTCAGCCCCGCCGTGCCTCGTCCGCTCGTGTCGGTCGTCCTCGCCGCCCGCGACGCGGCGGCGACGATCGACGAGGCCGCGCGAAGCGTCCTCGGCCAGACGGTCGTCGACCTCGAGCTCGTTGTCGTGGACGACGGGTCGGCCGATGGCACGGCGGACGTCCTCGCTCGTCTGGACGACGACCGGCTGAGGGTCGTCCGGAACGACAGTTCGCTGGGTCTCGCGGGGGCGCTGAACGTCGGGCTCGATGCCGCGCGCGGACGCTACATCGCCCGGATGGACGCCGACGATCTCGCACTCCCCGAGTGGCTCGAGCACGTCCTCGGCCGCATCGAGGCGGCCCCGGAGGTGGCCGTCGTCGGCACGGGGATGATCGACCTCGCCGGCAGGTCCCTGGGAACGGTCCACCGGATGCCGCAGGGCCCGAGGGCGGTGCGCTGGGCGGCGCTCTTCTCGTCACCGTTCTTCCACTCGACCGTGATTCTCGACCGGGAGGTGCTCGACCGGCACGCGCTGCGGTACGACACGTCGTTCGGCGAGAGCGAGGACTACGATCTCTGGGCGAGGCTCCTCGCTGTTGCTCAAGGCGACAACATGGCCGAGGCGCTCGTCCTGTACCGCAAGCACGGGGGCCAGGCGTCGGCACGCCGCAAGGAGATCCAGCGTGCGTGCCAGCATCGCGTCGCGCACCGGCAGATCGAGAGGATCGTTCCAGCGCTCGATCCCCCTGCCCGCGAGCTCGCGTGGCGCGCCGGCGCGGGACTTCCACTCGATCCCGGCACGGCGGCCGACGCCGCGGAGGCGCTGGCCGAGCTCGTCCACGCGTTCGAGGCGAGCGAGGGCGGAGACGAGGGACGCCGCGCGGCCGCCTGGGCGCTCGCCCGCGCGCAGGCTCCCCACGGTGAGAGGGCTGCGCTCCTCCGCGCGGCGGTGCGACTCGACCCGGGGCTCCCGGTGCGGGGCGCGCAGCGCCTCCGCTGGCGCCGTGCCGCCGACAGCGAGCGGCGGGCAGCGTCGGCGTGGCTCGCTGCGGCCAGGAACGAGCCCGTCCGGCTGACGATGGTGTTCCCCGAGCCGACGCCCTTCCGCACGGTGATGCTCGACCGGGTCGCGACCCGCCGGGTGCTCGACCTCACGGTGCTCTACGCAGGCAGCACCGTCCAGCGCCGCTCCTGGACGATCGAGCCGCAGCATCGCGCCGTCTTCCTCGAAGGGCACCGCGTGCCCGGCCTCTACCGGACGCTCCGCCACGAGTACCCCGTTTCCCTCGGCGTCTTCGGTGCGCTTGCCGCGTCGGAGCCCGAGGTCGTCGTCGTCTCCGGCTGGAGCACGTTCGCCTCGCAGGCGGGCGCGGCCTGGTGCCGTGCCCGGGGCGTGCCCTACGTCTTGCTCGTCGAGTCGAACGAGCGCGACGCGAGACCCGGCTGGCGCCGCGCCGTCAAGGGCGCCGTCGTGCCTCCGATCCTCCGTGGGGCTGTCGAGATTCTCGTCGTCGGGACGCTCGCGCGCGAGTCGATGCTCGCGCGCGGCGTCGATCCGGAACGGATCTCGCTCTTCGCCGACACGATCGACGCCGGCGCGTTCGCCGCCGAGGCCGACCGGCTGAGCCCCCGGCGCGACGAGCTCCGCGCCGAGGCCGGCCTCGGTTCGGACGACGTCGCGGTGCTCTCGATCGCACGCCTCGCCCCCGAGAAGGGCCTTGACACGCTCGTGCGGGCCGTCGCCGCCGCTGGCGACCACCGCCTCGTTCTCGTGCTCGCGGGCTCAGGTGCGGAGCGCGACCCGCTTGCAGCGCTGGCTCACGGTCTCGGCGTCCGGCTCGTCTTCCTGCCGGACGTCCCCTGGGAGCGGATTGGCGAGCGCTTCGCCATCGGGGACGTCTTCGCGCTCCTCTCCCGTCACGAGCCGTGGGGCGTCGTGGTGAACGAGGCGGCGGCGAGCGGCCTCCCGCTCGTCGTCTCCGACCGCGTCGGGGCCGCGTTCGACCTCGTCGACGACGGGGTCAACGGGGCGATCGTCCCGGCCGACGACGCCGCGGCGGCCGGTGCGGCGATCCGCGCGCTCGCGGCCGACCCCGAGCGCCGTCGCGCCGCGGGAGAGGCTTCGCGCGCGATCATGCGCGACTGGGGCTACGAGCCGAGCATCGAGAACCTGATCCGCGTCGCCCGCCGCGTCGCCGGCCGCCGCTGACACGCATGCGCGAGACAACGCTTGTGTTGAATCAACACAAGCGTTGTCAGCCGGCGAGCGCCTCCGCGTAGATCTCGAGCTGGCGGTCGACGGCCGCGTCCCACGTCGAGCGGCGCGCGGCGCGGAGGGCGCCCTCGGCAAGCTCGGCCCGGAGCGCCGGCTCATCGAGGACACGGGCGACCGCGGCGACCGTCGCGGACGCGTCGTAGGGGACGACGAGCGCCTCGCCGTCGGCGAAGGAGGCCGCAACGCCGGTGCGGTCGGACACGATCACCGGCGTCCCGACCGACGCGGCCTCGGCCGCGACAAGCCCGAAGTTCTCGCCGCCCGAGGCGAGAACGAAGACGTCGGCCCGCCGGTAGAGGCCGAACGGCGGGCCTGGCGTGGGCGGGAGGAGGTGGATCCGGCCGGCGGTAGTCGGGTCAGCGAGGGCCGTGCCAACCGCAGCCATCGTGCCGTGCCGGTCGTCCGGCCCGGCAAGCACGACGTGGATCTTTGGGAGCCGGCGCGCGGCCTCGAGCAGGTGCTCGACCCCTTTCTCGGCGGCGATCCGTCCGACGTAGAGGACGACGGGCGCGCCGGGCGGCACGATGCCGCGCAGCGGGTCGTCGGTGCTCGGCGAAGGGGGCTCGGGAAACGCGTTCCCGCGCTCGCGGACGCGCTCCGGCGCGACGCCGCAGGCGAGGACGTCGTCGCGCTCGCGGGGCGACGAGACGATCACGAGCCTCGCGCTCGACGCGACCCCGCGGGCGAGCGTCGCGTCGAATGCCCGCTTGAGACGCACCTTGCGCAGGCGCGGCCGGAACATCCCGACGGGCTCGAAGACGTAGGGGATCCCGCGCACCCGGCACCACGTAGCGACACCGGTCGTGACAGGATCGCGAAACCCCAGCACGTGCGCCACGTCGGGTCTCGTGAGGCGGCGAAGCTCGAGCGGCAGCGTCGGGGTGACCCCCATCCAGCGGTACCGAAGCGGCGTGCCGAGGTACGCCACGCGTGCGCCGTCAACCGTCTCGACGCGCGTGCGGGCCGAGGGTCGCGCGCCGACGTCGGTCAGCGTCGTCGTCACCACGTCCACCACGTGACCGCGCGCGACGAGCCGCGAGACCAGCTCTCGCGCCACGACGACGGGCCCTCCGAAGGCATGCGCCGGCCAGTATGCGGGGCTCGTGAGGAGGATGCGCAGGCGCCGATCCATCGGGCGGAGCCTAGTAGCGTGCAGCGGGATGACCGCCCGGCGGAGGATCCTCGTCCTGAACCAGTACTACTGGCCCGGGGTCGAGGCGACGGCGCAGCTCCTCTCCCAGCTCTGCGAGGCGCTCGCGCGTGACTACGACGTGACCGTCGTCACGGGCCACTTGCACGGGCTCGACCTCCCGGCGGACGAGGAGCGCAACGGCGTCCGCATCGTGCGCGTCCGCTCGACGGCCTACGAGCGCTCGCAGCTCCACCTCCGGGCCGCGAACTACGCGAGCTACCTCGGCGACACCGTCCTCACCGCGGTGCGAGGCGAGCGGCCGGATCTCGTCCTCTGCATGACCGATCCCCCGGTCGTCGGAGACGTCGGCTTGCTCGTAGCGCGGCGGTTCGGGGCGCCGCTGCTCGTGATCAGCCAGGACGTGTTCCCCGAGATCGCGGAGCGCCTCAAGCGCCTCGAGCACCCCCTGGTGGTCGGCGCCCTTCGCAAGCTCGTCGCGCTCTACCTGCGCCGCGCCGACAGGGTCGTTGCGATCGGCGAGACGATGAAGCTGCGGCTCGTGGAGAAGGGCGCGTCGCCAGCGCGGATCGAGGTGATCCCCAACTGGGTCGACACGAACGAGCTCGCGCCCCAGCCCCGGCACAACGCGTGGTCGGGCGAGCAAGGCGTCGACGACGCCTTCGTCGTGATGCACTCCGGGAACGTCGGCCACGCGCAGGACCTCGACACGCTCGTCCGCGCGGTCACGTTCCTCCGCGACCTCGACCGGCTCCAGGTGATGGTGATCGGGTTCGGGGCCCGTCACGGCGAGCTGACCCAGCTCGCGCAGCGACTCGAGGTCACCCACGCCGTCCGCTTCCTCGGCTACCAGCCGCGGGCCCGCCTCTCGCTGTCGCTCGCCTCCGCGGACCTCCACTACGTGGGCCTCGCGCGCGGGCTCTCCGGGTACGTCGTCCCGAGCCGCCTCTACGGGATCCTCTCCGTCGGCCGGCCGGTGCTCGTCTCGGCGGACCGCGACAGCGAGACGGTGCGGCTCGTCGAGGAGGCCGGCTGTGGCGTCGTCGTTCCACCGGGGCACCCGGAGCTCGTCGCCGGCGTGATCCGCGACGTGGTCGACGGCCGCCTGTCCCTCGACGGGATGGGCGAGCGCGGCCGTGCGTGGGTCGAGAGCGAGGCCGACCGCGAGGTCGCCTTCGGCCGCTACCGGCGAGTCGTCGCGGACGTCGTCGCGAGCAGCTCGCGGTAGAGCGCGTCGACGTCGTCGACGAGGCGCTCGACCGCATACCGTCGCAGCACTCGCCGGCGACCCGTCTCGCCCATCTCCGCTCGACGACCGGGGTCGCGCGCGAGGGTCTCGAGCCGATCCGCGAGCGCGTTGGTGTCGCCCGCCGGGACGAGGAAGCCGCTCTCGCCGTCGTCGACGACGTCGGGAACGCCGCCGACTCGCGTCGCGACCACCGCGCGGCCGGCCGCCAGAGCCTCGATGATCGTCACCGGCGTGCCCTCGCTCGCCGACGTGAGCACGACGGCGTCGCACACGGCGTACCACGGCGCCACGTCCTCCTGGTAGCCGAGGAACAGGCAGAAGCGCGCGAGACCGAGCTCGTGGGCGCGCTGCTCGAGCCGCTCCCGGTCGTCACCGTCACCGACGAGCAGCAGCAGCGCGTCGACCTCGCGCTCGCGGAGCGCCGCGAGCGTCGTGAGCAGGTCGTCCGTCCGCTTCACCGCTGTCATCCGGCCGAACCAGCCCACGACGAACGACTCGGGCGCGATCCCGTGGCGCCGTCGCACCTCGGCGACGTTCCCGTCGAACGACACGCGCGGCTCGAGCTCGATCCCGAGGCGGATCACGGAGAACTTCGCTGCCGGCGCGACGCCGAGGGCGACGAGCTCGTCCCGCACCTCGGGGCTGACGGCGACGAGCCGGTCGGTCCCGCGGGCGAGGATCGTCTCGATCGCACGGAAGAGGAGGGTGCCCGCCCGGCCGAAGTAGCCGCGGAGGACGTGGCCGTGGAACGTGTGGACGACGACGGGCCGCCGCGGCCCTGCGAGGAGCGCCGCCGCACGGCCGACGGCTCCCGCCTTGGCGGTGTGCGTGTGGACGACGTCAGGGCGGAGCCGCCGGATGAGGTACGCGAGCCGGAAGGCGGCGAGCGCGTCCCGGAGCGGGGAGAGCTCCCGCGAGAGGCCCGGCAACGAGACGACCTCGACCCCGGCGCGCTCGGCAACGAACGCCATGGACTCCTCGCCGCGGCCGACGTCACCCGCGACGAGCGTGGTCTCGTACCCGCGCTCTGCGAGGCCGCGGGCGAGGTAGGTGACGTGGAGCGCGGGGCCGCCGACGTTGAGCCGCGCGATCACGCGCAGAACGCGGATCGGCCGGCCGTCGGGACGCACGCTCATGCGGCGCGAGACTAGCGACGCAGGGAACTACACTCGCGCGGATGCCCGCGCTGAAGACGCTGTTCTGGGGCTCCGCTGCCGCGCTCGCCTGGACCCACGTCGGCTATCCGCTCGCGACCGGGTCGCTTGCGCGTGTGCGGGAGCGGCGTGTTGCGAAGGACCCTGCGGCGGAGCCGTCCGTCGCCGTGATCGTGGCCGCCCACAACGAGGAGAGGGTGATCGAGCGGCGGCTCGCGAATCTCCTCGAGCTCGACTATCCCCGCGACCGGGTCGAGATCGTGGTCGCCTCCGACGCGTCGAGCGACCGCACGAACGCGCTCGTCGAGGCGGTGGCCGCGGGCGAGCCGCGGGTCCGGCTGATCGACTGCCCCCGCGGAGGGAAGGTCGCCGCCCAGGACCGTGCCGTGCGGGAGACCGCGAGCGACGTTGTCGCGTTCTCCGACGCGAACGCGACGTGGGCACCGGACGCGCTTCGCCGCCTCGTCGCCGATCTCGCCGACCCGGAGGTCGCGTACGTGTGCGGGCAGCTCCGGCTCGGGGATGCCGAAGGATCGAACCGCGAGGGCCTG
>CAVVEN010000028.1:0-48645 GCA_963747125.1 uncultured Actinomycetes bacterium | reverse complement strand
TCGGTCGTGGCATCGGAAAGCGGGGACCTCCCCCGCTACGAGGAGTACAGTCTTGGCTCGGTGCCCCGCCGAGTAGATGTCCTTGCGCACGATGAGACCGTTCTGGAACGGGAACACGTCGATCCCGTCCCACTCAACGCCCGTCCGTCGGCGGCCGTCGCCGCTCCGCCGTCCACTCGCTCACGACGAGCCCGTCGCGAGCGTAGAGCCGTCGCGGTAAGGTGAGGTCGGGCGAGTCGGCGAAGATCTCGCCGATGTGGCGGCGCACCTGGGTCGCCCTCGGCGCGCTCGCTGGCGCGCTGTTCCCGACCACCATCCGGCGCGTGGAACGACACGATCGCGTCGAGGTCGTGCGCGTTCCACGCCTCGTCGTAGCGGTCGATCGTGCGCTCGAGCTCGGTCGCGGCGTCCTGGTTGGCCATGCGGGCGAGTATGTCAGGCCGTGCGCCGACGAAGTCGGTGCTGATTCAACACGAGCTCAGGCGGCAGCGCCCGTGGCGGGCGAGCGCGTCGAGCAGGGTGTCGACGTCCTCGTCGACGTTGTAGAGGTGCAGCGCGACCCGGAGCTTGTCCTCGCGGGAGGAGACGACGATCCGGTCGGCGGCGAGCGCCTCGACGAGCTCGTCGACTCGTCGCGCGCGGACGCAGACGAGCGGCCCTCGTCCGTCGCGGGTCGCGCGGTGTCGACGACCGTCGCACCGAGCTCGTCGAGGCCGTCGAGCAGGCGGTCGACGAGGCCGGCGACGTGCGCCTCGATCGCCGGCACGCCCGCCTCGTCGACGAGCGAGATGCCGGCGACCCCCGCGTAGAGCGACGGCACCGGCGGCGTCCCGGCGTCGAACCGCCGCGCGCTCGCGTGCGGCGAGTAGTCGGCGATCGACATCGCGAAGATGTCCTCGTCGGCGAACCAGCCCGTCTGGGTCGGGACGAGCCGCTCGCGCACCTCCGGCCTGACCCACATGAATCCGAGCCCAGCCGTGCCGAGCAGGTACTTGACCGTCCCGCCGGTGACGACGTCGGCGCCGAGCGAGCGGACGTCGAGCTCGATCGCGCCGCAGGCCTGGTAGCTGTCGGCGAGCACGATCGCGCCCGCGGCGTGCGCCGCGTCGGCGATCGCGGCGACGTCGTGCCGGTGCCCGGAGCGGTAGGAGAGCGTCGTGCAGCAGACGAGCGCCGTCCGCTCGTCGATCGCCTCGGCGAAGCGCTCCGGGGGGATCGATCCGTCGGCGTCCGGCCGGACGTGCACGACCTCCGCCCCGCGCAGCTCCTGCGCATGCGCGATCTGGCCGACGGTCGGGAACTCGTACTCGGAGATCACGATCCGGTTGCGCGAGCCGCAGAGGTCGAGCGCGGACACGAGCCCGCTGACACCCTGCGAGACGGAGGTGGTGACCGCGACGTCGTCGGCCTCGGCGTGGAGCAGCCCGCCGATCGCCGCGCGGAACGCCTCGTTCCGCTCGACCCAGAAGTCCCACTCCGCGCCGTTCTCGTCCCAGCCGGCGAGCCAGCCCTCGACGGCGTCGCGGACGCGATGCGAGAGGGCGCCCTGCGAGCAGGAGTTGAGGTACGTCGCGCGTCTCGAAGATCGGGAACTCGGCGCGGACGGCCGCGCCGACGCGCGTCGACGGAGGCGCCTGGCTCACGCCGCGATCCTACCTCGGGGGCGTCGCGCGGGCCGGGTGCCCCGGGGCGCGGAGGAATCAGCGCCGGAGCAGCGGGAGGACGCGGTCGCAGATCAGCGCGACGCCCGCCGGTGTCGTCCTACCCTGCGGCGTTCCGAGCTCGACCCGATCCGCGCCGGCGTCCCAGAGCTCCTCGACCCGCGCCGCGACCTCCTCCGGCGTCCCGGCGATGCAGAAGCGGTCGAGCTCGAGCGGAGCCGAGCGGTCGACCGTCGGATCGAGCCGGGCAACAACCTCGAGATACGGCGCGACCGCGGCCCGCGCACGCTCGCGCGCCCAGGCTCCGTCCTCGTCGACGACGGTGACGGCGCCGAGCACGATCCTCACGTTCTCGTTGCCGAGCCATTCGCGGACGACCGGGACGAGCTCCGGGTTGGCGCTCCCGCCGACCTTGAGCTCGTCGGCGACGGAGCCCGCCCAGGCGGCCGTCGCGCGACCCCAGGTGCCGACGAGGAGCGGCACGGCCTCCCGGAACCGCGGGTAGGCCGAGCCGCGTCCCGGGCGAGAGGCTGAATCGCTCGCCCGCCACGCCGGCCTCGTCCCCCGCGAGGAGTGCCCGCACGATCGCCGCGGCCTCGCGAAGCGCAGCAAGCGGGCGCCGTTCGTCGATACCGAGACGATCGAGCCACGCGCCCTTTGCCAGCCCGAGGTAGGCCCGGCCGCGCGACACCGTGTCGAGCATCGCGATCTGGCCGGCGATCTCGTAGGGATGCAGCGTGAAGGGGTTGAGGGCGGCGGGCCCGAGCCGCACCCGCTCGGTCACGCGCGCCATGAGCAGGAGCGGACCGATCGCCGGCTGGTAGAGCAGGTCGTGGTAGACGGAGAGGACGTCGATCCCCGCCGCGTCGATCTCGCCGCGCGATCGCCTCGTAGGCCTGCGGCTCCTGGTCGGTCAGAAGGCCGATCCCGAGCTCGCGCGCTACGTCAGCTCCTCCGTGACGAGGGAGCGCTCCGCGAGGCGCTCGATCCTCATCACGACTCGCTCGTCGGGATCGGGGCAGCAGACGAGGTTGTCCCGCTCGAGCCAGTCCTCGTCGGGCAGGCGGCGCATCTTTGCGGGCAGCAGCGGCATCACCGCCTGGAGCGCGTACAGACAGAAGTGGTGTCCCTCCGGAATCCGGACGCGGCACGACTCGGTCACCTCGAACCAGTCGCCGACCTCGAGGCCGCACACCGAGCGCCCCTCGATCCGCTCGACTGTCACGCGGAGGTCGAAGAGCCGCATCTCCGTCACCGGCCAAGCATAGAGTGCGTTCCCGCAGGGCCGGCAGCCGCGACGACGAGTCGTCCGGTCCCGGCGTACGAGGAGAAGCGGTGAGCGACGGGCGCACGACCTACAGCGACGGGACCGCGTTCGAGGAGCGCGCGTCGTACTCGCGCGCGGTGCGGGTCGGGCCTCACGTCGCCGTCAGCGGCACCGCCGCGATCGGGCCGGACGGCGTTCTCCACCCAGGCGACACCTACGGGCAGACCGTCGCGGCGATCGAGAAGGCGCTCGCTGCAGCCGCGGCGCTCGGCGCCGCGCCGGGCGACGTCATCCGCACGAGGATGCTGCTCGCGCCGGCCGCCGCGTGGGAAGACGCGGTGCGGGCCCACGGCGAGGCGTTCGCGGGGATAGCGCCCGCGAACACGACCTACATCGTCGCGGGCTTCATCCCCGACGTCCTCGTCGAGGTGGAGCTCGACGCGATCGTGCCGGACGCGCCGTAGGGCGGTCGCCCGGGGAGGCGGAGGACACCCCCGCCTCCCGTCCGGCGAGCGCTACGAGCCGCGGAACGTGATCGTCTTCAGCGTGACGATCTTGCCGGTGCCCTGGTACTCCCAGATCTCGTACACCGCGGAGCCGATGTCGCCCTTGGCGTCGAAGTCGACGGGGCTGAACGCGCCTTCGTAGTTGATGTCCTTCCCGGCCGCCGCGGCCTTCACGCCCGCCGCGAGGTTCTGGAAGGTGACCTTCAGGCCCGGCGGGCCGGAGACCGGCCGCATGAACGTCTTGATCTTCGCCGGCGAGGCCGAGCAGCCGCGCACCGCCGCGAGGAACGCGGTCATCGCCGCGTCGAACGCCGTTCCCTCGAACCCGGTATACGGCTTCGCGCCCTTGACGGACTTCTTCCAGTACGCCGCGAACGCCTTGCCGGCCGGACCGCCCGCCGCGCTCCCGGCCGAGCCGCTCAGGCCCTTCACCGGGTCTCCGATCTTGTCGAGCGTCTCGGCGTTCCGGAGCGCCTCGATCCCGAGCGTCTTCGACGCGCTCCACTTCCCGCTCCGGACGAGCGACGGGGCGAACTTCTCGAACGTGTCGGGAAAGTCGATCACGACCCACCCCGCCGGGCTCCCGTCGACGAGCTTCGCGGCGTCCGTGTCGAAGTTCGCCTGGTCCGGGTTCCACGACACCGAGGTGCCGATGCTTCCTCCGAGCCGCTTCCACTCGGACACGAACAGCGCCTGCAGGGCCGTTCCGAAGGCGTCGTTGCGTGCCCCGACGTTGAGCGTTGCGCCCTTGCCGAACTTCGTCAGCGCGGCACCTGCGAGCACCTTGCTCTGGAGCGCGTCCGACGGGTACGCCCGGAACACGAGGCCCTTGTCCTTGAGGTCGCTGATCTGCGGCGCGCTCGACGTCGGCGAGACGAGGAGGACGTTGTTCGGGATGGTCACGGATTGCGCCATCGGGATCGTCGCGCCGGACGCCATCTCCCCGATGATCACGTTCGCCTTGTTCACCTTGATCAGCTTCGTCGCGGCCTCGACCGACGCGGACGCCTGCGTCTGGCCGTCCTCCGAGCCGACGAGCCGGACCGACGCCCTCGTGAGCCCCGCCTTCTTGAGTGCCGCGTTCTGGAGCACGACCGCCTGCTTCACGGCCCGGTCGAGGTTCGCGCCGTACGCGGCGAGGTCACCCGTGAAGGGCAGCACGTCTCCGATGCGCAGCTCGAACGCACAGTTCCGCGGAGCCGCGGATCGGGAGTCGGTGGCGCCGGTGGCCGTCGCCGCGACTGCGGCAACGGCGGCAGCCGCCGCGACCGCGACCTGGATGGACCTCGTGAACTTCGTCATGCACTCCTCCTTCGGATCGCGACGCGGGCACGACGGACGCCCGGGCATCATCCCCGATCCGGCGCCGTCTTTCTAGGATGCCACTCCGATGGCCGCGTCCCACTCCTCGGCCGACGTCCTCGTCGTCGGTGCCGGCGTGGTCGGCCTGTCGATCGCCCTGGCGCTTCGGACGCGCGGCGCGCACGTCGTCGTCCTCGAGCGCTCAGGCGTGGCCGAGGGGCAGTCCGGGATCCAGCCGGGCGGCATCCGCCTCCAGTGGGGCACGACGCTCAACTGTCGGCTCGCGATCGAGTCGCGCGCGTGGTGGACGACCGCCGACGAGCGGCTCGACGCGCCGGTGCCGCTCGCGTTCGCCTCCTGCGGCTACCTGTTCGTCGCGCACAGCGCGGCAGTGCTCGAGCGGCTGGCGGCGGCGGTTCGCGTCCAGAATGCCGCGGGCGTGCCGTCGCGGGTCGTCTCGCCCGCGGAGGCGGGGGAGCTGGTGCCCGGCCTTCGGGCCGCGTCCCTCGTGGGAGGGTCGTACTGCGCGGAGGACGGGTACATGGGCGAGCCCCAGGCGGCGATCGCGGCGATCGCGCGGCAGCTCGAGATCCGCCGCGCGACGGTCGAGGCGATCGCCGCCGCGGGAGCAACCTGGGCGGTCGACACGACGGTCGGGCGCTTCATCGCGCCGTCCGTCGTCGTCGCGGCCGGAGCCGACACGCGTGCGCTCGTCGGGCCGCTCGGCGTCGACCTGCCGATCGAGCTCGAGCCTCGACACCTCTTCCTCAGCGCGCCGATCCACGAGCGTCTGCTCGAGCCGCTCGTGATCGCGCCCGAGCGGCGGTTCGCCGCGAAGCAGCTCCACGGCGGCCGGGTCCTGGCGAGCGACCTCGGCGCGACGGGTGACCCGGAGACGGAGGCGCCGGCCTGGCGGCGCAACGTGCGCTCGGCCATCTCCGACCTCCTTCCGATCCTCGAGTACGTCGGGCTGGACGTGCTGGTGAGCGGAGCGTACGACGTCACGCCGGATCGGCAGCCCATCCTCGGTCCGATCGCCGGTCACGACGGTCTCCACGTCGCCGCCGGATTCAGCGGTCACGGCTTCATGATCGCGCCGGCCGTCGGCCGGATCGTCGCAGGCGGGGTCGCCGGTGAGCGCGATACGGTGCTCGACATCCTCGACAGCCGACGCTTCCAGGAAGGGCGCACGGTCCCGGAGCCCCAGGTGATCTGAGCGTGTTCGCGCAGCTGCTCGTGAACGGCCTCGTCACCGGCTCGGTGTACGCGATCGCCGCCGTCGGCATCTCCCTCGTCTACGGGATCCTCCGGCTCGTCAACTTCGCCTACGGCGACATGATGACCTTCGGCGCGTTCGCCGGGTACTTCGCAAACGCGACCCTCGGCCTGCCGATGATCGCGTCGACGGCGTTCGCGATGGTCGCAGGTGCGGGGCTCTCGGTCGCGCTCGACGTCGTGCTCTGGCGGCCCCTCCGCCTCCGCCGGGCGGGGTTCATGGGCCTCTTCCTCGCGTCGATCGGCGTCGCGCTCGTCCTGCGCCAGGCGATCCTCCTCGTCTGGGGGCCGCAACCCCGCACGTACGACGTCGACCCGTTCAAGGTCTATGTCATCGGCGACGTCCGCCTGTCGCTCGCCCAGGCCGCGACGATCGTCGCCGCGGCGGTGGCGATTGTCGCGATCGGGCTGTTCCTCGCCCGCACCCGGACCGGGCGGGTCATGCGCGCCATGTCCGACGACCGGGCCCTCGCGCAGATCTCGGGAATCGACATCGACCGCGTCGTGGTCGTGACCTGGATCATCTCGGGCGTCACCGCCGGCCTCGCCGGGGTGCTCGCCGCGCTCGTGCAGAGCACGTTCGACCCGAACTTCGGCTTCCAGCTGCTGCTGCCCGTGTTCGCGGCCGTCGTGCTGGGTGGGATCGGGAGCGCGTACGGCGCACTCGCCGGCGGGCTCGTGCTCGGGGTGGCGACGGAGCTCTCGACCTGGGAGGGATTCGGCGGCGGCGTCGACCCGGTCTACAAGCCGGTCGTCGCGTTCGTCGTCCTGATCGTGGCGCTGCTGCTCCGACCGCAGGGCCTGTTCGGGCACGCGAGGGCCGTATGAGCGTGCTGACGAGCGGCGAGTTCTGGGCGTTCGTCGGGGTGATGGCGGGCATCTACACGCTGTTCACGCTCGGCCTGCAGGTGCAGTTCGGTCTCGCGGGCCTCCTCAACTTCGGCCAGGTCGGGTTCATGGCGATCGGCGCCTACACGATGGCGATCCTCGTCGCGAAGGAGGGGTGGAGCATGTGGGTCGCCACCCCGCTCGCGATCGCCGCCGCGGCCCTCGCCGGCGTCCTCGTCGGCCTGCCGACGCTTCGCCTCCGCGGCGACTACTTCGCGATCGTCACCATCGCCTTCAGCGAGATCGTGCGCTGGGTGGCGACCAACGAGGACGGGCTGACGGGCGGCGCCCAGGGAACGATCAACCTCGCGGGTCAGGGAACGGCCGCGCAGTACAACGGGCAGTGGGAGCGGCTCCAGCGCTGGGTCGGCGCCCGGCTCCACATCGGTGACAAGGACGTGGTGATGCTGCTTCTCGTCTGGGCCGCGGCGCTCCTCCTCGTCTGGCTCACCGCGCGGCTCGCGCGCACCCCGTGGGGTCGGGTGCTCCGCGCAATCCGCGAGGACGAGGACGCGACCTCGTCGCTCGGCAAGCACGTCTTCGCGTACCGCCTGCAGGCGCTGGCGCTCGGGGCGGCGCTGGCGGGCCTCGCCGGGTGCGTCTACGCGTGGCAGTTCTCCTTCTTCAGCCCCGACGACTACCAGCCGCTGATCACGTTCTTCGGCTGGATGATCCTCATCCTCGGCGGAGTCGGCCGTGTCTGGGCGGTCCCGGTCGGGGCGCTCTTGTTCGGGTTCCTGTTCGCCGCGACGCGCTTCTTCGACTTCGCCCCCTTCTCGTACCTCGACTCGGCCGACCGCGCGTACGTCCGGCTGATGGTCATCGGGCTCGTGATCATCCTGCTCGTCGTCTTCCGGCCGCAGGGTCTCCTCGGACGACGGGACGAGATGGTGCTCGAATGAGCGCGCTGCTCGAGGCGCGCGGCGTGAGCAAGGCCTTCGCCGGGGTTCGGGCCGTCGACGACGTCTCCCTGACCGTCGAGGCCGGCTCGATCACGGCGCTGATCGGGCCGAACGGCGCCGGGAAGTCGACGCTCTTCAACTGCATCTCCGGCTTCGTGCGAGCCGACGCGGGCAGGATCGAGCTCGCGGGCCGCCGCATCGACCGGCGGCCGCCGCACCGGATCGTGCGGGCGGGCCTCGGCCGGACGTTCCAGACCGCCCGGGCGCTGACGCGGATGACGGTGCTCGACAACGTGCGACTCGCAGCCCCGGAGCACCCCGGCGAGCACCTCTGGGGCGTCGTCGCACGCCGCGCCGCGGTCCGCCGGCGCGAGGTCGAGGTGACCGAGCAGGCGCACGAGCTGCTTCGACTGGTCCGGCTCGACGGGCACGCGGGCGCCCTCTCGGGGACGCTTTCCGGCGGACAGCGGAAGCTGCTCGACCTGGCACGGATCCTGATGGCGGCGCCGCGCCTGATCCTCCTCGACGAGCCGGTCGCGGGCGTCGCCCCCGCCCTGCGGGAGGAGTTGCTCGCGCACGTGCTCGAGCTGCGCGCCGACCGCGGCGTCTCGTTCCTCATCGTCGAGCACGACCTGGGGTTCGTGATGCAGGCGAGCGACCGGGTCGTCGTCATGAACGAGGGCCGCGTGCTGATGGACGGCACGCCCGAAGAGGTGCGGAACGACGAGCGCGTGATCGACGCCTACCTCGGGACACGCGGGTGAGCGACGCCGCGCTCCTCGTCCACGACCTGCACGCGGGGTACGAGAACGTGCTCGTGCTCCGGGGCGTGTCGCTGCGCGCGGACGGCGACGAGATCGTCGCCGTGATCGGGCCGAACGGGGCCGGGAAGTCGACGTTCCTCAAGGCGGTCTCCGGGATCGTCCGCCCGACGAGCGGCTCCGTCGTGTTCGACGGCGACGACGTCACGGGGTCGCGCCCCGACCGCATCACGCGGCGCGGGCTCGGCTTCGTCCCCCAGCTCGACAACGTGTTCCCCAGCCTGACGGTCTCGGAGAACCTCGACGTCGGCGCTCAGGCGCTGGCGCGCGGCGACCGTCGCGACGCCGTTGCCGCGGTCGTCGAGCAGTTCCCGCTTCTGCGCGACCGCCGCCGCCAGCGCGCGGGCACGCTCTCCGGCGGCCAGCGTAAGCTCGTGGCGCTCGGGCGCGCGCTCGTCGGCCGACCGTCGCTGCTCCTCCTCGACGAGCCCTCCGCGGGCCTCTCCCCCCGGGCGACCGACATGGTCTTCGCGGAGCTCGAGGGCATCCGCGACCGTGGCATCGGGATCGTCATGGTGGAGCAGAACGCGCGTCGCGCCCTCGCGCTCGCCGACCGCGGGTACGTGCTCGACATGGGGCGGAACGCGCACGAGGGGACGGGAGCCGACCTGCTCGTCGACACGCGCGTCGCCGAGCTCTACCTCGGGTCGATGACCGCCGCTCCGCGCCCGAACGGCGACGGGTAGCCCGCCGTCCGATCCGCCGGCGGGCCCCTATCTGCCGAGGTACGCCTTGCGGAGGTCCTCGTTCTCGAGCAGCTCGGCGGCCTTGCCTTCCAGGACGATCCGGCCCGTCGAGAGGACGTAGCCGCGGTCCGCGATCGAGAGCGAGACGTTCGCGTTCTGCTCGACGACGAGCATCGCGACGCCCGCCTGGTTGACCTGCTGGATGATCTCGAAGCTGCGCTCGACGAGCACCGGCGCGAGGCCCATCGACGGCTCGTCCATCAGCAGGAGCTTGGGCTTGGACATCAGCGCCCGGCCCATCGCGACCATCTGCTGCTCGCCGCCGGAGAGCGTCCCGGCGAGCTGGGAGCGCCGCTCGTACAGGAGCGGGAAGAGCGAGTAGACGCGCTCGAACTCCTCCTTCAGGTCGGAGCGCGGCCGCAGGTAGGCGCCCATCTCGAGGTTCTGGAGCACCGTCATCGGGCCGAACAGGCGGCGGTTCTCCGGCACGATCGCCAGACCGCGCCGGATGCGGTGAGCGGTCGGCAACCGGGTCACGTCCTCGCCCGCGAGCAGGACCCGGCCGGTGCGCGGCCGCACGATCCCGAGGATCGTCTTGAGCGTCGTCGACTTCCCGGACGCATTCCCGCCGAGGAGGCAGACGAGCTCCCCCGCCCGAACGACGAGGTGCGAGTCCTGGAGGATGTGGATCTGGCCGTAGTACGTGTTGATCCCCTCGAGCTCGAGGAGAGGAGCAGCATCGGCAACCGGCGCCTGCGCGCTCATTTCCGCACCATCCCGCCCGTCCCGAGGTATGCCTCGACCACGCGCGGGTCGGTCGCGACCGTCTCGAACGAGCCTTCCGTGATCTTCGTGCCGTGGTCGAGCGCGACGACGCGATCGGAGATCCCCGCGACGACGTGCATGTCGTGCTCGATCACAAGGATCGTGTAGCCGCCGTCGGTGCGGAGCTTGGCGATCAGCTCCGTGATCTCGTGGGTCTCCTTCGGGTTCATCCCGGCTGCGGGCTCGTCGAGCAGCAGCAGGCGCGGCTTCGTCGCCGTCGCTCGCGCGATCTCGAGCCGGCGCCGGTTGGCGTAGGACAGCGAATAGGCGGGCTGGTCCCAGCGGTAACCCATCAGCCGCTCGCCGAAGAACGCGAGCCGCTCCTCCGCGAGCGCCCGGATCTCGCGCTCTTCGCGCCGCTGACCGGGCGTCCGGAAGATCGAGCGGAACGCGCCCGCGTGCGTATGCCCATACGCCGCGGCCATGACGTTCTCGCGGACGGTCATGTTGAGGAAGAGGCGCAGCGTCTGGAACGTCCGCGCGATCCCCTTCCGTGTGATCACATGCGGCTCGAGGCCCGCGATGCTCTCGCCGGCAAACAAGATGTCGCCCTCGATCGGGGCGTAGACCCCGGTGATCAGGTTGAAGAGCGTCGTCTTTCCCGCGCCATTCGGCCCGATCACGGAGACGATCTCGCCCTCGTCGACGTGGAGGTCGAGCGACGAGACGCACTTGAGCCCGCCGAACGCCATCGACACCTTCCGGAGCTCGAGGAGCTTCTCCGCGGGCACTACACGATCTCCACGCGCTTCTCGCCGAGGAGGCCCTGCGGCCGCGCGATCATAGTCGCCACGAGGATCGCCCCGAGCACGATGTAACGCGCCGACTCCGGGTGGGGGAGCAGCACGTTCTCCCAGACGAAGGCCGCGAGGTAGAGCGTCGGCACCATGAGGACGATGCGCGTCCAGCCGTGGACGAGCGTCAGGGCGAGTGCAAGGGCGACGAGCCCGACGTACGTGACCGGCGCGACCCACCCGGCCATGTGGGTCGGGACGATCACCCAGTCCGAGGCCCAGCCCGTGACCCGTCCGGTTCCGTCGACCGGCCCGGCGGTCCACGACGAGTCGATCTCGCCCGCCAAGACGCGCGCCAGCAGACCGAACACGATCGTGCCGCCGAGCACGACGGCGAGCTTCGTCGACGCGCGGAAGAAGGCGGTGAGAGCGAGGATGATCACGACGTAGAACAGGGCGCGCACGTCGTCGCCGGCGTCGCGGAGCATCTCGAGGAGGACGCTGACCAGAACCGCTCCGATCACGACGCCGGCCTGACTCCCGGCGCCGCCGAGGATCACCATCGTGTAGACGGTGATCAGGAGCGGAAACTCGAAGTTCCCGGGGAACACGCTCCCCGGGAGCGCCGTCGCGAAGGTCCCGGTCAGCGCCGCGACCGACGCGCCGAACGCGAACGCCAGCAGCTTGAGCCGGTTGACCGGCATGCCCATCAGCTCGGCCGCGAGCGGGTCCTCCCGCAGCGAGCGCCAGGCGCGCCCGGTGCGCGAGTCGTTCAGGAGGTGGAGCGCGACGTACACGAGGGTGAAGACGACGAGCGCGACGTAGAGGTAGACGATGTTGAAGAGGCCGTCCTCGGTTGCCCGGGGCAACGTCCAGCCGAAGAAGTCGAACTGGTCGACGTTCAGGATCCCGTTCGGGCCGTTCGTGACGTTGTGGCCGAAGACGTCGTCGCCGTTGTTCGTGAACGTGAGGAACACCTGGAAGAAGAACAGCGTCACGATCGCGAGGTAGTCGCCCGAGAGCCGTCTCGACGGCAGGCCGACGAGGAACCCGACGATCCCGCCGACGATCGCGACGAGCGGGATCACGACGAGCGTCGGAAGGTGGATGTCGTACTTGTCGGAGCTGAGGAGCGCGTACGTGTACGCGCCGATCCCGAAGAAGGCGACGTAGCCGAGGTCGAGCAGCCCGCCCCAGCCGACCACGATGTTGAGCCCGAGGGCGAGCAGCATGAAGACGACCGTGTTGAAGGCCACCAGCCGGACGTAGCCGCTCTCGAACCCGACGGGGAGCAGGCAGATGATCCCGACGAAGAGCGCGAGCCACGCCCACCACGGCACGACCTGGAGGCGCTGCTCGATCGTGCCGAGCCACCCGCCCCGGTCGGCGCGGCGCTCGCCGTGGCGCGCGACCCACTCGTCCCGACCCACCTGAGGGCTCGTCGCCCCCTCGGCCGCGCTCGCCTCGCTGGCGCCCTCGAGCGGCTGCGAGAGGTCGTCCCAGTCGGTCGGGTTCGACACGGGCTACACCTTCCTGATGTCGGCCTTGCCGAGCAGGCCCTGCGGGCGGAACAGCATGAACAGGATGAGGATCACGAACACGAGCAGGTCTGACCACTTCGTCGAGATGTATCCCTGCGTGTACGCCTCGGCGAAGCCGAGGATGAGCCCGCCGGCCATCGCGCCCGGGATCGAGCCGATGCCGCCGATCACGGCCGCGGTGAAGCCCTTGAGCCCGGCGAGGAAGCCGATCGAGGGGAAGGTCGGCGCGCGCAGCGCGAAGAGCACACCGGCCGCTCCTGCGAGCGCCGATCCGAGGACGAACGCGAACACGATCACGCGGTCGATGTCGATGCCCATCATCGCGGCGGCCTCGCGGTCGTGGGAGGTCGCCTGCATCGCCTTGCCGGTCCTCGTCCGGGTCGCGAGCACCCAGAGGAGCGCCATCAGCACGAACGCGGCGACGATGATGATGATCCGCAGCAGAGGCACCCGGACGTTGCCGATGTCGAACCCCTTGAAGAACAGCGCCCCGTTGTCCATCGCGAACGCGTCGTAGTCGCGCTGCTCGGCCCCGAAGAGGAGCTGCATCGAGTACGCGAGGAAGAAGGAGACGCCGAGCGCGCTGATGAGAGGGGCGATGCGCGGCGCGTCGCGCAGGGGACGGTACGCGAACCGCTCGATCGCGACCCCCAGCACCGCGCAGCCGGCCATGGCGGCGACGGTGATCGCGATGAGCAGGAGCCACACCGGGACGACGGGATCCGCCGAGCCGCCGAGCAGCTGCAGCATGCCGAAGCCGATGAACGACCCGACCATGAAGACGTCGCCGTGCGCGAAGTTGAGGAGCTTGAGGATCCCGTAGACGAGCGAATAGCCGAGCGCGATCAGCGCGTAGACGCTCCCGAGCGTCAGCCCGTTGAGCGTCAGCTGGATGAAGGTATCCACGCGGAGCGCGAGTCTACAGCGGTGTCCGACGCGTAGCGGCCCGGCGCCTGCCGGGCCGCTACGGTCGGACGACCAGAGCTAGCCGACGAGCTTGTAGCTGCCGTTCGACTGGATCTGGAAGACGTAGAACTTCCCGTTGAGCGGGTCGTTCGACTTCGTCGAGAAGCGGAACGGCCCACCGAGGAGCGTCGTCTTGAGGTTGATCTTCTTGACGTTCCGGATCACGAGCTTCCGGTTCGCGATCGTGCCCTTGCCACCGTCGCAGGCCTTCTTGATCGCGTTCAGCGCGACCTCGACGGCCAGATAGGTGGGCGGGCCGAACGAGCCGAGCGTCGCGCTCGGGTTGTCCTTCTTCCATCCGTCGATCAGCGCCTTGTTCGCCGGGATGCCGCTGATGTCCGGCGCGAAGTTGGAGACGTACGAGCCGGCGATCTTGAACGCGGTCGGGCTGTTCGTCCCGTCCCCGCCGAACACCTTCGCCTTCTTGCCCTGCTCGAGCATCTGCTGGGCGAACGTCTGCGCGTCCGCCGCCTGCTGGGTCGGGAAGAACACGATGTCGGCGTCGTTCGGCACCCGCGTGACGAGCGACGAGAAGTCGGTCGTGTTGACAGAGGTCGACAGGCGGGTGATCGCTGACGTTCTTCTTCTTCAGGACCGTCTCGGCCGCGTCGGCGAGACCGACCGAGTACGGCTCCTGGAAGTCGACGATCGCGACCTTCTTGGCGTTGAGCTTGTCGACCATGTAGGTCGCGTCGGTCGGCCCCTGGATGTAGTCGCCGGGCACGACGCGGAAGAACGCGTTCGTCGCCTCCCTGTTGGCACCCTTCGTCAGCGACGTCCGGGTCGCCGACGGCGAGATCTGGGCGATGCCCGCCGCGGTCAGCGCCGCGCTCGCCGCGGCGACGCCGCCCGAGGTCGCAGGTCCGATCGTGACGAGGACGCTCGGGTCGGAGATGAACTTCTGGGCGACGACGACCGCCTCGCCGTTGCCCTTCTCGACCGGGGTGTCTCCCTGCAGGAGCTGCACCTTGAGGCCGTACTTCTTGGCCAGGGTCTTCACCCCGTACTTGGCCCACGCGAGCTGTTCCTGGCCGATGAAGCCCCCGCCGCCCGTGAGCGGGGTGATCAGGGCGAGCTTCACGGTGTTCTTGCAGTTGATCGCCTGCGCCTTGGCGACGCTCGACGATCCGGCGCCGGCGGTCGATGCCAGCGCGGCGGCGACGATCGTCGCAAGCGCCAGCACAACTCCTCCGCGTCGTTTCATTCGCTCCCTCCTTCGTGATGATCCCTCACGGTGTGAGACGCCGGTCGATGCTCGATGTTGCGCCCACCCGCTAGTCCGCAGGCCGGGTACTGTCGCAGCGCGACCCGTGACATGTCAACGCCGCGGGCACGGTTCGGATTTCCGCCCATCGCCGCTCGCGGGCCGCCGCTAGCGTGGAGCGCCGTGGCGCCCGTCGTCGAAGCGATCGATCTCCACCGCACGTATCGGACCACGACCGGCACGTTCCGCCGCCGCTCGCTCGAGGTCGAGGCCGTGCGCGGCGTCAGCTTCGAGATCGAGGAGGGCGAGCTCTTCGGCCTGCTCGGCCCGAACGGCGCGGGCAAGACGACCACGATCAAGATGCTGATCACGCTCCTCATCCCGACGTCGGGCCAGGCGCGCGTCCTCGGGCGCGACGTCGTCGAGGACGCGCACTGGGTGCGCGAGCGGATCGGCTACGTCTTCGGCGGCGACCGGGGCCTCTACGAGCGCCTGTCGGGCCTGGACAACCTGCGCTACTTCGCGGAGCTGTACGGCGTCGAGCCCCGGCGGCAGCGCGAGCGGATCGAGGAGCTGCTCGAGCTCGTCGGGCTGGCCGGCCGGGAGAAGGAGCGCGTCGAGGGGTACTCACGCGGCATGCGCCAGCGCCTCCACATCGCGCGGGGGCTGCTGCACGACCCGCCGGTGATCTTCCTGGACGAGCCGACGATCGGCGTCGACCCCGTCGGGGCGCGCGAGCTCCGCCAGACGATCGCCGGGCTCAAGGCGGCGGGGAAGACGGTGCTCCTCACGACGCACTACATGTTCGAGGCGGACTCGCTCTGCGACCGGATCGCGGTCGTCGCGAAGGGCCAGATCGTCGCCGAGGGGACGCCCGCGCGATCTCAAGGACCGGGTCTCCGACGGCGTCGTCGTGGAGATCGAGGTGTACGGGATCGAGAACGGCAGGGTCGAGTCGCTGCGCTCGATCGAAGGGGTCACGTCGGTGGCGGTCGAGGATCGCGACCAGGCACAGGTCGTCGTCGTCCAGGCCGGCTCCGGCCACGAGCCGACGCACGACGTCCTCGCGCGGCTCGACGGCGTGTCGCTCGGCCGCGTGACGACCCGCGAGCCGACGCTCGAGGACGCCTACGTCGCGCTCGTCACCGAGCAGCCCGTCGCGGTGGATGGCTGACGTCGCGCCCGACGCGCGCCGCGCTTTCGCACAAGCCGACCCGGCTCGCGCGCGTCCTCGCGGTCGGGTTCGCGCTCCACCTGAAGATGATGACGCGCTCGTCGTTCGACGGGCTCCTGGGAGTGCTGTGGCCGCTCTTCTTCGCGACGATCGCGTTCCTCATGTTCCGTGCCGGCGCCGGTGAGGAGTCGCTCGTGTTCGCCTCGTTCGGCGCGGCCGTGATGGGGATCTGGTCGTCGACCAGCACCTCGGCCGGCTCGGCGATGCAGCGCGAGCGCTGGCACGGGACGCTGGAGCTGCTCGTCTGCGCGCCGGTGCACTTCGCCACCGTCCTGCTGCCCGGTGACGATCGCGATGGCCGCGCTCGGGCTCTACAGCATGACCGCGACCCTGCTCCTGAGCCGGTTCGTCTTCGGCGTCGACCTTCCCGTTCGAGCAGCCGGTCGCGTTCGCCGTCGCCCTCGTCGCGACGGTGGTCTCGATCGGGGCGATGGGCTTCCTCCTCGCCGTGTCGTTCGTCCGCTACCGGACCGCGTGGGCGCTCGGGAACCTGCTCGAGTACCCCGTCTGGCTGATCGCCGGGTTCCTCGTGCCCCTGACGATCCTCCCGGCCTGGGTGCGGCCGCTCTCGTGGGCGCTGGCGCCGACCTGGGGTGTCGACGCGATCCGCGACGCCGCGACCGGGGCGGGGGCGCTGGCCCGAGATCGCTGCTCGCCCTCACGCTCGGCGCGGTCTACCTCGCGATCGGCATCGCGATCCTCGAGACCGTGCTCTCGAGCGCACGCCGCGCCGGCACGCTCGCGCTGGCATGACCGGCGTGCGCGTCTTCTTCGTCGGCGGGCTGCTCAGCTTCCGGGCGCTGTTCTCGTTCCTCCGGCCCGAGGTCTACATCCCGTCGATGCTCGTCGCGCCGATCTTCCAGATCCTGCTCTTCGTCTACATCGGCCGCTCGGCCGGCCTCGAGTCCGACGAGTTCTTCGTGATCGGGAACGCGGTGCAGTACGCGGCGATCCCGTGCCTGTTCGCGATGACGTTCACGATCGGCGGGGAGCGGTTCCAGCACACGCTCGGATACATCCTCGTCAGCCCCGCGCCGCGATTGCCGCTCTTCCTCGGTCGGGCGCTGCCCGGTCGTCGTCAACGGCTTCTTCGTGGCCGCGTTCGCGCTCGTCGTGGGCGGCCTGATCGTCGGGATCCACGTGCCCGCGTCGTCGCTCGCGCCGCTCGCGCTGGCGACCGCCGTCTGCGCGTTCTCGTGCACGGGCCTCGGGCTCACGGGCGCGGGCTTCGGGCTGCTGCTCCGCGAGCAGGCGGTGCTCGCGAACATCATGTTCGGCGTGCTGCTCGTCTTCACGGGCGCGAACGTGCCGGTGGACCAGCTCCCCGCCTGGATGCAGCAGGTCTCGAACGTGCTGCCGTTCACGCACGGGATCGAGGCTCGCGAGGCGCGTCGCCGACGGCGAGTCCCTGTCGGACGTGGCGGGGCTGCTCGGCGTCGAGGTGGCGATCGGCGTGGTGTACGGCGCCCTCGGATACCTCTTCATCCGGAACGCCGAGCGGATGAGCCTCCGGCACGCGACGCTCGACCGCGCGTAGGCCCACCCGACCGCACCCGCATAGGCTGCGCGGATGGAAACCGGGCTCGAGGGGCAGGGCGTCGTCGTCACCGGCGCGTCGGGCGGAATCGGCGCGGCATGCGCCCGCGCGTTCGCCGCGGAGGGCGCCCGCGTGCTGGTCCATTACCACCGCGGCGAGGAGCGCGCCCGCGCCCTCGCGGAGGAGCTCGGGGGTGCACCCGTCGCCCGGGCCGACCTGACCGACGAGGCCGAGGCGGAGCGGCTCTTCACGGACGCGCGCGAGACGCTCGGCACGGTCGACGTCTGCGCCGCGGTGGCCGGCGTCTACCCGTCCGAGGACGTCCCCGCCTGGGAGCTCGACCTCGCTCGCTTCGAGCGGACGATGGCCCTGAACCTGACGGCGACCTTTCTCACCGCGCGGGCGTTCCTGCGCGGGCTCGTCGACACGGGCGCCGGCGCGCTCGTGCTGGTCGGCTCGACGGCCGGTCGCTTCGGCGAGGCGGGCCACGCGGACTACGCGGCGGCGAAGGCCGCCATCCAGGGCGGCCTCCTGCTGTCCCTCAAGAACGAGGTCGCCCGACTCGGGCCCCGCGTGCGCGTGAACGCGGTCGCGCCGGGCTGGACGGTGTCGCCGATGACGCGCGGGCTTCTCGAGGTGGACGACGTCCGCCGGATCACGCGGACGATGCCCCTGCGCAAGGTCGCCCTGCCGGAGGACGTCGCCGCCCAGGTCGTCGTGCTCGCCTCCGACCGGCTCTCCGGGCACGTCACGGGGGAGCTCGTGACCGTCGCCGGCGGGATGGAGGGCCGGGTCGTCCATCCCGACGCGTAGCGGGGGCATGGGCCCTTCAGGTCCGCGGGGTTGCTGCCGATGGAGGGAGCAGCTCCTGGACGGGAACTGACGGCAAATCGCTTCCTGGCCATGGAACTGGAGAACGGGGCGGCGATGGCCGCCCCCTCTCCGTCTCTGGGCATCCCCGTGTCCGAGGTCGAGGTAGGACACCTCCCTTCGCGTTACCCCGGCCGGGTGATACTCCGGGTGTACGGGAGGGCCGATGACCGCTTCGCTCACCGGACGCCGCTCAGGCGCGAGGGGGGCCGGCTCCCATCGCTTCGGAGTCGGTCGTGTCGGAGCGGGGCTTCGGCGGCAGCCCCGCTTCGCCCGATCCCAGTACCCAACCCGGGACTACAGTCGGACGCATGAGCCGCTTTCTCGAGCGCCTCCACGCCGGCCCGCCGCTCGTGGCCGACGGCGGCACGGGCGCGCTCATCTCGGAGGCCGTGCACGGCCTCCGCTGTCCCGAGGAGGCGAACCTCTGGGCGCCGGAGAGCGTGGTCGCCGTCCACACGAGCTACATCGCCGCCGGGGCCGAGCTGATCGAGACGAACACCTTCGGCGCCAACCGTCGCAAGCTCGCGCGCGTTCTGCTGGATGACTCGTTCGAGGAGATCAACTCCGCCGGCGTCCGCCTCGCCCGCGAGGCACGCGACGTCGCCGGCCGCCACGTCTTCGTCGCGGGCTCGATCGGCCCGCTCGGCGAGCTCGAGGTGTTCGACGCGGCCGAGCACGGGCCGCTCTATGCCGCACAGGCGCGTGTCCTCGAGGGGCGCGGTGTCGACCTGTTCACGGTCGAAACGTTCTTCGACCTCGACGAGCTCGTCGTCGCCGTCGAGGCGGTGCGCGGCGTCTCGTCGCTGCCGATCGTCGCACTCCTCACCTTCGACGACGACGCGGAGGTAACCGGCGGTGTCGGCGCCGACACCGCCGCTCGCCGTCTCGCCGACCTCGACGTCGCAGCGATCGGGACGAACCACGGAGCGGGCCCGACCGTGGCGCTCCGGGCGCTGCGGAGCATGCGCGGCGCGGGCCTCCCGCTCGCCGCGATGCCCAACATCGGCCTCGCGAGCCTCGCGGGTGGCCGAGTCGTGTACCCGCACTCGACGCCGGACTACTTCGCGGAGTTCGCAGTGCAGGCGGTCGACCTCGGCGCGCGGATCGTCGGTGGCTGCTGCGGGACGACACCGGCCCAGATCGCAGCCGTGCGCGAGGCGTTCGACGCAGGTCGCGTCGCCCGCGCGACGATCGAGGTGGACGAGCCGGAGCTCGTGCTCGCACCGACGTCCCGCGAGGAGGTGACCGGTCTCGAGCGCGCCTTCCGCGACGGCGAGTGGGTCGTCTCGGTCGAGCTGACCCGCCCAAGGGCGGCTCGCTCGAAGGCCTCGTCGAGGTCGCCCGCGCGCTCCATGCCTCCGGGCAGGTCGGCTTCGTCGACATCAACGACAACCCGATGGCGCGGGCGCGGATGAATGCGCTGATGACCTCGGCGACGCTCCAGCGCGAAGCGGGGATCGAGACGATCCCGCACGTGACCCCCCGCGACACGACCGTGATGGGCCTCGAGGGCGTCCTGCTCGGGGCGCACGCCGAGGGGGTGCGCAACATCCTCGCCGTGACTGGCGACCCCCCGCACGTCGGCGATTACCCGGGCTCGCGCGGGGTCTACGAGGTCGACTCGATCGGGCTCGTCCAGCTGCTCTCGGCGCTCAACCGGGGAGAGGACTACGTCGGGAAGGGCATCGACGCGCCCACGTCGTTCTTCGTCGGTGTCGCGGTCAACCCATCCGCCGACGACCTGGAGCTCGAGCTGGAGCGGTTCAGGCGCAAGCTCGACGCCGGAGCGCAATTCGCGATGACACAGGCGTTGTTCGACGCCGAGCTGCTCGACCGCTTCGCCGAGCGCCTGGGCGGCGAGTGGCCGGTGCCGGTCCTCGTCGGCGTGTGGCCGCTCCGCAGTCACGCGATGGCGCTCCGACTGCACAACGAGGTGCCGGGCATCACCGTCCCCGAGGAAGTGCTGGCCGCGCTCCACGACGCGGGTGCGGATGCGCCGGCCGTCGGGCTCGAGCTCGCGCGGGCGCTCGTCGACGACACCCGCTCGCGCGCGGCCGGGGTCTACGTGATTCCCCCGTTCAAGCAGCCGCTCGCCGCGCTCGACCTGTTCTCCTGACCCGGCCGCGGCCGTCTCGGCGCGGCCACTGGTAGCCGCGTGCCCGGTGCTCTACGCTCCGGCCAGGCGGTCGGAGGGAGAGCTGTGGATCGACCCGATGACGCTGCGGCAGACGCGCCCCAGGCGGGTGCACCGGATGCACGTCACGATCGCGAGGCTCGAGCCGACCGGACGAGCACCGACCCGCGGACGTACGACTACGCGCATCCGACCCGCACGTGCGACGTCGTGCTGAAGGGCGGGATCACGAGCGGCGTCGTCTACCCGCACGCGCTCTGCGAGCTCGCGCGGACGTACCGGTTCGCGAGCGTCGGCGGGAGGTCGGCCGGCGCGATCGCCGCGGCGGGCGCGGCAGCAGCCGAGCACGGTCGCGAGCGCGGCGGCTTCGAGAAGCTCGCCGCCCTTCCGGCCTGGCTCGGCGCCGGCGACAACCTCATCGAGCTCTTCCAGCCGCAGCCCGGCACGACCCCGTTCTTCCGGCTCTTCACGGCCGGCCTCGGCCGGACGGGGATGGCGCGCGGGCTACGCGTCGTCGGCGCCGCCCTGCGGAGCTTCCCGCTGACCGCGGCGGCGGGCCTGGCGCCGGGTGTCGCGCTCGTCGCCGTGGCCGTGGTGGACGGCTCGGGCATGCTCGCCGTCTGCGCCGTGGTCGCGGGGCTCCTGCTCGCCCTGATCGGGCTGGCGCTGGCGCTCGCCGTGCGTCTGGCCGTGGGCCTGCCGAAAGCGCTCGGCGGCAACCGATTCGGCCTCTGCTCCGGGCTCTCGCCACCGGGCAGCGCCCGCCCCGCGCTGACGCCGTGGCTCGCCGACCTCCTCGACGACCTCGCGGCCAAGGACGTACGCACAGCCGGCCCGTTGACCTTCGGCGACCTGCGCGCAAAGGGCATCGACCTCCAGATGATGACCACCAACGTCACGCAGCGCCGGCCTCAGCGGATGCCGTGGTCGAGCGGCGAGATCCTGTTCGACCCAACCGAGCTGCGCCGGATCTTCCCGGAGAGAATCGTCGCCTGGATGGAGGCGCACCCGCCGCCTTCGGGCACCGGCCGTCGGGCCGAGCGCACGCGCCGCCGCCTCGAAGCCCTCGCACCGCTTCGCCCGTTCCCGGCGCCGGACGACGTCCCGGTGGTCGTCGCGGCCCGCATGAGCCTCAGCTTTCCCCTCCTCATCAGCGCGGTACCGCTCCACGCGCTCGACATGACGTCGAAGCACACGCGCGACGCCGTCGAGGCGGTCGAGAGCGGGCGGCCTTCCGCCCACCCGCTGGTCGCCGACGTGTGCTGGTTCTCCGACGGCGGCATCTCCAGCAACTTCCCGGTCCACTTCTTCGACGCACCGCTTCCCACACGGCCGACGTTCGCGATCGACCTCGACGGCTTCCATCCCGACCATCCGCGTGAGGCCGACGAGGCGGCCAACGTCTACCTCCCGTTCTCGAACGCCGGCGGGCTGCTCGACAGGTGGCACCGCATCGACGCGCGACCCGGGCTCGGAAGCCTCTCGGGGTTCGTGTCGGGCATCGTCCGCACGATGCAGAACCACGTCGACGCGACGCTCACGCACCAGCCGGGCTACCGCGACCGCATCGTCCACGTCCACACGGCGCCGGAGGAGGGCGGGATCAATCTCACGATGCCTCCGCAGGTGATCAATGCCCTGACGCTGCGGGGGCAGGCAGCCGGCCGCGCGCTCGTCGAGCGGTTTGCCGAGACCCCGGGCACCGACCCGGGCCTCTCCTGGGACAACCACCGCTGGGTGCGCTACCGCAGCACGCTCGCCGCGCTCGCCGAGCAGCTCGAGCGCCTCGCCCGGGCGTGGCGCGAGACGCCGGAGGGCGAGCGGTCGTACCGTGAGCTCGTGGAACGCAACAGCGAGATCGGCCCTTCGGGCTATCGCTTCGCCTCGGACGGCCAGCGCGCGCTCGCGCTCGCGCTGACGGAGCTGCTCGCCGAGGCGGGCGACCGCTCCGAGGGGGCCGAGACGCCCGTCGATGACGGTTCGCCGCGCCCGCGGCCGGTCGCCCGCATCGTCCCGCGCGACTGAGCTCAGCGCTCGACGCAGGCCGTCTCGAGCGGCGGCCCAACGTTCGCGAGCGCGCTCTCGACCTGCGGGATTGGCACCGCGTAGCCGTCGTCCGACCCGCGGCGCTGCCCGAAGATCATCGCCACGACGCGGCCGACGCGATTGACGACGGGCCCGCCGGAGTTCCCGGGCTGGACATCCCCCCTCAGGGCGACGATCGACCGCCCGAGCTCGAGCCGCCCGTACGCGTCGCGCGTCGCGACGGTCGCCCCGCGCCCCATCCGCACCGGGGTCGCGCGAAACGGGCCGTTCTGCGGGAAGCCCAGCAACGCGACCGACTCCTCCCGCTGCGCCTCGCCCAGCGGCAGCGGCTTCCCCGAGAGATCGGGCACGCGCAGGACCGCCACGTCGTTGCGGGCGTCGAAGGAGACGACGCGCGACGGGTAGCCCCGCCCGCCGTGCCGGTCGACGACAGGCCGGTCGACGCCCGCCACAACGTGCGCGTTCGTCACGACGAGCCCGGGCCTGACGATCCACCCCGACCCCTCGACGCCGAGCCCGCACGCATAGCCCGTCACTCGAACCACGGACGGGCGCGCGGCCCGGATCGCCGGCGCGCGAAGGATCGCCGGGTCGGGCGGCCCGACGCCAGCGACGGGCCCGACGATCGCCGAGAACGGGTCGATCCGCTCCACGGCCTCCATCACGGTCGCGGGGGGCAGCGCCTGGGTCAGCGCCGAGACGACGTGCGACTCCTGGGCGAGCCTCCGCGCCTCGGTCTGGCCCGGGAGGTAGAGCAGAGCCGCGCCGAACACCCAGCAGATCGCAAGGCCGGTGAGGAGCCCGAGTACGCTTCCGCCTGCCGAGTCGACCCACCGCAGCGGAGGCAGGATCGACAGCATCCCCCGCGCCGAGCTCCCGACGAACATGCCGGCCATCTGCCCGAGCATCCCGCCGAGCGCCGCGCCGCCGAGCGCGACGAGTGGGACGTACGGGCTCGCGTCGCCGACGATCTCGGGAGCGAAGCGGGCGCCGAGCAGGGCCCCGCCCACGAGCCCTGCCAGCGACAGCACCCCGGTGAGGAGCCCGCGGCGGAGGCCGGTGATCGCGGTGAGCGCGATCACGGCCAGGGCGATCCAGTCGGCGATGTTCACTCCCCAAGTCTGCCCGCAGCCCCGGCTCCGTCTACCCCCGAGCCGGCGCGCCGCTACAATCTCGCGGCGCTCGGGGGCGTAGTTCAGTTGGTTAGAACGCCGGCCTGTCACGCCGGAGGTCGCGGGTTCGAGTCCCGTCGCTCCCGTCCTCTCTACAAGCCGTTTCCGCTCGACTGTCGAGGGCTCGGAGTTGCTCCGAGCCCTCTTTGTCAGGTCTTGTCAGATTCTGGAGCCGGCGAGGATGCCACTGAACGCGTCGGTCATTCGGCTGGCCACGCTGGCGCGGTGCTGGACGGCAGCGAACTCGTGCGAGTAGACGTCGAGGGTGATGCTCGGTCGAGCGTGCCCCATCTGCCTACAGACGGTGACGAGGTCCGCACCTTGCCGGACGAGGTGAGAGCCGAACGTGTGCCGTAGATCGTGGAGCGTCAGACGCGGCTGCCGCTCCGGGTCGAGGGCGAATCACGCGACCTTCGCGGCGATCCGGAGAGCGAGCTCGCGGACCTGCAGCACCGAGCGTTCCTTGTCCTTGACTTCGAGGATGCAGTCGAGTGGCAGGTCACCGACCTCCTCGGCGAATCGGGCGAAGGCTTCGATGTCGATCGTCTCCGCGTGTGCACCCGGTCGCTTTCCTTGTGCCTGGGTTGAGAAGTGCACCTCCTGGCGGCCGTCGCCAGGCGTCCACGTCTCCGCGGCGCGGAGCACAAGCTCGCGTACTGCGAGCGGCTCCATCGATGGAGCGAGCTCGTGGTGGAACGCGTCGAAGACGACTGGGAGCCTAAGCCGCTCGGCCCAGTCGAGCGTCGTGTCGAGCGGCCAGCGCTCGTCGTTTTCGAGGACGAGTCGTCTGGCCGCTCCGGGTGAGAGCCGTCCGTACCCGGCTGCGAACCGGTCGTAGGCCGCTCGCGGATCGGCGACGCCTGATCCAAGATGTAGCACGATCTTGTGCGCGTGTCCGAGGCCGAAGGCGCTCAGCAGCCGGTCGTGGTAGCTGAGCTCGGCGATGGCGGCCGCGACGACGTCCTCGCGGATCGACGAAAGCACGATGTATTGCCCGGGATGGGTCGAGATTCGCATTTCGGCGGAGCGCATGAGGCGGCCCAGGCGGACGAAGCGGTCCGCGAAGACCTCCCACCAGCGGAGCGTGTTCGCCGGATGCGACCCGAACGGGATCAGGTTCGACGTCAGCCGAAAGACCTGGATCCCTCGGCTGTGGTTCCAGCGGAGGATCGCCTCGAGGGCGCCGAGGTTCGCGTCGACAAGCTCTGCGATTCGCTCGTCCGTGACGTTCGCGAGCCGTGCGGTCCGAGCGGGCGTAGCGAGCTGCGTGTTCACGCATGCGTAGCCGAGGCGGATCCCGGTCATGCCGGTCGAGCGCGCTCCTCACGTCGAGCAAGCGCGCTCCGTGCTGCCTCGTCGAACGGCGTGAGCTCGGGCGGCACGAGGTTGCGCAGGCGCTGGTCGTGCGCAACCGTCGACGTCCGGAGCCCTTCGACAAGCGGCCGCGCGACGCTCGACTGCACCGGTGTCACGAGTGTGAGCCACCACGAGGAAAGGCGAGGCGACAGGACGGGCACTTCCACGATGAGCGGATGCCTGCCGCGAATTCGCGCGATTCGCTCGATCATCTGCCGATAGGTCATGACGTCCGGTCCTCCGGCGTCGAACGACTCGCCGAGCATGTCCTCGTGGCCGCCGGCTGCAACGAGGTACGCAGTGACGTCGTGGACGGCGATCGGCTGCGTCGACGTCGAGACCCAGCGCGGGCAGATCATGCCGGGCAGACGGTCGACGAGCGCCACGATCGTCTCGAACGCGGCACTCCCACGCCCGATCACCATTGCCGCACGCAGGGTTGTCACGGATACCGATCCGGATGCGAGGTGTACTGCCGTCTCCGCGCGGCTCTTCAGGTGAGGAGACAGGTCGGGCGACTCGTCTCCGAGACCACCGAGGTAGACGATCTGACGGACACCGGCTCTCTCGGCCTCGCGCGCCGTCGTCGTCGCCGCGATGCGATCCCGCTCTCGGAAGTCAGCCGTGCCGAGCGAATGAACGAGGTAGTACACGACATCCACGCCTTCGAGGGCACGACCGAGCGCCTCGCCATCCGTGACGTCGGCCGCGACACTACGTACGCCGCTCGTCGTCCACGCCGGACGCCGCGAGACGGCGACGACATCATCCCGCTCGGCCAGAAGGGGCACCAGGGAGCGGCCAACCATGCCGGTGGCGCCGAGCACGGCGACCTTCATCGGGCAGCCTCCGTGCGGAGGCGAGCGAAGTACCGTCGCCCGAGGGCGACGTGAAGGCGAGTTTGCAGGTGTGGGTACAGCACGCCACGCCAGCCGCGACGGACTCGACGCCTCGCGAGCCGCGGGAAGAAGCCGTCGATCTCGGAGCGCACCTCGAGCGGGGAGCCGACAGTCTGCGTGAACGCGATCCAGCCGCCCGGCGTGCGGGCGAGGAGCCCACCAAGGATCGCGTAACGGCACGTGACCGCGTCGGGCGTCACCGTCGGCTCCCCGCGACCGAAGCGAAGCAACGCGGGACCGATTCCCACCAGCCTGAGCACCACCGCGTCGGGGCTGACCCGCGCGCAAACAAGGCCGAACGTCGAGCGGACGAGCTCATGCCAGTAGAGGTCGCCGAGCCGTCTCGCGCCGGCCCGCGAGTGCTCGACGGCCGGACACAGCAGCGAGGCTCGCTGCACCGAGGCAAACGCGCCGCTCGGCCCGCGCGACTGGCTCCACGCCCGAGGCCCATCCCCACCGCTGGTCATGTGCTGCCCCCAGAGAGTCGCTCCGCCGCGGTGACGGGGTCGCCCTCGAGAAGCTTCGCCCCGATCTCCCGCGCCAGCCCCGCCGATGCGCCCGCGCCAGCGAGGGCGACGGGAATCTCGCGAGCGAGGTTGGCGAGCTCTGCCTTCGCGGCGCGCAGACGCCGTCCCGCAGTCGCGGAGACCACGACGCGCCCCGGACGCAACGCCGCGAGCGCCTCCCGGATCGTCGCGACCGGAGTGTCGGGGCCGAGATACGTGACGGAGCGACCCCGGCCGGCCAGCACGAGCCCGAACATCAAGAGCGGCAGGTCGTGGAGCTCACCCGGCGCGCAGGCAAGCACCGTCGTCGGACCAGAGCCGTTTCCCCAGCCACGCGCAAGCCCGAGCAGTCGCCCGCGAAGGACGTTGCTCGCAAAGTGCTCTTGCGCAACGGATATCTCGCTGCGCTCCCAACGCTCGCCGAGCTCGTGCAGGTACGGAAGCAGGACATCTCGCAGGACGGTCTCGAGCGTGAGAGACGCGAGCAGCCGGTCAAGGACGGCGTGAGCACCCGGTTCGTCGAGGCGATCGAGCGCGTTCCGCAACTCACCCGGGAGCGTTGCAAGACCCGTCGACGGCACGGTCTCGTCCTCGGGCATCTCGGCTAGAGCGAGTTGGGCGGCCTGCGCGGCGGACACGCCGGCGTCGAGGTGGCGACGCATCGCACGCACCCGCAGCTCGTCGGCGGACGAGTAGAGCCGAAAGCCGCCCTCCGAGCGCAGAGGCCGGAGCAGGCCATAGCGCTGCTCCCACGCGCGGAGCAGCTCCGGCGAGACGCCAACTCGGTCGCTCAGCGCACCGATGCGCAGGTACGGCGCATTCATGACCCAGACTCTATACGAACCTTGAACAAATAGTTGACATGCCTGGCAAGCAGCCGCTACTGTCTCAACATAACCTCTACAAACACTAAACAAGGAGGTACGCACGTGAAGAACCTGGACATCGCAGCCGCAGCTCTCTTGATCGTCGGCGGTCTCAACTGGGCGCTCGTGGCGATCGCGGAGTTCGATCTCGTGGCAGCGCTGGTCGGGCTCGAGTTCGGCGAGACCAACGCAGTCAGCCGGGTGATCTACGGCCTCGTTGGCGCCGCCGCCGTCTACCAGATCGCCCAGCAGCAGGCGATCCGTCGGCGCTGGAGCCGCGACCCACGGGTCTCCACCGCCTGAACGACCCTGATCCGTACGACCGACAACAAGGAGACAGATCATGACCGCCACACGTTCCCGATCGTTCCTCGCCGTTGCCGCTCTGGCCGCGTCGCTGGCCGCAGCCGCGCTTGCGGTGGGGCTGGGTAGCAGCCCGGCTGCCGCAGCCTCCGGCGAGCAGACGATCGTCAAGACGGCCGCTCAGGCCGGCCAGTTCAACACCCTTCTGGCGCTCGCAAAGAAGGCCGGGCTGGTCGGGGCGCTGTCGGGCAGCGGCCCGCTCACGGTCTTCGCGCCAACGGACGCCGCCTTCAAGGCTGTCCCCAAGGCGACACTCGATAGCCTCGCAACGAACAGGGAAGCCCTCCGGCGGGTCCTGCTCTACCACGTCGTGAAGGGCAACGTCCCCGCCTCGCGTGTCGTGACGCTCAAATCCGCCAAGACGCTGGCTGGCCCCTCGATCGCGATCCGGGTGGCGGGCAAGGCCGTGTTCCTCAACGGCTCGACGAAGGTCGTCAAGACCGACATCGCCGCGACGAATGGCACGATCCACGTCATCAGCAAGGTGCTCCTGCCACCGGCGAAGTGAGCGTCTCAGGCTCGGGGGCGAGGCGGCGGTTCCCGCCTCGCCCCCGGCGCCCGACACTCACGGCGTACGGGCGAACCCCACCCTCTCTTCCTCTCTCGGGCGGGAGCACCGGCGAAAGCGTGCAGGGCGGGTTGTCGGCACGATGGGTTGATGCGCCGGGATGTATCCGTTCGACTCGAGCTCGACGTCATCGATCCCGCGCGTCTCTATCTGCAGGTGGCGCCGCCCGTATCGAGCTTCGGGTCGGTCGCAGGTCGCCGTCTCTCGGAGGAGCTCGACGTCCGGTTTGGCGACATGCAGCTGCCGGTTCGCGAGGTCGAGGCGGCTCACCTCGGCCGTGTCCATGTCGTAGAGCTCGATCCCGGCAGGGTCGTGATCGACTATGCAGCCTCGATCACGGGCCGTGACCACCCGCCGATCGTCGACGAGATCGACCTCTTTCGGTACGTCAGACCCAGC
The DNA here is from genome assembly GCA_963747125.1 of uncultured Actinomycetes bacterium. GTDB lineage: Bacteria > Actinomycetota > Thermoleophilia > Gaiellales > Gaiellaceae > Gaiella. Next base: position 20,114 of record CAVVEN010000028.1, on the reverse strand, counting down.
CGATATGTCGAGTCGGATCGCCTGACCTCGTTCGCGTTCGCCGAGTTCGCCGGGTTGGAGGAAGTCGAACTGCTGGCTGGGGTGTCGTCGTGGGTTGGGTCGCGGCTCGGATACGTCGCGGGAAGCAGTCGATCGACCGACGGAGCAGTGTCCACACTTCTCGCCGGCGAGGGTGTCTGTCGCGACTTTGCGCATCTGACGATCGCGCTTCTGCGAGCGATGGACATGCCCGCGCGCGTGGTGTCCGTCTACGCTCCCGGACTCGCTCCGATGGACTTCCACGCCGTCGCCGAGGCTTACGTCCAAGGCGCATGGCAGGTTGTCGATGCGACCCTACTCGCACCGAGAAGCTCGATGATCCGAATCGCAACAGGTCGCGACTGCGCCGACACCGCGTTCCTCAGCACCTACGGTGGAACCGTCGAACTCCTCGACAGCCAGGTGACCGCCACCGTCGACGGCCAACTCCCCGCCGACGACCCCCGCACGCACGCCGTGCTCGGCTAGAAGACAGCGTCACATCCCTCGAGGCCGCGGGCAGCCTTCCGCAGACGGCGCGGCGACCGACCTCGCCCGTGTCAGATTCGTGTCAGATCACGCCGACGACGCGGACCAGCCTCGACCACGCCCGCCCACGAAGTTGGCTCGGTTCCAAGGCTACGGCCACTACTGACCTACCCAGACCAAGGCCGGACAGAACTGTCACGCCGGAGGTCGCGGGTTCGAGTCCCGTCGCTCCCGTTCTCTCGATGCCGCACCCTTAAGGGGTTTCCGCCGCGTCAGCGTTGCCTGACCGGGCGCGGCCCGTGCCAATGACGTGCCGAACATTCATGAGCCGTCCTCGGCGGCCGTGTTCGACGACGCTTCAGGCGACGGATCGGTGAGCGGTCACCGCGGCAGCGGGTTCGGTCCGGTGGCGGTGACGAGGCGCTGCGGCACCCAGTCGTCGACGTGGACGAAGCCCTCGAACCCCCCTTCCGCGTCCTCGACGACGTCGAAGAAGGAGCGCCGGTAGAACTTCACGTGGGTGAAGTCCTCGAACAGCACGTAGACCGGGTCCACGGCTGAACTCTGGAACTGCTGCCCGGTCAGCGCTGCGCGATGCATGCGCGAGAACTCGTCGATCTCCTCACCGACGACGACGCCGAGGTGCTCGAGGCCCATCCGGTAGACGCGCTGATGAACGGGCGGGATGAGCTCGATGTTCGAGAGCGGAGTCCCGTCGAGGACATCGAGCGGCTCGGCGAGCACGATCAGGGAGATCGGACGCCCGTTCCAGAGGTTCTCGAAGTTCGCCCTGGCATGGCGCTCGAGCAGTGTGCGCTGGTGGACGTAGAGGTCCCAATCGGCGACGCGCACCGCGAGGTGGCCGAGCGGGTAGGGCGCGATGTCGATGCCGCGGGCGAGAAGGCGGTCGCGCTGCATTGCCGCGAAGGCTCGGTAGTCCCCGAGGATGTCGGCGATCGGATCGGGCATCGACGCGAAGCTCCCTCAGCGTCATCCTATGTGTCGTGAGTGTCACGTCGGCCGGCCAGGGCACCCCAAAGCTCCTGCTTCTCGCTAGCGCCCGCAGCCCCTCCGGGCATCACCACGACCCTGACGATCCTTTCGCAGCCGAGCGTCAAGCGCACCGCAAAGTCACGCTCATACGCCACCTCGCCGGTTTCACGCCACCGAGCGATCTCACGCGTCCGGGCGACATCACCCTCAACGTCCTCGAACTCGGGCTCCGCCATGTTCCATGGCGAACTGCTCGTCTCCGATCGCCTTGGAAAGCACCTGCCGGCACGCCGCGATGCCGCGAACGGCGCCGCGCGGCGTCACGGTTTCGACATCGGGATCGAGCAACCCTTCCGCCGCATGCAGGTCATGCGCAGCGACAGCCTCGATGAACTGTCGGGCGGATTCACCGGCGCAACGTAGCCCTGGCCGGCACGTTCCTCGAGCGCGCTCAGACGACGAGACCCCGCACCACGGCTCAGCCCCGGTTGTGGTTGACGACCTCGATGTTGTGCCCGTCCGGGTCGAGCACGAACGCGCCGTAGTAGCCGGGGTGGTAGACGGCGCGCTCGCCCGGCGCGCCGTTGTCCTCGTAGCCCGCCGCGAGCGCGGCTGCGTGGAACGCGCGCACCGTGGCGTCCTCGCGCGCGGGGAACGCGAGGTGGACGTGCTCCGTGAGCGGCCGCTCGTCCCGGACGAGCGAGAAGATGTAGTCCGGGCCGGACAGCTGCACGCGCCCGGGCTCGTCGTGCGTCAGGCGGAGCCCGGCGTGCGGGGCGATCGTCGTGTAGAAGCGTCGGGAGGCCTGCGGGTCGCGGACGCGGATCCACAGGTGGTCGACGCGGCCGTCGGGCACGGCGTCCTGGCGGTCGGCGTGGACCGCCTCGACGCTGTTGCCGTCGGGGTCGACCAGGAACGCGCCGTAGTACGTCGCGCCGTAGTGCCTGCGCGGGCCCGGCGCGCCCTCGTCGCCGTACCCCGCGTCGACCCCCGCCTGCCAGAACGCGTCGACCTGCGGGCGGTCGCGGGCGCGGAAGCCGACGTGGAGCCCGCGGGTCACCGGGTGCTCGCGGTCCGTCGGCCCGATGGCCCAGTCCTCCCACTCGACCAGCTCGGCGTCCGCGTAGCTGGGCTCGACGCCCAGGACGCCCAGGACGATGCGGTAGAAGCGCTCGGAAGCCGCGAGGTCCGAGACGGCGACGCCGACGTGGTCGAACACCCGGCCGAGGCTACCGCTGCGGGCACGCTCGTCGGGTCAGGCTCGGCCAGCTCGCGGTTGAAGCGCTCGGGCTCCTCCAGGTGCGGCACGTGACCGACGCCGTCGTACCAGGAGGCCTCGGCGGTCGGGCAGGTGGCGAGCACGTGCTCGGCCATCGCCGGGAGCACCACCGAGTCCGCCCGGCCCTGCGTGACGAGCAACGGCACCTCGAGAGCACGCAGCACGTCGTCGTCAGTCGATCTCGCGGGCCGCGAGATTGGCGCGGATCGGCGGCCGGCACGACGACGTTCCAGCACACGGCCGTCTCGAGGTCGTCGTCCGACACCGGCTTCACGACGCACGTCCGCACGAAGGAGCGCATGGCCTGGATGTTCGTCGGCAGGTCGTCCGCGGTCGCGCCCACGAAGTGGTCGAGGAAGCCGGGGCCGATGAGCGTGCCGAAGGCTGCCTCGCCCAGCTTGACCGCGCCCTCGACGAAGTTGATCGCCGCGATTCGATCCTGGCCGTACGCGCGCACGTAGTCGCAGATGACGAAGCTTCCGTAGGACCAGCCGACGAGCACCGGCCGGTCGAGACGCAGCTCGTCGATGATCGCCGCCACGTCGTCGGCCCAGAGCTTGTCGTCGGTGTAGTGCTCGGGCTCGAGCGGCGCCTCGGACATGCCGTGACCACGGAGGTCGTAGGCGACGAGCCGGAACTCGTCGGCGAGCGCGCTCTCGTACTGCTTCGCCCAGCAGAGGTGGTTCTGCGACCAGCCGTGAATGAACAGGATCGGCGGTCCATCCGCCTTGCCCCACTCGCGCACGTGCAGCCGTAGGTCGCCGCCGCCCCGCACCGCGTGCACCTTCATCCGCCCGGTCTGCTCACGCTCGTTCTGTGCAATCGCTGTCATCTCGTCGCCTCCTCCGCTTCGTCGTATCGAGCTGATCGTTGCGGGCGAGGAGCGCGAGCGCATCGGGCGGAGAGCCTTATCTCTTGCCCCCGGCCTGCGTATCTTCGGCAGCTGGCCGGCGTACGAGCGCCCTCCTGGCCCGTGGACGGGCTGCGCGATACTGGCCGGAGTGGAGGCTCGCGCGAGCGAGGTCTTCGTCGGTCGCGCACGCGAGCTCGCGGAGCTCGAGCGCGTGCTCGACGCGGCGCGCGCCGGGAGAGGCGCGACCGTCCTCGTCGCCGGCGAAGCGGGCATCGGCAAGACGCGGCTCGCGTCGACGCTCGCGTTGCACGCGCCCGCGACGTGGGGTTCGAGGTCCTCCTCGGGCGCTCGATCGATCTCGTCGGCACGGAGCTGCCGTACCAGCCGTTCGTCGAGGCTCTGCGTCCGGTCAACGAGCATCGGCACCGTCGCTGCGCGGACGCCTGGATCGCAGCTGCAGGTGTTCGACGAGACGCTCGCGTCGCTCACCGAGCGCGCGGCCTCCGTCCCCGTGCTGCTCGTGCTCGAGGACGTGCACTGGGCCGACAACTCGACGCTCGACCTTGTCGTCTACCTCTCGCACAACCTCGAGGACAGCCCGGTGCTCCTCCTCGCGACGTACCGCGCAGACGAACCCTCCTCGGCGGGACGGATGGCGAGGCTCGTCGACCGGGTTCGCCGATCCGCGTCGGCGCTCGTTCTCGAGCTCGGTCCGCTCGAGCGAGACGAGCTGGCAGCGCTCATCGCGGCCCGCGGCGGTGCGTCCCTGGCCCCGGCCGTGGCGGACGCGATCCTTGCCCGGTCGGAGGGCAACCCCTTCTTCGCCGAGGAGCTCCTCGCCGCCGGCGACGACGACGTTGGGCTGCCGCGCGGGTTGCGCGAGCTTCTCCTGCAGCGTGTTGCCCGCCTGGATCACCGGACGCAAGGCGTGTTGCGCCAGGCGTCGGCAGCCGGACGTGAAGTCGGGTACCCGCTGCTCCAGGCAACCGTCGACCTGTCGGAGCGCGAGCTGCGCGACTCGCTCCGCGAGGCGGTGGAGCATGGCGTCCTGATCGCCGAGCCGGAGATCGAGCACCTTCCGATTCCGCCATGCCCTCCTTGCGGAGGCGATCTACTCGACGATCCTTCCCGGGGAGCGCGAGGAGCTGCACGCGCGGCTGGCCGAGGAGCTCGCGCACCGTGGAGCTGCTGGAGCGGCGGAGCTGGCACCGCACTGGGCGGCGGCGGGCCGCGCCGCAGAGGCGCTCGTCGCGTCGGTCGAAGCGGGCCGCGAGGCCGAGTCGGTGTTCGGCCTGGCAGAAGCGCTCGCCCACGTCGAGCGGGCGCTCAGCGCTCTGGGAGACCGTGCCGAACGCGGCCGAGCTCGCGAAGGTCGACCTCGCCGAGCTCTGCTCATGGGCAGCCGAGCTCGCGAGCCAAACGGGGGCGGCGCCGCGCGCAGTCGAGCTCGCGCAGAGAGCGATCGATCTGGTCGAGGAGGACGACTCGCTGCGCGCGGCGCGCCTCTACGACCGCCTCGGTCGCTACCTGCACGAGAGCGGAAGGACCGATGGCGCCCTCGCCGCAGTCGAGCGCGCTGTCGAGATCGTGCCGGCACAGCCACCGTCCGCGGAGCGCGCGCACGCGCTGGCGGCGCTCGCGCACGGGTTGATGCTCGCCTGGCGCTTCGACGAGTCGCTGGCGGTCGGCGAGCAGGCGCTTGCTCTGGCCCGCGCGGTCGGCACGCAAGCGGTGGAGCTCCCGATGCTCACGGCCCTCGGGAGAGACCTCGCGTACGTCGGCCGCGCCGACGAGGGGGTCGAGCACCTCCGGCGCGCGCTCGAGCTCGCCGAGGAGACCGGCGATCCGCTCGCGCTTCTGCAGGCGTACGTCTCGCTCACCGACGTGCTCATGATGCTCGGAAGGCCGAGGGAGTCGGCACGGGTGGGAGAGAGAGGGCTCGGTGCCGTCCGGCAGTACGGGATCGACAGCACGGTGCTGGTCGCGAACCGGATCGAGGCATTGCTCGCGATCGGCGAATGGGAAGAGGCTGACCACGCGAGCGCAGCCGCGCTCCGCGCCATCACCGCCAACTTCCCCTACATGCTCCTCATGCTCCGGGCCGACCTCGAGCTCGGGCGCGGCGACTTCGAGGCCGCGCGAGCACACCTCGAAGCCGCGCTCGCCACCCTGCGCGAGGACCGCGGGCAGGGGATCTACGACGTCTTCCTCGCAGAGCTGGCCCTGTGGGAGCGGCGGTGGACGGACGCCGACCAGGCAGTGCGGCGACGGCCTTGCGAGAGCGAGCTCCCGGCAAGCCGCTCAGCTCCGCGTCTGGTTCTGCGCCAAGGGACTTCGCGCACAGGCGGAGCTGGCGGCGCTCGCGCGCGCCCGCCGCGACGGCGTGCGCCGTCAAGAGCTGGCTCGATCGCGCACTCAAGCTGATCGGCATCGCTCGTGGCGCTGCCGCCGAGGCCTCGAGGATCACGCCGAACGCCGCCGGCTGGCTGGCGTTGGCCGAGGCGGAGTACGAGCGCGCTCGCGGCACCGTCCCGCCCGAGCTGTGGTCGGAGGCTGTACGGACGTGGGAACTGCTCGAACGTGCGCCGCTCGCGGCGTACTGTCGTTGGCGCCAGGCCGAGGCGCTCGTCGCCGCCGGCGCGTCTCGCACAGAGGCGAGCGCGCCGCTCCGGGAGGCGCATGCGGTCGCGACCCGGATCGGGGCGAAGCCGCTTGCCCGAGAGCTGGAACTGCTTGCCGAACGGGCGCGGCTCGATCTCGCGCCGCGGGAGCCGGAGTCGCCCGAGGGACGACACCGCATGGAAGAGCTTCTCGGCCTGACGCCGCGCGAAGCGGAAGTGCTGACGCTCGTCGCCCGCGGCCTCACGAACCGCGAGATCGCCACCGCGCTCGTGATCAGCGTCAAGACCGCCAGCGTTCACGTCTCCCACATCCTGCGGAAGCTCGATGCGCCGAACCGTCGAGAGGCGGCCGCAATCGCTCACCGCCTCGCTCCACCGCACGGCGGGCGGCGCGAGCTCGACGCCTGACGCCTGTACCGCCGAGGACGTCGTCGACGCGGAAATGGACGAGCGCGAGAGCAAGGTCGATCCCGCTTCTATCCACACGCATCGGCCGGATCGCGGCGGTTCCGTGGGGTTCCCCCGCGATCCCGGCCGATGCGTGCTCGCTCAGCTCAGCGGTCGCTTGAGCAAGACGACCGGCCAGGCCATGAGGTCGCCGTACTTGAGCGAGAGGCCGATAGCCTCCCAGCCCTGCCCGCCCAGCTCGTTGAGCCGATCGGGCGCCCACGGGTCGTCAGCCTTCTTCACCCCTTTGGCCTCTTGCAGGGGAACGACCAGGTACTCCCACTTCTCTGCGCTGTCCGCCCACTCTGGCCGGATCGGCGGATCAGCGATGGACGTCGCGGTCGTCATGTGACACCTCCGTCTCTCCGCATGGAATCACCGCTCTTCGCGCGCTCGACCGAGGACGTACTTCGCGATCGCCCACGTCCCGATGGACGCGAACAGCGCCACGAAGATGCCCGAGGGGATCGTCGTGCTGTTGCCATCGTTGCTCGATCCCACCAGGTCCTCACCCCAGACGGCCGACACCGCGACCGCGACCCACATCGCGGTAATCGCGAGCGACGCCCAGAGCTCCTTCACGCGGAGCAGCGAAGCCCAGCTCGGCTCCTGTGAAACCCCGGCCGGCGGGTGCGAAATGGTCGACATCTCACACCTCCTCTCTCCTACGGACGCTCGCATGCCGCAGCCGCGAGGGCATCGGGGCGAACCCCGATCGCACGCCCGGGGAACCCACACGCGACGACCTGACAACGAGGTCGCGGTGCTAAGGGGTACTCGGGTGCGTCGGGCCTACGACGAGTGCCTGGAACTCCGGCTCGCCGCGGATCGCGTCGAGGTCGGTGTCGGTCGTCGCGTAGTCACGGAACTGCTCGGAGAGCTCGATCGCGCGCCGGAGGCGCTCGACCGCCTCGGCCGGATGGCCGGTGAGGCTCTCGAGACACGCGAGGTTGTACGCGAGGAGGGCGTACTGCGGGTTGGCGTCGGCGACCTCGCGAAGGCGGCCGACGACCGCGTCGTACTCGCCCGCCTCGTACTGAGGCCGGAGCGGGGACCAGAGCTCCCAGCCAACCGGCTCGTACGCCTTTCCAGGCACGCCGCCGATCGCGACGATCGTCGTCCCGGCCTCCTCGGCGAACGCCGTGCGCTTGACGCTCGGCGGCACGAACACGAACGTGCCCGCAGGCGCCTCGACGCGCTCACCGTCGAGCTCGAACGCGGCACGCCCGTTCAGGACGAGGTAGAGCTCCTCGCTCTGGGCAGTCACGTCCGCCTCGTCGTGCTCGTTGAGGATCCGGTCGCCTGCCTCGCGGCCCGTCCACGCGGTCATCCCGAACGAGGTGATGCCGAAGTGGTGCCGGACGGGACGATAGGGCTCGCGCCCGTCGTCGAGCTCTTCGATCTCGTCGAGGTGCGCGACCTGATAGCCACTCATGCGAGCTCCTTCGCGTCGTTGCCGCCGCAACCGGAGTCGAGTCTACGGAGGGCGGGGCCGGCTCTGCCGCGCCTGCCCGCCGGCTACGCAGTCACATGCAGATCCAGCCGCCGTCGACGACGAGGTTGATGCCGTTGATCGCCTCGTTCTCGAGGAGGAAGCGCGACGCGCCCACGACCTCGGCCATCGTCACGAGACGGCCGATCGGGGTGCGGTCCACCAGCGCCTGCCGTCGCTCCGGCGGCATGTCGATCCACTGCGGGCTGTCGCCGACGATCGCGGGGTGGAGCGCGTTCACGCGCCGCGGGGCGAGCTCGATCACGAGCGTCCGCACGAGGCTCGTGACCGCGCCGTTGACGGTCGTCACCGTCGTGGAGCCCGGATACGGCCGGTCGCGCGCAAGGCCTCCGAAGATCAGGATCGAGGACGCGTCGCCGAGGCGCGGCAGCAGCGCGTGGACAACCTCCGTGTAGCCGACGAGCTTGAGCGTGACGAGCCGCAGCGCGCCCGCGATGTCGTACTCGGCCACCTTGTTCGTGTCGCGCTCGATCGCCGCGAGCACGACATAGTCCACGTCACCCACGTCCGCCAGGCTCGCCGCGATGGTCTGCGGCTCGGCCAGGTCGAACCCGATCCCGCGCGTGCTGCCCCCGATCTCGCTTGCGGCCGCCTCTGCGCGGGCCTGGTCGCGCCCGGTGACGACGACGTCGCGGCCCTCGTCCGCGTAGGACTGCGCGAGCTCCCGGCCGAGGCCCTGCGTGCCACCCACGACGACGACGGTCCCTGTGCCCATGTCGGTCTCTCCTTTCGAGGCAAGCTGCGCCGGGCCCGATCCGCCTCGGCGGATCGAGCCCCACGACGACGGTCTACCCCGCGGCGACGGTCTCGGCCGCCCAGTCCGGGAGCAGGCCGCCTGCGGACAGAATGTGGTTCCTCGACTCGTCGAGCTTGGCGAACAAGCGGTCGAGGTTGCCGTCGACGAGCTTCCCGTCGCGTTTCACGGCGCGACCCGCGACGAAGACCGAGTCGACGTTGGACGTGTCCGAGAAGACGACGATTGTCCCGATCGGATCGAGCATCGGCGCCGTGTTGATCGCGTTGGCCTCGAGGAGAACGATGTCCGCCTGCTTGCCGGGGGTGAGCGAGCCGACCTTGTCCTCGAGCCCGCAGGCGCGAGCGCCGTCGATCGTCGCGAACTCGAGCACGTCCCGATGCGTGAGCCTCGGCGCAAACGCCTCGTCCGGCGTGTCGGTGAACTCGAGGATGCGGCTGTAGACGAGCGCCGTCCGCATCTGCGTGAACATCTCGCCCGGGACGCTCGAGACAACGTCGACGCTGAGCGACGGGCGGACGCCGCGGGCAAGCAGCTTGCCCGTCGGAGGTGGCCCGTGACCCATCAGCATCTCGACGTAGGGCGCGACCGATGCCTTGCCCCCCGTCTCCGCGATCAGGTCCATCTCGTGGTCGGTCAGGTCGGTCATGTGGATGTAACAGACGTCCTCGCCCATCAGCCCGAGGTCGTGCATGTCCTTGACGGGCTCGTAGTGCAGGTTGTGGAGCCGCATCCCGACGTGGACGCTGATCAGGATGTCGAGCTCGCGCGCGAGCGCCCAGTCGTGCTTCGCGACGTCGGCGTTCACGTTGCCGGGCTGCCGCGCGGCCATGGCAAGCGTGAGGAGGCCGTCGTCCGACGAGAAGTACGTCTCGCGGATCCGCCGGATGTCCTCGGGATGGTTCAGCTCGCTCAGCATCCACCACTCGCCGCCCGTCGGCATGCCGTGGGCGTAGACGGCGCGGATGCCGGCATCCTTCAGACCCTGGATTGCCGCGTCCGAGTGGTCGGGCGTATTGCTGATGTGCGACCAGTCGAGCAGCGTCGTGACACCCCCGTTGAGAGCCTCGAGCGAACCTGCGTAATCGCCGATGTACACGTCCTCGGGGCGGTAGAAGCCGCCGACCTGGCCGAGCATGACCGCGAAGTAGTGGTCGAGCGTGCAAGACGGCAGGACGCCCCGCACGGGCGTCTGCCACGTGTGGCGGTGCGTGTCGACGAACCCGGGCATCACGATCTTGCCCGAGGCGTCGATCTCCTCGACCTCGGAGGCCGACAGGCCGCGACCGACTTCGACGATCTTCCCGTCGGCGACGAGGACGTCACCGTTCGGGATGTCGCCGACGTTGGGGTCCATCGAGACGACGAAGCCGTTACGGATCAACAGGCGCTCAGCGCTCATGCCTCTCTCTCCTTGGCGTGCGTGAAACGGGATGCGCGGCCTGGTGCCGTCGCATGTGCAGCGAGCATAAACGGATGCCGTCGGACCCGTCAACGCGGACGCGTCCAACCCCGAGAAGCGTTAAGCATTGATGGACGCGACGCCCGGGATAGGAGATTTCGTTCGATGATGGTTGACACCCGCACCGGGCGTGCCCGAGAATGGGCGTCTGGTCGGGGCAAGGGCTTCAGAGGCGCCGTGAACGAGCGAGGTGGCGGCGAGGGCGTCGCGCTCCGTCACGGACGCCGTCTGGCACCGGTGGTCGCCGACGCGCTCGTCGGCGCTCGATTCCTGCCCATCTGGATCGCGACCGTCACGCTGCTCCTCGTCTCGGCCGTCATTGCGCCGGCGGCGCTCCGCAGCACGTCCTGGGCGTTCGTGCTCCCGTACATGACGATTCTCGCGATCGCGGCGCTCGGCCAGATGCTCGTGATCATGCAGGCCGGCATCGACCTCTCGACCGCCGGCATCATCTCCCTCTGCGGGAACGTCCTCGTCGGGGTCAGCGCGAACTCCGACAGCCGGTTGGCGCTCGGCATCCTCGCCAGCATCGGGCTCGGCGCCCTCGTGGGTCTCGCCAACGGCGTCCTCGTCGCGATCGTCAGGCTGAACCCGCTGATCGTCACGCTGGCGACGGGCCAGATCGCCCTCGCGTGGAGCGTGCGGTACAACCGCGAGGTCGCCGCCAACCCCAATGTGCCGAACGCGCTGTCGAGCTGGGCGGCGCACAAGCCGCTCGGGATCAGCGCGGTCTTCTGGACCGGCGCAGCCCTCACGCTGCTCCTGGCGCTCGCTCTCCGCTACACCGCCGCCGGCCGGCGCTTCCAGGCCGTCGGCGCCAACCCCAGGGCTGCGTGGATGGCAGGGCTGCACGTCCGGACGCATGTCGCCTTCGCGTACACCGCGGCGGGGGCGCTCTACGGCGGCGCGGCGGTGCTCCTCGGCGCCCTGCGCATCAGCATCGATCCGGCATTCGGAGCCTCCTACCTGCTCGCGCCGATCGCCGCGGTCGTCATCGCCGGGGCAGCGCTCTCGGGAGGGCTGGCGAGCGCGACCTCGACGTGGGTCGCAGCGCTCGCCCTCACGTTCCTCACGCAGATGCTGCTCATCCTCGGTCTCTCCACGGCGCTGCAGTTCATCGTGTTCGGAGCCGCGATCATCGTCGGGATGCTGGTCTCCGGCGATCGGATCGCGTCGCTCCTCGGCCGTCTCCTGCGAAGGATCGAATCCACGGCAGGCACCCGTCCCGAAGTGAAGGAAAACACGAGCTGAGGCTCGCGAGAAAAGGAGGCACGATGGAGGGTCGGCAGAAGTCCGCAGCGTCCCGCATGCGCCCGGTGGGGGTTGGCGTACTGGCGCTCGCGCTGCTCGGAACCGCGCTCATGGTGGTCTCGGTGTCGAGCGGCGGCACCGACACGAAGCAGGCGACGGCCGCGAAACCGGTGGTCATCTCGGCCGGGAAGGGCTTCGGCGAGGTGTACGCCGCCAAGGCGTCCACCCTCAAGCACACGCTCTTCAAGGCGACGCTGCTCCCGAAGGACACGGCGTCGCGCAACATCACCCTCGCGGGACTGGGACGGGCCGACAGGAAGGTCAACGAGGCCCTGGCGCTCAGGTGCTGGAAGTCGAACGGCTGCAAGACCGGCACCGGCGGCAAGCTGACCGTCGCCTACATCGAGCAGTTCGGCGAGAACGTCTTCCGCCAGATGTCGAAGATGGAGTTCATCCTCCAGGCGCTGACGTATCCCCAGGTCGGCACGATCATCTATCGAAGCGCACACTCCGACCTGAACCAGGGGATCGCCGACTTCAAGGCTGCGATCGCGCAGAAGGTCAGCCTGATCGTCACCTACCCGGACTACGGCGACGCGATGCTGCCCGTGATGAAGCAGGCAACCGACGCTGGCATCCCCGTTGCGACGTACGCCTGGGGCTTCGTGACCGGCCCCGGCACGAACTACCTGACCGTCGTGGGCGAGGACACCTGCGCGCTCGGCAAGACCTTCGCGTACGTCATGAACCAGCAGGTCAAGTCCGGTGAGATCGCCTTCCTGGGCGGCTTCCCAGGGAACCCGCTGTCGGAGGGCTGGCAGAAGTGCGAGAAGCCGGCGCTCAACCAGAACATCAAGGTCGTCGCCGAGGAGCCGACGAACTGGGACCCCTCCAAGGTCCAGTCGGTCGTCGCCGGTGTCCTGGCCGCGCATCCCGACGTCAAGGGCTGGAGCTACGAGTACGGCCAGGGCATGGCGACCGGCGCGCTCTCGGCCTACAAGGCGGCGGGCAAGCCGTTCGACACCGTGCTGACCCTGAGGACGGACGACGTCGGCATGGGCTGCACGTTCAACGAGCTCAAGAACCCGAAACTCAAGATGTTCTACTACACGTCCGGCAACTCGCAGATCCGCGTCGCCCTCACGGCGGCGATGATGAAGCTGAAGGGCGCGAAGATCCCGCCGCAGATCGTGTATCCGATCGAGCTGCAGAACCAGCGGGTGCGTGACTCCTGCGTCAAGGGGTATCCGCAAGAGGCCTCGGCGACGTCGCTGATCCCGCTCAGCCTGCTCAAGAAGATGTACCCGTAGGGGAAGCGAAGGCAACAGAACCCGATCCCAGCACCACGCCAGTGTCGAGCCCCGGGACAACGAGCGTCGCTCGGATCGGGTTCGCTCTCGTGGGGGAAACGCCGTTTCCCCCACGAGAGGCACCGTCAGGGCTGATGGACCCCGCACACGGATGAGCGTCGTCCTCGCGCTCCGCGGCATCTCGAAGTCGTTCGGCGCGGTGCAGGCCGTTCGGGATGTCAGCATCGAGTGCCACGCAGGGGAGATCCACGCGCTCGTCGGGGAGAACGGGTCCGGGAAGTCGACGTTGCTCGGAGTCGCCAGCGGGTTCCTCGCCCCCGACGGCGGCACCGTCGAGATTGCGGGCACGAAGCGACGGCGGGTCTCTCCGGGCGAGACGCGCAGGCTCGGCCTCGGCATGGCCTACCAGACGTACTCGCACGTGCTCGACCTGTCCGTGGCGGAGAACCTCTATCTGGCGGCACCCGCGGAACTTCGACCGACGTACGGGCGCGGGGAGGAGTGGGCGGCGGCGCAGCTCGCGGGCTTCGGGCTCGACATCCCACCGGCGGCGACCGCCGGATCGCTGTCGCTGGCGCAGCGGCAGCTCTTCGAGGTCGTGAAGGCGTTGCTCGCCGAGCCGAAGGTGCTACTCCTCGACGAGCCGACGACGGCGCTCGGGCTGGAGGACGTCGAACGCCTCCACGCCCTCGTGCTCGAGCGAAGCCGTGCCGGGGTCGGGATCGTGTACGTGAGCCACCGGCTGCCGGAGGTCCTGAGCATCGCCGACCGTGTCACCGTCCTGCGCGACGGGATCTGCCAGGGGACGTTCGAGGCGGCGTCGATGTCGGAGGAGCAACTCGTCGCGCTGATGATCGGGCGTCCGCTCCAGCTCGCCTTCCCGGAACGTCACGAGCACCCGACCGGCCGGGAGGTGCTCCTCACCGTCTCCGGCCTGAGCGGCGACCGGTTCGGGCCGATCGACCTCGACGTCGCGAAGGGCGAGATCCTCGGGATCGCGGGCGCCGAGGGCAACGGTCAGGTGCAGTTCCTCCGCGCGCTCGCCGGCGCCGAGCGCTCGACCGGAAGCACCGTCTGCGACGGTCGCGAGCTCGATGCGACGTCGCCGCTCGGCGCGCTTCGGGCCGGCGTCGTGCTGCTGAGCGGTGATCGCGACGGGGGAGTCGCTCTTCCGCGTCCTGAGCGTCCGCGCGAACACGACGATCCAGGTCCTCCGGCGCATGGGACGGGTCGGCTTCCTGCACCGCCGCCGCGAGCGTCGCACCGTCGAGAGCCTCGTCCGGCGCCTCAGCATCCGGACGGCGTCGATCGAGCAGCCGGTGCAGTTTCTCTCCGGCGGCAATCAGCAGAAGGTCTCCCTGACGCGGCCGTTCCTGCGGGGCGACGTCAAGGTCATCCTCGCCGAGGAGCCGACGCAGGGGGTCGACGTCGCCGCCCGTTTCGACATCTACGACGCGCTGCGCGAGAAGGCGAGCGAGGGCGTGGCGACCATCGTCAAGTCGAGCGACCCGCTCGAGCTCGCCGGGCTCTGCGACCGCGTCGTCGTGATGTCCCGCGGACGGATCGTCGACGAGATCCAGCGCGACGAGCTTGGCGAGCGACGGATCGTCGAGGCGATCGTCGGGTCGGGCGCGGCGCGCGCGACCACGAGCGAGGTCGATCCCGCGTGAGCCTGTCGCCGAGGCTTCGGGGCTGGCTGCCTCTGCTCCTGATGGCGACGCTGATCGTCGCGCTCGGCGGGTTCACCGCCACGAGGCAGGACGCGTTCCTCTCGAGCTACAACCTCAACAACCTGCTGCTGGCGACGATGCCGCTCGCCCTGGTCTCGCTCGGTCAGGCGACCGCCCTCCTGGTCGGCGGCTTCGACGTCTCCGTCGCGGCGCTGATGACGTTCTGCGTCGTCGTCGCCTCGTACACGATGACACCGACGACGTCGGGATGGGCGTTCGTTGCCGGGAGCGCTCGCCCTCGTCGGCGTGGGGTTCTTGACCGGGATCTTCAACGCGGTGCATCATCCGCGTCTTCCGCCTTCCGTCGATCATCGCCACGCTCGGGACGTTCAGCATCCTCGAGGGCGCCTCGCTCTGGCTCCGCGATCATCCCGAGGGCCCGATCTCCGGCGACGTCACCGACGCCCTTGACCCGGTCGGTCGGCTTCGTCCCGATCGCCTTCGTCGGCGTCGTCGTGCTCGCCGTGCTCGCCGACGTCTGGCTGTACCGGACGCGAAGCGGTCTCGCGCTGCGGGCGGTCGGGCTGGACGAGACGTCGTCGCGCCGACTCGGGATGGGAACAGGCGCGCATCGTGTTCCTGGCGTTCGTCGTGTGCTCCGTGCATGGCGTCGATCGCCGGCTTCTACCTCGCCGCCCAGGTGCAGATCGGGTCACCGATCATCGGCAACTTCGGCCTCGAGAGCATCGCGGCCGCCGTCCTCGGCGGCGCGAGCCTCGCCGGCGGACGAGGCTCGTACGTCGGGACGCTGCTCGCGGCGCTCTTCCTCTCGCTGATCGACAACGTCCTGCCCCTTTTCCACCAGCCGACGGAGTACTCGGAGATGACGATCGGCTTGCTGATCCTGGTGGCGCTCGTGCTCTACGAGAGCCCGCAGCTCCTGTCCCGCCTGCGGACGCAGGGACGCCTCCGGCGGGAGGGAGACGCGTCGGCTGCGGAAGCGTCGGTTGGCCTCCGTCGGAGGCGGCGGCACGACCTGGGCACGCGGATCCGCCGCGCGCCCGATCACCACCCAGATCGCGTCGACGGGCTCGTCGCCGACCGCCCACAAGCGGTGCGGTGACGAGGAGTCGAACGCGATCGACCCGCCGGGGCCGAGCTCGTACTCCTCGAACCCGACCCGAACCCCGAGCGTGCCGCTGACGACGTAGCCGTACTCCTTGCCGCCATGCGTCATCAGCGCGTCCTCGGGGCACGAGGCGGCGCCCACCGGGTACACGACGTAGAGGAACTCGACGTCACCGTCCCTGTGCGGCGTCAACCGCTCCCAGCGCACCCCGGACGCGAGGTTGATCACCCGGCGTGTCTCGGGTCGCTCGGCCAGGCCGTCGCCTTCGCTCGACCGGCGGACGACGCGCACCGACCGCCGCTCCTCGCCGAAGACATCGCTCATCGTCATGCCGAGCTCGGTGACGAGCGCGTAGAGCGTGCTGACCGACGGGTTGACGCGGTCGAGCTCGATCTGCGACACGAGGCTGGGTGATACCCCGACGCGCCGTGCGAGCTCGCGGAGACTGATCCCGCGACGCTCTCGCTCCGTGCGCAGCCGGCTGCCGACTCTCGAGCCCTCGAAGCCGCGATCGGCAGGGACGGGCGTCGTGGCGGGGTCGCTCATCGCAAGACCGTAGCGTGGCGCTCGACCATGACCGTCTAGTGCACCCGGCTCCCGACCTCGGCGGCAATCCGCTCCGGGCCCGGCAGGTGGGCGTCCTCGAGCGGCGGGCTGTACGGGATCGGCGTGTCCGGCGTCGCGATCCGCCACGCGTCGTCGAGGTCGCTGAGGCCGTGCTCGGCGATCAGCGCGAGCATCTCCCCGGCCCAGCCGCCGGTGAGCGGGCCTTCCTCCACGACCGCGACTCGGTTCGTCTTCGCCACCGAGGCGAGGACGGTGTCGAGGTCGAGGGGGCGCAGGGTGCGCAGGTCGACCACCTCCGCGTCGATCCCATCCGCCGCGAGCAGGTCGGCCGCCGCGACGCAGTCGTGCACGCCCTTCATCGCGCTCACCAGCGTGATGCTCCGGCCCTCGCGCGCGATGCGTGCGCGCCCGAGCGGGACGACCTCGTCGCCGCCGACCTCTCCCTTCAGCGAGTACAGGCGCTTGTGCTCGAGGAACACGACCGGGTTCTCGTCCCGGATCGCGGCCTTGAGGAGGCCCTTCGCGTCCGCAGGAGTGGCGGGCGCGACGATCTTCAGGCCCGTGATGCCCGTCAGCCAGGAGACGGGCATCTGCGAGTGGATCGCGCCGAAGCGCCCGCCCGCGCCGACGACGGAGCGGATCACGAGAGGGACGCTCTGCGTGCCGCCGCTCAGGAACCAGTACTTCGACGCCTGGTTGATCAGCGTGTCCATCGAGAGAGCGAGGAAGTCCCCGAACATGATCTCGAGCACCGGCCGCTTGCCGGTGATCGCGGCGCCGTAGGCCGCACCGGTCATCGCGAGTTCCGAGATCGGCGTGTCGAACACCCGCTCGGGCCCGTACTTCTCGGACAGGCCGGGCGTCACGGCGAACACGCCGCCGGCGACCGCGACGTCCTCCCCGAAGAGGAACACGCGCTCGTCGCGAGCGAGCTCCTCGTCGAGCGCCTGGCGCAGGGCCTCGCGGAGCTCGACCTCGACGGTCGGCTCGCCTGCCGCTGCAGGCGCGGGAGTCGGGGCGCTCGCAGTCGGGGCCGCAGGGGCGGGCGCCGCCGACGCCCCGGCGGGCCCGGCAGCGCCGGCGACGCGGATGCGCGCGATCACCGCGCCGAGCTCCGCGGTCGAGCCATCGTCGGCGACGATCTCCTCGAGTACACCGTCGATCTCGGCCTCGTAGACCATCGTCGCCTTGTCGGTCTCGACCTCGACGAGCGGCTCGCCGCGGGCCACGTCGTCGCCCGGGCGCTTGAGCCACGAGAGGATCGTCGCCTCCTCCATCGAGTCCGACAGCCGCGGCATGCCGATGTCGACGATGCGTGTGTCGCCCGTGACGCTCATACGCCCCGCTTCGCCGGACACGGCGCGCACCGCGAAGGTGTCCGACCGAAGTCGGACACCGCGCCCACGCTCATGCCGGTACCTCGTTGAACTCGGGGATCGACACCTGGCTCGGGAACGGCGCCGCCCGTGCGGCGGCCTCGATCCGGTCGAGCTCGGCCTCCACGCCTTCGGCGACCCGCGCGAGCGCGTCGGCCTTCATGCCGAGCTCGTCGCGCAGGAGCGTCTCGGCCACGACGAGCGGGTCGCGGGCACGCCAACGGTCGAGCTCGCCCTCGGGCCGGTACTTCCCGGGTCGCTGCGCGAGTGCCCGACGAAGCGGTACGTCCGGGCCTCGACGAACTCGGGGCCTCCGCCGCCGCGGACCCGCTCGACGATCTCCGTCGCGGCGGCGTGGACGGCGCGCACATCCATCCCGTCGAGCTCCGTCGTGGGCAGCTCGCAGCGCTGCCGCGCGCGGCACGATCCCGCCGGGCGTGACGGCCTCGAACGGCGTGTACTCGCCGTAGCCGTTGTTCTCGCAGACGAAGACGACGGGCAGCTC
Source organism: uncultured Actinomycetes bacterium (assembly GCA_963747125.1). Classification (GTDB taxonomy): domain Bacteria; phylum Actinomycetota; class Thermoleophilia; order Gaiellales; family Gaiellaceae; genus Gaiella. Next base: position 1,877 of record CAVVEN010000028.1, on the reverse strand, counting down.
GAAGACCTTCGCGAAGTTCAGGCACTCGAAGAAGTACGCCTGGTTCGTGGTGCCGTCGCCGAAGTAGGCGACGGTGACTGCGCCCGTCCCGCGGGAGCGAGAGGCCGGCACCGGTCGCCGCGGTGATGCTCCCGCCGACGATGCCGTAGCAACCGAGGACGCCGTGCTCGGGATCGACGACGTTCATCGACCCCGCGAGACCGCCGTTGACGCCGGTCTCGCGCCCGAGCAGCTCCGCGAGCAGGCCCTCGGGGTCGGTTCCCATCGCGAGGAGGTGCCCGTGGCCGCGGATACGTGCACGCCACGCGGTCGTCCGGCCCGAGCGAGGACGCGAAGCCGACCGCGACCGCCTCCTGCCCGGAGTAGAGGTGCGTCGTCCCGTAGACCTCTCCTCGAAGGAAGAGGCTCTGCACGCGGTCCTCGAAGCCGCGGATGAGAAGCATCCGCCGGTACAGCTCCGCGTACGTGTCGACGTCCTCGGCGAGCGCCGCGGCGGCCGTGTCGCCGACGCGGCTCATGCGGCGGCGCTCGCGTCCGGAGGCCAGGCGGCCGGCGAGGTAGTCCCAGTCCCGCTCGTGACGGTAGGAGTGACGCGGTGGCGGGCCGGGGGCGGACGTCTCGAGCCAGCGCACCCGCCCGCCCTGCGTCTCGTAGAAGGCGTGGACGCATCCCTGTCCCGGTCCAGAAGGCGTCGCCCGGTCGCAGCGTGTGGCGGTCGCCGTTCGCGACGACGTCGACCTCCCCCTCGAGCATGTAGTACGACTCCTCGAACGGGTGGTCGTGGGGGTTGGCGCAGGCGCGCGGCTGGTAGTCGACCATGAACATCGTGTGGAGCTGCGCGTCCAGCCGCTGGTCGACAAGCATCTTCACGGCGATCCCGCTGTAGGCGAGGACGGCCGTGGCCATGCTGCCCGACACCGCCGGGGCGCCCATCGCCTGTCCATGCTTCAGCGTGTCGATGTCCATCTCGCCCTCCGTGAGGAGGAAGAGGTTGTGGTTGCGGGGATCGCGCGCGTCGAGCGGGTCCGCCTCGGTCTCCGGCGCCGGGTCGAGGAAGAACGTGTCGCTCCCGTCGATCCGCGGCCGCGGCGACGCCATCTCGATCCAGAGCGCGCGCTCGTCGCAGCGGAACGCGTGCGGCGACCCGACGGGGATCGCGCCGCACGCAGCCGGCCGGAGCCTCACGCCGCGTCCCTCGAGGTACAGCACCGGCTCGCCCTCGAGCACGTAGAAGCTCGTCTCGAAGGAGTGCAGGTGCTCGTCGACGTGCCCGGCGGCCAGCGAGACGGAGCCAGCGCCATGTGGGTCGAGCCGAGGGTGCCGTCGACGAGGCGGCACATCGTGAGCCCGCTCGAGCGCCCCGGCAGAGCATCGGCGAGCGCAACGTCCTCGTGCCGGACGAGGCGGTATCCGGGCCGCCCGTCCGCGAGCTCCCGCGTGCCGGTCTCGCCCGTCACCGGGTGACGTCCGCAGGCTCGACGACCGCGGACGACGCCACCGCGGCGGCGAGGCCCGAGGCGACGGCGCCGTCGCGCTCTGCGGCTCCCCCGTCGCCGCGCAGGAGGTCCTGCGCCGCGCACGTACATGGCGGCCCGCCACGAGCAGCTCCTCGGCCGGGAAGCGCGTGATCACGTCGCAGCCCGTCGCCGTCACGACGACCTCCTCCTCGATCCGCGCCGCCGAGCGCCCGTCGGTCGCGGCGCAGTACGTCTCCAGCGCGAACACCATCCCCTCCCTCGAAGCCCGACCGGGGCCTCGAGCGAGCGGACGCGCGGAAGATCATGGGCGACTCGTAGAGGCCGACGCCGATCCCGTGCCCGAACTGGTAGGCCGCAGCACGTCTCCTCGTCGGGGAAGCCCAGCTCCTCGGCCGTCGG
>CAVVEN010000027.1:0-43942 GCA_963747125.1 uncultured Actinomycetes bacterium | reverse complement strand
TCGAGCTCTCGGACGACGCCGACGACCTCCTCGAGGCCGTCGAGTCCGAGCTGCGGCGGCGGCGGTTCGGCGACGTGGTGCGGCTCGAGGTCTCGCGCTCGGCGTCCCGCGATATGCGCGAGCGGCTGATCGAGGGGCTCGAGGTCAGGCCCAGCCAGGTGTACGAGATCGAGGGCCTCCTCGACCAGTCCGAGCTCTGGGAGCTCGTCGCACTCGACCGGCCCGACCTCAAGCATCCCGCGTGGGCGCCGGTCGTCCCGCCCCGCTGGGCGCGCGCGTCCGGAGCCGGGGAGGTGTTCGAGGAGATCCGCCGCGGCGATCTCTTCGTGCAGCAGCCGTACGACTCGTTCCGGGCGAGCTTCGAGGTCTTCGCGCAGGCGGCCGCGCGCGACCCGGACGTGATCGCGATCAAGACGGCGGTGTACCGCACGAGCGACGAGTCGTCGCTCGTCTCGTCGCTGATCGAGTGTGCCGAGCAGGGCAAGCAGTCGGTCTGCCTCGTCGAGCTCAAGGCGCGCTTCGACGAGCGTCGCAACATCGAGTGGTCGCGCGCGATGGAGGAGGCGGGCGTCCACGTCGTCCACGGCTTCGCCGACGTGAAGATCCACGCGAAGATGACGCTCGTCGTGCGCCGCGAGGAGGGCGGGCTACGCCGGTACGTCCACATCGGCACCGGGAACTACAACGCCTCGACCGCGCGGCTGTACGAGGACGTCGGCCTGTTCACGGCGGACGAGGAGATCTCGGCGGACGTCGCCGACCTGTTCAACTACGTGACGGGCTTCGGCCGGCCGCAGCGCTTCCGCAAGCTGCTCGTGGCGCCGTTCACGATGCGTGCGCGGCTCGTCGAGGAGATCCGCCGGGTCGCCGCGGCGGCCGCGGACGGCACGCCGACGCGGATCCGCCTCAAGCTGAACGCGCTCGTCGACCCGACGATCGTCGAGGAGCTGTACGCGGCCTCGGCCGCCGGTGTGCCGATCGAGCTCCAGCCCCGCTCGATCTGCATGCTCCGCCCCGGCGTGAAGGGTCTCTCCGAGACGATCCGCGTCACCTCGATCGTCGGCCGCTTTCTCGAGCACAGCCGGATCTACTGGTTCGAGGCGGGCGACGAGACGAACGTCTTCATGGGCAGCGCCGACCTGATGCCCCGCAACCTCGACCGCCGCATCGAGGTGCTCACGCCGATCGAGAACGCGCGCGCGAAAGGGGAGGTCGCGGCGATCCTCGACAGCGCGCTGGCGGACACGACGAACGCCTGGGAGCTCGGCTCCGACGGAGCCTGGAGCCGGCTCGACGGCAAGGCCAAGAAGGCGCACACGCACCAGGAGGCGATGATGCGCCGCGCGCAGCTCCGAGCCCGCCGGGCTCGCTCGTGACCGCCGACTGCGGCGCTACGCCGCGGCCGTGATCTCGACGCGCGCGAGCGCGAGCGCTGCGCCTTCCCGGAGGCCGCCGCGCGCGAGCACGAGCGGTCGATCGAGCGCACGGGCCGCCTCCGCGAGGAGGAGCGCGCCCCCGAGCAGCGAGGCCGCGCGGACGGGATGAACGCCGGCGCTCCGCGCCACCTTGGCGGAGGGCCGCGCGGACAGCGCGTCGATCGCGCGCTCGAGGTCGGCGGACGAGAACGGCTCACCGACGAGCTTCGCCGCGGCCCTCGCGCTGCCGCCCGTCGCGAAGGCGACGTCGGGCCGCGGCGGGGCCAGCACCGCCATCGCCTCGGACACGGCGCCGCGAGCCTTGCGCAGGTGGGCCGCCCGTGGGGGGTCGCGACGGAGATAGCGGCTCGTGAGCCTGATCGACCCGAGGTCGATCGACGAGACCCAGCGAGCGCCGCGGAAGGGATCCCCGACGACGATCTCGGTCGAGCCGCCGCCGACGTCGACCACGCCGACGCGGCCAGCGGCGAGCCGCCCTGCCCGCGCGAGGGCCCCGTCGTAGGCGAGCCGCCCCTCGTCCTCGGCAGAGAGCACGCTCACTGCCAGGCCGGTCGACCCGGAGAGCGCGCGGACGAGCGCTCCCGGCGAGCGCCCCTGCCTGCCCGGAGCGGTCACGATCGTCCGCGCTCGCTCGACGCCCTGCGACACGGCGAGCTGCGCGTACCGGCCGCAGACGCGCGCGACCCGCCGCACGCTGCCGCGTGACAGCCCGCCGCTCTCGGCGATCTCGGCGCCGAGGCCGAGGCGCTCGCGCCGCTCGACGACCGCGGACACGCGACCCTCCGCGGACACGTCGGCGACCAGCAGGCGCGCGGTGTTCGACCCCACGTCGATGACCGCGACGCGCATCGAAATCATCGTGACCGCGGGGTCGGACGGCTCGAGCGCACCGCGGCGTCCATCGCCCGATCCTGCGGCTGCCCCGGCCCCACCCGTGTCTCCGTCGCGTGTCGAGCCGGTATCGATCCTGCGCGCGGGGGCCGTCAGGCCGGGCGGACGAGCGGCTTGTAGGCGATGCGGTGCGGCTCGAGAGCCTCGGGGCCGCGCGTCTCGCGCACCCAGTCGGCGTACTCGGCGTGGGAGCCCTCGAACCACGTCACTTGCGAGTTGCCCTCGAAGGCGAGGATGTGCGTGGCGACCCGGTCGAGAAACCACCGGTCGTGCGAGATGACCACGGCGCAGCCGGCGAAGTCGAGGAGCGCCTCCTCGAGCGCGCGCAGCGTGTCGACGTCGAGGTCGTTCGTCGGCTCGTCGAGGAGGAGCAGGTTGCCGCCCGAGCGGAGCAGCTTCGCGAGATGCACGCGGTTCCGCTCGCCGCCGGAGAGGTCCTTGACGAGCTTCTGCTGGTCCGAGCCGCGAAAGTTGAACCACGACACGTACTGGCGCGAGTTGACCTCGCGCCTGCCGAGCTGGATCACGTCCTGGTTCCCCGAGATCTCCTTCCACACCGTGTTGCGCCCCTCCAGCGCACCGCGCGACTGATCGACGTACGCGAGCTCGACCGTCTCGCCGACCTCGAGCACGCCCGCGTCGACCTCGACCTCGCCCGCGATCATGCGGAAGAGCGTCGTCTTGCCCGCGCCGTTCGGCCCGATCACGCCGACGATTCCTCCCGGCGGCAGGTCGAAGGTCAGGTCCTCGACCAGGAGCCGCTCGCCGAAGCCCTTCTGCACGTGCTCTGCGCGGACGACGACGTCACCGAGACGCGGTCCCGCAGGGATGTGGATCTCGACCGTGTCGAGGCGCTTCGCCTGGTCCTCCGCGAAGAGCTTCTCGTACGCGGTGAGGCGCGCCTTCGACTTCGCGTGCCGCGCCGTCGGGCTCGAGCGCACCCACTCGAGCTCGCGTTGCAGCGTGCGGCGGCGCGCCGCGTTCTGCTTCTCCTCGGTCCCGAGCCGCGCCTCTTCTGCTCGAGCCACGACGAGTAGTTGCCCCGGAACGGAATGCCCCTGCCGCGATCGAGCTCGAGGATCCAGCCGGCGACGTTGTCGAGGAAGTAGCGGTCGTGGGTCACGGCCATGACCGTGCCTCGGTAGCTCTCGAGGTGGCGCTCGAGCCAGGCCACGGACTCGGCGTCGAGATGGTTCGTCGGCTCGTCGAGGAGAAGCAGGTCGGGCGCCGAGAGGAGCAGCCGGCAGAGGGCGACGCGGCGGCGCTCGCCGCCGGACAACGTCGTCACCTCGCGCTCGCCGTCCGGCAGCCGCAGCGCGTCCATCGCGCGGTCGAGCGTTTGCTCGAGGCTCCAGGCGTCCGCGCGGTCGATCCGCTCCTGGACGTCCGCCTGCTCTGCGAGGAGCGCGTCGAAGTCGGCGTCGGGCTCGGCAAACGCGGCCGAGATGGCGTTGAAGCGGTCGAGGAGGTCGCGCAGCGCGCGCACGCCGTCCTCGACGTTCCCGCGGACGTCCTTCGCGGGATCGAGCTCGGGCTCCTGCGGGAGGTAGCCGACCGTCGCCTTCGGATCGAGCTCGGCGACGCCCGACGAGGGCTCCTCGAGCCCCCCCATGATCCGGAGGAGCGTCGACTTGCCCGCGCCGTTCGGCCCGAGGACGCCGATCTTCGCGCCGTGCAGGAACGACAGCGAGATGTTGGACAGCACCTGTCGCTCGGGGCCGTAGAACTTGTCGGCCCGGTGCATCGTGTAGACGATCTCGCTCACGGCGGCAGTGTAGGGACCGGCATCTTTCGCCCCGCTGAGTCGCAGATTGATTATTACTTGCTAGCATTGTGCGACATGAGGGTCCTCTATCTCAGGAACGTGCCCGAGGAGGTCGGCGAGCGACTCGAGCGGCTGGCTGCGCGGGAGGGCGTGTCGGTGTCGGCGTTCGCGGTCCGCGAGCTGGCGAGGGTCGCGCTGCGGGCGGACAACCCCGCGCTCCTCGCCGGCCTGCCCGACCTCGGCGTCGACGCCCGTGCGGTCGTCGACGACGTCGGGGCCGGCCGCGCCGAGCGGTGATCGTCGTCGACGCCTCGGCGGCGGTGATCGGCCTCCTGAACCACGGCGACGCGCGAACGTACCTGGCCGACGAGCCGTTCGCGTGTCCCCACCTCGCCGACTCGGAGATCGTCCACGCGCTTCGCGGGCAGGTGCGGCGCGGGCACGTCGATGCGGCCGACGCGGAGCGCGCGCTCCAGACCTGGACGAGACTCGGCATGTACCGCGTGCCGATCGCCGGCCTGCTCGACCGGATCTGGGAGCTACGCGAGGAGCTCACTGCGTCCGACGCTACGTACGTCGCGGTCGCCGAGGCGCTCGAGGCGCCGCTGCTGACGGCCGACGCGCGGCTGGCGCAGGCGCCCGGGCCGACCTGCACGATCACCGTCGTACGAAGTTGAGGCTTGGGGGCACTCGACCGCCCGGCCACCGTGGCATCAGGCGGAGACCGCGCGCAGCACCTCGAGATCGCGTGCGTAGCTCAGGAGCTCCCCGGCCTCGGCGGGCGGGAGCCAGAGCGCCTCGTCGACCTCGTGTGCATAGGCGACCTCGCCTCCGACGACCCGGAGGCGCCAGTAGCGCACCTGCTTCCGGCGCGCCTTCGAGTCGAGGTACTCCGTCGAGGGCAGCTCTCGCTCGAGCGCGCAGACGAGGCCCGTCTCCTCCTCGACCTCGCGCACCGCGCATTCCTCGTCGCTCTCGCCCGGCTCGCACTTGCCCTTCGGGAAGCTCCAGTCGTCGTACTGCGGGCGATGGACGACGAGCACTTCGAGCCCGTTCGGCCCGTCCCGCACGGGGATCCCGCCCGCGGCACGGACGACGCTCACGTGAGCGGCTTCGCCGCCCGACGCAGGGCCTTCCACACCGCCGGCCATGCCTCGCGACTCGCCGCCTTGCGCTCGTGCTCGCGCTCGAGCAGGCGCGATGCGGCGTCGCCGTCCGCGCCGTCCGCGGCCCAGGTGCGGATCCGCTCCTCCGCGACGGCTGCGTCCTGGTGCTCGCCGAGCACGTCCTGGAGCTCCTTTGCGCCGTCGACGAACTCCTTGCCGCGCTTGCCGAGCTCGTGCTCGGCGAGCTCCGCCGCGTAGCGAACGCGCTTGACGCGGATCCGAGCGGCGTGGAGCTTTGCGTCACCGGCGTCGCCGTCGAGGCGCGCGAACACCTTCCGCGTCCGCTGCCACTCCGCGTGCCAGACGTCGCGGAGCGGCACTTCGACGCCGCTCGCCGCCGGCTCTACGACGTGCTCGAGCCGGTCGAGCAGCGCCAGGTAGCGATCGCTCGAGAGGGCGCTCACCACGGCGACGCGCGCCTCGCTGCGCTCGGCCTCCAGGACAGCGAGAAGGCCGTTGAGCGCGCCCGCCGCGCCGACCTCGGCGGCGTCGGACCGCAACCGGTCGATCAGGACGTCGAGGTCCCGCGCAGGGCCGAGCGTGCGCCCCAGCCAGCCGATCTCGTCGCGCAGTGACTCCGACCAGGGCCGATCGAGCATCGCCCGACCCGCGCGGAGGAAGGCGCGCAGCCGACGCGTCGCCACGCGTAGCTGATGCAGATCCTCGGGGTCGGAGCCGAGCCGCACCCCGGGGTCGTGGGCGAGGAGCCTGTGTGCCTGCTCGGCCAGGGCCATCCCGAGCGCGGCGAGAGGAGGCGTCTCGGGAGGAACGTCCAACGTCCGCGGCACCTCGAGGTCGAGGGCGCGGTAGAGCTTCGGCCGCGGGTCGCCCGACACAGCGCCCGCCTGCTGCAGGGCGTCGCCAAGGCGCACGAGCGTCTGCTCGTCCCCTCCGACGAGCTCCACCTCGAGCTCGCGAAAGCGGCGTGTCACCCGCTGGCCGTCGAGCACCGACACGAGGTCGTCGACGATCTCCGCGCCCTGGGCGAGAACGACCTGGCGGCGGGTCCGAAGTCTCGCGACCGGCGCGACATCGCGGCCGCGGAGAAAGCCGACGAGGAGCGAGGCCAGCTCGAGCGGCGGCCGCGCCGGGGGCCCGGCCTGCTCGAGCTCCGCGCGGGCCGGTCCGCGCGGCAGCTTCAGCTGCCATCGACCGCTCCCGTCCTCGACCCGGTGCCGGAGCGTCACCCCGTGCCGCGCGAGCACGAGATCGGGCGTGTCGTGGTACGTCGAGATGAACACCCGGGTCGGCCGGGTGTCGCCGCCGAGCTCGGGAAGCACGAATCCCTCGCCCGGCTCGAGCTTCAGCTCCCGCTCGATCGTCTCCCGCACGCCCCGAGCCTATCCGCGACGGCGGCGCGGTCGGTCGACGTTCCGTGTCGCGGCATTTCGGTTAACGTGCTCGCCCGTGCGCCTCTCGCTCACGCCGAGGACGAGCGAGTTCTACGTCCTCTTCGCCCGTGCCGCCCAGAACGCGCTCGAGGTCGCGCTCCTCGTCGACCGGCGGTTCCGCGAGCACCCCAACTCGGGCATCACGCAGGAGCAGGTGAAGGCCGAGGAGACCAAGGGCGACGTCATCACGCGCGAGCTCATCACGCTGCTCAACACGCAGTACCTGACGCCCTTCGACCGTGACGACATCTACATGCTCGCGATCGAGCTCGATGACGTCGTCGACGAGCTCGAGGAGGCGTCCGACCTGCTCGGCCTCTACGGGATCGACATGCCGACGAAGCACGCCGTCACGCAGACGGGGCTCATCGTCGCGGCCGCCGAGCAACTTGCGATCGCCTGCGACAACCTGAAGAGCTTCTCCGGAGTGCAGGAGGCGCTGGTCGAGCTGAAGCGCTTCGAGGACGAGGGCGACGGCGTCCTCCGGGAGGGCCTCGCCTCGCTGTTCCGCGACTCCAGGATCGACCCCCTGATGGTGATCCGCTGGAAGGACGTCTACGACAGGCTCGAGGGCGCGCTCGACAGCTGCGAGACCGCGGCGAACACGATCGCCAACATCGTCGTGAAGAACGCCTAGGCACCGACGTGGAAGCCACGCTCTGGGCCGTCGTCGCGATCGCCCTGTTCTTCGACTTCACGAACGGCTTCCACGACACCGCCAACTCGATCGCGACGAGCGTCTCGACCCGGGCGCTGTCGCCCCGCGCGGCGGTGGTGAGCGCAGCCGCGCTCAACTTCCTCGGCGCGTTCGTGTCGATCGAGGTTGCGACCACGATCGCGAAGGGGATCGTCGACCAGGACGCGATCACGCTCGAGATCGTGATGGCCGGCCTCGTCGGTGCGATCACCTGGAACCTGATCACGTGGCTCGTCGGGTTGCCGTCGAGCTCGAGCCACGCGCTGATCGGCGGGATGATCGGATCGGCGGTCGCGGCGGACGGGTGGGGCGTCGTCGAGTGGCAGGGAGTCAAGGACAAGGTGCTGATCCCGTCGCTCCTTGCGCCGTTCCTCGGCGTCGCGCTCGGCTTCGCCATCATCCTGGGGCTCACGTGGCTGATCGCACGGCGCAACCCCACGAAGGTGAACCGCGTCTTCCGGCGCGCGCAGCTCCTCTCCGGCGGCTTCGTCGCGTTCACGCACGGGACGAACGACGCCCAGAAGACGATGGGGATCATCGCCCTCGCCCTCGTCGCCTCCGGCCATCTCAACGCCGACTTCGACCAGCTGCCCGTCTGGGTGATCGCGTCCTCCGCGCTCGCGATGGGAGCCGGGACGTACGCCGGCGGCTGGCGGATCATCCGGACGCTCGGCCAGCGGATCGCGAAGATCGACCCACCGCAGGGCTTTGCCGCGCAGACAGCCTGCGCGTCGATCCTGTGGACCACGGCCCACTTCGGGTTCCCGGTCTCGACGACGCATACGATCTCCGGCTCCGTGCTGGGCTCCGGCGCGATCCGGGGCTTCTCCGCCGTCCGCTGGGGGGTGGCGGGGAACATCCTCGTTGCGTGGATCCTGACCATCCCGGCGGCGGCGCTGGTGGGAGCTTTCATGGAGGTCGTCACCCGGCTCCCGGGAGGACACGTGATCGTGTTCATCCTCGCGATCGTGATCGCGGCGTCCGCGTTCGGTGCGCGCAGGTTCGAGCGCCGCCGGCTCGCGCCGCCGGCCGCGTCATCCGCCCCCAGCGCGGCCCAGCCCAGCCCAGCCTAGCCACGTCGGACGCGGAGCCGGCATGCGTCGGGTTTGCGTCGCCTCGGCCGTCAGGCCGGTCGCATCAGTGCGACGCGTCGGTGAACTCGTGGAACTCGCCCGTGACCACGAACTCCGTCTGCTCGCCGATGTCGACAGCGTTGTCGCCGATCCGCTCGAGGCAACGTGAGGCGACGATCATCCGCATGCCCCACTCGGTCGCCTCCGGGGAGCTCAGCATCTCCAGCACCTTGTCGGCGACCTTCCGGTTGGTGTGGTCGATCAGCTCGTCGAGGTCGACGAGAGACCGGGCGCGCTCCACGTCCCGCGCTGCGAACGAGTCGAGCGCGATCCGCACCATCGACTCGGCGCGGTCCCCCATCTCCCGGAGCCCTTCGACGAGATCGTGTCGCCGCTCGAGGCTCGCCGACAGCTTCGTGAGCTTCGCGATCGTCACCGCCTGGTCACCGATCCGTTCGAGATGGATGGCGTTGTGGAGCACGGCGAGGACGAGCCGCAGGTCGGTTGCAACGGGCGCCTGCTGCGCGAGCAGCCGCTCGATCGACCGCTCGATGGCGTGATACCTGCTATCGACCTCGTCGTCGTAGGCAACGACCTCGTCGCACAGCTCGACGTCCTGCGACTCGAGTGCGTCGACGGTTGCGCGTACGGAGCGGAGCACCACGGCACCCTGTTCCTGAAGGCTTGCCTCCAAGGCTTCGAGGCTCTGCTGGTACTCGACGCGTGCCATCGCCATCAACCGAACCTGCCGGTGACGTAGTCCTCCGTGCGCTGGTCGGCCGGCTTCGTGAAGATCGCGGTCGTCGCGTCGTACTCGACGAGGATCCCGTGACGGCCACCGTCGTCGCGCAGCTCCACGTGGAAGAACGCCGTCATATCCGCGACGCGCGCAGCCTGCTGCATGTTGTGCGTCACGATCACGATCGTGTAGTCCCGCTTCAACTCCGTCATCAGGTCCTCGATCCGCCCTGTCGCGATTGGATCGAGCGCCGAGCAAGGCTCGTCCATCAGGAGGACGTCCGGCTCGACGGCGAGAGCGCGCGCGATGCAGAGACGTTGCTGCTGCCCGCCGGAGAGACCCAATGCGCTCGACTTGAGCCGGTCCTTGACCTCGTCCCAGAGTGCTGCCTGACGAAGCGAGCGCTCGACCCGCTCGTGGAGATCCTTCTTCATCCCGAGCACACGCGGTCCGTACGCGACGTTCTCGTAGATCGACTTGACGAACGGGTTCGGCTTCTGGAAGACCATGCCGATCAGACGTCGTACCTGGACAGGGTCGACCTCACGTGCGTAGAGGTCTTGACCGTGGTAGAGGACCTCGCCCTGCACCTCTGCGCCCGGGATCAGGTCGTTCATCCGATTGAAACAGCGGATGTACGTGCTCTTTCCGCAGCCCGACGGGCCGATGAAGGCTGTGATCCGGCTCTCGAAGATCTTCATGTCGACGCCCTTGAGAGCGAGCTTTCCGCCATAGGCGACGTTGACCTCGCTCACGGCGAAGACCGGTGCCGAGCCAGGCGCCACGGGCGCGGGCGCGGTTGTCGCGGAACTATCGAGTCGCACGGCCGCTCTTGCGCCTTGTCTCTCCGATTGCATCGTCGCCTCTTCCAGCATCGGTCGCATCACCGACCCCTTCGACTCTAGTGAACTCGGAATAGAAGATGGTCGTCCGCCGGGACCCGGGAATCGGCGGACGACCATCTCGGGTTCGGCTCGGGCTATGCCCCGGCTTGCTTGATCTTGGCGATGCTCTTTGCCGCGGCGACCCGAACGACGTCCGGGATCGGCGCGTAGAGGAGCTTCAGACCGAGCTGCTGCCCGGGCTTGCTGATCGCGAACAGGAGGAACTGCTTGACCTCCTTGGCGTTCCTCGCCTCGAGCGGGACGATCGCCCACGTGAAGGTGCTGATCGGGTAGGCGAGCTTCGTCTTCTTCGTCACGGGAGGATCGACGATGGAGACGCCGTTGTCGGGAGGCATCGTCTTGATGGTGGATGCAGCTGCGGTCGCAGCACGGATGCCCGGTGTCGCATAGACCCCAGCCTTGTTCTTCACCTTCGCGAAACGCAGCTTGTTCGTCAGCGCGTACGCCACATCGGCGTATCCGATGGCGCCGGGCGTGTTCTTCACCACACCTGCCACTCCGGAGCTGCCGCGCGCGCCGACACCGAGCGGGAACGGCGGTTGGGTCGACTTGCCGACCTTCCCCGCAAAGTCCGAGCTCACCTTGGACAGATAGTCAGTGAAGTTGTAGCTCGTCCCGGATCCGTCCGATCGGTACGCCGGCGTGATCCTCGTGTCGGGGAGACTGACACCGCCGTTCAACGCCTTGATCCTCGCGTCGTCCCACTGAGTGATCTTCCCGAGGTAGATGTCGGCGATGACGGGGCCGGTCAGCTTCAGCTGCTGGGAGACGCCGGGTAGGTTGTAGAGGACGGATGTCGCGCCGAGTAGCACCGGAATCTGGATGCAGTTCTTGCAGTTCGAGAACTGATCAGGGGTGAGCGGGGCGTCCGATGCCCCGAAATCGACGGTGCGGGCCGTGATCGACGCAATCCCGCCACCCGAGCCGATCGAGTTGTAGCTGACGTTCACCCCGGCCTTCGGGTTGTAGTACTGGTACCAGGCCGTGATCAGGGGTGCGGCAAAGGTCGAGCCGGCTCCGACGATGTTGCCGTCGGTCGAGCGGGCGAATCCGGCGCCTGCCGACACGCCGAGGGCCGCCGCGACCACAGCCGCGAGTAGCCCAGCGAGCACTGTTCGCTTCCTAGCGTTCACGTTCGGACTCCTTTGTTGTGGACATACCGTCGGAGAGACTCCCTCTGCGCCGCACACGGTCCCCGCAGCCTCAATCCGAGCGGCCGGGTCCAGAATGCTCGGCGCCTCGATTGGGCTGTGGTGACCGGTCGGTGAGAGCGTGGTGAACTCACACCGCCTCGCTGTCGTCTCGCCCGCGCCGCAGCGGCTCCGCCAGCCGTCCGAGGTACCTGCCGAGCACGACGCTGCCGCTGTCGATGCCGCCTTCGAGCTTGCGTCGATTCCGCGCGAGAAACACGCGGCCGACGAAGCTCAGCACGAGGACGAACATCATGAGGAGGAGGGCAGCTGCCCACGCGAGCTCGTGATCGTTGGGATCGGGAGACTCGGAGTAGATGAAGATGGCAAAGGGAAGGGTGAACAACGCGTGCGAGGGATCCCAGCTGATGACGTTCGCGGCGAGGGAGGAGGCGAAGATGATCGGGGCGGTCTCGCCCGCGACGCGTGCGACGGCAAGCAGCGTTCCCGTCACGATTCCGCCGAGCGACGTCGGAATCACGACCTTCACGACCGTTTTCCATTGCCGCGCGCCCAGGGCGGCGCTCGCGTCTCGCAATGACTCTGGTACGAGGTTCAGCACCTCCTGGGTCGAACGTGCAATGAGGGGCACCTCGATGATCGCCAGCGCGACTCCGGCGATCCATGCAGCCTGTCCGTGGCCGACGACGAGCAGGCCGAAGACGAAGATCCCGATCACGACCGATGGCACGCCGTTGAGGACGTCGAGCGTGAGGCGGACGAGCTGACTCGTCCGCCTGCCGGCGAACTCGCTCGTGAAGACGGCCACGAGAACACCGATCGGAACGGCGATCATCGTCGCGATGCCGACGATCAACAGCGATCCGATGATCGCGTTGGCAACACCGGCGCCTTCGCTCTGGCCGACCGCGAGCTGCGGCGTCGGCTGCGTGAAGAAGTCGAGGCTCAGCGCCCGGAACCCGTGGACGAACACCGTGAAGACGATCAGCGCGAGGATTGCGACGGCGAGAAGGGCGGCGAAGCTGCAGACGCCGACCATCAACGTGTTGACCCGCCGGCGACGGCGCGTGCGGCGGTCGTCTCCTCGTAGGCGTGGGCCGAGGTCGCTCGAGGTCGCGCCCACGCTCATTGGCGAATCCGCTCCACGCGGCGAATGATCAGGAGCGCCAGCAGGTTGAAGATCAGCGACAGGATGAGGAGGATCAACGCGAGATAGAAGAGCGACGCGATCTGGAGATTCGAGACTGCACCCTGGAACTGCCCTGCGATGCGACTCGCGAGCGTGTCGCCGGTGTCGAAGAAGTTCAGGCTGAGGCCGTGCGTGGTCACTCCGATCACCTGCGTGACCGCGATCGCCTCTCCCACAGCGCGGCCGAGTCCGAGCACGGACGCTGCGAGCAGGCCCGGCCCGACGTACGGGATCACGACCTTGCGGATCGTCTCCCACCGGGTGGCACCGAGAGCCATCGAGCCGTCCTGGATGTCTCTCGGGACGCGCGTGAATAGCTCACGCGACACGCTGGAGACGATCGGGACGATCATGATCACGAGCACGATCACGGCCGACAGCATGCTGGCGCCCGTGTAGCCGAACGCGGGCTCGGAAAAGAATGGCGTCCATCCCAGCGCTGCAGCGAGTGCCGGCGCGATGTCATCCCGCACGACCGGCCCGAGGACGATGATCCCCCAGAGGCCGATCAGGACGCTCGGGACTCCGGCCAGCGTCTCGACCATCGCACCGACCGGTGAACGGAGAGACTTCGGGGCCAGTTCGGAGAGGAACAGGCCGATCGCGATGGAGATCGGCGTCGCGATCAAGAGCGCGAAGAGCGACGTTATCGCCGTCCCGAAGATGAAGTCTCGCGCGCCATACTCGTCGCTGACCGCGTTCCAGGTGCTTCCGGTGAGGAATCCGAACCCGAACTCCCCGACGGATGGACCAGCCTGGTCGACGATCTTCCAGACGATCAACCCGAACGTGAGAAGCGTCAGCAAGGTCGCTCCCCCGCTGAGGCCGAACAGCGTCCAGTCTCCCCAACGAGCGCGCCGTGCGCCGGCCCCCGTCAGCGCGAGCCGCTCTCTCGTCTCAATGGTGGTCATACGTGGATCAGGCCGGCACAGGCCCGTTGCCGGCCCGTGCTCTCCCCGCAGCTCCCAGGCGACCATCGAAAGCAAGTGTCTCCCCTGCGGGAATCGCAAGGGTCCACCCTCGGGTGAAGATCTGGTGAGAAACCGGTGAACGCGGCAGCTATGCGACCGGGAACGTGCAGCGGATCTCGACGCCTGCGCCGAGGCCGCCGAGCGCTTCGACCGTTCCGCCCGCCTGCGTGACGATGTGCTTCACGATTGCGAGCCCGAGCCCGGTACCGCGAGAGGCGCGTGCACGGTCGGCGCGGTAGAACCGCTCGAACAGCCTCGGCAACTCGCACCTCTTCGACGCCGACCCCGTCGTCGGTGCCGCGAAGGACGATCGCGCCGTCCTCCCGCTCGACTGCGAGCGTGAAGGTCGCCCCCGGTCCCGCATACCGGATCGCGTTCGCCGCCAGGTTCTGGGCGACGACCCGGATCATGCGCGGGCGCATGGCGAGCTCGATCGACGAGTCGCCCTCGACGACGAGCGCGACCCCAGCGCGGGCGGCGCGCTCCTCGAGCTCGGACACGACCGCGTCGAGCTCGGGCCGAACCGGGACCGGCGCCGAGCACGACGACCCGCGTCCCCGACTCGAGCTCGCTGAGGAACAGCACCTCGTCGATCAGCTCCCGGATCTGCTCGACCTCGGCCCGCGCCCGGTCGACGAGGTCCGGGACGTCCTCGCCGGGAAGGGTCGCAGTCTCGAGCAGGGAAAGGAGGCGCGCGAGCGGCGTGCGAAGCTCGTGCGAGACCGCGGCCGTGAAGCCTGCGCGCAGCTCCTCGTACGCCGTGAGGTCGCCGCCGCTCGAGAGGTACACCAGCCGTTCCCGGCGTCCGCCGACATCGAACGGAACGACGAGCGGGACGATCCCGGCGTTGCCCGAGAGGACCCCGTCCGGAAGCCGCTCGCCCTCCGCGAGCCCGGCGAGCGACTCCCGAGCCCGCCGGCTGGCGGCGATCACGCGATCGTCCGCGTCGAGCACGACCACCGACTCGCGGCTCTCCTCGAGCAGCACCCTGCCCCGGGCGGCGTCGGCGTCCATGCTGACGCCGTTGTAACAGAGACCTCGCGCGTCGCCGGCGCGCCGGCTCGGGCGGACGTCGGAACGAGGCGCCGTTCACCACCCGGATACCATCCGTTCACCAGCCGGCAGCCCCGGAGCGGGTTGCGTGGAACGACCATTCGCCTCGCGTTGGCAAAGATCCTGATCATCGAGGACGACGACGTCATCGCCCAGGGCATGGCGCGCCACCTCCAGGCCGCGGGCTACGACGCGGTCGGGGTCGCGAACGGCGAGACGGGCCTCGCGCGGCTGCGCTACGAGCGGCCCGACGTGTGCGTCCTCGACCTGATGCTCCCCGGCGTCGACGGCTGGAAGGTGATCGAGCAGGCGCGCGGCGAAGGGATCGGCACGCCGATCGTCGTCGTCTCCGCCCGCGGCACCGAGCACGACCGCGTGCATGCGCTCGAGATCGGCGCCGACGACTACCTCGTCAAGCCGTTCTCGATGAAGGAGCTCGTCGCCCGCGTCGGCGCGGCGGCGCGGCGCGGGACGCGGGCGCAGGATCCGCGCCGCGGGGAGGAGATCGTGATCGAGGAGCTGCGCCTCGATCCGAAGAACGTCCAGGCCTACGTCGACGGCAAGAGCGCCGACCTGACCCCGACCGAGTTTCGCCTCCTCTACGCGCTCGCGCTCGAGCATGGGGCGCGTGCTCACCCGCGACGAGCTCCTGCAGCGAGTCTGGGGGCGTCGCGCGTCGCACCGCGATCGCACGGTCGACGTCTTCGTCCGCAAGCTGCGCGAGAAGATCGACCTCCGCGCGTCGCGCCACACGTTCCTCCAGACGCGCTACGGCGTCGGCTACAAGCTCGAGCCCGAAGCCAAGTAGCGCGTGGCGGCGGGACTCCGTCCCGCCGCTAGACAACCAAGCCCTTCTAGTGCCGAGACGAAGTCTCGGCACTTCAGATATACTTAGCCTCACGAATGATTAGTGAGGCTACGCGTTCACCGCTCGAGATCGCCGAGGAGCTCCGGCCGGCGCTTCTGCGGCTGGCGCGCAATCTCCGCCGCGAGACCGAGTCACTCGGCATCACATCCCACCAGGCAACGCTTCTTGCGCTCGTCGACGGTCGGCCGGGGCTCTCACTGCGCGAGCTCGCGGACGCCGAGGGCATCTCCGCCCCGTCGCTGTCGGGTCACGTCGACCGGCTCGAGGCCGCGGGGCTCCTCCGCCGCGATCGTTCGAGCGACGACCGTCGCCGCGTGGGCCTCGCGCTGACGAAGGAGGGCCGTGCCACGCTCAGGCGCGTCCGTGCACGGCGGACGACGTGGCTCGCGGAGCGGCTCGCCCGCCTCTCGGACGACGAGCGCGAGCGGATCGAGGCTGCGCTCCCGGCGCTCCACGCGCTTCTGGAGCAGCGCCCGTGAGGCTCCTCAAGTTCACGCTGCGGCGCCGGACGTTTCGCTCGCTGCGGCACCACCGCAACTACCGGCTCTTCTTCGCCGGACAGGTCGTCTCCGTTGCGGGCACGTGGATGCAGAACATCGCGCTCGCATGGTTGGTGATCGAGCTCTCGTCGTCGCCGCTCGCCGTCGGGGCGCTCGCGTTCTGCCGCTTCGTCCCGTTCCTCGTCTTCGGCCTCGCGGCCGGTGTCGTGATCGACCGGTTCGACACCCGCCGGCTCCTCGTCGCCACACAAGGCGCCGCGATGCTCGTGTCGGTGGCGCTGGCGATCGTTACGCTCGCCGGATTGGCGACCCTCGGGGTCGTGTACGCGCTCGCCGCGATCGGCGGGCTCGTGCTCGTCTTTGACGCACCCGGCCGACAGACGCTGACCTTCCAGATGGTCGGCGAGTCCGAGCTGCAGAATGCCGTTGCCCTCAACTCGGGGCTCTTCAACGCGTCCCGGGTGATCGGCCCCGCGCTCGCCGGACTCCTGATCGCCGTGGTCGGCACCGGGGTCTGCTTCGTCGTCAACGCGTTCAGCTTCCTCGCCGTGCTCGTCGCCCTCTACCTGATGCGCGAGGACGAGCTCTTCCCGGTCGAGAAGCGGCCCGAGACGAAGGTCGTCGCAGGGATCCGCGAAGGGCTCGTGTGGGCCGTGCGCACGCCGATCGCGCGGATCGTGCTCGGCGTCATCACCGTCGTCAGCCTCGTCGGGTTCAACTTCCACGTGCTCGTCCCGCTGCTCGCGTCCCAGACGCTCCACGTCGGCGCCGGGACGTTCGGCGTCCTCTCCGCCTCGTTCGGGCTCGGTGCGCTCGCAGGCGCGCTCGCGATCGCGAGCCTGCACGAGGCCGGCCCGCGCGTCTTCGTCGGGGGCGCGGTCGGGTTCAGCCTCGCGATGCTGGGGCTCGCGCTCGTCCACACGGTCGGAGCGGCGCTCGTCCTGCTGCTGCTGCTCGGCGTGTGCTTCGCGGTCTTCACGTCCAGCGCGAACGCCCTCGTGCAGCTCGCCTCGCCCGCCCATCTCCGAGGACGCGTGATGAGCCTCTATCTCTTCGCGTTCGCCGGCCTCGCCCCCGTCGGAGGCCTCGTCGCGGGCGCGCTTGCCGAGAAGGGCGGGACGGAGCTCGCCTTCGGCGTCGCCGGGCTCGCAGGCCTCGTCGTGATCGCCTGGGCCGCGCACGCGCTCTTTTCCGAGCCGCTGCGCCCGGCCCGGGTCGAAGCGTGACGTGACCTGGCGGGCTGCGTTACCGTTGGAAGCGGCATCGCACGGACGTGACCCCGCCGCCGCCGCGGCATCCCGGACGTGCGATGCCGTTCCGCGCTGGCACTCGGGCTCCTCGACCGACGAGAGCTCAGGGCGGCCGATGGTCGCGTCGAGACTCGAGCGCTACCACGGCCAGGAGTGGCGGCGATCGTTACGCTGTGCAACGACATGGCCGAGCAACGCCAGCACTACGGGCTGACCCTCGGGATCCTCACGATGGCAGCGGCGTCGTACGCGCTCCAGCAGACGATGGTCATCCCGGCGCTCCCCGAGCTCCAACGCGAGCTCGACGCGTCGACGACGTGGGTCACGTGGGTCATGACCGGCTTCCTGCTCTCGGCGGCGGTGCTGACGCCGATCCTGGGCAAGCTCGGCGACCGCTTCGGCAAGGAGCGGCTGCTCGTCCTCTCGCTCGTGGCGTTCCTCGTCGGCTGCATCGGCTGCGCGCT
Organism: uncultured Actinomycetes bacterium; assembly: GCA_963747125.1. Classification (GTDB taxonomy): domain Bacteria; phylum Actinomycetota; class Thermoleophilia; order Gaiellales; family Gaiellaceae; genus Gaiella. Next base: position 26,433 of record CAVVEN010000027.1, on the reverse strand, counting down.
CGCCCCGAACATCTGGATCCTGATCCTGTTCCGGATGGTGTCCGGCGCCGCCGGCGCCGTCTTCCCGCTCAGCTTCGGGATCATCCGGGACGAGTTCCCGCCCGACCGCATGAAGGTCGGCATCGGACTTCTCTCGGCCGTTTTCGGCATCGGGGGCGGGTTCGGGCTCGTCCTCTCGGGCCTGATCGTCGATAACACGAGCTGGCGCTGGCTCTTCGCCGTCGGCGCGCTCGGCGTCGCGATCGCAGTCGTGCTCGTCCACCGATTCGTCCCCGAGTCGCCCGTTCGCTCGACCTCCCGCATCGACGTCCCCGGCGCGATCCTGATGTCCGTCGTGCTCGTCGCGTTCCTGCTCGGGCTGTCCGAGGGCGAGAGCTGGGGCTGGACATCGCCCGCGGTGCTCGGCCTCTTCGCGCTGTCCGCGGTCAGCGCGGTGCTGTGGGTCGTGCTCGAGTTCCGCATCGACGAGCCGCTGATCGACATCCGCGTCCTCGCCGACCGGCCCGTCCTGCTGACCAATGTCACGGCCCTCATCTCGGGCTTTGCGATGTTCGGGTCCTTCGTCCTCGTCCCCCGGTTCGTCGAGGCGCCTGGCGGATTGCCGGAGCAGATCGCTGGGCGGGTCGGCTACGGGTTCGGGGCGACGGCCACGATGACCGGCCTCTACCTGCTCCCCGGCTCGCTCCTGATCCTGGTCGCCGGCCCCGCGGCCGGCCTGCTCGGCCGGCGCTTCGGGTCGAAGTGGCCGCTTGCGATCGGCATGGCTCTGATCGCCGTCTCGACGGCCGGTCTCGCGGCGCTCCACTCAGAGCCGTGGGAGATCGTCGTCTCGATGGCGGGCCTCAGCGCAGGCGTCGGGTTCGCCTTCGCCTCGATGGCCGCTCTGATCACTGAGGCCGTCGACGCAACGGAGACGGGCATCGCGACGGGGATCAACACGGTCATGCGCACGATCGGAGCGGTGATCGGGGCTCAGGTCGGCGCCGCGATCCTCACCGCTGCGACCCTCCCCGGTACGGCGGTTCCGACCGAGAGCGCGTACGTCAGCGCGTTCCTGCTGTCCGCCGTCGCGGCAACCGTCGCCGCGGTGATCGCGGTGTTCGTAACGCCGCCGCGCCGACGCCCGAGGGCCGAGCTCGCCGTGGAGCCGGCATGACGGTTGCGACCTCCGAGGCGCAGGTCGTCGCCGACGCCGTGGAGGGGATCCTCGCGGCGCTCGTCCGACGGCGGCGGTCGACACGCGACCCCGAGCCGGGAGAGCTCTCGACCTTCCAGACGCTGATGCTCGCGTCGATCGTCGACCACGGCGCGGCGCGACTCGGCTCGCTGGCGGACGCGCTCGGGACGACGGACGCGACCGCGTCGCGCACGGTGGATGTCCTCGAGCTCCACGGCTTCGCGGTGCGGCGCCCCGACGGCGGCGACGGACGGGGCGTTCTCGTCGAGGCGACGACGGCCGGACGGCGCGAGGTCAGGCGCGGACGACGACGCCTGACACGCCTTGCCGAGCGCGCGCTCGGCGACCTCTCATCCGACGAGGCGCGCCGGGTCGCGGCCGCGCTCGTCGAGCTGCAGCTCCTGCTCGACCGCCGCTGACCGGCGCGCAGCGCGCCCTGTCAGGCGATCGTCCAGGTGTCGCCGCCGGCGAGCAGCGCCTGGAGGTCGCCCTCGCCCTTCTGCTCGACGCTCGCGCGGAGCTGCTCGTGGACGAGATCCTCGTAGACGGGCCGTGCGACCGAGCGGAAGACGCCCAGAGGCACGGCGCCCGCCGTCTCCCAGGTCAGCCGCGCGAGCGCGAACGCGAGACCGGGGTCGTCGCGGAGCGGATCGTGACGGAGGAGCCCGCCGACCGACGCATCGACGATCTCCAGCGTCCCGTCGGGCCGCATGCGGACCCCTTTCTCGCCCCAGCGGATCTCCTCGCCCGCACGTAGGTAGAGGCGGTTGTCCTTCTCGTCCCGCACGACATCGAAGGCGCCGTCGTTGTAGATGTTGCAGTTCTGGAGGATCTCGACGAACGCCGCCCCGCGGTGCGCGGCGGCCGCCCTGAGCACCTCGGCCGTCCCCTGCTTGTCGGTGTCGATCGCGCGCGCGACGAACGACGCCTCGGCGCCGATCGCGATCGAGAGCGGGTTGAACGGCTGGTCGACCGACCCGAGCGGGGTCGACTTCGTCACCTTGCCGAGCTCGGACGTCGGCGAGTACTGCCCCTTCGTGAGCCCGTAGATCCGGTTGTTGAAGAGGAGGATCGTGATGTCGACGTTCCGCCGCAGGGCGTGGATCAGGTGGTTCCCGCCGATCGACAGCGCATCGCCGTCGCCCGTCACGACCCAGACCGAGAGGTCGGGCCTCGAGGTCGCGAGACCGGTCGCGATCGCCGGCGCGCGCCCGTGGATCGAATGCATGCCGTAGGTCTGCAGGTAGTACGGGAACCTCGCCGCGCAGCCGATCCCGGAGACGAACACGAGGTTCTCGCGCGGCACGCCGAGCTCCGGGAGGAACGACTGGACGCCCGCGAGGATCGCGTAGTCCCCGCAGCCTGGGCACCAGCGCACCTCCTGGTCGGAGCGGAAGTCCTTCGCCGTCAGCTGGACGAGGCCGTTGCCGGGGCTCATGCCGTCACCGCCATCGTCGCGATCGCCTCCTCGAGCTCGCGCGCGGTCAGCGGACGCCCGCGCACCTTCGTGTACGAGACCGCGTCGACCAGGAACTCGGCGCGGAGCAGCATCGCGAGCTGACCGAGGTTCATCTCGGGGACGAGCACCCTGGCGTAACGGCGCAGGACCTCGCCGGTGTTCCGCGGCAGCGGGTTCAGGTACTGGAGATGAGCCTGCGCGACGCGGACGCCCTCGCGTCGTGCCCGCCGCACGCCGGCCGTGATGGGGCCGTAGGTCGACCCCCAGCCGATCACGAGCAGGTCGGCGTCGCCGCCAGGGTCGTCGACGGCGAGCTCCGGGATGTCCGCGGCGATGCCGGCGACCTTCTGCGCGCGCAGGCGGACCATGAGGTCGTGGTTGTCCGCGTCGTACGAGATCGTGCCGGTGACGTCCGCCTTCTCGAGCCCGCCGATCCGGTGCTCGAGCCCGGGCGTCCCCGGGATCGCCCACGGCCGGGCGAGCGTCTCGGGATCGCGACGGTAGGGCTCGAAGGGCTCGCCGTTCGCCTCGGCGAAGGTCGTCGAGATGTCGGGCAGGTCGCCGACGTCGGGGATCAGCCAGGGCTCGGAGCCGTTCGCGAGGTACGCGTCCGAGAGGAGGTACACCGGCGTCCGGTACTTGAGCGCGATCCGGGCCGCCTCGATCGCGGCGTCGAAGCACTGCGAGGGCGTCGAGGCGGCGATGACGGGGACCGGGCTCTCGCCGTTCCGCCCGAAGAGCACCATCAGGAGGTCGGCCTGCTCGGGCTTGGTCGGCATCCCCGTCGACGGCCCGGCGCGCTGGATGTCGAGGATCAGGAGCGGGAGCTCGAGCGCGATCGCGAGGCCTACGGTCTCCGCCTTGAGCACGACGCCCGGCCCGGCCGAGGCCGTGACGCCGAGCGCGCCGCCGAAGGCCGCGCCGACGGCCGCGCCGACCGCGGCGATCTCGTCTTCGGCCTGGAACGTGACGACCCCGAACTCCTTGCGGCCTGCGAGGTCCTCGAGGATCGACGAGGCCGGCGTGATCGGATACGCGCCGAGGAAGAGCGGCAGGCGCGCGAGCTTCGCAGCGGCGATCAACCCGTACGAGAGCGCGGCGTTGCCCGTGATCTGGCGGTACCTCCCGGGCGCGAGCGGCGCCGGGGCGACCTCGTAGGAGACCGCGAAGTCCTCCGACGTCTCGCCGTAGTTCCAGCCGGCGCGGAACGCGCGGGTGTTCGCCTCGACGATCTCCGGGCGCTTCGCGAACTTCTTCGAGATGAAGTCGATCGTCCCGTCGGTCGGCCGGTGGTAGAGCCAGGACATCAGCCCGAGCGCGAAGAAGTTCTTCGACCGCTCCGCCTCGCGCGGCGTGACGCCGTCGATCCCCTTGAGCGCCCCGACCGTCATCGAGGTGAGCGCCACCCCGTGGAGGTGGTAGTCGCCGAGCGATCCGTCCTCGAGCGGGCTCTCCGCATAGCCCGCCTTCTGCAGCGTGCGGTCGCTGAAGGAGTCGGTGTCGACGATGACCGTGCCGCCCTTCGGCACGTCGCGCAGGTTGGCCTTGAGCGCTGCGGGGTTCATCGCGACGAGGACGTCGGGCCGGTCGCCCGCCGTCAGGATGTCGTGGTCGGCGAAGTGCACCTGGAAACCCGAGACGCCCGGGAGCGAGCCGGCCGGCGCGCGGATCTCGGCCGGGAAGTCGGGGAACGTCGCCAGGTCGTTGCCGAGCATCGCGGTCTCGCTCGTGAAGCGGTCGCCCGTGAGCTGCATCCCGTCGCCCGAGTCCCCCGCAAAGCGGATGATCACGCCCTCGAGGTTCTCGACGCGCTTGGTGCTCACCCCGGTCAGCCTAGCGGGAGGGACAGATCGCCGGGTCGGCGAGCTGCCGTGTCAGACACGGACATCCGCCTCATCGCGAACGTCGCACGAGGCGGATGCCCCACGCCGCGCCGGAGGTGAACAGCGCGTCCGCGTCGACCTCGTCGGCCCAGCCGAGGAAGTGCCGCTCCGGATCGTCCTGCGTCGAGCCCTCGACCGCGAGACGGCGCTCCACCCGGGCAACGTCGCCACCGGCCGCGAGCTCCTCCCGGCGACGCTCGGCCTCGTCGGCTGCCGGACCCTCCGCGTAGCCCTTCCCCATGGCGTCGAGTGTAGTGCGGAGCTCCGGCGCCGAGCCGGCGCGAGCGACCGGCGCGCTACGGCGCGGCGAGCGAGGCGGTCGCGCGCTGGAAGGCCGCGAAGCTCGGCTTCCGCTTCCCGTCGAAGGTCATCAGCCCCGACTGCCAGCCCGAGACCCTCTCCTCGTCACGCAGCAGGAACCAGAGGAACAGGTCGATGCGCGGGTTCGCACGGGCGAGCGCGACGGCCTGGGTGAGGTACGCAGCCTGCTTCGACCGGCTGACGCCGAAGATCGTGTCGGGCGGGTTCGTCTGGTAACCGTACTCCGTGATCCAGACGCGCGTCTGCCGCCCGTAGAGCCTGTCGAGCTCGGAGATGAGGACGCTGATGTTGCCCAAAGTGACAGCGGTCGGTGGCTGCCCGCGCTTCCCGGGCGGCGGCACCGTGGACGGCATCTCGGCCGGCGAGCCGTAGTACGGATGGTGCGCGTACGCGTCGAACCCCTTCGCCCCTCCCGCTTTCATCGCACGCAGGAAGGGAATGGGGGAGACCGACGGACGGCTGGAGTTCGGGTTGTTGTTCCCCCGCGGCCCGGTCGCGCCGCATGCGACCTTCGACGTCCGCTGCACCGACTTGATCCCCTGGACCACCGCGTTGCACAGCTTCGCGTAGTCCCGGCCCGACTGGATGGCCCACGTCTTGCCTGCCCGGCGATACTGCGGCTTCAGGAACACCGGGTTGTTCGGCTCGTTCCAGGCCATCCACAGGCTGACGCGCGGAAGCGTGATCCCGTCGGCGTTGACAAACGTGCCGCTGTAGCGCTTCTGCGCCGCGGCCGCGAAGCTCTGGAGATCCCGTGCATTCGTGGGCGCGACGTTCCACCCCCTGGCCGCGTTCGCCCACGGCGGGGTGCCGATGATCGAGAAGATCGGCTGGATCCCGCTGACGATCGAGAACCGAACCGTCCGGTCGTACGTGTCCCAGTTGTAGGCGGGGTCGTTCGGGTCGGCGGGGCGCTTCGGCTTGCGCGTCGCGACGCTGATGCCCGGCCCGGACCACCAGAGGTTGACCCGCAGAAGCTGCGTCCCCGTCTTCTCGAGCTGCGGGAACACGAGATCCGGCTCGCCGTAGAGCACGACGCCGTCGTCGAAGATCCCGAGACGCAGCGACGGGGAGGCTGCCGCGCTCGAGGCGAGGATGGACGCGGCGACGACGGCCAGGGCGGCGAGCGCCGCACCCGCCCTACGCACGCGTCACGTCCCCACCGTGCGCGGCGAGAGTCCGGCGAAGCCCTTCCTCCAGCCCGATCTCGGGCTCCCAGCCGAGGATCTGCCGCGCACGGGTGATGTCGGGCTGACGGACCTGCGGGTCGTCGACCGGAAGCGCCTCGTACAGGATCTGGCTCGACGAGCCGGTGGCCGCGAGCACCGCCTCCGCCAGCTGGAGGATCGTGTACTCCCCCGGGTTGCCGATGTTGACCGGGAGGTGCTCGCCCGACTCGGCGAGCAGGATCAGGCCGCGGATCAGGTCGTCGACGTAACAGAAGCTGCGCGTCTGCGATCCCGCGCCGTAGACGGTCAGCGGCCTCCCCGCGAGCGCCTGGCTCAGGAAGTTCGGGATCGCCCGCCCGTCGTTCGGCCTCATCCGCGGGCCATAGGTGTTGAAGATCCGCACGATTGCCGTGTCCACGCCCTGCTGGCGGTGGTACGCCATCGTCAGCGCCTCGGCGTAGCGCTTCGCCTCGTCGTAGACGCCGCGCGGGCCGATCGGGTTGACGTTGCCCCAGTAGGCCTCGGGCTGCGGGTGCACCTCCGGGTCGCCGTAGACCTCGCTCGTCGAAGCGAGTAGGAACCGGGCGCGCTTCCACTTGGCGACGCCGAGGGCGTGGTGGGTCCCGTACGAGCCGGTCTTCAGCGAGTGGAGCGGCAGCCGCAGGTAGTCGATCGGGCTCGCGAGCGCCGCGAGGTGGTAGACGAAGTCGAGCGGCTCGTCGATCGCGATCGGGTCGCTCACATCATGGTGAAGGAACGAGAAAGCGTCGTCGCGGAGATGCTCGATGTTGGCGAGTGAGCCCGTCTCGAAGTTGTCGAGGCAGATGACGCGGTGCCCCTTCCCGAGGAGCGCCTCGCAGAGATGGGAGCCGAGGAAGCCGGCGCCACCGGTGACGAGCGAGGTCGGCATCGCGGGCGATGCTACCCGGCTCTCGGGCAACGGGGGACGGTGCTTACGAAGTCCTCAAGGTCGAGCCTCCGACGTACCCGGCCGCCGGCGTGGCGTGGCCCGGGCGACGCTCCGCTCGCGCCGGCTACTCCCGTGGTTACAGCTACCCGAACAGCCGCCGTACCTCCGCGGCCGGGACGAATACGACGCGGCCAGCGAACCCGCCGGCTCGTCGCGTGTACGAGTAGACGAGACCCGGTCCCTCGATCTGCGCGCGCACGATGCCTGTGCCCGGCGGCCGAATCGAGAGGTCACGAGCCGTGCGCAGATCGACGAGATGCACGACCCGCCCACCGACGTAGACGGCGACGCTGTCGTGGACATCCACGAGCTTGCCGCCGGCGATCGGCACGGTTCGGTGCAGCCGGCCTGTGTCCGTCTCGAACACTGCGAGTGACCGGCCTCGCTGGACGACGAGCTGCGAACCCTCGAGAGCCACGCGTGGGTCGCTTCTCCGAAGGCGGGCGTCGATCACCCTGAGCACTCTGGCGCGCGCATCGACGAGCTCGACCTTGCCCGCTGGCGCGGCGAGCGCGATCCGTCCTCGATCGACCGCGAGGGGCACCCTGTCAGACGCGATCCGCACCGCACGCCCTCGCTCGACCCGGTACACGATGCCGCGCGGAGCGCCGTAGTCGACGAGCGCGAAGACGAGCAGATCCCGGTCCGCGTGAAACCAGCCGACGTCGCCGATGTCCTCGACGGTCATCACCGAGCGAACAATCGGCTGCTCGCGCGTCGCAGTGTTGACTGTGGTGTAGTCGTGGTTGGTCTGCATGTTCCACGGCCACAACAGCCGCGACCCGCCTAGCGTGAGGTCGTAGACGCTGGTCGCCTCACTCGACGGGGCCGAGATGCACCCGGTCTCCGGAATCTCGACGATGCGCCCGCTCAGTGGAGCCCACGTCTCGACGCACGCCTTCGTCGCCGCGTAGACCAGCGCGACGTACGGCCCGTCCGCGGCCAGGCGCATGACCGGCCGGCGCGTCGACAACTCGTGACGTGCAGTGTCAGAGGTGGATCGCAGGCGAGCTCCGGGCGCCGACAGCGAGCGACCTGCACTCGGCCCACCTAGAACGCCCGCGGCCAGAGCGAGAGCGCACGCCGTGGAGATCGTCGCGACCTTCATGCCCCGAAAGTAGGACGCCGAGCTAACGACCCGCTAACCGCATACGACCGGGGTTCAGCGCAGCTCCTTGTTCGCCTCCTGGGTCAGCGTGCGTGCAGGGTGTGTCGTGTTGAAGCGTGCGCCGTGGCCGGGTCCGTTCGTCCGTTGAGTCCCTTCTCGCCGGGGCGTGACCGCGAGCATTGTGTGTGAACGACCGCTCAGGAGTAGCGGAGCGCCTTGCCCGGCCGATAGCGGACCGCCCGCCTGATCGGCAACAGCGTGACCAGCACGGCGAGCGCGACGGTCCCGACGAGGGCGAGCACGATGTTGCCGGCCGGGAACGTAACCGGGACCGTGACGTTGACGACCTCCTTCACCATCCAGACGAGGAAAACGTCGAGCAGGTAGCCCACCGGGATCCCGAGCAGCCAGCCGCCGACGGCGATCCCGACGCTCTCGGCGGCGAAGATGCGGCGGATGTCGCGCGCGCGGGCACCGATCGTGCGCAGGATGCCGACCTCGCGGGTGCGCTCGATCACGCTCATCGTGATCGCGTTCGCGAGGCCGACCATGCTGATCGCGACGATCAGGAAGCCGAGGACGGCGATCGAGGTGGTGATCGTGCGGTTGCTCGCGACGTTGTCTGCCTCGCCGACGTACTCGATCTCGGTGCCGATGTCGTAGCCGTATGCGCTCATGGTGTCCTCGAGCCGCGTCGTCGTCCGGTCGATGAAGGCGTGGTCGCGCGAAGCCGTGCGGACCCAGTAGTCGTCGGCGCCGGCGGGCGAGCTCCCGAACGCGGCCCGCATCGTCTCCCGAGGGACGAACAGCACCGTTCCGTTCTCCTGCTGGTTGGTGGCGACGCCGATCACGCGCAACGTCAGCGGGCCGTTGCCGGTCTCGACCCGGACGCGATCGCCGACCCGCGTCCCGATGAGGCGGGCGAGGTTGCGCTCGACGACGGCGACGCGCGCCCGCGTTCGCTCCTCGTTCGGCGCGTACCACCGTCCGTCGGCGATCCGGTAGCGGAACATGGTCGCCTGCCGGACCGCCCAGATGAAGCCGTCCTCGCCTGCAACCCTGACCTGCGCGTCGAACATCGGCTCGACCGCAGCGACTCCGGGTGTCGACCGGATCAGCTGCTCGGCGTGGGCGTCGCCCCCGACCAGGAGCTTGATGTCCTCGCCGTGGTCGCGCCATTCGACGTGCGTCGTCTGCGAGATGCCCGCGGCGAGACCGAGGATTGCGAGCAGGTTGCCGACGGCGAGCGCGACCATGACCGCCGTGGCGATGCTGCGGCGCCTGCGTCGGCCGATGTTGCGGAGCCCGATCTGCAGGGTGCGCGGCAGAAACCGGATGCGCCGCAGCATTGCGTCGCCGGCATCCTGGCTCCCGACAGCCGAGCCGGTCGCCTCGAGCGCCTCGCGCACCGGCACGCGCACCGCCCGTCGGATCGCCGGCAGCGCGGCGAGCGCTGGCGCGGTCAGGCCGACGAGCACGCTGACCGCGAGGATCGTCGCGTCGACCCCGAAGCCGACGTCGACCGCGAAGAAGGTCGAACCGAGGTACCGGACGAGCAGGTTCGCGAGAGCGACGCCGAGCGCGACTCCCACGACGGTTCCGAGCGCCCCGAGCAGCAGAGCCGTCTTGACGTAGACGGCGGCGATCTGCCTCCGTCGGCCGCCGAGTGCCTTCATCGTCCCGATCTCGGACGTCTGCTCGGCGACGAGCGTCGTCATCGTGTTCGCGATCAGCACGAACGCCGACAGCAGCGCGAGCACCGTGATCACGTAGAAGAAGTCGGCGAAGGCCTCGAAGTCCGACTTTCCGGGCCAGTCGCCGGTCGTCCGCACCTCCGGCAGCCACGTGAAGCCGTTGAACCCCGGAACGGAGACGAGCGCGCGACGAATCGCTGCGGTGGTCGTGGCGATTGCCGCCGGGCGCGTGTCGGCGAGGCGAAAGGAGAGCGACTGGTAGCCGGTGACGCCGGTCAACAGGGCAACCGTCTCCGGAGTCGCATAGAGGACGACGACGTTCGCGTCGGTCGCGTCCTTGCCGCCGCCCAGGTTGCGCCCCTCGCCGCTCACGCGAAGCGGCACGGTCATGCCGCTCGTGGCGATCACCTGCACCGTGTCTCCGGCGCTCACGTCGAGCAGCCCCTGGTTTGCGTTCTGGCGCTCGGTGAGCACCTCGTTCGCTCGTGGCGCCACGCCGGAGCGAACGCGCACGACGTCGACCCGCTGGTCGCCGAAGTCCGGAACGCCGACGACCTCCACAGGCGCTCGACGCTCGCCGATGTAGACCTGGCCACCGAAGGACGAGCGCGCCTCGACCGCGCGCACGTTGGGCAGCGACGCGAGCGCCGCCAGCTGCGGCCGGTCGAGCGCGAGTGGGCTCGTGAATACGGTCAGGTCGGGCAGCTGTCCCGCCTCGACCTCGGTTCGCATCGAGCGGTCCATCAGCGCCGGGAGCGCGAAGATGCCGATGCTCGCAACCGCCAGCGCCAGCGTCGCGACGGCGAATACGGTGCGCGAACGGCGCCGGCTCAGGTCGGTTGTCGACTTGCGCGAGAGCGCCGAAACCATGCCGAGCGCCTCACGCGACCACGGCGCCGTCGCGGATCGTGACGATCCGGTGCGCCCGGCGCGCCAGCCCGAAGTCGTGCGTCACGAAGAGGATCGTCTTGCCGTCGTCGTTCAACCGCTCGAGCAGCTCGAACATCTCCGCGGCCGTGACGCTGTCGAGGTTCCCGGTCGGCTCGTCCCCCACGACGAGCTTCGGGTCGGACGCGAGCGCGCGCGCGATCGCGACCCGCTGCTGCTCGCCGCCCGAGAGCTCGGAAGGGAGGTGGTCGAGCTTGTCGCCGAGACCCACGAGCTCGAGGTTGTGCCGTGCCCGCTCGAAGCGCTCGCGCTTCGAGCCCCGACGCGCGAAGTCGAGCGGCAGCACGGCGTTCTCGAGCGCCGACAGCGTCGGCAGCAGCTGGAAGAACTGGAACACGATCCCGACGTTCGCGCCGCGCCAGACGGCGAGCTCCTCCTCGCTCATCTCGTCGAGCCGGCGCCCGTCGACGGTGACCGCCCCGGCCGTCGGCCGGTCGATTCCCGTGATCAGGTTCAGGATCGTGGTCTTCCCGCTGCCGGACGGGCCGACCACCGCGACCATCTCGCCGGTGTCGATCGAGAGGTCGACGCCGCGCAACGCGCGGTAGTCGACCTTTCCCATCCGATACACCTTCTCGACGCGCTCGAGCTGAATCAGCGGCAGCGACGTCTTCCGCATCGTCCCGGCGCGCTCGATCAGCACGCTCGCCCTATCCTCGACGATCGCCTCGCGCGGCATCTGTGCCTCCTGCTGAAGCCTCCCGAGCATCCCACACGTCCTGCGCTCCACCATCGGGGAAGGCCGCTCATTCGCCTACGGGCAACTACGGAGGCGTGCTCAGACCGGGTTCGCGGCGGTTGCCCTTGATAGGTGCCCAGAGGATCGATGAGCACGATGAAGCGGGGCCCCCGGCGCTGCGGAAGCCAGTCCCGGTCCGATCACGACTGCTTCGCTTTCCCGCTGGTAGCGGGGCGGCTGCACGAGGCGAGGGTTCACCGTGCGACCCGCCGACCTTCGGGGGTGAGAAGGACGACCGGTATCCGTCGCGTTGTCCGTTCCTGGTAGCGGGCATAGCCGGCGTACGTCGCCGTGACCATGGCCCACAGCCGCTCGCGTTCCTGCTCCGACGCCGACCGAGCCGTGACGACCAGCTTGTCGGTGCCGATCTCGACGACCGCGCGCGGGGTCTGCTGCAGATTGAGCGACCAGGCCGGCGGGCGGTCCGCGCCGCCGTTCGACGCGATCACCACCAGGTCGGTCCCGTCCCGAAAGAACGTGAGCGGTGTCGTGCGCGCCTTGCCCGACCGCCGACCCGTCGTGGTGAGCAAGAGCACCGGCATTCCGGCCACCGAGCCGGGGACACGCCCCCTCGTCACGCGATGAACGGCCAGGTGCGCCCTACCGACGCCTCCGATCACCCAACGACGCAACCTCAACCGAAACGCGGACACGATGTAGAGCCCTCCACCGCCTGCCGAAGCGGCGATAACGGTTCATCGACCGAGTGCGCGGGGACGTCGCGCTACTTTCGGTGTAGCTCGACGGCGAGTGCCCCGTCGGTGGTGCGGAGCTCGAGCCGCGAGCCCTCGACCCGGTAGGTGGCGGCTGTCTCCAGCGCGGCAAGGTAGCTCGTTTCCTGCTCGCTGACGCCTGCCGGCTGCTCGCAGTGCTTCCTGGTCGAGGCCACCGGGCCGATCGAGATCTTCGGAGCGCTCGCCTCGTAGCTCGCGTTGTAGTCGTTGCAGCCGGCGAAGCCCGTCACGCTCCCGCTCTTCCCGAACACCGCGGTGACCTTCGTGTCCGCGAGCACGCTTACGACGGCGTGCTTGCCGTTGTTGTAGGCGAGCACGTCCCACGACGTCCCGGCCAGCGCTTGGGTCTGGGCCTTGAACGTCGCGAGCCCTTGACCGCCCGCCGACTTCAGCGTCAGCGTCCCTCCGCTGACGACGAAGCTCCGTGCTTCCGAGAGGGCTCTCAGGAATGCGGTCTCCTGGCGCTGGATCGGCGGGGCGCATGCCATCTGCGTCGTAGCGAGCGGCAAAATCCGGATCGTGCTCCCGGACACCTTGTAGGTGCCCGTGTAGCGGTTGCACCCCGCCGACCCGGAGACGCGGCGCTTCGCGGTGAACTCGGACGTGAGCTCCGTGCCCTTGAGCGGTGCCTTCCCCACCAGCGAGGCAAGGACCCAGATCTTGCCGGGCAACCCTCTCGCCGCCGTCGCCTGCGAGCTCGTCGCGACCGCCGTCGCTGCAGAGACCGCCACCACGGCCACCGACACCGACCCCACGACCAGAGGTAACGACTTGGGCAACATGCGTCTCTCCTCGTCCGTCCGAGGCTCCGACACTACCGAGCGCGCGCTCAACTCGTCATCACCCGGCCCGATAGAGGCTGTGCCGTGAGCAGTCCCTCCGCCTGTGCGGAAGCTGAACGTCACGCAAGCTGGCTCTCGTACCCTGAGGAGGCCCGATTCATGGAACGTCCTCTGGCTGCTCGATCTCTGCGGCAACTCGCCGCAGCCCGAAGGTCGTGACCGGGCACCCGCTGCTTGCCGGGCGGCTCGCAGTCTCGGCCGACGCGGCACACCGCTGGCCGCCGACCGATGAGAATCCAGCGGCTGTTTCGTCGTAGGGGTGCACAGGCCGTGCGAACCCGACACCGAGGAGGTCCGATGCCAACGTCCGTAACCGTCATCGTGGGCACTCGCAAGGGGTGCTTCCTGCTGGAGTCCGACGGCGACCGGCGCGACTGGGAGGTGCGAGGCCCGTTCTGCGACGGCTGGCCCGTCTACCACGCGATCCACGACGCCGCGACCGGCACGCTCTTCGCCGCGTGCGCGAGCGAGTGGCACGGCGCGGGTGTCTGGCGGAGTTCCGACCTCGGCGAGAACTGGGAGCTCTCGAGCGAGGGCCTCTCGTACGACGAGGACGGCGACCTCAAGCTGTCGAAGGTCTCCGGGCTGACCGCCGCGCACGGGCGCCTCCTCGCAGGCGCCGAGTCGGCGGGCGTGTTCGAGAGCCGCGACGGCGGCGCGACCTGGTCGCTCAAGACCACGCTCGACGGGCAGCCGGGCCGCGACGAGTGGAACATCCCGACGAACCAGCCGCCGGGCCACCTCGGCCTTCCCGCGATCCTTCCGCACCCCGACGAGGCCTCGCGCTTCTGGGCGATCGTCCAGGGCTTCGGGATCTTCGAGACCACCGACGACGGCGCGTCGTGGACGCCTCGCAACAAGGGCCTCCGCGCCGACTGGCCGCTCGAGAACCCGGAGGTCGGCTACTGCGTCCACAAGCTCGTGATGTCCCCCGTCGACACCGACCGCCTCTACCAGCAGAACCACGTCGGCATGCACCGCAGCGACGACGCGGGTCAGTCGTGGGTCGAGATCACCGAGGGCCTGCCGACCGAGTTCGGCTTTGCGGCGGCCGCGCACCCGCACGACCGCGACACGTTCTACGTGATTCCGCTCGACCCGGGGCACGGGCGCTGCATGCCGGACGGCAAGGCGGCCGTGTGGCGCACGCAGGACGCCGGATCGACGTGGCAGCGGCTCGACCGCGGCCTCCCGCAGGAGGACGCCCACCTCGGCGTGCTCCGCGAGGGCATGGCCATCGATGCGCTCGACGTCCCCGGCGTCTACTTCGGCACGAGCACCGGCCAGGTGTTCGCGAGCGCCGACGAGGGCGAGACCTGGACGGAGATCGCGAGTTACCTGCCGGCGATCGCGTCGGTCGAGGTGGCGGTGGCCGCGTAGATGGCCGACGTCCACCTGCCTCCCACGCTCCCGTCGCTCTACGCCGACCTTCCGCGACGGCTCGAGGTCGACGCGGCGACCGTGAACGACGTCATCGACCGGCTCGACGAGCGCTGGCCCGGCCTCCGCGACCGGCTCTGCGAGCCCGGGCCGGCGCTCCGCACGCACATCAACGTCTACGTCGACCGCGAGCGGGCCGGGCTCGACACCGCCCTCGAGCCCGGCTCGCGGGTCGACGTGATCGCCGCGATCAGCGGCGGCTAGGACGGCGAAACAGCCGCCATGTCCGCAGGGCGGCGGCGGCGGCACCCTGCGAACGGGGACCGTTTCGCCAGGCCCGCCCAGACGCATCGCGGCCAAGTGGGGGATCGAACTGCCGCCGAGGCCGTAACACCCGCGACGCGTCTACAGGTTGAGGGTAGCTACCCCGTGCGCGCGAGCTAACTCGCCGTCTCGTCGACCGTCCACTCGCCGCCGACCTCACGCCGAAGGTCACTCGCGCAGTTTGGACAGCGCCGCTCCGTCGCCTCACGGAGTGGCTCGCCCGGAGCGCTGATTGTGGATTCGACGCGCGTCCCGCAGTTCGGACAGGCGTCTTTCTCGCGGTCGTCCCCGGAGGTGCTCACGACTCCGGAACATAACACCGGCCGTTTGACGTACAGGCCCGGGGGCTATCGGACCTCCGATCCGATCCGCACTACGATCTCGCCTTCGCAGGAGACGGCGCGCTCCTATCGGTCGTCATCCGCGGCCCGGCGGTTCAAGGACCACGCACGACAGTGACCTTCTCGCCGAGAGGCCACTCCTTGACGAAGTCCTCACGCCCTGCCACTCGCAGCGAAACGCGCACGATCGTCTTGGTCCGATCGATCGGCTCCACCACCTTCGCCTCGACCTCCCCTCCCTGCTCGGGAAGGTCGATCAGCACGACATCACCCATCTCGAGCCGCTGCACAACGTACTCCATCGCCATCAGACGAGTGTATTTGGGTGCGGAATCACAACGCAGAGTGATGCCGCGCGGTACCAACCCGGTGGGAGTCGACCCCCGACCGGCCGCTCCGCGCTCCACTCCCCGTCAGCGCCTGAACGCGTGACGCCGTAGCGGCTGCCGATCGCTGGGCGTACTCACCGACGCCTCACGCGCATCGCTGCGCGAGTCATTGGGCTACGAGTAGTAGAATCTTCTAACTATAGGCTAAGATTTTATGCTATAGTTTGTTTCAATGTACGGTGATCCAAGGAGACGATTGTCATGACCACCCTTGTCCGGTTCCGGGAGCCGCTACGAAACTTCTCCATGAATGCCGAATTCGAGCGGCTGATCAATACCGTTTTGGAGTCGCCCGCTCGTTCCGCCCAGGCATGGGCACCTCCGCTTGACGTCTGGGAGACCGAGGGCGACCTGGTGTACGCCTTCGACATGCCCGGCATATCGGAGGACAAGATCACCGTGGAGATCGAAGACAACACCCTCACGGTCAGCGGCTCGCGCGGGCGCGCCGAGAACGTGGAGGATGAGCGTTTCTTCCGCTCCGAGCGCCGCTTCGGTGACTTCACGCGATCGGTCGCTCTACCGCAGGGCTGTGGCGAGGGCGAGGCCCAGGCCCATTACGCCGACGGGGCGCTCGAAGTCCACGTCAAGAAGCCGGAACAGTCCAAGCCCCGCCGCGTCCCGGTGATGACGACCGTCGAGGCGGCTCTACCGTCAAGCACGAACTGACCCCGAGTTCTCCCGACTTCTGCGCGGGAGAACGAGCGCTTCAAGCGGCGGTCGCCACCTGCAGGTGGCGACCGCCGCCGTTCCTGAGAGCGCGCCGAGACGCTCACGAGAAGCCCACGGGGGATAGGGAGAACCATCCGGCCAAGGCCGCGGGATCGGTCGGGCCGCGGCGACAGCCTCCGCAACACCGACCTCGGTCAATCGTTCCCGCGAAAGCGCGCAGCGCTTCGTGATGGGCTGGGCTGGCCGACATGTCGCCAGAGAACTGCGGTGTACCGATCGGCATCTGGACGAGGCTGCGCCACAATCCCACCGATGCTTGTCGACAACAACGAGATCGAGGTCAGCTGTGACGCCCTGTGGTTCACGAAAACGAACGGCCTCATGGACGACACCCAACAACGACTATTCGACCGGCTCCAGATGATCCGTGCCGGCGACTACGGTGGAACGGTGTCGACCAACGTCGACGCCAACGAGATCGCGGCCGTCCGCGCCCTGAGATTCGCCGATGTCGAGGTGGATCTCGACGAAGACGAACGCGCCCTCCTCACGAAGCTAACGTCGTAGCATCGGGCAGTTGTCTCCCCTCAGACGACGCGTGAATGGCCTGCGCGTTGGCAGAACGCCCTCAGAGCCGCTGAACCCGCTTTACGAAGGGCCTCAGCGAAGCTCCTTGTTCGCCTCCTGGTCGAACCACATGGCGAAGAGGGTGAACTGCGTGCCCGAGACGAGGAGCAGGGCGACGAGGACGACCGTTGCCGTCGTGATCTCGTTCCCCCAGACGATCCGCGAGGCCGCCACGACGACCCCGAGCAGGAAGCCCACGACGGTCATCAGGATCCCGAGCACGTAGAAGAAGACGAGCGGGTGGAAGTCGCGGATCACGTACTTCTCCTTCATCCGCCACCAGAAGCCCTTGAACAGGAGCCAGGCGATGCGCGGCGCGACGCTCCGGACGCGGATGCCCGAACGCTCGCCGACACCGTAGATCGGACGCGACGGAACGTCGCGCACCCGGGCGTTCTGGACGTTCAGGTGCACGAGCATGTCGTTCGGGAACCCGTACCGGCGGTACAGCCGCTCGAGGTCGAGCCGGCGCAGGGCGTCGAGCGACAGCGCGGTGTAGCCCGCCTGCGAGTCGGCGACGTGCCAGTACCCAGACGCGATCTTGGTCAAGAGCGAGAGGACGGCGTTGCCGAGGTAGCGCGAGCGAGGGATGAGCTTCCACGCCTCGCCCGAGACGAGCCGATTCGCCTTGGCGTACTCCACCTCGCCGCGCGCGACCGGGGCGACGAGTGCTCCGAGCTCGTCGGGGTCCATCTGGTTGTCGGCGGCCATCACGCAGGTGACGTCGATGCCGAGCTCGAGGCAGCGCGCGTACCCGGACGCGATCGCGCCGCCGACGCCCCTGTTCTCGGGGTGCTCGATCACCTCGAGGCGCGGGTCGCCGGTCGAGCGGGCGCGCTCGGCCGTGGCGTCGCCGGAGTGGTCGTCGACCACGACGATCGTGTCGACGAAGTCGGGGATGCCGCGGATCGTGTCCGCGACGAGGAGCTCCTCCTCGAAGGCGGGGACGACGACCGCGACGCGCTTGCCTTCGACCACGGCGGCCCGATCTAGGCGGCGGCCGTGCTCCTGCGGCGCAGCCACGGGTCGGCGATCAGCGCGGCGATCGCGCCGAGCAGGAGACCTGTGAGCGCGCCGATCACGGCCGCGTTGCGCCTGCTCGTGGCGGACGCGCGGACGGCGACGGCCGGCTGGACGACCCGGGAGAGCTCGACGTTCTCGGCGAGCGCGAGCAGCTGGCGGGCACCGTTCAGGTCGGCCACCGTCGACCCGCGGCGCGACTCCGCCGCGTTCACCGTCGCGTTGGAGTTCGTCGAGACGAGCAGCTTTTCCGCGAGCGAGAGGGTCGGATCGGCGTTCGCCGCCCGTTGCTGCGCGAGCGCGGAGTCGATCCGCGCGCCGATGTCCTCGAGCTGGCTCTCGTTGTTCGCGATCTGCCGCTTCAGGAGCAGTATCTTCCGGTCGACATACGGCACGACCTCGGTGGTCACGGTGTTCGCGTACGAGTCGGCGGCCTTCTCCGCCTTGACCCTGGTCGGCGCGCGGACCGCGATCTGGACGAGCGGGGTGAAGTTGCGCGCGACCTGTCCCGCCTGGACGACCGGAGTCGAGGTGACGTTGCCGCGCAGCCCGGCCGGGCTCATGCCGGCGGCGGCCGCTGCCGCTCTCGTCGCGGCCTCGCTGCGGATGATCTCGCTCACGGTCTTCGGGTTCGTCTGAAGGTTCTGGATCTGCCCACCGCCTCCTGGGGTGAACGGCTGGCCGAGGTAGAGGAGCGCCTCCGCCTTGAAGACGTCGCCGCTGCCGATCGAGACGAGGACGCCGAGGATGGCGCCGAGGACGAGGCCGCCGACCGGCAGCCACCAGCGCGCGGTGATCCGCTCCCAGCCCGAGTGCAGGTCGACCTCTCGCTCGGCGTTCGGGTCGACGCCGCTCTCCCTCGTCCGATCCTCGCTCACGGCGCCGCGACCCTAGCAGCGACCCACTCCCACTGGGCACGGAGACCGTCGTCCAGCCCCGTGGTCGGCGCCCAACCGAGGTCGGCGCGCGCCTTCCTGACGTCCGCGCGCGTCCGACGGACGTCGCCCACCGCGGCGCCGTGACGCTCCACCGCGAGCTCGCGGCCCCCGATGCGCTCGGCAAGCGCGATCGCGTCGCTCATCGTCGCCTCCTCGCCGCCGCCGATGTTGTAGATCTCGCCCGAACGGCCGTGCTCCATCGCGGCGATCGTCCCGGCCACGGCGTCCGCGACGTAGGTGAAGCTCCGCGACACCGACCCGTCGCCGAAGAGTCGGAACGCCTCTCCGTCGGCGAGCGCCTCGAGCATCGGGGTGAATGCCATGTCCGGGCGCTGGCGCGGACCGTAGACGGTGAAGTACCGCACGCCCACGCCGTCGAGCCCGGCCGTGCTGGCGTGCGCGTACGCGAGGTGCTCGACGCAGAGCTTCGTGACGCCGTACGGCGAGATCGGCCGCGGGGGGACGTCCTCGCCCGTCGGGTAGCGCTCGGCGTCGCCGTACACCGAGGACGACGAGGCGTACACGACGCGCGCGCCGCGTCGCGCCGCCGTCTCGAAGAGGCGCGCGCTCGCGTGCACGTTTCGGCTGACGTAGTGCTCGAACCCCGGCCCGAAGCTGGCACGGACGCCCGGCTGGCCTGCGAGGTGGAAGACGCCGTCGACGTCCTCGAGGAGCCCGTCCAGGTCGGCGTCGAGCAGGTCGGCTTCGACGACGTCGAGGTCGGCAGCGTTTGCGCGCTTGCGGGCGGGATCGTAGTAGTCGGTGAACGAGTCGAGCCCGATCACGTCGCCGCCGTTCGCGGCGAGAGCGGCCGCGAGGTGCGAGCCGATGAACCCCGCCGCGCCGGTGACGAGGTAGCGCATCAGACCTCCCCCGGCTCGGCGGCGACGGGCTGCGGCAGCTCTTCGGCGAAGGGCACGAGCTCGCCGTTGTCGTCCGGCACGAGGCAGAGGTCGGAGAAGAACCGGGTCATCACGACGCCGGCCCGGAACTCGCCGAGGCGCGGCTCCGGCGCCTCACCCCGGGCGAGCGCGAGCGCGAGCTCCGGATAGCGGCTCCCGGCGGCGAGCGGCAGTGGGAACGCGCCCCCGAACCGCGGGTTGACGTCGGTCACGGGCAGCGATCCGTCGGGCTCGCGGAAGCACTGGACGTTTGCCGGACCGACGATCCCGATCGCCTCGGCGACCCGGGCGCCGTGCTCGATCAGCTCGCGGTCCTGCAGCGACTCGCCCTTGATCGACTCGCCGCCCTTCGACTGGATCATCGAGCGCGGGATCGCGTTGAGGCATCTCCCGCCCGTGTCGCAGAAGACGTCGATCGAGAACTCCTCGCCGAGGCAGCGCTCCTGCACCATCGACTCGACCGGCGTCGAGCGGAGGTGGAACCCGAGCTGTTCGTCGTCCTCGGCGTGGTAGATGTGGCGCGAGCCGAAGCCCTCGCGCACCTTGACGAGGAGCGGATAACGCGCGTCGCCCGGCACGTCGGCAGGAAGCCAGGTACGGGGCGTGTCGATTCCGTGCTCTTCGAAGAACACGTGCGCCAGGTACTTGTCGCCCATCGTGCGGCAGACCTCGGGGCTCGGCGCCAGGACGAGCGCCGGCGCGAGCGCGTCGCGCCCCCGGGAGACGATCTCCTGGTCGAGATCCGTGAGCGGGACGACGAGCCGGACGTCGTGCTCCGCGACAAGCCCGGCGAGCCGAGCCACATAGCCGGGATCGTCGACGCGCGGGACGAGCGCCTTGTGGTCGGCGTGGTACAGCGCGGGGGCGAGCGGGTCGAGGTCCGCGGCGACCGTCGTCGCACCCGCCCGCCGGAAGGCGCTCACGATGTCGACGCGCTGCCCCGCGCAGGTGAAGAGCACGGCCGTCACGACGGGTGAGCGTAGCGGCGCCCGTGGCCCGCGGATCGGTGCTCGAGCAGGTCGAAGGGACTCTCGAGGCGCGGACGATCCGCTCGTCGGGTCGCCGGTCCACACGACCGGCCGCGACCGGCCGATGGGCTATACATCGCGAATGGCGCGGCCCGAGGGAGACGGGAGCTCGTTGATCGTGAACGCGGCACTGACCGGGATGGTGCCGACGAAGGCCGACAACCCGGCGGTGCCCGTGAGCGCGGAGGAGATCGCTGCCGACGCCGAGCGAGTCGTCGCGGCCGGCGCGGCGATCCTTCATCTCCACGCGCGCGACGAGGACGGGTCGCCGACCTGGCGCACCGACGTCTATCGCGAGATCGTCCATTGCGTGCGCGACCGCTGTCCCGACGCCGTGATCTGCGTCTCGACCAGCGGGCGGACGTTCAAGACCTTCGAGGAGCGTGCCGCGGTGCTCGACCTCGACGGGGACGAGGCGCCCGAGCTGGCGTCGCTGACGCTCGGGTCGCTGAACTTCCCGACGCAGGCGTCGGTCAACGAGCCGGACATGATCCGGCGCCTCGCGGAGCGGATGCAGGAGCGGGGGATCACGCCCGAGCTCGAGGTGTTCGACCTCGGCATGACCGACTACCTCGGCCACCTCGTCGACCGCGAGATCCTGCAGCCGCCGTACTACGTCAACATCCTGCTCGGGTCGCTCGGCACCCTCTCGGCTGGCGCCTTCAACCTGGGCGCGGTGGTGCGGGCCCTGCCCCCCGGCGCGACGTGGTCGGCGGGGGGCATCGGCCGCTTCCAGCTCGACGTCAACACGCTCTCGATCGCGATGGGCGGCCACGTCCGCGTCGGCCTCGAGGACAACCTCTGGTTCGACCGGCGGAGGACGATCGCGGCCGACAACGAGAGCCTGGTCCGCCGCGTGGTCGACATCGCAGCGGCGCTCGAGCGCACGCCCGCGACACCCGACGCTGCGCGTGCCGCGATCGGGCTGCCGTCGCGAAGGCCGGTCGGGACACTCGCGGGCCGGTACGCATAGCACCTGGTGCAGCCGGTCGTCATCTACGGGGTCGGCTCGCCGCTCGTCGTCGACGTCCAGGAGTCCTGCGCGCGGCTCGGCGTGCCGGTCGCGGCGGCCATCCGCAACGTCCCCGGCGAGAGCTGGGTGACGGGCCAGGTCGACGTCGTCGAAGCCGACGATGCGACAGACGGGCTGCGCCGCTGCGCGGTCGTCGTCCCACTCTTCACCCCGGGCCACCGTCGGCTCGCACTCGAGGACGCGCGCCGCCGCGGCTTCGGGGAGGCGACGAGCATCGTCGATCCGACGTCGGTGCTGGCCGCGACGACGACGGTGGGCGCCGGCGTCTTCGTGAACGCGGGGTGCACGGTGGGAGGCGCGGCGGCATTCGGCGATCTCGCGCTCGTCAATCGCGGCGCGAGCATCGGTCACCACGCCGAGGTCGGGGAGCTCGCGTCCATCGGTCCGGGGGTGGTGCTGGCAGGCGGCGTGCGGCTCGGGCGGGGGGCAGTGGTCGGCGTCGGTGCGGTGGTCCTGCCCACGATCGAGATCGGGGAGAACGCGGTCGTCGGCGCGGGTGCCGTGGTGACGCGCGACGTCGCGGCCAACACGGTGGTCGTCGGCAACCCCGCCCGGGTCGTCCAGACCGACGTCGCCGGGTTCAACGGCGTCGGCGTGTGAGCCCGAGCCGTGGGGGCCGGGAGGCACCGTGACGATCCACTTCTACGGCATCTGCTGGAACGAGGCGCCGATGCTCGGCTTCTTCTTCCGCCACTACGAGACGCTCGTCGCGCGGTTCGTGCTCTACGACAACGGCTCGACGGACGGCTCGCTCGCGCTGTTGGAGCGGCGGCCGGACGTGGAGGTGCGTCCGTTCCCGTGGACGCGACCGGACTCGTTCGTGCTCTCCGCCCAGGCGCTGCAGGACGACTGCTGGAAGGAGAGCCGCGGCACGGCCGACTGGGTGATCGTGGCCGCCGTCGACGAGCACCTGTACCACCCCCGGCTCACCGACTACCTTGCCCGCTGCAGGCGGCGGGGGGTGACGTACGTGCCCGCGCTCGGCCTCCAGATGATGACGCCGGACTTCCCCGGGGCCGGCGAGCACCTCGCCTCGACCCGGACGACGGGCGCGCCCTACTCGTTGATGAGCAAGCTCCGGATCTGGAGCCCCGACGCGCTCGAGGAGACGAACTTCGGGATCGGCGGCCACGACGCGTCCCCCGTCGGGCGCCTCCGGCTGCCGTGGCGGGACGAGTTGCTGCTGCTCCACTACAAGCTCCTCGGCATCGATCGCATGCGGACGAGGAGCGCCGAGCTCCTCGATGAGCTCACCGAGCACGACCGGGCGCAGCAGTGGGGGTACCACTACCGGTCGGAACACGCCGAGGACGAGTGGGCCCACTTCGCCGATCGTCTCGTCGACCTTCGCGATCCCCGCTACGTGCCCTGGATCGACCACACGCAGGACCGGTGGTGGCGGCGGCCGGGGGATCGTGCGACGAGGCTTCGGCGCACGGTCGAGCGGACGCGTGCCGCCGTCACCCGGCTCCCGTCGTCGGCCCGGGGACGGACGCGGCTACAGCACGAGGAACGGCAGCTGGGCCGCGACAAGGGCACCGAGGGCGGCGGCGACGACCAGCGCCGCGACGCGGCCGGGCGGACGTAGCGCGTCGACGACGAAGGCGGCGCCGAGCGCTCCTGCCGGGAGTGCCACCAGGAGGTAGGTCCCCTTGATCGTGTCCCCGTCGGTCGACGGGTAGCGGACGGCGAAGAGGACGTACGCGGCCGCGGCCGCGAGCGCAGACAGGGGCAGGACCGCGAGCGCCGCGGAGCGGCGCGCGGTGGCGAGCAGTCCGAGCGCGAGCAGGCCGGAGAGCGCGAGGAGCGTCGGGACGAGGCCGAGGGCGGACTGCCGCGCGCGCTCGGAGACGACGACGGGCGGCAGCAGTCCGGCGGGCGGAGGCGGCGGAGGGCTGTCCCAGGTCAGCGACCAGTCGCCCCACCAGTCGGCGTAGAGGTGCGGCACGAGCTCGTTGCGGGCGAGCGGCGTCACCGGGTGCTCGAGCACCCGGAGCAGGTGGAGCCCGCCGTAGAACCCTGCGGGACGTCTCGTCAGGATCGACCCCTGGGGGGCCGGGCGGTTGAACGCGAGCGCGCTGCCGTAGGTCACCTGCTGGTGCACGAGCCAGGGTGCGAGGAGGACGAGCGACGACGCGACGAGCGCCGCGACGGGGCCCCACCGGCGACGGCCCCACGCGTCGAGACCGGCGGCCACGGCGACCGCGGCCAGCACGGGGAGCGCCCATGCGCGTGTCAGCGAGGCGAGTCCGAGCAATCCACCCGCGGCGACGCTCGACGACACCGTCCAACGCGTGCGCAGCGCGCGCACGGCGACCAGGGCCCCTCCGGTCGCCAGCGCGACCGCGAGCGTCTCGGGGTGGTACATGGCCGACGCGCGGACGAGGGCGGGCGACGACGCGGCGAGCACGAGCGCGACGAGATGCAGAGTGCTGCGCCCGGGCCAGAGCTGGCGCGCGAGCCCCAGCACGAGCACACAGGTCGCGAGACCGGCCGCGGCGGCCAGCAGCTGACCCGGTCGTTGCGCATGCTCCGAGCCGAGTGAGGTCGCGATCCGGCGCAGCGCACCCGCGAGCGCGAACCAGAGAGGCGGGGTATGCCAGGTGCCGGACTCGGCCTCCGTCGGCAGCCGGTACTCACTCGAGACGACGTCCGCGTAGCGGTCGTTGGCGTACGCGTCGTACCCTCGCAGCCAGTCGTACCGCGACGCGTTCCAGGTGAGCAGGAGCGCCTCGGCGGCCAGGATCGCGCCGACCGCGATCGGGTACCACCGCCGCGCGAGCTCAGTACGCACAGTCGTACGTCGCCTGCCGCTGGGTCGGGGATGGCGGACGCAGCCAGAGGGCGACGTAGCGGCCGTGCACGTCGAGTCGAGGCCCCGGGTCGCCGAGGGCGTCGTAGGCTGCCCGCAGCCGCTCCACCTCGGCCTCGCTCCGGGCGATGCCGATCGTCACGAGGCCGCCCTCGACGACCGTCCTGAGCGTGCCGCCGCTGGCCGAGGACGCGACGGCGTCGTCGGTCGTCTCCTCGACGGCCAGGCCCTTCTCGCGCTCGAGGCAGTGGCGCGTGAGGTCGAGGAGGGTTGGGTCGTCGTGGGTCAGCGACCAGCCGGAGGCGACGACGAGCTGTGCGACGACGACCACGAGTGCCCCGACGAGCCCGAGCCGCGCCGCCCGCCGCTCCGTCATTCCTCCGCGCGCCATCCTCCGGTCGTGCCCTTGTACGTGCCGCCGAAGAGCACGAGCGGTGTCCGCAGGAGGATCGTCAGGTCGACGCGGGGTGAGCGGTGCTCGACATACCAGACGTCGAGCTCGATCCGGTCGGCCCACGGGAGCGTGGCGCGTCCATGGATCTGCGCCCACCCGGTGAGCCCGGGACGTACCTCGAGCCGGCGCCGCTGGCGCCCCGTGTAGCGCTCGACCTGGTAGCGGAGCGTCGGGCGCGGGCCGATCACCGACATGTCGCCGCGGAGGACGTTCCAGAGCTGCGGAAGCTCGTCGACCGAGCTGCGGCGCAGCAGGCGGCCGACGCGGGTGATCCGCGCGTCCCCGCGGTCGACCGCATATCCCGCTCCCCGGCGCTCCGCGTCGACCACCATCGAGCGGAGCTTGAGCAACTCGAAGTCCTCGCCGTCCTTGCCGACGCGCGTCTGCCGGAAGAGGACGGGGCCGCCGTCCTCGAGCTTCACCGCGAGCATCGCCGCCGCCAGGAACGGGCTCGCGACGACGAGGCCCAGGCCCGCGAGCGCAACGTCAGCAGCCCGGTTCACGTGGCGTTCCCCACGCCCGGCATCGGGTCGCGGCCCGGAGCGAGGAAGCGCTCGACGTCGACCTCGACCCGGGCTCCGCGCGCGTACCAGTCCCATTTCCACGTCGTACCCTTGGCCGCGACCTTCGCGGCACCCGGGGAGAGCTCGGGACGCCGGATCCTCCTCGCAGCCGTCCCCAGCCAGCCCCTCCGAAACGCCCGGGTCTCGTCGAGGTTGCGGCGCGTGCCGACGTCCGCGCCGCGCTCGCTGCGAGAGCGCTGAACGAAGCAGACGTGGAGGCAGCGGAGCGGGTCCGTCTCCCAGGTCGTCGTCGCCGCGAGGTCCCGCCAGGCGTCCCACCCGAAGCCGGGCCGGAATGCCGGCACCCCGCCGTGCAGCCGCTCGGCGCACCCCGTCCACGAGCTGACGGCGGCAAAGTTGAACAACTTGGTGACCGAGCGGGACGGGGGCGAAAGCCAGCCGTGCGCGACGCAGCGCTCCTCGTCCAGCTCGTCGCGGTTCAGGACGTGGGCCTTGACCATGAAGGCGTCGTCGAGGAAACCGGTCTCGAGATCGGCCCGCAGCCGTGTGAGCGCCAGCGGATCGAACAGCTCGTCGCCATCGACACCGAGCACCCACGTCCGCGTCCCGGCGTACGGCTCGAGCACCTTGTGCGACGTGGCGGCGTGCCGCGAGCGGCGCACCTCGATGTGGTCGAACTCGCGCGCGAGGCGCGCGAGAATCGCGGGCGTGCCGTCGTGCGAGAGGTGATCGACCACGTGGATCCGGTCGCAGAACGAGGCGACGTTGCGGATCGCACGCTCGACGAAGACGTCCTCGTCGTGCACGAGGAACGGGCCCCGACGATCCGGAGCGCGGCCGGGCGCGTCTCGGGCGCGCTCCCTCGTCCCCTCGGCGGCCTCCCACGTCGCGGGAACGCCACGGCGGAGGTAGTTCCAGAGCGCCTGGACGGTCGCCCACGTGACG
>CAVVEN010000026.1:0-29055 GCA_963747125.1 uncultured Actinomycetes bacterium | reverse complement strand
AGGCGTGCGGGCACCCGTCCAGGTGCAGTCGAAGCGGCGCGACCGTCTCGCCGAACCGCTCCTCGAGCCCGCCGATCAGCGTGTCGAGCCGGGTCTTCGTCTCGGTGACCGAGTAGTTGCAGTGCGGCTCGCCCGTGCGACGCCATCCGCGTTCGCCGCGCAGGCCGCCCAGCGTCGAGCGGCAGCTCCAGCCCGCCGAGCGCGGCCGACGACCGCGTCCACCTCGGCGGCGGCGACGTATCGCGAGCACGCAGGTTCTGCTGCCGCGTGATCCGCGCCTCCGCGCCGAGCGGCTCGAGCAGGTCGGCCAGCGCGACCAGTCTGCTCCCCGCCGATCAGCCCGAGGTGCACCGGGACGCCCACCGAGCCGGAGACCGTCCGGTCTGCGCCCGAACGCCCAGGTGATTGTCCGGCTCGGCGGCGACCGGCGGCAGCGCGAAGACGGCGAGCCGGCGTGCCCGAGCCGCTGCCTCGACCACGGCGCGCACGCCCTCCGGCCCGATGCCGCTCGATCATGAACTTCATCCGCGACTTGACGCGCGAGACGCGCCAGCGGAGATCGTCGCGCCACGTGTCGAGGATCGCGCGGAGCACGGCGAATCGCCTCGTCCGGTCGGACGAACACGCCGAGGTCGCGGGCGATGCCGCGGCACGGACGACAGGCCGCCGCCGACGAGCACGCAGAAGCCCGGCTCGCCGTCGCGGAGGACGCCGACGAGCGAGATGCAGTTGATCTCCGGCGCGTTGCAGCCGCGACGCGCACGCGGAGATCGAGATCTTGTGCTTCCGCGGCAGGTCGATGTAGTCGGGATTCCCCGTGAAGAGCTCGTGCGCCTCCTCGAGCACCGGCGTCACGTCGAACAGCTCGTCGTCGGCGACGCCCGACAGCCGGGCAGCCCGTGATCGCGCGAACGGTGTCGCCACAGCCGCCGAGGCTCGTCAGCCCCGCCGCGTGGAGGCCGTCGAACACCGCGGGCAGGGCGTCGAGGCGGAGGTGGTGCAGCTGCACGTTCTGGCGTGTCGTCAGCTCAGCCTCGCCCTTGCCGAGGTCGAGCGAGAGCCGCCCGATCGCGCCGGAGCTGCGCGGCGCCGTGAGCCGCCCCGCCGCCAGCTTGACCCGGAGCATGAACGTCCCGACCTTCGGCTTGTCGTGGTACAGCCCCCACCACTTGAGCCGCACGACGTCCTCCTCGGCGACGTCGGCGTACCCGGCGGCAATGAGCGCGGGCAGCTCGTCGAGCATCCCGAGCGGCCCCTTCTCCCGCTTGAGCCGCTCGACGGGGTTCCGCTTGAGGACCAGCTCGATCGTCGGGGGATCGGCCGGTGGTCGTGTGCTGTGGACGCTCATCCGCCTCCTCGCTCGGTGCCCGGAACCTCGGGTGCCACCACCGGGAAAGCGGTCGCGGTGTCCTCTCATCTTCCCGCTCACCGTCCGGGACGGCGGCTCGCGGCTGGAAGTCGCACCCGACGAAAGCTGCCTTCTGGCGGCTTCCCGGCTGCGGCGGCGTCACAAGGCCAGGTCCCTCGACCGCTCCCGATGAGTCAACACTTCACAATCTATAGCAATGTTACTTCACTCGCGCAAGCGAGCAGGTCGGGTCGGCTTCCCGGTGCGGAGGCGCTACCGGGGCAGCTCGACGCGCTGCGCGACGAGCGCACGGGCGCTCCGGACGGCGCCGGCCGGACGCACGGTCCGGAACAGCACCATCAGCGCGGCCGATGCCGGCGGCCACGTTGACGCCCGTCACGCAGTACCTGCATCCCGAGCGAGAACGAGATCGGCAGCCGCCCGTCGAGACGGCACCCTGGAGCGCGAAGGTCGCCAGCACCTGCTGCGTCCCCGCCCCACCCGGCACCGGCACCAGCGTCGAGGCGCCGTTCAGGACGACGACGAGGGCGGCGGTCGCGAGGCTCGTGCGGATCCCGAATGCCGCGAGGACGAGCCAGACGACCCCGATCCGGCGGGCGCACGCCACGACCTGGAACGGCAGCACCGTGCACGCATAGCGACCCGGCTGCCGCATGATCAGGAGCCCCTGCGCCGCACGTCGCGCCAGTCGCCGCATCGGCTCGGGACGTAGGCGGAACGCCAGTCCGCGACCCGCGGCGGCGACGGCGAGACCGAGCCCGCCCGCCGAGCCCCAGCGCGATCGTTCCCGGAAGCGCGGGCAGAACCGGGAGACACCCGTCGCCCAGAGCACGCCGAGGAGCACGCTGCCGATCAGGCCGTCCACGAGTGTCACGACGGCGAGCGATGCCGCCAGGGTCGGCACGGTCGAGCCGGCGATCTGCGTGCGGGCGATTAGCACCCTCGCGAGCTCGCCTCCGCGCGCCGGCGTGAACGCGTTCATCGCCACGCCGGCGGCGTACGCGCCTGCGACCGAGAGCACACGGACCTGTCGCCCCGGGTACGCGGCGGCGATCACGCCCCGCCATGCGAACGACCGGAATGCGAGCGTCCCGAGCTGAAGGACGAGGGCCGCCAGGAGGAAACGTCCGTCGAGCCCGCCGAAGCGATCGGATGCGGACTCGAGGACGTCGACGAGCGACCCGGCGACGTTCACCCGAGGCCCTCGGTCCCCTGAGACCCCATCGGCACAGGAGTGTAGACGCCGCGGGCGCCGGATCGGTTAGCGGCGGATCCCTCGCGCCAGGGCTTGACGCTTCCGCCCGTGCTGCCGATCCAGCCGTCGATGCGGCGTGCCGTCCTCACCGCTTGGCTGCTCGCGGTTCTGGCCGCCCCTGCGGGTGCGCAGGCGTCGCAGCTGATCGCCCGCGACGCGAAGGACGTCACGCTCCGCGTCAACGCGCGCGGCGAGGCGCTGGTCGGCTATCGCGCGAAGGGAAGGCAGTGGACGGTGCTCGCCTGGGGGGCGGTCAACGCGCTGCACCCGACGCCAGGGCAGACGCAGGTGGCGTTTCGTGTCGACTACTCCGGCGGCTGGGGCACGTACCGCAAGACACTCTCCCGCGGGTTCGTCAATGCCTGCCGGAAGTACACCGGCCCACAGCTGCCGTGGTTCCTGACCGCCTGCACCATGCCCGACGGCAGCCACTGGGCGCTCCAGTCCTGGCAGCGCGGGCTCCCGAACCTCGGGCTCGACCCGTGGAAGCCGCTCCAGGCCTCGTGGGAGCTCCGCCTGAGCCACTGGAGCGGCGACCTCCCGAAGCTCGAGATCTGGACGAATTGGGCTTACAGCAGGCGCTTCGACCACCTGTTCGGGCGGCTGACCTACCTCGGGCAGCCCGCGTTCGGGTTCGCCGCGTCCACGAAAGGCGCACCGGCGGACAGCTTCGGCCGCAACATCTATCTCGACACGTACAATTCCGCATACGGGCCAGGCTGGAAGCGCGAGAACAGCTTCCTCGCGCACACGGCACGGGCGTCTTCTGTTACGGGCTGTACCCGCACGACCCCTACCCCGGCTACCCGGCGGTCGGGAAGCGCCCGGCCGGGCAAGGGCGACGCGCTACCGGGCGACCGTGATCGGCCCCGGCGTCCTGCCCGACGTGACCTGGGAGGGCGCCGCGCCCGGCAGCCTACGACGAGGCGCTCGACCGCCAGCTCGTCGAGCAGCAGCGCGCGGTGTACGCGCAACGACACCCTCTGCAAGCCGCTCTGATCCCCGTACGATCCGGCTGCGTGCCCGCCGCCGGACCGATCGACGCCTTCATCTTCGACATGGACGGCGTGCTCGTCGACACCGAGCACCTCTGGGACGAGGTGCGTGAACAGTGACCGCGGAATGGGGCGGTACCTACACGCGCGGTGCGCAACGGGCGATGATGGGCATGAGCCGACCGAGTGGTCTCACTATCTCCACGAGGTCGTCGGGCTGAACGAGTCGCCCGCCGCATCAACGGCGAGGTCGTCCGCAGGATGCTCAAGCGCTACCACGAGGACCTTCCCGTCGTGCCCGGGGCTGTCGAGGTTGTGCGGCGCCTCGCGTCGGAAGACCTTCTTCTTGGCCTAGCGTCCTCCTCGAATCGCACGTTGATCGACGCGGTCCTCCGGCGCCTCGCACTCACCGACGTGTTCCTCGTGTCCGTCTCGTCCGAGGAGGTGGAGCGAGGCAAGCCGGCTCCGGACGTCTATCTGGAAACGGTGAAGCGACTGGGAGTCGAGCCGACGCGCTGTGCGGCGATCGAGGACTCGGCGAGCGGAATTCGGTCGGCGCACGCGGCCGGCATGCACGTCGTCGCCTTCCCGAACCGACACTACCCGCCGACGGCGACACCCTCGCCCTTGCCGACGAGACGCTCGGAGTGCGCTCCGCTCCCTCGGCCCGGGAGCGATGCTCAGTTGAAGCTCCGATAGACCGGCTGCACGGGACGACCGCGAAGGAACCGCTCGACCCCGGCGTCGAGGGCCTCGGCGTAGACGGCGAGCGCCTCGTCGACGATCTCGACCGTCCGAGTCGACATCGGCCTCGCTGTGCGAGTAGCTGACGACGAGCGAAGGCGCGAGAAGACCCCGGCCGATCGTCTCCTGGAGAAAGAGCGTCCGGAACGCCTGCGACGGCGCGCCTGCGGCGTCCGTGGTCCCGAAGAAGAGGCACGGCGCCTTGCCGACGACGGTGAAGCGTCCTGGATCCCGTGCGCACGGGCGGCTGCCTCGACGCCACTCGGAGCCGGTCGCCGCGCGCGTAGAGCGTCTCGATCACCGGCTCGTCCCGGTAGACCGCCATCGTCGCGACCGCCGGCGGCGAGGCCGACGTGCTCCGCGCCGTGCGTCGTCGAAAGCAGGAAGACGCGTTCCCGCTCGTGACGGAGGCCGCCGAGCTCCATGACCTCGCGTCGCCCCGCAAGCGCCGAGAGCGCGAACCCATTCGCGATCCCTTTGCCCCAGTCGAGAGATCGGGCACGATGTCGTACACCGCCTGCGCGCCGCCGTTGTCCCAGCGGAACCCGGTCACGTTCTCGTCGAGCACGAGCAACGAGCCATCGGCCGCGACCACCTCCTGGAGGCGTTGTAGGAACCCGTCGCTCGGCGGGCTCGTGCGCTCCGGCTCGAGCACGAAGCAGGCGATCTCGCCCGGGTAGCGCTCGAGCAGCTGCTCGACCGAGCTCGAGGTCGTTGTAGCGGAACGTCAAGCGTCAGGTCCGCGACGCTCCGCCGGGATGCCGCCAGCGGAGGGGTCGCCACCATCGCCCAGTCGTCGTACGAGAAGAAGGGGTGGTCGGCGCAGAGCGCGACGCGGTCGCGGCCCGTGAATGCCCGAGCGAGCTTCACCGCAGCGGTGTTGGCCGTCGACCCGTCCTTCGTGAACTTCACCATGTCGGCGCCGCGCGACGAGCTCGAGGAAGCTCTCGGCGGCCTCGAGCTCGAGCAGCGACGGGCGGACGAAGTTCGTGCCCAGTGCGAGCTGCGCCGCCACGGCGTCGACGACCGGCGGGTAGCCGTGACCGAGCGTGACCGCCCTGAGCCCCATGCCGTACTCGATGTACTCGTTCCCGTCGACGTCCCAGACCCGGCAGCCCGACCCGCGCTCGATGATCGGGGCGCGCCTTCGGGGAACTGGTCGTCCCCTTCGCGTACGTGTGCGCGCCGCCGGGGACGAGTCCTGAGCCTCGCGTCCAGCTCGAGTGACCGCGAACGACGGCCGCTCTGACCGGGCTGTATCCCCCAGCTCGACCTGAGTGTCTCGCGTCTCCACGATTTCCACGATAGTCCGGCGTCCCCAAGTCGACCAGTGGCGCCGTCACCGCGAGGTACAAGAGGGCTTCCCAACCGCTGGGGATCTGCTTAGGTTCTGCGAGGAGGGAATTGTCGGCCGCACGAGCGTTGAGACGAGGGAGGCATGGCGGACATGAAGGTGGTGCTGTTCTGCGGCGGCCTGGGCATGCGGCTCCGCGACTACTCCGAGCACGATCCCCAAGCCGCTCGTCGACGTCGGTCAGCGGCCGATCCTGTGGCACCTGATGAAGTACTACGCCCACTACGGGCACAAGGACTTCATCCTCTGCCTCGGGCACGGCGCGCACAAGATCAAGGAGTACTTCCTCCGCTACGACGAGTGCGGCGACCAACGACTTCGTGCTGTCCGACGGTGGGCGGAACGTCGAGCTGCTCAGCACGCGACATCGACGACTGGAAGATCACGTTCGTCGACACCGGACTCGACTCGCAACATCGGCGAACGCCTGCGGCGGGTCGAGCGCTATCTCGAGTGACGACGAGATGTTCCTCGCCAACTACGCGGACGGTCTGTCCGACCTCCCGCTCGACGAGCTACCTCGACGACTTCCTCGAGCGCGACAAGATCGCCTGCTTCCTCACCGTGCCAGTGCCGCACACCTTCCACATCGTGCACACGGACGAGGACGGCAGGTCGACGGGGCTCGAGCCGGTCGTCGACGTCCCGGTGCGGATCAATGCCGGCTTCTTCGTCTTCCGTCGCGAGATCTTCGACTACATGCGCCGGGCGAGGAGCTGGTCGTCGAGCCGTTCGAGCGCCTGATCGCCGAACGGCGTCTGCATCGCCGTACCCCTACGACGGCTTCTGGCGCACGATGGACACGTTCAAGGACTCGAGAAACTCCGGGGCGATAAGGTCGTCGGTGTGCGAGCTTGAAGTACTTCCCTCTCGCCAGGAACATCGTGCGGTTCTCGTTCCGTACCCCGCGATATTGACGGGATTGCGAAGGTATCGAATCCGCTCGTCTTCGGCGGCAAAGCTCAGGCATATCTCTCGAGTGCCGTCGGTCGAGTCGTTGTCGCAGATGATCAGCTCGAAATCTCGAAACGTCTGCGCGACAATCGACGAGATCGCGTCGTGAAGTATGTCTCCCCGTTGTACACGGCCAGCCCCACGGAGACCTTCGGTGGCGGGGACAGCGTCGAGGAGCTCACCCGGTCGCTCGAGGCGTGATCGCGGCGCGATTCAGTAGATGATCAGATGGTCGATTCGGTCACGAATCGATTGCCTGTAGCCCTCCAACGTGTCACGCGACATGCGCGGTCGTCGAGATGCTTCCCGCACGTTCGACATCACGACCTCGACACTGAAGCTATCGATGTCGTGGCCCCAGGACGGCATCTCGAACTGCTCGAGGAGCGCATCGTTCTTCGGGCCATACGCCAGAGGGAGACTATCGGTATCCCGGCGATCACAGCCGCAACCAGGTTGTGATAGCGAGAGGCGACCATGACGTCGCACGTCGACACGATCCGAACGACGTCCGAGAACGAGTGGCATTCGTCGGCCTCCACCGACAGTTCCGTCGAGGCTAGCCGTTGCATGATGGCGTCTCGCGTATCCACGTCGGCCTCGTCTCCGGTGACGATGCGAACGAGCCCGCCGCCCGCCGCGATTACTCTTCGGCGAGCTCGACGATGTTGTCCTCGTAGCGTCGATATCCATCGGGGCTCTCTGGCCAGTTGAGGCGCGACAATACCCCCATCGCGACGGCCCTCTGGGCCGCCGAGGCGCTGGGCGTCGACGGGCGGCTCGAGAGAGCGCGAGGTCGGGCAGCACCCGATCACTGCCGACGTCGCGGCCGATGCTCGCCATGAAGTCCTTCGACCTGCTGTCGCGATAGCTGACCTCGTGCGCCAGGGCGACGGCCGTCTTCAGAAAGCGCCGGCTCCAGACCTGATCGATCGGCCCGGCGCCGACGGACAGGAAGACGAGCTCCGCGCCTGCCAGGCGCGCGGCGAGCGACCACCGGAGAACCTCGAGCGGAAGCTGGGTGGGACGAACATGCTGGTCGTCGAGCACGCCTGTCCCTGCGATGATCAATCGCCTGGCCCGCCGCAGGCTGCGCCACGCGTGGAAGAGGCTGCTGAGCCGCTCAGGACCTGCCCGTACCTGTTGCGCCGGGTCAACCCGACAGCCGCGACGCCGTAGGCCTCGGCGATCCCTGTCGGGTTGGCCGCGATGCAAAGGATCCGAGACCGCGGCAGCGGCGGGCACAACGCAGCCATGCAGGCGTCGAGCGTCGCGTCGTTCCCGAAATTGCCACTTCCGAAAACGCCGAACAGCGCGAGATGGTAGGGCGATTCCGTCTCGACCGGGTCATACGCGCCCTCGAGTGCCGAGCATCTATCCCGGCTTGGTGGCGAAGTAGTAGGCGTAGTACCGGTCGAGACGGTTGCGCGGGACGAGCGCCGTGTACTGCACATCGAACCCGGTCAGCCCCAGGTGCTCCCAGAACTCGTCGACGCCGACGACGTAGCTGTTGGCGAGATCACGGGAGAAGCTCGCCCACGGCGGTGGCTTCGGCGCAGAGCGCCGGTACTTGGTCTGAAGGATGGCCGCTCCTCCGGGGCGCAGCATCCGGAATGCCGACCGAACGATCTCCAGGGCGTGGGCTTCGCTCGGAACCAGCTCCAGGACGTAGAAGCAGAGGAAGAGATCCACGTTGCCGTCGAGGTCGGAGATATGGCCGGACTGGTCGTCGAGGCTGACGAGCACGGTCCGCACCGGGGTGCTGCACACCCTCCCGACCTGACGCTCGGTCTCGTCCAGGCTGTCCTGCGCAATGTCGACGGCGACGAACTCTCGTGCCAACGGCGCGAAGCGAACGGCGTTCGCGCCGCCCCCCACGCCCCACTCGACGATGCGGTCTGTCGCCTCGCCGTCGCGACATCGCGCGAAGCGCTCGTACATCGACCGGTGGACGTCTCCGATCTCGTCCCAGATCTCGGCCCACCCGGGCACCGGTGAGTCGCGCCAATGCGAGTTGCCCTTCCAGTCCGCGCCGCCGGACCGCCCCCAGTAGGCGCGTGCGGCATCAGTGCGGCGCGTTCTCAGGTTGCGCGCCGCCCCCGCGAGACGGTGGATGCGGTGTCCGAAGGAGCCCATCAGCTGTCGCGCAGCGCGCTGTCCAACCTCCGCGCCGAAACCTGCCGTCTCCAAGCCGCTCCCATGCGCGCCCGAGCGAGCGGCGCGCGACTTGGCGCGTGACTTGGGCGACGAGCAGCCAATCCTAGCCCGACCGCGCATTCGTGCCCGGTGTCCGCAGGGTCACGCTGGTCGTCGCGACGGATCGGGCAGGACGTCGCGCACCGTTGGTCGGATCGACCCAGGTGAGGGTCGCCGGACGACGGAGCCGCTTCAAGCTCACGCGAATCGTTCGCGCCGACGGGATGAAGGCGAGAGCGAGAGACCCGTGGTTCGCCACCGAGGCAGCGACGCGGTCGAGGCCACGGCCGACGCCCGACGTGACGAAGGTCGCTTTCGTATCGGGTGTCATCGCGTACCACGGATAGCGCGAGAAGACCTTCCCCAGGACACTCATCGATTGCGAGCCCTCCAACCCGAGCGCCTTTTGCCAGGTCGTCGGGAACGGGACGGACGAGCAGCAGCCCGGGTCCATCGAAGTGCCAGATCGGATTGTTTCCGAAGACGTGGCCGGTCGATCCGCCGAGGATTGCCTGATACGCCTGCGTCCGCATTCGCGTCGGCGTCTGCGGGTTGAACCCGTCATTCTCGTACGCCGACTCGATCAAGAAGAACGGCCTCGCGGATCGCTTGTAGAGCGCAATCGCTCTTGTCCAGACATCCTTGTAGGTGAACAGCGTGTTCAGCGTCGAGCCACTCGTATCCACCCCAGATCCGATCGACGGGGGCCTCGGAGTCCGCGTGCGCCGTCAGGAGCGCTCGAGGTTGCGTCGCGACGATCCCGCGCGCCAACGCTCACCCGTCGCCGTGTCCTTCGGCGTGCGATCACCGCCAATCACCCACATGATGTTCCGGCAGTCCGAATATCTGGTTCCGAGGTAGCGCCCGTACTCCTCGAGCTTCTGCACGCCGTTGTCCTCGATGACGTCGTACCATCCGTCATCCGAATACCCGAAGTACGCGGGATCGAGCAAGACGAGCAATCCCCGCTTCGCCGCCTTCTCGATTACAGAATCCGCGTGTCGAAAATATGCTTCGTTCGGAGACGAAAAGTCGTTTCGCACGAGGAACGGCTGGTCGCCGTAGATGTCGGCGGGTGCTTCGGACGAGTACCTTGCCTCCAAGAGATTGACCAGTACCGAGTTGAAGCCACGCCGCTTTCGATCATCGAGATAGCGATCGACGTCCTCGTCCCGAAGCTGCGCGATCAGCGACCACGCGCTGTCTCCATTGATCAGGAACGGACGGCCTCGCGCATCGACGAGATGTCGACCCCGGACGCGCAATGGGTACGCCGGACCGCTCCGGCTCGGGGAGCAGTCGGCTCGGGTCGGCGTGCGCGCCGCGGACGGGGCCGGCGTCGTGCTCGCTGCACCGCAACCGGCCGCCATCCCGGCCAGCGCGACGACGACCGCCACCCACGCGCGTGACCGAGCCACCATCGTGTTATCGATCAGCCAAGGTAGTCCCGATACCAGGCCACGGTCTTCTGCATGCCGTCCGCAAGGCTCAGCGACGGTCGCCAGCCCAGCGCGGTTCGTGCCTTGGAAGAGTCGAGGCGCTGGTCGGGGATCTCGTCTTGGGCCCGGTCAGCGATGAACGGCTCGACCCAGCCCCCGAACTCGTCGCAGACGGCCCGGTAGATCTCCATGACCGCGAGCGGCGACTCGTCCGAGAAGTTGAAGGCTTCTCCCGCCATCTCGGAGCGGTCCGAGTGATCCGCCAGCAACACATAGGCCTCGACGATGTCGTCGACGTGGATGTAGTCCCGTACGGCCTTCCCATCGGAGCGGATGTACGGCTGTCGTCCCTCGACGAGACTGCGCACCGAGCCCGGGATGATCCGGCTCCAGTTCAGGTCACCGCCACCGTAGATGTTCCCACAGCGCGCGATCGTGACGGGGACGCCGTACGTGTGAGCGTACGACTGGGCGACCAGATCGGTACAGGACTTGGACACCTCGTACGGCGCTCGACCGTTCAGCGGCATGTCCTCGACGTACGGGAGTATCTCGGACGTGCCGTATGCCTTGTCGCTCGAGGCAACGACGACACGCTTGACCAGATCCGGGTGACGCCTGCAAGCGTCGAGCACGTTCCAGGTGCCCGCGATGTTTGCCTCGAACGTCTGGCGCGGGGAACGAAACGCCGTGCCGACGATGGTCTGCGCGCCGAGGTGCATGACCGTGTCGACTTCGTGCAGGTTGATGGCGCGTTCGACGGCGTCGGGTTCTTCGAGGCGACCGTTCACGACGTTCGTCCTCTCGACGACCCCGCTCCGCATGAGCTCCGATTGAGGGTCCATGTCGCAGATGTAGGTGACGACGAAGGCATCTCGCTCTACGAGCCATCGGCACAGCCACGCCCCCACGAGGCCGGTCGCCCCGGTGACGAGAACCCGCCGGTCGGACCAGTGCTCCCCGGTCTGCACTACGTCGTCCCGCGTGAGGTGAGAGGCGGACTCGGAAATGGTGTCATGGCTCGGGTTGGCCGCAGGGTGGAACTACTCGGTTGCGTGCCGCCGACGGGCATCAGCGGCCAATGGTCGTACGGACGTCCCTGCAGCGGATCGTAGCCCGCCCGGTCCAGAAGTCCACAGTGCCCGTCGATATCCTGCGCAAGGTGCGGTTCGAACCCACGCGTCTCGGAGCCGTGATCATCCATCCCGATAGTCGCGTCGACGAGCGTGGAGCGTTCACGCGCACATTCTGCGAGACCGAGTTCGAAGCGCACGGGATCGCTCCACGATTCCCACAGTGCAATCTGTC
The DNA here is from genome assembly GCA_963747125.1 of uncultured Actinomycetes bacterium. Taxonomy (GTDB): domain Bacteria; phylum Actinomycetota; class Thermoleophilia; order Gaiellales; family Gaiellaceae; genus Gaiella. Next base: position 17,441 of record CAVVEN010000026.1, on the reverse strand, counting down.
CGCCAACTCAGCCGCGCGCACGTTACGGGGCATGCACCTCAACGTTGCCGGCCACTGGGAGTCGAAGCTCGTTCGTTGCGTCCGAGGAGCTGTCCACGACGTCGTCGTGGATCTCCGACCCGATTCACCGACGAACGGCCAGTGGCTCGGGATCGAACTGACCGCGGCAAACGCGTTGGCCCTCTACGTCCCCGAGGGCTTCGCCCATGGGTTCGTGACCCTGGACGATCAGTCCGACATCTACTACCACATGGGTCGCGCGTTCGAGGACGGCGTCGCGATCGGATTCCGCTGGGACGATCCGGCATTCGGGATCGAGTGGCCGGTCGAGCCGCTCGTGATCTCCGAGCGCGACCGAACCTATCCCGACTTCGTCCCCGAACTGCTCCACCGCGCCTCCGGATAGCGTATGACGACTGCCGATCGGGGAACGGAGGCGTACGCGTTGATCGAGCGCCTCTATCCGATCTGCCGCAGCATCACGGGAAACGGGTTGCGCGAGACGCTGTCGCTGCTCGGAGAGCAGGTCCCGCTCGGCATCACCGAGGTCGCCGTCCGGGACGAAGGTGCTCGACTGGGTGATCCCCGACGAATGGAACGTCGACGACGCCTACATCGCCGACGCCACCGGTCGGCGCGTCGTGGACTTCCGCGCGAGCAACCTCCACGTCGTGAACTACTCGGAGCCGGTGCGCGACCGGATGACGCTCGACGAGCTACGCCCTCGCCTGCACACGCTTCCCGATCGACCCGCCTCCGTGCCCTACCGAACCTCCTACTACGAGCGCACGTGGGGGTTCTGCCTGTCCCAGCGGCAGCTCGACGGGCTCCCGTCGGGCGAACTCGACGTCGTGATCGAGTCGACCCTCGGCCCAGGCTCCCTGACGTACGGCGAGGTGCTCGTCCCTGGGCTGTCAGAGGACGAGACCCTGATCGTCGCGCACGCGTGTCATCCGTCGCTCTGCGACGACAACCTCAGCGGGATCTCCATTGCGACGCTGCTGGCACGCGACCTGTCGGCCGGACCGCCGCTGCGACATTCGGTTCGGTTCCTCTTCGCACCGGGCACGATCGGGGCCATCGCCTGGCTCGCCCGCAACATGGGATCGCTCGAGAAGATCAGGGCCGGGTTGACGCTCACGTGTCTCGGCGACGCGCACCCCTTCACGTTCAAGCGCACCCTCACGGGCGACACCCTCACTGATCGTGCGGTGGCTCACGTTCTCGCCACCTCGGGCTTGCCGCACCAGGTGGTCGACTACTTCCCGTACGGGTACGACGAGCGTCACTTCAACTCACCCGGGTTCCGGCTGCCGGTCGGATCGCTCATGCGCGGTCGACACGGGCAATTCCCCGAATACCACACGTCGGCGGACGATCTCGACTTCGTGAGCGCCGAGCGGTTGGGCGAGTCGTTCGACGTCCTCGCGAGGATCGTCACCGTTCTCGACGGTGACCGGCGGATGCGCAGCACGGCGCCGTACGGTGAGCCGCAGCTCGGTTCGCGCGGGCTCTACGGTGCACTTGGCGGAACGGCGATCCCGGACGCGCAACTCGTGATGCTGTGGCTTCTCGCGCTGTGCGACGGGGAGCATTCGTTGCTGGACATCGCAACGCGCGCCCGCATCGCCTTCGAAGAGGTCGCCGCCACGGCGGCGATCCTCGCCGACCACGGGCTCCTCGTCGACGTCGACTGAGCGCTCGGAACGACGAGGCGCGGACCGAAGGCCGCCGGCCGCAACGCGTCAGCGGTCGACGGCCCCCATGTCGAACGTGACCTTTCGGGCGACGAACGCCTCGGCAAACCCGCTCGGCGCCCGACATTCCATCCCACGCAGGCGCATCAGCCCGCTGAAGACCTCGGCGTCGAACCAGTGCTTCCGCTCCTGGCTGCGGAAGTTCGACGACAGAAGCTCCAGCTTCTCCCGAACCTGACCCGACAACAGCGGAACAAAGAGATTCGGGCGGCCCATGTCTCCGTCCCATTTCGGGATCTCGTACTCGAGGATCAGATGATCCCGGAACGTGTTCCAGGTCAACTCGCAGACCAAGCGGTGGTCCTGGTGGAGGTCGTCCCGGGTGTGCGTGAGGACGAGCTGGGGGTCGACGCGCGCCTTGAGATCCTCGAAGACGTCCTTCACCTCGGCGGCCGTGTGCGGCAGGTATCCGTCCCGGAACGCGTGGATCTCGATCGATCGATCCCCGGCATCCGACAACACCTCCGTGGCGCTCGCGCGGGCCTCGTCACCCCGCTCGCCGGGCGCCGCGAGGACGACCCAGTGGATCGAGACGTCGGGCTCCGCGTCGCACAGCGCGAGGATGGTGCCGCCGCAGCCGATCTCGAGGTCGTCGGAGTGAGCTCCGATCGCCAGCACACGGCGCACGGGTGTGCCGTCGGTCGGCCCGAGACCAAGCATCAGGCGACCCGCGGCTCGCTCGCGCCACGCTCGTCGTCGAGGAAGCGCACGGTCGGAATCGGGATCGCGAGCCTCGCTCCCCACTCCGCCGTGTATGCGAGCTGTTCACGGATCTCACTCGCGAGATTCCAGGGCAGGATGAGGATCACGTCTGGCCTCGTCTCGGCGATGCGCTCGGGCGCGTGGATCGGGATGTGCGTGCCGGGGGTGTGCTTTCCCTGCTTGTACGGGTTTCGGTCGACCGTGTAGTCGAGGAAATCCGTGCGGATCCCGCAGTAGTTCAGCAGGGTGTTCCCCTTTCCGGGAGCGCCGTAGCCGACGACGTGCTTGCCCTCGCGCTTCAACCCGATGAGGAACTCGAGCAGTGCATGCTTCGACGTGCGCACGCCCTCCGCAAACCGGCGGTACGTCTCGGAGTCGAGCAGACCGGCCTGATCCTCCCGTCCGAGCAGCCGGACGACAGCCGTCGACGGCGGGACGCCGGCTTCCGCATGCTGGACGAAGACGCGGAGCGAGCCACCGTGACTGGGCAACTCCTCGACGTCCACGAGGTCGAGCCCCTGCATCCCGAAGATTGCGCGGATCGCGTGCAGAGAGAAGTACGAGAAGTGCTCGTGATAGATCGTGTCGTACTCGAGGTGCTCGATCAGCTTCGCGACGTGCGGGAACTCGAACGTCGCGGTTCCTTCTCGGGCCAGAAGCCGCGCGACGCCCGCTGCGAAGTCGTTGATGTCCGGGACCTGCGCGAGGACGTTGTTGCCGAGAATGAGATCCGCGTGGCCTCGCTCCTCTGCAAGCTGTTGCCCGAGATCGGCCGTGAAGAAATCGACAAGCGTGTCCACTCCCCGTTCGATCGCGGCTGACGCGACGTTCTTCGCCGGCTCGACGCCCAGGACGGGAATCCCCTTCGGCAGGAAGTGCTGAAGGAGGTAGCCATCGTTCGAGGCGAGCTCGACGACGAAGCTGTCAGGCCCGAGTCGGAGTCGCTCGGTCATGGCGTCCACGTAACGGCGCGAGTGCTCCACCCAGGAATCGGAGTACGCGGAGAAGTAGGCGTACTCGGTGAAGATGTCCTCCGCAGGCACGAACTCGCCGATCTGGACCAGCCAGCACTGCTCGCACGCGCGCACGTGCAGTGGGTAGAAGGCCTCCCGTTGCTCCAGCTGCTCGACGGTCAGCACTGTCTGACACAGTGGTGACTTCCCAAGGTCGACCACTGTCAACTCGAGTGGCGCACCACAGTGGCGGCACGTGGTGGACCCGCGGATCACGCTGGTGTCGACGGCGACGGAGGCCACAAGCTCACTCTCTACCGATCCCGTCCCGAGTTGTCGAGGCCACGCGCCGGGCCTCGCGGCCCTCACCGAATTCGAGATGAGCAACACTGTCGAGCATCAGCTCTCTCGCGCCCGATCACTCGAGAGCCGCCGCATCACGCCTCCCCAGCAAGCGCAGACGAAACGGCTCGCCGTCCGAGGGTGAGCAGATCCACCACCACCCAGCGCTCGGCTAGGACACATGCGACGAGTGCGATGGCAGCCGAGGCAACCGCCGCAACCAAAGCCCCGATGACGGTGGAGCTGATCGCGAGCAGCACGAGCCATCCACCGCCTGTGGCCAACAGACTCGCAGTCAAGAAAGCCGGCAGCTGAGAAAACACATTCGCGCCGACAGCCTTTCGCACAATGCCCCGGAATGCGATGCATTGGAACACGACACCGGGAACCGTTCCGAGGCCGATGCCGGGCAAGCCAATCATCCAGAGCAACGCGGCAGTGCTTGCCAGGCTGATGACGATGCCGACGATCTTGACCCTCACCACTGCTGCCGGGTTTCCCATGGCGAACAAGAAATGAATGCATGGCGATGCCGTAGACTGTCCAATCCAGAGCCCTAGAATTATCCCCGGGAAGATTTGTGCGGCGTCCGCCCATTGTTCACCAAAAAGTACTGGTATCAGCGACGGAACAGAAACGAGAAACGGGGGCAGGGTTAGCGTCGCCGCGCCTTGTGACAGTCGCGTGACGCGCTCGAGCGCCGGTCCGGGACTTCTCCCAGACGCGATTACCTGCGAGAATGCTGGAAAAGCTACCCTGTGAAGCGGAAGAAAAACGAGATTTGGAATCTGCAACAGCCTCGTCACCAGCGCCCACAAGCCCAGCGCATACGTGCCACTAATAGACGCGATCATGATGTTTCTGGCTTGCTCATAGCCCACATCGATGAGTCCGCTGACCGAGAATCTGATCCCAAAGCCGATCACGCCCAGGACATCGCGATATCGTCGAAGCGATGGGACGAGTACGACCCAATCGAATATGCCGCCGACCATGAGCGTACACACCGCTGCTCGTACCAGCGTTGCTATCGCGAGACTCCAGACGCCATAACCCAGTAGAACCCCTGCTATCGCGAATCCGTAGTTCGCGAGCACACCAACAGCTTCGATGAGCGTGACTTCACGGAAACGTAATTCTCTCGCGAGCACGATTCTCCCGGCTGTCTGCAGGCTCGATATCGGAAGCGACCAGATGACGAGCGCTGCAAGTCCGCCGGCCACTCCGAACGGCAACGCGATCGCGGTGACGGCAACGGCAAACGCCGAGGCGATGATGAGCTGGACCCCGTTGATCGACCTGAGAACGTCATTGCCGATGGCGTCAGACTTGCGCACGAACCCAGCTGCGATTCCACCCTCGGAAAGTGTGATGGCCAACATGAGAATCGTCTGTCCGATTGCAAACAGCCCGAAGTCGGTCGGCGACAAGAGCCGCGCCAGGACGAGACTCGCGAGAAATGTAATGACGAGATTCGCGAAGCCCCATGAGATGACGTAAAAGACTCCCGCCGATCCGCGGCGGTTCACTGGGACCTCAGCCAGAGGACGCGCGATCTCTTCCGACGCAAGCCCTTCGCCCTCCTCCTCGGGGCGCGGATCATGAGGTTCGCTCATGCAGAGCCGATGCCATCGGAGGGCCGGCCAGACGGACTGACCCAGACATGACGCCCGAGGAACGGAGAACGGCGCACCACGTCTGAGAGTACTCGAGAGGTCATCTGCGTATAGCCTCTTGCGATCCGCACGGCGTTACACACACGATGTGAACCGCGGCGGGCCCCGAACGGCCCGGCGTTCGGCTATTCTCCGACAAACGAGGGGCCGGTAGTCTGGGGCGTCCGGCGCCACCGGAACGCGCGGCTCGAGAATGCTCTTTCGAATTGTCACGAACTGACCTGATGATCAGCGTCGTGATCCCGGCGCACAACGTCGGCCACGTGGTCGGCGAACAGCTTGCAGCGCTGTGCGAGCAAGACTACCGGACTCCGTGGGAAACGCTGGTCATCGACAACCGATCGAGTGACAACACCGTTTCGGTATCGCGAGGCTTTGTCGATCGACTAGACATGCGCATCATTTCCGCCCCCGATCACGCCTCGGCGGCGTACGCCCGAAATACGGGTGTCCATGCGGCACTCGGCAATCTCATCGTGTTCCTCGACGGTGACGATGTCGCACATCCGGGACTGCTGTCCGCGTACGCGCGACACGCAGAAGAGTTTCGAATCATGGGCGGCCAACTCGATGATTCTGCGCTCAACGACCCCACGGTCGCAGCGTGGCGATATTCGCTCACGGACGGAAGGCTTCCCGTAGCGCTTGGCCGATTCCCTTACATATTGACCTCCAATGCTGCGGTGTCGCGCGATGTATTCGATGAGGTCGGGTTCTTTGACGAATCCCTTCGCTATTTTGGCGAAGATGTCGATTTCTCCGTGCGTGCTCAGCTAGCCGGTATCGAGCTTGGATGGATCCCCGACGCAGTGGTCTACTACCGACACCGCGATTCCCTTCGGTCTCTCGTTCGCCAAAAATTCGTATACGGGCGCGGGTCGATCGTGCTCGATCGCCGCTACAGCTCCGTAGCGAGCCCCGCGCCGCGATTCCGGATCCTTCTGAGCCTCGGATCACGTCTCGTTCGCGGCGTTCCGAACCTCGTCCGCGGACGCAGGCGGCGAGGGCAATGGTTGGCGTTTGCCAGCTTCTTGGCCGGCCGGCTGATTCAGAGTGTCTCGCGCTCCTAACGCCTCCGTGATCGACGATCCGCATGATCCTGTCGAGCCGACGGGGAGGCCCAGCGTTGCCTTCTACACGATGACGGAGTCGAATCATTTCCTTGGAGCGGTTGGCCTCATTAACTCGCTTCGGCTCGTCGGCCACGATGAGCCGCTTTTTGTCACCGATCTCGGTCTCGAACCCGAACAGCGCGAAATTCTCGGATCAGTTGCCACGGTCATCGATGCCCCGGAAGCGCTTCCCGCGGAGTTTGGGAAGCCCGTGGGTCCGCTCCGCCATCCTGCGGACGTCACGATCCTGCTGGATGCTGACATCCTTGTTGTGAAGAATCTTCAGCCACTCGTCGACGTTGCTCTCAGTGGCAGAGCGGTCTTCTTCGAAGACAACGAATCCGGAGATCGATTCTTCGCCGAATGGGAAGAACTCGGACTCGGAGCACCAACGAGGAGCCCGTATGTCATCGCCGGCCACTATCTCGGCCACCGATCGCTGATCCTCCCGCTACTCCAGTATCTGGAGCGCGAGCAGCCCCGTGTCGATGTGCGGCGGACATGGTTCGGCCGCGGGACGTACGACGCCGATCGTACATACCCGTTCCATTTCGGGGACCAGGATCTTACGAACGCTTACCTGATGACCACCGTCGACCGCGATGCGATCGTCCGTCTCGGGGGCTATCTGGCACCGGTGCCCCCGTTCTCCGAGTATTGGCGTGATCAGAAGTTGAGATGCATCGGTCCCGGCGGCATCGAGCCGTATCTTCTCCATCACGTTCGGAGAAAACCCTGGCTGTCGCCAACGAAGCACAACCTGTATGTCGATGTCCTTCGTACGGTGCTGTGGGATCCCGAGGCGCCGATCAACCTGGAGCCGCGTGCCGTCCCTCTCAGGCTGAGACCCACGCGATGGGGTCGCTTGGACCTCGCTCGAGCGTCACTGCAGTCGACGGCCTTGGCGCTGATACGACGCGAGATGGCGTTTCGACCATTTCTGGCGAGGAATGCGAAGCGTGTCGTCCGTATGGGTAGGGCGAGGCGGCCGTCTAGCCGGACCGAGCGACCGCTATTCCACCCGCCCGAGCAGCACGCAGGCGTTGTGGCCGCCGAGGCCCATCGCGTTCGAGAGCGCGACGTCGACCTCGACCCGGCGCGCCTCGTTGGGGACGTAGTCGAGGTCGCACTCCGGGTCCGGGTTCCGGTAGTTGATCGTCGGCGGGAGGACGCCGTCGTGGAGCGCGAGCGCACACATCATCGCCTCGACGGCGCCCGCCGACCCGAAGCAGTGGCCGGTCACCGACTTCGTGGACGAGACCGCCAGGCGGTAGGCGTGGTCGCCGAAGACCTGCTTCAGCGCGCGGGTCTCGGCGAGGTCGCCGAGCGGGGTCGACGTCCCGTGGGCGTTCACGTACCCGACGCGCTCGGGTGCGACGCCCGCCGCGTCGAGCGCCGACGCGATCATCGCGGCCACGCCCGTCGCCTCCGGCTCCGGCTGCGCGAGGTGATGCGCGTCGTTCGAGGCGCCGTAGCCGAGCACCTCCGCGTAGATCGTCGCGCCGCGGGCGCGCGCCGCCTCGAGCTCCTCGAGCACGAGGATGCAGGCCCCCTCCCCCATCACGAACCCCGCACGCGTCGCGTCGAACGGCCGTGACGCGAGCGTCGGGATCCTCCTCCTCGGCGACGAGCCGCGCATCGCGCAGAAGCCGGCGAGGATGAGGGGGATGATGGGCGCCTCGGTGCCGCCCGCCAGCACGACGTCCGCCTGGCCGCGGCGGATCGACGCCGCCGCCTCGCCGATCGCGGTCGATCCCGTTGCGCACGCGGAGACCGGCGCGAAGTTCTGCCCCTTGAGGCCGAGCTGGATCGCGATCTGCCCGCTGGCCGTGTCGACGAGCACGGACGGGATGAAGAACGGCGAGACGCGATCGGGGCCGCGGTCGGCGAAGACCTGCTGCTGCTCGACGATCGTCGCGATCCCGCCGATCGCCGACCCGACGAGGATCCCGACCCGAGCGCGTCCACCTCGTCGAGCCCCGCGTCGTCCCAGGCCTCCTGCGCCGCGGCAACGGCGAGGAGGACGTTGCGGTCCATCCGCCGCGCTTCCTTCGGCGGTACGAGCTCGCCGGGGTCGAAGCCGCGCACCTCGGCCGCGATCCGCACCGGGTACTCCGAGGCGTCGAACGCCTGGATCCAGCCGACGCCGCTCCGCCCGGACACCGCCGCGTCCCACGTCGACGGGGCGTCGAGACCGAGCGGCGTGACCGCCCCGAGGCCGGTGATGACGACGCGTCGCATGCGGCTCGGAGACTACTGGGCGGGCCGGTGTCCGACTGAACGGTCGGACAGCGGCCGGTACGGTGTCGCCGATGGCCCGCGCCCGCCGTAGCCGGTCGAGCGAGCCCGTCGAGCGGCCCGCCGACCTCGATGCCCTCGATCCCGTTCCCGCCCATGGAGGCGGAGCTCGTCCGCGAGCTGCCCGAGGGGGACGAGTGGCAGTACGAGCCGAAGTGGGACGGCTTCCGCGGCCTGCTCGAGAACGCCTCCGGCGAGCTCCGGCTCTGGTCGCGGAACGCGAGGCCGCTGCTCCGCTACTTCCCCGAGCTGGCGCCGCTGGGCGAGCTCCTCCCGTCGCGCTCCTGCCTCGACGGCGAGATCGTGATCGTGCGCGACGGCGTCCTCGACTTCGACGCGATGCAGACGCGGCTCCATCCGGCGGAGAGCCGGGTTCGCAAGCTGTCCGCTGAGATCCCGGCGAGCTTCGTCGCGTTCGACGTGCTCTCGTGGGACGGCGCCGAGCACTGGTCGGCGCCGCTCGCCGTGCGGCGATCGGCGCTGGAGGAGCTGGCGCGCGGCTTCGTCCTGTCCCCTGCACCCGCGACCGCGACGAGGCGCTCGAGTGGCTCGCGTCGTTCGAGGCGATCGGGCTCGACGGCGTGATCGCGAAGCGCCGCGACGAGCCGTACCGCGCGGGCGAGCGCAGCGCCGTCGTCAAGGTCAAGCCCGAGAAGACCGCCGACTGCGTCGTGGCGGGCGTGCGCTGGAAGGGCGACGGGGACCGCCGCATCGCGACGCTCCTGCTCGGGCTCTGGGACGACGACGGCGACCTCGACTACGTCGGCTCCGCCGCGGTCGCCCCTGCGCGCCACGACGAGATCGCCGCCGTCGTGCTGCCGTTGCTCGAGGACGCCCCCGAGCGGCGCTTCTCCGAGCCGAACCGCTGGGGCGGCGGCGAGCTGGAGGAGGCACCCGTCCGGCCCGAGGTCGTCGTCGAGGTCCGGTACGACAAGGTGCAAGGCAGGCGCTTTCGCCACGGGACGAAGCTGCTTCGGCTCCGGCCCGACAAGGATCCCGCCGCAGTGCACCTGGCGCGAGCTCCGCCCGCCGCGGGCGGCGGCCGACTCCGTGGCGAGCCTCCGAGCTCCGGCCAGGCTCGTCAGCGAGACGGGACCGGCTTCGAGCCGGCGGGCTGCGGAAGCCGCGCGAACCCGAGGTCGGCGAACGCCCGCAGCGACGTGCCACGGACGCCTGCGGCAGAGACCGTGTAGAGCACGTCGCCGACGACCAGCGAGCGGCGGATCGGCGTGCCCGGCGAGCCGACGGGGGCGGCGCCCCCGAGATCCGGATGCGTCACGCGGCCGACCTCCGTGAGCCCGCGGTGCGGCGCACGCGCAGCCCGAGCGCGCCGACGAACGTCCGGTCGTCGTCAGCGTCTGCACCGGGATACCGCCAGCCCCGTCCGGGGCCACCAGAGAAACGCGTGATGGTCCTGCTCTGCCTCCGACCAGCCCTTTCCGAGGGCGAACGAGTCGAGGCGGCGCGGCGCGGCCGGGTCGGAGACGTCGAAGAGCGACGCCTGCGTCCCGAGCACCCGCCCCTCTTCGGTCGCGTCCTGCCCGATCCCGAGGAGGAGGCCGTCGCCGATCGGATGGAGGTAGGCCGAGTAACCGCGGATCTTCAGCTCGCCGCGCACGGCAGGCCTCGCCGGCGCCGAGAGGTCGAGCACGTAGCAGCGGGTCGACCTGGCGAAACGTGACGACGTAGCCGGCGATCGCCGACGAAGCGCACGGCGTAGACCCGCTCGCCCCTGCCGAGGCCACCGACGCGCCCGACGGCGCGAGGCGAGCCCGTCGCCGTGCACGGCGAGCGCGGTCACCGACGTCTCGCTCTCGGATCGCCTCGACCGCCCCACCACGTGGGCACCGACGTGCTCGCGACGCGCAGCACGCCGTTCCGCTCGGAGAGCGACCACTGGCCGAGCAGCACGCCCGGACCGTCCCGCTCCCGCGATAGCGGCTCTGCGTCGGGGCTGGAGATGTCGAAGCGGTGGATCGCAGTGGTCACGCCGGCCGGCACCGGCCGGCCCGCGACCGGGCGCACGTCGTAGCGGTCGGTCGCGACGTAGAGGCTCGAGCGGCTCGCGTAGACGACGCGCCCGTCCGAGACGATCGCGTCCGCGTCGACCGCGTCGAGCCCGCGCCGGACGTCGAAGGTCAGCACGGTCACGAGACCGAGACCCGCGAATGCGCGCGGTCGCGAGACCTGGCGGCACTGGACGAGCCGCCCCTTCGCCGCCACCTTGCCGGCCGACCCACGCAACGTGTAGCCGGGCAGCCAGGCCCTCGCACCGGCCGAGCGGACGACCTCGCGGTTCCTCTCCGTCGCGACGGCCGCGTCGCCGGGGGCATCTGCGGCACCGGGCCGGACGAACGGCAGATCGAGACCGAGCGGCGACGCGAGAACGAGCCGCACCGCCCCTCCGGTGAGGCGTGCCGCGAGGTAGCTGCCGTCGAGCTCGAGCGTGCGGACGACGTGCATCCGCGACGGATCGCGGACGTCGACGTCCGCGATCAGGGTCGTTGCCGGGTACGGGACAGGACCGCGGATCGCGACGCCCTCGATCGGGATCGGCCCGGCGACGCCCCGCGAGAGGACCAGCAGGTGGCCGCCCTCGAGCAGGAGCTCGTCCGCCCCGCGATCGAACCGCAGCGTGTCCACGAGCCGCGGCCGACCGCCACCACGGACGTCCAGGGCGCTGACCGCCCCACCCGAGGCGACGAAGATCGTCCGGCCGTCCGTCTTGACGAGGTCGGGCTCGTCGACTCCGTCCTCCTGCACGTTCGTCCCCGAGAACTCCGGCTCGGCGCCCGAAGCGCCTGCGACCGCGTCACGCGCTGCGCTCGGGGGCGCGCCGGCGATCCCCACCACGCCGCCGAGCCCCCACGGGCCGACGAGCGGCAGCGCCTGCCCGCGGACGTAGCCGAGGAAGGACGGGCAGCCGTCGAATGCCTGGAGCCTCGCCGCCGCAGGAACGCCGGAACCCACTGACGCGCCGGCCACGGACGCGCCGAGGCAGGCGGCGAGCGCGAGGCCGAGAAGCCCGAGGCGCACTCTCATCTCTCTCCCATGGTGACCCTACGCCGCCGGATCGGCAAGACGTCACCGGGGTAGGGTCACGGGATGGCGTCGCCCTTCGTCGAGCTCGAGGTCGGCGACCGTACGGTCAAGGTCACCAACCCGGACAAGGTGCTGTTTCCCGACGCCGGGCACACGAAGCGCGACCTCGTCGACTACTACCTCGCGGTCGGCGACGGGATCGTCCGGGCGCTGCGCGAGCGTCCGACGCAGCTGCGGCGCTTCCCGGACGGGCATTGCGGGCGAGCAGATCTACCAGAAGCGCGTTCCCGAGAAGCGGCCCGAGTGGGTCGAGGTGGCGCGCGTCACGTTCCCGTCGGGCCGCCACGCCGACGAGCTCTGTGTCACCGAGCTGGCGCAGGTGATCTGGGGGGCGAACCTCGCCGTGGTCGACTTCCATCCCTGGCCGTCGAGACGCGCAGACGTCGACCGGCCGGACGAGCTGCGCATCGACGTCGACCCGCAGCCCGGCACGACATTCGCCGACGGCAAGCAGGTCGCCGCCGTCGTCCGAGAGACGCTCGCAGACATCGGGTACACCGGTTGGCCGAAGACGTCGGGCAACCGCGGCATCCACATCGCCGTGCGAATCGAGCCGCGGTGGGAGTTCCCCGTCGTCCGCCGCTGCGCGCTCGCGTTCGCGCGCGAGATCGAGCGTCGTGCCCCGGACCTGGTCACCACCGCGTGGTGGAAGGAGGAGCGCGGCGAGAAGGTGTTCATCGACTACAACCAGAACGCGCGCGATCGGACGATTGCCTCCGCCTACTCCGTGCGACCGCGGCCCGACGCGACGGTCTCCGCTCCCGTGACCTGGGACGAGCTGCCCGACGTCGAGACCGAGGACTTCACGCTCGTGTCGATGCAGGAGCGGTTCGCGCGGCTCGGCGACGTGCAGGCCGGCATCGACGACGTCATGTGCGACCTCGGCGTGCTGCTCGAGTGGGTCGAGCGCGACGAGGCCGCGGGCGTCGGCGAGGCGCCGTACCCGCCGAACTTCCCGAAGATGCCGGGCGAGCCGCCGCGGGTGCAGCCGTCGCGTGCGAAGAAGCCCGAGGATTGAGGCGCCGCCGGGTACGCTTCTCGAACTGAAGTCTCGCGTGGGGCCGGCGGCCTCGCGCCGCGAGCCCAACACCTTCGGAGGAGACGATCCATGCGGAAACTGCTCATCTCGAGCCTCGGTCTCGCGGCGGCCGCGCTGCTCGCGCTTGCCGCGACGGCGACCGCGGCCCACTCGTCCGCTGCAGCTCCGGAAGCCCCGGCGGCGATCCCCGGCTGCGCCGTCAGCTCGCTCGACCTCGTCGAGGACGGTGTCCTCACGGTCGGGACGGACAACCCGGCCTTCCCGCCGTGGTTCGGCGGCGCCGAAAAGAAGCCGTGGAAGGTCTCCGACCCGAGCAGCGGCAAGGGCTACGAGTCGGCTGTCGCCTATGCGGTCGCGAAGGAGCTCGGGTTCGCGAAGAGCAAGGTGAAGTGGACGGTCGTCCCGTTCTCGAACGCATACCGGCCGGGCTCGAAGTCGTTCGACTTCGATATCAACCAGATCTCGTACACCCCCGAGCGCGCGAAGGCAGTCGACTTCTCGAACGCATACTACTTCGTCAACCAGTCCGTCGTCGGCCGCAAGGGGACGCCGATCGCGAAGGTCAAGTCGATCTCCGGCCTGAAGCCGTTCAAGCTCGGCGTCCAGGTCGGCACGACGAGCTACTCGTACATCACGAACTACATCAAGCCGTCCTCCAAGCCGCTCGTCTACGACACGAACGACGCCGCGGTGCAGGCGCTGAAGAACGGGCAGATCGACGGGATCGTCGTCGACCTTCCGACCGCGTTCTACGTCACCGCCGCCCAGATCGACGACGGCGTGATCGTCGGCAAGCTCCCCACGCGCGGAACGAAGGAGCGCTTCGGGATGGTCCTCGAGAAGGGGAGCCCGCTGCGGCGTTGCGTCAACCGGGCCATCGGCCGGCTCTGGCTGAACGGGACGATCAAGAAGCTCCAGACGACGTACCTCGCACGGGCGGGCGCGCCCGACCTGAAGTAACCGGCCCTGGACGGGAACCGGAGCTCCCGGATCCTCGGCGGCGCCACCGGCCGCGTCTCGGGCGAGGCGCGGGCGGTGGCGATCGCCGTCCTCTCGACGATCGTCGTCGTCGCCGCGATCGCCGTCGTCGTCACCCGCTCGCCCGGGTGGGACGCCTTCAAGGCGTACTTCTTCAACTGGGGGTACTACAAGGAGTCGTTCCCCGAGATCCTCGACGCGTTCTGGGTGAACGTGAAGCTCTTCCTCGTCGCGGAGGCGATCATCCTCCCGGCCGCGCTCCTTCTCGCCGTGCTGCGCGGCCTGCCCGGCCCCGTCTTCTTCCCGATCCGGGCGCTCGCGATCGTCTACGCCGACCTGTTTCGCGGCATCCCCACGATCCTCGTGATCTTCATGCTCGGGTTCGGGATGCCGGCGCTCGGGCTCTCCTGGATCCCCGACTCGCAGTTCTTCTGGGCCGTCGTTGCGCTGTCGCTCGTCTACACCGCCTATGTCTCCGAGGTCTACCGAGCGGGCATCGAGTCGGTGCACCCGTCGCAGGCGGCGGCGGCGCGCTCGCTCGGGCTGTCCCACGGTCAAGCGCTCCGGTTCGTCGTGCTGCCGCAGGCCGTCCGTCGGGTGATCCCGCCGCTCCTGAACGACTTCATCGGGCTCCAGAAGGACACCGCCCTCGTCGGGACGCTCGGGGTCGTCGAGGCGTTCCGCCAGGCCCAGATCGACCAGGCGGCCACCTTCAACGGGACGTACTACCTTGTCGCCGCGACGCTGTTCGTCGCGATCACGATCCCGCTCGCGCGCTTCACCGACTGGCTCGTCGGGCGCGACCGGCGCCGCCAGCAGGCCGGGAGGCTCGCGTGACCGTTCACGGGCAGGCGGAGGCGCTCCGGATCGATGGCGTCCGCAAGTCCTTCGGCAAGCTCGAGGTGCTCCGCGGGATCGACCTCGTGCTCGCCGAGCACGAGGTCGTCTGCCTGATCGGCGCGTCGGGATCCGGGAAGTCGACGCTCCTGCGGTGCGTCAACCTGCTCGAGCCGATCGACGCGGGCCGTATCGCCCTCGGCGGCGAGGAGATCACGAGGCGCGGCGTCGACGTCAACAAGGTGCGGCGTGGGATCGGCATCGTGTTCCAGTCGTTCAACCTCTTCCCGCACATGACGGTGCGCGAGAACGTGACGCTCGCCCCGAGGAAGGCGCGCAGGCTGTCTCGCGCCGACGCGGACGCAGAGGCGGCACGGCTGCTCGAGCGCTTCGGGCTCGCCGACAAGCGCGACGAGTACCCCGACCGGCTCTCCGGCGGCCAGCAGCAGCGGGTCGCGATCGCGCGTGCGCTCGCGATGCAGCCCCGGCTGCTCCTCCTCGACGAGGTGACGAGCGCGCTCGATCCCGAGCTCGTCGCCGAGGTGCTCGACGTCATCCGCGAGCTGGCCGACGGCGGGATGACGATGCTCATCGCGACCCACGAGATGGGGTTCGCCCGCGACGTCGCCCACCGCGTCTGCTTCCTCGATGCGGGCCGGATCCTCGAGGAGGGCCCGCCGGAGCAGCTCTTCAGCGCCCCGCGCGAGGAGCGCACGCGGCAGTTCCTCCAGCGGATCGTCGCGGCCGGGCGGCTGTAGCCCTGACCGGTGTCCGACTTCGAGTCGGACACCGACGTCGGCGGCAGACCGCAGGTGTCGGACTGAAGTCCGACACCGGGCGCGTGGATATCGTTTCGGGCATGGTGCAGGATCCAAGCCGCCTGGACGTCTCGCTCGAGCCGCTCGACGAGTTCCTCGTCATCCAGCCGACGAGCGACGAGACCGAAACCCGCGCCGGGCTGATCCTCCCTGCCTCGGCGGCCGCCGCCACCGCGTGTCGCACGGGGATCGTGACGGCGATCGGCGCCGACGTCACCGGCGTCGAGCCCGGCGACAAGGTGCTCTATCCGCGCGAGGCGGGCTTCGAGGTGCGTCTCGGCGGGATCGAGGTCAAGGTCGTCAAGCGGAGCGAGCTCATCGCCCGCATCCACGACTGAGCTCGCGTCGCCTTCGGACGCGGCCGATATCCTCTCTCGACCCGGAGAAGTGGCCGAGTGGCTGAAGGCGGCGCCCTGCTAAGGCGTTAGGTGGGGTAATCCCTGCCTCGAGGGTTCGAATCCCTCCTTCTCCGCTCCACTTGTCCCGCGAAGCGGGAATCCGCCGAGCGGATCCCCGCCGCTGAGCCCCGCCCTACGGGCGGGGCACGTCCCTGAAGGCGCCCGCTGTCGCGGTCGCAACCCCGCTCAGCCTACGGCTTTCCCCTCAGGCCGATCGTGGCGACGCCGGATGCGCATGGACCCCGCACGCGCGATCGTGGAGGTGTGAGACGGACGATCCTCACCGGCGTCTTCGGAGCGCTCCTCGCGGGCACGTACTTCCTACTCCTGCGCCGGCCGGTCATGACCTGGGGCGCGACGGAGGACGAGGCCACGGGGCGTCTTCCCGGCGACGAGCTGCTGGAGGACGCGGACGGGGTCGCCACGCGGGCGATCGACATCGACGCGCCTCCGAGCGCGGTCTGGCCCTGGATCGCCCAGATGGGGCCCGAGCCGCGCGGCGGCGCCTACACGTACGACTGGATCGAGAATCTGCTCGGGCTCGGGATGCGAAGCGTCGACCGCGTTCTCCCGGATTTCCAGGATCCGCAGCCGGGAGACACGATTGCCTACGGCCGAAATCGCATGCGGCTCGAGCGCGTCGAGCCGGAACGCGTCCTCGCGTGGCGCTCCGAGGACTGCAACTGGGCCTGGACGTTCGTGCTCGAGCCGCACAACGGCTCGACCCGCCTCATCAGCCGGAACCGCTTCCGGCTCCCGACCCTCGCGGCTCGGGTCGGGATGGTGCCGACGGAGCCCGCGTCGCTGGTGATGGAGCGGAAGATGCTCCGCGGGATCAAGCAGCGTGCCGAACGGCTCGCGGCGCAAGCTGCGGGCTGACCGATCGGCGAGTCGGCGATCGCGCTCGCACGCCCTCGCCCGCCGCTAGGCTTCGTCGCGCTCGGAGGGGTGCCGGAGCGGTCGAACGGGGCGGTCTCGAAAACCGTTAAGGGTGCAAGCTCTTCGAGGGTTCAAATCCCTCCCCCTCCGCTGATCACACGGCTCAACCCTCATGGTTGAGCCATTCTCCGGAGCGATGACTCCGCGCGTGCGGTGGAGGCGCATGCATGTAATGCATGCGAGTTCGCGTTCAGGCGCATAGTCGACAGTCGCACGGACCATCGCACCCGACTCGCTCAGTTGCCGGCCGCTTGCCCCTGCCGGCGGCTAACCCCCGGCCTCCTGCGGACGTTCCGCGACCGCGAGCGTACGGACCGGCGGCCGAGCTGGTACCTGCTTCCGGTCGGGTGAGTTCGCTGGCAAGTACCTGATCGGCGGCTCGCAGTTCCTGCGGCCACGCGCGATGCCCGGCTGCGACGCACACTCGGGGAGTTCGCCGCCGGCCTGCTGCCTGACCAGGTGGAAGTAACGAGGGGAACGCTCGGCCTCA
>CAVVEN010000025.1:0-108752 GCA_963747125.1 uncultured Actinomycetes bacterium | reverse complement strand
TCGTCGCGAGCAGGTCGGCGAGCGGCTAGCAGCCGCTCTCGGAGGTCTGATCGCGACCGAATGCTGACAAATGCTGACTGGAGCGAAGGCCCGGGCAGCGGCTCGGGCCTTCAACACGTGAGAAACGGCTTGAAGAGGGACGGGAGCGACGGGACTCGAACCCGCGACCTCCGGCGTGACAGGACAAGGGTCGTTTGCCGGTGTGGCGGCCGCGTCGTCCGAGGACACACCTTGCGCGTCAGTGGATAGAGTATTGATCAGCTAGATCTGCAACAAATACCTGCAAATATGCAGTTTCCGCCCCCGTGCGTCAGCGCCACGTGTGACCAGAATGTGGACGTCTGTGGTGGGAGAGCATCGCATCGCGTTGTACGCACGAGTGGACCGAACCGCCTGGTTGAGCGATTGATGCGACGTGATGCAACGCCGGACTACCACGCCTTGCGCTCTCGACCTCCACGGTAAGGAGGGGGTCGACGGTTCGAGTCCGTCAGAGGGCTTCGCAAAGTGCCTGCAAATGGAGATTTCGTGTGCCTGGGTTGCAAACGGCTGTCACGGACAGGCACTCGCGGGCACTCTCTAATGTTCGCACGAGGTTCGCATACACAGTCGCATTGCGGCTTGACCAAGCGGATCTGAATCACGGTTGGCCCCTTCTCTGCGACGGAGGGGAGGGCTAGTGCACACCCGCACTGCGGCTGCTTCTCGGACGAATTCGTGCTCGTCAGACCGGTTCAGCCGCGAGCTCGTGCCGCAAACGATCGGGTTCCTCGAGCGTGCCAAGCCGATCGAGGATGGCGAGCGCCTCCTTCGCGAGCGTCGTGGCCTCCACGTCGTTACCCGCGAGCCGTTTGGCGCGGCCCAGTGCTCCCAACGCGAGTCCGAGTTCGTTCTCGGAGCCGCTCGCTCGCAACGTCTCGATCGCTGCCTCGAGCCGGCGTACCGCCTCCTCGGCGTCGCCCTGAGCCAGGGCCACCTCTCCGAGGCACCGTCCGCTGGCGCCGAGGAAGAAGCTCGCCTCGCGCCTCGCGGCCGCGGCGTGGATCTCCAGGAGCAGCTGGTGCGCCCGCACGTAGTCGCCGGCGGTCAGGTACGCGTCGGCCAACCGCGGCGCGAGGAACGTCCACGCCAACTCATGGCGTGCCGCCTTGGCCATCGGGACGATTTGCTCGAGGACAGGTAGGCCCTCATCAAGAGCCCCCGTGTGACAGAGCGCCGGCGCCGAGAAGCCGAGGGCGAAACCGCGGAAGTACACGGTCGGGGCGGTCTCCTTCGCGGCGGTGCCGTAGTCGATCGCGGTCGCCCAGTCGCGTTTCTCGACGCAGACCAGTGCGCCGATCGCGTTGCAGAACGAGACGATGCCGGCGTCGGAACGCTCCGCGCCTGCCGCCACAGCTTCGTCGACCTCGCGCAGCGCGGCTTCCCAGCGCCCCGCCATCATGTAGGTGAGTGCGAAGCCGGCTTGTGTGTACATGTACGCCATCGGCTCGAAGCTGACGGCGAGGTGCTCGAGCGCCAGCTCCGCGTAACGGTGGGCGCGCCCGTAGTCGCCGAGCATCATGTGCGCCCATTGCAACTGGTCGTATGCGAGTGCCGCGTGACTCATGGTTGCCGGACCGCTCGCAGAGCTCGAGTGCCCGGCTCGCGGTCTCTATCGACTGCCTGTTCTCGCCGAAGACGAATTGGCGATGCGCCAGGCGTTGGTAGAACGCCCCGACGAGGCCGGGATCGCTCTGCTCCAGCGCAAGCGGCTCGTGGCGGAGAAGCAGCTCGTGGTACTCCACGTGACGATGCAGGTAGTGGAATCCACCTGTCTGGTCGAGGACGAGCGTGAGCCTGCGCCTGCGGTTGTCCTCGGAGTCGGGTAGGTCTTCGAGGATCGCGAGCGCCTCGTAGAAGTAGCCGAGCGCCTCCTCCATCGCATGCTGTGCCGAGGCCTTGCGATTGGCGAGCTCGAGGTAATCAGCGGCGCGCTCCCGCTCGGAGCTCCGCGAGTAGTGGAACGCGAGGAGCTCGTACTTCTCGTGGAGCCTGCCCGCATAGGAGCGCTCGACCGCCGCGCCGGCGCGCGCGTGGAGAGACCGGCGACGCTCTTCCAGTAGGCCGTCGTAGGCAACGTCGCGGGTCAGCGCGTGCTTGAACACGAACGTCCGCTCAGTCCCTCCGTGCTGTTCGTGCAAGAACTCGCGCCGCTTGAGCTCGTCCAGGGCCGGGAGCAGCGCTCCGTCGCCGTCCCAGACGCTCTCGATGAGGTCGAGCGAGAACTCGCGCCCGAGCACGGATGCAACCTGGACGGCGCTCTTGTCTCCGGCGTCGAGCTGGTCGATTCGTGCGGCCAGGACGTCCTGCACGGTTGTCGGGATCGAGCCGTCGGAGCGGCTGTCGGTCTCCTGTCGTGCGGCTCGAGCGAGTTCCTCGAGGAAGAAGGGGTTTCCCTCGCCCCGACCGACGATCCTCGCGGTCGCATCGTTCGTCTCGCCGAGGATTGCTGCGACGATGCGTTCGCCGGCCTCCCTCGACAGCGGCCGGAGGGCGATCTGGGTGACGTACGACTTGCCGAGCCATGGGGGGTTGTAACCAGGGCGGTACGTCGCCAGCAGGAGAACCGGGACGGACGGCAGCTCGTCGACCAGCTCGGTCAGGAACTCCTCCGACGTGCGGTCGATCCAGTGCGCGTCTTCGATCACCAGGAGCAGCGATCGACTGGCTTTCGCGAGCAACAGCTTGCGCAGCGCCTCGAACGTTCGGCCCTTGATCGTGGCCGTATCGAGCGCGAGGAGCTGAGCGTCACCGGAGGTGACGTCGAGCGCGTGATGGAGGTACGGACCGAGATCCGGGTCCATCCGCAGCTCCTCGAGCGTCGTGCCGATCTTCGCGGCAACGCTCTCACGGTCGTCGTCCGGCGCGATCCCGCACGCTTCCCGCACCAGATCGAGGATCGGGAGATAGGGGACTGCGGTCCCGAACGGCAAGCAACGACCTTGAAGCGCGACCGTGCCCACGTCCGCCGCGAGCTGCAGCTCGTAGGTCAGCCGCGACTTGCCGAGGCCGGGATCGCCGGAAAGGCCGATGACCTGTCCTTGCTCCGCGGCCGCGGAGCGAAGGGCCTCCCGCAGCGACTCGAGCTCCTCCTGTCGTCCCGAGAAGGGAGTGAGCTGCTGGTGTGCCTCGTCGATCGGGGACGTGCGCGGGCCGCGCCCGATGACGCGCAACGCGTGGACGGTGCGCTCGTCGACCGTCACCGGCTCTGTCTCCTGGAGATCGAAGTAACCACGCAGGTAGCCCGCGGTCGCGGTGCTCACCAGCACATCTCCGGGGCGAGCCGCCCCATGCAGACGAGCTGCGAGCACAGTCGTGTCACCGGAGGCGGTGTAATCCATCCGAAGGTCGTCGCCGATGGCGCCCACGATGACCGAACCGGAGTTGATCCCGATCCGGACGTCGATCTCGGATCGCTCCTTGACCGCGAGCGCGGCAAGCGCGGCGCGGCGTGCGTGGTCCTCGTGGGCGATCGGGGCGCCGAAGAGGGCCATGAAGCCGTCGCCGAGGAACTGGTTGACCGTGCCCTCGTAGCGGTGGACCTCGGCGAGGGCGAGTGCGAAGAAGCGATCGACGACCCGGTGATATTCCTCCGGGCCAGCCTGCGCCGCCAGCTCGGGCGAGCGGACGATGTCGCAGAAGAGAACGCTCACCTGTTTCCGTTCGCCCTCGATCGCGCTGCGGATCGCGAGAATCTGGTCACTCAGATGGCGGGGCGTGTAGGTCGACGGGGACGGGGTCGCCTCGACGGCATGCCCGCACTCCGGGCAGAACTTGGAGTACTGGGGCAGGGTCGCTCCGCAGTCGTCGCACTTGCCGCCGACGAGCAAGGCGCCGGCGATGACGGGCGCGACCTTGCCGCGACCTCTCCGGGGCGGCTCGTCGTTCTTCGACGGCGACCCAGGGCGGCGACCGTCAGTTGCGAGGCCCTCGATCTCGGAGTCCGAGCTACCGGGCGAGCTGCGGAGGATCTCGAGATAGACGGCCTTGGACTCCGGCGAAGGGTAGGCGCCGAGCTCGTCGGCGAGGAAGCGCCGGCAGCGCTCGTACACGCGGAGTGCCTCGGCCGGGTTGCCGGCGGCGACGTGCGCCTGCATCAGCGCGCGGTAGCTGGTCTCGCGGAAGGGCTCGAGATCGGTGATCTCGGCCGCATATCGGACTGCGTTCCCGAACTCCCCCTCGGCAAGCGCCGCATCGCGTAGGCATTCGAGCGCACGCACGAGGACGTCACGGAGGTCGCGCCGCTGATCCTCGACCCACCGTCCGTCCTCGCCGGGCAGAAACACCCGCCGAGCAAGCTCGGCCGCCGTCGAGGCCTGCGCCCGAGCCTCGTCGAGATCCTCCCCGGCGAGTGCCGCCTCTCCCCGCTCCAGCGCGGTCACCGCCGCGTCGACATCGATCCAGGCATCGGCGGGCAGTGTGAGCTGGTAGCAGCCGAACGCGCTCCTCAACATGCTCGAGCCGTCGATGCCGCACTCCTCGAGCAGCGCGCGCAGCTTCGTCGTCAGCACCCTGAGTGCCTTCTCCCACGTCGCCGGAAGGTCCTCGCCCCATAACAACTCGGCCAGCTCATCACGAGGGACAGACCGTCCGTGCTGGACCGCCAGGTATGCGAACAGGATCCGACCCTGCCGGCCCGGGAAGCGCTGCTCGTCCAGCCTCGCGCCGTCCGCCTCGATGGCGAGACGGTCCGTCATCGAGATTCGAACGCTCAGCCTGCCTGCCTCCTCCCAACCCTCCCTAGCCGCGCGTTAGCAGCGCGCTAGCGAGGGTCTAGCCGCGTAGCAGGAGTATCGGCCGCGACATGTTCTGTGACAAGCCACGAGCGGCCGGCGGCGATCCATCCGTGGTCAGCGCGTGGGCGCGGAAAGGAGATCGAATGCGAACGCTACGTTTGCCGGTTGGGGCGCTTCTGGTCGCGCTGCTGCTCTGCGCCGTTCTCGCGGTCGGCGCGTCGGCGACTCCGGTCGCCAAGACGGTGGCGACGGTGGAGTGTCGAGGGCGCCTCCGCGACGCTGCTCATGCACCCCGGCGGGGGCGGAAAGGCGATCTGGGACATCTCGGTGGGGAGCGTGCAGAACGCTCCCAGCTACCTCATCAAGCGCGTCGAAGCAACCTTCTACGCCGGCGGAGTGGTGGTGGGAACGCTCGACAAGTCGGTGGGACAGAAGACCGGTTTCGGCGAGCCGATCACCTGTGCGTTCGAGGTGCACAAGCCCGGCATCGACGCGTACGGGACACTGACGCTCGTACGGCTCTATGTGGTGCCTGATGAATCGGCTGCGACATGTTCGCTGACGAGGCACTCCGCTGCGAATGCGGTTACGAGGTGCAAGCGTCCGACGAGGCCGCGCGCGTGGACGAGGTACGGCGACACGCCTCGGAGACGCACGGCATCGACCTCTCCGCCGACGTAGCGCTCGACGTCGTCCGCCGCGTTACGGCTCGTGCCGAGCAACGAACCGTCAATCGAGCACGAATGAGCTCTTTCGACACGGAACCATCCATCCAGAGAGGAGTAGATCGATGATCAGAGGAATCAGGGAGAACAAGCGGGCCAAGCTCATCGTCGGCACCGTGCTCTTGATGCTTGCGGCAGCCGCCGCGGTCAACGTCGTCCCGTCGGCAGCGATGGATCCACCGCCGCCGCCGATCGCGGGGGAGCAACTCGGCCTTCGCTCGGTCCTCCCCGACGCGGTCGACATGAAGATCAAGCTCAAGTCACACGACGGCGGCACAACGGTCGTCCATGTCGACGACCCGTCCCGCACCGTCGTCGTCAAGTACACGATCCAGCCGGGCGCCCGCTTCCCCTGGCACACCCACTACGGGCCGGTGATCGTGAACATCGCCTCCGGCTCACTCACCTACATCGCGTCTGGCACCTGCGACGAAGAGACGTACACAGCCGGAGAGGCGTTCGTCGACGCCGGACACGGTCACGTCCACAGCGCCTACAACCCCGGCCCCGAACCGACGGTGCTCTACGCGACGTTCTTCGAGGCACCCGAAACGGGCGCGTTGCTGATCCCGGTAGACCCTGCTTGCTAGACGAGCCGGCGGAGCCATGCGGCAGGCCGGTGGGCCAGGAGTCCACCGGCTCGCCGCGCGGCACTACCGAACACTGGGTCGTGCCGTCGCCCCGAGCAGCCTGATGACCCGGACGTAACGACGGCTCCGGAGGAGGAGCCCGCATGAGCAGCACAAGCGCAGAACGCAGGCGTGGGGCGGGTAGACGCGGCCCGCCTCCACGCTCCCGGCTCAGACCCACGTCATCTACTTCGTCCCGTGGGGCAACCTCGGCTTCCATTACGGGCGACACAATCCATCTCGGCACGTACGAGGCGTCGCTCGATCAACTCGAGCAGCTTTAAGGCGAGGTCACCGTCGAGGTCATCGACTGACGACCTAATGGGTCGATCCGGCCAACACAGCGTGCGAACGTGGTGCGAACATCAGCACGCCCACGCGCGTCCACGGGCGGTCGCTCTTCTGCGTCGGATTCCCCTGGTTTCCGGCGCTTTCGTGGTCGCCGTGACCCGGCCGTCCCCGCGCGTCCCTTCCCTGGCCCAGGAGGTAAGGAGGGGGGTCGACGGTTCGAGTCCGTCAGAGGGCTTTGTGACTTTGCGGGGACTTCGTCCTCCCTCCCCAAAGAGCGCTGACGGGAACGGCCCAGATCTTCTCGGTGAGGGGTCGTGATTCGGTACCGCCTGAATGGCTAACCGGGGCCCGCCGACTCGGCCGCCCACGATCTGACGAGCTCGTAGGTACTGCTTGTATCTGCGGGCCCGACGATGCATAGAACCGGCGCCGAGCGGCTATCACATCATCATCAACACGGAACGAAGGAGAGGACGAATGGCTCACGACACGATGATCACTTGCCTGTGGTTCGACCACGGCGAAGCCCGCAAGGCGGCAGAGTTCTACGCCTCCATCTTCCCCGACAGCCAGGTCGGCGCCGCCCACAAGGCGCCATCGGACTTCCCCGACGGCGAGGAAGGCGACGAGCTGACCGTCGAGTTCAGCGTGCTCGGCCAGAAGTTCGTCGGCCTCAACGGCGGCCCCAGCTTTACGCCGAACGAAGCGGTCAGCTTCATGGTGGTGACGGCGGATCAGCCCGAGACCGACCGCTACTGGAACGCGATCGTCGACAACGGCGGTGAGGAAAGCGCTTGCGGCTGGTGCAAGGACCGGTGGGGCTTCTCCTGGCAGATCACCCCACGCGTCCTGCTCGACGCCACCACCAGCCCTGACAAGGCAGCAGCCAAGCGCGCCTTCGACGCGATGATGCCCATGAAGAAGATCGACGTCGCCGCGATCGAGGCGGCCCTCAGAGGGGAAACCGTCGACGCGTAAGCTGGCCAGCGGCTGCTGCGCGACGCTGCTCACCCGAGGTCAGACGGCTTTCTTGCGGCGGTTGGCGTTCTTGAACTCGGCGAGGAGCGCGTCGCGCGCGGCCATCGCCGCGGCCGCCTCCTCGGGGGTGCCTTCGCCTGGACGAGGTCGGAGAACGTTTGTCGTCGCTCGTCCACCGCCCGGTCCGATCCGATCGAGGACCTTCCCGAGCGCCGCCTCGGCCTCCGCGGACTCGCGAACCGCCCACCTGCGGTCGTGCCGAGCCACGCCCTTCGAACCGATAGCGATAGGCCCAGAGCGGCGGCCCGTCGACGCCTTTCGCCCTCGATTTGAACACCTGGCCATGCTGGATCACGAGCAAAGACCTCCTACGGGGTCGCGGCCGAAACATCCGTTACCACGCAAGCGACGCACTCCGTCGTGACGGCCATCGAAACAGCGCTACGAACCGGAACGCCTGGTAGCCCTTGATCGTGGAAATGGACGGAGAGAGCGCATCGGAGTCGAACTGGTCGGCCAGGAGGACGGACCATGCCGAAAGAGATCAAGGGAAATGCGCGGCGAAGGCCGCCGGAACCATCAGCGAACCACTCCGACATCGACGACTGGTCCAGGCGCCAGATGCCGCATCTGCAGCCCATTGTCCGGGCGTTGGATGAGTCGATCCGGGCGACGATCCCCGGCCTTCATTACGCCGTCAAATGGAAGCGGCCGTACTACGGGCTGCCAGAGTTCGGTTGGATCATCGAGTTGGCCGCCTACGACGTTTCGGTGAATGTCGTCTTCTTCGGAGGCGCAGACTTCCACTCCCTGCTGCCACTCGGAACCACCGGCCGCACCCGCTACATCAAGGTGACCACTCTGGAAGAGGCACAACGACCAGAGCTGCACAAGTGGATCGAGGAGGCGAGCCGCACCCCGGGTTGGATCTGAAGATGATCACGCCGGACTGACGGTTCCCACTCGGCGGCATACTCGACACACGGTTTCAAACAAGACGGATTGACTCTCGTCGTATGGAGCCTTATGGAGCCGGTGCGTCACTCACCAACTCGTCAGGCAGAAGGACGCTCGCCCACGCCGGGGACGTCTCGCTTGGCCGCTACGACGCGGCGTCAAGCACGCGATACAGGTGCCACAGCTCCGGGATGCCCTTGAGCTCGTGCACACCAGCGTCTTCGAACACAAGTCCCGAACCTGCCGTCAGGTCCTTGACAGTCGACGAGACGAGGAGCTCGCGCGATTCAGCGAGACCAGCGACTCGAGCACCGATGTTCACGGCAAGCCCGCCGACCTTCCCGTTGATCACCTCGACTTCACCGGTGTGCACTCCTGCCCGCACGTCGAGGCCAAGAGGCTGCACAGCGCCGATGATTGCTCGCCCGCATCGCACGGCACGCGCGGGACCGTCGAATGTCGCAAAGAATCCGTCTCCGGCGGTGTCCACCTCCGTACCCCTGTAGCGCGCCAATAGTCCGCGCACGACAGCATGATGCGGCTCGACGAGTTCACGCCATGCGCGATCGCCTAGAGCGGCTACCCGCTCGGTCGAGCCAACCAGATCCGTGAAGAGAACGGTTGCGAGAACTCGTTCCAGCTCGGGTTCTTCCTCGAGCGATGCGAGGAAGTCTTGAAGTTCTCGCAGCACGCGTTCCCGATCCCCCGCGAACGGGGCATGCTCTTCGCCGGGCAGCTCGACAACGCGCGAGTTTTGCAGCTGGTCTCCGATGTATCGGGCCTGCTCAACTCGCTCGTTCGAATCATTCGTCCGGTGCATCACCAGAGTCGGGACCGACACGGCCTTGAGCAGCGCTCGAATGTCCGTCTCGCGCGATTTCCGCTCAATGGCTAGAGCAGAACCTGGAGAGGCCGACAAACGGGCGTAGCGAGTCCACGCTTTGACGCGCTCGGGGTCGCGTCGAATCGCCGGGTCGACGACGGTGCTGTTCGCCTCCCAGAAGCGCTCGGTTCCCCAATGACGATCGATGAGCTGCCACCACTCTTCGGCCTCGTCCGTCGTCCAGCCCCACGGGTAATCAGACGACGCGTCGTACTTGGCCCACACCGCGAACAGAACCAGAGCCGAGACGTGCTCCGGGT
Source organism: uncultured Actinomycetes bacterium (assembly GCA_963747125.1). Lineage (GTDB taxonomy): Bacteria > Actinomycetota > Thermoleophilia > Gaiellales > Gaiellaceae > Gaiella. The sequence continues at coordinate 99,254 of CAVVEN010000025.1, read as the reverse complement.
AGGACGCGGCGAACAGGGTGCAGAGAGCGCCGCCTTCGTCGAAGCCGAACAGCGCCGCGCGCTCGCTCCTGGCCGCGTCCATGACAGCTCGGATGTCGTCCATCCCGAGCTCCAGTGACAGGGAACCGCTTGTGATCGGCCAATCCGAAAGGCCGAAGCCCCGCCGGTCGAGCAGGATCAGTCGGAACGCACTCGCCAGCTCGCCGAGAAAGTCGGCGAGGTCTGGCACATCCCAGACTGCCTCGAGATTCGAGAACCAGCCTGGTGCATACACCAGGTCGACGGGTCCTTCGCCGACGACCTGGTAGGCGATGTGCAGTCCGTCGATCGTTTTCGCGTACCGAATGGCCGGGGACACCGAGCGATCGTAACGTCATGTGTTGCGCAGCCAAAGCTGCGTGTCTCCGGCCAGCGCTCGAGAGACATTTCCGCACACTCGGGCAGCCCAATGAGTCATCGCCCGGCTGGGTGGATCGAGGACGACAGTCGTCAGTGTCCGGGCGCTGCCGCTTTGCTTTCTGTTGACAAAGGGCGTGTCCTAGGCGGTGGCCACGACTTCGCGAAACTTTGCGGTGTCCATGAACTGCCGGAATTGCGCGAGCTTGCCGTTGCGTACGTCCCAGACGTGCACGACCGGGAGGTCCAGCTCCTTGCCCGTGTCCTTTCCGGTGCCCGTGTAGCGCACGACCACTGCCACCGTGTCCCCTGAGGCGATGAATTCCTCCGGCGCAAGCGCGAAGTTCGGGATGTCCTGCATGAGCGGGCCAAAGACGTTCTGGGCCACGGCCTCCCCGCCGTGGTAGAGGCCGCCATATGGCCCCCCTTCCGCCTGGTACCACTTGATGTCGTCGGCCATTGCACCGAGGACGCCCGCCATGTCGCCGCGCCCGAGCGAGTCGTAGGCGGCTTTGACCACTTCTACGCTCTGCTCTCCCATGAACGACCGCTCCCTTCGGTTGCCGGCGCACAACGGAGCGAACCCTACACGGGCGCGACTTGCAGGAACATTCCCGGACGCTGGCACAGGCGAGCGGTTACCTCTCGGCCTCGCCCGTCCTGGTTGTCCACGGCGCTGCATCGTCCTCGGCGCTGCTTCGTTTGACGACGAGGTCGACCGCTTCGTCGTCTGACCAGACCCAGACCATGTCGCTGTCCGGGTAGACGACGGCACCGACCGTCGCTGCCTTCGAGGAGATCATCGCGACGCGGGCGGTCGATTCGCTGGTGTTCCGCACGAGGTGTGCTCCGGCGGGACCGGACGGAAAGAAGACGATGTCCCAGGGCTCGAGCTGGTCCTCGCCGCCGGGATGCCGCAGGGTTGGCGTGCCTGAGACGACCAGGAGCCACTCCTCGTCAGGATTGTCGTAGTGGTAGGGGCTGACCGCCTGGCCGGGAGCTAGCTCGTAGACGCTGAGTCCGGTGCGGGCCGCGCCGAGCGCCGCACCAACGCGCGTGCTGTTGCGCCGGAAGCCGTCAGGCAGCTGTGGACGCGGATCGCATGTGATCCCGGCGAGGTTCGTTCGCTGAACCGGGTTATCACTCATGAGTTCTCCTTTCGTGGGCTTGACTCCGAGACTCGCGCGGCCTCCAAGCATCGCAACGGGGTCAGTCCCGCACCCACCCTCGGGCGTCATTCCCGAACGCTGGCGCAGGTCAGGGATGTGTCGCTTGGGCTGCGAGAATCCGGTTCTTGACCGAAGCGCGGCTTGAGGACGCTGGCTCCGGGCTCGCCCCCGTCACCGAGGGCTGGTTCGTCGTCAACGTGCGCGATGCCGAGTGGTTCTCTTCGGAGACGAGGGGTGCGGCGTGCTGGTTCGCGAACGAGTACGGCGACTCTCCGGTGGAGTTCCCGCAGTTCGGGATCAACGTGACCGTCCTCGAGCCTGGCCAGAGTGGCGTCTATCACGCCGAGTCGAATCAGGAGGCGTTCCTCGTTCTCGGGGGCGAGTGCAGGCTGCTCGTCGAGGGCGAGGAGCGACGTCTTCGAGCCTGGGACTTCTTCCACTCGCCTCCGTGGACGGAGCACGCGTTCGTGGGGGCTGGCGACGGGCCGTGCGTGATCCTGATGGTTGGCGCCCACGTGGGGCCGGAAGCGCGCTACCCGGTTTCGGAGCTCGCGGCGCGCTACGGGGCGAGCGTGGAGAAGGAGACATCCGATCCGGGGCAGGTGTTTGCGACGGCTGAGCGGTTCCGGCGGGGGCGGCCGCCTTACTGGTCCGGCCTGCCCTGGGGCTAGAGCCGTTCGCAGTTAGCCTCGGGGGACATTCCGGCGAAAGTTATGCGCTCAGGGCTCATTCGTGGACACTAACGGAAGGGTGGCGCTCGTTCGTCTGACCTAGAGTCCGCGCGTGGCTTTGATGCGACGCTATTGGCGATGGCTCGGCCATCGGCTTCGGCTCTCTCAACCCGGCCGAGCGCTCTTCACCGTCGCAGTTCTCTTCGGCGTCGCGGAAATCCTGTTCGTACGGGTCCAAGGCGACCGGGAGGGCGGCGCTCCCGCCGTCGTCTTGACGCTCGTGCTGGCGGGTGTGGTTGCCCTCGATGCCGTCAGCCGTGGAGTCATCGCTGTTGCACGCCGTCTCATCTCTAGCGGTGGGCTCAGGCGTCTGTGAGACTCGGCGGGTCGGTCCGTTACACGGACACGGCCGAATGGCTCCGCGAAGATGCGCATGCGAGGCGAGAAGTCAACCCTCTTCCTGCCAGTCGTGCGCGGCTTGGAGTCGCTCGACCAGCTCACGCTCGTCACCCACGAGGAGCTCGTCGGGTAACAGACATCGCGTGAGCGCTCGGCGTGGAGATTGGCGGCAACTTCCGTCTCGTCACTGCTTGCGCGTGCGGGCGTCAGCCGGTTTGCTCGGCCAGCCCGATGAGAATGCCCTCGGGGCCTCGGACGTAGCAGAGCCGATACACGTCTTCGTACTGGACCACTTCGTCGACGAGCTGCGCGCCGTGTCCGCGGAGCCGGGCGAGCGTATCGTCGAGGTCGTCCACGGCGAACATGACACGCAGATAGCCCAGAGCGTTCACCGGGGCGTTCCGGTGATCGGCGACCACAGGCGGCGCGAGAAATCGCGAGAGCTCGAGCCGGCCGTGGCCGTCCGGCGTACGCATCATCGCGATCTCGACGCGCTGGTCGCGCAGCCCAGTGACCCGCCCTGACCAATCTCCTTCGATCATGGCTCGCCCTTCGAGTTCGAGGCCAAGCTCGGCGAAAAAAGAGATAGCGGCATCAAGCGATTCCACCACGATGCCGACGTTGTCCAACCGTCGAAGCGCCACGCGGCCATTCTTGCCGATCGCCAAAGTCACCGGTCTCCGCGAGGCGCGCGTGATCAGGTGTGCGTACCTCTGGTTGCACGAGTGTCCCGGAATGACGCCCGAGCTCGTGGGTTGGATCTCGCGGGAGCCGGTGAGTTTCTTGTGGTCTGACAGTCTTCACCGCGTACGGATCCCTCGTACGTTCTCGGACCGCAAACCATCGCAGGAGGACGCATGAAGCTTCTGCTTACGTCGTCTGGCATCAGTAACCCGAGCATCCATGACGCACTCGTCGGCCTGCTGGGAAAACCGATCGCGGAGTCCAGCGCCCTGATCGTCCCGACGGCGATGTATCCCTTTCCCGACGGTGCGGCCGGGGCATGGAGGGCCATCTGTGGTAAGGCGGCGAGCCCGTTGTGTGAGGTGGGTTGGAAGTCGTTGGGGGTTCTGGAACTCACCGCGCTGCCCAGCATTCAAGAGGAGAGCTGGGTTCCGATGGTTAGGGAAACCGATGCCTTGCTGGTATGGGGCGGCGATGTCCTCTACCTGTGTTACTGGATGCGCCAGTCAGGGCTGGCAGACCTCTTGCCCTCGTTGAGCGAGTGTGTCTACGTGGGGGTAAGCGCGGGGAGCATCGCCACGACCCCCTACAACTGCGACGCAGAGTTCAACCTTCAGTTCGTGCCCGAAGGCAGCGATCAGGCGCGTGAAGGCAATAGGGCTTTGGGGTTGGTCGATTTTGCATTGCGCGTGCATCTGGACCGAGACGGCTTCGAGGACTCCTCCATGGCCAACGTCGAAAAGTGGGCCTTCGACATACCGATCCCGACATACGCGATCGACGATCAGACCGCGATCAAAGTCGCAGATGGTGCGATAGAGGTCGTCTCCGAAGGAAACTGGACCCTGTTTGCCCCCCGCCTGGAAGCACGCCGACCGGTTTGAGACCCGCGCGGTCGGCTGGCCCAGCGTTCGGGACTGTCACATGAGCGGCGGCGGCTAGTTGCTCTTGGTGAACCGGTCCGAGGTCGGTTCGAGAAGCGGTAGTGCGCTTCCAAGGGCCTGCCCCCGGTGTACCCACTGGGGTGCGCCACGTCGGAGCCGCAGTCGGGCGAGCATCACTCACTTCGGTTCATCCCTGCGTGCGCAGAGCCACGGGGCGGGTGAGGCTGAAGCCTCACCCGGAGGTCGTTGCCTACATACGGTCGGCGCGCGCGGCGCGACGCGCCTTCACCGCTCCTCGACCCGCTGCGACCCTCGGACCTACTCCGAGCATGCTAGACGGGCCGGCGTCGAGCCCTGCCTGCGCAAGCGTCCTCTCGCCTGAGCGGGCCTTCGACCGGAGCGGGACGAGCAATTCGACTCCTGTCTGCATGGAACGGGTCATCCCGCTGGCCGGTGAGGGCGGCGGCCCTCGAATCCGCGTTCATCCGAGATTCCGGCGGAGGGGATGGAGCGTTCATGAAGCCCAGCGGTTGCAACCAGTGGCAACTGACGGGCCAGCGCTCCGGAAGGACGCCGTAGGATTACGCCGTGCCGTTCACGCTCAGAAACATCAAGGAGGATCTGGAGGACATCGGCTCTAGGTTCGACGGTGCACCCGACCTGGAGTTCCGTGCGGCGACCAAGGCGCTCGAGCTTGAGAAGTCCGGCCTGAGCTACCAGTTCGTCCCGCCCGGCTATCGCTTTCCCTACGGCCACACGCACATGAAGCAAGAGGAGGTGTACGTGGTCGTGCGCGGGAGCGGGCGGATGAGGGTCGACGACGAGATCGTCGAGCTCAAGGAATGGGACGCAGTCCGGGTTCCGCCCGGCGCGTGGCGAGGCTACGAGGCCGGGCCAGAGGGCCTCGAGATCCTCGTCATCGGCGCGCCCAACCTCGGCGAGGCTCCGCGCGACGACGTCGATGGTCAGCGCGACTGGTGGGCTGACTAGCGGCCCCGAGGGCAAGGAGTACGTCGGCGGACTCGATCGTCGATGTGCCCTCACGCGCGGAGGCGTTGGAGTGGGCGGGAAAGGTCGCCGTCGCCTGCCGCTGTGCCCAAGACGTGCGCGAGCTCCTGCCCGACCCGGCCGTAGGGAACCAATCGAGGCGTCGGTCAAGTCGTCCGGACCCCGCGTTCAGGAGTGGCCCCCGACCCGAATCGGGCTGCGCGGCGTGGGGCGCCTAGGAACTACACCTAGGCGCGCGGCGCGTACTCGACGTTGGCGAACGGCCAATCGGACGCGAGCCACTCACTCACAGTGCGCCAGAGCGGGGCGTCCAGTTGCGCGCGGCTCGCTCGGACCCAGGAGAGCGCACGGGCGTCGTAGTCGCTGTCCGGCCACGGGTAGATGTAGACACACCCGATGACGTCGCGGCTCGCCGGATCGAGCACGGTGTATGTGAACCCCGTCCGGTTGCGGAAGTCGTCGGCGTGGCGCTGCAGGTCTGCGCGGTTCTCGTCCGGCGTCATCTGCCGCGGCCAGCTGTTGTCCTCCCAGCCGGGCGTCGCGTGGATGTGCTTCTCCGACGAGATCCACGCGTCGTAGTCCTGGTCGTTGTGCTCGGGGCCGAGCGGCGACTGCTTGCCAGTGGAGTCGCGATGTGACCGTGCTCACGACTGGCTCGCAGCGGCGTTCGTCGTGGCGAGCGGATGTTGCGTCGCCTGCCTGTGGCGTGCACTTCGGAGCGTCCGATACGCCCACGCTGTTCTGACAATCCCCCAGCTCAGGGCGAGTACGCCGCTGATCAGAAGGATGTAGGCGAGATCCGGCAACCCCTGAGCGGCGACGAGAAGTGACAGACCGAGCTGCTTCGGCACGAGGACGAAGACGAGGACGGCCCAACCAAGGCTCGACGTCAGCAACAGAGCGATACGCAGACGGGGACCCAGGCGACCACGAGGGAGGCGGCCGCGATGCAGAGCCGCAGCCCAGCGCGCGAGGCCACGCAGCTGGAGACCAACGATTCCAAAGAGAAGGGTGTAGACGAGGAACGTGGGGAGCTGCGACGGTGGCGAAGCGGGATCGCGTCCCTCCAGGAGACTCGTCACGCCCTCGGAGATCGAGCCCATGCGACCGTTGAGGAACAGGTCGATGGAGTTCTCGGCGTTGATCAACACGATGACGCCCGTTCGACTGCCGGGCACGAGCACGGCGTTCGCGTGGAAGTTGAACGTCTCGCCCTGGTGATGGACCGCCGGGATCCCGTTGATCGGACCGACGAACCAGCCCATCCCGTATGAGGTACCCGCCTCCGGCGTCTGGACGGCCGGCCGGTGAAGCTCACTCACTCCCTCGGGTGAAAGCACGGACGCCGACGCGTAGCGCCCGCGGTTCAGCTGGGCGATCAGGTAGTGGCTCATGTCCTCGGCGTCGGAGATGAGGTAGCCGGCCGGGACGAGCCCACGGTTGTACGGGAGGTCAGCCGCTCTCGGCCGGCCGAACCAGTAGCGATAGCCAGTGGCGAGGCCGTGGTGCTCGGCCGCCGCCGCGGAGGTGAACGAGCCGCGCATTTCCAACGGGTCGAGGATCTCCGTCTGGACGTAGCTCTCATATGAGCGCCCGACGACGGTCTGCACGATGAGCCCCAGGACGGAGTAGTTGACGGTGCTGTACTGATGGGTCTCGCCGACCGGTGCTGTCAGCTCGACGCTCCTCAGCTTGCGTACCGTCTTCTCCAGCGCGGCGTCACCGATGTCGCCGTTACCCTGGAACGTCCGCCCGGTCTTGGTCGACAAGCCGCTCGTCTGGTTCAGGAGGTGGCGGACGGTGATCTCCGTGGAAGCCGCCTCGTCCGCGACTCGGAACCAAGGCAGGTAGCGCTGCACGGGGGCGTCGAGCTCGATCTTCCCGGCCTCGACGAGCTGCATGATCGCCAGCGCGGTGAACGACTTGGCGAGCGAGCCGATGATGAATGGAGTCTTCGGGGTCACAGGCCGCCCGGAGTCGTCGGCTTTGCCAAAGCCCCGGAGGTATGTGATCCGGTCGTTCTCGACAATGCCGAGCGCGAGTCCGGGGATTCTCTGCGCCGCCATTTCGTCTTGGACGAAGTGCTCGATTGCCGCGAACTTGGGAGCCGATGCCCGCCCGTTGGCAGCCGGCGTGTCGGAACCCGGCTTGCTCACGACGTAGGCCGCCGCGAGCACCAGCGCCGCGAGGGTCATCCACACTCCGGCCTTTCGTCGGAATGAGAGCTGGCGCGTGTCGGCATGGGCGCGCAGATCACGGTCCGTGACTGGCGCTTCCCCGGACTCGCGGGCCGGCAGGAAGCGGATCACGATGACGGCCATGGCGGCGGCGAGCGCGGCGGCTACGAGCAGACCGGTGCCCATCGCCTGTGTAAAGGCGTCGCCAGTCGTCGCGAGTATTTCCGATGCTGCGTTGGGTGGAAGCTGGGCTGCGATCGCACTCGCGGCACCGACTGAGGACTCGGCCGCCGCCTGCGCCTTGGGGGGCAGAACGTCGAGCGAACCCTCGACGTCGGTGGAATAGAGGGAACTGACGAGCGAACCGACGACGGCAACGCCGAGCGCTCCGGAGACCATCCGGGCAACGGTGTTCGTGGCCGAGGCGACGCCGGACTTGGCTGCTGGAACAGCGCCGATGACGGCTTCGGTCGCCGGGGCCATCACCCAGCCCATCGCGAGCGCGAGCCCGAAGAACCAAGCCGCGAGCACCAAGGCATTCGTGCTCGGGTCCCAGAACGTGGTCACCGCGAGAAGCAGCGCCAGAGCGCTCAGGCCTGCCGCCACGACGCGGGAGGTCCCGAGCCGCCGCACTGCCTTGCTCGAAGAGCCCGCGCCCATCATCAGCCCGAGTGCTATCGGGCTCATGATCGCGCCCGCCTCGATCGCGCTGAAGCCGTGGGCGAACTGCAAGTACTGGGTCAGGGCGAAGATCGCGCCGAGGAGGGCGAAGAAGGCGACGCTGACTGCCCCGGTTCCGACGCTGAAGCGCGCACTGCGGAAGAAGCCGAGGTCGAGCATCGGGTCCTGCGTGCGCCCTTCCCACCAGACGAAAGCGCCAAGCAGTGCGATGCCCATCGCGAGCGATCCGAGAACGATGCCGGACGTCCAGCCCTGCTCGGGAGCCTCGATGATCGAGTACACGAGGATGCTGAAGCCGGCGGCGGAGAGCGCGGCTCCGAGCAGGTCGAACGAGCCCGGTCTGGGGTCACGGCTCTCGGGCACGTAGCGGACACCGAGCAACAGCGCCGCAACGGCGAACGGGACGTTGACGAGGAAGACCGAGGGCCAGTTGAACCACTCGAGCAAGAGCCCACCTGTCAGTGGACCGAGCCCGATTCCGACCGCCGCGAGGGCGGCCCAGATGGCGATCGCCTTGCCTCGCTCCTCACCGGTGAAGACGTTGGCGATGATGGAGAGCGTGGCGGGCATGATCAGTGCCGCGCCGATCCCCATCGCAGCACGCACGGCGATCACCTGGTCGGCGGAATCGGCGACGAGGGCGCCGAGGCTGGCGAGGCCGAAGATCGAAATCCCTGCCTGGAGCGCGAGCTTGCGCCCGAAACGGTCCCCGAGCGTTCCGAAGACGAGCAGAAGGCCCGCGAACACGAGCAAGTACGAGTCGACCATCCACTGCAACTTCGAAGGGGAGGCGTCGAACTCGTCCTGCAGCGTGGGCAGGGCGACGTTGAGAATGGTGTTGTCGAGCCCGATGATCACGAGGCTCAGCGAGAGCACCCCGAGCGTCTTCCAACGGCGGGCGTGCTGAATCGGGTCGATGGTCATCAGGCTGCGCTCCTTTCGGGGTCGCTCGGTGTGAAGGGCTCGGAGATCGCGCAGCTGGCTTCGTGTCCTCGGCCTGCTGCGTAGGCGAACGGGTGGTGGTAGGCATCGAGGGCACATGCGGCAGGGACGTCGAGGTGGAGTCGCTCCTTCGAGATCTGGTCGACCACGACGACTCGCACTCGGTCAGTCGCCTTGCTCCAGAAGAGCGAGACCGCGAGGCCATCGTTCTCGCGGACCGCAAGCTCGCTCCAGGTGCGGTGCTGACAAGCTGTGCTCATGGCTCCTCCTTCTGGGTTGCGCCTGTCTGGGCTGGTCACGGGATCCGCACCTCGCTGACAAGGACGGCCGTCGTACGCTCGGCGACGTAGAAGGGCAGCTGCGCGAGCGCGCTTTCCTCGCTCGAGGCGTCCAAGGTCCACCAGATCGAATGGCCGCCGGAACGGCAGGACGCCAGCGCGCCCTTGTGACGAAGCGGGCTCTCGAAGCCGCGGAAGGCGGCGAAGGCAACGCCACACTCGTTCGGCTCGTGGTGGTGATGAAGCAGGTAGCAGGGCATGTGTTCCACCCTGTCGCGGCGCCGTCACCCCGACATCAGGCGGTCACCCTGGATCGGCCACCCTGATTTCTCGATCCGTGAGCCCTGATCTAGAGTGGAGCCGGACGCTTCATATGGCACTTGCCAGCCATCTCGTCGGGCGCGCGTCAGAGCTCGGCTCGGTCGACCGTCTCCTCGCTCAAGTCGGCGAGGGACAATCTGCAGCCCTCGAGTTGGTCGGCGAGCCGGGAATCGGCAAGACCCGCCTCCTCGCCGAGCTGGCCGCTCGTGCAGACGCCAGCGGATACCTCGTCCTCTCCGGCCGGGCCGGGGAGCTCGAGCTCGACTTGCCGTTCTGGGTCTTCGTCGACGCGCTCGACGAGTACGTCCACGGCCTCGACCCGCATCGCCTCGACAGCCTCGACGGTGATGTACGCGCGGAACTCGCGACCGTCTTCCCGTCATTGGTCGGCCTCGCGCTTGGGCACACGACCGCGATCCAGCACGAGCGATACCGCAGCCATCGCGCCGTCTGCTCACTGCTCGAGACGCTCGCACAGACACAGCCGCTGGTGCTCGTGCTCGACGACGTCCACTGGGCGGATCCGGCGTCGGTCGAGCTGCTGGGCGCGCTCCTTCACCGACCGCCGGCCGCTCGGGTACTCGTCGCGCTGGCAGTGCGGCCACGGCAGATGGGCGAGCGGCTCAGTGCCGCGGTTGAACGGGCGCACCGCGCCGGCACGATCGCGCGCATCGAAATCGGAGCGCTCAGTCCCGAGGACGCCCGCGAACTGATCGGCGACGGAGCGGACGCGACCAGCCTCTACGAGGAGAGCGGTGGCAATCCCTTCTACCTCGAGCAGCTCGCGCGATCGGCTGAGCGCCCCGAGAGGCCGGCGCCGGAACACGGGCATTCGCTCGTGGGTGTCGACGTCCCGGCCACGGTCGCCGCCGCGCTCACCGAGGAGCTCGCTCTGCTCTCCAAGCCCGCACGCCTCATCCTGGAGGGTGCCGCCGTCGCGGGAGACCCCTTCGACCCTGAGCTGGCGGCTGCGGCCGCCGGAGCCGCCGACGCAGAAGCGATGGACGCGCTCGACGAGCTCCTGCGTCTGGATCTCATCCGCGAGACGGACGTTCCACGGCGCTTCCGGTTCCGGCATCCGCTCGTTCGTCGCGCGGTGTACGAGTCGATGCCCGGCGGCTGGCGACTCGGCTCGCACGAGCGCTGCGCCGAGGCCCTTGCCCTCCGGGGGGCGCTGATCTCGGCGATCGCACACCACGTCGAACGTTCCGCGCGTCAGGGGGACGAGGCCGCGGTTGCGCTGCTGCGAGAGGCTGGAGAGGCTGCGGCGGCGCGTGCACCTGCGAGCGCCGCGCGCTGGTTCGCCGCCGCCCTCCGCCTCCTCCCAGCTGCTGCGCCCGGCGATCGGCGCGTCGAGCTGCTGCTTGCCCGTTCCGAAGCGCTCGCTGCGACTGGCCAACTCGGCGAGAGCCACGCAGAACTCCTCGAGAGCATGAAGATCGTCCCACAGGACGCGGAGTCGTTGCGAGTTCGTCTCACCGCTGCCTGCGCGCGGGTCGAGCACCTCCTCGGCCGGTACAACGAGGCGCACGCCCACCTCGAGGCCGCGCTCGCCGAGCTCCAGGACCCTGCCTCCGTGCAAGGCGTCGAACTGATGATCGAGCTCGTTGGCGACAGCCTCTACCGTGGCGACTACGAAGCGATGCGCGACTGGGCGAGTCGCGCGGTCGACGCGGCAGCGCTGCTCGACAACCAGACGCTGGTCGCAGCGGCGCTCGCTGGGCGTGCCCTCGCAAGCGCGGTTAGTGGTCGCGCCGCGGAGGGAAAGGCATATTCCGCCGACGCGGCCGCGCTCATCGACAGTCTCGCGGACGACCAACTTGGCGATCGCCTCGACGCGCTCGCCCATCTCGCCACGGCCGAGTTCTACCTCGAGGACTTCGCGGGGGCAGGGTCTCACGCCGAGCGCGCGTTGAGGATTGGCCGTGCGACCGGAAAGGGCGATCTCTTCCCGCTCATCGTCCCCATGCTCGGAGGCAGCCTGTGGGTTCGAGGGCGGATGGCGGAGGCGGGCGAGGTACTCGACGGCGCGATCGCAGCCGCGCGGTTGGTCGACAACCCGCAAGGCCTTGCCTGGAACCTCTTCAACCGCTCCTACGCAGCATTCGCCGCCGGTGAGATCGACCTGGCGCTCGCGACCGCGAAGGAGGCGTTCGACCTTGCGCAACAGCTCGACCCCGGTCCAGTCCCCGCACACGCGGCGGTCGCGCTCGCCTACGCCCGCTTCGAAACCGGCCATCCGGAGCGGAGCGCTGAGCTATTGGTCGAGTTCGCAGGCGGGGACGAGCTGCGGCTGATCGGGGGAGGTTGGCGGGCCAGGTACCTCGAGCTTCTGACGCGTTCCTTCCTCGCGGCGGGCCGACGCGACGAAGCCGAGCACGCAGCAGCGGCCGCGCAGGCATGCGCTGAAGCCGTCGGCCTTCCGATGGCGGGCGCGATGGCATCCCTCGCCGCCGCGGCGCTCGATCTCGACGGAGGCCAGCCGTCGTCCGCCGCCGAGCGGGCGCTGAGCGCTGCAGCGGCGCTCGAGGACGTCGGGAACGTCTTCGACGCCGCCACGTCGCGGCTGCTCGCCGGACGAGCGCTCGCCGAGGCCGGCGATCGCGACCGGGCGGCGGCCGAGCTGGAGCTCGCAGCCGCAGCGTTCGAGTCCTTCGGCTCGCACCGCTACCGACAGCAGGCCGAACGGGAGCTCCGGAAGCTCGGACGCTCGGTCTACCGGCGCACCCGCCCGGGCAAAGTAGATGGATCGGGCATCGACTCGCTCACCGAGCGCGAGCTCCAGATCGCACGACTCGTCGTCGACCGCAAGACCAATCCTCAGATCGCCGCCGAGCTCTTCCTCAGCTCGAAGACGGTCGAAACCCATCTGCGCAACACCTTCCGCAAGCTCGGCGTCGCATCACGCGTAGACGTGGCGCGTGCCGTCGAGCGCGCCGACCGCACGCTGTAGACCCCGGCACCGGCGGTGTTTGCGCCGTTGGGATCTGGGCAGTGATGCCAACAGTCTGCCTTGGGCAGCGTCCGGGACAGCAACCGCTACGGTGAGTGAGGCTCGCATGGGAGACGAGACGGAAAAAGGCTCGGGCGATCGATTCGAGATCGCCGTGATCGGCGCTGGCCAGGCAGGGCTCGCCATGGGGTACTTCCTTGCGAGGGACGTCCGTCACTTCACGATCCTGGAGGCCTCTGATTCGATCGGCTCGGCGTGGCGGGGTCGTTGGGACTCACTCGTGCTCTTCACGCCGCGCCGGTACGACAGCCTTCCTGGTCTCCCGTTCCCGGGCGACCCCGATGGGTATCCCGGCCGTCAGGAGGTCATCGACTATCTCGCGAGCTACGCGTCGACCTTCGAGCTGCCAGTCCAGCTGAACAGCGCGGTTCGGTCGGTCGCATCCGCAGACGACGGCTTCGTCCTCGACCTCGGAGCTCGGACTCTCCGGGCCAACCAGGTGGTCGTCGCGACCGGTCCATTTCAGGTCCCGAGCGTGCCTTCGTTCGCCGCTGACCTTGCGTCGAACGTCGTCCAGATGCACAGCACGGGCTACCGGCGTCCGAGCGACGTCCCCGAAGGAACCGTCGTGGTCGTCGGCGGCGGAAACACCGGATTCCAGATAGCCAAGGAGCTGTCGGCGACCCACTCGGTTCACCTTGCGGTCGGTTCGCGACAGACGCCGCTGCCCCAGCGAATGCTGGGACGCGATCTCTTCTGGTGGCTGACGAAGACGGGGCTCATCGCGAAGACGGTCGAGTCGCGCATCGGGCGTCGTGTACGGGACCGCGACACGCTGATCGGCTCGAGCCCGCGTGATGTCAAGCGTCACGGAATCGGGGTCGAACCCAGGCTGGTCGGCATCTCGGGCGGCGCAGTGACGTTCGAGGACGGAAGCGAGGTCGAAGTCGATGCGGTGATCTGGGCAACGGGCTATCGATCCGAGTACGGCTGGATCGATCCTCCCGTCTTCGATCAGAACGGCGTCGTGCTCCACCGACGGGGCGTCACCGACGTCAACGGTCTGTACTTCCTGGGGCTGACCTGGCAACACACTCGGGGGTCGGCGCTTCTGGGTTGGGTGAAGGACGACGCAGAGTTCATCTCCGAACGTATCGCGGCCAACATCGACGATCGCCGCCATGCAAAGGTTGAAGTCGAGGAGAGTGGACTAGGAGTGTGACCTCATGAACGAGAAAGCGCAGGAGACGATCAAGCGCCAAGGCGACTTCCCCACCGACACGAGCGGACTTCCACGTGCCTTTCCTCCGAGCGTCGTCGAGCTCGCGGACGGCGATACGACGCAACTCCACATCGGGCCGGTCGTCAAGCGAATCGGTGACACGGATGTTCGAATGCTCGCCTACAACGGCTCCATCCCGGGGCCGACGCTCAAGATTCCCGAAGGCGCGACCGTGACCGTCGAGGTCACGAACGAGAGCGACCTCGAGGCGACGGTTCACTGGCACGGCTTGCGGCTCGAGAACCGTTTCGACGGAACGCATGACACGCAAGCGCCGATCCCTATCGGGGGCACGTTCGTCTACCAGGTGCACGTCCCCGATCCCGGCGCGTACTGGTACCACCCTCACATCCGCGAGGACTACGGCCAGGAGATGGGGTTGTACGGCAACATCCATGTCGTCCCCGCCGAGCCGGAGTACTGGCCACCCGTCCACCGCGAGCTGTTCCTGACGCTGGACGACGTTCTCATCGAAGACGGGAAGATCGCAAGCTTCAGCGCCTCGGAAACGACACATGTCGCGATGGGCCGCTTCGGCAACGTCATGCTCGTCGCGGGAGAGCCAGACCTCGCGCTCACCGCAAGGCGCGGCGAGGTCGTGCGTTTCTACTTCACCAACACTGCCAACACTCGCGTCTTCAACGTCACGCTCCCGGGATCTCGAATGAAGCTCGTCGGCGGAGACAGCGGCCACTACGAGCACGAGAGCTTCGTCGACGAGGTTCTCCTCTCACCGTCAGAGCGCGTCGCGGTCGACGTCTTCTTCGAGCATCCGGGCCAGCACGTCCTCGAGCACCGAACTCCCGCCCGCTCGTACCGGCTGGCTTCGATCACCGTGACCGACGAAGCGGCCGAGCCGCCCCTGGGAGAACAGTTCGAGACACTCCGGAGCAACCACGACCTTGCGGATGAGCGACAGCGAACCGTCCGCTTCATCGACGCTGCTCCGGACAAGACACTCGCCTTCGTCGCCGAGATGGACTTCGACACGCCAGACGACGCCGTTTACACCTGTCCGATGCATCCCACCGTGGTCAGCGAGGAGCCAGGGCGCTGCCCAGAGTGCGGAATGAAGCTCCTTCCGGTCGAGGCTCCGACGAGCTTCGTCTGCCCGATGCATCCACACGTCACCAGCGATTCACCAGATCGCTGTCCCGAGTGTGGAATGAAGCTCATGCCAGCGCACCTTGTCGACACGACGTCCGAGCACGCTGGGCACGACATGCACGCGTCTCACGAGGGCACGGAGCACGACCATGCGCACGGAATCGAGTGGGAAGACGACATGGTCGAGGTGAATCGGCGCACGACGGCGGAGAACATGCGCTGGAAGCTGGTCGACCGTGACACGGGCGCGGCGAACGCTGCCATCGACTGGACATTCCGAGTTGGTGATCAGGTCAAGATCCGCCTCGTCAACGAGATGGACTCCGATCATCCGATGCCGCACCCGTTCCACGTTCACGGCGCAGGGCGATTTCTCGTTCTCGCGCGAGACGGCGTCGACGAGCCGAACCTCGTCTGGAAAGACACCGTTCTCGTCCGGACGGGGGAAACCGTCGACATCCTCCTCGACGTCACGAATCCAGGGCGGTGGATGGCGCACTGCCACATCGCCGAGCATCACGAGAGCGGAATGATGTTCGGCTTCGACGTCGAGCCATAAGACGTCTCGCCCGTCTGCGCGATCGCCACCACGCTCCGAAAGGTCGGGGAAAGGTTCAGGAAACGACGCGCTGCGACCATCGCTCTACACGAGGAAAGGAAGAGCGATGGAATCCAGGAACGTAGAGACCTACCGCGCAGGGCATGAGGCCTTCAACCGCCGGGACTTCGGCGGGATGGTGAAGGAGTACGCCGAGAGCATCAGCTGGATCGACCACGCCAGGGGCGTGACGTTCAGGACACCCCAGGAGTTCAAGGACGAGTTTCTGGAGGGATGGATCCAGGCCTCTTCGGACAGTCAGGTCACCGACGCCCGGTACACGGACGCCGGCGAGACGGTGGTGGCGCGGTTCACCGGCCGGGGGACGAACGACGGCCCACTCGGATCCTTCCCGGCCACGGGCAAGGAGTGGAAGCTGCCGATCTGCGAGATGTGGCACTTCGACGCCGACGGTCGGGTCGTCGGCGGCGAGATCTACTACGACCAGGTCTCCCTTCTCGCGCAGCTCGAGCTGCTGCCGGAGCCGTCCCGAGCATGAATGACGACGTTCACGACCGAATGGACGCACCGCTACGGCCGAGGATTCCCTCCTCCCACCTTCAACCGGGCCATAGGACACCATGCCGAGAATGACCGGAGTCAGACGAATCACCTGCGTGTGCGGGAAGGTCATCGAGGGCAAGGACGACGACGAACTCTGGGCGAAGGCCCAGGCGCACGTCGCAGCCGACCATCCCGACCTGGTGGGGAAGGTGTCCCGAGCGGACATTCTCGCGCGGGCCGAGGAGGTCTAGCCGGTCGTCGTCGTCTCGCCGAGCAGGCGTCGGTAGACGTCCTGCACAGCGGGGCTCGGGGCGATGCCGAGCTCGTCTCGGAGCGTGACGCGCAGCCGGTCGTAGACGCGCAGTGCCTCGGCGACGTTCCCGCTCCGCTCGAAAGCCTCCATCAGGATCCGGTAGCCGCTCTCGCGGAAGGCGGCGAGCTCGATGAGGCGACGTGCACAGTTCACCGCCTGCGGCAGCTCCGGGTCCGCCGAGCCCGAGGCTGGCCGCAGCCAGGCACTCGAGCCCGCTCAACCGGATGTCGTCGAGGCGTCGCCGCCAATCGTCGAGCCAGGACCGGTCGTGACCCGCGAGCAGGGGCCGGCTTGCGACGTCGTAGGCGAGGCTTGCCGGTCCCCAGGCGCCCGCCCACTCCTTCTTCGCCACCTGGGACTCCGCCCGGTGGGCGGCGTCGAGCGCCACCTCGAGGTCGACGAAAGCGTCCTGCGGCAGCGCGAGCTCGAGCTGGGCTCGTCCGACCAGCAGCTCTGCCCCGGTGACGCGGCGTACCTTGGAGAGCAGCACGCTGAGCCGAGCCTGGTGGTCGGGCGTCGCCTCGTCACCGTAGACGGCGAGTAGGAGCTCGTCTCGATCGATCCGGCGGAGCCGGTTGAGCACGAGGTAGGCAAAGAGCAGCTGGCCCAGAGCGCCGGGCAGAGCATCGTCGACCCGCCGCCCCTCCAGCCTGACCACGAGCCGGCCGCAGAGCTGAATCCGCGTCTCGCCTTTCGGCGCCATCACAGCAGCTTAGAAAGGTCGACGAAAGGTTCGGGAAAGCCGGAGCGCGACCATCGCGCAAGGTGCGAACGAGGAGCGACGGTCGCCAGATTCACCCGAAACCGGTTCGGCGCATCACGGGTGGCACGGGTGCTGCGTCGCCAAGCAGTTCGGACGCTGCCGATCGATGGAAACAGCATGAGAGGAGCGGGGATGCACACGAACGATAAGCCGGCGTCCTTCCACAACTCGCCGCAGGAGGCGATGCACGCACCGGTGGAGGAGTTCCTCTACCTGGCCTGCCTGCACGAGGGGACGGGTGTCGAGAAGCCGGATTTCATCGCGGTCGTCGATGCCGAGCACGGCAGCGTGATCCACGAGACGTTGATGCCGAATGTCGGCGACGAGCTGCACCACTTCGGGTGGAACCGCTGCTCGTCGGCCTGTCACGGCCCCGACCGCTCGCACCTCATCGTGCCGGGGTTCCGCTCCTCGCGGATCCACATTCTGAACGTCGCGGACGACCCGCGGGCGCCGCGGATCGAGAAGGTGATCGAGCCGGAGGAGGTCGTTCGCGAGACCGGTCTCACCAGGCCGCATACGACGCACTGCATGCCCGGCGGCAACGTGGTCGTCAGCATGCTCGGAGACGCCGAGGGGAACGGGGCTTGCGGATTTGCCGTGCTCGATGCGGAGAGCTTCGAGTTGAGGGGCCGCTGGGAGGACGGTGGCAAGACACCGTCGCTCAACTACGACTTCTGGTATCAGCCGCGCAAGAACGTGCTCCTCTCGTCCGAGTTCGGCGAGCCCAACGCCTACGAGCCGGGGTTCGACCTCGCAGACGTCGAGGCGGGACGCTACGGGCACCGTCTCCACTTCTGGAATCTGGCCGATCGGAAGCTCGAGCAGACGGTCGACCTCGGCGAGAGCGGGCTGCTTCCGTTCGAGGTGCGCTGGAAGCACGATCCCGAGGCGGAGGAGGGGTTCGTCGGCGCTGCGCTCTCGAGCACGATGTGGCGCTTCCGGCGCGACAACGGCGGCTGGGCAGCCGATCAGGTGATCGCCGTCGAGCCGGTCGAGCTCGAGGGCTGGCCGTTCCCGGTGCCCGGCGTGATGAGCGACCTCGTCCTCTCGATGGACGACCGCTTCCTCTATTTCTCCGATTGGCTGCACGGCGACCTGCGCCAGTACGACGTCAGCGACCCCGCGAGCCCGAAGCTGACCGGGCGACTCTGGCTCGGCGGGGTGCTCGGGAAGCCAAGTGACGCCGGCCGCGAGCTGAACGGCGGCCCGCAGATGCTGCAGCTCTCGCTGGACGGTCGCCGACTCTACGTCAGCAACTCGCTCCTATCGACCTGGGACAACCAGTTCTATCCCGGACTCCGCTCCTGGCTGCTGCGCGTGAACTGCGACCCGGGCGGAGGGATGGACGTCGACCGTGACTTCTTCGTCGACCTGCACGACCGCCCCGGGGGACCCGCACGCGCGCACGAGGTGCGCCTTCAGAACGGAGACTGCACAACGGAGATCTTCCAGTGATCGTCGCGCACGTCATGGGGATCCCCATCGAGGAGAGCGTCCTGCAGCTCGCGCCGGCAGGCGCGGCGATGGTGACCGCGGTCGCGATCGCCGGTCGCGCGAGCCTCGGCCGGCTGCGACGCCGGCTTCGACACCGGTCGCGGGAAGAACATCACTAGCCGGAGCGAAGCTTGGGCCGGTGTCGGCGGGGAAGCAGCAGAGACACCCCGCTGGCGGTCACGCAGACACTCCTCGACGTCGCCCGCAGCGATCCGAACCGCGACAACGGCGAGCTCGTCGACCGCCTCCACGCCGTCAACACCCGGGCGATCGACCTCACCGAAGCACTGCTCCTGCTCAGCCGCGCCGACCAACGATCCTTCACCGGGGAACATGTCGACCTGTCCCTCGTGGCGGAGGAAGCCACCGAAACGCTCCTCCCTCTCGCGGAGAAGCGCGGCGTCACCATCGAGACCTCAGGCGACATGACCCCCGCCATCGGCTCACACCCGCTCCTGCTGCAGCTGAGCATGAACCTCGTGCACAACGCAATCGTCCACAACCTGCCTGAACACGGCAGCGTGGGGGTTACGACCAGCGTTCAGCCCAAGAGCGTGGTGCTCACCGTCGAGAACACCGGCGAGAAGCTCACACCACAGGTGGTCGCCACGCTTGCCGAGCCGTTTCTTCGCGGCACCGAACGCACACGCAGCGACCACGCAGGTGTCGGCCTCGGCCTGGCAATCGTCAAGAGCATCACCCAGGCACACGACGGAATCCTCACGCTCACCCCCCGGGCCGCCGGCGGGCTCCGCGTCACGGTGCAACTCCCCGCCGCGCCATCGCACGCCGGCAGATGACGGGACGGAACGCGAGCGAGCCGCGGGCCCGGGCGTGCGCTCTAAGCTCTTCGTCATGAACATCGTCAATCTTCACGCTGACGAGTGGGGCGGGAGCGAGGATCGTCCGGGGTGGCGGAGCAAGCGCGCAAGCATCGGGCGAGCTGTCGGCGGCGAACTGATCGGCGCGAGCCTGTACGAGCTCGAGCCGGGCGACAAGCTCTGGCCGTATCACACGCATCATGCGAACGAGGAGTGGCTCCTCGTGGTGAAGGGCGAGCCGACGCTGCGCACCCCCGACGGCGAGCAGCAGTTGCGGGAAGGCGACGTCGCGTGCTTTCCGCGCGGCCCGACCGGTGCTCATCAGGTGCGGAACGGCACCGATGGGCCGATCCGTGTCCTCATGCTCTCGACACAGCTCATGCCCGAGATCGTCGAGTACCTCGACACGGGCAAGGTCGGCACGCGCAGCGCCACCGGGCAGCGGCTCATGCTGAGCAGGCCCGGCCCCACGCTCGATTACTGGGAGGGCGAGGACTAGGAGGGCCTCTCCGTCCGAGTCAGGTCGTCGCCTGGGCCAGTGATGCAGCGCCGGAGCAGGCCCACACTGCCGCGCGGAGCGGGCGTCCCGGCGCTGTGTCGGCCGCCGTATCCTTGTGCGCGTTGCCGATCCGGGTTGTGCTGGCTGAGGACGACTACCTCGTGCGCGAGGGTGTACGCGCCGTGCTCGCGCGGCGGGCCGAGGTCGAAGTGGCCGCCACGTGCGGCGACCTCGAGTCGCTGCTCGCCGCTGTCGAAGCCGAGCGGCCCGGCGTCGTCCTGACGGACATCCGCATGCCGCCGAACGGGCGCGACGAGGGAATCGAGGCTGCAACGACCCTTCGGGCCACGCATCCCGAGATCGGTGTGATCGTGCTCAGCCAGTATGTCGAGCCGCAGTGGGCGCTCGCGCTCTTCGAGGCCGGCGCGGAAGGACGTGGCTACCTGCTCAAGGAACGTGTCGAGGACGCCGCCGGGCTCGTCGACGCAATCCGCGCCGTCGCGTCGGGAGGCACGGTCGTCGACCCGACGGTCGTCGAGTCGCTGGTCACGGCAAGCCTGCGCGCCGAGACGTCCCCGCTCGCCGAGCTCACGCCTCGCGAGCGGGACGTACTGCGCGAGATGGCCGAGGGGAAGAACAACGCGGCAATCGCCGGCTCGCTCGTCCTGACCGAGGGATCTGTCGAGAAGGTGATCCACTCGATCTTCGGCAAGCTCGGGCTGTCGTGGGAGGATCGGGTGCACCGGCGGGTGAAGGCGGTTCTGCTCTACCTCGCGGATCGAGGCTGACCGGCTCGACGACCCCGGGACTGGAGCGCACCGTGGTCAGGATTCGAGTGGGATCGCGCCCCTGATCCTGGTTCCGGCGTTCGGCGCCGTGTCCACCGCGAGCGTGCCGCCGATTGCCCCGATCCGGTCGCGCATGTTGGTGAGCCCGGCGCCCGAACGGCGACTCGATTGATCGAAGCCAGGCCCATTGTCCGCAACCTCGAACTGGAGCCCCTCCTCCGTTTCCCAGACCCGGATCCGGACCGTGGCGTTCTCACCGGCGTGCTTGGCGGCGTTCTGAAGCGCCTCGAGACAGCAGAAGTAGACCGTCGCCTCGATCTCGGGCGAGTACCGACCGACGTGGGCTGCCTCGACACGTCCACCTGCTGCCCGACGACCGACGGCTGCGCCCAGCGCCTCTCCCAATCCGCGCTCGAGCAGAAGGGGCGGGTAGACACCGTGCGCCAGGTCCCGGAGCCCGTCGAGGGCGCTGTGCACCTCGGCCGTCAGCTGTCCCAACACGACCTTCGCTTCGGTCGGGTCGCTTTCGGCCAGGTCACGCGCGAGACCGGCCTTGATCGCCACCGCGACCAGCTGCTGCTGGGCGCCGTCGTGGAGGTCGCGCTCGATCCGGCGACGCTCGGCGTCGGACGCGACGACGAGGCGCGCCCGCGACTCCCGCAGCTCCTCGGACCGGCGCGTCAACTCCTCGAGCGACGACCGCAGCTCCGAATCGAGCTGGGAGTTGCGGAGCGCGAGGCCGATCTGCCGTCCGAGCTCGTGCAGGACATCCTCGTCCTCACGGCCGAATGCCTCGCGCCCGGGCGCGCGCCCCACGACGATCAGACCGAGGAGCTCACCCGACTCGACGATTGGGGCGACACGAAGATCCGTCTGATCGCGTCCCTCGAGGATCTGCGGCAACCAGACGCTGATCCAGGCGGGGCCCGAGACTCCGCCGCGCGACAGAAGGCCAGCCTCGGACTCGCCGAGCCTCAGCGTGGCCGGTCCGCGTTCGGGATCGGAGGCGCGGCGTTCGAGAGCGCCTCCCGAGCCTGTCCACAACTCGGCGGTGTCGAGCGCCAACCGGTGTCGCAGCGACTCGGCAACGTGGAGCAGGACCTCATCGATCGGCACCGTTCGGGTCAGCTCGCTCGTCAGGGCCCGAAGCTGCTCGCGCGACGAGTGTCGGTCACCGTACGCAACACGGTCGGCGAGTCGCGCGAGCCTGGGGTGAGCGAGGCTGTACGCAAGTGCGCACAGGGCAGCCGCCACCAGCGAGACCGCAAGCCAGCGCACCTCAGCTCCCGCCGGCGGTCGACCGAGACCGAGCACGACCACGGCGAAGACGGCGAGGTCGAGGAATGCCAGAGCGAGCAGCGGGATTGCGAGTGTGATCGCACGCTTCATCCGGCGGCGTCACCGTCACTCCGCTCGCAAGGCACTGGCCGGCTTGGTCCGTGCGGCGAGAGACCCGGGCAGTGCCGCGACGAGGTTTGCCACGAGGAGCGTGGCGGGCACCATGACCACCAGCTGCCAGACCGGGATCACGGGGCGCGGGAGCACGGCGAGATCGGCTGCGAACACGTTCCAGCCGAAGCGGGCGAGCGCCGTCCCGAGCGGCAGGCCGACCGCGAGCCCGATGACGGCGACCGTCGTCGCTTGCCAGGCGACGCTGGCCACGATCTGACCGCGAGCGAAGCCGAGGACCATCATGAGCGCCAGCTCCCGCCGGCGCCGGCGAATCGACGTGAGAAGGGCGTGAGCGAGCATCGCCACCCCGGCCAGCGCGAAGAGCACGGAGAACGCGATCGGGAAACCCGAGAGACCCCCGAAGTTGGCGAGCTTGGTCGGAGCCTCGAACCGTCCCAGCCCGATGCTGCGTTCGAGCCGGTCGAGCACCGCGCCGCGGTCGGCGGAGGGCTCGATCCGGAGACGGTACTCCGTGTACGTCGCAGCCGGTTCGATGCGCCTCAAGCCCGCAAACGTGAGGACCGCTCCCGTCGCCCACGGACGGTCGCCGGTCAGTGGCCGGAGCGCATATCCGCTGCCAACGACACGCATCCGCGCCGTTCGCGCGGCCCGGACGGTGACGACGTCGCCGACGCGGCGATGGAGGGCGTCGAGCGTCCTCGGGCCGAGCAGAATCTCGCCGGGAGCGCGAGGGACGCGACCGTGGATCACGGTTGCCCGCGCGACCGAGCCCTTCACGTCCTCCTGTGCCACGGCGACCATCGGCGTGCCATCGACCGCGACGGTTGCGTTCGTCGCGGAGGCGATGGCCGCAATCGTCGGGTCGGTGAGCAGCCAGCGCTGAGGCGGGAGGCGTCCGGCCGGCGGTCCCTCCGGCCAGAACAGATAGTCGAAGCTGGCGCCGTACAGCCGCGGCGTCGACAGCAGATACGAGAGGCTTCGCGAGAAGGTCGCTGAAGCGGCGACGACGGCGACCGCGAGGGCGACGGCGACCAGGGTCGGCACGACGGGCACCGCGGCTGCGCCCCTGCCGCGGGTCAGCGCCAGACGCACGCCAGAGACGACTGTCGGCCGGACCCCGAGCCGCGCGACGGACTCGGCCGGTGTCCACCCTTGCCGTCGCTGGCTTCGGGAGCGGTGCGGCAGGGCGTGGGTCGACCTGAGCGAGGCGACCGTCGCCACCGCGGTCGTGGCGGCGATGATGAGGATCGCGCCGACGGCGAGAACAGCCGGGTCGGCCGCGAGGCCGGGTGCCGGCTCGAGGTCGCGCGCATGTCCGATCGGCGCCAGCGGCGAGAGCAGGATCGCAACCGCCGCGGCCACGACGCTCGCGACTGCGCCGACCGCTGCTGCACCGGCTGCCGCGAACGCGGCGAGCTGTCTCCTCGGCATGCCGAGCACCTGAAGCATCGCGTGTTGTGGCGCGCGCACGAGCTCGTCTCTTGTGAGCGCTTGAGCGATGAAGAGAAGGAGAGCGATGGCGCCGAAGACCGCGAGAAGCATCAGCACCCGCGCCTGCATGCGGATCGGGTCCTGGATGCCCGGCCGCACGTCGTGCGAGACGACGAAGCCGGCACTGTCGCCACCGGCAAGCTGCCGGAAGGCGCGTTCGAAGACCCGGACGTCCTCGGGCCCGTGCCGGAGACGAATACTGATGCCCTCGAAGAGAAGGCCGAGCCGGCGCCCGCCGTGCGCGCGGTAGAACGCGGGGGTGAGCATCACGTTTCCGGGGACGCCTTCCTCGACGGCGGCGACCACTCCGACGATGCGGACCGGGACGAGTGGGCCCGTCCGGGTCGTCGTCGGATCCTCGCCCAGGCGGTCGGCCGCGCTCGGCCGGCCCCACAGCGCCGCGTGACTGACCAGCCGCACCTGCACGGTGTCGCCGACCTCGTAGCCGAGCCGGGTGAATGCGGTCGTGTCGACGAGCGCCTCGTCCGGGCGGCCGGGTCGAGGTGCGCGACCGCGGAGGAGCCTCGTGCGGTCGACGTCCCTCCCGCCGTGCTCGTCGAGCCAGACACCGATCCCGACGCCGGCATTGCCGTCGGGGAGGACGGGCTTGCCGGACCGAGTCCGGAAGATGGCTGCCAGATGCCCCCACCGCGACGCCGCGGCGACCTGAGGTAGGCGCGCGACCCGGTCGAGGTCGAGCGTCTCTCGCCCGTCGACCCAGAAGCCCCGCATGGCGACCACATCCGCGAGCTCGTAGGCAGAGACATGGCGCGCCAATGTCGACTCCGTCCTCCGGGCGCCTGCCACGGTGGCGAATACGACGCCGCCCGCGAGGCCGATGAGCACGGCGAGGACGAGCCAGCTGCGCTTCCGCGTTCTGAGCTCGGCGCGAAGGCAGAGCCGCGCGGCTGCCGACATCTAGTGCTCCGTCCCGGAAGTGGCTTGATGATCCTGGCGCGCGAAAAGCAAGCCGGGCAAGGACGCAGGGAGCCTCGATACCTGAAGGTATCGGGGCGACCGAGGACGCCGCACGGCGCCGCTTTGCAGCCGCCCAGGGCGCGAGTCATTTCCGGGACGGAGCACTAGATCGCCGCCGGTAGGGCGTCGGCGAAGGGTGCGTGCACCGCGTCGAGGCGGCCGTCCTTCATGCGCGCGAGTCGTTCGGCGCCTGCGGCCACACGGTCGTCGTGCGTCACGAGCAGGATCGTCTGCCCGGACACGTGCAGGCGGCGGAACAGCTCGAGGATCTCGGCCGCGCCCTCCGAGTCGAGCGCCCCCGTGGGCTCGTCCGCGAGCACGAGCGTGGGCTCGTTGGCGAGCGCTCGGGCGATGGCGAGTCGCTGCCGCTGGCCGCCCGAGAGGAGCGCCGGGAGCTCACGTTCCTTCCCTGCCAGGCCGAGCAGGTCGAGGAGATCGCGAGCCCGGCGCTCGGCCTGCGGTCTTCGCATCCCGGCGATCATCGCCGGCAGCGCGACGTTCTCGAACGCCGTCATCCCGTCCAGGAGATTGAAGAACTGGAACACGAAGCCGATGTGCTCGCGCCGAAGGCGCGCAAGAGCGCTCTCGTTCTTCCCTGACAGCGAGTCGCTGCCGAGGACGACCTCCCCGCCAGTGGGAACGTCGAGACCCGCGATGAGGTTCAGAAGCGTTGACTTGCCACACCCGGACGGGCCGATGATCGCCACGAACTCTCCATGGTCGACCGTGAGGTCGACCCCCCGAAGCGCCCGGACCGGAGCTTCCTCGGCGTCGAAGGTCTTTCGCACGCCGCGCACCTGCAGAACAGCCATCTCCGCTCCTCGCGTCCTCGCCGTCGCGCTATTTCTCCCACGATCGTCGTTCCCCGGTCAAGCAGGCCTGCACCGTGTCCCACCGCTCGGCTGGCCTACCGCGCCATCGACCCGCCTGTCGGATAGGTGCCTGCGCCTCCTCGCACTACCGTCAACCCGAACGACGACGGAGGCGACACGAGATGCACGAGAGACGAGCTACGCGGCTGGGAACCGTCCTCTCGCCGAGGAAAGGAACTGTGCTCGCTCTCGTGCTCGCGGCGTTCGCGTTCGGGGCGGTCACGACGTTCGCGGTGCAGGGCATGGGGAGGGCGGCGAGCGAGGAGGCTCTTTCGGTCTCGGAGGTGTTTGCGCAGAACGCAGCGGGCGTCGTGCGCGTCGACGTGACACCCGGCCCTGGGCGTTACGCGTTCTCGGTCGGACCGGGTCGAGACGTCCTGGTGCCCTCCGGAAGCGGATTCGTCTACAGCGCGGGCGTTGTGGTGACGAACCGGCACGTCGTGGTCGGAGCGAGCGCGATCCACGTCCGCCTGGCAGACGGCAGGGTGCTGCGCGCCAAGTACATCGCCGGTGATCCCGACTCCGACCTCGCCGTGCTGGACGTCGGCGCGCCGGCCGGGTCGCTTCGCCCTCTCAGCCTGGCGGACTCGTCCCGGGTGAGAGTCGGCGACGGCGTGGTCGCGATCGGGAGCCCATTCGGGCTGGAGAGCAGCGTCACGGCGGGAATCGTGAGCGGCGTCGAACGCACGATCATGTCGCCCGACAACTCTCCGGTCGTCGGCGCGATCCAGACCGACGCGGCGATCAATCACGGAAACTCGGGTGGACCGCTGTTCGATCTCCACGGAGACGTGATCGGGGTGGTGTCGCAATTCATGAGCGCGTCGGGCGGCAACAACGGCGTCGGCCTCGCGGTGCCGTCGAACCTGGTTGGCACGGTCGTGACACGGCTGCTCTCCCGTCAGGCACGAACAGGCGTATAGCCCCCCGGCGCCACCAGCAGGGCAACATCCCCGGCGCACGGCTCAGGAAGTGCTCGACGACACCCCCATCCAGCGGAGCGGTGCGAGCAGCCGGCGCCGCCAGCCCGTCTCGTCTGGAACGCACCGTGCACCACGGCGCGTGCGGGGACTCCGTACTTCGTCGCATCACGATCGGCGCTCTCCCTGATGCACGAACGCGGTCGGCGGAGAACCTCGCCGCAGGAGGTGGCTCTCATGCAAGTCTCAACGGGAGGGCCGACTGTCGCCCTCGAAGGCTGCGGGCGCGGATGACCTCGGGCGGCTACGCGTTCCCCTCGCCGACGCTACGCCCAGTCGATCGTCACGACCTCGACCGGCGCCGACAGGCCCTTGAGCTCCAGCGTCCGCGGGTTCGTGTAGCGGAGCCCCGCGGCAGCCGCCTCGTCGCGGGTGGCAACAACCTCGTTGCCTGTCGCAACTGCTGCGATGCGTGCGGCGGCATGGACGCCCTTGCCACGGTAGCCGTGCCCGACCCGGAGTGCATCCGCCGTATGGACGCCGATCCGGACGGGCGGTGCGAAGCCATGGTGACGCCGGTGCTCGGCGAGTGTTTGCTGGATCGCGACAGCGCACCCGAGGGCGGCGCCCGCCACCGTGAACCGGACGAAGAAGCCGTCGCCCGCGTGGTCGATCTCTTCGCCACCGTGGTCGGAGAAGAGCGCCCGAAGCGTCCGGTCGTGCCACTCGACGAGGTCGAGCCAAGCCGTGTCGCCGATCGCCTCGACCAGCGTCGTCGACCCGACGATGTCGGTGAAGACGAACGTCTGCGTGACAGCGTCGGCCCCACCGCGTCCAAGGAGCTCCGCGGCACGCCGCGCCGCGGCGACGGCCCCGAGACGCTCGAAGATCGCCTGCGCCGCCTCCAGCTCCACTGCGGCCGAGTCGTCGTCGCCGGTTGCCTGGTACGCCTGGGCGAGCACGGTGCGAGCGCGGGCCGCCTCGAAGGGCACCTCGAGCGCATGCCAGCGCCGAACAGCCTCCCGCAGGGGCGAGATGGCCGAGGCCGAATCCCCGTCTGCAAGATCGACCAGCCCTTGGGCCCAGCGTGCCGTCGCAGTCAGCGCGTCCGAGCGGTAGAGCGTCGCGAGCGCGTCGAGCTCCTGGACGGCGTCGCGAGCTGTCTCCCGCTGCTCCGCCGCAACGGCGAGCTCGACGAAGGCGGGAAGGAGCCGCGCTCGCTCGACGCGATCGTTCGGTACGTCGGCGAGCGCCCGGGTGAGCTCAGCGAGCCCGACGATCGGCTTGCCCTCCGCGTGCCGGAGGAGGGCAAGTCCGGGTTGCGGCTCGGCTCCGGCCTCGACAGCGCGTCGAAATGCCGTCGCAGCGCCGCTCAGATCGCCCCGGCGGAGACAGATCTCACCGAGCTCGTAGGTCGCGTGTGCGGCCTCTCCAGGCATGTTGAACGCGAGGAAGTCCTCACACGCCGCCTCTGCCTCTGCCTCGGCCTCCGCCCACCGGCCTCTGAGCCTCAGCACCTCCGCGTGGTGAACGCGACAGTCGCCTCGCCAGGCGCCCGGGAGGGATGTTCGCTCGCACCATTGCTCGAAGCGCGCCGACCATTCTCCGGCGCGACGTACCTCCTGGAGGTCGCGGCAGGTGCTGATCGTCCAGCAGTACACGCTCCCCGTGGCCGTCGGCCGAAGGTCCCCGCCCGCTGCAGTCGCGGCTGACTCCTCGATCAACGCCCAGCCCTCCTCGACCTCACCGGCGCCGATCAGGAGGGATCCCTGATTGTTGAGCGTCAGCGCCTCGAGATCGCGGTCGGCGAACCTTCGGGCGATCTCGAGCGCCCTCCGCAGTTGCACCTGCGCCTCGTCCACGTCGCCGCGCATGCTCGCGGCGAAACCTCGCAGACGCGCAAGGTGTCCCTGCTCGACGGACTCGGGCTCGTCCTCGAGCAAGCGCTCGGCCCGCTTCACCCAGCCCGCCGCGACCGAACCGGCCGCGAGGAGCTGGTAGCCAAAAGCGAGCCGCAGGGCGAGCCGCGCAGCACTCGTCCGCTCGTCGCGGCTCAAGTAGCCGTTGAACGCGCGCTCGGCCGCATCGATGCACCGTTCGGTCGGACCCGTCCAGGAGGTCGCCTCGGCGATCAGCTCGAGGTCGCCCGGCGAGAGCTCCGCCGGCTCCACGGAGCCGAGGAGGTCGTACGCTTCGCGCCACGCTCCTCGAGCAGCCGCCTCGCGGCCGCGTTCGACGAAGTCGTTCGCTGGACGGACGTTGGTCACTGCAAAGGGAATACCGGAGAGAGGGCGCCGGCGCCAGCAGGCGATGGCGAGCGGCACACGTCGGCGCCGCTCGCCAAACCCGGCAGCCGGAGCTGTCAACGGACCGGCCTCACGCCGCTTCTTTGGCCGTCCGGGTCGAGTCGACCCACTGGCCCACCCACTCGCCGCCGATCTGCCTGGTGGTGACGTTGAGGCGATTCCAGGTGTTGATCGCGGCGATCGCGAGCAGAGCGGCACGCTCAGCGACCGGCTCGACGGCCGGACGGCGGCGCGGACTCAGCTCACCGCTTGCCGCACGAGCGCGGCGATCCTCGTCTCCTCGGCGGCGGTCAGCTTCGTCAGGGCAAAGGAGGTCGGCCACATGGCGCCGTCGTCGAGGTTCGCCTTGTCGCTGAAGCCGAGCGTCGAGTATCGCGTCTTGAACTTCTGCGCGCCCTGGAAGAAGCAGACGACCTTTCCCTCCCTGGCATAGGACGGCATGCCGTACCAGAGCCTGGGTGCCAGGGACGGCGCGCTGGCCTTGACGATCTCATGGAGCCGCTCGCCCATCGCACGATCCGGTTGCGGCATCTCCGCGAGCTTGGCGAGCACGTCGCTCTCCCCATCCGCCTTCCCTCGGCGGGCGGCCTTCAACTCCCGCGCCCGCTCCTTCATGGCGGCCCGTTCCTCGTCCGAGAATCCTGCCGGCTCCTTGCCGACCGCGGTCGTGGTCTTGGTGGATCGCTGCGTGCCCTTCTTTCCGGATTTCTTCTCGGCCATTGTGCGAGGCACCTCCGTGCGCCGATTGCCAGGCGGAGCTCCCGGGTGCCGCTCAGCGTATCGCGGCATCAATCGTCTAGGCTTCGGCGCCTCACGTGGCCGTCGAGCGCATCGGTGTCGTCGGCGCCGGGATCATCGGGCTCGCCGTGGCGCGTCGGCTGACACAGCTCCGGTCCGGCGCTGTCGTGACGGTGCTCGAGAAGGAGCGGGAGATCGCGGCGCACCAGACCGGCCGGAACAGCGGCGTCGTGCACGCGGGGATCTACTACGCGCCGGGGTCGCTCAAGGCGGTCCTCTGCCGGCGCGGGGTCGGGCTGCTCCAGGCGTACTGCGCGGAGCGCGCGCTGCCGTACGTCGAGTGCGGGAAGCTCGTCGTCGCGCTCGACGAGTCCGAGATCGAGCGGTTGCGCGAGCTCGAGCGTCGCGCGCACGCGAACGATGTGCCGGGCGTGCGGTGGCTCGAAGGAGACGAGCTGCGTGAGGTCGAGCCCAACGCTGCCGGCATCGCGGGCCTTCACTCACCCACCACCGCGATCACCGACTATCCGGCGGTCGCTGCGGCGCTCCGCGACGACGTGACGGCGGCCGGAGGCTCGGTCGTCCTCGACGCCGAGGTGACGGCGATCCCGACGGGCGGCGGTGGGGTGCGGGTGACGGCGGCGGCGAGGAGTTCGAGCTCGACCGGCTGATCGTCTGCGCGGGCCTGCAGTCCGACCGGTTGGCGCGGCAGGCGGGCGACGGGCACGAGCCGACGATCGTGCCGTTCCGCGGCGAGTACTCACCGGCTCGCGCCGGGTCGCGAGGATCTCGTCCGCGGGCTGCTCTATCCGGTGCCGGACCCCGCGTACCCGTTTCTCGGCGTCCACTTCACGCGTCGTGTCGACGGCGGCGTCGACGTCGGCCCGAACGCCGTGCTGGCGCTGGCGCGCGAGGGGTATCGCTGGCGGGACGTGCGGCTTCGCGACGTCGGCGAGACGCTCCGCTCGCGCGGCTTCCGTCGGCTCGCGCGCCGTCACTGGCGCATGGGCGCACGCGAGATGCGCGGGTCGCTCTCCGGCCGGGCGTTCTACCGGGAGGCGCACCGATACCTCCCCGTGCTCCGCCCCGACGACCTCGAGCGGGCCGGCGCCGGTGTCCGCGCGCAGGCGCTCGACCCGGACGGCTCGCTCGTCGACGACTTCCGGATCGGCCGGGTCGGGCAGGTCACGACCGTCCGCAACGCCCCCTCGCCCGGGGCGACCTCGAGCCTCGCGATCGCCGAGCACGTCGTCGACGTCGTCCTCGGCGCCTGACTCTCGGCGCGCTTGACGGGTCAGCGGCGGACGGCGTAGGTCAGGTGCGTCACACCCGGCGCTTCGACCACCCGGATCTGCTCGAGCGCGATGTCCGGGCCTACGCCGGCGAAGAGCCGTGCGCCGCCGCCGAGGACCAGGGGTACGAGGTGGAGCACGAGCTCGTCGACGAGTCCGGCCGCGAGGAACTGGTCGATCACGTCGGCGCCTCCGCCGACGAGCACGTCCTTGTCGCCCGCCGCGGCCCGCGCCTGCGCGAGTGCGTCCTCGATGCCCGTGGTGACGAACGTGAAGGTCGTGTCGGACAGGGTCAGCGGCGCGCGCTCGTGATGCGTGACGACGAAGACGGGCATGTGGAACGGCGGGTCGTCGCCCCACCACCCCTGCCATGCGCCGTCCCACGACCCTGGCCCGCCCCCGAACTTGCCGCGCCCCATGATCTCGGCGCCGACGTTCGCGGTCATCGCCTCGACGACCGCGCTGCTGGCATTCACCACGCCACCTTCGATGCCGTGGGGCTCGCGCCACGCGCGCAGCTCGAACGCCCAGTCGTGCAGGCGGGTGCCGCCCTCCCCCAAAGGGTTCTCGAGGCTCTGATTCGGGCCGGCGACGTACCCGTCGGCGGAAACTGCGATATTGGCTCGTACTCTGCTCATGCGTCTGAGACCATCGCATGCGGCGAAACTCATCGCCCGGTGGTTGGATGACGGTATCGCCCGGCACATGCCCACGGCACGCCCGGGACCACGACGAGGAGGAAACAGCCATGACGTACGTGCCCGCCGGGGACCGCTACGCGACGATGCGCTACCGGCGCAGCGGGCGCAGCGGGCTCGACCTGCCGCTGCTCTCGCTCGGGCTCTGGCAGAACTTCGGCGGCGTCGATTCGCTCGAGCGGAGCCGCGCGATCGTCAGGCGCGCGTTCGACCTCGGGATCACCCACTTCGACCTCGCGAACAACTACGGCCCGCCGTACGGCTCGGCCGAAGAGACCTTCGGCACGCTGTTGCGGGACGACCTCCGCCCGTACCGCGACGAGCTCGTCATCTCGACAAAGGCGGGCTACGACATGTGGCCGGGCCCCTACGGCGAGTGGGGCTCGCGGAAGTACCTCCTCGCGAGCCTCGACCAGAGCCTTCGTCGGATGGGCCTCGACTACGTCGACATCTTCTACTCGCACCGTTTCGACCCGACGACGCCGCTCGAGGAGACGATGGGCGCGCTCGACTCGGTGGTGCGGCACGGGAAGGCCCTCTACGCGGGCATCTCGTCCTACACCACGCGGCAGACGCAGGAGGCGGCGGCGATCATGCGCCGGCTCGGTACGCCCGTCCTGATCCACCAACCGTCCTACTCGATGCTCAACCGCTGGATCGAGGGCGGGCTGCTGGACGTGCTCGGCGACGAGGGGATCGGCTGCATCGCGTTCTCGCCGCTCGCGCAGGGGCTGCTCACCGACAAGTACCTCTCCGGGATCCCCGACGGGTCGCGGGCGAGCCGGCCCTCGTCTCTCTCCCACGACCAGCTCGACGATGCGACGCTCGCGAAGGTGCGCGCGCTGAACGAGCTCGCGGCGGCACGCGGACAGTCGCTGGCGCAGCTCGCGATCTCCTGGGTGCTCCGCGACGAGCGGGTCACGTCGGCGCTCGTCGGGGCATCGAGCGTTGCACAGCTCGAGGCGAACGTCGCCGCACTCGGCGGGCCGGCCCTGTCCGACGCCGAGCTGGCCGAGATCGACGCCCATGCGACGGAGAGCGACATCAACATCTGGCTGGCCGCGACGGAGCGCTGAGCGCCCGGCGTAGGATCGCGGCCGTGGCCGCCGAGCTCGACCCTCGCGTCCAGCGCGTCGTCGACGCAGGCGCTGACGCCGGCATCGAGGTGGTCCCTCGTCGCTTCCCGGAGGGAACGCACACCGCGGTCGACGCTGCGGCAGCGGTCGGCTGTCGGCTCGAGCAGATCGTGAAGACGCTCGTGTTCGTCGACGACGCCGGCGAGCCGGTGCTGTTCCTCGTGTCGGGCGCGAACCGGCTCGATCCGTCGAAGGCCGCTGCGGCGGCGGGCCTGAGCGAGCTCCGCAAGGCCGACGCGCGGGCGACGAAGGAGGCGACGGGCTTCTCGATCGGCGGGATCCCGCCGTTCGGTCACGACAACCCCGTACCGGTCTTCATGGACGAGGATCTCCTCTCGTTCGACGAGATCTGGGCGGCGGCCGGCCTGCCCGACGCCGTGTTCCCCGTCGCGCCCGCGTCGTTGCAGCGGGCGTCCGGCGCACGCGTTGCGGATCTCAAGGATGAGCGCACTTCGGGATGATGCTCGACAGCGCAACTATTTTGTGAATATAGTTGCGCTGACAAGTTTTATCGAGACAGAAGGACTCGACGATGAGATTCGACGGTATCCACCACATCTCGGCGATCACCGGCGACGCGCCGCGGAACGTCGACTTCTACACGCGGGTGCTCGGCCTTCGACTGACCGCGAAGACGGTCAACCAGGACGACCCGAACGTGTACCACCTCTTCTACGGCGACGAGGTCGGCAGCCCGGGCGCAGACCTCACCTTCTTCGAGTACCCGGGGGCGATCCCCGGGCGCGCCGGAGCGGGGATGGTGCACCGCGTCGCCTGGCGTGTCGGCTCGGAGGACGCGCTCGCGTTCTGGGCCGAGCGGCTCGGCGCAGAGGGCGTCGCGGTCGCGCACGACGGCGGGTCGTTGCGGTTCGCCGACCCCGAGGGGCTCGGGCACGAGCTCGTCATCGACGCGAGCGACGACGCTCCGCTCGTCGCCGTCCATCCGGAGATCCCGGCCGAGCTCGCGCTCCGGGGCTTCGACGGCGTGCGCGCGTACAGCCATCGTCCGCGGTCGACCGCCGCGCTGCTCGAGGGCCTGATGAACGGCGAGCGCCGCGACCGTGACGTCTGGGAGCTGCGCGGGTCGGCCCGCGGCGGGTTGATCGCCCTGGACCCGGCGCCGGCGGAGCCCGCCCGGCCGAGCGCAGGCACCGTCCACCACCTCGCCTGGTCGACGACCGAGGCCGAGCAGGGCCGCTGGCTCGAGCGGCTGCGCGAGGTCGGCGTCCCGAACAGCGGCCTCGTCGACCGCCACTACTTCCGCTCCGTCTACTTCCGCGAGCCGGGCGGAATCCTGTTCGAGTTGGCGACCGAGGAGCCCGGCTTCACCGTCGACGGGCCGGTCGAGGAGCTCGGCCGCAGGATCATCCTGCCGCCCTGGCTAGAAGCCCAGCGGGAGGCGATCGAGGCACGCCTCACGCCGCTGCCGGACCCGCGCGCCGATCGCGTTGCAGTGACCGGTTGATGCGCAGATCCTCGGCCACGCCGAGCGGCCCCCGCCTGCCGGGCTGAGCTCCGCCGGCGCCTCGTTCGTTCGACCCATCCTCGGGTGTCGTCTCCCCGCATAGGGTGGCGAGGGAGTGGCCCACAACACGGAGGACACACGATGAGCGCAGAGGACAAGGTCGTGGTCAACCTCGCCACGGGGCTCGAGGACGCGGAGCGAGTGACGGTCGCCTTCCTCGTTGCGACCGCGGCGCTCTCGAAAGGGAAGCGCGTGGCGATGTTCCTGACGAAAGAGGCCGTCAGGCTGAGCGTGCCCGGGTACTCCGATGCCGTTGCCTGCGATGGCTGCCCGCCGCTCGGGCGCCTGTACGAGCAGTACGCCGAGGGCGGCGGCGAGCTCCTTGCGTGCCCGATCTGCTTCTCGGCGCGAAAGCTCGACGAGAGCGATCTCGTCGCGAACGCGAGGATCGCGGGCGCGACACCGCTCTGGGAGTGGATCGACGACGGCGCCACCGTGTTCTCGTACTGAGCGTTGCCTGGAGCCGGGTACAAGGCAACGGTGACGATGCAGCTCCGCGTCGCGCGCCACACCGACCGTCTCGACGAGCTCGTCCGCTTCTATCGTGACGGTCTCGGGCTGCCGGAGATCGGGCGGTTCACGGGGCACGACGGCTACGACGGCGTGTTTCTCGCCGTCCCGGGCACGAACGCACACCTCGAGCTCACGACCGGCGGTGTCCACGGGCCGGCGGAGCCGCACCCGGAGTCCCTCGTCGTCCTCTACCTCGGTAGCGACGAGGCGGTCGACGCGGCCCGAGCGCGCGTGGGCGCAGAGCCTGTCGAGCCGGCGAATCCGTACTGGAGGGAGCACGGCGTGACGCTCGTCGATCCGGACGGGTTCCGCGTCGTGCTCGTCCCGGAGGCGTGGCGGGACGGATGACCGGCTGTCCTCTCGCGCTCGTGCCGTTCGTCTAGAACGCGACCACACTCCAAGCAGAGGAGGCCACGCGATGAAGTACCTGCTCTTGATCCACCAGGGCGACACCCCGACGCCGTTCGACCAGGAGGCGTGGGGCCGCCTCTCCGAGGAAGAGCAGAACGAGGTCTACGCCGCCTACCAGGCGATCAACCAGACCCCTGGCGTCACCCCCGGCATCGGCATGCAGCCCCCGGAGCTGGCCACGACCGTGCGGGTGCGCGACGGCAAGACGCTGACCACCGACGGCCCGTTCGTGTCGGTCAAGGAGGCCCTCGGCGGCTACTTCCTCTACGAGGCGGACGACCTCGACGCCGCGATCGAGCTCGCCTCTCATGTCCCCGCCGCGCGCATGGGCGGCGCCGTCGAGGTGCGCCCGGTGGCCGAGTGGTAGAGCTCGACCGCGTCTTCCGCGACGAATGGGGGCGCGTCCTCGCCGCCCTGATCGGCTTCCTCGGCGACTTCGACCTCGCCGAGGAAGCCGCCCAGGAGGCCTTCGCGATCGCGGCCGCGCGCTGGCCCCGCGACGGGCCGCCGGCGAGCCCGAGGGCTTGGCTCGTGACGACCGCGCGGAACCGCGCGATCGATCGGATCCGCCGCGAGCGGGTGCTCGCCGACAAGACGCGGCTGCTCGACTCCACCGAGGCGGCCACGCCGGAGGACGCGATGGACGAGACGACGATTCCCGACGAGCGGCTCGAGCTCCTCTTCACATGCTGCCATCCCGCGCTCGAGCTCGATGCGCAGGTCGCGCTTACGCTCCGGACGCTCGGCGGGCTGCGCACGGATGAGATCGCGCGGGCGTTCCTCGTCCCGGACGAGACGATGGCGAAGCGGCTCGTCCGGGCAAAGCGAAAGATCAAGGCCGCCGGGATCCCGTTCCGCGTCCCGCCTGCGGACATGCTCCCGGACCGTCTCGACGCCGTGCTCGCGGTGGTCTACCTGATCTTCAACGAGGGGTACGGCGGGCGAGGTGACCTCGCGGCGGAGGCGCTCCGACTCGGAAGCGCGCTGGCCGAGCTGATGCCCGACGAGCCCGAGGTGCACGGCCTGATCGCGCTCATGCTCGTGAACGACGCGCGACGGGACGCGCGGTTCGCCGACGACGGCATCGTGCTGCTCCACGAGCAGGACCGATCACTCTGGGATGCGGGGCAGATCGACGCCGGCCGACGCGCGCTCGACCGGGCGCTGGCGCTCGGCGGACAGGGGCCGTACGTCCTGCAGGCGGAGATCGCCGGGCTGCACCTCGACGAGCCTCCCGACTGGACACGGCTCGCCGTCCTCTACGGGGAGCTGGCCGCGCTGACGGGATCGCCCGTGGTCGAGCTCAACCGGGCGGTCGCGATCGCGGAGGCCGGGGACGTCCCGGCCGCGCTCGAGCTCCTCGACCGGCTCGAGCTCGACCGCTACCACTACCTGCACGCGGCGCGCGCCGACCTGCTCACGCGGCTCGACCGGCCGGTCGAGGCGCGCGACGCCTATGCGCGCGCGCTCGAGCTCGTCCACTCGGAGCCCGAGCGGCGGTTCCTCGCGCGCCGGCTGGCCGAGCTCGGCTGACCGAGGCGCCTCTCTGCGGCGCGAGGCAGGCCTCCTCGTTCACAATCGATCCTGTGCCCACCAACTCCGAGCGCGCGTTCGTCGAGCGGCCCGAGGTGTACGCAGCGTGGGTGCAGCTCAACACCTCGATCAAGGCAGGGATGGACCTGCGCCGGTACGAGCTCGCCACGCTCGCGGCGGCGCAGCGGCTCCGCTCGAGCTACTGCTCGCTCGCGCACGGATCCGTGCTCGCGCGGCAGTTCGGCGCGCCGGTGCGCGAGATCGTGGCCGATCGTCGCGCGGCCGGTCTCGACGAGGTCGACGTGGCCGTGATGGACCTCGCGGAGCGCGTGGTGGGCGACGCCGCGTCGATCGACGACGCCGACCTCGAGCCGCTCCGCGAGCTCGGCCTCTCGGAGACCGAGATCATGGACGTCGTGCTCGCCGCCGCGGCCCGGTGCTTCTTCTCGAAGACCCTCGACGCGCTCTGCGTGCAGCCCGACCCGAGCTTCCACGAGCTCGAGCCCGAGCTCCGGGACGCCCTCGTCGTCGGCCGCCCGATCGCCGACGTCTGAGCTCCGCTACCGGCGTCGCGCGCCGGCGACGAGCGTCAGGCCCGGGATCTCGACCCCGCTCGTCGTCCTGTACCGCTCGATCGCGTCGCCCGCCTGCTCTCGGAGCGTTCGGGCCGCATCGTCGGGCAGCGCCGCGAGCCTCCGCGCGAGCGGTCCCGCGAGGGCGGCTGTCCGCTCCCACCACTCGTCGACGGACGACGCACGGTAGGGCACCCCGATCTCGTCCACCTCGACTGCCTCGAGCCCCGCGTCCTCGAGGATCGTCCGGAGCAGGCCGGCGTCGTCCAGGGAGAACGGATGCGGGATCCCGGCCGGCGGCACCGGCTCCCCGAGCCCGGCCGCGACCGTATCGAAGACGACGCCGAGCCACGGGTTCCGCTCGCGCGGCCCCCAGACGGCGACCGCGACCCGACCGCCGGGCCGCAGGACCCGGGCGATCTCGCGGGACGCCAGGGCGGGATCCGGGACGAGCATCAGGCCCTCGCGGCAGAGCACGACGTCGAACGAGCCGTCGGGCTCGTCGATCCGCTCCAGGTCGAGCACCCTGGTTGCCGTCGCGGTGAGCCCGCGGTCGGCCGCCCGCCGGGCCGCGACCACCGTCATCTCCACGGCGACGTCCGACAGCACCACCTCCCCGTCCGGCGCGACCAGCGGAGCGGCGTCGAGCCCCGGCCCGCCCGTCCCACAGGCCAGCTCGAGCACGCGCTCACCCCGACGCGGGGCGGTCAGCTCGAGCATGCGCGCGCTGACGGCGCCGCCGCGAGCGTCGATGTAGGCCGCGTTCCGAGCCCATGCGCCGGCGACGCTCGACCACATCGCGTGGAGCTGCGCGCGCAAAGCGGCCACATCCCCGGCGCCGGGGTGGACACCCGTGCTCTTCACAGGGGTCTGGGTGTTCATGGCATCTCCTCTCTATTCAATACCCGTTACGAGTAATGAATTCTTGGCTAGAGTAGCAAAATGCCAGACCCGGTCGAGAGGCCACGGAAGTACGAGTCGCCGCGACGTCGTGCCCAGGCCGCGGCGACGCGGACGCAGATCCTCGACGCGGCGGGGCGGCTGTTCGTCGAGCAGGGATACAGCGCGACGACGATGGCCGCCGTCGCCGCGGACGCGGGCGTCGCGCTGAAGACCGTCTACGTCGCCTTCGAGACGAAGAGCGGGGTGCTCCGCGCGCTCTGGCACCGCCGCCTCCGCGGAGACGACGAGGACACGGCGGTGCAGGACCGCTCCTGGTTCCGCGAGGTGATCGACGAGGACGATCCGCGGCGCCAGCTCCGCCTCAACGCGCGCAACGGGCGCGCCGTCAAGGAGCGTGTGGGTGGGCTCTTCGCGGTGATCCGCGACGCGGCGTCCGCCGACCCGGAGATCGAGGCCCTCTGGAGCCGGATCCAGACGGAGTTCTACGACAACCAGCGTGCGATCGCGCGCACCCTGGAGCAGAAGCAGGCACTCCGGCCGGAGCTCGATGTCGACCGCGCGGCGGACATCCTCTGGACGCTCAATCACCCCGACGTCTGGCGGTTGCTCGTCGGCGAGCGCGGCTGGACGCCCGACGCGTGCGAGAAGTGGTTCGGGGATACGGCGTGCGCGCAGCTGATCCGCGGCGGTACGCGCCGGACGCGCGGGGCCGCGGCCCGTTAGAGACCGAGTGCCGAGACGGCCTTGCCGAACTGGTCCTCGCGGACGTAGACGAGGTAGCCGAACGCGCCCCGTCCGT
Source organism: uncultured Actinomycetes bacterium (assembly GCA_963747125.1). GTDB lineage: Bacteria > Actinomycetota > Thermoleophilia > Gaiellales > Gaiellaceae > Gaiella. The sequence continues at coordinate 60,419 of CAVVEN010000025.1, read as the reverse complement.
CCGTGACGCCCGTCGAGGCGTAGATGTCGACGCGGGCGTCCACGAGGCGCGCATGGACGCTCGCGAGCGCGCCGAGCTCGTCGTCGCCCTGGACGAGGAGCGCGTGGTACGGCCCGTCGAGCGCGAGACCCGCGGCCGTCGCCTCGGCGGCGAGCCGGTTCGGATGGTCGGGGAACAGCGCGAACTGGGCGAGCGCGGGCCCGCTCGGGACTGCGGTGAACGCGAGGAGGCTGACACCGCGCTCGGCCAGCTGGGCGAGCACGCGGTACGCGGCCCCGAGCTCGTCCCGGACGGTGGCGTAGTAGTACTCGACCGGACGGATCGTGAACGCCGTGGGGGCTCACCTCCCGCGGCCACCCTATCCCCGGCCGCGCAAGGTGGCAACACCGCCGGCCCTTGCGCCGGCCCGCCCGCCGAAGCATGCTTGCGCCGATGCAGACCGCCCGGCCGATCGTCTTCCTGAGCGACTTCGGTCTCGGCAACGAATGGGTCGGGCTCTGTCACGCGGTGATGAGCGGCATCGCGCCGCAGTGCCCGATCGTCGACCTGTCGCACCTCGTGCGCCCGCTGGAGGTCACGTCCGGCGCGATCTTGCTCGCCGACTCCGTGCCGTACATCCCCGAGAGCGCGGTCGTCCTCGCGGTCGTGGACCCGAACGTCGGGCGCGACCGCGAGATCGCGATCGAGACGGGCAGCGGCCGCCACCTCGTCGGCCCCGACAACGGACTGCTCTCGCTCGCGTGGGAGGCGGCGGGCGGCGCTCGCTCCGCCGTCGAGATCTCGTCGCCCGGGGTCGTCCGGCGCCCGCACGCCGAGTCGTTCCGCGCCCCGGACACGCTCTGCCCGGCGGCAGCCTCGCTCGCTGCGGGCATGCCGATCGGAGAGCTCGGGGGCCACCTCGACCTCGCATCGCTGGCGAGGGTGGTCATGGCCGAGCCGGAGGTGGAGCCCGGGAAGATCACCTGCGAGGTGATCGACTTCAACCGGTTCGGCAACGTCCATCTGAACGTCCGCCCTGCCGACCTGGCAGCCGCCGGGCTCGACGGGGACGCTGCGCTCTCGATCGAGGCCGTCTCGGGTGCGACCGTCGCGAAGCGGGGCAGCACCTATGCCGACTTCGCTGCGGGGGAGTACGGCGTGCTGGTCGACCCGCGCGGCTGGCTGACCATCGTTCGCGGGAACCCTGCGAGCGCGCTCGACGGGCTCGGGCTCGGGCTCGCCGCGCCCGTCTGGATCACGCGGGCGGGCTGACGGGCTCCGCGCCTGGCTCTGCGAGCAGCATGTCGAGGCCGCGGGTCAGGCCGACCAGCCCGGGGACAGCGCGGACCGCGAGGAGCGTCCCCGCGACGTACGGCGCCGGGGTCAGTCCCGCGTCGTGTCGGAGCGTGAGCCGCTCGCCGTTCCCTGCGAACACGATCTCGGTCGACACGACGAAGCCGGGCAGGCGCAGCGAGTGCACCTGCGTGCCGGAGACGGTCGCGCCCCGTGCTTCCCGCGCGCCGAGGACGTCGTCGAGCGCGACGCCGAGCGCCGGCCGCCGCACGGTGTCGAGCCGCTCGGCGAGCTCGCGGGCCGTCCCGCTCGGGGCGTCCTCCTTGCCGGCGCTCGCGTAGTCGATCACCTCCCATGCGTCGAAGTGGCGCGCGGCATCCGTCGCGAACCGCAGGACGAGCGCTGCGGAGAGCGAGAAGTTGCCCGCCGCAACGACGCCGGCCTTGCGCTCGCGCGCGAGCGCGTCGAGCGCGTCGTAGTCGCCCGCGGTGAGACCGCTCGAGCCGACGACGACGCCGACACGCCGCTCGAGCGCGGCCCGGACGTTCGTCCCGACGGCGGCTGCGTGCGTGTAGTCGACGAGGACGTCGGCCTCGACCGCGTCGAGGGCCTCCGCGACCGACGAGAAGTGCTCCTGGTGCGTCCTCGACACGCCGGAGACGAGCTCGAGGTCGTCCGCGGCCCGAACGCCATCGGCGACGGCGCTCCCGGTCCAGCCGGTGATGCCGGCGATACAGACCCGGATCACCGGTACGGGTCCTGCGGGGCGCGGTCGTCCGAGAGCGAGGCTCGCGAGCGCTCGACGAGCCGCTCGATCGCATCGGCCAGGTGCTCCTGCGCGATGTTGTAGTCGCCCCGCTCGACCCGCAGCCGATGCGCTTCGAGCAGGACATCGGCATGCGTGTGCCCGAATGGCGGCTCGAAGCGGTACGACGCCAGCTCGATCAGCATCCCGAGCGGGTCGTCGAAGTAGATCGAGTCCATGAAGCCGCGATCCTTGACGCCGGAGTGCCGGACCCCGCGCTCGTCCAGCCGCTCGACGACCTGGTGGAACGTCGCCTGGGAGAGCGCGAAGGCGAGGTGGTGGACCGTCCCCGGGTCACGAGACAGACGGCTCGGGTCGGCCGAGCGCTCCTCGTTGGTGAAGACGGTGATGAGGCGCCCGTCGCCGGGGTCGAAGTAGAGGTGGCTCTCGGACTCGTTGTCGAGGTTCGGCTGCTCGAAGACGAACGGCATGCCGAGCACGCCCTCCCAGAAGTCGATCGCCGTCTGCCGGCCGACGCCGACGAGCGTGATGTGGTGGACGCCCTGGCTCTGGATCTTCCGCATCGGACTCCTCGGGTCGGCGTGGCGCGGTGTCAGGAATCCTGACAGCGATCGGGTCGCGCCGGTGACGTACGGTGTCTGCGTGCTCCTGCTCGTTGCCGCGACCGACCGCGAGCTCTGCGGTCGCGACGGGCTCGTCTGCGGGGTCGGCCCCGTCGAGGCGGCCGCCGCCACCGCCCGCACACTCGCGCTCCATGCGGTGGAGGCCGTGCTCCACGTCGGTATCGCCGGCGCGCGCGGCCTCGCTCCCGGCACGCTCGTCGTCGGCACCGAGGCGGTGTACGCCGACCTCTCGGCGGGCTGGCCCGTCGTCGACCGGGTCGAGGCCGACCCGGCGCTCCTCGCCGCCGTACGCGCCGCGCTCCCCGCAGCGGCGCCGCAGCCGATCCACACCGCGGCGTCGGTCGGCGGTGCAAGCAACAGTTCGTTGCAAGGGTCGCTCGTCGAGGCGATGGAGGGGTTCGGCGTGCTGCGGGCGGCCGCCCGCGCGGGGGTGCCGGCGGTCGAGGTGCGGGCCGTCTCCAACGAGATCGGGGAGGAGGACCGCTCGAAGTGGGCGATCGACGCTGCGCTGACCGCGCTCGAAGGCGCCGTGCCGCTCCTCGTCGACGCCCTCGGCCGCGTCTAGGGCTCGCGGATCGCGACGGCGACCTCGAGCGTCTCGTCGGCGGTGCCCTTGTAGACGCCCCGCGACGGCGGCACGTCCTCGTAGTCCCGGCCGACGCCCACGCGGACGTAGTGTTCGCTCTGCTCGACGTCGTGGGTCGGGTCGAGCGACAGCCAGCCGGCCTCGCCGAGATGGACGTCGACCCAGGCGTGCGACTCGCCGAGGTCGCCGTGATCGGGGTCGTAGAGGTATCCGCTCACGTACCGCGCCGGGATCCCGCGGATGCGGCAGGAGGCGATCATGACGTGCGAGAAGTCCTGGCAGACGCCTCGCCCCTCGGCGAGCGCCTCGCTCGCGGTCGTGTGGACGGTCGTCGTCCCGCGCTCGTACGTCATCGCCGTGCGGACCGCGTGCATCAGCGCAGCGGCCGTCTCGTCCGGCGCGCCCGAGCCCGCGGCCGACGCGGCGAGCTCCGCGAGGCCGTCGCCGAGCGGCACGTAGCGCGACGGTGCGAGGAAGTCGAAGCGATCGAGCGGCGACGGCGACGTTGCTTCGACGAAGCTCGGCGTCGTCCACACCTCGCTCCGCGCGGTCACCGCGATGTGGTCGTGCTGCTCCAGCACGTCGAAGTGGTGAACGGTATTCCCGAACCGGTCGACGTACTCGGCGACGGTCTCGCGGCGCGGCTCGGAGACGAGCGAGAACGAGGAGCACCGTTGGCCGTGGCCGTGGGTGGGCTTCAGCCGGAGCTCGGTGTACGCCTCGGTGATCGGGGCGTCGTACGAGAAGCGCGTGACGTGCTCGACCGTCAGCCACATTGCTGCTGCTGCGCTTCCTGGATCGCGACCGACGAGGCGGGGAGGGCGCGGCTCGAGAAGAACGCCTTGGTCAGCGCGTCCCCCGCTCGATAGATCCCGACGAGGAGCCCGCCCAGCGTCTCGGCCACGCTGCCCCCGGAGACGTCGTCGATCTCGCCGTACTCGACCTCCGCGCAGAGCCGACCGAGCACACGGTGCGGCGCGCCCTGCTCGGCGGCGATTCGATCGACAGACGCGGCGCACGTACGCAGGCAGTAGAGCACCGACCGCGGGAACTGCTCCGAGCGGACGAGCGCCTTGGCGATGTCGAACGGCTCGAACGTGGCCCCGTGGCGTCTGATGTACGCCTCGAAGGCGCTGCACGACTTGAGGAGCGCGATCAGCTCGTGCGCCCGGGCCGGATCGTCAGGGGCGAGCGCGACCGCGATGGGATAGCGGCTGCGGACGACACGCACCGTCGTCGATGCCCGCTCGAGGTGGAGCCCGAGCTGGATGAACTCGTACGGCTCGCCGTGGGTCATCGTCGCGTCCGCGCACCCCTGGAACCGGTGCGCGCCGTTCCGAAGCTGCTCGAAGAACGCGTGCGGGCCGCGGACGATCGCGCGCCGGTTCGCGCGGCCGACGAGGAGGAACAACGAGTTGATCGCCTCCCACATCTCGCCCGAGATCTGCTCCCGCACCGAGCGGGCGTTCTCCCGCGCGGCCGTGATGCAGCTCGCGACCGCGTTCGGGTTCCCGTCGTGCCAGAGCAGCCATTCGGCGACGTTCTGCGCCGTGAACGCGTCGAAGTGCTCGGCGAACACCTCGGTGTCGCCGAGCAGCGTGACGAGCTGCTGCCACGCCTCGCCGTGGTCGGCGACGTGGGCGTCGAGAAGCGCGTGGTACTCCACGTCGAGCAGCCGGGTCACGTCTTCGGCCCGCTCGACGTAGCGGGCCGTCCAGTACAGCGATTCCGCGACCCGGCTAAGCATCCGCACGTCTCCGGCCGAGGACGGCCTCCGCGGCCGGCGCCCTGGGAACGTGCGGCGGCGAGGACGGACGATCAGCCATCGAGCACCCAGGTGTCCTTGCTGCCACCGCCCTGCGACGAGTTGACGACCAGGGAGCCTTCACGGAGTGCCGTTCGGGTCAGCCCTCCGGGAACGATCCGGACGCCGTCGGCGCCGGAGAGCACGAACGGCCGCAGGTCGACGTGACACCCGTGCAGTCCCCCGCGTACGAACGTCGGGTGGCGCGAGAGGGCGACCGTCGGCTGCGCGACGTAGTTCCGCGGCTCGGCGGCGACCCGACGGCGGAACTCGTCGCGCTCGGCCCGCGTCGCCGCCGGCCCGATGAGCATTCCGTAGCCGCCCGACTGGTCGACGGCCTTCACGACGAGCTCGTCGATGCGCTCGAGGATCTCGGTGCGCTGCCCCGGGTCGCTCCCGACGAGAGTGGGAACGTTCGGCAGGATCGGGTCCTCGCCGAGGTAGAAGCGGATCATGTCGGGGACGAACGGATAGACGGCCTTGTCGTCCGCGACCCCGGTTCCCACGGCGTTCGCGAGCGTCACGTTGCCCGCCCGGTACGCGTTCAGGAGGCCCGTGACCCCGAGGAGGCTGTCCGGGCGGAAGGCGAGCGGGTCGAGATAGTCGTCGTCGATCCGCCGGTAGACGACGTCGACGCGCTCGAGGCCCTTCGTCGTGCGCCTGAAGACGCGGTTTCGGTGGACGACGAGGTCACGGCTCTCGACGAGCTCGATCCCCATCTGGCGCGCAAGAAACGAGTGCTCGTAGTACGCGGAGTTGTAGGCACCGGGCGTCAGCAGGACGATCGACGGGTCGCCGCCCACCGCCCCCGGCGGTGCGACCGACCGCAGCGTCTCGTGGAGCTCGCGCGGGTAGTGGTCGATCCCCCGCACCCCGAGCGCTCGAAGAGCGACGCGAAGATCCGCTTCAGAGCCTGCCGGCTCTCGAGCATGTAACTGACCCCGGAGGGAGTGCGCAGGTTGTCCTCGAGGACGAGATACCGACCCTCGTGGTCGCGAATGAGGTCGATCCCCGCGATGTGCGCGAAGATCCCACCCGGCGGCGCGATGCCGATCATCTCGCGCCGCAGGTTGCGCGACGCGAAGACGAGCTCCTGCGGGACGACGCCCTCGTTGAGGATGCGTTGCTCGCCGTAGAGGTCGCCGAGGAACCGATTGAGCGCCTGAATCCGCTGTGCGAGCCCACGCTCGACGTGCGCCCACTCGTCCGCAGGGACGATGCGCGGGATCAGGTCGAAGGGGAAGATCCGGTCGGTCCCTGCCTCGTCGCCGTAGACCGTGAAGCCGATCCCCTGCGTCGCGAAGAAGGCATTTGCGGTGCGGATCCGCTCCTCGAGACCGTCGTCGCTCAGTGCTCCGAGCCGCTCGTAGAGGGCGCGGTAGTGCGGGCGGGGGCGCCCGTCGGCATCGAGCATCTCGTCGAAGAAGGGGCCGACGTCGTAGCCGGCGATCAGCCCTGCGCCGGTCGTCGAAGGCGCGGCGTCGGCCGCGTCCTTCCCGGGTGTCCTTCGTGCGCCGGCCGGTGTCAGGAACGACACCCTACCGCCCCGTCTACGTTTCCGGCCGTGGCCAGGCCGAGATACCCGAAGAGGGGCGAGCCGCTGCCCCCGCCGCTCCCGCCCGTGTCCCGCACGGTCGGGCAGGTCGTGGCCGAGGCGATCAAGCTCTACCAGGCGCACTTCTTCGCGGCGCTCGGCCTCGGGCTGCCGGTGGCGGTCGTCGACCAGGTGATCGCGACCGAGTCGGTCGTCGACCGTGTCGCGCTGCTCGTGGCCGTGTCGCCCCTCTTCAGCCTTGCCTACGCCGCCGCGTCGGCCATCCGGCAGGGGGAGCGTCCCCCGCTCCGCACCTGGGTCGTCGCCGTCCTCGTCGGTGTGGCGACCTTCCTCCCGGCCGCGTTCTTCTTCGGCTGGTTCGTCATCGCGGCAATCCTCTGGCTCGGGTTGACCGGTCACGGCGTGCCGGCCGTGATGGCGGAGCGCCTCGGCTTCCTCGGCGCGCTCCGGCGGACGGTCGAGCTCGGGCGCGCCGACTACATCCACGCGGCTGGCTCGTTTGCCGCCCTTGCGCTGCTCTTCGGGCTGACCCGGCTCGCGCTCGGGCTGCTGCTGCAGAGCCAGGCCGACACGGCGGTGCGCGCCGCGATCTTCATCGCCGACCTCGTGATCTCGCCGCTGCTCTTCCTCGGCGCCGCGATCGTGTACGTCGATCTCGCCGCCCGGGTCGGCGTGAGCCGGGACGAGCGCCGGAAGCTCCGGCGCTCCGCCGTGGGGCGGCCCGAGTAGGGTTTAGAGGCTTGATGTGGATTATTGGCACGCGCGGCTGGGGGCCTGCGCACGGCGCATCGCGACCGTCTCGCTGCTCACCGATACCTTCGCGTATCGGTGAGCACCGATCCGGCCACGCTGCTTGGCGCATGCCCTCCCCGCACGGCACCCCTAACCCACATCAAGCCTCTCGACCCCCCGAACCGAGGAGGCGACAGGCGTGCCCATGTACCTGATGCTGACGACGCTGACCGAGAAGGGCAGGCAGACCCTGAACGCGAACCCGGCCCGGCTCCGCGAGGTGAACCGCGACGTCGAGGAGCTGGGCGCCAAGGTGCTCCACCAGTGGGCGGCGCTCGGTGAGTACGACTTCGTGAACGTGGTCGAGGCACCGGACGAGCTCACGATGGCGAATCTCTCCTTGAAGCTCGGCGCGCGCGGGAGCGTGAAGTTCCAGACCCTCACGCTGCTGCCCGTGGACGACCTGCTGCGGGCCCTCGAGACGTAGGCGTCCTGCCTGCCGTCGGGCGTTCCCGGTGAGCCCACCCCGTGAGGCCGAGGGGAGCTGCCGAATCGTTGTCGGCGGCGGTTCCGCGCTAGCCGAGGTCGGCGATCACTTCGCCTGCAGCGCGCTCGCCTGACTCGACGGCGCCGTTCAGGTATCCCTGGAAGTCGACCGACGTGTGCTCGCCGCAGAAGTGTGCGTTGCCCTCCTGCCGCCCCTCGATCCCTGCGAAGGCCGTGTACTGACCCACCTTCCAGTACGAGTACGAGCCGCGTGTCCACTCGTACCCGGGCCAGTAGTCGAGCGTCGCGCGGCGGTTCCACTGCGCCGAGATCCCGGGAAGGACGGGCTCGAGCTGTTCCAGGAACAGCGAGGCGCGGTCGTCGAGGGTGCCGGAGCCGAAGCTCGCGCCTACCCGGCCGCCCGTGTAGTCGACGAGGATGCCCGAGCGCCCCGACTGTGCTCGCGTGACCTCCCACGTGTTCTGGTAGCCGGTGTCGGCATACGTCTCGCCGTTCGATCCGAGCGCGATCCAGTGGCGCGTCTCTGAACTGGAGATGGAGCTTCGAGTTCGTCCCCATCCCGAGCTCGCGAATCGCGAGCATCTTCCGCGCCGTGAAGCCGGCGCGGGCGAGATCGACGGACCTGCGGAGGATGGAGAACGGGACGGCGAGGACGAGCACGTCCGCCGCGACGGTCGTCGTCCCGCTGCCGGTGTCGAAGCCGAGCGCGTAGGCGCCGCCCGGGGTCCGCCGGATGGCGGCGAGCTCGGCCCCGGTCGTGATCTGGCCGCCCAGTTCCTCCGCAAGCCGGGCCGTGATCTGGTCGTTCCCGCCGCGAACGTGGTACTTCTCGTTCGACTTGCCGAAGACACGAAGCTGCCCCTGGCCCACGAAGCCGAGCAGGTAGAGGAGGTTCAGCGCGCTCTGCTCGGACGAGTCGGCTCCGTACTCGATCGTGTAGGCGACGTCGAGCAGCCGGCCGAGGCGCGACCGCATCCCATCCGGGACCGACTCCTCGATCCAGTCGACGATCGAGAGCCGGTCGAGCTCGCGTCCGCGTTGCGTGGAGCTGTCGAAGAGCGTGGGATAGCCGGCGGCCGAGACGTCCTTGTGGATCTTCTGCCACACCTGCTTGAGGTCGTCGGTGATCTCGGACTGCGTGTAGGGGGCCGGGCCAAAGCGGGCGCGCATCTCGGTTCCGTTCGCCTCGGCGCGGAGCAGGTTGTCGAGCTGGAGGCCGAGCTCCTGCGCGAGGTTGCGGATCGCCTTGTGGCCCTGATCGATCAGCTCGCCGCCGTGCTCGGCGATCTGCCCGTCCGCGAACGCGCCGCGAATCGTCCAGCATCTGCCGCCGACGCGGTCCGACGCGTCGAGCACCTGACAGACGTAGCCGGCTTGTCGTAGGCGATAGGCGCACGTAAGGCCGGCAAGACCGGCGCCGACGACGACGATCCGAGGCGCGGCGGCGGCTCGCGCCGCGGGCGTGAGCCGTCCGAGCGCTGCGATGCCCAACGCTCCGGCACCTGCTCGACGCAGGAGCGCACGACGCGTCGTGCGCGCTTCCTCGGCGGCGACGGCGGCCACGGCGTCCTGCAGCGCTTGCGCGAGTGGCGTTCGCACGGCTTCTCCTTTGCCTCGCTCGGTCCCTTTCGACGATGATCGATCGAGCGACGGGTTTCAACCCGCATGAGCCATCCCCCGGGTCGAGGCTGTCGCCGAGCGCGGCGACCGCCGCACGGGTCTCGGCGTCGTACGTCGCCAGTGCTGCTCCTTGTCTACCTGCGGGACATGCCCGTCCGCGCCGGGCAGTCGAACCGTATGGACTCCCCGAGGCGAAATGACGCGTTGTCCCAGCCGTCGCGTTCGACGGACCGTACGGCGAGATGGCGGCACTGCGGAAACTGCTCCGAGACGAGGCGGACGCCGAGAGCCGGCGTGACCGCCGCCTCGTCCAACGTCAGCTGGGGGCGAGGAACCCGGTCTCGCGGGCGCGAACCGTCATCGGGCTGACCGGTAGCCCGGGCGACGGCTCCGGCGCGTTGTAGCCGCCCGGAGCGACGTCGTTCGGCGTGTCGGGGTGGAACAGCGCTGCGAGGAGCTGGATGTGCCCGCGGCCGACGGAGAGCTCCCACTGACCGCCGCCGTAGGCGCCGATCCCGCGTGCCTCGCAGTAGTCGTAGGCCGCGAAGAGCCGCTCGATCGATCCGAAACGGGATGGCTTCACATTCACCGTTCGCGGCGGCCAGCGGAGCGCCTCGATGTCGGCGACCGCGTGGATCGGCGCGTCCCAGGTGACCCGCGCGGCGTGCGGCTCGAGCACGGGGATCGTGTCGTCGGTGAGGGCCGGGTCCTCGATCCACGCGTCGGGGAACGCCTCCAGGACGCGCCGGTAGAGGTCGGTGTCGGGCGGGTTGTCGACGACGGTGCCCGAGTACTGGCCCTTGAGGTCGATCGAGTCGACGCAGCCGAGCGCCCGGAGCTCGGCGAAGATGCCGTCGGTCCAGTCCGGGCGCGCGTCGAGCTTGAAGCGCAGGGTGGGGTAGAGAGCGAGGAACGCGCGGAGGCGTGCCGTCGTGGGCGGGTCGCCGAGCCCGCCCGAGGCGACGAAGGTCACCGGTCGCGGCTCCCGGCCGACCACGTCACCGAGCGACCGCCCTGCCTGCCGGAGGGCGAGATCGAGCGCAGCGCTCTCGAAGGCCCAGCGCCGGTAGTCGAGGTAGTCGTGGCGCTCGGGCGCCTCCGGGAACAGCTCGACCGTCCCGAGGTGGCGCGAGAAGCTCCCGATCGTCCACTCCCCGGCGAGCGCGAGGGTCGGCCCCCGGGCCTGCTGCGCATCCTGGAGGCCCGAGTCGTACGTCACGTCCTCGCCGACGCCCTCTTCGCCGGCGCCGGAGAGCCGGATCACCGTCGTCTTGCGTGTGAAGTCCTCGCGCACGACGTACCCGTGCCCCTCGAGGTCGTACTGCTCCACAACGAGCGGCAGGTCGCGGACGAGGTCGTAGAGCGCCATCGTCAGAGGGATGCGTGGGAGGCCGCGATCTCGCCGGCGAGCGCGGCGTTCGCCACGATCAGGTCTCGGTTCACGCGGCGAGTCGCGCCGTCGGAGCGCTCGTGCAGCTCGGAGAGGACGAAGGGCGTCACCGCCTGGCCGACGATACCCCGGTCGGCGGCGTCGGCGACGACCTCCTCGATCAGGTCGGCGACGTCGAGACTCTCGTCCGGTGGCCGCCCGACGAGGATCGTGTTCCCGCCGAGCCTCCAGTGTGCGTCGGCGATGCGAGCGGCCTCGCGCGCGTCCTCGACGCGCGCGGAAACCGGCGGCCCGCCGTTCGCAGCGTAGAAGAGTGGCACCGTGTCGACCCGGTAGCCGAGGACGGGGATGCCGAGTGTCTCGAGAAGCTCCATCGTCGCCGGCACGTCGAGGAGGGACTTGACCCCGGATGAGACGATGACTGCGGGGATGCGCGCGCAGGCGCCGAGGTCGGCCGAAACGTCCGGGGGCGTCGGGAACCCGCGGTGGACTCCGCCGAGCCCGCCGGTACCCATGAAGCGGATCCCGACCGCCGCCGCCGCGACGAGTGTCCCCCCGACGGTCGTTGCTCCTGTCGCGCCCTGCACGGCGCACGCAGCGAGATCGCGGGGGCCAAGCTTGCGCGCGTCCGGCGTGAAGCGCTCGAGCTCGTCGGCCGTCAGCCCGACGACGATGCGCCCGTCGAGGATCCCGATGGTCGCCGGGACGGCCCCGGCCGCCCGGACGGCGGCCTCGCTCGACAACCCGACCTCGATGCCCGCCGGAGCGGGGAAGCCGTGGGCGACGAGCGTCGTCTCCAGTGCGACCACGGCCCGCTCCTCGGCGAGCGCGGCCTGGACCTCGTCGGACATGCGGATCAGGTGCTCCACGCGGGGAGCGTAGATGCGTCCCGGTCCTCGGCCGACGCCTGGGAGGGTCGTACGTCGCGGTGAAGCGTCGGAGGAGGACGTTGTCGGCGATCCTGTCGTTCCGCCGCGGGCCCGCGCCAACCCCAACCGCCCCCAGGGGCACCCCGGTGTCCCTGGTGTCACGTTAGCGAGAAAGGCGTGACGGGACTGTGTCGTCTTCGTGCCGAGATTGCGTCGCGCCGCGCGGGCCTGCCGTAGGCTTGCGGGCGTGGCGACGAAGAGCGCGTTGATCACCGGGATCACCGGCCAGGACGGGTCGTATCTCGCGGAGCTGCTGCTCGGCAAGGGCTACGAGGTGCACGGGATCATCCGCCGCTCGTCCAGCTTCAACACGGAGCGGCTCGACGGGATCTACGAGGACCCGCACGTCGAGAGCCGCCGTCTCTTCCTCCACTACGGCGACCTCACCGATGCGTCGGCGCTCGTGAACCTGCTGCGTGACGATCCAGCCGGACGAGGTCTACAACCTCGGCGCGCAGAGCCACGTCAAGGTCAGCTTCGAGACGCCGGAGTACACGGGTGACGTGTCGGGTCTGGGCGCGATCCGGCTCCTCGAGGCGATCCGCGCATCACGCATCGACACCCGCGTCTACCAGGCCTCGACCTCGGAGCTGTTCGGCTCGACTCCGCCGCCGCAGAGCGAGCAGACGACGTTCCATCCTCGATCGCCGTACGGCGTCGCCAAGCTCTACGCCTTCTGGGCGACGGTCAACTACCGCGAGGCATACGACATGTTCGCCGTCAACGGGATCCTCTTCAATCACGAGTCCCCGCGACGGGGCGAGACGTTCGTCACGCGCAAGATCACGCGCGCGGTCGCACGGATCAGGGCAGGTCTCCAGGAGAACCTCTACCTCGGGAACATGGAGCGCATCCGGGACTGGGGGTACGCGCCCGAGTACGTCGAGGGCATGTGGCGGATGCTCCAGGTCGACACGCCCGAGGACTTCGTCCTCGCCACCGGAGCCGGCGCGACCGTCGAGCAGTTCGCCGAGGCGTCGTTCCGCGTTGCCGGGCTCGACCACCGCGACTATGTGGCGATCGACCCGTCGTACTACCGCCCTGCCGAGGTGAACTACCTGCTCGGCGACCCGGCCAAGGCCGACTCCGTGCTGGGATGGAAGGCGACCACGCACTGGGAGGAGCTCGCGCGGATCATGGTCGAGGCGGACGTCGGGCTCGTCGAGGATCAGCTGGCCGGGCGCCAGGTACGCGTCGACCGCTGAGCGTCGCCGGCCCGGGCATCGGTGACGTTGGTGCGGGGCGTGCCGAGAGGCTGCGCGTCGTCCTGTCCCCGCGCATCGGCGCTACCCGGTCCGCGGCGTCCGGCGGATCCTGGCCGGCGCCGGGTCTCACGCCGCCCATGCCACACGCCTCGTCCGGGAAACCACCCCCAGGGGCACCCCCGGTGCCCTGATTGAAGCCTATCGGTGAACCCCGCACGACCCTGTGCCAGCTTCGCGTCGGTTTCGTGCCATGGGCGCGCGACGCCGGGCGCGTCGGGACGACCGTCCGGCGCGGCGCCGCGGCCTCCGGCGCCTCTGGCCCATCAGCGACGAGTGCCCGCCCCGCGCCGTCGCCCGCTCAGGCGCCGTCCGCGGGACCGGGCATCGAGCCCGCGCGCTGGACGCAGCACGCCGCAGCCTCGAGCGCGAGATCCGGCCCGCCCACGATCCAGCCGGCGGCGAGCGCGTCGCCCGCCCCCGTCGTGTCGACGACCTCGGGCACCTCGAGGGCGTCGCGCTCGTCGCCGCCGAACGAGCATCCCCGCACGCCGCGCTTCAGGATCCACACGGCGTCGGCGAGCGGCCCGCCGAAGACATCATCCTCCTCCTCGTTCGCGAAGACGACGTCGGGCTCGAGCGACTCCACGAGCCCCCGGAAGCGCTCGGGGCCTGCGTCGCGGATCGCGCTCCACGAGGACAGGTCGATGCTGACGCGGGCGCCGTTCGTGCGCGCGAGGTCGATCGCGCGGACGGCGGCACGCACGACGGGCTCAGCCAGCAGCGCGTACCCGGAGACGTGCAGGTGGTCGCACACGAGCCAGGTGGGACGCAGTTCGACCGGCTCGAGCATCGTGGCGACGCCCCGGTCGGGGAACATCGACCGCTCGCCGTCCGGTCCGACGAGCGAGACGACGACGCCGTTTCGCGCAGCTTCGACCGGGCCCGCGAGCTCGACGCCGGCGCGCTCGAGCGCCTGCGCGGCGAGCCGGCCGCTCAGATCGCCGGCGCGCTTGCCCACCCAGCGGGAGGAGGCGCCGAGGGCGGCCGCCCAGGCCGCGACGTTCGCGCCCTGACCGCCGGCGGACAGGGAAACCCGGGCAGGGGTGTCGGCGCCCCGTGCGACATCGGACTCCGCGCGGACCACGACGTCGAGCGCGAGATCCCCGAGCGACACGACCTGCATCGCCTACGATCGTGTCATGGCGGACGAGGGCGAGTCGCGGGATATGCGCGGCCGTCGCGCACGCACGCGCTCCTTCGTCCTCGGCGGTCTCGTCGGGGCGTCCGCGGTCGCGGCGGCGCTGCGCCGTGCGCGGCGTCGGCAGGGACGGCCAGTGCAGGCGGGCCTGGCGGCGTTCGAGAGCGCCCCCTGCTACCGCGAGTTGCTCGAGCGAGAGCGGAGGGACGGGCCGTAGCCGCGCCGCTCCCGCTCGGCGAGCACCGCCGTGCGGACGTTGACGTCGGCGTCGCCGATCCCGAGCTGCTGGCCGACGAGCATCGCGCGCGCCGCGTCGTAGAGAAACGCCTTCGGCGTCACGACGGGCTCGACCGTGCGGATGACGAGGAAGGGGCCGAACACTCTTGCCTCGAACGTCCCGTTCGGCGTCGGTAGCCGGTAGGGGATCTCGAGCCGCGGGCGGATGTTGTTGCGCTCGCTTGCGTCGAGCACCCAGATGCCGCGTCCCAGCCGCCCGGTCCGCTCGAGCGTCCGCAGGGCCAGCCGTGCGTCGGCACGGGGCACCACCGTCGTCGGGAAGGACCGGTTCCGCTCCCATGCGCCGAGGAAGAGGGGCTCGTAGCCGAAGAGGACGTCGTCGGCCCGGCTCGTCGTCGCCAGCCATGTCTCCGCGTCGGCCCGCGCAGCCTGGCGCGCGTCCGGCTCCCACTCGAAGAGCGGCGACGTCCTGTGCCAGGCCCATGCCACGTCGGCGACGACGAGCGCCGCGACGAGCACCACGGCGATCGCCGGGCGGCGGCGGCCGATCCGGACGAGCGACGCGGCGACGGCGATCGCGAAGAACGGAGCGAGGAAGATCAGATGCCGGGACTCAGGCGACGCCGATCCGCCGAGCCGTGCGACGACGAACGCCGCGACGGTCACCCCGAGCAGGCAGAGGACGAGCACCCGCGCCTCGCGTCCGAGGAGGACGACCCCGGCGGCAGCGGCCGCCACCACCGCGACGGTGACCGGCCACCAGCCCGCGCTGGCGTCGCCCGCGGATCGCCACAGGTACTGCGCGACGGCGAACGGCCCTCCGAGCCTCTCGCCGCCCGGACCGACGCCGACCTCGAATCGATCGGCGAGGACGAGGTCGGTGAGCCAGAATGGGACGCCGAGCACGAGCATCGCGCTTCCCGCCAGCACCGCCTCGCGGAGCCGGTCACGCCGCATCGCGACCACGTAGGCCGCCTGCCCGCCGAGCAGGAGCACGCCGTACGGGTGCGTCGCGACCGTCAGCAACGCGGCGAGCACCCAGAGCGCCCAGCGGGTCCTGCTTCCGTGCTCGAGCGCCGCGAGCAGCGCGAGCGTGCACGCGAGCGAGCAGAGCAGAAAGAGGCTGTACATCCGTCCGTAGACGCCGTGGAACAGGAACAGCCAGCTCGAGGCGAACAGCGCGGTCGCGACGAGGGCGACGGCGGGCCCGGCGAGCCGACGGCCGAGCAGAGCGACCAGCGGCAGGCTCGCGAGCGCGAACGTCGCGGAAGCGAGACGCAGGCCGCCAAGGCCGAAGCCGAGGTGGGCGACCGCCCACGCGACGAGGAAGTGCAGCGGCGCTCCGCCCCGGTCGCGGGTCACGTGCTCGACGACGCCGGGGAGCGAGTCGCGACCGACGAAGAGCGCGAGCGTCTCGTCCTCGTGCGGCGGCCAGGCCATCAGCTGGTGGAGGAGGAAGGCGGCGGCCGTGAGCGTCACCGCGGCAACTCCGATCCAGAGCCAGCGCGCGACGATCCAGGTGCCGACGGACGAGCGCGAGGCCGGCCCGGCCGGGGTTTCGACGTGTGCCTCGATCCCTTGCGTCATCGGGTTTCCGCCACACCCGCTGGTAGATTGGCCGTCCGATGCCGATCTACGAGTACCGTTGCCCGAACGGGCACACGTTCGAGGTGTTCCAGCGGATGAGCGATCCGCCGGCGAGCGTCTGCGAGACGTGCGGCGCCGGGCCGGTCGAGAAGGTGCTGTTTCCCGTCGCGGTGCATTTCAAGGGCTCGGGGTTCTACGCCACCGACTACGGCCGCGGCTCTCGCAAGCCGTCCGGGAAGGAGGGCGGCGACTCCGGGCCGACCTCCGGTGACGGCGCCGCGAGCACCGACAAGAAGCCCGCTGCGGCGGAGGCGAAGAAGTCGGACTCCCCGAAGTCCGACGCGTAGGGCTCAGTCGCCGACAAGGCATCCAGGAGCGTACGGCTGGCCGCGTGGTGGTGGGAGCGGAGCTGATCGATCCGTGAACATCGCGACCGTCGAGACGTTGTCCTCGGTCCCGAGGATCACCGACTCGCCGCCGACCGTGGCCGGATCCCCGCCCAGCCTGCAGTGGAGCGCGCGGCCGGTGTCTGCGCGGAAGTAGACCCACCCGAGCTGCATCAGCTCCCAGGCGCTCAGATCGGTCGCAAGCGGCCGCACGAGGTCCCCGCCCACGAACGGCAGCCGCATCGCCGTCCCCGCGCTCGTCACCTTGTCGAGCGTCGCGGCGACGACCTGTTGCTGGCGACGCGCCCGATCGAAGTCCGTCTCGGCTGGGTTCAGCAGGTTGTGCCGGATCCGGGAGTAGACGAGCGCTCGCCGGCCGTCCATGTGCTGGACACCGCGCTCGAAGCGCCACCCCTTCCATTGCGCGCAGCGGGCCGCGGTCTTGAACGGGCAGTCGAAGCGGTTCGACCGGATGGGGCGGGGCACGTCGACGTCGATCCCGCCGACCGCATCGATCACCTCCTCGAAGCGGTCGAAGTCGACGAAGATCACATGGTTGACGTCGAGGCCGGTGAGGTCCTTGACTGCGCGGAGCGCGAGCGCCGGGCCGCCGAACTGATTCGCTGCGTTGATCTTCGCGAGCCCGACCTCGGGGATCTCGACCTGGAGGTCGCGCGGGATCGAGAGGTAGGCCAGCCGGCGCTTACCGGGATCGGTGCGCAGGAGCATGATCGAGTCCGAGCGGTTCGCGCCCTCCCTGCCCGAGCGTGCGCCGCCGTCCGTCCCGAGCACGAGGATCGTGTTCGGCGTCGAGACGAGAAGCCCGTCGCGCTTCGCGAGCTGCCGCTCGACGCCCGCGGGCACGCGGTCGTTCGCGGCTTGCACGCCGCTCGCCACCGAGAGGTAGCTCCCGACCGCCCAGGCGATGAAGAGCACGAGGGAGAGGACGAGCGCGAGCGCGATCCAGCGTCCCGGATGCCTGGGCTTGCTCGGCGCCTGCGCGGGTGGCTCCGGGGCGGCCGGCCCGGCCGGTGAGCGCGCAGACGTGGAGTGCCGTGTCAGCGGGACCCGCCCCTTGGCCCGGCCGCCCCGATAGACCCGGTACGGCTTGTCCTGAGCGGGCATGAGGCCGGGTATGGTAGCCGCGCCGTGCCGCCCGACCTGGTCATCGGCGTTGATGTCGGCGGGACGAAAATGCTCGCCGGCCTGGTCGCGCGCGACGGCGCCGTCGGGCGGACGGTCGAGGTCCCGACGCCGACGGCGGGCCAGGCGGAATTCCTCGCCGAGCTCGACGAGCTCGTCGATGGACTGCTCGCGGACGGGCCGGCGGCGATCGGCGTCGGCGTCCCGATGAACCTCGACCGACGCACGGGCGTCGGGCTCGGCGCCGTCAACCTCCCGCTCCGGTCGCTCGACCTCGCCGCGCACCTGCGCGCCCGCTTCGCGGTCCCGGTCGGGGTCGAGAACGACGGCAACGCAATTGCCCTCGCCGAGTGGAAGGTCGGAGCCGGACAGGGCGCGACCGACCTCGTCGCCCTCGCGCTGGGAACAGGCGTCGGCGGGGGGGCCGTGATCGACGGGCGGCTCTACCGCGGCTGGGCAGAGCTGGGCCACGTCGTCGTCGTGGCGGACGGGCCGCCGTGCCAGGGGAGCTGCCACGGTCATGGTCATCTGGAGGCGGTGGCCTCGGGAGAGGCGGCGGAGCGTGCGGCGGTGGAGCTCTGGGGCGAGGGGGCCGACGCGCACCGGCTGGTGGAGGAGGCGCGTCGCGGCGACGACGCGGCGCGCGCGGCGGTCGCCCGAATCGGGCACTACCTCGGGCTCGCGATCGGCTCCTTCGCGAACGTGTTCGCGCCGGAGGTCGTGGTCGTCGGAGGGGGGTTCGGGACGGCAGCCTGGGACCTGCTGTCCCAGCCCGCGGAGGAGGCGGCCCGCGCCGAGGCGCTGCGTCCTGCCGACGAAGCGCTGCGGATCGTCCAGGCCGCGCTCGGCGACGACGCCGGGCTCGTCGGCGCCGCGCTGGTGGGCTTCGAGACACTTGACGGGCTGCGGTAGTGCCGCTCCTCGTCTGCGCGACGCCGATCGGAAACCTCGCCGACGTCACGCACCGCGTGCTCGACGCTCTTCGCGACGCCGACGTCGTGCTGTGCGAGGACACGCGCCGGACGAAGATCCTCCTCGACCGCTACGGGATCCGGGCACGGAGCCTCGTCAGCGTGCACCGCCACAACGAGGCGCGCCAGGCGCTCGAGCTCGTGCCACGCCTGCGGGCGGGCGAGACGCACGCCCTCGTCTCGGACGCCGGGCTCCCTGGAGTGAACGATCCCGGGAGCCGGCTCGTGGAGGCGGCACTCGGCGCAGGTGTCCAGGTGACGGTGCTCCCGGGGCCCAGCGCCGTCGAGACTGCGCTCGTCGCGAGCGGGCTCGGCGTCGGGCCCTACCGGTTCCTCGGGTACCTCCCGCGGCGCCCCGTCGAGCTGGAAGCGCTGTGGGAGGAGTCGCTCGGCTGGGCAGACACGGCTGTCGCCTTCGAGTCGCCGAAGCGCCTCGCTAGGTCCATCGCGGCCCTGGCGGGGGTCGACCCCGATCGCCGGCTGGCGGTCTGCCGCGAGCTGACGAAGCGCTTCGAGGAGACGCTGCGCGGGACCGCAGCGGAGCTCGCGGATCGCTTCCGCGAGCCGGTCAAGGGCGAGGTGACGCTCGTCGTCGCGCCGAGCACGACTCCTGTCGCTGAGCTCGACGACGCGGTGAGCGCGGTGCGGGAGCTCGTCGCGGCCGGCGCCGCCCGACGAGCCGCCGCAGACACGGTTGCACGCCTCGTCGGCGGATCGAAGAACGAGCTCTACCGTCGGTCGCTCGAATCCTCCGATTGACGCCGTCCGGCGGCCACGCTACCCTTCGTTCGCCGCGTTGCCCGCGCTGAAAATGAAGGAGGTGCCACGTGCATCGTCTTCTTCTCGTCGCAGCGGTCGGCATGGCGGCGCTCGTCGTGAACGGCTCGGCTGCGGCGTGGTCATGGCCCGCCGACGGCGACGTTCTCCGTCCGTTCGCGCTCGGCGGCGACGCGTACGCCGCCGGACAGCACCGCGGGATCGACGTCGCTGGCTCCGAGGGCTCGCCGGTGCGAGCGCCCGCCTCGGGCACGGTGAGCTTCGCCGGCTCCCTCCCGACCTATGGCCGGGGCATCACCATCGTCACGTCCAACGGCTACGCCGTCACGCTCGTCCATCTCGGCTCGGTCGCCGTCGCCAAGGGCGACATGGTCGCCGAGGGCGCGTCGATCGGAACGATGGGATGGAGCGGCGACGCCGAGCACTCCGTCGCGTCCGTCCACGTCGGAGTCCGGGTTGCCTCGCAGGCGGAGGGTTACGTCGACCCGCTCGACTTGCTCCCGCCGCGCGCGGCGTCGCCGGCGCCCTCGCCCGCGGCTCCCTCGGCCCCGCCGATCACGGCGGCAAGCCCATCGCCTGCGCCTGCTCCACCTGCGCTTGCTCCGCCTGCGCCTGCGCCTGCGCGGGTACCTGCGCCGCCGCAGTCGTCGCAGCCCTCGAGCGCTTCGGGAACGCCGGCGCCTGCGGCGGAGCCGGAGTCTCGGGCCGCCTCCGCAGTACAGCCCGAGCTGGCCGCAGATGGAGCTCCGGCGCCCGGCTCGGAGCCGGCTGCCGTGTCCGAGGCGCCAACCCCGGCCATGGTCGTCACGGCGGGCGCCGAGGTCCCCAGAGCCGCGTCGGCGAGGCCGGCGCTTCGCATCGCCCGGGACGCGGTGACTGCCGCGTCGACGGCGGAGGCGTCGCCGCCGTCCGCCGCCCGGAGCGCTCGTCCAGTCGTGGCGATCCCGACGGCGGAGCGCGTCGCACGTCGAGTCGTCGCGATCGGGCCCGCCGTCCGGCCGGGTGACCGGTCCGCGGCTATCCCCGCTGTGCCGAGCCGCGCCGACGCGGACGACACGCCGGCGCTCGCCGCATCACTCCCGACCGGGCCGAGAGCCGGTAGTGACACCTCCCGTGGCCACGCCCTCCCCGAGCCTCCCGCGACTCGGCCGAGGACGGTCGACAGGCGGCGAGTGGGGGAGGTCGAAGGCCGCGGGGAATCGATGCCGCACCTCTCCGCCGAGCTTCATCAGTCGGGTTCCTCTCGTGCCGACGCGAGGAGCCACGGACATGGCATCCTCGCCGCGCTTGCGCTGCTCGCAGTGCTCGGCACAGCGGTCGTCGCAAAGGCCGCCCGTAGAATCGTCGGCGATGGAGCCGTACTACGTCACCACGCCGATCTACTACGTCAACTCCACCCCGCACATCGGGCACGCGTACACGACGGTGGCGGCCGACATCGTCGCGCGTCATCAGCGGCAGCGCGGCCGTGAGTCTTTCCTACTCACCGGCGTCGACGAGCACGCGTCGAAGGTCGCGCGCGTGGCCGCCGAGCAGGGTCTCGCTCCGCAGGAGTACGCGGACCGGATCGTCGAGGCGTGGCGGGCGCTCCCCGCCCGTCTTGGCGTCGCCCCCGACTTCTTCATCCGCACGAGCGACGACGGGCACAAGCGGTTCGTCCAGGAGTTTCTGCAGCGGATCCGCGACAACGGGCGCGACGACATCTACCAGGACGTCTACGCGGGGCTGTACTGCGTCGGCTGCGAAAGCTTCAAGGCCGAGGACGAGCTGGTCGACGGGAAGTGCCCCGAGCACGACATCGCACCCGAGTGGATCGAGGAGCGGAACTGGTTCTTCCGGCTCTCGGCCTACCAGGAGCGGCTGCTCGCCCTGTACGACGAGCGCCCGGACTTCGTCCTGCCGTCGTTCCGGGCGAACGAGGCGCGGTCGTTCATCGCGGGCGGTCTCCAGGACTTCTCGATCAGTCGTGAGGGTCTGACGTGGGGCATCCCCATCCCGTGGGATACCGACCAGGTCGCGTACGTCTGGGCCGACGCGCTCGTCAACTACCTGAGCGCGCTGACGTACGCGCGGCCGGGCGAGGATCTCGTCCCGCGGTTCTGGCCGGTCGTCCGACACCTCCTGGCGAAGGACATCCTGCGCTTCCATTGCGTTTACTGGCCGGCGATGCTGCTCGCCGCGGGGTACACCGTCCCCCGGCAGCTCTTCGTCCACGGCTACCTGCTTCTCGACGACCGCAAGATCTCGAAGTCGCTCGGGAACGTCGTCGATCCGCTCGAGCTCGTCGACCTGTACGGCGCCGACCCCGTGCGCTTCTGGTGCGCGCGATCGGTGTCGTTCGGGCAGGACGGGACGGCATCCGTCGACGGCGTCCGGGAGCGGTACGAGCGGGAGCTCGGGAACGACCTCGGCAACCTGCTCTCCCGGACGACCGCGATGGTCGCCCGTTATCGGGAGGGCGAGCTCCGCGCAGTGCCGTCGGCGGAGTCGGAGGTCGCGGCAATCCTCGAGCCGCTGGGGGCCGACGTGGGGGCACGTCTCGACGTCTTCGACCTGACCGGCGCGCTGGAACGAATCTGGGAGGTCATCCGCGCCCTCAACCGCCACGTCGAGGTGACCGCGCCGTGGCAGATCGCAAAGGACGACGCGCGCGCGGACGAGCTCGACCGGGTGTTGTACGACCTCGTCGATGGTCTGCGCGCCGTTGCGGTCGCGCTCGCTGCGTATCTCCCGGAGACCTCGGCCCGCATCCTCGAGGCGCTCGGCCAGCCTCCGTCGCTCGACTGGAGCGAGGTCGTGTACGGGCGGACCGTGGCCGTGGACGGGCTCGCGCCCGCCGCGCCGCTCTTCCCCCGCATCGACGAGCCGGCGCCCGCGGCGTGATCGACACGCACGCGCACCTCGACGCGTGCGACGCCGCCCCGCCGGAACTGCTCGACCGTGCACGCGCGGCGGGGGTGACGCGCGTGGTGACGATCGGGACCGGCATCGAGTCGTGCCACAGGGCGCTCGCGATTGCGCGCACGAGCTCCGGCGTCGTGGCCGCGCTGGGCATCGATCCACATCAGGCCGCGACACCGGAGGCGGGCCGCGTCGGAGAGCTGCAGGAGCTCCTTCGCGAAGCGAACGTCGTCGCCGTCGGCGAGACGGGGCTCGACGGCCACCACGGCGCCGAGACGCTGCGCGAGCAGCGCGCGCTCTTCGAGGCGCACCTCGAGCTCGCGGAGGAGCTCGGTCTTCCGGTCGTCGTGCACAGCAGGTCGGCGAGCCGCGAGACCGCGACCGCGCTCGAGCCGTTCGAGGGGACGGTCGTCCTCCACTGCTTCTCGGAGCCCGACCTGCTCGAGCCCGCGCTCGAGCGCGGCTACTACGTCTCGTTCGCGGGGAACGTCACGTACCCGAAGGCGGGCCCGCTGCGCGAGGCGGCCGCCCGCGTTCCAGCCGACCGGCTCCTGGCGGAGACGGACAGCCCGTACCTCGCGCCGCAGCCCGCCCGCGGCCGCCCGAACGAGCCCGCGCTCGTGATGCACACGCTCGGCGTTCTCGCCGAGGCACGGGAAGAGAGCGCGGTGGAGCTGGAGGCCCGGATCGACGAGAACGCCGACCGCGCGTTCGGGCTGGACCGGCGATGAGCCAGCTGAGCCCGAAGAAGGCGCTCGGCCAGCACTTCCTGGTCGACCGCAACGTGCTCGGCGTTATCGATCGCCTCGCGGCGCTCGGGCCGGACGACGTCGTGCTCGAGGTCGGTCCCGGGTTCGGGGTCCTGACCACGTACCTCGCCGATCGCGTGCGCCGCGTCCACGCGATCGAGCTCGATCGCGGGCTCGAGCCCGCTCTCGATGACGCGCTCGACGGCCGGTCGAACGTCACGCTCGTCTTCGGAGACGCGCTCCGGCTCGATCTCGGCGAGCTCGACCCGCAGCCCTCGAAGCTCGTCGCCAACCTGCCGTACAACATCGCGACGCCGCTCGTCGCGGAGACGCTCGCCGGCGCGCCCGCGCTTCGCAGCTGGTGCGTGATGGTGCAGCGGGAGGTGGCCGACCGGTTCTTTGCCGATCCGGGGACAAAGGCCTACGGCGCGGTCTCGGTTCTCGTCCGCCTCCACGCGCGGCGGACCGGGTTCCACGCGGTCTCGCGCACCGTCTTTCGCCCGCCGCCCAACGTCGACTCCGCGCTCGTCGCCTTCCAGCGAGTAGCGGCGCCGCCGAATGCCGAGCGCGTGCGCCGCGTCGTCGTCGGCGCGTTTGGGCATCGCCGCAAGACGCTCGCGAACGCCCTCTCGCTCGCGGGTGTGGCGTCGCGCGAGCACGCGGTGGCGGCGCTCGAGGCGATCGGCCGCCGGCCGGACGCGCGCGCCGAAGCCCTCGAGCCCGACGAGTTCGTCCACCTCACCGAGGCGCTCGACGCGTGAGCGGCTGGGTCGAGGCGCAAGCGCCGGCAAAGATCAACCTTGCGCTCGTCGTCGGCTCGCTGCGGCCCGACGGGAAGCACGACGTCGCGACCGTGCTCGAGCGACTCTCGCTCGCGGACACGGTGGCGATTCGGCGCGCGCGCGCAACGCGCGTCGAAGGCTTCGCCGGCGACACGCTCGTCCGCGGCGCCCTCGACGCTGTGACGGGCGCCGTCGACGGAGCGATGTTCTTCGAGGCGCGCATCGAAAAGCGCGTGCCGGTCGCGGCAGGCCTCGGGGGAGGGTCGAGCGACGCCGCCGCGGCGTTCACCCTGGCGAACGGGCTTCTCGACCGGCCGCTCGAAGCCGACGTCCTCGAGCGGCTCGCCGCGTCGCTCGGCGCGGACGTGCCGTTCTTCCTCCGGGACGGCGCGCAGCTCGGAACGGACGACGGGACGACGCTTCGGCCGATCGGAGTTCCTCGCGACTATGCGGTCGTCCTCGCTCTGCCCCACGGTACGGTCAAGACGTCCACGGCGGACGTCTACGGGGCATTCGACGCGCGTCGCGGAGACGTTGGATTCGACGACCGGCGGGCTGCCTTGCTCGGCGCGCTCGAACGTCTCGCCCAGACCGCCGACCTCGCACACCTGCCCCCGAACGACCTCGCATCCTCGCCTCTCGCGCCGGAGCTTCTCGGCCTCGGCGCGATCCGCGCGGACGCGACCGGCGCCGGCCCGGTCGCATACGGCGTCTTCGCCGACCGCCACGGCGCCGAGCGTGCAGCCGCCGCGCTCGGCGATCGCGCCACCGCCTGGGTCGCCACGCCCGCTTGACACATGCGCCGAACGGGGTCGGTAGCGACCTCGGACGCGTGCCGTGCGATTGTGGTAATGAATAGGCAATGCCTAAGAAGGCTGCAAGAACACTCACGGCCGCCCAGGCGTCGCGTGCGCTCGGGATCAGCCTCGACACCCTCCGGCGCTGGGACCGCGACGGGAAGATCCGGGTCGAGCGCGACACGGCGAATCGACGCGTCGTCCCGATGTCCGAGGTGGAGCGGCTTCGAGCGGACGACGGCACGGAGGGCCTCACCGCGCGGAACCGCTTCCGCGGCATCGTGCGCGCGGTGGAGACCGACGGCCTGCTCGCACGCGTGGAGATCGACGTCACCGAGCCCGCGCGGGTCGTCGCGATCGTCACCCGCGAGTCGGTCGAGGAGCTCGGGCTCGTGCCCGGGATGAGCGCCGCCGGGATCGTCAAGTCGACGAGCGTGATGGTGGAACGATGATCGCGCGGCTGAGCAGGCGAGGGCTCCTCGTGGCCGCGGCCGGCGGCGTCGCGATGACGATCGCTCCAGTTCGACCGGCGCGCGCTGCGACCGACGACGAGCTCTCGTACGCGAACTTCGGGCTCGCAGCGGCCTATCTCGCCGCCGACTACTACGCGCGTGCGCTCGAGGCGGACCAGCTCGGGGCCGAAGCCCGCCGCACGTTGCGAAGCGGACGCTCGGCGTCACTGGCCCACGCACGCGCCATCTCCGACCTCATCACCGGTGCCGGAGACACGCCCGCGGCGGGCGACGACTTTGCGTTCGAGTGGCCGGCGAAGGCGTTCGACAACGCCGCGGCCACCCGCAAGACGGGCGTCGAAGTCCTCCGGCCGATGCTCGGCGCCCACCAGAGCGCCGTCTCGGCAGTCTCGGAGCCGTCGTACCGCGTCCTCTGCGCGAGCCTCGTCGCGAGTGTCGGACAGCAGATCGGCGCGCTCGTCGGCTCGGTCGGCGAGCGCGCCGAGCCATTCCCACCCGCCCTCGACCTCGAGACGGCCAGCGCTGCGCTCGAGCCGTATCTCGGTTAGGAGACACGACACATGAGACACACGAGTCATCGTGTCATCGCGCTCGTCGCAGGTTTTCTCGTCGCTGCGTTGGTCGCGGGCGGAGCCGGCGCGCGCTCGACCGCGACGCCGCCGTTGACGATCTATGCCGCCGCCTCGCTCACCGAGGTGTTCAAGGCGCTCGACCCGGCGCAGAACTACAGCTTCGCCGGCTCGAACGCGCTCGAGACCCAGATCCGGAACGGGGCGCCTGCGGACATCTTCGCCTCCGCCGCGCCGCTCAACACGCAGCGGCTCTTCAAGGCGGGTCTCGTCGACAAGCCGGTGACCTTCACTGCGAACCGCCTGGCGCTGATCGTCCCGAAGTCGAACCCGGCCGGCATCACGTCGATCTACGACCTGCGCAACAAGCCGGTCAAGCTCGTCGTCGCCGCGCCGGCCGTGCCGGTGGGTGGCTACACGCTCACCGTGCTCCGCAAGATGGGGCTTGCCGGCGTGCTGAGCAAGGTGGTCAGCCGCGAGTCGGACGTCAAGGCGGTGACGGGGAAGGTCGCGCTCGGGCAGGCCGACGCCGGCTTCGTGTACGTCACCGACGCCCGGCCGGTCAGCGACCAGGTCGACGTGATCAGGATCCCGGCCTGGGCGCAGCCGCGCGTCCGGTACGAGATCGCCGTCGTCTCGACGTCCGCGAACAAGGCGGCGGCGCGAGCGTGGATCGCCACGCTGCTGGCGACGAAGGGCCAGACGGCGCTCAAGAACGCAGGCTTCCTCCCGGTGCCGAAGCCATCGACGTAGGACGCCTCTTCCGCGGGGCACTCGTCCTCGCGACGGGGGTGGTGCTCGCGTTCCTTGTCCTCCCGGTCGTCGCGATCTTCTTCCGCGTGCCGCCCGGGGAGCTCGTGTCGGCGCTCGGAAGCGACGCGGCGAAGGACGCGCTGGTCGTGACCGCGAAGACGAACCTCGTCTCGATGGCCCTGATCCTCCTCTTCGGCACCCCGGCCGCCTACTGGATCGCGACGAGGGAGACGCGCCTGCGTGACGTGGTCGTGACGATGGTCGAGCTTCCGCTCGTGCTCCCGCCGGCGGTGGCCGGCATCGGGCTGCTCGCTGCGTTCGGCCGCCTCGGGCTGCTCGGCAGCACGATGGACGCGCTGGGAGTCGACATCGCGTTCACCCAGACGGCGGTCGTGCTCGCGGTGACCTTCGTCGCCAGCCCGTTCTATCTCCGCACGGCCGTCGCGGCCTTCGAGTCGGTCGACCCGTCGCTCCCCGCGGCCGCTCGGACGCTCGGCGCCGGCCCGGGACGCGTGTTCTCCCGGGTCGCGCTGCCACTCGCCGCGGGGGGCCTTGGCGCTGGAGCCGCGCTGGCGTTCGCGCGGGGACTGGGCGAGTTCGGCGCGACGATCATGTTCGCGGGATCGCTCGAGGGCCGGACGCAGACCCTCTCGCTCGCGATCTACGAGCAGTTCGATCTGGACTTCGACGTCGCGCTCGCGATCAGCGCGCTCCTGGTGCTGGTGAGCGGCGTCGTGCTGCTCTCCGTCAAGCTCCTCACGCGATGGCGCTCCGAATCGACTTCGCCCATTCCCTTCGCGCCTTCGACGCGAACGTCCGGCTGACCGTCGAGGCGGGCGAGACGCTCGCGCTCGTCGGGCCGTCGGGCGCCGGGAAGAGCACGACGCTCCGGGTCGTCGCTGGGCTGCTCCGGCCCGATCGCGGTCTGGTCGAGGTCGACGGCGAGACGTGGCTCGACACCACCCGCGGCATCGACCGTCCGCCGGAGCGACGGCGCGTCGGATACCTCTTCCAGGAGTACGCGCTGTTCCCCCACCTCGACGTCTCGGCCAACGTCCGCTTCGGCGCGCCGCGCGGCGCACCGATCGACGAGCTGCTCGACCGCTTCCGGATCGGCGCCCTCGGCGGCGCGCGCGTGCGAGAGCTCTCCGGCGGAGAGCGTCAGCGCGTCGCGCTGGCGCGCGCACTCGCCCGGCGGCCGGCGACGCTGCTCCTCGACGAGCCGCTCTCGGCGCTCGACGCCCACACGAAGGCCGAGGTCCGCTCGGAGCTTCACACGCTTCTCCACGAGCTCGGCCTCCCGACGCTTCTCGTGACCCACGACTTCGAGGACGCGGCCGCGCTCGCCGATCGCGTCGGGGTGATCGTCGATGGGCACGTCGTCCAGGAGGGATCGGCCGGCGAGCTCGTCGCGGAGCCGCGGAACGCGTTCGTCGCAAGCCTCACCGGCGCGAGCCTGCTGCGCGGTATCGCTCGGCCGGGCCGGGACGGGTTGACGGAGGTGGTGCTCGACGTCGGAGGGTCGGCCTGGAGCACGGACGAGGGACGGGGGCGTGTCGGGGTCGCGGTGCATGCGTGGGAGGTCGCAATCGGCCGCGAGGCGCCGGACGACTCCGCCCTCAACCACGTCCGCGGCGCGATCGTCTCGGTGACGCCGCTCGGGAACCGCGCGCGCGTCCGCGTCGGCGAGCTCGTCGCGGAGGTGAGCGCCGCGTCGCTCGAGCGGCTCGACCTACGCGAGGGAGAGGTCGTGGTGGCGTCGTTCAAGGCGACCGCCGCGCGTCTCGTGCCGCTCGCGTAGCGTCGCGGCGTGCAGATCGAGCTGGTCCCCACGCCGGACGATCCGGTCGAGCGACTCGCCGTCGAGCGCGCCGCGGCCGCCCAGCTCGCGTCCGGCGCCGGTCGGCCATTCGAAAGCGCCTGGTGGCGCGCGGGGCTTCTCGACGCGGTCGGGCGTGCGCCGAGCCTCGTCGGAGACGGGGGTCGCTACGACGCTGCGCCGCCGCGCAGCACGCGCGGCGCCACCCGGGCGTAGTCGAGCCCCGACACCCAGGTCAGCACGGTCGCCACGAGGAGCGCCCACCAGGCGACGTCGGTATCCCACGCGCCCGCCGCCTGCAGACCCGCCAGGGTTGCCGCCACGGTCTGGGCCCACGTCTTCAGCTTCCCGAGGTCGCGTGCGCCCATCACGACGCCGCGCTCGATGGCCGCGAGCCGGAGACCGGACACGGCAATCTCGCGTGCGACGATCGCCGCGATCATCCACGCGGGCGCGACGCCCTCTGCGACGAGCATCACGAGCGCCGCGAGCACGAGCACCTTGTCGGCGATCGGGTCGAGCAGGGAGCCGAACGCGGAGGTCTGGTTCCGGCGACGCGCGAGCCACCCGTCGAGCTGGTCGGTCGCCATCGCGACGACGAACACCCCCGTCGCCCAATAGAGGTGGTTCGGAAAGTCCCACGCATAGAGGACGATCACGATGGGAACCGCGAGCGCCCGCGCGAGCGTCAACTGATCGGGCAGGGTCACGGTTGGGGGAGAATACGCGCCGTATGCCGCCGTTCTCGAAGGTAATGGTCGCCAATCGTGGCGAGATCGCGATCCGGGTCTTCCGGACGCTCCGCGAGCTCGGGATCGGCTGTGTGGCCGTCTACTCGGAGGCCGACCGGGGGCGCGCGCACGTGCGGGCGGCGGACGAGGCGTACCTGGTTGGTCCCGGACCGGCAGCCGAGAGCTACCTGCGGGGAGACGTGCTCGTCGAGACGGCGCTCAGATCCGGAGCCGAGGCCGTCCACCCCGGCTACGGCTTCCTCGCCGAGAACGCGGCGTTCGCGCGCCTGGTTCAGGATGCCGGACTGAGGTGGATCGGTCCGCCGCCCGAGGCGATGGAGCTGATGGGGACGAAGACCGCCGCGCGCCGCGCGATGCGGCAGGCGGGCGTGCCGATCATCCCGGGCTCCGTCGATCCCGTGCGGTCGGCGGGCGAGGTCGTCGAGCTCGGCGCAGACGTCGGATACCCGATCATCATCAAGGCCGCCGCGGGGGGCGGGGGGAAGGGCATGGAGATCGTCCGCGGGCCCGACGGGGCCGAGCGCGCGTTCGAGGCCGCGACCCGCCAGGGCGAGAAGTACTTCGCGGACCCCGCCGTCTACGTCGAGCGATACATCGAGGACCCGCGCCACGTGGAGGTGCAGGTGCTCGCCGACGCGCACGGGAACGTCATCCACCTCGGCGAGCGGGACTGCACGATCCAGCGCCGACACCAGAAGCTCGTCGAGGAGACGCCCTCGCCGGCCGTCGACGACGAGCTCAGGGCGCGGATCGGCGGGATCGCCGTGGACGCGGCGCGCGCGGCCGGCTACCGCTCCGCCGGGACGGTCGAAGGGCTCCTGACGCGCGACGGCGAGTACTTCTTCATGGAGATGAACACGCGGATCCAGGTCGAGCACACGGTGACCGAGGCCGTCACCGGCCTCGACCTCGTCCGCGAGCAGGTCATGATCGCCGCCGGCGAGCCGCTCTCGATCGGGCAGGACGACGTACGGCTCCGCGGGCACGCGATCGAGTGCCGCGTGAACGCCGAGGACGTGACGAAGGGCTTCCTGCCGGCTCCGGGGCGGATCACGGCCTACCGGGAGCCGGCCGGGCCGGGCGTGCGGGTCGACTCGGGCGTCGAGGCGGGGGACGAGGTCAGCGGGCTCTACGACCCGATGATCGCCAAGCTGATCGTCCACGACGTCGACCGCGACCGCGCGATCGCCCGCATGCTGCGGGCGCTCGCCGAGTTCAGGATCGAGGGGACGCCGACGCTGCTCGGGTTCCACCGGGCGCTGCTCGAACATCCCTGCTTTCGCGGCGCCACGACCTGCGCCGGCATCGTCGAGTCCGAGGAGCTGGCGGAGCGTGCGCAGGAGCTGGAGCACCAGTTCTCTCATCTGACAACGAGTATGGCGCATGGGGCGGACGGAGCTGCGTCGACCGTGCCGCGGCTCGTCGGCGTCGAGGTCGACGGGCGCGCGTACGACGTTCGCCTCCATGTCACCGAGCCGCCCTGGGCGACCCTGGCGCGGCGACGACGGGAGCGCGACGAGCACGCGGACGGTGGCGCCGCAAACGGCGCCGTCCTGAGCCCGATGCAGGGAACAGTGCTCAAGGTCGCCGTCGCCGACGGCGACCGGGTCGAAGCAGGCGACCTGCTCGTCGTCGTGGAGGCGATGAAGATGGAGAACGAGATCGTCGCTCCGCGGGACGGCGTCGTAGGAGAGCTCGGCGTTGCCCCCGGAGCCGGCGTGGCGAGCGGGCAGCTCCTCTGCGTCGTCGCGAAGCCGGAGAGCGAATGACGCTCCCTGAGCTCGTCGCGCGGCTCGTGGGCGACGGGGTCTTGACGGGCGCGACGCTGAGTCGCCCGCGTTCGCCCGGCCCCGATGCGCCCCGGCGACTCACGGTCGATCCAGTGCAGCTCCGCGCAGGCGCGCGGTGGCGCGTGCGCCGGCACTTTGCGACGCGCACGACGGACGAGAACCTCGGCGGCGCAGCCGTCGCGCGGCTCCTCTCGACCGCGATCGGCGGCGAGTACCGCCAGGCGCTGCTCCACGAGCCGGACGCCGACTGGCAGGTGCTCGCTGGACGCGGCGAGCCCCGCATCCTGCGGAGGCCGCCGACGCGCGCGGCCGCGCCCGCGACCCACGACCGTGCCAAGCGCCACGCACTTCCCGCGGGCAGCCCCGTGCCGTACCTCGTCGCCCTCGGGGTGCAGACGCCGGAGGGCCGGGTGCGCGCGTCTCGCAGCGCGAAGTTCCGGCAGGTGAACCGCTTCGTCGAGCTCGTCGAGGACGTCGTGCCGAGCCTGCCCGAGGGGCATCTCCGGGTGGTCGACTTCGGCTCGGGGCGCGCCTACCTCACCTTCGCGCTCCACGACCTGCTCACCCGGATCCACGGACGCGACGTCGAGGTGCTCGGGCTCGACCTCAAGCCGAACGTCGTGGATGAGTGCGCGGCGCTCGCCCAGAGGCTCGGTCTCGAGGGCCTGCGCTTCGAGCTCGGGGACATCGCGGACGCCGACCTCACCGGCGTCGACCTCGTCGTCAGCCTCCATGCCTGCGACACGGCGACCGACGTCGCGCTGGAGCGCGCGATCCATGCCGACGCTCGCGTGATCCTTGCGGTCCCCTGCTGCCAGCACGAGCTGCTCGGGCAGCTGTCGAGCGACCTCCTCCGCCCCCTGCTCCGCCACGGCACGCTCCGGGAGCGGTTTGCCGCCGAGGTCACCGATGCCGCCCGCGCGCGTCTGCTCGAGCTCGCCGGCTACGACGTGCAGGTCGTCGAGTTCGTCCCGCTGGAGCACACGCCGAAGAACGTCCTGCTGCGCGCGATCCGCACCTCGCGGCCCGCGCGCGACCGGCAGCGCCTCGCGACCGAGTACCGGGCCTTCGCCGACGCGCTCGGGATCGAGCCTGCTCTCGAGCGGCTGCTCGCCGACAAGGTCGCGTCCAAGGGGTCGGCCGAGGACGCGATCGCATCTGTGCTCGGTATCGTCGACGGCGGACGCCCGGTCGACGAGCTCGTCGAGGAGTTGCGCGACGGCGCCCCCGACGTGTGACACCGCCGTCGACACGAGTGCCTGCTCGAAGTCTCCACCGCCGATCGCACACGCACGGCCGCCCAACCGCGGTGACGCCCGCCCGATCGGGTAGGACGCGCGCTCCAGCCCCTCGCCGGAGGTCTCAGGGCGCCGCGCGCAGCCGGTAGGTGTGATCCGTGATCCAGGTGAACTGACGCGGCATCCCGTCGGGTGGCGTGCCGACGGCGACGAACGGGCCGAACGCGACCCGCACCCAACGTCCCGCCGCGAGGCTCCCAGGCGCCGAGATCGTCCCGCCCCAGCTCGCATCCGGCGCGAGCCGTGAGGGCAGTGGCGGCACGAAGCGCTGCGCGGCCCGGAGCCCGGGGAGGTCGCTGCTCTGGTTGCGCTGCTCGAGCTCGTCCATGCCGCCTGTGGCGAACAGCATGATCCCGAACGACTGCTCGACCGCCACCGGGTTCTCCCCGAGGATCCACGGGATGCCGCTCAGGTTCTCGATCGCGACGTCGGCTCTCCAGCCGTCCTTCGTCACCGCGAAGCGGCGGACACGGAAGACGAGCGCAGGCCCCGTTTCCGGGGATCGCTCGTTCCAGTCGAGCTCGGCGGTCTGCGGCGGTGCCGCGCTCGGGATGATCGGGGAGGCATCGTTCGAGCTGCATCCCGCGACGAGAGCGAAAGCGCCGAGCGCGAGCAGGACAGCGGCGGGGCGCAGCACCCGGCCATGCTCGCACACCCCTCTGCGGCGGGCGCGGCTGGCGCCTCTCGGCGCGAGGGTTCTTCGATAGCCTGCCGCGCGGGGTGGACCTCTACGAGTACCAGGGCAAGGAGCTCTTCCGGCGGGTCGGGATCCCGGTTTCCGACGGGCGGCTCGCGACGACTCCAGGCGAGGCCCGACAGGCGGCCGAGGTGCTCGGGGGCCCCGTCGTCGTCAAGGCGCAGGTGCTCACCGGCGGGCGTGGCAAGGCGGGCGGGATCAAGCTCGCCGCGAACGCGCACGAGGCGGAGGAGCGCGCGAAGGAGATCCTCGGCCTTGACATCCGCGGGCACGTCGTCCGCAAGCTCTGGATCGAGCGGGCTTCCGAGATCGCAAAGGAGTACTACCTCTCGCTCACGTTCGACCGGAGCGCGAAACGCGCGCTCTACATGTTCACGACGCAAGGCGGCGTCGACATCGAGCAGATCGCGGAGGAGAGCCCGGACGCGCTCGTCCAGATCCGCGTCGACCCGCTCGAGGGCTTCCATCCGTGGCAGGCGCGGCGCCTCGTGTACGGCGGCGGTGTGACCGACCCGTCGGAGCAGAAGCAGATCGCCGCGATCGTCGGGAAGCTGCACGAGGCGTTCCTGACCTTCGATGCGATGCTGTGCGAGATCAACCCCCTGATCGTGACGCCCGAAGGCGAGGTGAAGGCCCTCGACTCGAAGTTCACGGTCGACGACAACGCTCTCTTCCGTCATCCGGAGGTCGCCGAGATGCGCGACCGCGATGCGGCCGACCCGCTCGAGGCTCTGGCGCGCGAGAAGCACGTCACGTACGTCAAGCTCGACGGCGAGGTCGGCGTCCTCGGAAACGGCGCCGGCCTGACGATGTCGACCGTCGACGTCGTCACCTTCGCCGGTGGGCGGCCCGCGAACTTCTGCGACCTGGGCGGCGGCGGCGACGCGCAGGGCGTCGTCGACGCGCTGTCCGTGATCACGCAGGACCCCCAGGTGCGCGCGATCTTCTTCAACATCTTCGGTGGGATCACGCGGTGCGACGAGGTCGCGCGGGGCATCCTCCAGGCGCTCGGCGAGATGTCGCTCGAGCTGCCGATCGTCGTGCGCCTGGACGGGACGAACGCCGAAGAGGGGCGCAGCATCCTCGCCGACGCGGCGCCGCCGAACCTCCGCGTCTCCCCGACGATGCTCGAGGCGGCCAAGCTCGCGGTGGAGCTGGCGGCATGACGTCCCTCGACTGGAGCGATCGGGCGCAGGCGTACGTCGACTCGGACGCGCACCGCGACGGGGCCGATCTCGACCTGCTCGTGTTCTGGGCGGCGGGGGGGCGCACGGCCCTCGACGTCGCCACCGGCGGCGGCCACGTCGCGCGTCGGCTGCGCGAGGCGGGGCTCGAGGTCGTCACGTGCGATCCGGCTCCCGGCATGCGCCCGGACGTGATCTGCCGGGCCGAGTCGCTCCCGTTCGCGGACGGGGCGTTCGACGTCGTCGCCTGCCGCACCGCCGCGCACCACTTCGTCGACCCCGGCCCGGCGGTGCACGAGATGGCGCGCGCGAGCAACGACCGGGTGCTCGTCGTCGACACCGTGTTCATGGGGGACCGGGTCGAGGAGGCGGAGGCGCTCCGCGACCCCTCGCATGTCCGCAACTACACCGAGGCCGAGTGGCGCGGGTTCCTCGACGAGGCGGCGCTCACCGTCGCCGAGGTGGAGATCCTGGTGCACTCGTTCGACTTCGCCGCGTGGCTCGCCCGGACGGGGTGCGAGGGCGAGGAGGCCGCGCGCGTCGAGGAGCTGCTCGGCCCGCGCGTCGTGGACGGCCGGCTGACGCTCGACAAGCTCGCGATCCACGCTCGGAAGGGGGCCTGATGGCGATCCTCGTCGACAACGAGACGCGGCTCGTCGTCCAGGGCCTGACCGGCTCCGAGGGACGCTTCCACGGCCTGCGCAACCGCGGCTACGGAACGAACCTCGTGGCAGGTGTCACGCCGGGGAAGGGCGGTCAGGACGTCGAGGGCGTGCCCGTGCTCGACGCCGTCGCTGAGGCGGTGCGGGACCACGGCGCGAACACGTCGATGATCTTCGTCCCGGCGCCGTTCGCGGCCGACGCGATCTACGAGGCGGTCGACGCGGGCGTACACACGGTGATCACGATCACCGAGGGCGTCCCCGCGCACGAGATGCTCCGCATCCACGCGTACACCCGGTCGAAAGGGGTGCGGCTGCTCGGCCCGAACTGTCCCGGGGCGCTCTCGCCGGGGAAGGCGAACGTCGGGATCATCCCCGCGGAGATCTTCTCGCAGGGCGAGATCGGCCTCGTCTCCCGCTCGGGCACGCTCACGTACCAGATCGGGCACGAGCTGACGCAGATGGGGCTCGGCAACTCGACGATCGTCGGCATCGGCGGCGACCCGATCGTCGGCTCGTCGTTCGTCGACATCCTCGAGCAGTTCGAGGCCGACCCCGAGACGAAGTACGTCGTGATGGTCGGCGAGATCGGCGGGGACGAGGAGGAGAAGGCCGCCGACTTCATCGAGACCGAGATGGCGAAGCCCGTCGTCGCCTACATTGCTGGCTTCACGGCGCCGCCCGGCAAGACAATGGGCCATGCGGGCGCGATCATCTCGGGCTCGTCCGGGACGGCGGCCGCGAAGAAGAAGGCGCTCGAGGAGCGCGGGATCCGGGTCGGGACGACGCCGACCGAGACCGCGCAGCTCGCGGCCGAGCTCACGATCTGAACCGGTCCGTATCGTCCAGCTCATGGAGGCGCCGACGGCGAGGAGAGACTCGGCGACGCTCGGCGAGGACGTGCGGAGCGTTGCCTGGTGGGTGCTCGTCGGTGCGGCATCCGGTGCGATCGCGGGCGCCCTCGTCGGCGGGGTCGGCGGCCGGCTCGCGATGCTGCTCCTGCGGCTCACCTCGCCGGACGCCGTGATCGGCGTGACGTCGGACGACGGCTTCGAGATCGGCGTCGTCACGTTCGACACGCTCCAGCTCGTGCTGGCGATGGCGATGCTCGGCGGGATCAACGGCGTGCTCTACGCGGCGCTCCGCGCCGCGATTCCGCCGAGGCTGCGGCTGCCGCTCTGGACCGTCGTCGCGGGCGCGCTCGGCGGCGCGACGATCGTCCACGAGGACGGCGTCGACTTCACGCTGCTCGAACCGGCCGCGCTCGCGATCGTGCTGTTCGTGCTGCTGCCGGGCGCCGCAGCCGCGCTCGTCGTGGCGCTCGTGGAGCGGTGGTCGGCGGTCGAGCCCTGGTCGAGCTCGCGCCTGACCGGTGCGCTCGGGGCGGCCGCGCTCGCCGGGACGTTCGCGGTGGTCTTCGCCGCGCTCGTCGCTGCCGGGGCGGTCCTGCTGCGCCGCGTGGGGCTCGGCGGCCTGGTGGCGCGTGTCGCTGCGGTCGCGGTGCCGGCGGGCCTGGTGCTCGTGACGGCCGTCTCGGCGTGGGTGCTGGTCGCGGAATCACTTCGGATCGTCGACTGATCGAAGGGAGCGGCCGTCGGCGAGCGAATGTGACAGGTGTGCGGCCGCTGATCGAAGAGCGCATGCAGCGCGGGATCGCGCGGCTGACCATCGTCCGGGCCGTTCGCCTGGTCGCCATGGTCGCAATCTCACTTGCGTTCGTCGCTGCCGTGCTCGAGACGCTGGTCGACTCCGGCATCGACGGCTTCAACAACGCCCTCTGGTGGGCGATCGTGACGGTGACAACCGTCGGCTACGGGGACGTGGTCCCCGAGACGACACCGGGCAGGCTCATCGCGGCTTTGCTCATGCTGGCCGGCGTCAGCGCGATCCCGATCACGACGTCGCTTGTCGTGTCGGTGTTCATCACGCGCATGCAGGCGGAGCAGCGCGCGCAGGACGTCACTCAGCAGGCGGAGCTCGTCGCCCGACTGGAGCGGATCGAGAAAGCGCTCGCCGGGAGGACCGAGAGCGGCGAGGGGAACGCGTAGCATCGAGGTCGTGGAGCTCCGCTCTCTGGCCGACGCCGAGCCGTTCACGACGAAGGACGGCTCGACGATCCGCGAGCTCCATCACACACCCGCGCTGTCTCTCGCGGAGGCGTCGCTCGCGCCCGGGCAGGGGACACAGCGCCACTACCACGCGGTGACGGAGGAGATCTACCTCCTCACTGCGGGCGGCGGCGTGCTCGAGGTCGACGGCGAGGCACGTGACGTCGTCGCAGGCGACGCCGTGCTGATCCCGCCAGGGGCCTGGCACGAGCTCGTCGCGGGAGTCGACGGGGCACGCCTGCTCTGCATGTGCGCCCCGCCGTACTCGCACGACGACACGTATTTCGAGTGACCGCCTAGCGGCGGCGCGTCTTCGCCGAGCCCCAGCCGCCGCGGCGGCGCGACGAATAGACGAGGCGCGGCGCAGCGCTCGTCATCCCGGTCGACGCGAACGTCTCGTGCTGACCGTTCAAACGCGCGACGCGGCTCATGTCAGCCTGCTGCTCGGGGAGAACGAGGGTGACCCCGGTTCCAGAGCGGCCCGCCCGGCCCGTGCGGCCGACGCGGTGCGTGTACGCCTTCCCGTCCTCGGGCGGGTCGAAGTTGATCACGTGGGTGACGTCGTCGAGGTCGAGGCCGCGGGCGGCGACGTCGGTCGCGATCAGGGTCGTCACGCTGCCCGACTCGAACCGCTCGAGCGCCCGCTGGCGCTGGCCCTGGGAGAGGTCGCCGTGCATCGCGACCGCTTTCACGCCCTGCTGCGAGAGCTTGCGCGCGAGCCGGTCGGCGCCGCGCTTGGTTCGGACGAAGACGAGCGCGAGCCCGCGCTCCGCCTCGAGGAGCTCGACCAGCTTGGAGACCTTCGTATCGGCCGTGACGGCCACGAAGTGATGCTCGATCTCCCTCGGGCCGTGCTCGCTCGGGAGCTCGGCCTCGATGTGCGCCGGGGACTGGGTGTAGGCGCGCGCCAGCTCGCCGACCTCGCCGTCGAGCGTCGCGGAGAAGAACATCGTCTGACGGTCGCGCGGGAGCCGTTTGACGATCCGGTCGACCTGGGGCTTGAACCCCATGTCGAGCATCCGGTCGGCCTCGTCGAGGACGAGGATCTCGACGGCGTCCAGCGCGACGAGTCGCCGGTCGAGCAGGTCCTGCAACCGGCCAGGCGTGGCGACGATCACGTGGGCGTCGCGCGCACGGTTCGCCTGCGGGCGGAGGGCAACGCCGCCGTAGACGGTCGCGACCGTGAGGTCGCGTGCGTCCGCGAGGAACTCGATCTCCTCCGAGACCTGGAGCGCGAGCTCACGGGTCGGCACGAGGACGAGGGCCGCGGGCCGGGCGTCGTCGCGCGGCGCGCGCTCGACGAGCGGGATGGCGAAGGCGAGGGTCTTTCCGGACCCGGTCGGCGACTTCGCGAGCAGGTCGGTGCCGGCGAGCGCGGGCGGGACCGCCCGGGTCTGGATCTGGAAGGGGCTGGTGATACCGCGCGCCTCGAGCGCGGCGATGACCTCCGCGCTCACGCCGAGCGCGGCGAACGTGTTCTGAGACATACGACTCCTGTTGATTGGTGATACGGGGCTCGAGACCTACGACCTTCGAGCCCTGGAGGAGTCGAACGAAGCGGATCTCACAGGCAGACCGTGTGGCATGCCATGCGACCAAGGTAGCAGTCGCCCCGGCCGGTAGGCTCGTCGCATGACGCCGATCTCCTTCGCGCGGGGTGCTCCGGCGGCGGCGTGCCTCGATCCCGACCTCCTCTCCGAGTGTGCGCGCGCGGCGCTCGAGCGCGACGGGACGACCATCCTCTCGTACGGCACGGGCGGGGGCTACGCGCCGTTGCGCCAGCTCCTCGGCGAGCGGCACGGCGTCGACCCGGCGCGCGTTTTCGTGACGACGGGCGGGCTCCAGGGCTTCGTGTTCTACTCCGCCGTCCAGCTCGCGCGGCGTCCCGGTCGCGTGCTCGTGGAGGCGCCGACGTACGACCGGCCGCTTAAGCTGCTCCGCTGGCAGGGCGTCGAGACCGTCCCGATCCCGATGGACGACGAGGGGCTCGACCCCGACGCGCTCGAGGCGGAGCTTCGCCGAGGCGGCGACGTGTCGTTCCTCTACACGATCCCGACGTTCCAGAACCCGAGCGGCCGCACGATCGGCGAGGAGCGCCGAAGGCGGATCGCGGAGCTCGTCGCGACGTACGACCTCGACGTGCTCGAGGACGACCCGTACGGCCTCGTGCGGTACGAGGGCACGCCGCCGCCGTCGCTGCACGCGCTCGAGGGCGGGGGCCGCGTCACGTTCACGTCGTCGTTCTCGAAGACCGTTGCGCCCGGCCTCCGCGTCGGGTGGTTCGTCGTCCCGGAGGCGCTGCGCGCCTCGTTCGACGACAGAGCCGTCTCGACGTACATCTCGCCGCCGCTCCTTCCCGAGGCGATCGTCCACGAGCTCTTTGCGCGGGGCGCGTTCGAGCCCAACCTGGAGCGCGTCCGCGGGATCCTGCGCCTGCAGCGTGACGCGATGCTCGAGGCGCTGGACGCCGAGCTCGCCGACCGCGCGACGTGGAGCCGGCCGCAGGGCGGCTACTTCCTCTGGGTCGACTTCGCGGGCGGTGTCGACGCCGCCGAGCTGCTCGGCCGGGCGACGGAGGCGGGCGTCACGTTCGTCCGCGGCAGCGACTTCTTCGCCGGCGACGGCGGAGGGAGCTCGGCGCGGCTCGCCTTCTCGTACGAGCCGCCCGACCGGATCGCCGACGGCGTCCGGATCCTCGCCGGACTGCTTCGAGATGGTTAGCCGCGCCGATCCTTGCGCCCGCGCCACCAGCGCGGGCCGATAACCGCGAGCGCAGCGCCGAGCGCCATGCTGAGCAGGATCAGCCAGGGCAGTCGCGTGTCGACGGTGAAGAAGACGAAGTCGACCGTTTGCTTGTCGTCGTTGAGCAGCAGGAACGCGAGCGCGTAGAGGGCGATCGCCGCCCACAACACGAGCTTCCAGGGGATCACCCTGGACTCGCCCCCCGGCCCGTCACCGCGGGGTGGGCGTGGCACCTCGCTCACGCCGGGATCTTATGCGCCGGCTGCGTGCGCGACCTGCGGAAGCGGTGCCCGGACGACGAGGCGCGGCTGGACGGGCGGAGCCAGCCTGCCCGTCGCGGCCCGGAACGTGGGACACGGCGTGTTCCCGGGGAGGGCGCACAGCCCCTCGCGGCGGAAATAGCAGTCCTCGCATGTCGCGATGGCTCGCTTGCTCATGTCCCCTCTGGCCGCCTGCCCCGAAATTCCCCTGATGGACAGCGGGGATTCTTGCCGCGCCGGTGAATCCCCGCAACCCCCTCGACGAACGATTTCTCCGCATTTTGCGGATGTCGCCCTTCCGGGCAAAAGGCCTGCAAAGAGGTCATTTCTGAGCCAGTGTTCGCAGGACGCGCAACGCCTGTTCAAAACTCTTCACAGGGATTACGCGTAAGCCCCCTGCATATCGCCGTGCGGTCGCGGCGTTATCCCCAGCCGGGACGAGGAACACGTCGGCCCCCGCGGAGCGGACGCCGTACGTCTTCTGCTTGATCCCGCCGACCGGCTCGATGCTTCCGTCGAGCTCGATCTCGCCCGTGGCGGCGACCCGCTGCCCACGGTCGACGTCGTGGCCGAGCTCCTGGTAGATCTGGAGCGCGAATGGGAGGCCGGCCGACGGGCCGCCGACGTTGCCCAGGTCGATGTCGACCCGTCGGGGCAGCTGGATCTTCGCGTCCTGCGAGACGTTGATCCCGATGATCGCCCGCTTCGGATCGCCCGGGGCGGCCACCGTCTTCACCGTGTGCTCGACGACCTTGCCGTCCCGTCGCAGCTGCAGCTCGACGCGGTTCCCGGGCTCGACGGCCTGCATCACGTGGAGCAGCTGGTCGACGGTCGCCACCTTGCGCCCGTCGACTCCGACGATCACGTCGCCGCCGGAGAGCGCCTTCGCGGCCGGAACGTCGACGGCGACCGCTTCGACGAGGACGCCCTGCGGCTCGGTCAGGACGTCGAGGCCGCCGGCCCGGAGCGCGACCGCTGCGGCGACCTGCTCGGACCGCTTCATCTCGGCGCGCGCCTCCACGATGCGCTCCTTGAACGTCTCGCCGGGCGCCGTCACCGCCTGCGGCGGGACGAGCGAGGAGCCGTCGGGACGAAGGAAAGGGACGAGCCGCTCGAGCCAGCGCACCTTCCGCACCGTGACGTCGACGTAGTAGATGCCACCCGGCCCGTCCGGCCGGCTCTTCCCCTGCACCTCGACCTTGCCCGCTATCGGGTGCGCGCCATTCGGGACGAACAGATAGTCCTTCGTCGGGGTGGTCGCCAGGAGCAGCACGACGACAACGAGGAGCGCGGCGCCCGAGAGGACGAGCCAGCGGGAGGTGGACGCCTTCACAGCAGTCCGCGAGTGAGGCCGCCGTCGACCGGGATCACGGCGCCCGTCACGTACGAGGCCCGCTCCGACGCGAGGAACGTCACCACAGCCGCGATCTCGACGGCCGTGCCGAGCCGACGTGCGGGAATGCGCTCGAGCTCCGAGGCAGAGACGCCGTTCGGCCCCCGGAGCGATCGGAGCCGCTCGGTGTCGATGCTGCCCGGCGCGATCGTGTTGACCGTGATCCCGTCTGGGCCGAGCTCGCGCGCGAGGGTCTGCAGCCAGCCGACGACCCCCGGCCGGATCGCGTTCGAGAGGGCGAGGTTCGGGAGCGGCTCGCGCACGGAGGAGGATTCGATCGCCACGATGCGGCCGCGACCGCTCTCGCGAAGGTGGGGGAGGCAGCGTCCGACAAGCGTGACGTGGCACGTGAGCAGGAGCGCGACCGACTCCTCGACCGCCTCGGCGGTCATCCCGGTCGCAGTTCCAGCCGGGGGCCCGCCGCCGTTCAACACGAGGACGTCGACGCCGCCGAACGCCCCGACCGTCGCCTGGACGAGCCGCTCCAGGTGCTGCGGGATCGTCAGGTCGCCCTGGACCGCGAGCGCTCCGATCCGGTCGGCCTCGCGCTCGAGCAGCTCCCGCCGCCGCCCGAACATGGCGACGTTGGCGCCCTCGGCGGCGAGCGCCTCGGCGGTCGCCAGGCCCATGCCGGACGACGCGCCACAGACGATCGCCGTCCGTCCCGCAAGGCCGAGATCCATGGCGGCGAAGGCTACCCGGGGCGGTGTTCAGCAGCCGTGAAGCGCACGTCCGGAGCGCGCACACGGCGGCACGTTCGTCACTGCGTCGTTGTGAGCACCCCGACGACCTCACGCACGGCGGTGGCCGACTCGCGCAGCATCTTCTTCTCCGCCGTGCTGAGCCGGAGCTTGACGATCTCCTCGACGCCGGCGGCTCCGAGACGGACGGGAACGCCCATGTAGAGGCCGTCGACGCCGTACTCGCCCTCGAGGAGCGCCGTGCAGGGCAGGACGCGCTTCTGGTCCAGGCAGATCGCGTCGACCATCTGCGCGGCAGCCGCGCCCGGCGCGTACCAGGCAGACGTGCCGAGCAGCCCGACGAGCTCGCCGCCGCCCTTCCGCGTGCGCTCGACCATCTTCCCGATCTTCCCCTTCGTCGTGAGCTGCTCGAGCGGCACGCCGCCCACGGTGGTGGCCGAGACGACGGGGACCATCTGGTCGCCGTGGCCGCCGAGCACCATCGCCTGCACGTCCTTCACCGAGGAGCCGGTCTCCCAGGCGATGAAGGCCGAGAAGCGCGCGGTGTCGAGGATGCCGGCCATGCCGACGACCCGCTCCTTCGGAAATCCCGAGACCGCGTGCGCGACATGGCACATCGCGTCGAGCGGGTTCGAGACGACGACGAGCACGCTCTTCGGCGAGCGGCGGGTGACCTCCTTCGTCACCGACGCGACGATCGCCTCGTTCGTCGTGACGAGATCGTCGCGGCTCATGCCGGGGGAGCGCGGCCGGCCGGCGGTGATGACGACGACGTCGGAGCCCTTCGTCGCGTCGTAGCGCTCGCTGCCGACGATCGCCGGCTCGTAGCCGGTGACGGAGGCCATCTGGTTCATGTCGAGCGCCTTGCCGGCGGCGAAGTTGGGGACGATGTCGACGAGCACGACGTCCGCGTAGTCGCGCCGCGCCACCTCGAGCGCGCACGTCGCACCCACGTTTCCTGCACCGACAACAGTCACTTTCTTCCGACCGTTCACGTGTGGTCTCCTTCGTTCGCGCGCGGGCCGCGTTCAGCGAAGCCGCGCGATGATCGCGTCCGCGTACTCCGACGTCCCGACGGCACTCGGGTCGTCGCGCGTCGGCTTGAGGTCGTAGGTCACCCTCGTTCCCTCGGCGATCACGGCGGCGACGGCATCCTCGAGCCGCGTCGCCGCGTCGCGCTCGCCGAGATGCTCGAGCATGAGCTTCCCGGAGAGGATCATCGCCGTGGGGTTGACCTTGTTCTGGCCGGTGTACTTCGGCGCCGACCCGTGGGTTGCCTCGAACACAGCCGCCTCCGTGCCGATGTTCGCCCCGGGCGCCATGCCGAGACCGCCGACCAGGCCCGCGGTCAAGTCGCTGATGATGTCGCCGTAGAGGTTCGGCAGCACGAGCACGTCGAACTCCTCCGGGCGCTGGACGAGGCCCATGCACAGGGCGTCGACAAGCGTCTCCCAGGCCTCGATCTCCGGGAAGTCCTTCGCGACCTCGCGAAAGACGGCGAGGAAGAGGCCGTCGGTGTGCTTCATGATGTTTGCCTTGGTGATGCACGAGACGCGGCGGCGCCCGTTGGCGCGCGCGTACTCGAAGCCGTAGCGGATGATCCGCTCCGAGCCCTCGGGGCTCAGCGGCTTGATCGAGATTCCCGAGCTCGCGCGGATCTGCTTCGGCTGGCGCGCGTTCAGGAACTCGATCACCGCGCGTGCGTCGTCGGTGCCCGACTCGAACTCGATCCCCGCGTAGAGGTCCTCGGTGTTCTCGCGGATCACGACGATGTCCACGCCCTCGTAGCGCGACCGCACGCCCGCGTAGGTCTTGCACGGGCGGACGCACGCGTAGAGACCGAGCTCGTGGCGGAGGGCGACGTTGACCGAGCGGAACCCTGTTCCGATCGGCGTCGTGATCGGTCCCTTGAGCGCGACGCCGTTGCGCTTGATCGAGTCGAGAGTCTCGGGCGGCAGCGGTGTGCCCGCCGTGTCCATCACGTCGACCCCGGCCTGCTGCACGTCCCACGAGAACTCGACGCCGGTCGACTCGAGCACCCGGCGGGTCGCCTCGGTCAGCTCGGGGCCGGTCCCGTCGCCCGGAACGAGTGTCACCGTGTACGGCACGGGCGTGAGGATAGTGACACTCCCCGGGTCGGCCCGCAGGTACCGTCCGACCGATCGCCGACACGGACGGAGAGGAGCGCGATGACCGAGTTCAAGCCGGGTCTCGAGGGCGTCGTCGCCTTCGAGACCGAGATCGCAGAGCCCGA
Organism: uncultured Actinomycetes bacterium; assembly: GCA_963747125.1. Taxonomy (GTDB): domain Bacteria; phylum Actinomycetota; class Thermoleophilia; order Gaiellales; family Gaiellaceae; genus Gaiella. The sequence goes on along the minus strand of CAVVEN010000025.1, from coordinate 16,447 downwards.
CCGTGACGGCGGCTCGCTCCGCTACCGCGGCGTCGACATCGAGGAGCTCGTCGGGGCGGTGCCGTTCGAGCGCGTCTGGGGGCTGCTCGTCGACGAGGCGCCAGAGCCCGGCCTGCCACCGTCGGAGGAGTACGTCTCCGCCGACCTCACCGGCGAGACGCCGTCGGACCTCCAGACGGTCACTGCGCGGCTCGGCGGCGAGTGGCGTCTCGAGAAGCTGATCGACATCTCGGACGACACGGCGAAGGAGGACCTCCGCCGGCTCTCGGCCACGATCATCTCCGTCTGCGCCCAGTCGGCGCGCCTCGCCGATGGGCATACCGACCGCGTCGACCCGTCGCTCGTCGCCGAGGGCGAGACGACCGCGGAGCGGTTCCTGCTCGAGTGGCGCGGCGTCGCCGACCCGAAGGACGTGCAGGCGATCGACACCTACTGGATCTGCACCGCCGAGCACGGGCTCAACGCCTCGACGTTCACGGCCCGGATCGTCGCCTCGACCGGCGCCGACTGCGCCGCGGCGCTCTCGTCGGCCGTCGGCGCGCTCTCGGGCCCGCTGCACGGTGGCGCGCCGGCACGCGTCCTGCCGTTGCTCGACGCCGCCGCGGCAGCGCCGTCCGTCGAGGGCTTCGTCAAGGATCTCCTCGACCGCGGCGACCGGCTGATGGGGTTCGGGCACCGCGTCTACCGCGCCGAGGACCCGCGCGCGCGACTCCTCCGGCGCACGGCGCAGGAGCTGGGCTCGCCACGGTTCGACGTGGCGGAGGAGCTCGAGAACGTCGCGCTCGCCGAACTCCACGCCCGCAAGCCCGACCGTGTGCTCGCGACGAACGTCGAGTTCTGGTCGGCGGTGGTGCTCGACCTCGCGAACGTCCCGCCGCAGCTCGCGCCCGCGATGTTCGCCTGCTCGCGCACCGCTGGGTGGTCGGCCCACATCCTCGAGCAGAAGCGCCTCGATCGGCTCGTCCGTCCGTCGGCCCGCTACGTCGGCCCGGCCGCGCGCTCGTTCACGGCGGTCTGATGGAGCTCGCCGAGGCAGCCGCGAGGGCGGACGCGCTCGCGCGGGAGCCCGGAAACGAGCGGGAGCTGGCGACGCTCCGGTCGCAGTGGGACGACGAGCTGGAGGCCGCCGCGCGGAGCGGGGACTATCGCGTCCGCGGCCAGGCGTTTCGCGCGATCGGGCAGTTCCGCTTCCGCCAGAAGCTCGAGCTCCTCCGTCGCGGGCTCGAGGACGAGAGCGCGGCGGCCCGCGGGTCGGCGCTGATCGCCCTCACCACCTTGTCCTCCGACCATCCGGGGGACGTCAATGGCTACCGCCCCGCGCTCAACGAGCTTGCGGCGCGCGACCCCAATCTCGCCGTCCGCCGCCTCGCGATCAACTGCCTGCGCAACGGCACCGCCGACCGCGGCACGATCCAGCTGCTCGAGGGGATCGCGCAGGACGACGAGACCGACCGCGACGTGCGGGAGGCGGCGCGCGCGGTCGCCGCCACGCTCGTCAAGAAGGCCAGGGCGAAGTAGTGGCCGCTCCGCTCGTCGGCCTGATCATGGGCTCGCGGTCGGACTGGGAGACGATGCGGCACGCGGCGGAGACGCTCGACGAGCTCGGTGTCCCCTTCGAGCGGCGTGTCGTATCCGCGCACCGCACCCCGGACCTGCTCTTCGAGTACGCCGGCACCGCCGAGGCGCGCGGCCTCCGCGTGCTGATCGCCGGGGCGGGCGGCGCCGCGCACCTGCCGGGGATGGCCGCGTCGAAGACGGCTCTGCCCGTCCTCGGCGTCCCCGTCGAGTCGAAGGCGCTCTCGGGGATGGACTCCCTTCTCTCGATCGTGCAGATGCCCGCCGGGATCCCGGTCGGGACGCTCGCGATCGGGCGGGCGGGGGCGGTCAACGCCGCGCTCCTCGCGGCGGCGATCCTCGCGGGATCGGACGCTTCGCTCGCCGATCGGCTCCGCCGCTTCCGCGAGGCGCAGACCACGGCGGTTCTCGAGAGCCCCGATCCGGCGGCGTGAGAGTGAGCTTGTGTTGATTCAACACAAGCGCGGATGACGCTCGTCGCCTGCATCGGCGGCGGGCAGCTGGGCCGGATGCTCGGGCTGGCGGGACTGCCGCTCGGCCTCTCGTTTCGGTTCCTCGACCCCTCGCCGGAGGCGTGCGCGCGGGAGGTGGGGGAGCTCGTCGTGGGGGAGTACGGCGACTTCGACGCGCTCACCCGGCTCGCGGACGGCGCGGACGCGGTCACCTACGAGTTCGAGAACGTCCCGGTCGAAGCCGCATCGCGTGTCGGAGCCCTTCCCGGCCCGCGCGCACTCGAGCACGGCCAGGACCGGCGCACGAGAAGGAGCTCTTCCGCTCGCTCGGCATCCCGACCGCGCGCTTCGGGACACTCGCAGAGACGGGGCTTCCCGCGCTCGTCAAGTCGAGGCGGCTCGGCTACGACGGCAAAGGTCAGCGTCGCGTCGACGTCGAAGGCGCGGTCGAGGAGGGCGAGATCGCCGAGGAGCTCGTCGCCTTCGAGCGCGAGCTTTCGATCGTCGGGGTTCGCGGCGGCGATGGCGACACGCGGTTCTGGCCCGTCGGGGAGAACCTCCACCACGACGGGATCCTGCGCGTCACCCGGGCGCCAGCCGTCGGCGCTCCGCAGGCGGAGGCGGAGGCGATCTGCACCGCGCTCATGGACGCCCTCGACTACGTCGGCGTGCTCGCTGTCGAGCTCTTCGACGCCGGCGGCCGGCTCCTCGCCAACGAGTTCGCGCCGCGTGTCCACAACACGGCGCACTGGTCGATCGACGGTTCAGAGACGAGCCAGTTCGAGAACCACCTGCGGGCGATCCTCGGCCTGCCGCTCGGGTCGACCGAGGCACGCGCTCCCTCCGCCATGGTCAACCTGATCGGAGCCGTCCCGCGACTCGACGCGCTGCTTGCTCTTCCTGGTGCGCGCGTCCACCTCTACGGAAAGGCGCCGCGTGGGGGTCGGAAGGTCGGCCACGTCACGCTGCTCGACCCGGACGAGGAGACGGTCGAGCGACTGACGGACACTCGCCGACGGGGTAGCGGTCGCCGGCTGACTCAGCCCGCGTCGGGCGTTCGCTCGCGGCGCCGGGCGTGCGGATGCGCACGGAAGTACGCGTCGCGCCGATGACGGTCGGAGACGTGGGTGTACCGCTCGGTCGTTCCCACGTCGGCGTGGCCGAGCATCTCCTGGACGCTGCGGAGGTCGGCCCCGCCTTCCAGGAGGTGGGTCGCGAACGAGTGCCGGAGGAGATGCGGATGGACGCGGCCGGGCTCGAGGCCCGCGCGATCGGCGAGTCGGCGCAGGATCAGGAAGGCGCCGGCGCGGGTCAGGGCCCCGCCGCGCGCGTTGAGGAACAGGTCGGAGCGGTGGCGACGGTCGAGGTGGGGGCGCCCGAGCGCCATGTAGCGGCGCAGCGCCTCCGCGGCGGGTCGCCCGAGCGGGACGAGCCGCTCCTTCCCGCCCTTGCCGGTCACGCGCGCGACTCGATTCTCGAGGTCGACCGATGCCTTCACGAGCCCGACGGCCTCCGAGACCCGGAGCCCCGCCCCGTACAGCAGCTCGACGAGGGCGCGGTCGCGCATCGCGCGCGGGGAGCTTCCGATCGCGGCCTCGACGAGGCGCTCGGCCTCGGCGGGCGAGAGCGTCCGGGGCACCGTCCTGGGACGGCGCGGCCCGGCGATCGCCGCGGCCGGGTTGTCGGCCCGCGTCCCGATCAGGGTGAGATGCCGGAGGTAGGCACGGACCGCGGCGAGCCGGCGGGCGATCGTCGCCGGCGCGCGCCCATCTGCGCGCATCGTGGCGAGCCAGGCCTCGATCTCGTCGGAGGTCGCGTCGCCCACCGGGTGCTCGATCGTCGCGGCGAATGCTGCGAGGTCGCGGCGGTACGCGTCGACGGTGCGCGGCGAGCGGCGGGCCGCGAGGAGGAGCAGGAAGCTCCCGACGTCAGGGTCGTGGCGGTCGCTCATCGCGGCTGGACCCGATTCGGCGGCTGAGCGCCGCCTCCTGCGCGGGCCGGAGCGGAGCGCAGGCGGACGAACGGTGTCTGACACCGTTCTACGAGCGCGGGTGCGCGTGGTCGTAGACGCGGCGCAGGCGGCGCGCGTCGACGTGGCTGTAGATCTGCGTCGTCGAGAGAGACGCGTGGCCGAGCAGCTCCTGGATCGTTCGTAGATCCGTGCCACCCTCGAGCAGATGAGTCGCGTACGCATGCCGGAGGCGGTGCGGGTGCGGGACGAGCCGCCGGAGGACGCTCGTGTCGAGGCGCCGGCCGCGGACCGAGAGGAAGACGGCGTCGCACGCGCCGCGGGCGAGCGACGGCCTGCCGTCCCGCAGCCAGCGACCGACTCGCCACGCAGCCTCCTCGCCGATCGGCACCAGCCGTTCCTTCCCGCCCTTCCCGCGCACGTGCACGTGCTCCCGGTCGAGATCGACGTCGCCGAGGTCGAGCGCGACGGCCTCGGCTGACCGGAGCCCGCACGAGTACACGAGCTCGAGCAGGGCGGCGTTGCGCAGCGCGAGCGGCCCGTCCTCGGTGCCGACCCGGTCGACGGCCGCCTCGACCTCGCTCGCCGGCGGTACCTCCGGCAGGCGGCGCGGGCGTCGCGGGGCGAGCGCGGCGTCGGGCACGCGGGCGGGGCCGAGCGCGTGGCGCGCGAGCGAGCGGACGGCCGAGAGCCGACGCGCGATCGTGGTGGGCGCGAGCCGCGTGGCGAGCGCGACCGAGCTCGGCGGTGTAGGCGGCGAGCACCCGGACATCCAGGTCGTCGAGCGAAAGCCCTTCGTCGCGCAGCCACGCCGTGAAGTCCCGCAGGTCGGCCGCGTAGGCGCGCCGGGTCGCCTCGGAGAGCGCCGGGCTCGCGAGGAACCGGTCGACCGCAACCGCCGTGTCCACGTCTACCGTTTCTCGCCCGTCCCCGGGACGCCTGCCCATGCGACTCTCCATCGCCCTCGTGCTCGCCGTCGTCATCGCAGTCGCCGTCTTCGCCGTCACGCGCGACGACCATGACTCGGCGCAAGGCACCGGCGCGCTCACGCTCGTCGGCGACTCCCTCAACGTCGGCGTCGAGCCGTATCTCGCCGACGAGCTCCCGCGGATGGACGATCGACGCCCACGACCGCGTCGGGCGCGGGTCACGAGAGGGTGTCGACGAGCTCCGGCGGCTCGGTGGGACGCTCGCGCCCGTCGTCGTCGTGAGCCTCGGGACGAACGATGCGGAGGGGACGGAGCCCGAGTTCCGAACGCTCGTCGACGAGGCCGTCGCGATCGTCGGGCCGGAACGCTGTCTCGTCTGGGCGACGATCGTGCGTGGCGCGGAGGCTCGGACCGGCTTCGACCGCGTGTTGCGGGACGTTCGCTCCCGGAACCGGAACGTCCGGATCGTCGACTGGTCGAGCATGATCGCGGAGGACTCGTCGCTTCTGGCCGGTGACGCCGTCCATGGCACGCCCGAGGGCTATGCCCGCCGCGCGGCGGAGACGGCACGTGTCGTCCGCACCTGCTCGCCATGACCCTCTACCGCGTCGTCCGAGCGATCCTCGCTCCGGCGATCCGCGCCGCGGGGCGACTCGAGGTGGACGGAGACGATCTGCCGTCCGGCCCGGTGATCGTCGTCGCGAACCACGACTCGCTCTCCGACCCGTTCTTCCTCGGCGCCGCCCTCGAGCGGCCGCTGCGCTTCCTCGCGAAGCGCGAGCTCTGGCGGTACCGGCCCGTCGGGCTCCTTCTCGATCGACTCGGGGGGATCCCCGTCGACCGTCGGCGGGGAGACGTCGACGCCGTCGCGCTCGCCGCGCGCGCTCTCGGAGAGGGAGCCGCCGTCGCGATCTTTCCCCAAGGGACGGTTCTCGGCGCCGTCGACCGTCCCTGGCAGCGAGGAGCGGCTCGGCTGGCGCTGACGACGGGCGCTCCGCTCGTGCCCGTCGCGATCGTCGGGGCAGCGGACGTGCTGCGGCCCGGCACCCGACGACCGCGACGGGCGCGGGTCCGGGTCGTCGTCGGTCCTCCGATCTGGGTTGCCCCCACCGCTCCGACCATCCCGGAGACGCGAAACCTGACCGCCCGCCTGCGCGAGGCGGTCGAGCGGCTGAGCTCGCAGTGAGTCGGGACGGTACCGCCCACCGCTGGCGGTAGCGGCCATCCGTACGCTTAGGACGTGTCAAACATGCACTTCCGAGAGGGCGGCCGTCGGTCGCGAGAGCCGGTCGAGCGCCCCGACGACCCTGCGGTGCGGAAGGCGAACCTTCAGCGCATCGTCCGACTGCTCAAGCCGTACAAGGTGCGACTTGCTCAAGCCTGCGGCCTGATCTTCCTCTCTGCGGCGCTGGGCGTCATCCCGCCGTTCCTGCTGCGGGACGTGCTCGACAATGCGATCCAGGTCGACGGGAGCGGCCAGGCCACCGTCGACATGCAGCTCCTGGTCTGGCTCGTCGCCGGGATGATCGCGATTCCCATCGTCACGCAGGTCTGCATGGTCTACACGACGCTGCTTACGAACCTCGTCGGCCAGGCGGTGATGCACGACCTGCGCACCTCGGTCTACCGCCACCTGCAGCGGCTCTCGCTCGCGTTCTTCACGCGCACCCGCACCGGAGAGGTGCAGAGCCGGATCGCGAACGACATCGGCGGCATCGAGACCGTCGTGACGTCGACCGCGACGTCCGTGCTCTCGAACGTAACCACGGTCGTCGCCACCGTCATCGCGATGGTCCTCCTCGACTGGCGCCTCGCGGCGTTCGCCCTCGCGCTCTTGCCGCTCTTCGTCTGGCTCACGAAGCGGGTGGGCGACGAGCGGAAGAAGGTGACGGCCGAGCGGCAGGCATCGCTCGCCGACGTCTCCTCGATCGTCCAGGAGTCGCTCTCGGTGTCCGGGATCCTGCTCGGCAAGACGATGGGCCGCTCGGCCGATCTCGCCGAGCGGTTCTCGAACGAGTCGGAGCGCCTTGCCGGGCTCGAGGTGCGGAGCCGCATGACGGGCCGCTGGATGATGGCCGCGATCCAGACGACCTTCGCCGTGATGCCGGCGCTCGTCTACCTCTTCGCCGGGTGGACGATCGAGCGCGGCTCGACGGCGATCACGATCGGCACCCTCGTCGCGTTCACCACCCTCCAGACGCGCCTCTTCTTCCCGATCGGGAGCCTGCTCGGGGTGCAGCTGGAGGTGCAGAGCTCGCTCGCCCTGTTCGACCGAATCTTCGAGTACCTCGACCAGCCGGTGGACATCGTCGAGGGAACGAGGACGATCGATCGCCCACGCGGCGACGTCGTTTTCGACGACGTCTGGTTCGGGTACGACCGGGACACGTCGACGCTCGAGGACGTCTCCTTCTCGGTGCCCGCCGGGACGAAGACGGCGCTCGTGGGCGAGACAGGCTCGGGCAAGACGACGTGCGCCTACCTCGTCGCGCGCCTCTACGACCCGACCCGGGGCACGGTGGCGATCGACGGGATCGACGTACGCGAGCTGACGTTCGACTCACTCACCGACGCCGTCGGCGTCGTCTCGCAGGAGACGTACCTGTTCCACGCGTCGGTGCGAGAGAACCTCCGCTTCGCCCGGCCGGAGGCGACGGACGAGGAGGTCGAGGAGGCAGCCCGGGCCGGACAGATCCACGCCCTGATCGCCTCGCTTCCGGAGGGCTACGAGACCGTGGTCGGCGAGCGCGGCTACCGGTTCTCCGGCGGGGAGAAGCAGCGGATCGCGATCGCGCGCACGATCCTCCGCAACCCCCCGATCCTCGTTCTCGACGAGGCGACGTCCGCGCTCGACACGCAGACCGAGCGGGCCGTGCAGGCAGCGCTCGAGCGGCTGTCGGAGGGGAGGACGGTGATCGCGATCGCGCATCGCCTCTCGACCGTCCGCGACGCCGACCAGATCGTCGTCCTCGACCACGGCCGCGTCGTCGAGCGCGGCACGCACGACGAGCTGCTCGCCCTGGGCGGCCGCTACGCGTCGCTCGTCGCGCGCGACGCCGACGTGGGCGAGGTCGTCCCGACGCCGAGCTGAGGCCGCTGCCGGCGAGGGCAGGGCCGGCGACCCGAACACTCAGCTCGAGCCTGAAATTGGCAGCGATCTATCCTCGTCGACCCTGCGTAGCCACGCTTCGCGCCAGAGCGGGTATGCCTCGCGAGGACAGAAGAGGGAGTTGCGCAATCGGTCACCCTGGCACACGAAGCCTTCGAGCACAATGCAGTCGTTCTTGAGCTCGATCATCCGGCCGGTGTTCTCGTCTACGAGGCGTTCCACACGATTCTTGACACGGAATCGCTTCCCGCACGCCGGTGTCATCTCCTCGGAATACCGAAGACCCCGGTGCTTGAGGTTCTCGTCGAGCGTTTGGCCGATCTCGTCCAGAGGCCTGACCTCCACGATGTCGCCGGCCTGGAGGCCCAGCTGGTCGCCATCGACTCGATCCGGCCCTGCCAGCCGCGGCCGATCGGGAAAGCGGCCCAAGCGGTGCGCGACGCGCCACATGCTCATCCGAACGAAGACGCGGAGAAACCGCCAGATGCCGACATTCCCGTCTCTCAGCTCCGCCACGTACTGGCCCCATTCGCGCGGTTGCAGTGGAGTCGACGCGCCGAGCGACTCGGTGATCTGACAGCGGTATACCTCCTCTTCCTCCTCCTCCGAGTCTAGGGTCTTTACCGGCTCGGACACCAGAGTCGCCGTTCCCTCACCGTCCGACACGCCCCAGGAGACGCCATCGATGACCGCGACGACGACGGAGACGGGGCTCGAGGCGCACGGCATCTCGCCGCGCGGTCGGGTCGTCCACAACCCCACGACGGCGCAGCTCTACACGAACGCGCTCGCGAGCGGCGACGGGCGCCTGGCGCACGGTGGCGCGCTCGTCGTCGACACCGGACGGTTCACGGGCCGGTCGCCGCAGGACAAGTTCGTCGTCGACGAGCACGGCTCACGCGACCGCATCTGGTGGGGCAGCCGTCAACCACCCGATGTCCGAGCACCACTTCGACGGCTTGCGCGCGAAGGTCACCTGCGCACCTCGCCGGCCGCGAGACTCTCTACGTCGTCGACCACTTCGCGGGCGCGAATCCCGGACCACCGCGTCGGCGTGCGCGTCGTGACCGCGAGCCCGTATCACGCGCTCTTCGCGAAGACGATGTTCATCGTCCCGACCGCCCGCGAGCTCGAGCGCTTCTCGGTCGACGCCCTCGTCCTCCACGCGCCCGACGTCGAGGCGACCCCGGACGAGGACGGCACGCGCACGGGCACCTTCGTCGTGCTGCACCCGACGCGCAGCGAGGTGCGTGATCGGCGGGACGTTCTACGCGGGCGAGATCAAGAAGGGGATCTTCACGCTGATGAACGACCGGCTTCCGCGCGCAGGCGTCCTGCCGATGCACTGCTCGGCGAACGTCGGCGCGGAGGACGGTCGCGTGGCGGTCTTCTTCGGGCTCTCGGGGACCGGGAAGACGACGTTGTCGGCCGACCCGGACCGCTCGCTGATCGGCGACGACGAGCACGGCTGGAGCGACAGTGGCGTCTTCAACATCGAGGGCGGCTGCTACGCGAAGGTGATCAGGCTCTCGGCGGAGGCCGAGCCGCAGATCTGGCGGACGACGCGAACGTTCGGGACGATTCTCGAGAACGTCGCGGTCGACGAGGCCGGAGTGGTCGATCTCGACGACGACGCGAAGACCGAGAACACCCGCGCCGCGTACAAGCTCGAGCGCATCGCGAACGCCCTTCCGACGAAACGCGCGGGCCATCCGAGCTCCGTCGTCTTCCTCGCCGCGGACGCGTTCGCCGTCTTGCCCCCGATCGCGCGGCTCTCGCGCGACCAGGCGATGTACTGGTTCCTCTCGGGCTTCACCGCGAAGCTCGCGGGCACCGAGCTCGGAGTCACCGAGCCGCCAGCCGACCTTCTCGACATGCTTCGGCGCGCCATTCCTGCCGCAGCCGCCGCGGGTGTACGCGGAGATGCTCGGCGAGAAGCTCGACAAGCACGGTGCGAGCGTCTGGCTCGTCAACACCGGCTGGACGGGCGGCCCGTTCGGCGTCGGCCACCGCATGCCGATCACCGCCACGCGGGGCCTCCTGCACGCGGCCCTCTCCGGCGCGCTCGACGGCGTCGAGTACCGAACGGATCCGGTCTTCGGCTTCGAGGTGCCGGTCTCCGTCCCGGGCGTCGACAGCGCGCTCCTCGACCCGCGCGGGACGTGGGCCGACCCGAGCGCCTACGACGCGAAAGCGCGTGGAGCTCGCCGCGATGTTCCGCGCGAACTTCGAGACGTCGTTCGCCGCGGACGTCGACCCGGCCGTCGCCGCTGCTGGCCCACGCCCCGCGTGAGCGTCAGGCAGCTTCGTCTCGTCGTCACCGCTTCGGACTACGACGCAGCGCTCGCGTTCTACCGTGACGTCGTCGGCCTGGAGGAGCTCGGCGCGTTCACCGGTGACCACGGCGCCGTCACGATTCTCGACGCGGGGCGCGCCACGCTCGAGCTCAGCGACCCGGCGCACGCCGACCACATCGACGACGTCGAGGTGGGCCGTCGAGTCGCGGGGCACGTCCGGGTCGCGTTCGAGGTCGACGACGTGGAGTCGGTCACGCGGCGTCTCGATGCTGCGGGTGCGACGGTGCTCGCGGAGCCGATCGAGACACCCTGGGGGTCACGGAATGCACGGCTCGAGGCGCCGGCCGGTCTCCAGCTGACGCTCTTCCAGGAGCCGGACGGCGACGTGCCCGAAGCGGTCGTCGCGTAGCGTCGGGCGCGACCGGTCCGGAGCCTGCGAGCGGCGGCATCCGATAGTTTCCGTGGCAGATGGACGGGCCGTTCGACGTGCTCGTTGTGGGCGCCGGCTGCGCAGGCATGCGCGCCGCGATCGAGGCGCACGATGCCGGTGCCCGCGTCGCGGTCGTGTCGAAGCTGCACCCGACGCGCAGCCACTCCGGTGCCGCCGAGGGGGGCATCAACGCCGCGCTCGGCAACAAGGCCGACGACGATCCCGAGACGCACGCCTTCGACACCGTCAAGGGCTCCGACTACCTCGGCGACCAGGACGCGATCGAGATCTTCACGCGCGAGGCGCCGGGCGACATCTACCAGCTCGAGGGGTGGGGCTGTGTGTTCTCGCGGAACGACGGAGGGCAAGCTCGATCAGCGTCCGTTCGGCGCCGCCGGCTCACCGCGCACGGTCTACTCCGCCGACATCACGGGTCACGTCCTCATCCAGGTGCTCTACGAGCAGTTGCAGAAGCGGATGGACGAAGGCCTCGTCGTGCTTCGAGGAGTACTTCGCGTTTCGACTCGTCGAAGACGACGGCCGCTGTACCGGCGTCGTCTGCTGGGACCTGCTACACGGCGGCGTCAAGGCGGTCACCGGCGTGGCGACGATCCTCGCCACCGGCGGCGCAGGTCGGCTGTACCGCGCGACGACCAACGCCTACGCCTGCACCGGAGACGGGATGGCGATGGCGCTTCGCGCGGGGCTCCCGCTCAAGGACATGGAGTTCATGCAGTTCCACCCGACGACGATGTACCCCTCCGGGATCCTCATCACCGAGGGCTGTCGCGGCGAGGGCGGCTACCTGATCAACAAGGACGGCGAGCGCTTCATGAAGCGCTACGCGCCGAACGCGCTCGAGCTCGCCTCGCGCGACGTCGTGTCGCGCTCGGAGACGACCGAGATCGAGGCCGGTCGCGGGATCAACGGTTCCGTGATGCTCGACCTCCGCCACCTCGGCCCCGAGAAGATCCTCAACAAGCTTCCGGGCTCGCGCGAGCTCGCGATGACGTACGCCGGCGTCGACCCGATCTTCGCGCCGATCCCGGTTCGTCCGGGCGCGCACTACCACATGGGCGGCGTCGAGACCGACGAGTGGGGGCTGACCGCGCTCGAGGGGCTCTACGCAGCCGGCGAGGTCGCCTGCGTCTCGGTCCACGGTGCGAATCGCCTCGGCGGCAACTCGCTGATGGAGACGATCACCTTCGGCCGCCGAGCGGGGCGTCACGCTGCGGAGTACGCGCTGGGTCGCGGCGGAGTTCACGACGGGCACGCGGACGCGGCGCGCTCCGATGCCGAGAGCTGGGTGAGCGGCCTGCTCGATGTGGAGCGCGGAGAGCGCCCATGGCAGATCCGCGACGAACTCGGCCAGTCGATGCTCGAGAACTTCGGTGTCTTCCGCTACCCGGACAAGATGGAGGCACAGGTCGGGATCATCGACGGCCTTCGCCAGCGCTACGCGCGGGGCGTCGTGGTCGAGGACAAGGGGACAGTCTTCAACAGCGACCTGACGCAGGCCATCGAGCTCGGCTACCTGCTCGACGTCGGCGCGTGCATGCTCCAGGCCGGGATCGCCCGGAAGGAGTCGCGCGGAGCGCACTCACGGCCGTCCGACTTCCCGGATCGCGACGACGAGAACTTCATGAAGCACTCGATCACCATCTGGGTCGATGGCGCGCCCGAGCTCTCATACCGCGAGGTGCGCACGACGCAGTGGGAGCCGATGGTGAGGTCGTACTGATGGCGCACATTCGGCACAGAGTTGGCCCGGTTTCGTTGCACATTTCGGCAACGACGCCGATAGAATTCGCAGTGGGTGGTGGGATGGGGTGCCCCGACGGAGCGGCCCGCGACGACGACGCGAGCCTGGCGCCGTGAAGGTCGAGCTGAAGATCTGGCGCTACGACGCCGCGACCGGCGACCGCGCGCTGAAGCCGTACGAGGTCGACGTCTCCGACGAAGCGACGCTGCTCGACACGCTCGACGTCGTCAAGGATCGCCACGACGGCACGCTCGCCTACCGCAAGAGCTGCCGGATGATGATCTGCGGCTCCTGCGGGATGCGCGTCGACGGCGGCGCGGTGCTCGCGTGCAAGGCACGGATCGCCGACATCGTCGCCGACGGCCACGTCCCGGTGATCTCGGCGATGGGCAACCTCCCGATCGTCAAGGACCTCGTCGTCGACATGGACCCGTTCTGGCAGAAGATGCGCGCCGTCCAGCCGTACCTCGAGCCGCGGCTCGACCGTCCGACCGAAAAGGAGAACGTCGTTCCGCAAGAGCGGATGGACGTGATCCACAAGGAATCCCTCTGCATCAACTGCGGCTGCTGCGTCTCCGAGTGCAACTCGATGGAGTCCGACCCGGACTTCCTGGGCCCGGCGGCGCTGGCGAAGGGATTCAGGTTCGTCGGCGACGCCCGCGACGGCGCGACGATCGAGCGTCTCGAGCGCTACAGCGAGGCGCACGGGATCTGGGACTGCACCCGCTGCTACTTCTGCAACGAGCGCTGCCCCAAGGGCGTCGACCCCCGCGACGCGATCGCGAAGCTCGGCGCGGAGGCGATGAAGGTGGGGATCGACCGCGACATGGGCGCGAAGCACGCCAAGTGGTTCGTCACCTCGGCGAAGACGACGGGGTGGCTACGCGAGACGGAGCTCGTCCCGAAGACGCAGGGGGTCGTGAAGGCGATCAAGGAGATCAAGTTCGCGATGTCGCTCCTCCCGAAGGGCAAGGTGCCGCCACCCTTCCCGCCGCACGTCGCGGCCGACGTCGGCGAGTCGCGCGCTCTCTTCGACCTCGTCAAGGTCCAGGGCCGCGACGGCGCCGCCGGGATCGTCCAGGGCGAGAAGGCGCTCCAGCACCTCGCGCACCACGGCGAGACCGTCGACGGCCCGAGCCACCCGTACGACGACCCGCGCTCGTTCGCGAAGCCCTATCTCCCCGACGAGGAGCCCGTCGCGTGAAGCAGGTCGCCTACTACAAGGGGTGTCTCGCGAGCCTCTCCGCCAAGGAGCTCGACTCCTCCACGCGCGCGCTGGCGCCGAAGGTCGGCTACGAGCTGATCGAGCTCGAGTCGGTCACGTGCTGCGGCGCGGGCGACATCCACGAGGCCGAGCCGGACTACTACCTGCATCTGAACGCGCGGATCCTCGCCTACGCCGCGGCGACCGGCGCCGACACGCTGATGACCGTCTGCAACGTCTGCACTCTCAACCTGCGCCAGGCGAACTACCAGCTCCTGAACGACGCCGCGCTCCGCGAGCGCATCAACGACAACCTCGAGCGTGTCGGTGCGCCGCGGTACGAGACCGACGTCGACTGCGTCCACTTCCTCTGGCTCGTCGCAGGCGAGAGCTTCGGCCTGCTGCGGGAGGTCGCGCACAAGGGGCTCCGCGGCCTCAAGATCGCGCCGTTCTACGGCTGCCAGATCCTCCGGCCGTCGAAGCTGATGGGCTTCGAGGACCCAGACCGGCCCGACTCGCTCGAGCGGATCATCACCGCCTGCGGCGGCGAGCCGATCGACTACCCGGCCAAGGTCAAGTGCTGCGGCTTCCCGATCATCCAGGCGCGCGAGGACACGGCGCTCGCCGAGCTGATCCAGCCGATCGAGCAGGCCAAGGAGGCCGGCGCCGACGCGATCGTCACCCCGTGCCCGCTCTGCCACCTCTCACTCGACGCGTGGCAGTCGAAGCTCAAGAAGCAGACGGGCAGGGACTTCCAGATGCCGATCCTCCACCTCTCCCAGCTGATCGGTGTAGCCGCCGGCCTCGAGGACTCGGAGCTCCGCTTCAAGCGCCATGTCGTCTCGATGCAGCCGGTGCTCGAGAAGCTGCGCGCTTGTAGGACGGCCGTGACCCGCCGCGGCGCGCCTCGCCAATGCACCGCGGACCAGATGGCCGCGACTCCGAGAAGAGCTCGCGGCGCACGGCGAAGACGCCCCGACGTGCTCGTTCCAGGCACTCCCCCCTGACCCTGACCCGCAGCGCGTCCACGACGCATCATCTCTAGGGTGCCGGGGTGGCGTCGTCGTCGTCCTGGCCCGTCGGGCGCATCCTCGTCGTGCCTCGCTACGGCTGGATCGAGGCCGGCTGGCTCCGGACGCGCGTGCGTCGAGGTGCCGTCACCGGGCTCCCCGACGCGCTCGACGGCGCTCCGGATCGGGCATCTATCGGACTTCCACTCTCGGCGCGCTCCTGTCCCGGGCAACCGCGCGAGCGAGCGAGCGGCCGCCCGTGGGTAGCCGAGCCCGCCGTCCTGACCTCGTGTGTATCACCGGTGATCTCGTCTCGCATCCGCGTGGCGAGCGCCGGCTGCGAGCGCTCCTCGCTCGTCCTCGACGACCCGGCTCGTCGTGCTCGGCAACCATGACGTCGCGGTGACTCGCGACCCTGTTCTCCGCGCGCCGCGGAGCTTCGACGATCTCGACCGGGCGACGCCTGCTCCGGACGAGGCCGCGTTCGTCACGCTCCGCGGCCAGCGAATCTCGATCGTGGGCGTCGACCCGGAGAGCTACCGGGGCACGCGGCGCAGCCGCACGAGCTCGATCCGACCCCGCGGCGGCGCTACGACTCCTCCTGTGCCACTTCCCCGAATCGTCGAGCGACTTCCCGACGCCTCTTCGACCTCATCCTCACCGGCCACCTGCACGCCGGTCAAATCTGCCTCCCCCTCCCGGCCGTCGCAGCGACGCTCGCGCACCCTCGCTGCGGAGTTCGTCTCCGGTCTGTACGAGACGGAGGCCGGGCACGATGCACGTGTCGCCGGGCACGGGCACGACCTTCGTCCCGTTCCGCTTCTTCTCCCGCCCCGAGGTGACCGAGCTCGTCCTCCGACGCCGGAGCTAGCCGGTGGCACTGTGGATCGGTGCGACCATCTCGTGCGATGGTTGGCAATCACTCGCTCCTACTCCGGTCAGGGACGTTCGAACGCGGAACGCCGAGGACGGTGCAAACCTCGGCGCGTTGATGTCTCGCGCTCGATGTGCAGGTAAGATCAGGTGTTACACGGGGGCACGCGTGAAGCGGGTCGCTCCACGGAGCACTTTGGGGAGGAATGTTGTGAGCAATCCTGACGGCTCGCCAAGGTTGGCAACTCATCTTGATGCAGGCCGCGGTGCGTGGCCCGCTCGATTTGCGCTTCTCGCAGGCGCGGTGGTCGTCGCACTGTTCGCCGCCGGTGGCGGCAAACCTGCGGTTGCCCCGGCCGACCTCTTTCTAAGCCCTCAAGGATCCGATGATGGTGTTTGTGCGCGCACGCGCCCGTGTCTCAGCTTCCGCCGAGCCTACGCGGTCGCCAAGCCGGGCCAGACAATCGAGGTTGCGGCGGGTACCTACGCTCCGCAGACGATCGAGCCGGATAGCGCGAAGTCGAGTGGTGCGCGCGTGACATTCCGGCCGGCGGCCGGCGCGACAGCCACCGTTGCCGATCTTGACATCAGGGGAGCTTCGAACGTCATCTTCGCCGGCTCCGGGATCGGTACGGGGTTCGTGTTCGGATGGTGGAACGCAAGGATCGGCACGCGCAACGTCACATTCGAGCGCGTCAATACGGGCGGCTTTAACATCACGTCCGCCTCCGGCATCTCCATCGTCGGCGGACAGGTCGGACCGCACAACTCGGGCGACGACTCGCAGATCAATTCGGGTGATGATGTCACCAATCCGATGAAGATCCTGATCTGATG
>CAVVEN010000024.1:0-29954 GCA_963747125.1 uncultured Actinomycetes bacterium | reverse complement strand
CGCGTTCATCGGGTCGACGTACGGGTTCCGCAGCCGGATCGACTGCTGGAGCACCGGATGGCGGTCGAGCAGCTCGCGCGCCTCGACGATCCCGAGCACGGCGTCTCGCGCGCGGTCGTGCTCCTCCCGGAGCACGCCGAAGACCCGCTGCGCGAGGAGGTCGTCGCCGACCAGCTCGAGGTACCGCTCCGCGATGCCCATGCTCGACTTCGCCAGGGACATCTCGAGGTTCTCGACGAGCGCGCGGAAGAACGGCCACCCGCGGTGGAGCGACCGCAGCTCCGCGACCGGGACGGCGGCAAGCCCCGTCCCGGCGCCGAGCCAGGCCGGGACGATGCAGCGCGTCTGCGTCCAGGCGAACACCCACGGGATCGCGCGGAGCGCCGCGAGCTCGCCCGCCCCCGAGGCCTCGGGCCGCGACGCGGGACGGGAGCCGATCTCGAGCAGCGTCAGCTCGTCGAGCGGCGTGAACGTCCGCAGGAAGCGCGGCAGCTCCGGGTCGTCCCACACGACCGACCGGTAGAGCGCCCCCGCCGCCAGGGAGACGGCCTCGATCGTCTCGCGCGCGCCGTCCGGCGCCTCCGCGACCCGATCGGGCACGGCGGTGAGGAGCGTCGCCGCGACGGCGGCCTCGAGGTTCCGGCGGGCGAGCCCGGGGAGGCCGTACTTGAACGCGATCGTCTCCCCCTGCTCGGTCACCTTGAGCCGACCGTCGACCGCGTGCGGCGGCTGGGCGAGGATCGCGGCGTACGTCGGCCCGCCGCCGCGCCCGGCGCTTCCACCGCGGCCGTGGAACACCGTCAGCTCGATCTCCCGCTCCCCCGCGAGCCACGCAAGGCGCTCCTGCGCCCTGAAGATCTCCCACTGGGCCGTCACGACGCCGCCGTCCTTACCGGAGTCGGAATAGCCGACCATCACCTCGAGCGCATCGCGGGGGCTCCGGTCGAGGAGGTCGGCGGCGAGCGTCTCGGCGCCGCGCAGGTCGTCGATCGTCTCCAGCAGCGGCACGACGGTCACGTCGAGCCCCGCGCGCGCGGCGAGCGACTCCGCGAGGAGGACGTCGTCCGCCGAGCGCGTCATCGAGACGATCAGCGTGTCGATCGCCTCCACCCCGCGCCGGCGCTGGAGGGCGGCCGCCTCCTCGAGCACGGCGAGCGCGTCGTCCGGCCCGTCGCGGAGCTGCCGGGCGTGGAGCCGGAGGTCGAGTGCCGGCCCCGTGAGGCCGAAGACGTCGAGACGGCGCCGCAGCGCGGCCAGGCCGCCGTCCGCGATCCGCGCGCCTCCATGTGCCCGAAGGCTGGTCTCGACGAGGTCGAGCTCGCGCCGCAGCTCCGCCGCCGACCGGTACTCGTCGTTGCCGAGCCGCTCCCAGACCGCGGTCAACCGGCGCCGGTACGGCTCGGTCGGGTTGCGCTCGGGGGCGAGGTCGACCGCGGCCACGTCCGCGTCGGACTCGACGAGCGTGCTCGACATGCCCCACGATGCGGCGAGCGCGCGTACGTCGCGCCGGAGCAGCTCGCGGACGAGCGCCGATCCGCGCTCGACCGCCTCGCGCACCGTCTCGGCCCCCGCGTTCGGGTTCCCGTCGAGGTCGCCGCCGATCCAGGTACCGAAGCGGAGCGGCATCCCGGGGAGGTGCTCGCGCCAGGTCGCGAGGAGCTCTGCGGCGGCGTCCCAGAGACTGTCCTCGAGGAACCAGAGCGCCTGCCGGATCTCGTCAACCACCCGCGGCCGCTCGGAGCGCACCTCGTCGGTCTGCCAGAGGATCGTGACCTCCTCGCCGAGAGCGACCTCGCGGTCGACGCGCTCACCGGGCGTCAGCCGGATGTCGTCGAGCTCGTCGAGGAGCTGCGCGATCCGGCGGTGCTTCTCGAGGATCGTCCGCGGAAGCGCCTCGGTCGGATGCGCGGTCACCACGAGCTCGACGGAGACGCTGCGCGCCGCATCGGCGAGCTCCTCGCGCGTGACGCCGTCCCGCTCGAGGAGCTCGAGCGCCTCCGCAAGCGACTCGCGCGGGGTTCCCCCCTCCCGCTCGTACTCGCGCCGTCGACGCACGCGGTGGTGCTGCTCCGCGATGTTCGCCAGGTGGAAGTAGACGCTGAAGGCGCGCAGGACGATCGCCTGCGTATCGACGTCGAGCGGCGCAATCGCCTCCGCGAGCGCCCGCTCCGCCCCGGTGTCTCCGCGCCTGCCGAGCCGGGCGAGAAGGCGGATCCGCTCTTCGAGCCGGTAGACGTCCTGGCCTTCCTGCTCGGTGAGAACCCGGCCGAGGATCTCGCCGAGGAGACGGACGTTCGCGCGCAGCGGCGCGTCGGGGGACGTCTCGGCGGACCGGCTCACGGCAACCACTCTGCCGGTTGACCCGTGGAGGCGCGGCGCTACGCGGCAGCCTGGCCGAAGCGCTTCTCGGCCCGGGCGCGGGCGCGCGCGGCCTCGACCTCGCGGTCGCGCGGTGCCGCGGCGGTGACGAGGTCCTCGAGCAGGTGCGCGGTGATGTGCGCGATCTCGTCGACGGCCCTCGCGAACACGGCCTCGTTCGCCTTCGACGGCTTCGTGGAGCCGCTCACCTTGCGCACGTACTGGAGCGCGGCGGCGTGAACCTCGTCGCTCGTCGCGGGAGGATCGAAGTTGTGGAGCGTCTTGATGTTCCTGCACATGGTCCGAGCCTACCCGGACCGCTCGGGCGGGCCGTAGCCGCCGCCGCCCGGCGTTTCCGTGCGCACGACGTCGCCCGCCGCCAGCCGGCGGGTGTCCTTGCCGGGGATCTCCTCGCCGTTCACGAGGGTGCGGCCGCGCGCCCCGGAGTCACCGCCGCGCACGCCAGGCGGCGCGTGACGGCGCCGGTCGCCGAGCACAGACAGACGGCACGGCTCGAGCGCGCGAAGCTCGCGGACCACTCCGTCGCCTCCCCGATGTGCCCCGGAGCCGCCCGACCCGCGGCGGAGCTCGTAGCGCTCGACACGCAGCGGGTAGGCGAGCTCGAGCGCCTCGACGGGCGTGTTGAGCGCGTTCGACATCGCGACATGCACGCCCGACGGCCCGTCGGCGCGGGGCGATGCGCCCTGTCCGCCTCCGATCGTCTCGTAGTACGTCCACGTCTCGGTGCCGAGCGTCGTGTTGTTCATCGTTCCCTGACCCATCGCGACGACGTCGACCGCACGGCCGAAGGCGGCCAGCACGACGTCCGTGATCCGGCTCGACGTCTCCGTGTTGCCCGCGACGACGGCCGCGGGCGGCCGGGCGTTGACGAGGCAGCCCTCCGGCGCCCTGACGGTCACCGGCTCGAAGGCGCCACCGGAGGCGGGGACGTCGGGATCCGTCACCGCGCGGACGACGAAGAAGCACGCGGAGCGTGTCACGGCGAGCGGGCAGTTGAGGTTCCCGTGGTGCTGTGGCGCGGTCCCCGTGAAGTCGAGCTCCACCTCGTCGCCGGAGACGGTGACGGCAACGCGGATCGCCAGGTCACGGTCGACGGCCTCGACGACGTCCTCGGCCTGGTAGCGGCCGTCGGGAAGGAGCGCGATGCCCGCCCGGACGCACCGCTCGGAGTACGCGTGCAGCTCCTGCATCGCGCCTTCGACCCGCTCGCGACCCCGACGCGCGACGAGCTCGCCGCTGCGCAGCTCGGCGAGGCGGTGTGCCGCCAGTTGAGCCCGCAGGTCGCCGCGGCGCTCGTCCGGGCTGCGCGACGCCGAGGCGATCAGCTCGACGACGTCGTCGTCGAGCCGGGTGGGTGGGATGACGAGCCCCTCCTCCGCGAGCACGGTCGAGAACGCCGGCAGGCTCGCGGGCTCGATGCCGCCGACGTCGGCGTGATGCGCGCGGCTGACGGCGAACCCGAGCTCCGTCGACGAGACGAGCGTGATGTCGGGCAGGTGCGTCCCGCCCGCGTAAGGGTCGTTCAGCACCCACACGTCGTCCGGAGCAGGGTCGTGAGCCATGACGGCGGCGACCGCCTCGGGCATCGCGCCGAGGTGGACGGGGATGTGCTCGGCCTGGACGATCATGCGCCCGGCGCGGTCGAAGAGCGCCGTCGAGCAGTCACGCCGCTCCTTGATGTTCGAGGAGAAGGCCGAGCGCACGAGCACGGCGCCCATCTCCTCCGCGATCGCGCGAAGCGAGCTCCCGATCACCTGCAGCTCGACGGGGATCACGAGCTCCGCTCCAGCACGAGCGTGCCCGACCCGTCGGTCTCCCCCACCCAGCCGTCCGCGATCCAGCAGGTCGCGCCGGCCAGCTCCACGAGCTCCGGGCCGGAGCGACGGGCCGGACGACCGCCGGTCAGCCGGAGTCGTGGGCCAGGCTCGACGGTGGCGGTCCTGACGGCAACCAGCTCGACCTGCCGCGCGCGGTCGGCGTAGCCGTAGCGATCCTCGTGCGCACGGTGGAAGCGCTCCGCAAGCTCCGGCCCCAGATCGACCGTGAGCTCGAACGACTGTCCGCGGTACCGCAAGCTCGCCTCCCCGTCGTCGGGCAGCTCACCGGCTTCCTCCAGCGGGACGACGTACGACCGAACCGCGTCGCGACGCCCGTCGCTCGCGACGAGGCCGAGCGCGGAGAGAACGCCCGCGGCGTCGGGCACGAGCACCTTCGCGCAGCCGAGCTCGTCGGCGAGCGCGCACGCGTGAAGCGGGCCGGCGCCGCCGAAGGCGACGAGCGCGAAGTCCCGTGGATCGTGGCCCCGCTCGACCGAGACGACCCGCAAGGCGCGCAGCATCTCGGCGTTCACGATGTCGACGATGTCGGCCGGGTCGATGTCCCCGAGCGCGCGCGCCGCGGCGCCGCGGTCGAGCTCGAGCCCGCCCGGGAGCCGCTCCGGAAGCCGGCCGAGGAGCAGGTTTGCGTCGGTCACCGTCGCCTGCTCTCCGCCCCGGCCGTAGCAGGCCGGCCCGGGAACGGCGCCCGCGCTCCGGGGGCCGACGCGCAAGGCCCCACCTCGGTCACGCCAGGCGACGGAGCCGCCGCCCGCCCCGACCGTGTGGATGTCGACCATCGGAACGCGGATCGGGAGCCCAGCGACGGTGCGGCCTTCCGATCGGCCCGCGCGGCCGTGGGCGATCAGGCAGACATCGGTTGACGTGCCGCCCATGTCGAAGGCGATCGCGTTCTCGACGCCGCTCTCGGCGGCGACGCGCTCGGCCGCCACGACCCCTGCGGCGGGTCCCGAGAGGAGGATCAGCGCCGGGTGGGCCGCGGCTTCCTCGATCGTCGCGACCCCGCCGGACGAGCGCATGACGAGCGGGGCCGGGAGCCCCACGTCCCCCGCCGAGGCACCGAGCGCCGTGAGATACCGGGCCGTGAGCGGGCCGAGGTACGCGTCGATGGTGGTCGTCGACGCCCGCTCGTACTCGCGGAACTCGGGAGCGACCTCGTGCGAT
This sequence comes from uncultured Actinomycetes bacterium, assembly GCA_963747125.1. Lineage (GTDB taxonomy): Bacteria > Actinomycetota > Thermoleophilia > Gaiellales > Gaiellaceae > Gaiella. The sequence goes on along the minus strand of CAVVEN010000024.1, from coordinate 24,576 downwards.
GCGACCACGACCGCGCCCGGATGCCGTCTGCGCAGCTCCGCCGCGACCGCCTGCTCGTGCGACGCGTCGCGGAAGGAGAACAGCAGACACACCGCGATCGCCTCCGCGTCGATCTCGGGCAGGCTCGAGAGGTCGAGCGGCGTGACGATGCCGCCCGGGCCGATGCGCTCGTCCACGCCGACGCAGCGCGCCAGCGGCACGAGCGGCTCGGTGTGGTCGACGTCGAGGCGGTAGAGGTGCGCCCGGTCCTGGCGCCGGAGGTGCAGGAGGTGCTCGAAGCCCCGGGTCGCGACGAACGCCGTCCGCGCGCCGTTTCGCTCGAGCAGCGCGTTCGTCGCGACCGTCGTGCCGTGGGCGAACCGTTCGAGCGGCGGCGTGCCGGCGGCCTCGAGCACGAGCCGCGCAGCCTCGACCACCGACCGCTCCTGCTCGGGGCGGGTCGACACCTTCGCCGTGTGCAAGCGGCCGTCCGCGAGCAGCACCGCGTCGGTGAACGTTCCGCCGACGTCGACCCCGAGGAACGCCATCGCGGGCATTCAACACCGCCGGGCCGGGTCGACACCTACGCGCAGCCGGTGGCGAGCGCGAGCGCTCGGCAGACCTGGGCCATCCGCTCGGGCCCGAGCGCGCAGATGCGCTCTCTCAGAAACGCCTTCGGCATCAACGTCGCATTGTCGAGCGAAAGGACGCACTCGTCCGGCATGCCGTCGTCGACTCCGAGACGAACCTCGGTCGGGATACCGCGAATGCTGCGGGTCGCGGGTGCGACGAGAAGCGCGTGGAGCAGAGGGATCGCCGTGTCACGCGTGAGAACGACGTGCGGCCTCGCCCCGGCGCCGGGATCCTCCACCCACCACATCTCGCCGCGACTCACCAGGGCTCGTCCGCGATCGACCGACGCCCCGACTCCTCGGCCCACCGAAGCTCCTCGGCCGTCTGCGGGATGCGCGTGTATCCCTCGACGATCTCGCGGTCGATCCGCTCCCGCTCGAGATCGGCCACCAGGCGGTCGATCGCCTCGACGATCACCGCCGCGCGGCTCGCCCGGCCCGACGCGACGAGCTCGTCGATGGCGGCCACTCGATCGTCTGACATACGAATGGTAATCATCTTCGACATACAAACAGTATATCCGGCTCACGCCTATGCAGTCGCGAGCGCGTTCAGCTCGCGGCGGAGCTCCTTGATCTCGTCGCGGAGCTTCGCGGCGTACTCGAAGCGGAGCTCCTCGGCCGCGACGTACATCTCCTCTTCCAGCGTGACGACGAGCTTCTCGAGCTCCTCGCGGCTCATCCCCGAGACCTCCTGCTTCCCGCGCCGCCGCCGGCCCGGGACGGTCGGCGACTCGAGCGCGAGCAGCTCTGCGATGTCGGAGACGCCCTTCACGATCGACTCCGGCGTGATGCCCTGCTCCTCGTTGTAGGCGAGCTGGGCGGCGCGCCGGCGGTTCGTCTCCTCGAGCGCGCCCTGGATCGCCTCGGTGAGCTTGTCGGCGTACATGAGGACGGTGCCGTTGACGTTCCGCGCCGCGCGGCCGATCGTCTGCAGGAGCGCCGTCTTGCCGCGGAGGAAGCCCTCCTTGTCGGCGTCGAGGATCGCGACGAGCGACACCTCCGGGAGGTCGAGGCCCTCGCGCAGGAGGTTGACGCCGACGAGCACGTCGTACTCGCCGAGCCGGAGCTCCCGGATGATCTGGATCCGCTCGAGCGTGTCGATCTCCGAGTGGAGATACCGGGCCTTGACACCCGACTCGAGCAGGTAGTCGGTGAGGTCCTCCGACATCTTCTTCGTCAGCGTCGTGACGAGCACCCGCTCGTTCGCCTGCTCGCGGCGGCGGATCTCCGAGAGAAGGTCGTCGATCTGGTTCTTCGTCGCGCGCAGCTCGACATCGGGGTCGACGACGCCGGTCGGGCGGATCAGCTGCTCCGCGATGACCTGCGAGTGCCGCAGCTCGTACGACCCGGGGGTGGCCGAGACGAAGACCATCTGGCCCACCTTCCCCAGGAACTCGTCGAAGCGGAGCGGCCGGTTGTCGAGCGCGGACGGGAGCCGGAAGCCGTAGTCGACGAGCGTCTGCTTGCGCGAGCGGTCGCCCTCGTACATCCCGCCGATCTGCGGCACCGTCTGGTGCGACTCGTCGATGAAGACGACGAAGTCGTCCGGGAAGTAGTCGATCAGCGTGAACGGGTGCGACCCCGGCGGGCGCCCCTCGAGCACGCGCGAGTAGTTCTCGATCCCGTTGCAGAAGCCGAGCTCCTTGAGCATCTCGACGTCGTACTCGGTGCGCTGGCGGATGCGGTGCGCCTCGAGCATCCGGCCCTCCGACTCGAACTTCGCCACCTGCGCTTCGAGCTCGTGGCGGATCTCGTCGACCGCGCGATCGACCGTCGGCTTCGAGGTGATGTACTCGGTCGCGGGCCAGATCGCGAGGTTGTCGAGCTTCGAGAGCACCTCGCCGGTGAGCGGGTCGAAGTGCGAGATCTGCTCGACCTCGTCGCCGAACATCGAGATGCGGTACGCGGTCTCGACGTTCGCGGGCTGCACCTCGATCACGTCGCCGCGCACCCGGAACCGCCCGCGCGCGAGCACGGTGTCGTTGCGGACGTACTGCGAGTCGATCAGCGTGCGGAGCATCTCGTCGCGGTCGTGCTCGGCGCCGACCTCGAGGATCAGCACCTTCTCGCGCCACTCCTCCGGCGAGCCGAGGCCGTAGATGCAGCTCACGCGAGGCGACGACGACGACGTCGCGGCGCGTGAGCAGCGAGCTCGTCGCGCCGAGCCGCAGCCGCGCGATGTCGTCGTTCTGCGAGGAGTCCTTCTCGATGTAGAGGTCGGCCTGCGGGACGTACGCCTCGGGTTGGTAGTAGTCGTAGTAGGAGACGAAGTACTCGACCGCGTTCTCGGGGAAGAACTCGCGGAACTCGTTGCAGAGCTGTGCGGCGAGCGTCTTGTTGTGCGCGATCACGAGCGCCGGGCGCTGGAGCTCCTCCATCACCCAGGCCATCGTCGCCGTCTTGCCCGTCCCGGTCGCGCCGAGGAGCGTCTGGCCGCGGTTCCCCGCGCGGATCGACTCGGCCAGCTCGCCGATCGCCCTCGGCTGATCGCCCGTCGGTCGGTAGGCGGAGGTGACGCGGAGATCGGGCATCGCCGTCGAGCGTAGCAACGGGGCGAACGGGTGTTCCGCGCCGCTCTGGGCGACGCGTTAGGCGACCGTTAGCGCCCGGCGCGACGCTCCCCACCTCGGGGGGAGAGAGGGGCGCGAGGCAGTGGAGCCCGCCTCACGCCCCTCTCCGTCTGGGCGCCGTGCGACCATGGGCCGATGACCGTCCGCCGGCTTCTGGCGCTCGGCATGGCGTGCGCGATCCTCGCCGCCACGCCGCCGTCTTCAGCTGGCGCGGCGGGCCCCCAACCGGACCCCGACCGGCGGCCCGTGCCGGTGCTCATGTACCACGTGATCGCCGATCCGCCTCGGTCGGCGCCCTTCCCCGACCTGTACGTCTCGCGCTCGGAGCTCGCCGCGCAGGTGCGGATGCTCGCGGCGGCCGGATACGAGGCGGTGACGCTCGGCCGGGTGTTCGACGCCTGGCACGGCCGCGCGAAGCTCCCACCGCGCCCGATCGTCCTCTCCTTCGACGACGGCTACCGCAGCCACGTCACGGCGGCGCGGCCGATCCTGCCACGCGGCGCTGGCCTGGCGTGCTGAACCTCGATCTCTCGAACCTCACTCCGTCCTGGGGTGTCGGCAGCGCGGTGTTCGGCGCCTCATGGCCGCGGGCTGGGAGATCGACGCCCACACGCTCACCCACCCCGATCTCACGACGCTCGACGGCGACGCACTCACGCGCGAGGTGGCGCGATCGCGGCGCGAGATCCGGCGTCGCTTCGGCGTGACGGCGCGGTTCTTCTGCTACCCGTCGGGGCGGTACGACGCGGCGGTCGTCGCAGCCGTTCGGGCGGCGGGCTTCGAGGGCGCGACGACGACCGAGCCCGGCCTCGCGCGGCGGGACGAGCCCTTTACCCTCGCCCGGATCCGGATCGACCGCGGCGACGGGAGCGCCGGCCTCGCGCGGAAGCTTGCCGCGCTCGGCCTCCCCACGGCGCCTCAGCGGAAGTAGCTCGCGCGCTCGTCCGCCGTGATCGTCCTTCGGGTGGGGCGGAGACGTGACTCGGCAAGCTTCTCGAGCGACGCGAGGTCGCCGCAGAGCTCGCAGGCCCAGCGCCGCACCGTGCCGTCGGGCTCGCGCGTGACGACCGCCCGCGAGCGCGCGTCGAAGCCCGACCGCCGTGACGAGTGGCGACTTCGGGCCGTACAGGTAGCGGCACCCTCTCCGTCGGCCGTCCAGAGGCGCGCGGTTTTCGGGCCGGCCGTGACGAGCCAGCGGCCGTCGGGGCTGAACCGCGCGTCCTCGACCGACGCCGACTGCGCCTCGTCGATCCGATACGCCTCCTTGCCGGTCGCGACGTCCCAGACGATCACGTCGTGGTCGCGCCCTGCGCTCACGAGGAGCGGCCGTCGGGGCTGAACGCGACGGTGTTCACCGTCGTCCTTGTGCCCCTGAGCACCTTCTCGCCGGACGCGGTCCGCAGGCGGACGACATCCCCGTCGACCCGCGCGCTGGCCGTGCCGTCCGGCGACACCGCCCGCCGCGGGGCGCGCTCGGACCGCGGAGGTTCGGCGCGGGGACGAGGTCGATGCCCGTGCCCGGGTCCCAGATGCGGATCGTCCCGTCCGCGCCGCCCGTCACGACGGTCCCGTCCGCCGCGAACTCGGCCTTCCGCACCGGCCCGCGATGGCCGCGCAGCTCGCGCGCCGGGCACCCCCTCCGCCGCCACGTCCGCGCCGTCCCGTCGCTGCTCGCCGTCACGAGCACGCCGCCGCGGCCCGAACGCGACGTCGCTCACGTAGGCCGTGTGCCCGAACAGCGTCGTGAACGAGCCGTCCCGTCGGACGCGCCACACCCTGCGCGGTCTGATCGGTGCTCCCCGTCGCGATCCGCTCGCCCGTCCGGTCGAACGCCACCGCGAGCACCTGGCCGTTGTGCCCGAGCAGCGGGCCACGACCTCGCGCCACGTCGTCGTGCTCCAGACGCGCCCGGCCTGGTCGCGTCCGCCCGAGACGACCAGCCGCCCGTCCGGCGAGAACGCGGCGTCCGTGACGACGCGGGGATGCTTGACGCGGCCCAGCCGCGCGCCGGTCGAGAGCGCGATCACGCGCGCCCGCGGCTTGCCGATCGAGCGCGATCGCCGACGCGCCGTCCGGGCTCGGGACGAGCTCCTCCACGACGCCGGGAAGCGCAGACGGGAACGGGCCTCCCGCGCGGCTCGCCGGTCGCGGTGTCGAGCGTCACGAGCGCGCGAGTCGGCGATCAGCGACGACCGAGCGCCCGCCCGTCGACGAACGCGGCCGCGCCGCCGTCGACCGGATGCGACCACCGCAGCCTGCCCGTGTCGAGCTCGTAGAGCCGCACGACGCCGTCGTCGCCGACGACGAGCACGCGCGGCGTCGTCGGGTCGACGTCCATCGCCGACGACGGGATGTCCGGTCGGGATGACGCCGCGGAGGCGCGACGCGTCGAGCGCCTGCGCGGAGAGCGTCCTCCGCGCGCGGCGTCGGCTCGATCCGCGCGGCCTCGAGCGCGAGCGCGATCCCGAGCTCCGGATCGCTGTCGAGCACGGACAGGGAGCTCGCGACGAGCTGGCCGCTCCGGGCCGAGCGTGCCTGGTCGCGCGCCTCGCTCCGCTGCGAGAAGGCGAAGACAGCGAGCGCGGTCATCGCGGCGAGGGCGACGAGTGCGCCGAAGGCGAGAAATGCGAGGCGCCGGTGCCGGCGGCGCGCGTCGGCGCGCGCCCGCGAGACGGCCTGCTCGGCGTCGTAGCGACTCTTCCAGCCGAGCACGGCGCCCGCGAGCACGTCGTGGAAGATCTCCCAGCGTCCCGCCTCGTCGGTCCGGAGGATGCGGTGCTCGGCGAGGACGCCGACGACGCCCCGCACCTCGTCCTCCGTGCAGTGGGCGAACAGCGCGAGGTCGGACGCCTCGTGCGCGATCTTCGTCCCCGACGGCGTCACGAGATGGTCGAACAGCAGCGCCGCGATCGTCGCGCTGCTCCGGGGTCAGCGCCTCGATCGCACGCTCGAGGTGGTCAGCCACGACCTGACCGGCGCCGCCGAGCTCGGCGAGCGTCGAGGCGCGGAGCGTCGTCGAGCCGCTCGAGCGCTCGACGTCCCACAGCCGCTGCATGACGAGCTGGAGGTACGGCGCCTCGATCCCCGGCGCACGGCCGTTCGTGTCCGTGCGCGCCGAGACCGCCGGGGCCGAGCTCGATGCGGCCGGCGCCGACCCCGTCGAGCACGGCGTCGACGAGCTCGTCCTCGATCGCCACGGCCTCGCCCTCGAGCTCGCCCCAACGGTCGAGCGGCTTCACGATCGCGGCACGGCCGGACGTCGCGGTCGAGGCGGTCGAGGCGGAGGACGTTCCCGAACAGGTTGGGGATCGCGCCCTTGAGACGGTCGAGCGTCGCGAGCGTGTCCTCGCGCAGCGAGAGCAGGACGTTGACGCGCAAGCGGCCCGTCGACGAGGTCGGCCAGGGCGTCGGTCGAAGCCGTCCCCGTCCGGCGTGGTAGGTGAAGTACTCCTCCGCCTGGTCGAGGATGAGGTAGACGTCGCGCTCGGCCTGGGCTCGCGTCGCGACGTCGACGAGCGGGCCGGGCTCCACGCGCGCGGCGTCCGCCAGCACGTCGGCGAGCGCCCGCTCCGGCTCGCTCGCTCCAGCTCGAGAAGACGACGACCACCGGCTCCTCGGGAAGCCGCGCGGAGCGCCCGTGCGACGCTCGCGAGGAGGAGCGACGACTTCCCCACGCCGCTCGGGCCGTAGAGGACGGTGAGCCGCGACGCGATGAGGTTGGCGACGACGATCTCGGAGTCGCGCTCCCTCCCGAAGAAGTAGAGCGCGTCGAGGTCGGAGTCGTCGAACGCGGCGAGCCCGCGGTACGGCGACCTGGGGCTCACGTCGACGCCCTCGAGCCGCCGCTCGAGGAGGCCGACGTACTCGTCGGGGTCGACGTCGAGCACGTCGACGTCGAAGCGGCGCCAGAACGCCTGCTCGAGCGCCGTCGGCTCCGGGTCGAGCGCCCAGGAGCGGTAGGCGAGCGGACGGTCGCCCCAGACGCGGTGCATCACGAGCCGCAGGTTCCAGTCGACCATCTCGTACCCGATGAAGAGGAAGTGGCTGCGCCGGAGGTGCGCGGCCAGCGCGACCGGCACCGAGGAGACGAGGTCCGCGCGGCCGAGGTAGTCGATGTAGTCGTCCTCGGTGATCACGAAGCTCTCCCACTCGCGGTCGGGGAACGGATCGACCGCCCCGTGCAGCTTGAGCAGGACGGTGCGGCGCTCGAGCGAGAGCTCCGTGGCGTACGTGTTGGGCACGTCGATCGGGCGCGGCTCCTCGCCCGGCGCACGGTGCCAGAACTTGCCGCGGTTGCGGCCCGGTCGCGACGTACGTGACGACGTCGATCTCCTCGCCGGCCGACTCGAACGCGCGCTCGATCGCGAGGTCGTACCGCGTCGAGATCACGAGCTGGTGCGGTACGCCGTGTGCGCGGAGCACCGGCGCGAGGCCCGCGAGGAACCGGTGCACCGGCTGCGGCTCGGCGGCCTCTTCGAAGCGTCGATGGAGCTCGTCGTAGAGCGGGCCCGGGCCGTTCATCGTGGCGACGTACTGCGAGACGCGTGCGAGGTCGGACGGCCGGTCCTCTGGGTAGCCGAACGCCGAGGCGAGCGACGCGGCGAGGTCGGTGCCCCCGTCGAGACCGAGCACGGGGACGACGCGCCCCGCGAGGAGCGCCTTGACGACCTCGGCGTCGCGATCCGCGGGGTGGCCGTTCGCCCTTTGCGGCCGCGCCTCGCCGCGCAGGATCTCGCCCTGGAGCCGGCGAAGATTCTCGCCCGGCTCGATGCCGACGTCGTCGAGCGCGGCGCGGGCCTCTCTGTAGGCCTGGAGAGCCTCTGCCGAGCGGCCCGCCTGATGGCGAGCCGTCATCAGCAGGTACCAGACCTGCTCCCGCAGCGGATGCTCCTCGACGAGCGCCTCGAGCTCGGCGACGACGTCGGCGGGGTGTCCGAGCTCGATGTCGGTCGCGATCCGCTCCTCGACCGCGATCAGGCGGAGCTCGTCGAGCCGGCGAGCCTCGCTCTGCGCCCACTCCTCGAAGGCGAACTCGGCGAGCGGTGGGCCGCGCCAGAGATCGAGCGCCCGGACGAGCAGCGCGCGTCGCTCCTCCGGGGCCGCGCGACGCGCGTCGCCCAGCAGCCCCTCGAAGCGCCGGGCGTCGACCTGGTCGGCCGGCACCGAGAGCACGTAGCCCGGCGGCCGCGTCACGAGGACGTCCGGCCCGAGCGCCTTCCGCAGCGCGACGACGGCGTTCTGCAGCGACGCCGTCGCACTCTTCGGCGGCTCGGCGCCGTAGAGCTCGTCGACGAGCTGCTCGGTCGGAACCACCCGGCCCGCGCGCAGAAGCAACGCGACGAGCAGCGCACGCTGTCTCGGCCCCCCGAGAACGATCGCCGCCTGCCCGTCCGACACCTCGAGCGGGCCGAGGATCCGAAAGGAAAGCATCCGTGCGGCGGTTGTAGCACCCCGATCGCCCGGCGTCACTAACCGCGCGCTAACCGCTCGGCCTCCTTTCCCCGCCAGTGCGAACTCGTCACCCGGCCAGGAAGCCGTTGGCCATTCGTGATCCGACCGTGGCCGACCGGTTTGGGGCCGCTTCGACCGTGGCCGCATGGCTACTACACATGCACGTCTCATCCGCCGCGGCTCCTGGGACTGGGCGCTCGCCGGCGCTGCCGCAGCCGCAGTCCTCGCCTGCTCGATCGTGTTCTTCCCCGAACCGGCAGCTGCTGCGACCTCGGCGCAGCCCTCCTACGGCTGGCCGATCAAGCCGTTCCACCGGCAGCACCCGGTGCGTGGGTTCTTCGGCGACCCGCGCATCGGGATGACGCCGAAGGGCATGGAGAGCAGCTTCCATTTCGGCATCGACATATCGTGCCCCAACGGCACACCGGTCTACGCGACGATCGACGGCGTCGTCCGCCTCGAGTCGTTCCGGCCGGAGGTCGTCGCGATCCTGGGGCGTGACGGCCGCACCGAGCTCCAGTACTGGCACATCCGCCCCGCCGTCGCGAACGGCGAGCATGTGCGCGCGTACCGATCGGTCGTGGGCTGGGTGCAGGCGCCGTGGGAGCACGTGCACTTCTCCGAGATGCGCGACGGCGTCTACGTCAACCCGCTGCGGCCCGGCGCCCTCGGGCCGTTCGTCGACACGACGAGGTCGTGGATCAAGCAGCTACGCGCGGAGGCAGACGGTCGGCCCCTGCCCGTCGCAGCGACGCACGGCTCGGTCGCGCTGGTGGTCGAGGCGTACGACACGACGCCGATCGCCGTCCCCGGCCGATGGGGAGGCAAGCCGGTCACCCCCGCCCTGCTCCGCTGGCGGCTGACGACACCCAGCGGACACGCCGTCCGCGCCTGGCGCACCGCGATCGACCACCGGCTGACGATCCCGTCGAACGACCGCTACCGGACGCAGTACGCCCGCTGGACGCGGCAGAACAAGCGCGACCGGATCGGTCGCTACCGCTTCACGCTCGCCGCGGACTGGGACACGCGAACGGTCGCCGACGGCCGCTACGTCGTCGAGGTCGCCGCCTCCGACGTCAGCGGCAACAGAACGGTCGCGCGGTTCCCGATCCGGATTGCGAACCGCACCGCCGTCTGACCGCCCTCGCCGCCGCAGGATCCGGAGCCCGGACGGCGTCCGGGCTCCGTCGTCCTCCGCGTTAGCGAGCCGTTTGGACACCGTGATCGGCCTGTTTGGGCCCGGATCGACGCTCGCCTCCGACCACGAGAGGAGGTGAGCAGAGATGGAGGCAGCAATGACGAAGGCCCGCACCGTCTTCGCGGTCGTGGCGACGATCGTGGTGGCGGCGGCGATGTTCCAGACGGTCGCACCGGCGTCGGGCGAGGCGACGTTCGTGCCGAGCAAGTACTGCCCGCCGCAGTGCTAACGGGCACTCGTGGGGCGCAGCGCTAGCCGCGCCCCACGCCGCCCACCTCCGTGAGGATCTCCGCGAATCGCGCGCGCGCCCGGGCCGCGGGAAGAACGGCGCCATTGCCGTCGAGCAGATCCAGACCCTCTTGCACGAGGGTCGATGCGGCCCCCGTTCGTCCCGCCCGGAGCTGGACCTCGGCGAGATCCAGACGTGCGCCGCTGCGCAGGCGCACGTCCCCGGTCGTGTCCGCGATGGCGACAGCCTCACGGCCGACTCGAAGGGCCTTCCGCGGGTGCCCGGTCGCGGACAGCGCGCGTGCCGCGACGCGGCGCCACCAGACGTCCGTCTCCACATCCGGTGCGATCGCAAGGACGCCGGCTCGCTCGGCAAGGCCGGCAGCGGCCCGAGGATCACCGCGCTCGAGCGCAGCCTCCCCGAGCCGCGCGAGGAAGTAGGCGTGCCACTCCCGGTGCTCCGGCCGGTCGCGCGTGTACTCGACGCCGCACTCGAAGAGCTCCTGCGTGCGTTGCCAATCACCCAGGGTCGCCTCCGTGTCGCCGAACAGGGCGAGCGCAGAGGTGCTGAGCCCGACTTCCTCGCCCAGTACCTGGAGTTGCGACCGTGCGTCAGCCATGGCTTCTCGCGCTGCGACCGCCCCTCCGCCCAAGGCGTGGAGACAGCCGAGGTACGCCAGAAGGTACGCCTGCCCCCTCAGGCTCGACCGGCCGTCCGTCAGTCTGCCCTCACACAGCTTCGTAGCCTCCTGCACGGTCGTCGCTCCGCGCATGGCGACGCTGATCGCGAGCTGGTCCGTATGGCCGTGGTGTCCGAGGCGCTGGTACGCGGCTTCCGCGCGCTCGACGTGGGCGAGCACGCCGTCCACCCGCCGCTCCCACTCGAGAACGATCGCGTACGTCGACTCGGCGCGAGCAATGCCGAGCACGTCGTCAGCTTGCTCGAAGACAGCGAGGGCGACGTCGAGGAGGGCGACCGCGTCGTCCGCGGTCAGCTCGCCTGCCCCGAGCCGCGGGTTGACGAGCTCGACTCTCGCTCGGAGCTCGGTCCGTTCCTGTCGTCCGGCTCGCGAGCGCTCCACGACGCTCTCGAGGAGCTCGACGGCGCGACGACGCTCGCCCATCCCCTTCAGCGCATGACCGAGGCTGCACTCCAGCTCGAGGCGCTCCGGGCTCCCCGGGTCGAGGAACGCCACAGCTCGCTCGAGGAGGTTCGCGGCGCCTGGATGGTCGAATCCGAGCAGAGCCCGCACCCCGGTCCGCCCGAGACTCGACGAGGCCTCGCGCGCGAGGCCGTCGCGTACGTGACCATGAGGAGTGTCGAGCGCTGCCCGCTCGAGGTGCGTCCCGACGAGCTCGTCGCTCTGGCCGCGTCTGTCGAGCCAGCGCGCGAACGTCTCGTGCATGGCCGCCCGCTCGGGGCGGCCGATCGCGTCGTAGGCGGCGCCGCGGACGAGCGGGTGGACGAACTCGTGGTCGTCGCCGCGTGGGCGGACGAGCCTGCGCCGCTCGAGCGACGCAAGCCTGCCGTCGAGCTCGCGGGCCTCCCGGTCGGGCGTCAGCGCGCCGAGCGACTCGCGCGAGAACGCTCGGCCGACGACGGCCGCCCGCGACAGCACGACGCGCTCGCCGGGCTCGAGCGCATCGATGCGGCTTGCGAGCAGCGCGTCGAGCGTCCCTGGGACGCGATCGTCCGCGAGGCCGAGCTCGGCTGCGTGCGCAGCGAGCTGCTCGAGGAAGAGCGGCACGCCCTCGGCCGCGTCGAGAATTGCCGTCGCGAGCCTCTCGTCGAGAGCCTCGCGCTCGGGAAGCGCGTCGAGCAGCTCACGGGCGTTGTCGCCAGCTAGCGCGTCGAGCAGTGTCGCGCCGTCGCCCCACGCGGGCCGTCGCTCGAGGAGCTCCGGCCGGGTGATGGAGACCACGAGCAGGGGGCCGTCGACGGCGCGGACGACATACTCGACGAGGTCGAGGAACGTCGGGGCCGCCCAGTGCAGGTCGTCGAGCACGACAACGACCGGGCGGGCGGCGGTGAAGTGCTCGAGCAGCGTCCGCGCGCCGGCGAGCGCCGCATCTGCGCTCTCGAGCTCGCCGAGCACCGGCGCTTCGTTGTCGAGCTCCGCGGCCCGAGAGGCCAGCTCACGGAGGGGCAGGAAGGTGATTCCCTCGCCGTACGGCGTGCATGCCGCCTCGAGGACAACGGCGGGAATCTCCTCGACGAAGGACGCAACGAGCCGGGTCTTGCCGATCCCCGCGTCGCCCCCGACGACGACGTGGTGGGGCGTCCCCTCGTCGATGACCCGGTCGAAGGCCGCTCTCAGGCCCCCGAGCTCGTCGGAGCGCCCGACGAGCCCGGCGCTCAGCGCGCTCGGACGCGGCCTGGCCGGGCGTACCCCGAGCAACCTCCCGCCCGCGTCGAGCTCGAACGCATCGCCCCCGAGGCTGGCGGCGATCGCGGTGAGCTGGATCTCCCCGGCGCCGGCGTCATGGAGCGCATGGCGTGTCCTGCCCACCACGCCGCCGACGAGCACGGGCGCAGAGCCCTCGACCAGGAGACGCCCCGTTCCCACCGCGAGCCGCGCCTCGACCTCGCGGTCGCGCAGGATCTCGCGGATCTCGACGCCGGCGCGCGCGGCGCGGACGACATCGTCCTCGTGGGCACCTTCGACCCCGAACGCCGCGACGAGCTCGACCCCCGACTCCGGTGAGAGGGCGCCGCCGTGTCGCGAGACGACGTCACCGACCGCCCGGCGGACGTCACGGACGATCGCGCCGGCCTCCTCGAGCTCGAGGTCGTCGTCGACGAGCGGCTCGACGAGCAGCAGGGAGACCGGGCGACGCACCGCGCCGACCGTCGTCGGGACGGGGTCGTGCAGGGCGAGCGCGGTGTCCTGCGTGAGGATCATCCGGTGCAGGGCGCGGGTCTCCGCGGACGGTTCGAGGCCCCACTGCACGTCGAGCGCGCGGCGGGTCTCCTCGTACGCGTCGAGCGCCTCCTGCTGCCGACCCGCCCGCGCCAGCGCGAGCATCAGAAGTCGGCAGAGTCGCTCGCGGTCGGGGTGCTGTGCAGCGAGTGGGGCAGCGTCCGGGATCACGTCGTCCTGGCCTCCGAGCTCGATCTCGGCTTCGATTCGGTCCTCGAGCGCCGTGAGCCGGAGCTCGTCGAGCCGCGCGATCTCCGCCTGGAGGAAGCTCTCGTACGAGAGGTCCGCGAACGGCGCGCCGCGCCAGAGCGCAAGCGCGTCACGGAGCGCGGCGGAGCGTTCCGGGGGCGGAAGCGGCCGCGCGTCGTGGACGAGCCGCTCGAAGCGCCGGGCGTCGATCGCACCCGGATCGACCCGGAGCACGTACCCGGGCGCGCGGTGCTCGATCGCCTCACGACCGAGCGTCCGCCGCAGCCGCGAGACGGCGTTCTGCACGACTGCCACCGCCGCCGGCGGAGGTTCTCCGGCCCACAGGTCGTCGACCAGCGTGTCCGTCGAGACCACCGAGCCCGCGTGCAGCAGGAGGTCGGCGAGCACGGCGCGCTGTCTCGGGCCTCCGAGCGGAAGCCGCTCTCGGCCTGCTCGCGCCTCGAGCGGGCCGAGCACGAGGAACTCAACGACGTCGCGCCCCATCTTCGAGTGCGGCGACGGTACTCCTCGATCACGCCGAAGTACAGAGCGCGCCGTTAGCGGATCGTTGGCGTGACACGAGAGCCTCCCGGGAAACCACCACCAGGGAGGACGGGTCATGACAGAAGTCGCTGCGACGCAGCTCGGCACAATCGAGGAGCCCGTCCCGATACCGAGCCTCCCGTTCGCCCAGACCCTCGACGTGGCGGGACGCACGGCGAGGCCCGGCGAGCCGTCACCCTGCCTCCCGACCGCCACCGCGATCTGGTACGCCCTCCCGCCCGTACGGGCCGGCCGGCTCGTCCTCGACCTGGCCGGCTCCACGCCGCTCGACCCGCTCGTCCGGCTCTACCGGAGTACGGGAGGCTCGGCGCCGCTCTCGTTCATCGGCTGCGCGAGCCCCGTCTGGAACGCGCAGCTCTCCTTGACGATCGCCGTGGAGGCAGGCGAGACCCTACTCGCGCAGGTGGGCACGTCGGAGTCCACTTCCGGCCGGGTGGTCCTCCGGGTCGGGCTCGACAGTTAGTGCGCAGTTAGCGGCACGGCGAAGACTGCCTTCGTGACCAAGGAATCCCAGAGGAGGTGCATGGTCATGCGTCTACGAACCCTCGTGCCGATTGCTGCGGCCGCACTCGTTCTGGCCGCGCCTGCGCGAGCCGACAAGACCTACACGGACCCGGCGGGAGACGGCGGCACAGCACACGACCTGACCACCGTCACTGTCTCGAACGACGCCACCCAGGTCGTCCTGCGCTTCCCTGTTCCGAATCCGTGGCCGAATCTCCGGCCGCCGGACGACCAGGCGTGGCTGCTCATGATCGACGCCGACCGCAATCCGTCGACGGGTGACCGCGGCCAGGAAGTCCGGGTCTTCGAGCGGAGCGGCGCACAGGTGTACATCTGGAACGGCTCCACATGGGTCGACGCGCCGCCCCAGGGAATCAGCGTGCGCTTCGAGCTCAGCTCGAGCAGCGCAGCGTGGCGCGTTCAGCTCCCTCGCACGCTCCTCGGAGGGACGACCGGGTTCGACTTCCAGCTCGCCTCTGCCAAGTGGGTGGGAGAGGACATCGCCGCGACCGATCTCGCGCCGGACGGCGGCTCGTGGCGGTACGAGCTCGCGTTGACGCAATGCGCCAACGGCCAGGACGACGATCACGACGGGAAGATCGACGCGACTGATCGAGGGTGCACAGGGACGAACGATGACGCCGAAGGTGACGAGCCCGTCACGCCACGGCTCCTGCGCCCGACCGTGACACCCGCCAGGACGACTCCGGGAAGACCCGTCCTGGTTCGCGCATCGGCGCGGCAGCTCGAGACAGGTACGCCGCTCGCGACGGGCGCCGTCGTCTGCACCATCCGCACGGGATCGACCCAGAAGCGCGTCACCGGCCGTATCTCCGCAGGTCTCGCCACGTGCAGGCTCACTGCACCGCGGGTGGCGAGACCGACGACGGTCCGCGGGTCGATGGCGATCGTCGGAACGACGCAGTCGTTGCCCTTCTCGTTCCGGGTCGGCTAGATCGTCGACCCGTTCCGTCCGGTCGAGGGGCTGCGCGGGGGGCAGGCCCTTCGACCGGGTCGATCGAGCCGCCGGGGTCGGTAGCGTTCGCGAACGGTGCGTGGCGTCGGGCTCACACGGAGGCACCTCATCCGCGCCACCGTCGGCGTCGGGGCGGCGGTCGTTGCCTTCCCGCGCCGCGCGCTCGCGAAGGACACCGGCGTCCCGCACGCCGTCGGCCTCGCCGTCCGCGGCGCATCCAAGCCCTTCGCCGGCGATCGCCCGATGTTCGTCACGATCGCGCCCGGCAGCGATGGCCGCGATACGGCGACGGTGCTTTTCCGTCTCGCCAGGCAGGCGCGCGTCCGGCTGGACGCCGTTCGCACCGGGATCGGCACCACGAGCGTCCAGTGGACGAAGGAGGCCGCGCTCGGCACCGGGGAGCACACGATCCCCTGGCAGCCCGACGCCGACGTTCCGGTCGGGTCGTACGTCATGCGCTTGACGATCGAGGGCAACGGCGGCCGGAGGGTCTACGGACGTCGGCGCCCGGCGAGCCCGGAGCGCGCGAGCGCCCCGGTCGTCCGCGTGCTCGGGATCGAGGCGGCGTTCACGCGGCGCTCGTACCTGCCGACCGAGCGCATGGCGCTGCGCGTGCTCGCCGATGTGCCGTCGTTCACGCTCACCTTCCTCCGGATCGGGCACGGGCCCGACCCGAGCCTGCGAAACGACGAGATGGTCGGGCTCGAGATGGGCGCGCCTGTCGCGATGGACTGGAGCGGGAAGCGGTCGACGCGGCAGACGGTCGTCGTCCAGTCCGGCGACTGGCCGAGCGGGCTCTACGCAGTCCGTCTCGAGTCGCCCGACGGCCGCGTCGGCTTCGCCCCGTTCGTGCTGCGCGCGACGAGACCCGGCGCTACGCGGACCGCGGTCGTCCTGCCGACGAACACGTGGCAGGCCTACAACCTCTACGACGCCGACGGAGACGGGTGGGGAGACACCTGGTACGCGGGGGGCACGCCGCCGGTCGTGCTCGACCGCCCGTTCCGCGACCGGGGGGTGCCGCCTCGCTTCCGGCGCTACGACTTCCCCTTCGTCCGCTGGCTCGAGAAGACGCGGCGCGAGCCGGACTTCCTGAGCGACGACGACCTGGATGCGTTCGCGACCGGCGATCAGCTGCGGGAGCTCTACGACCTGGTCGTGTTCCCGGGCCATACGGAGTACGTCACGACGCGCGCCTACGACGTGATCGAGCGCTACTACTCGCTGGGCGGACGGCTGATCCTGCTGTCGGCCAACAACTTCTTCTGGAAGGTCGAGCGGAGCGACAACGCGATCCGCCGGGTCGGCCAGTGGCGCACGCTGGGCCGGCCGGAGGCGCGGATGCTCGGCGTCCAGTACCGCGCGAACGACGACGGCCGGCGCCAGGC
This sequence comes from uncultured Actinomycetes bacterium, assembly GCA_963747125.1. Classification (GTDB taxonomy): domain Bacteria; phylum Actinomycetota; class Thermoleophilia; order Gaiellales; family Gaiellaceae; genus Gaiella. The sequence continues at coordinate 7,970 of CAVVEN010000024.1, read as the reverse complement.
GCCGTTCTTCGTCACCGACCATGACGCGGCGCCCTGGCTGTTCGAGGGCACGGGGCTCCGAAACGGCGACACGCTGGGACACGAGGTCGGCGGCTTCGGGATCGAGATCGACATGACGACGCCGCTCTCACCCCCTGGCACGAAGGTGCTGGCGCTGATCCCGAACCTGTTCGGCGTCGGGCTCAGCGCCGAGATGAGCTACCACGAGACCCCCGCCGGGGCGCGGGTGTTCTCCGCGGGCGTGCTCAACTTCCCCGCCGTGCTCTACACACCGCAGGGAATCCAGCTGCTCGACAACCTCTGGCGGCACATGATCGAGCCCGCGGAGTAGCCCGCCGGTCGGACCCTCAGATCAGCCACGCGCCGTCCTGCTGGACGACCTCGCCGTCGAGCTCGATCCTCGTGCCCGGCAGGCGCAGGTCCTTGACGATGTCCCAGTGGATGCGGGACTCGTTGACGCCGCCGAGATCGGGCATTCCGTTGCCGAGCGCGAGATGCACGGTGCCGTCGATCTTCTCGTCGAAGAGCGTGTTGCGCATGTACCGGGTGATCCCCGGGTTGCAGCCGATTCCGAGCTCGCCGAGGCGCCGCGCTCCCTCGTCCGAGTCGAGCGTCTCGAGCAGGTAGGCCTCGTTGGTCTCGGCAGACGCATCGACGACACGACCGCGCTCGAACCGAAGCCGGATGCCGTTCATCTCCCGGCCCACGTAGACGGCCGGGAACTCGGTGAACGCGATCGTCCCCTCCGCTGAGTCCTCCACCGGGCAGCCGAAGAACTCACCGCCCGGGATGTTCGCACCGCCGGCATCGACCATCATCGAGCGCCCCGCGATCGAGAGGGTAAGGTCGGTTTCCGGGCCGACGATCCGGACCTCGCTTGCCACGTCGAAGCGGTCGGCGTAGCGCTGCATTCGAGTGCGCTCGGCATCCCAGTCGCGCAGACAAGCGTGGTAGAGGAAGTCCGCGAACTCGTCCGTCGCCATGCCGGCCTCCTGCGCCAGCGCTGGCGTCGGGTACTGACATCCGACCCAGGGCACCTGACCGCCGAAGACCCGCTCTAACACGGGCCGGTACGCACCTTGCAGAGCCGCCATCCGCTCGGCGTCGACGCTCGACGCGTCGCGGGTGTTCTCAGGCGAGAGGACGACGATGAGGGCGTCACAGCTCTCGATGGCATGGGCCTCGATCGGCGCGAGCGACGCGACCCGCTCGAGCGGCGCGAACCGCGTCCACGTGCGGGAGATGAGCGTCGAGTCGTCGAACGTCAGCCGGAGCAGCGCGTACGCGTCGCGCTCGGCCACGACGCGGACGATCTCGTCGATGAGTGGACGGCCCGGCGGCGAGCCGCCGATGACGACCTGCCAGCCCGGCTGGACACCGACGCAGGTGTCGACGAGGAGCTGGGCGAGTTGGCGATCCCTCGGGTCGGCCATGGCGGCCAATATACGACCTGCGTCCTGACCGGGACGAGCAGGACTGGCGCCGCGGTTCCTGGACGCCGTGCTGCCTCAGCCGCCCGAGAGCTCGTCGGCGTAGGCGCCGGCGTACACCTTTTCCGCGTCGAGGACACGCTTCACGTACGTCCTCGTCTCGGGGAACTGGATCCCCACGCCCTTCCTGCGCCAGGCGTCGACGTTGCCCGGGCCCGCGTGGTACGCAGCCAGAGCCGTCGGCAGATCGTCGTCGTAGCGGTCGAGCAGGTGCCGCAGGTACCACGCCCCGTAGCGGACGTTGATCTCGGGGTCCAGCAGGTCGCTCTGGACGAAGCCTTGCCCGCCGGTACGGACCGCGATCCCCTGCGCGGTGTCGGGCAGGAGCTGCATGAGGCCGACCGCGCCCGCCTGCGAGCGAGCCGATGGGTCGAACTTGCTCTCGGTGTAGATCACCGCGGCGAGCAGCGCCGGCGGGAGGTCGTAGTTGCGCGCGTGGGTCTGCACGATCGCCTCGTACCGGAGCGGGTAGCGGATGCGCTCGTACCACTCCGGCTGGGCGCTCAGCACCCAGGCGGCCACGCCCACCGCCGCGGCGGCCGCGAGCAGCGCCGCGAGCCCGACCCGCTTCATGCCGGCGTCGCGGCGTCGGCCTGCGCCTCGAGCTGCGCCATCACCTCGTCGACCCAGGCGAAGAGGTCCTCGAACGTGCCGGTGTTGGCGTAGTGGAAGTCGGCGCGACGGACCTTCTCACGGTCCGGGAGCAGGCGGGCGTCGCGGTCGTCGCGGGCGACGCGCCGTCGCTGTTCCCGCAGCGACGTCGGCGCGGTGACGACGGCGACCTTGTCGAACCGCTCCTCGGCCCCCACCTCGAAGAGCAGCGGCACCTCGGTGACGCAGACCCGCGGCGGATCGTCGAGCGCGGCGAGCTGCTCGCGCCAGCCGAGATACTCGCGCGAGACGAGCGGATGGAGCAGCCCCTCGAGCCAGGCGAGCTGCTCGGGGTCGCCGAAGACCGCCTGGGCGACCCGGCTTCGGTCGGGGCGGCCGTCGCCGTCGAGCGCACCTTCCCCGAGCCGCGCGACGATCGCGTCGCGGACGTCGTCGTCCGACGCCAGAAGGTGGTGGACGATCTCGTCGCTCGAAACCGTCGCGGCGCCGCGCGCGCGAAACGCCTCGAGCGCGGTCGACTTCCCGGCTCCGATACCCCCCGTGATCGCGACCGCGATCGGGCGGCGCGTTAGGGGCCTGGCCGGAAAGTGGCTCGGAGCGGCTTGCAGGCGTCACGCACCGCGATGCGGCGTCCTCGTTCGCGCCAATATGCCTGCATATTGGCACTCCCTGCGTCCTTGCCTCGCGGCACGTGCCGCGTGCCATCCACCGCGACCACTTTCCGGACAGGCCCCTAGCTCTCGGTGGAGTCGGCCTCGGGCTCGGGCTCGGGCTCGGCGTCCGCTTCGGTGGCCTCCGACTCGGTGACCGCTTCGGCCTCGGGCTCGTCGGCCTCGGCAACCGCCTCGACCTCGGGCTCCGCGACTGCCTCGGCTTCGGGCTCGGCGTCGGCCTCTTCGGCCGCCTCGACCTCGGGCTCGTCGACCTCGACCTCGTCGTCGGTCTCCTCGGCCTCCTCGACGACGAGCGTCGCCTCGACGAGCTCGTCCTCGCTGCCGGCAACCGGCTCTGCGTCCTCGGCGACTGCGCCGCTCGACGGGAAGGCCTCCTCGGACAGCCGCAGGTCGGGCATCGAGTGCACCGACGTGCCGCCGTCGGCGCGCGGCACGGGCACGGCGCCCTCCTCCACGCGCTTGAGCGAGAGCGAGAGTCTGCGGCGGTCGCCGTCGATCTCGAGCACGAGCACGTTCACCGGGTCGCCCTGCGAGACGACCTCGCGCGGGTTCTCGACGTGATGGTTCGCAAGCTCGGAGATGTGGACCAGCCCCTCGACGCCGGGGAGAATCTCGACGAAGGCGCCGAACGTGACGACCTTCGTCACGCGGCCCTCGACGACGTCGCCCTCGCCGTACGAGTCGAGCACCTGCTGCCACGGGTCGGACTGCGTCTGCTTGAGGCCGAGCGAGATCCGTTGGCGCTCTCGGTCGATGTCGAGCACCTTGACGTTGACGGTCTGGCCGATCTCGAGCACCTCGGACGGATGGTTGACGTGCGACCAGCTGAGCTCCGAGATGTGGATCAGGCCGTCCATTCCCTCGAGGTCGACGAACGCGCCGAAGTCGACGATGTTGGAGATCGTCCCCTCGACGACGTCGCCGGGGTTGAGCCGGTCGAGGATCGCCTGGCGCATCTCCTTGCGCTCGTCCTCGAGGACGGCGCGGCGCGAAAGGACGACGTTGTTCCGCGAGCGGTTGAGCTCGATCACCTTGCAGCGGAGCTCCTTGCCGAGGAACTCGTCGAGGTCCTGGACGCGGCGGATGTCGACGAGCGACGCCGGGAGGAAGCCGCGCACGCCGAGGTCGAGGATGAGGCCGCCCTTGACGACCTCGATCACGCGGCCGTTGACCGGCTCGCCGCTCTCGGCCGCGGCTTCGATCGCCTTCCAGGCGAGCTCGAAGCGGGCGCGCTTCTTCGAGAGGAGGAGACGCCCCTCGGCGTCCTCCTTCGTCATCACGAGCGCGTCGATCTCGTCTCCGACCGAGACCTCGTCGGCCGGGTTCACGTTCCGGCGGATCGAGAGCTCGGCGACGGGAATGACGCCCTCGGACTTGTAGCCGATGTCGACCAGCACCTCGTCCTTGTCGACACGCACGACCGTGCCGTGGACCACCTCCCCCTCGTTGATCGTCGGGAAGGTGCCCTCGTAGTCGGGAATCAGATCCCCGTCAGGGCCCGTCGTCCAGACCCCGGCTTCGGGTTCGGTGGGTGTCTCGAGTGTGTGGTTGCTCATCGGAGCGCGGAGTATAGCGGGGCATTCGCTCCGCGAATGCCCTAGAAATAGGGCGTGCGCGTGACCCTGATCCGCAACGCCACGGTGATCCTGGAGCTGTCCGGACAGCGGATTCTCGTCGATCCGATGCTCGACCCGCCGGTGCGCGGCCGCCGATCGAGAACACGGCGAACCCCGTGTACAACCCGACCGTCGGGCTGCCCATCGCCGCCGAGGAGGTCGTTCGGGGCGTCGACGCGGTGCTCGTGACACATCGTCACCGGGACCACCTCGACGGACAGCCGAGCGGCTCCTGCCGCGCGACGTCCCGACCTTCTGCCAGCCCGAGGACGCAGCGGCGCTTCTCGACCACGGCCTCGACGTGCGCCCGGTCGACGAGTCGCTCGACTGGAACGGCCTCGTGATCCACCGGGTCCCGGCGCGGCACGGCTCCGGCGCGATTGCCGAGGCGCTCGCCCGGTGAGCGGCTTCGTCCTCGACGAGCTCTACCTCACGGGCGACACGGTCTGGTACGAGGCCGTCGAGGCGACGATCGAGCGGTTCCGGCCGCGTGTCGCAGTCGTCAACGCAGGTGGCGCCTCGTTCCTCGAGGGCGGGTTGATCGTGATGGGCGTCGACGACGTCCGGGAGGTCGCAGCCCGCGTCCCGGCCGTCGTCGCGGTGCACATGGAAGCCCTCAACCACTGCTTCCTGACGCGGGTCGAGCTCGCGGCGGCCGTCCCGGGGGTCGTGATCCCCCGGGACGGCGAGACCGTCGAGGTGTAGGCGCCCGGCAGCTCGATGGCCGCCGGGCGCCTCGCCGTTCCTACGCCCGACGATCCGACCCTCGACCACCGGCGCCACGGGCGAGTGGGCCGTGACGTAGTCGATCGAGACGTCGAGCAGCGCGTCACCCGGCTGCAGGACGTCCGTGCCCTGGGCGAAGACGGTGTACCCGTCGCCACCCGTGTACATGAAGTCGTTCGTGACGAACCGAACGGGGTCGGCCGGCCCGATGGCGTCGCCGGCCCCGAATGCCCTGCGGGGTCTTCCACATCCCGGTCACGACCGGGGTCGTCCCGGTGCAGCTGAAGGTCACCTTCAGCCCCGAGACCTGCGGGAACCGGCCGGTGCCGCCCTGCGAACGCCGGGTCGCAGAACGGCGTGAAGCCGTTCACGAAGGCCTGCCGCAGCTGATCTCCGGTCAACGTGAGGATCACGGTGCGGTTGCCGAACGGCAGCACGCGAAGATCTCGCCCCAGGTGATCTCTCGAACCGCCTCACCCGCCGTTGGGGGTGACATCCGGATGTCCTGCCGTAGACGCGGAGTTCGTGTACGCCGCATCGACGCCCGGCGACTTCGCCCGCATGGCGTCGGTGACGAGGTTGCCGATCGCGGACTCGAACAGACGCGTCGGCGCCCCAGGATGTCCACCGACTGTGACCCGATCACTTTGTTGCGGAGCACCGCCGTCTTGGTGTTCGTGTTGTCCACTGATCGCCTGGCACGTCGCTGCGAGCCGGAACGCGAGGTTCTTCGTGACGCGCGTCGTGCTGCTGGCCGACTGGACGTTCCTCCGGCCTGGACAGATCAGCTGGAAGGACGGAGTAGCTCGTCCCCGCGTCGATGCCCTCGACGATGAGGATGTCCCGCGCATCAGGTTCGAGATGCGGTGGGCGGACCGACGATGATCGCGTCGACGGTCGTGTCCGCGAAGCGTCTGCGGCACCCGAGGAATGGGCGCGAGGGGTGCGACGTGTCCGATCGTGTCGCCGCGGTCCTGGTGGATGATGATGTACTGGAAATGCGGCAGCACCTTGGCGAGGTGCTCTGAACTCGGCGATCCGCGACGCCGTCGAGGAACTCGAGGCCGGCGACTTGTTGGCGGTTGCCGAGCTCGGCGCCCCAGCCCGGCGCCGAAAACGCCGACCTTGACGCCGTTGACCGTGAAGAACTTCGAGGGTGTGACCCAGGCAGGGGGCCTTCCCGGTCGACTACGACGATGTTCGTCGCTGAGGAACGGGGGTCCGCCGGCGCCGCGTGCGCCAGAGCGCCAGACCGCTGTAGTCGAACCTGTGGTCGCGAACGACGTGGTGTCGAGGCCGGATGTGGCCTCGACGTTGATCCAGGGGATGGCCGCGAAGAGAGCCGAGTTCGGCGGCGAGGCGCGATGTCGCCACCCGCCAGCAGGTAGGCCTGGGTTGGGTAGCGCTGTGAAGTCCTCGTCGAACAGCGTCGCTAGGAAGGTGCCTCCGCCGACGGTCTGCGCGAGACCGTTGGAAGTAGCGTCGTCCGGAGGGCCGTCGGGCCGAAGCTGGCCGAAAGCCGTTCAGCCTGATCAACCGAGAATCGGCTCGGCACGCCTCGCCGCCCTCGCCGAGGACGAGCAGGACGCGTCCCTGACTCTGCCGCGGCTCGGCGATCCTGAGCAGGAAGGCGAGCGTCGGCGCGAGGTCGATCGTCCGGCCGACACCTGGCCCTTCGGCATCCCCTGCCGCCGGCCAGGAACGTCGCCGCATGTCGATGTTCGCGGGCATGGGCTGGACGGCCGGGATGTAGCCGTGCTGGCCGAAAGACTGGCACGGGTGCGACGAGTATCCTGGGCGAGCCGCGTCGAACTTGTAGGGCGGGTACGTAGAACGCGATCACGTCGCCGGCTCGTCGGGCGGGCGATGTCGGGAGTCGAAGTCGGGCCTGTTCGGGATGTACTGGCGCCTCGCCTTCGCGGTACAGGTGGTCGATCATCTTCCAGCCTTCGGGCCGACCGTCGCGGCGTCCAGCTTCGTGTCGGCGAGGCCGGGGGGTCGCCTTGATCGCTGCGACCGTGCTCGCGGCGTCGGCCGCGGCGACCTGCCGCAGCCTGCTGCCCGCGGGAACGCGGTCGGCGAGGTCCAGGTAGACCTGGGCAGGACCTGTTGGCCCAGCAGGCCTTCGCCTCGCCGAGAGTCTCCGCCCGTCGCTGGGTCGGGCAGTTCGAACGTCCGCGGCCTCGAGAGGAGCCCGATCTCGACGAGCGGCAGGCCGGCGTCGATCCGCGAGGAACCGCGCGAAGCCGTCACCAGCGTACGAACGTCGTCGGATTCTTCCTGATCAGCTCGCGGGCGTGGGCCAGGACCTCGTCCGCCTCGTAGGCCGTGTGCATGAGGTCCTCCTGCACGGGCCGTGACCCGGCCGTCTGGTCTGGCCGTTCAGGTCGACGTCGTCGTAGGCCGGGTCCGCCGCTCCGCCGGCAGCTTCGGCGAGACGAGGCCGAGGACCTGGTGCCTGGAACTCGTCCGTCGCGGCACGCCCCCAGCAGCAGGTCCGGCTGTACGTCTTGACGATGTACTCGAGGATCTCGGGCAGGTGCCGGTCTTCCAGCAGCTCCTGCTCGGCGTAGGTCTCCTCGCCGCCACGCCGGCCTCGAGGATCGTGAAGTCGGCGGCGGTTGACGTCGGGAACTTCTGCGCCAGGCAACGGCGAAACGCGCGAACCCGGACGCGCTGGGCCAACTCGGCCACGATGCGATCGGCGCTGGCCGACCGACGTGTGGAGAGTGGACGCGCGATAGGTCGGCGTCAGCTCCTGAACCTCACGCATCCGCTGTCAGACCCGCCGAGGGCGCCGTCGGCGATCTTCACCTCTACGTCCGCCGACTCACCTTCTTGAGGGTGCCGAC
>CAVVEN010000023.1:0-100679 GCA_963747125.1 uncultured Actinomycetes bacterium | reverse complement strand
GACACGTCGTTCACGGCGACCTATCGCGTCGGCAACGGCACCCTGGGACGTCGGCGCGAACGGGATCGCACACGTCGTGCTCGGTGCCGCCGGAACCGAAGGCGACCAATCCTCTCCCTCCGCTGGCGGCATCGAGCCGGAAGACATCGACGCGGCGCGGCGCGATGCGCCGGAAGCGTTTCGCACGCAGGAGCGCGCGGTCACCGAGAGCGATTACGCCGCCGCCGCCGAGCGGCGTTCTGACGTGCAGCGTGCTGCGGCGACGTTTCGATGGACGGGAAGCTGGCACACGGTCTTCGTCACCGCCGATCGGTTTGGCGGCGCGGCTGTCGATCAGCGATTCGAAGCTCGCCTGCGAACGCACCTCGAGCGCTTCCGGATGGCGGGTATGATCGAAGTCGACGGCCCGCAGACGTGCCGCTCGACATCACGCTGCACCTCTGCGTGAAGCCCGACTACTTCCGCAGCGAGGTCGTGCGAGCCGTGCGCACCGAGCTCGGCGCGGGCGTGCTGCCCGATGGCCGTCTCTGGTGTGTTTCATCCCGACAATTTCTCGTTCGGCGACGACGTGAATCCGAGCCGGATTGTGGCGGCGGCGCAGGCGGTCGAAGGCGTCGAGGCGGTGTGGACGCAGAAGTTTCAGCGCATGGGCGCGCCCAATCCTGCGGCGCTCGAAAACGGAGTCATCCCGATCGGCCGGCTCGAGATCGCGCAGCTGGCCAACGATCCGAACTTCCGCGAGCGCGGGCGGCTCACGCTGGTCGGAGGAGGCGGCAAATGAGCGCCACGACGCGGATTCCAGGCACCGAGACGTGCGGCTGCTGACGGCGTCGACGCCAGCACACCGAAGGCCGTCGACAACCGGATGGGGCTGAGCGCGATCGTTGATCGCATCGGCGATGACGCGGACTTTCGCGACAGCATGCTCGCCGGTCTGTCCTCGACCGAGTTCGCTGCGCTCGACGCGCTCCGCACGCGCGATGCCGACGACTTCACCATCGGCCTGATTGACGCAGTCGCGTGCGCCGCCGACTAACTCCACGTTCTATCAGGAGCGCGTCGCCAACGAGTCGTACCTGCGAACGGCGACCGAGCGCGTGTCGCTGCAGGAGATGGCCAAACTGATTGGCTATCACCTTCGCCCCGGCGTTGCCGCCGAGACGCAGCTGGCGTTCGCGCTCGAGCCGCCGAAGACACCGCCTCCCAACCTGCCTCCGGATCCGGGCGCGTTCGTCACCGGCATTCCCACGTCGGTCACGCTCGCGGCTGGTTTGAGAGTGCAGAGCGTGCCGGGCCCGGACGAGAAACCGCAGACGTTCGAGACCGTCGAGGAGATCGTCGCCCGCCCCGAGTGGAATGCGATACGGCCATGGCTGTCCGAAGTGCGCGCGCCGGGTCGCGATGCAACAGAGACGTTTCTCGACGGCGTCGGGCACAACCTCAAGCCCGGCGATGCGATCGTCTTCGTCGGTCAGGAGTTCTAGAGGCAGTCCGACGACGAACAACAACTGGGACTTCCGGCTGATCGACTCGGTGACGACCGATGCCGATCGCAATCGCACGCGCGTGCGATGGAAGCGTGGTCCGGTTCCGTGTCCCCGTTCTCGAATCCCCCGGTGTCACCCGAGGTGCACGTGCTGCGCCGTCGCGTCGGCGCCTTCGGCCACAACGCCCCGATGTGGCTCAGCATGAACCAGCAGTTCCGTACCGACTATCCGGGCGGAGGCTCGAAGGAAAGCGTTACGGAATGGCCCGCGTTCAGCATCAGCCCGCTCACACCGTCGGCCAACGGCGGGCATGTCGATCTCGACGCGGTCGTGTCGGAGGCCAAGCCGGATGGCTTCGTCGTGCTCGCCCAAGGCGAGTTCAATCGGCCCGACGAGAACTATCCGAGCGGCACGTACGTCGAGCTCTACATCGTCACGAGCACGACCGAAGTCTCGCGCGCCCAATTTGCGCTGTCGGGCAAGGTGACGCGTCTCGGAGTGAAAGGACAGAACCTCGACACGAAGTTCTTCGGCACTGGACCGCTTCCTCGCCTCACCAGCATCTTCGCGCAATCCGAACCGCTGCCGCTCACTGCGTACCCGGTGAGCGAGGCGATCAGCGGAGACCACGTGCCGGTCGCCATTGCACCCGATGGCCTGCTGGCGGGAAGACGGCGATCATCCCGGCAAGCTCATGGCCCGACGCTCGTGCATCGGGCGACGCTCGTCTAGCGGTCGCCAACACCAACGGCGCCGGACGATCAAGCCGCCTCTTCCCGCGGCGCTCACCCGTGAATCGACGATCGTCTACGCCAACGTCGCGTTGGCGACTCACGGCGAGACGGTGGCGCAGATTCTCGGAGCCGGCGACTGGAGCCGCAGCTTTCAACGGTTCGAGCTGAAGCGTCTGCCGCTCACCTATCGCAGTGCCTCGAACGAGACCGGGGCCGACAGCGAGTTGAGCGTGCGCGTCGGCGATGTCGAGTGGACGGAGAAACCCACGCTGTTCACGTCGACGCCCACCGAACGCGCCTACACGCTCCAGACCGACGAGCAGGGCAAGCTGTGGGTGACCTTCGGCGACGGCGTCCGCGGCGCGCGGCTTCGAGCGGACAGAACAACCTGCGCGCGACGTATCGCACCGGGCTCGGCAAGGACGGCAACGTGCGCGCCGAGACGCTGACGCAGCTGATCGCCCGCTCGGTCTCAAGAGCGTCGCCAATCCCCTGGCGGCGACAGGCGGTACCGATCCCGAGCCCGCCGATCAGGCGCGGCGCACGATGCCGCTCGGTACGCGGACGCTGGGACGCGCGGTGTCGTTGTCGATTACGAGGACTTCGCGCTCGCGTTCACAGGAATCGCGAAGGCCGATGCACGCATCTTGCAGCTGGCCACTGGCCCGGCGATCGTGGTCACTGTCGCCGGCAGGATGGCGCCCCAACGACGGCGATCCGATTCGCGACAGCCTCACGAAGGCGCTGCGCGACAGCGGGGATCCGCACGTGCACGTCGTGCTGCTGTCGTATCAGCCGAGCACATTCCGGCTCGGGCTGAAGGTGAAGCGCGATTCGGCCTATCGCATCGCCGACGTCCTCGCCGCCGTGGACGCGGCGCTGCGCGAGCACTACTCGTTCGAGGCACGCAGTCTCGGTCAACCGGTGCTGCAGTCCGACGTGATCGCCGTCGCGCACTCGGTGCCTGGCGTCGTCGCGATCGATCTCGATTTCCTGTACGGCGGCACGGCGCCATTGTCGCAGGTCGACAAGTCGCGGCAAACGGGCCGCTCGCATCGCGCTCGCGCGCGGTCGGCGGCGTGGCGCTGCCCGCGGAGCTGCTGACGCTCGCCCTCGGACCGCTCGATCGGCTGGAGGAGATGACATGAGCCTCTCTGCCGAGCGTCTGTACAACCTGCTGGCGATCTACCGTGTCCGCGATGAGCAGCAGGGCACGCCGCTCCTTGCGCTCGTGTCGCTCATCGCCCGCGAAATCGAGGCGATCGAAGAGAACATCGATCAGCTCTATGACGATCAGTTCATCGAGACGTGCGACACCTGGGTGCCGCCGTACATCGGCGATCTGATCGGTTATCGCGCGCTGCACTACGGCGTCGGCACGAAAGCGATCCGATCGGCGCGCGCCGAAGTCGCCAACACGATCGGCTATCGCCGCCGCAAGCACGGCGGCGATGCTCAGCAGCTCGCGCGCGATGTGACCGACGGCCGGCCCGGCCGTGAGTTCTTCGAGCAGCTCGCCACCACGCAGTACATGAATCACATCCGCGTGCACGCCCAGGCGACCGCGGATCTTCGATCGGTGGAGCGACTTCGCCGTCTCGATGGTCCGCGGCGCGGGCCAGCATCTCGTACGTCTTGCGGTCGTCGAGCGGGATCGCGCCGATGTCGAGCCCGCCTCCGATCAGCGCGACGGCCTTGTCGATCACGTCGAGGTTGCGCAGTCCGAGGAAGTCGACCTTGAGGAGCCCGAGCGCCTCGACGTTCTTCATCGAGAACTGCGTCACGAGCTCGGCGTCGGCGCCTTTCTGCTGCAGCGGGACAACGTCGATCAGCGGCTCGGAGCCGATCACGACACCGGCGGCGTGGATCGAGTCGGCGCGCGTCAGCCCTTCGAGCGGGCGGGCGAGGTCGACGATCTCCTTCGCGACGGGGTCGCTCTCGACCGCCTTCGCGAGCTCCTGGCCGGGTTTCAGCGCCTCCTCGAGCGTCTGCCCGGGGCCTTCCGGGACGAGCTTCGCGACGCGGTCGACGACGCCGTAGGGGATCTCGAGCACGCGGCCCGCGTCGCGCAGCGCGGCGCGGGCGGCCATCTTCGAGAAGGTGATGATCTGCGCGACGCGGTCGCGGCCGTACTTCTCGGTGACGTAGTTGATGACGCGCTCCCGGCCCTCGACCGCGAAGTCGATGTCCATGTCGGGCATGTCCTTGCGGGCGGGGTTCAGGAACCGCTCGAAGAGGAGGCCGTAGCGCATCGGGTCGATGTCGGTGATCTCGAGGCAGTACGCGGCGAGCGACCCCGCCGCCGAGCCGCGGCCCGGGCCGACCGAGACGCCGTTTCGCTTCGCGAAGCCGATGAAGTCGGCAACGATCAGGAAGTAGTCCGCGAAGCCCATCTCGCGGACGGTCTTGAGCTCGAAGCGCAGCCGCTCGTCGAGCTCGGGTGTCGAGGCGCCGTAGCGCTTGACGAGGCCCTTCTCGCACAGCTCGACGAGGTAGTCGAACGCGTCGCGGCCCTCGGGGACGGGGAAGCTCGGCAGCCGGATCCGGCCGAGCTCGAGCTCGACGTTGCAACGCTCGGCGACCTCGAGGCTCCGGCGCATCGCGTCCTCGTGGCCGGGGAAGTCGAGCGCCATCTCGGCCGGGGTCTTGAAGTAGAACTCGTCGGCGCCGAAGCGCCAGCGGTTCGGGTTCTTGAGCGAGTCGCCCGACTGGATGCAGAGGAGCGCGTCGTGACTGTGGGCGTCGGCGGCGTCGAGGTAGTGGACGTCGCCGGTGGCGACCAGCTGGAGGCCGCGCCGCTCGGCGAGCTGCGGGAGGCCGCGGAACGCCGCCTGCTGCACGTCGAGCCCGACGTTCTGGAGCTCGACGTACGTCGCGTCGGGCCCGAAGATCTGCGCGAGCCGGTCGAGCTCCGCCTCCGCGTCCCCGTCGCGGCTCTCGGAGAGCGCGCGCGAGACACGGCCGGAGAGGCAGCCCGAGAGCGCGATCATCCCCGGCGCGTGGCGCTCGAGCAGCTCCCAGTCCACGCGCGGCTTGTAGTAGTAGCCCTCGAGGTAGCCGAGCGAGCAGAGCTTGATCAGGTTCGCGTAGCCCGTGTTGTCCGAGGCGAGGAGCGTCAGGTGCGCGTGGCCCTTCGTGAGGGCCCTGCGGTCGTCGACGACGTACACCTCGCAGCCGAAGATCGGCTTGATCCCCTGCTCGGCGGCGGCCTTGTAGAGGTCGACCGCGCCCGCCATCGAGCCGTGGTCGGTGAGCGAGACGGCGGGCATCTCGAGCTCGGCCGCCTTCCGCGCGAGCGCCGGGATCCGGCACGCCCCGTCGAGGATCGAGTACTCGGAGTGAACGTGGAGGTGGACGAACGGGGCGGACACGGGAGAGCCATCGTAGAGGGGGGGTCCGCTGGACCGGCTCGAGCGTCGTGGCCGTTGTCCGGTAGATGCGGCACTTTCCGAATCAGCGTGCTCCCGGCGCGGGACCAGACCTTGCGCGAGGCGATCCCGGACTCGTCAACGCGCCCCTGTCCGTCGATAACGAGGGCATGCGGCAGATTCCGATCTCACTCAAGCTGGTTGCGACGCTGAGCCTGCTCGCCGAGGCGACTGCAGCTGCGCTCGTCTTCTGGCACACCGGGCCGCGGGCTCGGTAGCCGGGCGCGGCCGCCGGCTCACCCGGGCGCCGCCCCGCGCCTACTCTGGACCCCGTGAAGGTCGCTGTCACCGGCGCGTCGGGGCTGATCGGGTCGGCCCTCGTGCCCGCACTGCGTGAGGCGGGCCACGAAGTTCTGACGCTCGTCCGCCGCGACCCCGCCGCCGCGCACGAGGTCGCCTGGGAGCCAGCGGCCGGCACGATCGACGCTGGGCGGCTCCAGGGCGTGGATGCATTCGTTCACCTCTCGGGCGAGACGATCGGTCAGCGCTGGTCGGACGCCGCGCGGTCGCGCATCCTCGCGAGCCGGGTCGACACGACCGGCCTCCTCGCGCGCACCGCGGTCGGGCTCGACCCGCGGCCGTCCGTCCTCGTCCAGGCATCGGGCGTCGGCTACTACGGGCTCGGCGACGAGCAGGTCACCGAGGAGAGCCCGAAGGGCGCGGGGTTCGCGGCCGACGTCGTCGAGGCGTGGGAAGGCGCGGCCGAGCCGGCGCGCGAGGCGGGGATCCGCGTCGTCGCGCTCAGGCAGGCGCCGATCCTCGACCGGCGCGAGGGGCCGGTCGGGCGGATGCGCCTGCCGTTCAGGCTCGGTCTCGGCGGACGGGTCGGAGGCGGCCGCCAGTGGTGGGGCTGGGTCTCGCTCCCGGACGCGGTGCGCGCCTACCTCCACGCGCTCGACACCCCCGAGCTCGACGGACCGGTGAACGTCGTGGCCGGCTCGGTCTCGAGCGCCGAGTTCACGAGGGCGCTCGGGCGGGCGCTCCACCGACCGGCGGTCGTCCCGCTCCCCGCGTTCGCCGTCAGGCTCGCGTTCGGGCAGATGGGCGAGGAGCTGCTCCTCGGCGGCCAGCGCCCCGTCGCAGCACGGCTCGAGCAGACGGGCTTCGCGTTCCGGGACACGGATCTCGACCGCGCGCTGGCCGCCGCGCTCGCTTCGTAGAGCGGGGTCGGGCATACTCCTCTGGTCCCCGACAAGGAGGTTGCCGCGATGACCAAGACCGCTTCCTCCCGGCCGCGCCCCGCGCGGCTCGTCGACTGAACCGCAAGACGGGCCTCTCGCGACGGGCGCGCCGGCCAGCGCCCTTCATTCGGTAGTCCGAGAGGAGACTCTTCACCGTGCCAGATCTCACGACCCTCGGCTGGGACGAGACCCACGCCGAGCAGTTCGACCCGCATGCCGATGCCGGCCTGATACCCGGTCGCGTCGCCGTGCAGCACCGCGGCGCGTACGACGTGCTCACCGAGCTCGGCGAGCTTCGCTGCGACGTCGCGGGCCGCCTCTACGAGGAGTCCCACTCGCCCGCCGACCTCCCGGCCGTCGGCGACTGGGTCGCGGTCGCGCCTCGTGTCGACGAGGACGCCGGAACGGTCCAGGCGATCCTGCCGCGCCGCACGAAGTTCTCGCGGAAGATGGCGTGGCAGGCGACGGAGGAGCAGGTGCTCGCGGCCAACATCGACGTCGTCTTCGTCGTGACATCGCTCAACGAGGACCTCAGCCTGCGCCGTCTCGAGCGATATCTGATCCTCGCCCGCGAGAGCGGCGCCCAGCCGGTCGTGCTGCTCACGAAGAGCGACCTCGCGGTCGACCTCGAGGGCAGCGTCGCCGCGGTCGAGTCGATCGCTGCTGACATTCCGGTCCACGCGCTCTCGAACGTCACGGGTGAGGGGCTCGAGGAGATCCGCGGCTACCTCGGGGCCGGCGTGACCGCGGCCCTGCTCGGCTCATCGGGTGTCGGGAAGTCGACGCTCATCAACACGCTCCTCGGGGAGGAACTGCTCGCGACGCAGGAGCTGCGCGGCGACGGGCAGGGCCGCCACACGACGACGCGCCGCGAGCTCGTCCAGCTCCCCGGCGGCGGGCTCGTGATCGACACGCCCGGCATGCGCGAGCTCCAGCTGTGGGTGGCCGACGAGGCGCTCGAGGAGACGTTCGACGATGTCACCTCGCTCTTCGCCCACTGCCGCTTCGCGGACTGCCAGCACGACAGCGAGCCGGGCTGCGCGGTCAAGGCGGCGATCTCCGATGGAACCCTCGCACCGGAGCGCTGGGAGAGCTACCTCAAGCTCGAGGCGGAGCTGGCACACCTCGAGCGGCGGCTCGACAAGCGCGCACAGGCGGAGGAGCGGAAGCGGTACAAGGCGCTCTCGCGGTTCCAGCGCGACGTGTCGCGCGCCAAGGGGCGGCGCTGAACGCCCTTCTTTCCATCGAGCCGGCCGAGGTCTACGATCGCTCCGTGCCCACCGTAGGCGAGATCATGGCCACGGACGTCCTCGCGCTCGAGCCGGCGGCGAGCCTCGTCGACGCGGCCCGGCGCATGCACGAGCGGCGGGTCGGCGCGGTCGTCGTGACCGAGGGCAATCGTCTCGTCGGGATCATCACCGAGCGCGACGTCCTCCGCGCGGTCGCGACCGGTGCGATCGATGGCTCCGTCGCCGACGTGATGACGCACGCGCCAGACACGATCGGCCCGGACGAGAGTGCCGGCCAGGCGGCGGCGCTCATGATCCACGGCGGCTTCCGCCACCTCCCCGTGGTCGACGGCAGCGACGTCGTCGGGATGCTCTCGATCCGCGACCTCGTCCGCGTGTCGGTCGACGACGAGGCCCCGCGCGGCGTCTGAGCGGCCGCCCCACACGACGCCGCGTCCGAGTCGCCAGCCGCTCCACGCCCTCCTCCCGGCGCTGCCTGCAACGCCGCAGGCTCCGAGCGCTCCGCGTAAAACCCCAAGTGACACTGTGTCACTTGCAGGTTGTCGACCGCCGAGCTCGAGTGACGCGGCCGAACGTGCCCTCAGACGGCGGCGTGGACCCGCCACTCGCCGGGCACGCCCTTGAGCGCGTGCGCGCCGCGATCGTCGAACACGACCCCGGAGCCGACGACGAGATCCTTCACCGTGCTCGAGACGAGGATCTCGCCGGGTCTAGCGAGCGAGGCGATGCGGGCCCCGATGTGCACCGCGATGCCCTCGATGCCGGACGCCGCGAGCTCGATCTCGCCGGTGTGCAGCCCGGCGCGCACCTCGATCCCGAGCGGGCGGACGGCGTCCCGGATCGCCGAGGCGCACCGGATTCCCCTCGCGGGGCCGTCGAAGGTCGCGAGGAAGCTGTCACCGACGACACGCACCTCGTGACCCCGGTGGCGCTCGAGCTCGGCGCGGACGACACGGTGGTGGTCTGCGAGGAGCTCGGACCAGCGATGGTCGCCGAGCTCTGCGGCGCGTTCGGTCGAACCGACGATGTCGGTGAAGAGCACCGTCGCGAGCACGCGGTCGGGCTCCCGGCGGCTGCGTGAGCCGGTGAGGAACTCCTCGACCTCCTCGATGAAGGGGTCGTAGTTCCCCGAGAACGGGTAGTGGTCGGCGCCCGGGAGCTCGACGAGCTTCGCGTCCGGGATGTGCTCGGCCAGGTAGCGCCCGGCCTCGATGGGGACGACCCGGTCGCCCGTCCGGTGGAGCACGAGGGTCGGCACGCGGATCGCGGGCAGCACGTCGCGGATGTCGATCTCCATGGTGATGCGAAACCACGCGACCGCTGCGGCGGGCGTGCCCGCAAATCGGCAGGCCTGCGCGTGCCATAGGCGGAATCGCTCGTCGTCGGCGAGGCTCGGCGCCAGCGAGCGGACGCCGAACGACGGCGTGCCCCAGCGGGTCTCGTACGCGGCGAGAATCTCCGCCTGCCGGCTCTCGTCGAAGCCCCAGGGGAAGCCCGGCGCAACCGTTCTCCGCGGGTACGAGGCGCCGAGGATCAGCGCCGAGATCCGATCCGGGAACGTCGCCGCGTAGAGCGCGCACATCGGCCCGCCCTCGGCGCCGCCGAAGAGCGCGGCGCGCTCCGAGCCCGCCGCGTCGAGCACGGCGGTGATGTCGTCGAGCAGCTCCTCGAACGAGCCGAGCGAGAGGATCCGATCGGAGAGGCCCGTCCCGCGCCGGTCGAACGTGATCAGGCGAGAGAACGACGCCAGCCGCTCGATCAGGTCGGCGTAGGACGGCCACCACTGGTTCTGCTCGAGGTGCGAGAGGTACCCGGGCGCCCAGACGAGGTCGATCGGGCCCTCGCCGATCACCTGGTAGGCGATCCGGAGCTCGCCGCTCGAGGCATAGCGGGTCTCACCAGGCATCGTCCGCAGTGTCTCATTCGCCCTAGACTCACCGCATGCGGCGGGGCACCCAGAACGCAAAGGTCGAGGCGCTGCAGCGCGCGCCGCTGTTCGAGGGGCTCTCGAAGCGGGAGCTGACCGAGCTCGCGCGCGTCACGGACGAGCTCGCCGTGCCCGAGGGCACCGTGCTCTGCAAGGAGGGCGGCCTCGGCGGCGAGTTCTTCGTCATCCTCGACGGCACGGCCGAGGTGACGCGGAAGGGCGAGCGGCTCGCCACGCGCTCCGCCGG
Source organism: uncultured Actinomycetes bacterium (assembly GCA_963747125.1). Taxonomy (GTDB): domain Bacteria; phylum Actinomycetota; class Thermoleophilia; order Gaiellales; family Gaiellaceae; genus Gaiella. The sequence continues at coordinate 90,425 of CAVVEN010000023.1, read as the reverse complement.
AGAGTTCGTGGGCGAGATCGCGTTGCTCACGACGTCGAGGCGCACCGCGACGGTCACGGCGACGACCGCGCTTCGCTGCTTCGTGCTCACCGGCCGCGACTTCCGACGCATCCTCGACGAGAACCGCTCCGTCGAGCGGAAGGTGATGCAGGCGCTCGCCGAGCGCGTCCTGACCTACGCCGGCGACCCGGCGCTCTGACCGCCGAACGCGGCCTGCTTGTCGTCCTCGGAGAGCCGCCCGGCCGCATAGGTCGACGTGCCGTCGCCCTGCAGCTCCCGAGCCGCAGCGGCGAGCGCGCCGTAGGCGGCACCGGCGAGAAGGCTCCCCGTCGAGATGCGCCGGACGCCGAGCCGCGCGAGCTCCGGGATCGGCGGCGTGGCCGGCACCGCGAGCACGTTGATTGGCACGCCGACCGCGTCGACGACCGCGGAGACCTGCTCGGCGGTCGAGAGCCACGGTGCGTAGACGCAGTCGGCGCCGGCGTCCCGGTAGGCGACGAGGCGCGCGATCGTGTCGTCGAGGTCGTCGATGCCGTGGAGATGGTTCTCCGCGCGCCCCGTCAGCACGAGCGGGGGGTCGAACGCTCGCGCGGCGGTAGCGGCCTCGGCAACCCGCTCGGCAGCGAGCCCAACGTCCTCGATCCGCCCCGCGACGGGGTTCCAGTCCTCGATCGAGCAGCCTGCGGCGCCTGCCTCCCCGAGGAGCCTGACGGTTTCCGCGACGCCGCCCGGGTCGTCGGGGTAGCAGCGCTCGCTGTCGACGTTGAGCGGCAACTCGGTCGCGGCGGCGAGCTGCGTCACGTGGTCGACGAGCTCGTCGCGCGTCACCTGGGTGTCGAGCTTGCCGAGCGCCCAGGCGAAGCCCGCACTCGTCGTCGCGAGCGCCTCGAACCCGAGCGCGGCGAGGACGCGCGCCGAGCCGACGTCCCACGGGTTCGGCATTACGAAGAGCTGCTCGCGGGCGTGGAGCTCGCGGAAACGGGCACGGCGAGCGTCGGCTGGCATCGGCTGTCCTCCCGGTTGTGGAGCCTCCATCTTCCCGGACAGCAGGGTTAGGCTGTCGCGTCGATCGACCCGGGAGGAGACAAGCGATGCATTGCTCGGTCTGGCGATTCACCGGCGACCCCGATGCGCTGGAGCGCGGCTACCGCGCGATGATGGAGCAGGTTCCCGCCTCGAACCACGTGCTCCACGCCGCGGCCAGGACGCCGGACGGGCTGCTGATCTTCGACACGTGCCCGTCGGAGGAGGCGTACCACGCGTTCTTCGGGTCGGACCAGGTCCGCGCGATGCTCGCGGAGCACGGCCTCCAGGACGGAGTCGTCGAGGACTTCCCGGTCGTGGTGGCCTACGCCCGCCGCAGCGAGCTGACCGACGCGAGCTGGGACGAGGGCCGAGGCTGAAGCCACGCCCAGCCGGCTCACCGCTTCCAGGGCGGGACCGGCTCGGTGTCGATCTCGTAACGCTCGATCGCCGAGGCGACCACCGACGGCTCGATCGTCCCTTCGTCGGCGAGGGCCTTGAGGGCGGCGAGGGTCACGTGGTAGCGGTCGACCTCGAAGAAGCGCCGGAGCGCGACGCGGTAGTCGCTCCGCCCGAAGCCGTCCGTCCCGAGGACGACGTAGCGGCCTGGCACGTACGGCCGGATCTGGTCGGCGAACGCGCGCATGTAGTCCGAGGCGGCAATCGCCGGGCCTTCTCGCCCCGAGAGGGACTCCTCGACCCACGAGCGTCGCTGCGGCTCGGTCGGGTTGAGCATGTTCCACCGCTCGACCTCCATCCCGTCCCGCCGCAGCTCCGTGAAGCTCGGGGCGCTCCACACGTCTGCGGCGACGCCGAAGTCGCTCGCGAGCAGCTCGGCGGCGGCCTCGACCTCGCGCAGGATCGCGCCCGAGCCGAGGAGCTGCACGCGCGGCACGTCGCTCGGGGCTGCCTCCCGCAGCAGGTACATGCCCTTCAGGATTCCGTCCTCGACCCCCGCCGGGATGGGCGGATGCGGGTAGTTCTCGTTCAGCACGGTGAGGTAGCAGAAGACGTCCTCCTGCTCGGTGAGCATCCGGCGGAGGCCATCGCGAACGATCACCGCGACCTCGTAGGCGTACGTCGGGTCGTAGGCGACGCAGTTCGGGATCACGGAGGCGAGCAGGTGCGAGTGCCCGTCCTCGTGCTGGAGCCCCTCGCCGTTCAGCGTAGTCCGGCCCGCAGTCCCGCCGATCAGGAACCCGCGCGCGCGGCTGTCGCCGGCGGCCCAGGCGAGATCGCCGACCCGCTGGAAGCCGAACATCGAATAGAAGATGTAGAACGGGATCATCGCCGTGCCGTGGTTCGCGTACGCGGTAGCGGCGGCGATCCACGACGAGAAGGCGCCCGCCTCGTTGATCCCCTCCTGGAGGATCTGCCCGTGCTGATCCTCGCGGTAGAACATGAAGTCGCCCGCGTCCTCGGGCTCGTAGAGCTGGCCGACCTGGGAGAAGATCCCGAGCTGGCGGAACATGCCCTCCATCCCGAACGTCCGTGACTCGTCCGGGACGATCGGCACGATCCGCGGGCCGAGCGCGTCGTCGCGGACGAGCGTGTTGAGGATGCGGACGAGCGCCATCGTCGTCGAGTTCTCGCGCTCTCCGCTGCCCTCGAGGACGTTCTCGAACGGCGGCGGCGTCGGGAGCGTCTCCGCCTCGGTGTGGCGCGCGGGAAGACTGCCGCCGAGCGCCTCGCGCCGCTCGAGCAGGTGACGCAGCTCCGGGCTCGACTCGGGCGGCCGGTAGAAGAACGCCCCGGTCGCCTGCTCGTCGGTGAGCGGGATCCCGAGCCGGTCGCGGATCGCGAGCCGTGCCTCCTCGTTCATCGCCTTCTGCTGGTGGGTGATGTTGCGGCCCTCGCCGGCCTGCCCCATCCCGTAGCCCTTGATCGTCTTCGCGAGGATCACCGTCGGCTGGCCGGTATGGCGCACGGCGGCGTGGTAGGCCGCGTAGACCTTCTTCGGGTCGTGCCCGCCGCGGCGGAGCGCCCAGATCTCGTCGTCCGTCCAGTCGGCGACCATCGCCCTGGTCTCCGGGTAGCGGCCGAAGAAGTGCTCCCGCACGTAGGCGCCGTCGTTCGCCTTGAACGTTTGGTACTCACCGTCGACGCACTCGTCCATCAGCTTGCGCAGGACGCCCTCGTCGTCGGCCTCGAGCAGGGGGTCCCAGTTCTCGCCCCAGATCACCTTGAGCACGTTCCAGCCCGCGCCGCGAAAGTTCGTCTCGAGCTCCTGGATGATCTTCCCGTTCCCGCGCACCGGACCGTCGAGACGCTGCAGGTTGCAGTTGATCACGAAGACGAGGTTGTCGAGACGCTCGCGGCCGGCGAGCGAGATCGCGCCCATCGACTCCGGCTCGTCCATCTCGCCGTCCCCCATGAACGCCCAGACTTTCCGGTCGCCGTGCTCGACGATCCCGCGCGCGGCGAGGTACTTCATGAAGCGCGCCTGGTAGATCGCCATCAGCGGCCCGAGCCCCATCGACACCGTGGGGAACTGCCAGAAGCTCGGCATCAGCCACGGGTGCGGGTACGACGAGAGCCCGCCGCCGCCGACCTCCTGCCGGAACCGGCGCAGCTCGTCCTCCGACAGCCGGCCCTCGAGGAAGGCGCGCGCGTAGAAGCCCGGGGCCGAGTGGCCCTGGAGGTAGACGAGGTCACCGAGGTGGTCCTCGGAGCGCGCCCGCCAGAAGTGGTCGAACCCGACCTCGTAGAGCGTCTCCGCCGACTGGTAGCTCGCGATGTGGCCGCCGAGCTCGGTCGAATCCGCGTTCGCCTGGAGCACGATCGCGATCGCGTTCCAGCGCACGAGGGCGGTCGCGGCAGCCTCCAACTCGGGGTCGCCGGGCATCTCCGGCTCGTCCTCGGTCGGGATCGAGTTGACGTACGGGGTCGAGACGCCGGCGCTCACGGGAACGTGGAGGTCCTGGGCGCGATCGACGGCGCGGTCGAGGAGGAAGGCCATGCGCAGTCGACCGTCCGAGTCGACGACGGCGTCGACGGAGTCGAGCCACTCCTGGGTCTCGACGGGATCGGTGTCGGGGGCGTGTGTGCTCATGCCCGAAGTGTGTCAGCAGCGCGTGGTCACGGCCCACGCAACGAGCACCGCCCCGGGCGGGGCATCTACACGAGGCCCGCGAACGTGTCGCGCAGGTAGTCGAGCCGCGCGTCGCGGTTACGTGAAGAGCAGAGGAACCGGCTCCACGACTCGCGCTCGTGCGCGACGACGCCGAGCTCCCAGACGCAGAACGTGGGTCGGTGCGACCCGTCGAGCGGCCACGGGTGGAACTCCGGGTCGGCGGCGCCGTCCTTCGCCCAGACCGTCTCCCAGAGCTCGTTCTCGTTCTGCCAGGTGCAGACGAGCAGGAAGCAGAAGTCCTCGCTGCAGCGGTGGAGGATCACGAACCCGAGCGTGCCCCCGAGCCGCAACTCACCGAGGCGCGCGGCGTCGGCGAGCCCGAGCCGCGCGAGGTCGGAGACGTCGGGCTCGATCGGCATGTCGCCGGAGGCAATCTCGTACCACTTGAGCAGCGTGTCGCCGAGGGCGATGCTCTGGCCCGTCCGTGCGACCTTCGGATCGTGCCGGTAGTCGGGCCTGACGCCCGCCGTTGACTCGAGCAGCGTCACGCGCCTCCTCCGTCGGCCGAGGTGAGCTCCATCACCCAGTTCGTCTCCCACGTCCGTCCGCCGTCGTCCGAGAACGCCTGCTCCCAGCGTGGCGACGACGTCGTGACCCCCGACCAGACGAAGCGGACGAGGATCGGGCGCCCACGATGGACGTCCTCTCCCTGGAAGACGCCGACGTCGCCGTCGAAGCTGCCGACGACCGGCGGGTCGAGCTCGCCGGGCCGCCGCGAGTCGGCCCAGTAGATCGTCCAGCGCTGCTGCTCGGGGTCGAGGAACCGAAACGACATCCCGACGAAGCCGCCGTCGTGGTCGGTCGTGAAGACGTCCTCGTTGCCAAGGCCGTCGAGGATCGGCCGGGCGGCCACGGTCGCCGGGAACTCCTCCCAGTCGTCCGACCCGGCCAGCGGCCGCTTGAGCCGGCGGTTCGCCACGTGCCAGCTCCCCATCAAGAAGTCGAAATCCCTTGCCGTCGCCTCGACCTCCAGCGTCCCGCTCATCGTCCGCCTCCCGTCGCCGATTCCGTGCCTCGAGGCTATCCGCCAAATAGGGCAGATCTCGCCCGCTATCCGTGCTTGACTCAGGCCATGCAGACCCCGACCGCGCGGCTCCTCGAGCTGCTCGAGCTCCTCCAGGCACGGCCGCTCACGACGGGGCGGGAGATCGCGGAGCAGCTCGAGATCGACGGGAGGACTGTGCGGCGCTACATCGCCGCCCTGCAGGAGCTGGACATCCCGGTCGAGGGCCAGCGCGGCGTCGGCGGCGGGTACCGCGTGCGCCCCGGGTACCGGCTGCCGCCGCTGATGCTGTCAGACGACGAGGCGGTCGTCGTCGTGCTGGGGCTGATCGCGGCAAGGCGGCAGGGGCTCGACAGCGGGGAGGGCGCGGCCGAGGGCGCGCTCGCGAAGATCCACCGGGTGCTGCCGGACCTGCTGCGACGCCGGGTGGTCGCGCTCGAGACGACGCTCGGCTTCACCGCCTCGCCGCGCGCAGGCGCGCCGGTGCCGGGCGACACGGTTCTCCTCCTCGCCGACGCGGTCCGGCGCGGCCGGCGCGTGCGGACCTCGTACCGCGCGTACTCGGGCGAGCGCACGCGCCGCGTCCTGAGCCCGTACGGCCTCGTCGTCCACGCCGCCCGGTGGTACCTCGCGGCGCACGACCACCTGCGCGACGACCTGCGGACGTTCCGGATCGACCGCATGAGCCGGACGACGCTGCTCGAGACCGCGGCGCAGGCGCCGCCGGACGGCTTCGACGCTGTCGAGCACGTCAGCCACTCGCTCGCCCGCGTGCCGTGGGGCCACGAGGTCCGTGTCCTGCTCGACCTCCCCGTCGATCGCGCCGCCCGGCGCCTCCCGCCCACGCTGGCCGAGCTGGTCGAGACCGACGAGGGGACACTCCTGCGGATGCGTGTCGACTCGCTCGACTGGATGGCCGGCACGCTCGCGAGCCTCGGCTGCGGCTTCACGATCCTCGCTCCGGAGGGGCTCCGCACGAGCGTCCGCGACCTCGCGTCGCGCCTCGCCGCCGTCGGGTAGGCACCGGTGTCCGACTTCGGTCGGACACCCACGCCGACCGCAATGCGGTGCGCCAGGTGTCGGACTCGAAGTCCGACACGGAAACGGAGCGCACACTCCGCTTTTGCTACGCTGCGTCGGTGACGATCAACGAGACCACCGCCGCTCCGCTCCGCCGGGATGCGCGCGCGAACCGCGACCGCATCCTCGAGGCCGCGCGCGCGAGCTTTGCGACGGATGGCATCGACGTTCCCGTCGAGGCGATCGCCCAGCGTGCAGGCGTCGGGATGGGGACCCTCTACCGCCGCTTCCCCACGAAGCACGATCTCGTCGAGGCGGTCATCGCGGAGTCGCTCGATGCCTTCGTGGCGGCCGCCGAGGACGGCCTCGCCGACCCCGACCCATGGGCCGGATTCACCGGCTTCGTCGAGCGCGTGCTGGCACTCCACGCAGAGAACCGAGCCCTGCGCGAGCTGCTCGCGGGTACCGAGCACGGCAAGGCCCGCGACGAGGTCCGGCGGCGCGTGCGGCCGCTCGTGCGCCGCCTCGTCGAGCGGGCTCAGGCGGACGGCTCGCTCCGCGCGGACTTCGCGCCGGAGGACATGCCGCTCCTGTTCATGACCGGCGGCCGTGTGATCGAGGCGTCGCGCTGCGTGGCGCCCGACCTCTGGCGTCGCTACCTCGGGCTGCTGCTCGACGGACTCCGCGCCGAGGGTGCGAGCCCGCTCCCGCGCGGCCCCATGACGCAGAGGCAGATGAACCAGCTACTCGACAGGGAGCGCCGATGAGCGAGCACGACGCGCGCGGAGCGACGGTACGCAGTGCGGCGGGCAGCCCGGCCATCGAGATCCCGGACGAGGGGCTTCAGGGCAGGGCGCTGACGACGGTGTTCGTCGCGCTGATGCTCGGCATGTTCCTTGCCGCGCTCGACCAGACGATCGTCTCGACGGCGCTCCCCACGATCGTGGGCGAGCTCGGCGGCCTCGACCACCTCTCCTGGGTCGTGACGGCGTACCTGCTGGCCGCGACGGTCTCGACGCCGCTCTACGGCAAGCTCGGCGACATGCTCGGGCGCAAGCCCGTGTTCATCGCAGCGATCGTGATCTTCCTCGCCGGGTCGATGCTCTCCGGGCTGTCGCAGACGATGATCCAGCTGATCCTCTTCCGTGCGCTCCAGGGTCTCGGCGCGGGCGGGCTGATCGTCGGCGCGCAGGCAATCCTCGCGGACATCATCCCGCCGCGGCGGCGCGGCCGTTACATGGGCCTGATGGGCGCCGTCTTCGCGGTCTCGTCCGTCGCGGGCCCGCTGCTCGGCGGCTTCCTCGTGGACAACCTCTCGTGGCGCTGGGTCTTCTACGTGAACATCCCGATCGGTGCACTCGCGCTCGGGATCGTGATCACGCGCCTCCACCTGCACGTCCCCCACACGCGTCACCGCATCGACTACCTCGGCGCGGGTCTCCTCGCGGGGGGCGTCGGAGCGCTGATCCTGTTGACGACCTGGGGCGGCAACCAGTACCCCTGGGGCTCGCCGGAGATCATCGGGCTGGGGATCGCCGGCCTCGTGATGCTCGCAGGGTTCATCTGGCAGGAGAGCCGCGCAGCCGAGCCGATCATCCCCCTCACGCTCTTCCGCTCGGGGACGTTCCGGCTCGCGAGCGGGATGGGCTTCACGATCGGGATGGCGATGTTCGGGGCGATCATCTACCTGCCCCTCTTCCTCCAGCTCGTCTACGGCGCGAGCGCGACGAGCTCGGGCCTGCGGATGATCCCCCTGATGGGCGGTCTCCTGGCCGCGGCGATCCTGTCGGGCCGCGCGATCACTCGGTACGGCCGCTACAAGGTGTTCCCCGTCGTCGGCACGGCCGTACTGGTGGTCGGGATGTTCCTGCTTTCGCGGCTGACCGCAGAGTCCGACGCATGGGTCGCCTCGCTCTACATGCTCATCGTCGGGATCGGCCTCGGCCTCGTGATGCAGGTGCTGGTGCTGATCGTCCAGAACGACGCGCGGCCGCAGGACATGGGCGTCGTCACCTCCACCGCGACCTTCTTCCGCTCGGTCGGCGGCTCGTTCGGCGTCGCGCTCTTCGGCGCGATCTTCGCGTCGCGCCTCACGAGCGAGCTCGCGAGCCTTCCCGCCAACGTGATCGCGAAGCTCGGCGACGTCGGCGCGATCGACCCGGCCCGGGCGAAGCAGCTGCCGCCCGAGGTGCGCGCCGACTTCCTCCAGGTCTTCGCCAACGCGCTCCACGGCGTGTTCCTCTTCGGCATGGTGATCGCGATCGTCCCCGCCGTCCTCGCGTGGTTCCTCAAGGAGGTGCCGCTGCGGACGACGCTCGGGCGCAGCGCGCCGCCCGTCGAGGAGTCACTGCCCGAGGTCGCCGCCGAGCCCGAGATCAGGGCCGCGGCGTCGCGCTGACCGCGTCGGCGAACGCCTCCATGCTCGGGTAGGTCGCGTCCGGCGACGCCGTCGCCGTCGGCGTCGCGCCGGCGCCGGGCCGGTCGTGCCGCCTGTCGATCCAGACGGAGGCGAGCCCGAGCTGCTTGGCGGGCACGTGGTCGTGGAAGAGGCTCTGGGCGACGTGGAGGATCCGCTCGCGCGGGACGCCGATCATCTCGAAGGCGAGCTCGAACCCGGCGAGCGCCGGCTTGTAGCTCCGCGCCAGCTCGGCGGTGACGACCCAGTCGAACGTGACGCCGAGGCGCTCGCCCGAGGCTGCGAAGAGGTCGGTGTCGCAGTTCGTGATCACGGCGAGCCGGTAGCGCTCGTGCAGCCGACCGAGCGCCTCGGCCGAGTCCTCGAACGTGGGCCAGTCGCGGACGCTCTCCGAGAACCGCGCGACCGCCTCCGGCGGGCACTCGAGCCCGAGGTCCGCGCTCACCCCTCGGAGCCCCGTCGCGAGCACCTCGCGATAGGTGCGGTACGGGGGCCGCTCGGCCTCCGCCTCGTGGCGGGCGTACGTCTCGAGCACGACATCGTCCTCGATCCCGATGGCGCCCGGCAGCGCCTCGCGCAGCGCAGCGAGCAGCCCGGCCTCCCAATCGATCAGCGTCCCGTAGCAGTCGAAGGTGAGAACGCCGAAGCGGTCGAGGGCGACGGGCATGCCGGCAGTGAATCACCTACGAGCCGCGCTGCGAGTCGGCGGCCGACGCCGCGAAGTCGTCCATCGCCGAGCGCTGCCCGATCGGCAGCTCGAGCGGAACGACCACGGCGGTTGCGCTGGCGCCGGGGGGAGACGGTGCCGCCGTGTCGTCCCGACCTGGCAGGGCGCCCGTCGCGAGCACCAGGGCGGCGACCGCGACTGCGGCACCGGCCAGGTGCCGCCCGTGGCCGGACGAGCGTGCTCGCACGAGCTGTCCCGGCAGGATCTCGCAGCGGAACCGCTCGAGCGGCGCGCGCCGGAGCGCCCGGCTCGCCGACTCCATCCCGGCGATGACCCGGACGCAGTCGGAGCATCCCTCGAGATGCCTGCAGAGGCGCAGCCCTCCGACCTCGTCGAGCTCGCCGTCGAGCGCGAGCGACGCCCGCAGGCGGGCCTCCGCGCAAGCCCGGAAGGGCAGGTGACCGCGCGCCTCCTCCATCAGAGCGCCGCCCGCGGGTGGAGGACGATGCCGACCAGGACGAGGAACAACCCGACTCCGACGAGGAGCGCCGAGAGGTGGAACGCCTCGGCCCAGCTCCGGGGCCCGGTCGAGGGCGACCCGCGGGCGATCCGCCGCTCGCGCGCCCGGGCGGGGTCGCGGAGCCCGACCACCGCGCCGGCGGTGAACAGCAGCGAGCCGACGAGCAGGAAGCCTCCGGAGAGCGCCCGCAGCACGGGGAGCCCGGCGGCGAGCCCGATCAGCAAGGACGCCGCGGCGGTGGCGACGCAGATCCCGGCCAGCCCGACGCCGAGGTCACGGAAGCCGCGGGCGATCACGGCCTTGCCGCCCCGGCCTCGAGCCGAGCGTCCGCGAGCTCGGTGCCTTCCATCTCGGCCGCGGTCAACGGCCACTTCTCGAGCGGGTGGAAGCAGGCCGCCTCGTGCTCGACCGCAAGCGCCTGGAGCGCAGGCTCGCTCGCGGCGCACTCGTCGCGGGCGCGCGGACAGCGTGGGTGGAAGCGACAGCCGCTCGGCGGGTTGATCGGGTTCGGCACGTCCCCCGACAGCACAAACGCGCTGCGCGTCCTGCCGCGCCGCGGGTTCGCGATCGGCACGGCCGACAGCAGCGCGCCGGTGTAGGGGTGTCGCGGCGCCGCGTACAGGTCTCTCGACAGGGCGAGCTCCACGAGCTTTCCGAGGTACATGACCGCGACGCGATCCGAGATGTGCCGGACGACGCTCAGGTCGTGGGCGATGAAGACGTAGGTCAGCCCGAACTCCGCCTGGAGGTCCTTGAGCAGGTTGAGGATCTGCGCCTGCACCGACACGTCGAGCGCCGACACCGGCTCGTCCGCGACGATCAGCTTCGGGTTCAAGGCGAGTGCGCGCGCGACCCCGATGCGCTGGCGCTGCCCGCCCGAGAACTCGTGCGGGAAGCGGTTGTAGTGCTCGGGGTTGAGCCCGACCACCTCGAGCAGGTCCTGCACGCGGCGCTTGCGCTCGGCCTCCGTGCCGATGCCGTGGACCTCGAGCGGCTCGGAGACGATGAAGCCGACCCGCTTGCGCGGGTTGAGCGAGGCGTACGGGTCCTGGAAGATCATCTGGATCTCGCGGCGAACGGGCCGGAAGTCCTCCAGGGAGAGCCGCGTGATGTCCCGGCCGTCGAAGCGGACGCTGCCGCTCGTCGGCTCGAGCAGGCGCATGATCACCCGCGCAAGCGTCGACTTGCCGCAACCCGACTCGCCGACGATCCCGAGCGTCTCGCCGCGTCGCACCTCGAGCGAGACGCCGTCGAGCGCCTTCACGGATGCGACTTCCTTGCGGAACACGATTCCTTCGGTGATCGGGAAGTGCTTCGTGACGTCGGCGACGTCGAGGAGGACGTCGGTCACGCCGCTTCCTCCGCGAGGCCCAGCTCCGCGACGACGCGCGCCGCCTCATCGAGCTTTCGCTCCTCGGCCAGGAAGCACGCGTCGAGGTGCTCGGGGTCGAAGGCGGCGGGCGTGGCCTCGGGCAGCTCGCTGCGGCAGCGGTCGAAGGCGAAGGCGCACCGCGGCCGGAACCGGCAGCCGGCCGGCGGCCGCAGGAGCGACGGCGGCTGTCCCCGGATCTGCGTCAGGCGCTCGAGCTCGACGTCGAGCCGCGGCAGCGAGCCGAGCAGGCCCCACGTGTACGGGTGCAAGGGGTGCTCGAAGAGGGAGAAGACGGGCGCCTGCTCGGCGATGCGCGCCGCGTACATGACGACGATCTCGTCGGCCGTCTCGGCGACGACCCCGAGGTCGTGCGTGATCATGATCACGGCGGTGCCGTGCTCGGCCTGCAGCTCGCGGATCAGATCGAGGATCTGCGCCTGGGTCGTGACGTCGAGCGCGGTGGTCGGCTCGTCCGCGATCAGGAGCGCCGGGTCGTTGATCAGCGCCATCGCGATCATCACGCGCTGGCGCATCCCGCCGGAGAACTGGTGCGGGTAGTCGTCCACGCGTCGCTCAGCCCGCGGGATCCCGACCTCCTGGAGGCCGGCGATCGCGAGCTCGCGCGCCTCGCGCCGGGTGACGTCGCGGTGGAGCAGTACCGCCTCGACGAGCTGGTTCCCGATCGAGAGCACCGGGTTGAGCGAGGTCATCGGGTCCTGGAAGATCATGGAGATCTCGCTGCCGCGGAGTCCCCGCAGGCGCCTCTGTGACGCCTCGAGCAGGTTCTCGCCGCGGAAGAGCGCCTGCCCGGTGGAGACGGAGGTGTGCTTCTTCGACCCACGCAGAAACGCTTCCATCTGCGGCCCCGGGGGCGAGCCCTGCGCGAGCGCGACGCGTCCGGGCTTCGGGTTCAGGCTCAGGATCGACATCATCGTGACGCTCTTGCCGGAGCCGGACTCGCCGACGACGCCGAGCGTCTGCCCCGGTCGCACGGCGAAGCTGACGCCGTCGACGGCCTTGACGATCCCGTCGTCCGTCTTGAAGTACGTTCGCAGGTCGCGCACGTCGAGAAGCGGCGCCTCGGTCGGCTCCGGTGCGGAGGATGGGCGCCCGCTCACGCGAGCCGGATCCTCGGGTCGATGTAGGCGTACACGAGGTCGACGACGAGGTTCAAGAGGATGATCGCGAGCGTCGCGAAGACGACGACGCCCTGCATCGTCGGGAGGTCGAGGTTCAGGACGCTGTTCAGCGCAAGACGGCCGAGGCCCGGGAGGTTGAAGATCGCCTCGGTGAAGATCGCGCCGCCGAGCGCGACGCCGATGTCGAGCCCGAGCATCGTCACGACCGGGAGCAGGGCGTTCCGCAGCACGTGTCGCCGGATGACGACGTTCTCCGGCGCGCCTTTCGCCCGCGCGGTGCGCACGTAGTCCTCGCCGAGCGTGTCCATCACGTTCGCACGGATCATGCGGGCGTAGCTCGCCGCGAACAGGATCGCGAACGTGACCCAGGGGAGGATCATGTGGTAAGCCCAGTCGCCCGGCCCGCCGCAGGTCGAGCCGGCGGGGGGGTCGAACACGTCGCAGTACCCCGCGTTCGGCGTCAGCCCCCACTTGAAGCCGACGAAGTACTGGAGCAGGAGGCCGATCCAGACGACCGGCGCAGAAATCCCGATGAGGATGAAGATCATCGCTCCTCGGTCGATCAGCGACCGCGGCCGGAGCGCCGAGAGGATCCCGATCGGAAGCGCGATCAGCATCCAGAGGACGGCGCCGCCCAGGACGAGCGCGGCCGTCACGGGGATCGCCTGGCCGACCATCTCGTTGACCGTCCGGCGGTTCGCGTACGAGCGGCCGAGCGAATGGTCGACGACGAGCCGCTTCAGGAAGAGGACGTACTGCTCGTGCACCGGCCGGTCGAGCCCGAGCTGGTGCGAGACGCGCGCCACGTCCTCGGCCGTCGCGGACTTGCCCGCGGCGAGCCGGGCCGGGTCGGCGGGCAGCAGGAAGAAGAGGACATAGGTGATCAGCGTCACCCCGACGAAGAGGACGCCGGCCCACAGAAGTCGTCTGATCAGGTAGTTGAGCATCGGGTCGGTCGTGGTTCGTCGTGGGCCGGGGAGGGGCGGCCACCAGTCCGCCCCTCCCCGGTTCGTCGATCTGCTACTTGACGCAGATCACGTTCAGGAGCGGCCCACTCCCCTGGGCCTCGTTGATCGTGAGGCAGCCCACCTTGGACGAGAGGAACACCCGGTCGTTCGAGTTGACGAGCGGCGCCCAGGGCGGGTCGTTCCGCATCATCGCGCCGTCGAGCGCCGCGTAGGCAGCGCCACGGTTCGGGCCGGTCAGGAGCGACGCGGCCGTCATCTCGCGGGTGTACTTCCCGACGTTGAAGTACGCGTAGTTGTTGTGCTGCGGCTGCGTGACCTGCGTGCCGTCGAGCAGGATGTTCACGAAGTCGTACGGGTCGGCGTAGTCCGCCCCCCACCGCTCGACTGTCAGGTCGAAGTCGGCCGTCTTCGGGTTCCCCGCGTTGGTGAACTGCTGCGCCCGGGGGAGCAGCTTCACCTCGGCGTCGATCCCGATCTGCTTCAGGTTGTACTGAATCAGCTGCGCCTGGAGCGGTGCGAATCCGGCGTTCGACGACCAGAGCACGGCCTTGCCGCCGCGGAGGTTGCCCTCGGCGAGCTTCTTCGCCTGCTTGATCGTGTTCGCCGTAACGCGCAGCGGGTAGATGCCCTGCGGCTTGTAGCCGAGCATCCCCGGCGGGAGGATCTGCCCGGTCCGCTTGCCGAACAGGTACCCGCCCTGCGCGGAGAACGCCTGGCGGTCGACGGCCCAGTTGACCGCCTTCGCGAGCTGCGGGTTGTCCTTGAAGAGCGGCCGCGCGTGGTTCAGCGCGACGTAGCGGACGTCGAGGAGCGGCCGTACCTGGACGCGTCCGTCCTTCTTGTTCAGGCCGTACTTCGTGGTCACGTTCTTCCACTCCGTCGCGGGGATCCCGCCGGAGGCGTAGTCGGTCGTCCCCTTCTCGACGTTCTGGAACGCAACCGTGACGTCGTTGCCGATGTTGACCTGGATCGTGTCCGCGTTCGCGGCACGGGCGCCCTTGTAGTACGGGTTCCGCTTGAGCGTGATCGACCGTCCCGGCGTGCGGGACGAGAAGTAGTACGGCCCGCACGAGGCGTACTGGTTGATCCCGTTCGCGTCGATCTGGCCGGCGAGCGTCGGGTCGATCGCCTGGACGAAGGGCATCGTCGTCCGCGCGAGGAAGTCGGGCGAGGCCTTCGTCAGCTGGACGACCAGCTTCTTGCCGCTTGCCTTGACGCCGGAGATCGAGCCGGACTCCCCGCCGATGACCGCCTGCGCGCCCTTGACGATGTCGAGGAACTGGACGCCGGTCGACTGCATCCGCGGGTTCGCGAAGCGGTTGAACGCGTCGGCGAAGCTCTTCGCGGTCACCGGCTTCCCGTTCGAGAACCGGAAGCCCTGCCGGATCGTGAAGGTGTAGGTCTTGCCGTCCTTCGAGACGAGCGGCAACCCCGCTGCCACCTCGGGCGTGGCGACGGCGCCGGCGGTGCCCTCCTTGTCCGGCCAGTTGAAGAGCTTGCACGCCGTGGCACCCTCGAGCTTCCACGTCTCGCCGTAGTAGGAGAGCTGCGGGTCGATGTAGTCGACGTCGGTCGTCATGTCGACCACGACCGTGCCGCCTCGCTTCGCGCTCGGAGCGGCGGTCGATGCCGCGACGAGCAGGAGGGACAGGCCCGAGATCGCGAGCACGATCCCGAGCAAGCGCTTGACTTGCATGTGGCTCCTTTCCGAGGTGGGTCCTGCGGTTTCGGGGATCACCGGGACCCCCGCGGGTCGAAGGCGTCGCGCAGGCCGTCGCCGAGCAGATTGAAGGCCAGCGTCGTCAAGAGGAGCGCGACTCCGGGCCAGACCATCAGCAGCGGCCGCGAGGTGTAGTACTGCGGCGCGTCGGCGAGGAGCGTGCCCCAGCTCGCCGTCGGCAGCTGAATCCCGAGCCCGAGGAACGAGAGCCCGGCCTCGGCGAGGATGAACGCGGCGACATTGAGCGTCGCGAGCACGATCAGCGGCCCGACGAGGTGCGGGAAGACGTGCGAGCGGATGATCCGCTTGTTGCTCGCGCCGACCATCCGGGCCGCCTCGACGAACTCCTTCTCGCGCAGCGAGAGCGCGACGCTGCGCATCACGCGGGCCGAGTAGAACCAGCCCAGCAGGCCGAAGACGAGGACGAGCGTGACCACGCCCTCGCCGAGGAACCCGAAGGTCACGTGGTTGAGCCGGGTGCCGACGGTACCCGCGAGGGTGATCACGAAGAGCAGGTACGGGAAGGCCATCGTCAGGTCGACGAGCCGCGAGATCGCGGTGTCCGCCCACCCGCGGTAGAAGCCCGCGACCGCGCCGGCGATCGAGCCGAGCAGCAGCGAGAGCAGCGTCGCCCCGACCCCGACCTCGAGCGAGACCTGCGCCCCGTAGAGCAGGCGCAGGAGCTCGTCACGCGCAAGCGTCGAGTCTGAGCCGAGCACGAAGAGTTGCTGCTCGAGGTCTCCGTCCTCGGTCAGCTTCCCGACGTGCGTCCACGGGCCGGCGGGGAGCTGATCGGCGTCGAGGCCGCCGGAGACGAGGAACGGCTCGTTCGGCCCGTGCCCCAGCAGCCGCGACGCGATCGGCGCGCCGAGGAACGCCGTCAGGAACAGGAGGACGATGAAGATCCCGCCGGCGAGCGCGAGCTTGTCGCGCTTGAGGCGCAGCCACACGCCCTCCCAGTACCCGCGCGCCTCGACCGCGGCGAGGTCGAGGTCGTCGTCGAACGCCGCGTCAACCGGCGCGAGCGCGGGAGCGCCGCGCAGGATCGCCGCGTGCCCGTTGGCGACGGCGTCGGCGCTGTCTGCGAGGTTGCTCACCGCGGCACCACCGCCGATGCCCTCGGCACCCAGTTGTCGACGATCCACCGCGACGCCTGCCCGGCGCCCACCTTGCGCAGCTCGAGGAAGAAGACCTGGGCCCGCACGCCCGAGCCCTTGCGCGGGAGCAGCGCGACCTCGAGCAGCGCGCTCCGCGTGTACGACTCGTCGACCTTGTAGGGCGCGACGTCGAGCTGGTCGATCGGGTACGGGACAACCGGGTTCTCTCCCTGCGTCCAGCGCTCCTTCGAGAGGCCGCCGCGGAGGTTCGGGCCGACGAGCGTCCACGCCTCGTCGAGGTTCTTGCGCGCAACGGCCGTCTGGATGAAGCGGACCGCGACGCGGCGCGCCTCTCCCGAGAGCGGCGCCTCGACGAGCTGCTCCGGCTGCTGCGCCGGAGCGGCGCTCAGGTGCTCGGGCGGCGGGTTCTTGTTCGGCCCGAAGACGAGCAGGACGACGACGCCGACGACGAGCGCGAGCCCCGCGACGATCCACACAGCCCGTCGGCGCGCTCTCGGCGCGAAGCGCTCCGACCGCCTCCCGGCGGGAGTCGCGCCTGAGGTCGGGGGGCTCGTGCTGGTGGTCGCCATGGTATGGTCGTTGTCGATTCGGGATCCGGCCCGGCGCGTTCCACGGGCCGGATTGCCCGACGTCTGACGGCGACCAGGTGTCTACTGGACCGGCGACAGCGAATCCAGGAAACGTCGAAAAGTTCGACGTTTGGCGCAACCACGAAGGGAATCCCGTCCCGACGCCGTGCTTGCGCCGGGACTCGATGTGACGAGGCTCAGCCCTCGACGGGTCGGGGCGACGGGACGACGCCGCCCCACCGCGGCGTCGTCCGTCGCCCTCGCGCGCGCTCGCGCTGGGCCAGCTCCCCGAGCTGGGCCTCAGCGTTGTCGAGCAGCTTGAGCACTGCGCGCCCGTGCGCGACCACGATCTTCCCGGCCGGGGTCACGACGACGGAGCGCGATCCGCTGCCCCGCACGAGCAGCGACTCGCCGATTGCCGCCTCGAGGTGCGCGATCTGGTGGCTGATCGTCGAGCGCGAGTAGCCGAGCCGGCGTGCGGCCTGGACGAAGCTCCCCTCCTCGGCGACCGCGACGATCGCCAGGAGCGCGCGCACCTGGAGGCCGAGCCAGCGCGACCGCTCGAGCATGCGCCGCTCCGCCGGCGCATCGTCGAAGACCGCTGTGTGGGCCCGCGCCCGCTCGGCGCGCTCCCGCGCGGCCGCGATCGCCCACTCGCGGCGAAAGGTGTCATCCATCGCGGGACGCGCCGCCCGCGCGCCGGTGTCGGAGAGACGGCTCGACGCAGGCCCTCGAGCCCGCGCACGCCGCAGCCATGCGATGCCCCTGGGACGTACCGAGGAGTTGCCCGAGGTGGTCGATGCCGCGTACGACGTCGAATCGCGAAGAAAGTTGGCGGATCCGGACACGTCTTGCCGGGGCGGGCGCCGACGCGAGGAGCGGAGGCCTCGACGTGGCGCAGAACGCCGGTCAGACGAGCGTGACGGTGCGGGCGCGGAAGCCGATCGCGCCGAGATGACCGGTCTCGAACTGCCCTGTGGCGATCGCCCGGACCGGGCCCGACTCCTCGACGCGCGGCCGGAGCTCGCCGCATCGGAAGGTCGTCACGGCGCCGTTGACGTCCCGCGCGGCGCAGCGCGTCCGCCGGTCGAGGCGGAGGGTTACGGGCAACCCGCGCCGCACCCGGAGCCCCGCGGTCTGACCCGTGACGGAGACGGCGAACGAGCTCGGGGCGACCCAGCGGACGACCTGCAGACGAAGCGTCCAGCTCGGCGCCTCACCGCCTCGAGCGGGCGTCGCGGCGGCGGCCACCGCGGCCGCCACGATCAGGGTGCGCGCGAGCCGGTACATGTCGTCACGGTACGCCCGGACGCCGAGGCCGCGCGCTTCGCGGCGATCATCCCTGCGCTCCAGCCCGGCGCGCGGCCGCCGGCGGGCGGCCCGATCGCCCCGACGTCGAGACCGACCGTGGCGAGCAACCACGAGACGATGGCATTCGAGTTCCACATCTCCCCCGTCCCGAGCTCGTCCCGCCCCCAGACGGGATGCGGCACGACGGGCACGAGCTCGAGCAGACGCCGCGCGAGCGCGACGTCACTCGTCAGCGACTGTGGGCTCTCGACCGCCTCGCCGACGTCGGGGATGACACCGTCGCGCCAGCACCGGAGCTCGTAGCGAAAGAGACGGAGCCCTCCGAGGAGCCGGTGACCGACCGGGCCGCCGGACACGACGCCGCGTACGGCTCCGTCGCCGCCCCCGTCCGGCCCCGACTCGATCACGAACCGCCCCTCCGGAACCGCGACCGTCAGCGCCGAGTGGTACAGGTCATTCCGCGGACGGCGGTCGCTCGCCGCCGCAAGCGCCTCGTACGCCCTGCCGCACCGTCGGACGAGCCAGCCGCCCGCCCCGAGCGGAAGCCAGTAGAGGTCGACACCCGCCCGGTTCATCGCAGAGAGTCTGCACCGTCGCGGCAGGCTCGACCCACGGTCGCGCGGATCACATGCCGGGCGAGGGGCGCCCGTCCGCGTGCTCGTGCGCCGCGTGGTCGTTCCCTGACCCGCGGTACACCGCCGAGAGGAGCGGCGCGCCGCGAAGCACGCCTCCGACCGGCCGGCTGCGGACGAGGCGGAGGCCGTTGGCGACGACGATCAGGCTCGCGCCCACATCGGCGAGGACGGCGCCCCACAACGGCAAAGCGCCGACAGCGAGGATCGCGCCGGCGAGGACCTTCGTGCCGAGCGAGAACGCGATGTTCTGGCGGACGACGCTCTTCGTCCAGCGCGCCAGGGCGATCAGGCCGGCGACCTTGCGCGGGTCGTCGCCCATGATCGCCACGTCGGCGACCTCGATCGCGGTGTCGCTCCCGGCGCTCCCCATCGCGATGCCGAGGCTGGCCGCGGCCAGCGCCGGTGCGTCGTTGACACCGTCGCCGACCATCGCGATCGGGCCGGGAAGCTCCCGAATGGCGGCGGCCTTGGCCTGCGGCAGGAGGCTCGCCCGGACCTGGGCGATCCCCACCGTCGAGGCGATCGCGGCCGCCGTCTGGCCGTTGTCGCCCGTGAGCAGGACGACCGGCTCGATCCCGAGCCGCGCGAGCTCGACCACCGCGTCGGCGGCCTCGGGCCGAACCGCGTCGGCGATGCCGATGAGGCCGGCTGGTCTGCCCTCGACGAGGACGACAACGGCCGTCTGGCCCAGCGAGCGCAACCGAGCGATCTCGTCGTCGAGCCGACCCGGAAGCGCGCCGTCGACCAGCCGCGGGTCGCCGATCGAGACGGTCGTTCCGTCGACCCGGCCGCGCGCGCCGAGCCCGGTCAGCGCCTCGAAGTCGCCCACCGTGCCGAGCTCGACTCCACGGCTCGCGGCCTCCTGGAGGATCGCCCCGGCGAGCGGATGCTCCGAGCCGCTCTCGAGGGATGCAGCGAGGCGCAGCACGGTCGTCTCGTCCGCGTCGAGCGGGAAGACCTCGGCGACCCGCGGACGGCCGAGGGTGAGCGTCCCGGTCTTGTCGAACGCAACCGACCGGATCGCAGCAGCCTGCTCGAGGTGGGCGCCGCCCTTGACGAGCACGCCGGCCGACGACGATCGCCCAAGCGCGGACACGATCGCGACGGGCGTCGAGATCACGAGGGCGCACGGGCAGGCCAGGATCAGAAGTGCGAGCGCGCTGTAGAACGACGTCGAGAATGCGACGCCAACGAGCGGCGGCAGTGTGGCGACGAGCACGGCGGCTGCGACCACCGCGGGCGTGTACCAGCGAGCGAAGGAGTCGACCCAGCGCTCCGACGGAGATTTCCGGGCTTGCGCCTCGGCGACCAGCCTGCCGATCCGGTCGAGCGTCGTGTCTCCCGGTGCAGTCGCGGTCTCCACGACGAGCACGCCCTGGCCGTTGAGTGTCCCGGCGAACACCGAGTCTCCGATCGCCTTGTCCACCGGTGTCGACTCACCCGTGATCGTCGCCTGGTCGACCGAGGATGCCCCCTCGAGTACGAGGCCGTCGATCGGGATCCGCTCACCGGGCCGGACGACGACGAGGTCCCCGATTCCGACCTCGGCGACCGGCAGCTCGAGCTCCTCGACAAGCGCAAATCTGCCCGAGTCACGCCGGCGGCGGACGCGTGCGGTCTCGGGCGCGAGCGAGACGAGCCCGTCGAACTCGCGGCGGGCACGGTCGATGGCGCGCCCCTCGAGCAGCTCCCCAACGGAGAACAGCACGACCACGAGCGCGGCCTCGAGCCACGCGTCGATGGCGGCCGCTCCGACGGCGGCGATCGCCATCAGCAAGTTGATGTCGGGGCGGCGCGTCGCCACGAGCGCGGCGACGCCGGAGCGGGCGAGCGGAACGCCGCCGACGACGATTGCCGCCGCGTACAGCGGGACCGCGGTCAGGGAGGTCGCGAGGTCGACCGCCACGGCCGCGACGAGCAGCGCGGCGGCGATGTAGGTCGACCGTTCGCGGGAGAGCCACCGACGCCTGCTCCCCGGAGCGTCGGGGACGCCCTCGACGCGGTAGCCGAGCCGGCCGACCGTGCCCGAGATCCGCTCGAGCGCGATCGCGGCGGGCCGGAACTCGACGCGCATCGACTGCGCCGGAAAGCTGACTGCGACATTCGTGACCCCGTCGAGTCGGCCGACGGCCCGCTCGATCGTCTGCGCGCAGTCCGCGCAGTCCATCCCTTCGACCCTGCAGACCCGGTGCGCGTAGGCCCCCACGAGGTCGAGCCTGAGCTCCTTCGCGGTGCTCTCGAGGCAGTCCAGGGAGCAGAGGTCGGGGTCGTAGCTCACCCTGACCGCGTCGCCGCCCGCGACCGGCTGGACGCCGACGACCCCGCGGTGGACAGCGAGGCCGTCACGCAACCGCTCTGCGCACGCCGCACAGTCGTCGGGCCCGACGAGCGGCAGGTCGACGACGGCGGCCGGCATCACACCAGCTCCGGCTCGCGGTCGCCGCTCACCCGTGCGTGACGTGCTGCAAGGCGACGTCGAGCAGCACGCGGATGTGATCGTCGTCGAGGGTGTAGTAGATGTTGCGACCCTGCCGGCGGTAGCGCACGAGCCGCTGCGCGCGGAGGAGGCGCAGGTTGTGGGAGCATGCGGTCTGCGACAGGCCGGTTACCTCCGCCAGATCGCACACGCAGAGCTCGTCGGCGGCGAGCAGCGAGGCGATCAGCCGCAGGCGGCCGGGGTCTGTCAGCAGTCGGAACGTCTCCGCCAGCTCGAGCGCCGCCGACTCGGGGAGCGCGCGCCGAACGTGATCGAGGCGATCGGACGCGATCCGCTCCGCCTCGCACGCGTCTGGCGCCACCTCGGCAAGTGCAGTTGATGTCTTCACAGGTATGAAGATATCACCGCCCGCGGACCCCCGACGGTCCCGCGCTCGAATCTAGGCCCGTGCGGTGTTCAAGGCGACCGCGGAGCGAACGAGCGCCGTGAGCGCCTGCTCGTCGATCTCCTCGCCTTCGCGAACGTCGATCGCGCGCCTGACGTTGCCTTCCAGGCTCGAGTTGAACAGGCCCGCGGGGTCCTCGAGCGATGCGCCCTTGGCGAAGGTCATCTTCACGACGCTCTTGTAGGTCTCGCCCGTGCAGATGATCCCGTCGTGCGACCACACGGGGGTCCCCCGCCACTTCCATTCCTCGACCACGTCGGGGTCGGCCTTCTTGACGAGCGCACGGAGCCGCGCGAGCATCTCGCCCCGCCAGTCGTCGAGCTCGGCGATCCTCGCGTCGATCAGCTCCGACGGCGACCGGGATTCCTCGGGAGCGCTTTCCTTCACGAGGTCACTCTCATACCAGATCGGCTCTCGGGGACCCCGGCTGGATGCGGGAGACCGCGCGCACGACCGCGTCGACACCGGTGCCGGCCGCCGGCCGGGGTCGCTCCTCGGCGGCTTCGATCCGCCAGTCGCGCGGATCCAGGGCGTTGACGACGGCGTCGACGGAGACCTGCACCTGTCCGGCCGCCGGGGTCGGCGCCCCGGTTGCGGGATCGATCGGCCGGTGGCCGACGAGGAGCAGCGTCCCGCCGGGCGCGACACCAGCGGCGAGCCGTCTGACCATCTCGCCGACGGATCCCTCCACGTGGACGTACAGGCTGATGACGAGGTCGAAGCACCCTGGCGTCGGCGTCCAGGTCGTGAGGTCGCCCTCCGTCCACTCGATGCGCTCGGCGACATCCGCACCGACGGCCTGCGCGTTCGACCGGGCGATCTCCAGCGCGGTCACCGCAAAGTCGACGGCCGTGACCCTCCACCCGCGCGACGCGAGCCAGAGCGCTTCGGCCCCGTGCCCACAGCCGGCGTCGAGGGCGCGCCCTGGTCGCAGATCCGCAGTCTCGCTCACGAGGTGCGCGTTCGGCCGGCGGCCCGCAAGCCTGTCCGGGTGCTCGCGCAGGGCTTGCGTCCACCGCCGTTCCCAAGAGTCCCGATCGAGTCTCTCGGTGCTCGTCATGGAGACCCGACGACCGAGTCGCGCGCGTCGATCCGACGTCGAGTGTGCTCCCGCTCGTCCATGCTTGTTCCCACAGTACCGCTCGTTGACTTTCTGGACAACGAGTCCTCGGACTGATCGCGCGGGAGACCATGAGCGCCTCCCGCCGGCTCTCGCGGCTGCGACTACGACGCGACGCGTCGGGTCGTGAGCCTGCGGATCAGGCTCCGAGCAGAGTGCGACTCTCGCGCGTCCGACGCCGCGGCGGCCGCGGCCTCGCGCGCCCGTCGCTCTGCGCCAGCGAGGGTGGCGGCGAACATGACTTGCGGGGCGTAGCCGTACCTGCGAGTGGTCGTATCGGAGATGGTTGTCGCGCTCATGATTGCCTCCGTCGCGTTGTCGATCGGGTCGTTGAACTTCATGGCCCGACGGTAGAGCGACGCGGGTCGCGTCACATCGGCAGGACTGCCTAACCGCGCTGCCTAACCTCGCGCGACGCTAGCAGCGAGGCCGTGCTCGAGCGCGTACCGCGTCGCGGCGCTTCGCGTGTGGACATCGAGCTTGCGATAGATCGAGCGGAGGTGCGCGTTCACGGTGCGGATGCTCAACACGAGCGTCTCCGCCACTTCCGCGTCGGTGCGACCTTCGGCAACGAGCGCCAGCACTTCGAGCTCGCGCGCGGTCAGGCCATCCGGACGCCCTGGCGGCGACGCGCGCACGCTCCGCCGCCACGAGCTCGACCGTCGCGCCGAGCGGGAGCCGCTTGCCATCCTCCCACGCGGCCGCGAAGCGGCTCTCCCCGTGGACGTTGCGCGCCTCGTCGAGAACGCGGTCGTGACGTGCCCGAAGCCGCGCCATCAAGCGGTACGCCGATCGCTTCCAACACGGTGTCGGCGGCGCCGAGGAGGCGCACTGCCCGCTCGGCGTCGCCGGTCGCTGCGGCCAGGAAGGCCGCCGACTCGAGCACGAGCTCCGAGAACCAGCGATCGCCGAACTCGATGAAGAGCGTCAAGGACTCCGCCAACTGCTCGGCCGCAGAGTCGGTGTCACCGAGGTCGGCGTCGATCTCCGCCAGGTTCCAGAGCACCTTCGCAAACGTGCGGCGGTCGCCGACGGCCCGCAGGATGTCGAGGCTCTCGAGGGCCTGCTCGCGTGCAGCGGGCTCGGCGCCGGCCGGACGGGTGACGGCGAGCCCGTAGAGCGCGAGCGCGATGCCGTGCGCGTCACCGAGCTGGCGGAACAGCGCCGAGGCTGCGCTCGAAGAATGGCCGGGCCCGATCGTCGTCTCCAACGACGACGAAGTGGATCGCGAGTCGGTCGAGCGCCCGCGCAATCCCTGCCGCCTCGCCGAGACTCTCGTAGACCGCCAGAGCCTCGCGAAAGAGCGACTCCGCCTCCGGCGTAGTCCCCGCGCGTCCTCCGCACGAGCGCAAGGCCCGTGGTCGCCTCCGCGACGCCTCGGGCATCGTCGAGAGAGCGAGAGAGCTCGAGTGCGTCCTGGCAGAGCTGCTTCGGAGCGGTCGTAGTCGCCCTGATAGTGCGCGAGGACGCCGTTGCCGCTCAGCGCGCGGGCGCGAGCCAGCGACGGCTCAGACGGAGCGGCGAGCGCCTCGTCGAGCCAGAGCCGGCCCTCGCTCAGGTAGCCGCGCTCGAACCAGAAGCGCCAGAGAACGGCGCAGAGCTGCAGAGCCGTCGCCGTGTCTCTCGCGTCGAGCGAGAAGCGCAGCGCCGCGCGGAGATTGTCGTGGTCGGCCTCCAGCGTCGTCCGCCACCTCGCCTGGTCCGGAGGCGGCAAGACCCGCTGCGGACGCCTGGGCGAACCGAAGGAAGTGCGCCGCGTGCGCGCGCCGGATCTCCTCCGCCTCGGCGCTCGCCTCGAGCAGCTCGCCCGCGTACTCGCGGATCGTCTCGAGCATGCCGAAGCGCTCGCCGTCGGCGCGCACGAGGCTCTTGTCGACGAGCGAGCCGAGGGCGTCGAGATCTCCGCCGCACACCTCCTCGACCGCCTCGAGCGTGCAGCCGCCGGCGAAGACGGAGAGGCGGCGGAAGAGCGCCTCCTCGTCGTCGTCGAGGAGATCGACGCTCCAGCCGATCGTGTCCCGCAGCGCTCGATGCCGCGAGGGCGCATCCCGCGACCCCGAGGTGAGGAGCTCGAGGCGGCGCTCCATCCGGGCGAGCATCGTCGTCGGCGACAGCACCTTGACCCGCGTCGCGGCCAGCTCGATCGCGAGGGGCAGGTCGTCGAGGTGGCCGCAGATCTCGGCGATCGCGTCCAGGTCGGCCTCGTCCGGTTGAAGGTCCGGGCGCACAGCACGTGCCCGCTCCAGGAACAGGCTGACGGCGTCGTCGCGCGTCGAGCGGCTCGAGGGGAAGCTCCTGCTCGCCGCTCACCCGCAACCGCGTGCGGCTCGTGACGGCGACCTTCAAGCTGGGGCTCGCGGCGACGACCGCCGCAAGCGCAGGGGCGGCGTCGACGACCTGCTCGAAGTTGTCGACGACGAGCAGCAGCCGGCGGCCCTCGATATGCGCGACGAGGCGCTGCTCGAGGTCGCCCTCGCCGTCGAAGAGCCCGAGCGACCGCGCGATCGTGCCGATCACGTGGCCTGGGATCCCTGACCGACTGGAGCGGCACGAAGACGACGCCGTCCGCGAAGTGGTCCGCCGTCGCCGAAGCGACCGCCTGGGCGAGCCGGGTCTTGCCGATCCCGCCCGGGCCGGTGATCGTGAGCAGCCGGACGTCGTCCCGGCGCAGCAGGCGCCTCGGCCTCGGCCACGCTCTGCTCGCGCCCGATCGAGCGTCGTCATCGGCGCCGTTATCGCGACACCCCGGCCACGAGCTCGTGCAGGCGCTCCGCCATCGCGAGCGCGAACGTCGGATCGTTGATGTCGGCATCGATCTCGTGCAGCTCGACCTTCGACCGGTCGACGAGCTCGCGCAAGCGCGGAGAAGAGCGCCTCCTCGGCGGCCGGGTCGTAGAGCACCTGTCCCTCCGTCGAGAGCGAGCGAGAGGCCTCGCAGCGGCACGAACAGCACGGTCGGGCCGGTGGCGGCGTTCAGCTTCCGCGCGATGCACGGCCGCGACCTCCCTGCACTCCTCCGGCACGGTCCGCGTGGTCGGCGATGACCTCGTTGTGGAGATAGATCGGGCGACCGGCGAAGCGCTCGGGATCGGTGCGGGGGTCGACGTTGACGAACTCGACGCCGCCGAGCGACACGACCTGGGGGATCCCGAGGCGACCGGCGCCCTCGAGCCGCTCGGGGCCGGCAGCGAAGAGGCCGCCGACGAGCTCCTGCGTGAGCTCTGCGGTGGTGATGTCGAGCACGCCGACGACGAGACCGGTCGCGATCAGCTCCTCCATCGACCTGCCGCCGGTGCCCGTCTGGTGGAAGACGAGCACGTCGTAGCCGAGCTCCTCGAGCCGCTCGCGGGCCGTCGTCACGCACGGAGTCGTGACGCCCCACATCGACGCCACGATCAGCGGCTTCTCGTCGTCGGGCCGAGAGCTCGGTCCCCGCGGCCATGCCCGCGAGGGCACGGGCGGCGTTGGCGATGATCCGCGACGAGATCCGGTTGATGCCGGCGACGTCGACGACCGAGTGCATCATCGTCACGTCCGACGTGTCGACGTAGGGGCTCGTGTCGCCCGACGCGACGGTGGAGACCATCAGCTTCGGCACGCCGATCGGCAGCGCGCGCATCGCGTGGGTCGCGATCGTCGTGCCGCCGGTGCCGCCGAGGGCCCCGATCGCGTCGAGCCGGCCCTCGGCGTGGAGCCGGCGCACGACCTCCGCGGCGCCGCGACCCATCGTCTCGAGCGCCGCAGCGCGATCGCGGGCATCGGCGAGCGCCTGCACGTCGGCGCCCGCTGCCGCGGCCACCTCCTGGCGGGTCACGTCAGGCTCGGTGAGCGGCTCGCCGAGGATGCCCGCGTCGATCAGCAGCACGTCGACGCCGCGCTCGCGAACGCGGTCGCGAAGATAGGCGTACTCGCCGCCCTTCGTGTCCAACGTCCCGACCAGGACGACGGTCGGCTTTCGCTCCGACACTCCAGCCATCAACCCTCACAGACGTCGGATGGGCCGCGCTCGAGCCGGAGCATGACACGGAGACGTCCGCCGGGTCGGCCGTCGGCGAGGAACGAGGGAGAATGGAGCTGATCGGGGCACCTCCAGCCCTCCACTGGCCAGACGGTGTCAGCCGAGGCGCGGATGGTTGACCGGCTCTAGTCGCAAGCCGCAATGCCCTATAGCCTGGCTCCTGCGATGCGGTCCGTGCACGGGTTCACGGGTTTCGCAATCGTCGCGCTCGCGACGGCCCTCGTCGCGACGTGCGCTCAGTCGGCCGGGGCAGGGGCGGACGCGCGTGCGCCCGGGCAGCCGCGAGCCGGACACGTGCTGCTCGGCGTGGTCGGCCCGGAACCCGCCGCCTTCGACCGCCTCACCAGGCATGTCCACAAGCTGCACCTCGTCTTCGTCAACGGCGGCGGCAGCGCGTTAGCGGAGACCCTCGAGGCGGATCGTGCCGAGGGCCGGATCACGATCGTGACGCTGAACGGGCAGAGCTCGCCCGCAGCGTTCGCGCGGGGAGACCTCGACGGGCTCCTGGTCGCGACGAGCGAGGCAGTCAACGCCGTTGGCACGCCCGTCTGGATCCGGCCCGTGCCCGAGATGAATGGACACTGGTCGGAATGGGCCGCGTTCGACCGTTCGGGGCGGCCCCGCGGCGCGACGTTCTCCACCGCCCAGTTCAGGCAGGCGTTCCGCCGCATCGCGCTGATCATGCGAGGCGGACCGACGGGCAAGATCAACCGCCGTCTCCGCGCACTCGACATGGCACCGCTTCGCGGCGTCGCTACGACCGGCCTGACGGCGAGCGGCAAGGTGGCGATGCTCTGGAACCCGCAGGGGCAGGGCTCGCCCAACATTCCGGGCAACCAGCCGCGGGACTTCTGGCCGGGGCCGGAGTACGTCGACTATGTCGGGAACGACCTCTACGAGATCCGCGGCAAGGCGTACTGGCCGGGGATGGACGCGCTCTACGATGCCTTCCGCAAGCCGTTCGTGGTTGGGGAGTGGGCACCCTGGGGCTACGACTCGCCGGAATTCGTGCGGCAGATGTTCGCCTGGGTCGCAGCGCATCCGCGAACCGTCGGCCTCGTCTACTTCAACAAGGGCTGGAGCGGAGGCGGCGGGACGTTCGAGCTTCGTGGCAAGCCACAATCCCTCGCGGCGTACCGACAGGCGGCCAACGCACCTCGCTTCGCCGGCTAGCGGGCTCGAGCTTCGAGGGCGGCCGCTCGACGCCAGGGCTTCCTGTCCGCGTCGCGATGATGGAGCTAGGCGGACTCGAACCGCCGACCTCCTGGGTGCGACAGTGGGCGAACGTTCGCGCCCGTTCGACTAGGTACGCTCAACCCGCATGGCCGCGCGCTTCTAGAGCAGCCGGCCGACGGTCGAGCGAACGCTCTCCTCGGGCGTGTAGTGACCATCGTTCGACGATGTGTCCTCCGATCGTTAGATACTTGCGCGCGCAAGTTCCCCAGACCCGTTGAGGGGCGGCAAGGTTGCGCACTCGCCGCGGATGCCGGTCGCCCCGTGGTCACTCCCCAGGGGGTAGGGCGTTGCCCACCGCGTATACAGGGCGCCGGAGCGACGCGCCGCACGAGCGCCTGAGGCTGCTTGGTACGGCGCTGACACATCGCCCCGTCTTGGCGCTGGAGGCGGGGCCCAGGGGTGCGGCCGAACCGCCTTTCACCAACCCGTCGCACGGCATAGGCTGCCGGGCGATGACGCTCGGCAGGCGCCTCGTGGTGTCGCTCGTGGCGCTCGCAACGGTCGGGGTCGTAGCAGGCTGTGGCGGGGGCGGCGACAAGACCGGGGAAGTCATGCGGGCCACGTTCACCGGAGACGGTTGTCGGTATCAAGGGGACACGACGCCGGCCCCTGGACTGTTCACCATCGAGGTGCGAAACGAGAGCAGCGAGCGTGCCGGCTTCGAACTGATTGAGTTGCCCGCGGGCACGACGCTCCACGACATTGAGGGCTGGTTGGAGGAGGCGCGTCAGAGGCACGAGCAGTTCAGCTGGCACCACCACATCACGTGGGTTTCCGTGACGGGTGTCGAACCCCACGCGACCAGCGAGCTTCCCGGAAACGCATCCACGGGACGTTTCGCCGTCCTCTGTCGCGCCGCGAGCTGCTTGTTCTCGGATCCCAGTTACGGCCCGCCCGGGCGGCGCGTGCGGGCCGTCCCATGCCCCGAGATTGCCGCCGCTGAACTGGACGTAACGCCGTAGGCGTTGGCCACGGGCATCGCGTGTAGAGCACGAGTGCGCCCTGTACCCACGATGAACGGGGCCCCGGCCGCGGCCGCATGGGAGGCCGCGCCAGACCTTCAGTCTCGTCTTCCGGGATCACCGGCCGCCGGCCGTGGACTGGACAGGGCGTTGACCAGCGTCAGAGTTCCGGCGTCAGTACGGCTGTGCGATGGCGGGCTCGCTTCCCGCCACCGAAATCTGCCTCAGAGTGCGGTGGCGGAAGACACCGGGCCGACTGGCGCTGTCGGCACCCACGGACCTTCGATATGGGTTGCCTCCGCGTTGCCCGGCCAAGGCGGCATCGTGATGCACAGAAACCGCAGCGCTTCTGCCCCGGTGCAGCGGTACTGGAAGGCAGTACCGACCGGGATGTCGATGGAGACACCTGGCGTCAGAACGGTCACTTCTTCCCCGCTCTCGTCCCGGCGCCAAATTTCCCCCCGGCCGGACAGGACGTGCCAGAACTCGCTCACCGTGGCATGGACGGTCGCCCGGTTCACCTGCCCTGGCGGGACCGTGGAATGGATCATGTCGCCGGTTGTGCCCCCCAACAAGTAGCGGATCTCCGCCCCGGCGGGGGAGCGGGCGTCGGGGGTCTCGGGAAGCGGGCGGGTCTGCACGGGCACTCCTTCGCGGGCTCGTCCACAGCCTATGCGGTCACCGCTGGCAACAACGGAAACCACCCGCCCCAGGCTGCGCCGGGTCGTCTCCGTGATCCTGTAGCCGTCGCTCACTGCTCGTCTGATTGCCGTACGCCAGTAGACGCGCGCGCTGCTCCAACCACTCGTCCCTTAGGCCCGCCATCCTCGTCACGATCTCTTCGCGCGTTCCCCACATGATGGCGGCCGGTCCGATCCGGTTGGAAGTCTCGATGACTGGCGTGAGGACTTCCGCCCCCGCCGTAAGGAGCGCCTGCCGGTCGGCGTGGTGGCGCTTCAACTTCGCGTCGACCCATCGAACGCCCGGAATCGCTTGCGACGGCTCACAAACCGAGTGTATGACCGCCCCGCGTCCGTTGCGATCCTGTTGCCACCCGCCCCGGCGTGTTGCCGCTCTGAAAGCGAAAGGCTCGCATATGCAGGCCTTTTGGATGGAGCTAGGCGGACTCGAACCGCCGACCTCCTGGGTGCGATCTGCCCCGATCCCCGTCTGTAGGCGTCGCTGGGGCGTCGTTGCGTGATCTCGGGTGATCTCAGTTCTGCTGGGTTCGCTTGGTTCGGTAGCACGTCTGGTAGCACGGGTTCCGCCAAGGCAGACAACAGATGCCTGGCCTCGAAAGATGCCACGCCGCGTAGGCGAAGCGAGTGAAGACGCTGTGTTTACCACCCCTACGGAATGCCCGCGTCGACCGGGATGAGCTGGCCCGTAACGCCGGAGGCGAGGTCGCTTGCGAGGAACACTGCGACCTTCGCGACCTCCTCGGGGGTCACCATTCGTCCAAGAGCAGTGGCGCGGCCCGCTTCGCGCTTGGCGTCCTCGACCGTTAGCCCGCCCGCGGTGGCGCGGCGCTCGAGCCGCTTCTGGAACGCCTCGGTGAGCACTGGCCCGGGCCCGATCGCGTTCACGCGTATCCCGTGCCGACCGAGATCGAGCGCGGCCGTCCGGACGAGCCCGAGCACTGCGTGCTTCGAGGCGGTGTACGAGCTCTGCGAGGGTGCGGCGTGCCAGGCGTTGAGCGACGCCATCGCCACGATCGCCCCGCTACGGCCTTTGCGGAGCGCCCGGGCCCCGTGCTTCATCGTCACGGCGACGCCGCGCACGTTGACGCTCAACGTGCGGTCGAGCGCATCGAGGTCGAGGTCGTCGGCGTCACTCCACGGCGGGACGACGCCGGCATTCGCTACCACGACGTCGAGGCGGCCGAAGCGCCCCGCCGTCTCCGCGACCACGCGCTCGACATCGGCCTCGACCGTCACGTCCGCGGTCAGGGAGACCCATCCAGGAGGCGTCTCGGCCGGCCCGACGTCGACGACCGCGCCGACGGCTCCGCGCCCGGCGAACGCTTGGGCGATGGCAGCACCGAGCCCGCGGGCGCCGCCGGTCACGAGTGCGACGCGGTCGCCGAGGAGCGCGTCGCTCACGAGACGCTGGGCGCCGCGGCCCCCGCTTGCTCGGCGGCCTTCCGCTTGTGCGCGCGCCAGGTCGTCGCCCAGACGTCCGGGTCGTCGAGGTTTGCCGGCCCGAGCTTTGCAATCGCCTGGTTGTGCGGGGCTGTCCGCACGATCTCCGGATCCGAGTACGCCTCCTCGACGACGTGCGCGAGCACGTCGATCCATTCGTCGAGATCCTCCTTCGACCACATCTCGCCGGCCTCGGGCGTGAATGGCATCGGCACGATCCAGGGCTCGTGGCTGAGCCAGAACGCGTCGATCCCGAAGTCGACCATGCGGTTCTGGATGTCCATCACCGTGATCCCCGTCTCCTGCTCGACCGTGCCGAGGCTGTACCGCGTCATCTCCATCCGTGGGGCGGTGAGGTGCGGGTGCGACTTCGTCACGCCGCGGATCGCGAGCAGGCGCTTCTCCATGTAGTTGTTCGCGAGCACCGAGATGTCCGACGCCTCGCAGATCCCGTCCGCGCCCATCGCGCGACTCCACGTGTAGGCGTAGAGGATCTGCGGCACGTTGCCGAAGAACTCGCGCACCTTGCCGACCGAGTCCGGTCGGTCGACGTCGAGCCGGTAGCGGCCCTCCTCGTGCACGACGACAGGCGCCGGGAGGAAGCGCGCCAGCTCCTCGGTGCAGCCGTAGGCGCCCGCCGCAGGGCCCCCGCCGGTCTTCGGCGCACCGAAGGTCTTGTGGAGCATGTACATGCACGCGTCGAAGCCGAGGTCGCGCGCTTTGAGCTTGCCCATTACGCCGTTGAAGTTGGCGTGGTCGTAGAAGCAGAGGCCGCCGGCGTCGTGGACGACGTCGACCCACTTGTCGATCTCCGGGTTGTAGACGCCCATGTCGTCGGGGTTGTTCACCATCAGCGAGGCGGTGCGCTCGGAGACGGCGGCCTTGAGCGCGTCGAGTGACGGGTAGCCGTTCTCCTCGAGGGGGAGCGTCACGATCTTGAACCCGGCGGTCGCCGCGGTGGCGGCGTTGCAGGGGTGCGCCTGGATCGTGGTCACGACCTCGTCACGCTGATCCTGCTCGCCCTGGGCCGCGTGGTAGGCGCGCGCGATCACCGCGTGGGTGAACGCAGCGTGCGCCCCGCCGCCCGCCTGGAAGACGAACTGATCCATTCCCGAGAGCCCGCGGAGGATCAGGTCGAGCCCGTGGACGACGGCGAGCACGCCCTGGAGCGTCATCTCGTCCTGCTCGGGGTGGAGCTCGGCGATCTCCGGGCGTGCGGCGAACTCGGTTGCGAGCCGAGGGTTGTACTTCATGGTGCAGGTCCCGAACAGGCTGATGCCCATCATCCCGAGCGTTTCCTGCGAGAGATGCAGGTAGTGGCGGAGAACCTCGGGCTCCGACAGCTCGGGGAGCTCCGGCGCGGACGTGCGGCGCATCGCGGCCGGGACGAGCTCGGCGGGATCGCCGACAAGGGCCCTCGCGTCAGCGCCGACGTCGTCGAAGACGATGCCGCGGCGGCCGGGCGCGCCCATCTCCATCACGAGCGGCTCGTCCCACGTGGCTGCGTGGAAACCTCGGAGGCTCACGCGAGCACCTCCTCGACGGTGTCGGCAAGCCGGTCGAGATCGGCCCGTTCGTGCACCTCGGTGACGCAGTAGAGGGCGCTCTGCCCGAGTTCCGGGAAGGAGGTCGACAGGTCGATGCCACCGAAGATCCCGTGTGCACGGAGCTGGCGATTCACCTCGGTGACGGTCCTGCCCGTGCCGTCGAACCCGACGACGAACTCCTTGAAGAACCCGCCCTGCGCGAGTACCGACACGCCCTCGATCGCCGCGAGCCGGCGCGCTGCGTAGTGGCTGCGGCCGATGACGAGGCGGCCGAGCTCCGCGAACCCCTCGGGCCCCATCATCGCCATGTAGGCGGCGTTCGCGACCGCGTGGAGGTACACGGAGTTCCCGGTCCAATCGTTCCCCTCTTCCCGTGACCCGTATGAGGTCTGGTGGAAGAGCGTCATCGAGAAGCCGTATTCGCCGGCGGTCGTCTCGGCGATGCTGAGGTTCAGCGTCGGGTATTGGTGCGCGTAGCTCGGCTCGTCGCGGGTGGCGATGAAGCCCCCGGCTCCTCCTCCGGCGGACATGTGGACGCCGAGCGGTTGAACGGGGCCGACGACGATGTCTGCCCCGTATGCGCCGGGCGGCGCGAGCACGCCGAGCGAGATCGGGTCGACCCCGACGATCGTCTCCGCGCCGGCCTCGCGCGCGGTTGCTGTGATCTCCGCGGCGTTCACCTCGATCGTGCCGAGAAAGCCGGGGTTCTCGAAGAGAATCGCCGCGGTGCGCGGAGAAAGCTTCGCCCGCAGGTCATCGAGGTCGAGGCCACCGGTCTCGGGGTCGTAGTCGAGGAGCTCGACCTCGATCGAGCCGTC
Organism: uncultured Actinomycetes bacterium; assembly: GCA_963747125.1. GTDB lineage: Bacteria > Actinomycetota > Thermoleophilia > Gaiellales > Gaiellaceae > Gaiella. Next base: position 57,087 of record CAVVEN010000023.1, on the reverse strand, counting down.
GAGCGCGGGGGAGCCGCAGTAGGTCCGGATGACCGCGAGCCGCTCCGGGCTGATCGCGCGGGGAACGAGAACGTGGTTGCGGCCAGTGATCCGCGCCGCCATCCTGATCGCATTGCCCTCGGCGCAGCCCCAGCTGTAGACGGGCAAGCCCACGAACTCCATCCCCACGAGCTCGCCGAGCTGGCTCGCGAACTCGAACCAGGCCTGGTTGCGACCGTGGTCGGAGCACGGTGTGCCCCAGACGGGAGTGAGGAACTCGCTGCGCCGGACGATCTCGTCGACCACAGCGGGGACATGGTGTTGCCAGATGCCGCCGCCGAGGAAGGAGAGGTTGCGCTCGCAGGTGTCGTTCGCCGCGAGCAGATCGATGAGATGCCTTCGGAGCACGGCCTCGGATGCCATCGCCGACGGGAGCGCAAGCTCCCCTTTCCGGCGATGATGCGGCGGGATCTGGACGAACAGTTCCTCGACATCGTCGATGCCGACGGCGTCGAGGAACGGCTGCCGGAGCTCGGGTGTCGAGTTCGGCATGTACGGGTGCGCGCTCATGCAGCCACCTTCGAGACGAGTGTCCTGCCGGGAGCGACGTGGACGCGACGGTAGCCGCATAGCTCCTCGTCGAGCGCCGGGTCGCCCGTGTCGACGTGGAGCGCGGGGGGGTCGAGGGCAAGGAGCTTGTGGAGGTCGGCGACGATCTCGATGTTCTCAGCGCCGATCCTGCGGATGACCGCCGGGCTCAGCTGCTGGTTGCCGCGGCCGACGAGCGCACCTTGGCCCCCGACGACACCGACGACGAGCGTCGCGGGCTCGTCCTCGAGAAGCTCGAGGAGCTGCTGCTCCGAGGCGTCGGCGGCGACGAGCCGGCCGGCCCGCACGACGTCGATCCCGAGCAGCGTCTTCTCCAGGCCGAGGCGCTCCAGCACCCGCCGCATCGTCGTTCCGGGGCCGACGACGTAGAGCCTGCGCGGATCCATCCCGTCGGCGATCGAGGCGCAGACGGCGGCGAGCGCCGCCTCGTCCGACACCGACGGGGCCGAGGCCTTCATCGGCTGAACGCGGTGCGGGTCGTCCGGCACGCGAAGCGCGCCATACAGTCGCGTCGCGATCACGCCGTCGAGTTCCTCGTCGAGGTCGACGACCTCGCCCTCGCGGGTGAGGGCTGCATCGCCCGCGGCGAGGAAGGCCGCGGCAGCGTCGCCTGCGCTCTCGGGCGTCGTCGCGAACACGCCGGAGTGCATCTTCACGCCGGTCGGGATCCCGAGGACGGGCACGCGCGTCTCCGACCGCGTCGTGGAGTCGCGGGTCGTGCCGTCGCCTCCGGCGAACAGGATCAGGTCGACGCCGCGGCTCACGAGCTCGCGCGGCGGCGGCGCGGGTGTCGTCGGCCGTCGTCGGGCCAGTGCGCACGGCGAATGCGGCAGCACGTCGACCGGCAGCGAATGCGTTGCTGCGACGTTCGCGCCGATCGCTCGCCGGGTGCCGCCACGATCGTGACGACGGGCGTCCGGCAGCTCGAGCCGCGCGAGCGCCCGATCGGCCCGCTCTGCGGCGTGCGGAACGGCTCCGAGGCTGCGTGCGCGCGCCTGCAGCGTCGGCGCCGTCGCTTCCTTTCAGCCCGACCGCACCACCGAGACCCGCGACCGGGTTGACGATCAGCCCGGCGCTCGGGCGGCTCACGCCAGCAGGCCCTCGGCGCGAAGCTCGGCGGCGACCTCGTCGACGGCGAGTCGCGCGATCCGGACGAGCTCGCCGACCTCGTCCTCCGTGATCACGAACGGCGGTGAGAACGAGATCGTGTCCGCGGCGGGCAGCGCACGCGTGATCAGGCCGTGCTCGAGGCAGCGCCGGGCCACGCGCGCGCCGACCTTGTGCGAGGGTCGAACGGCGTTGCGGGATCGCTTCTGAGCGAGTGAACTCGAGCGCGCCGATCAGGGCCATTCCGCGTACCTCGCCGACGAGCGGATGGTCGGTGAACGCCTCGCGGAGCAGGCGTGCATGCAGGGCCCCGCGGGCCTCTGCCCGCGCGACGAGCCCTTCGCGCTCGATCAGGTCGAGGTTCGTCATCGCCACCGCGGCCGCGAGCGGATGCGCCGCAGTACGTGTAGCCGTGACCGAACGGCCCACTCTCGGAGCCGTCGACGAGCACCCGCCAGACGCGCTCGGAGACGATGCAGCCCGACAGCGGAATGTAGCCCGAGGTGAGCCCCTTGGCGACGGTGATGAGGTCTGGCTCGATCCCGAACACGTCGCGACGCCGAACCACTGCCCGAGCCGTCCGAAGCCGTGATCACCTCGTCGGCGATCAGCAGCACGTCGTAGCGGTCGAGCACGGATCCTGGATCTTCCGGAAGTACGTCTCGGGCGGCACGAGCACGCCGCCCGCGCCGGCGATCGGCTCGGCGATGAACGCCGCGACCGTCTCCGGGTCCTTCCGCGACGATCAGCGTGTCGAGATCGTCGGCGAGCTTCTGGCGCGAACTCTTCGTCGCTCATCCCCGGCTCTGCCTCCCACAGGCGGTGCGCCGCCGTCGTGTGGCGGATCGTCGCCAGCGGCAAGTCGAAGTTCGCGTGCATTCCCCGGAAGCCCGGTGAGCCCGGCGGACATGACGCTCACGCCGTGGTAGCCACGCTGCCGGGCGATGATCTTCTTCTTCTCGGGCCGGCCGAGGACGTTGTTGTAGAACCAGACGAGCTTCACCTGGGTGTCGTTCGCGTCGGAGCCCGTGCAGCCGAAGAAGACCTTCGACATGCCGGACGGCGCCATCGTCGATCAGCCGCTCGGCGAGCAGCCCGGGCTGGTCGGTGCCCATCGACGAGAACGCGTGGTAGTAGCCGAGCTGGCCGGCGTGCTCCTGCAGCGTGTCGGCGATCTCCTTCCGGCCGTAGCCCACGTTGACGCACCAGAGCCCGGCCATCGCGTCGATGTAGGTGCGACCGTGGATGTCGGTCACGCAGGCGCCGCTGCCCTCGACGATCATCGTCGGCGAGCCCGACCTGCTCGTGTTGGTCGAGCTGGGTGAAGGGGTGGAAGACGAAGCGGCGGTCGGCGTCCTCGGCGGTCGCGATCGGCGTGCTCATCCGCTCACCTTCGTCGTTCGCATGTCGCACGGATGTTCGCACGACGGCATCGCCACAGGTTATGCCTGTCCCTCCGACCACGTCAAGCTGGATCCCGCATCTCACGACGGGTGGAAGACGACGGTCTTGAGCTCGGTCATCTCCTCGATCGCGGCGCGCGGGCCTTCCTTCCCGATCCCGCTGCCCTTGAGGCCGCCGTAGGGCATCAGGTCGGCGCGCCAGAGTGGCGACGAGTTGATCTGGATCGAGCCGCAGTCGACCTCGCGGGCGAACCGCAGCGCGCTCTCGAGATCGGAGGTGAAGAGCCCTGCGCCAAGCCCGTAGTCGCTGTCGTTCGCGAGCGCGATCGCCTGGTCGATCCCGGTGACCCTGGTGAGGGCTACCGCCGGCCCGAAGAGCTCGACCCGGGAGATGTCCATCGCACGGGTCGACGTCGCCGAGCACGCTCGGCGCGACGACCGCGCCCTCCCGCTCGCCCCCTGCGATCAGCGTCGCGCCGCCTTCGACCGCGTCTCTGATGGCCTTCTCGACGCGCCTCGCCTCGCCCTCGGAGATCACCGGGCCCATTGTCGTTCCCTCCGCGAGCGGGTGGCCCGTCCTGATCTCCTCGACGAGCGGGGTGAGCCTCTCGACGAACGGGTCGTACACCTCGTCTGCCACCAGGACGCGTTGCACCGAGATGCACACCTGGCCTGCGTTGACGTAGCCGCCCGTGGCGGTCGCGGCGGCGACCGTGTCGAGATCGGCATCGGGAAGCACGATCAGCGGGCAGTTGGCACCGAGCTCGAGCGAGAGGCGCTTCACCCCGGCGACGCGCGAGATGTCCTCTCCCACCGCGGTCGAGCCCGTGAAGCTGATCTTGCGGACCCTCGGGTCGGAGCACAGGATGCGTCCCGAGCTCGGAGCCCGGCCCCGTGAGGCATTGGAGCGCGTTCTCGGGAAGCCCGGCCTCGAGGAGCTTTTGCGTGAGCCAGAGGCCGGTCAGGGGAGTGTTGCGCGCCGGCTTGAGGATCACCGCGTTCCCCTGCCGCTAGCGCGGGGCCGATCTTGTGGCCCGTCAGGAGGGCCGGATAGTTGAACGGAGTGATCGCGACGACGATCCCGCAGGGCTGCCGCATCGTGAGCCCGAGCCTGCCCGCCCCGTTCGCGGAGGCGTCGACGGGCACCGTCTCGCCATGCAGCCGCGCGCCCTCGGCGGCGCTGACGCGGAGGAGATCGGGGATGCGGGCGGCCTCTCCGCTCGCCTCCGCGAGCGGCTTTCCCACCTCGAGCGCGATCGTCTGCGCAAGCTCGTCGATCGACCCCGCGACGAGCTCGGCGGCCCGCCGCACGATCTCGGTGCGCTCGTACGCCGACAGACCGCGCATCGCGCGCGCCCCCTCTACCGCCGCCGCGAGCGCCCGCTCCGCCTCGGCCGCGCCCGCGACAGGGACGGTGTCGATCACCGAGCCGTCGTACGGGTTCACGACCTCCTCCTCACGGGCGGCTCGACACCACTCGCCGGCGACGTACATCTCCATCAAGCGACTCCCCTCGCCGCGCCGAACCCGACCTGACGCTCGACGTTCATCCCGTCGCGCACCCACGTGACGCATGCCCGCGTGTTGGGCACGCCGTCGACGACGACGAGGCAGTCGAAGCACACGCCCATCCCGCAGTACACACCGCGCGGCTCGCCGCCACGCGTCACGCGCGTCGCGGTGATGTCCTCGGCGAGCAGGAGGGCGGCGACGCTCTCGCCCTCGTAAGCGATGACCGGCCGGCCGTCGAGTGTGACGACGACCCGCGCGCCGCGCTCGAGCCCGTGCGTGAGTTCGAGACGCACGCTAGTAGCGCGCCTCGACGAGTGAGACGTAGTTGCCGTCCGGCTCGACGAAAGCCACGGAGCGCCACTCGCGGCCGCCGCCGAGGTCGATCGCCCGGGGCGGGCCGTGCACCTCGATGCCGTCGGCTCGCAGCTCGGCTGCGGCCGCATCGATGTTGGAGACGCGGATCCCGAAGTCCATCGGCCCGAGGTGCCCCCACTCGCCGCGGCAGTCGTGCCCCGGCGGGTCGAGCACGACCGGCTCGATCGCCGCGCCCTGCGCGGGCATCGGCATGGTCATGTGCTGTGTAGGGAGACGGGCCGGGTCGTACCACGGCTCCTCGAACCATGGTGCCATCGGGTCGAAGAAGTCGAACGACTCGAACAGCAGCGCCGTGAACCCGAGCCGCTCGTAGAACGCCCGCGACCGCCCCATATCGGTGACCCCGAAGGCGACGTGGTTGACGCCCTCGGCCCGCGCAGGCCCCGGCAGGGAGCGCCAGAGGCCTGTCCACTCGATCATCTCGAGCTTCGTGCCCCAGGGGTCGGCGACGTACGCGATGTCGAGCGAGATCCCGGTCGGCGGCACCTCGGCCGTCATCGGCGGCATCAGGTCGGCGCAGCCGGCGGCGACGAGCGAGGCGTGCACCTCGGCGACGCCTCGGACGTGGAGGCAGATCTCGCACACCCCGACCTCGCCCCAGGCCTGGCCCGCGCGGCATGGGCGGCGGCCCGTCACCGTCGAGCACCTGGACGAGCTTCACCCGTCCCGGCCCGATCGGGGTGGCGCCGCTCGACTCGAGCATCGCGACGCGCGCGCGTGGTGCGCGGCTGGCGAACGCCTCGACGGCGGGCAGCTCAACCGTCACGTCGAAGAGGACGCGATCGAAGCCGACGTGGCGGCCGTAGAAGGCGATCGCCTCGTCGACGTCGCCGACGCCGACGCCGACGTGGTCGACTCCCTCGAATACGCTCACGCGACCTCCACCGCCTCGCTCACCAACCCGGTCTCGACGAGGATCTCCCGCATCCGCTCGATGCTCGCGGGGTCCGTCACCGGCAGACGGGGAGCACGGACGTCTCCGGTCGGCTGCCCGAGCAGTCCCATCAGCACCTTGAGCTGGCTCTGGTAGGCGCCGAACTGACCCGCCCAGCCGCCTGGGAGCCATAGCTTCGGGAACAGCTCGTCCGTCCGCTCGGCGTGAGCGCGTGCGAACTCGACGTTGCCGCTCCAGACGTCCTGCCAGAACGCACCGTCAGGGCGGCCCCACAGAGAGCCGCCGCCGATGAAGCCGTCGCCGCCCGACTCGAGCAGGAACTCGAGCCCGGCGACGCCCATCAACGGACCGAAGACCCGAACGCGCCCGACGACCCGCTCCGTCGTCTCGAAGAACTGCTCGAGGCTCGGGGTGGAGTCCTTGATCGCGACGACGTTGTCGACGTCGGCGATCCGGCTCGCGAGGTCGGGACCGATGTCGACGCTCGTCCCGTGCGGCCAGTTGTAGACCATCAGTGGGGCGTCGAGGCCTTCCGAGATGTCCTGGAAGTACCTGACGGTCTCGTCGGGGAACGTCTTCGAGTAGGGCGGCGGCGTCGAGCCGATGCCAGAGGCGCCGGCCGCGATCGCATGCTTGCCGAGCGCGACTGCCTCCTTCGCCGTGAGCGAGGTGCAGCCGATCACGACCGGCACCCGCCCGCCGACCTGGTCGATCGCCGTCTCCGCGACGAGGCGTCGCTCGTCCGCCGACTGCGAGAACCACTCCCCGGTGGTGCCGTTGACGAAGATGCCGTGCAGCCCCTCGCCGAGGTACCACTCGATCAGCGCACGCAGGGCCTCGGTGTCGACGGCCTCACCGCCCGGCGTGAACGGGGTGGGGCAGGCGGGCCAGTAGCCCTTCCAGGAGACGTCGTCTCTGGTCATCTCTCTCTCCTCAGGTCGTGATCGGGTGCCCGCCGACACGGTCGACGTCGTACGTGGGCGGAAGGGTGGTGCGACCGGTGGCCATCGACTCTGCCAGGAGCCGGGCCATCAGCGGGCTCAGGGTGAAGCCCGTCGTCGCCATCAGGCTGTGATAGCCAGGGACCCGGGCGGACTCGCCCACCATCGGCTGGAGGTCGCTCGTGAAGGCCATCACGCCCGACCAGGTGCGAACGACGCGGACGTCGGCGAGCAGCGGGACGACGCGCATCGCGATCGCGGTGTTGCCGGCGAGGCTCTCCCAGATGGTCGAGTAACGCGCCGGGGCCGGCTCGGGTCGCGCCGGCCAGCCGCCGCCGATGATGAACGTCCCGCTCTCGGACTGCTTCAGGGTGAGCCGCCGCCCGATGTGCTGCACAATCGGGCCGAGCACGTGCTCGCGTGGCTCGGTGACGTTCAGGTGGAGACCCTCGGCGCGGATCGGCAGCTGCAGCCCGAGCTCGCCGGCGAGCGCTGCCGCCCAGGCGCCCGCGGCGTTGACGAGGCGGCTCGCACGGACCGTGCCGGCCGCGGTCGTCACGATGAACCTCCCGGTGCCACCGTCCGGGTCGATCGCGAGGCCCGTCACCTCCGCATGCGTGCGGACGACGACTCCTGCCTCGACGGCGCGAAGCGCGAAGAGCGGGGCCGCGAGGCTCGGGTTCGCGTGGCCCTCCTGTGCGCAGTACGAGGCGCCGAGCAGATCGTCAGCGAGGTACGGAGCGAAGTCGCGGAGCTCCCGCCCGGTCAGCACCTGCATGTCGAGCCCGGCCTCTTCCTCGATCAGCAGCTTGTCGCGCAGGAGTTGGAGCTCCTCGGCGGTCTCGGCGACCATCAGCCCGCCGGTCGTGTGGATGTCGAGCGGACCGTCGAGCTCGCGCTCGAGCGTGCTCCAGACCTCGGCCGCCTCGGCATGGAGGCGAACCTCAGTCAGTAGCCGGTCCCGGATGCTGTCCGTCTCCATCGCGGTGAGCTGGTGGAGCGCGATCTGGAAGTGGAAGCTTCCCGCGTTCGTCCCCGAGGCCTCGCGGTTCAGCTCGCCACGCTCGAGAAGGACGGTTTCGATCCCGTGCTGCGACAGGTAGTAGGCAAGGGAGCAGCCGGCGAGGCCGCCGCCGACGATCACCACGTCGGTACTCGCCGGGAGCGGTGCAGTGAGCGTCGCGAGCGGCAGCCAGCCGCCCACCGGCATCGACGTGACGGGTTTCGTGCCGTGGTCAGTCATCGAGGGTGAACAATCCCGTATCGCCGATAGTGCCGTCGGCCACCGCTGCGATCGGCACGGGCCTCACCGGCGCGCGAGGTGTCGAGACGGGGAGGTCGGCGAGAGCAAGCCCGTGCCGGCGCTCGATCATCGCCGCGATCTGCCGCTGGCAGTTTCGACCCTGGCATAGCCCCATCCCGGCCCGGGTCAGGATCTTGACGACGTTCACGTCGGCCGTGGTCGAGACGGCCTCCTCGATCCGTTCACGGGTCAGCCCCTCGCACCGGCACACCGTCGTCTCCGGCGTGGCGAGCTCGTAGATCCCCGCCCCGACTGCGTGAAGCGAACGCAACGCCCGTCGGAATGTCTCGCGCCGCCGAAGCTGGCGGAGGATGGGCCTCGACCGCTCGGTCGCGGCCTCCGGTGTGATCGTGCCGAGCTCGAGCAGCGCACCGAGCGCCGCGAGCCGTCCTTCGTCGATCGCGACCTGAGAGCCCGCGACGCCCGTGGCGTCGCCGGCGGCGGAGATCCCAGGGACGGTAGTGCGGAGCCGCTCGTCGCGCACGACCGTCGGCCCGCCGAGGTCCTCGTCGTACGAGAAGGCGCAGCCCGCGAGCCGCAACAGCTCCGTGGAGGGGAAGAAGCCGTAGCCGAGGCACAGGGTGTCGGCGGCGACCGTCTCCTCCGTCCCCGAGACGGGGCGCCAGGCGGCGTCGACGGCCGCGTGGACGACCTGCTCGACCCGCTCGTCGCCTTCGGCGCGCACGACGATCCGGCGATAGCGCAGCGGCACGCGGGCGCGCAAGAGGCCGAGTCGGTAGCCGGCCGCGGCGCGAAGAAGGTCGGTGTTCCCTCGCGCGGCGCCGAGCAGGCGGATGACCGCGCGCCGCCCGGGCGACGGGCCGGCATCGAGGACGACCGTCACGTCGACGCCGTAACCCACGAGTTGCGCCGGGAAGGCCAGCGCGAGCGGGCCGCTGCCGGCAAAAACGACCCGTCTGCCCGGAAGCACGCGCTGTGTCTTGACGAGGGTCTGGGCGCCGCCGGCGGTGATCACGCCGGGGAGCGTCCACCCCGGGAAGGCGACCGGCCGGTCGTGAGCGCCGGGCGCGAGGATCACATGCCGTGCGCTCACCGCCGTCGACTCCCGTTCGTCCTCGACGAGGACGAGCGACGTGCCGCTGATCGAGACGACGGCGGTGCGGAGCAGTACCGTCGCGCCGCTCCGCTCGGCCGCCTCGATCAGCGCTCGGCCGCGGAGGAAGTCCTTGCCCAGCGCGGCCGCGTCGGCGACGCGGAATCCCGGCCCGGGCTGCTTGAAGATCTGGCCGCCGAGCGTGGGTCGCTCGTCGACGAGCGCGACCGCGAGGCCGGAAGTCGCCGCCTCGGTCGCCGCCGCGAGGCCCGCCGGACCCCCGCCTACGACCACGACGTCGTACGAGCGGCCGACGCTCACCGGCGATGGACTCCAGTCGAGGAGAGACGAGCGCAGCGGCCGGCGAGAGCCCCGCCGGCCGCTACGGTCGGTCGAATCACTTGCAGGGCGGCATCTGCGGCAATGGAGCACCGATGGTGGCCTGGTAGGCCTTGCCCATCGCACCGCTCTTCTGGATCGAACAGATGTACTTGCTGAGGTACTGCGCGAGCGAGAGGTTCCCCTTCTGGACTGCGTAGGAGCCGTACTCGACGTGCAGCGGCTTCGGGAAGGGCACCTCCTTCAGCGCGTTGTTGTTCGACTTGTTGAACTGCGCGAGCAGGTAGTTCTCGACGACGATGCCGTCCGCCCGGCCGGTCGAGACCTCGAGGAACGCCGCGTTCTGATCCGGGAACGAGCTCGACGTCGCGTTCGGGAACGTCTTCTTCACCAGCGCCTCCGCGGTCGAGCCCTGGAGCGAGGTGATCGTCTTGTCCGAGCTGTTCCACGCCGCGATCGTCGCGGGCGTCGTGTCGCTCTTGGCGGCCGCGAGGATCTGGGCGTACGGCACGTACGGGCGGCTGAAGCTGATCGACTTCCGGCGCTCCGGCGTGGCGGAGAGGCCGACGGAGACCATGTCGAACTTCTTGGCGACGAGGCCCGGGATGAGGCCGTTGAAGTCGAGGTTCTTGATGTCGAGCTTGACGCCCATCTGCTTCGCCGAGCGCCTTCAGCAGGATGACGTCGTAGCCCGCCGGCTTGCCGCTGCGTTGAGGTACATCTGCGGCTTGAACTGCAGTGTCATACCGACAGTGAGCGTCCCCGGCTTGTTGAGCTTGGGGGCGGTTGGCGCTCGGCTTGGCCGTGGCCGTCGAGGCGACGACCGCGATGACGGCGGCGAGGACCACGAGGACCCCGCTGAACGCCATGATGCGCTTCCTTGTCATTCCGTGCCCTCCGTTTCTTGGCCCGATGGCCGGTGGTCGTGCGACATCACGAGGCAGTTGCCTCCATCCCTTTGACGAGTAGATCGATCCTGCGTTTGCGGCGGCCGCCGACGACGCTGGCGACCCAACCGCTGGGTGGGGTCGTCAGGACCTTCTCGATCCCGCGGAAGAGGAAGTCGATCGCGAACGCTGCGGCGACGTAGATGACCGCCGCGGCGGTGTAGAGGACGAACGGCTTGAAGTTCGTCGAGTTGATGTTCTGCGTGACCCGGACGACCTCGACGAGCCCGATAATCGTGAAGGTCGACGTATCCTTCACCATCCCGATGAACATGCTTCCGATGTTGGGGATCGCGATCTTCGTCGCCTGCGGCAGGGTCACCCGCAGGAAGATCCGGAGCCGGATGCATCCCGAGCGCGAGCCCGGCCTCGCGCTGACCCTTGGGGATGGCCTGCAGCGCGGCACGGTAGATCTCCGAGATGAACGCGCTGTAGAGGAGCGTCAGCGCGATCACCGCCGCCTGGAAGACGGTGAAGTTGAAGTCGAAGACGATCGACCAGCCGAAGTAGACCCACAGAACGCTCACGAGTGCCGGGATTCCGCGGAAGACGTTCACGTAGATCGCGGCGATCCACGACAGCGGGCGCTTGCCCATCCGCGCGACCGCCACGAACAGGCCGACGACGACCGACAGGACGAGCGCGACAGCGGACACCTCGATCGCGACCAAGAGCCCGTGGAGCAGGAGGCTGCGGTTGTCCCAGACGAGCCCCCAGTCGGTCCACAGAACCTCGGGGTGGAAGCCGACGGCGATCACAGGACCGCATCCATGAACTGCCTCGTGCGGGGGTTCGAGCAGGTGTCGAAGAAGCCGCGCAGGCCCGACTCGACGATCACGCCCTCGTCCATGAACACGTTCAGGTCGCCGACCTCGCGCGCGAAGTTGAGCTCGTGTGTCGACCACGACCATCGTCATCCCCGACTCGGCAAGCTCGCGCATGACGCCCAGTACCTCGCCGACGAGCTCCGGGTCGAGCGCCGAGGTCGGCTCGTCGAAGAGCATCACCGCGGGGTCGAGGCTGAGTGCTCGCGCGATCGCGACGCGCTGCTGCTGCCCGCCCGAGAGCTGCGTCGGGTAACTCCCCGCCCAGCGCAGCAGGCCGACCTGCCGCAGGCCGCGCGCCGCCCGCTCCTCGGCCTCGCCACGCCCGAGCTTCTGCACGGTGCGGAGCGCGAGCGCGATGTTGTCGAGCGCCGTCAGGTGCGGGAAGAGGTTGAACTGCTGGAAGACCATGCCGACCTGACGTCGAAGCTCGAGCGCGCTCCCACGCTTAACGCGCGTCTCGCCCGGAATTCCCGGCCCGTACTCGACGCCGAGCACGCGCACCGACCCCTCGCTCGGCTCCTCCAGCAGGTTGATCGTGCGCAACACCGTCGACTTCCCCGAGCCGGACGGGCCGAAGATCACGACGTGCTCGCCCGCCTGCACGGTCAGGTCGACGCCGTGCAGCACCTCGTTCGTTCCGAACGACTTGCGGATCCCACGCAGCTCGACGACGACGTCCTGTGCGGTCATCGCTGGCTCGACCCCGGCGTGCCTCGGTCTTGAGGCTGGGCGGGGCGGGGTGTCGACAGCAAGTGTTCGCATGGTGGACGCAATGGCCGCATCGTGAACCTCCGCGATTGCGATGTCAAGCAAGGCACACGAGCCTCCGAGCTCGGTCGCCGTGTCCGCCGACACGCCGGGTCGAGGCCCTCAGGCGAGCCAACCGCCATCGGCCACGAGTATGTGGCCGGTGACGTACGACGCCTCGTCGGAGGCGAGGAAGGCGACCGCCGACGCGATCTCCTCCGGCCGTCCTAGCCTGCCGAGCGGGATCCGCGAGCTGCCGAGAGCCGCGAGCTCGGCCGAGGTCGCGAGTCCCAGAGTGAGCTCGGTCTCGACGGTGCCGGGGGCGACGCCGTTCACGCGGATCCCAGCCCCCGCGAGCTCGCGGGCCGCGGCCTGCGTCAAGAGCCTCACCGCGCCCTTCGACGCGTCGTACGCCGTCATCGGCCCGGTCGACGCAGTGAACCCGGAGGTCGAGCAGACCGCGACAATGCTGCCCGTGCCGCGTGGCGCCATCGCCCGGGCAGCTGCCTGGAGAGTGAAGAAGACGCCGCGCACGTTCACCTCCATCAGCCGGTCGAACTGCCCCGGCTCGACCTCGGCGAGCGGACACTGGAAGGCGACGCCGGCGTTCGCGACAACCGTGCGGAGTGGCGTCACGGCGTCCGCTCGTGCGATTCCGGCCCGGACCGCCTCGACGTCCGTCACGTCCAGCGCGACCGCGCGAGCCAGGTGCGCCGAGCCCGATGATCGAGGCGGCGCACTCCTCGGCGGCTGCGAGCTCGAGGTCGGCCACGACGACCTCGCTGCCGGCCGCCGCCAGAGCGTGCGCGATCGCGCGGCCGAGCCCGCGCGCGCCGCCGGTGACGAGCGCGCCGCGTGGAGCCGAGGGGTCAGCGGATGTTGCTCGCACCGTTCAGGTCGATGGTCGCGCCGGTCAGGTGGCGGCACGTGCCCGTGGCGAGGAACGCGATCAGCTCGGCTACCTCGCGGGGCGGCACCATCTCGCCCATCGCGAGGGCGGCGTTGATGCCCTCGATCCCACCGCGAGCCGCCGCCGAAGCCTCGGAGAGGCGCGTGTGGACGATGCCGGGGGCGACGACGTGGGCGAGTATGCCGTCGCGTGCGTGGTTGCGCGCGACGGTCTGCGTGAGGTTCGCGACGGCAGCCTTGGAGGCGGCGTAGGCCGCGAGGCTGGAGATCGCCGAGCCGCGCTGCGCGGCCCAGCTCGAGAGCGTGATCACCGTGCCACCCCCGTGCTCGAGGAAGTGGGCGACCGCCTCTCGGATGAGGTTCGCCGGCTCGAGGACGTTGACCTGAAGCGCCCGACGCCAGCCGTCGTCCCACTCCTCGTCGGGGCCCTCGAACGCCGTCGTCGGCATGGTCGCCGCGTTGACCACGACGACGTCGATCCGGCTGCGCGCACCGATTGCTTCGCTCCAGAGCCGCCGCGCCGCACCGGGCTCCGACATGTCCGCCTGGATGATGGTGCGTCGCTCGGGGGCGATCTCCGCGACCGCCTCGTCGACCCCTTCGCGGAACGCGCCGTAGTGGGCGACGACCGTGGCGCCGTGCTCGCCGAGTGTCCGCGCCGTCTCGGCACCGATCCCGCGGGATGCGCCCGTGACGAGGACGGTCCGACCGCTGAGCGGCTCGTCCGTCACGATCCGGTGCCGCTCATCGCGGCGCGCTGGGTGTCGGCGTCGGCGTCCCAGTCGACGTTGACGACGATCTCGTCGACCCCGGCCGCGGCGAGGGCGGGGATCGCCGCCGCGACCTCGTCGGCCCGGCCGGCCGAGTCGACTATCCGCAGGACCACCTGTAACGCGGCGGGGTCTCGCCCGGCGTCGAGCGCGGCGTCGCGCATCGCGCCCCCGGCGTCGGCGAGCGCTGCCGGGTCGAGCGCGTCGAGGGATTGCTGGCCGAGCCAGCCGTCGGCGAGCCGCCCGGCGCGCCGGAGCGCCGTCGAGGAGTGGCCTCCCATCAGGAACGGGATCGGGCTCTCGGGCGTCGGAAGGCAGAGCGTCCCGGCCGGGAGCGTGTAGCGATCGGTGGTGCGCGCCGCCGGCGTTCCCGTCCAGCAGTCCCGGGCGATCGCGATCCATTCCACGAGCCGACCGTTGCGGTCGGCGAACGGGACGCCGAGCGCGATGAACTCCTCCTCGAGCCACCCCGCCCCGACCCCGAGCCGGAGCCGACCGCCGCTGGCGCGGTCGAGCGACGCGGCCTGCTTCGCGAAGACGACCGGGTGCCGGAGCGGCAGCACGAGCACCGCGGTCCCGATCGTCACGCGGGAGGTCGCGCCGGCGATCAGCGCCATCGCGATCAGGGCGTCGAAGTACGGCGTGTCGGTCGGCCAGGTCGCGCGGCCGTCATCGGCGAAGGGGTACCGGGACACGATCCGCTCGGGCAGCACGACGTGGTCGCTCACCCAGAGAGAGTCGAATCCAGCCTCCTCGAGCGTCGCGGCCATGCGCGGAATACCGAGCTCCAGTGGCCAGCTGCCGCTGTTCGGGACGAGGGCGCCTATGCGCATGGCGAGCCATGGAAGCACAGGGAGAAATGGCGGGTCAAGCACGCATTCCGCCACGACAGGTCGCCGCGATCGGGCCGGGTAGACTTCTCCGCGGCGCTGGTCTAGTGTTCGGCCAGGAGTCGAGCGTGCGCCTACCGAACAGCGAAGCAGCAAGGACTGCGGCTTGACGCCCGCCGCTCGAGGCACCGCTGTCGGGCGCGCCGGACGAGCCTCGCGACAGTCATTTCGTGCAGTCCTTCCAGCGTGGCCTGGAGGTGATCCGGGCCTTCGACGCCGAGCATCCCACGATGACGCTCAGTGAAGTCGCCCGGGCGACCGGGTCTCGCGCGGGCGGCTGCGCGGCGCTTCCTGCTGACGCTCGTCGAGCTCGGCTACCTGCGCGTCGAGGATCGTCGGTTCCGGCTGACGCCGCGCGTGCTCGAGCTCGGCCAGGCGTACCTCGCGGGTCTCTCGTTGCCCGAGTTGGCGCTGCCCTACATGCGTGACTTCGTCGCCGAGAAGCGCGAGTCCGCCTCTCTCGCCGTGCTCGACGGCGACGAGATCGTGTACGTGGCCCACGTGACTGCGAGCCGGATCATGTCGGTCGCGGTCGGCGTGGGGACCCGCGACCCGGCCGTGACGACCTCGCTCGGACGCGTCCTGCTCGCCGGCCAGCCCGACGAGTGGCTCGAGGACTACCTGGCGAACGTCGAGCTCGTGCGGTTGACCGAGCGCACGATCACATCGCGCGCCGCGCTTGCGCAGGAGCTCGAGCGTGATCCGAGAGCAGGGCTGGTCGATGGTCGACCAGGAGCTCGAGGAGGGGGTATGCGCGCTGGCGGCCCCGATCCACGACGCGGCAGGTGAGGTGATCGCCTCGGTGAACGTCGCCGTGAACGCGAGCCGTTGGACCCGCGAGGAGATGAGGGAGCAGCTCCTGCCCGCGTCTGCTCGAGATCGCGACGCAGATCGATCGCGACGCCCGTGCGTCCCGCACCGGCTGACTCCTCGGGGCGTATCGCCGTCGTCGGCGGCGGGGCGATCGGGGTCGGCTGGGCGATCGTCTTCGCTCGTGCCCGGCGGGACGTCGTCGTGTTCGAGCCGGATGCGGCCCGTCGGGCCGACTTCCCCGGTGATTGCGCCGCCCGGCTCGAGCGCTTGGCCCGAGGCGGCCTTCTCCCGGAGTGCGCCGATGCGATCGCCGCGCGGGTGACGCTGGGCGACTCGCTCACGGACGTAGTCGCCGACGCGACGCACGTGCAGGAGTGCGGCCCAGAGCACGTCGATCTCAAGCGCCGTCTGTTCGAGCAAATCGAGGAGGTCGCGCCCGAGACGGCTGTCATCGCCTCGTCCTCGTCGTCGATCACCGCGAGTACGATCGCGTCGGACATCCGGACGCGTTCGCGGTGCCTTGTCGCGCACCCGGGCAACCCTCCGTATCTCCTGCCCGTAGTCGAGCTCGTGCCGGCGCCGTTCACCGACCCCGACATTGTCACTCGGGCCGAGGTCTTCCTCGGCTCCGTCGGGATGGAGCCGGTCAAGCTTGCTCGCGAGGTCGAGGGGTTCGTCTTCAACAGACTCCAGGGCGCGCTCCTCCGCGAGGCTTATTGCCTCGTGCGGGACGGCGTTGTGACCGCCGAGGGCGTGGATCGAGCTGTTCGCGATGGTCTCGGGCGCCGCTGGGCCGTCGTCGGGCCCTTCGAGACGGCGGCGCTCAACGTCCGGGGCGGCATCGAGGCGCATGCGGCGCGGATGGGCGAGGCGTACGCAAGGATGGGTGCCGAGCGCGGCCAGCACGACCCGTGGACGACCGAGCTCGTGGAGCGGGTCGCCGCCGACCTCGAGCGTCGCCTGCCGGCGGCAGGCTGGGAGGAACATGTCGCACGCCGGGATGAGGCGATGATCGCGCTCGAGCGGGCGCGTCGCGACAGCGATGCGTTCCCGGTCGGCGATTCGACCTGAATCAGACGCCGGCCGGCCGACGGCCGATGGGTGCATCGTCGCGCGGTGAAACTCGACCGTCCCCGCCGCCTCGAGCACCAGGGACGAGATCCGCCAGCCGTCGGGCTCGCGCACGAACACATGGCGGTAGCGCCCCCAGAGCTCGCCGTCAGGCGAGCCGTCGACGTAGCGATGCCAGGCATAGACGTAGCCGACCGACTCGGCGCGGTCGGGGCCGGTGAGCGTGATTTGGACGTTCGACACGTGGTGGCTCGTCGCCGCGAATGTGCGCGCGAGACCGATTGCGATCGTGGGCGCGATCGCTGCCGCCCCGTGGATTCTCTCTGCCTCCGGGCCGTAGTCGATCGTCGCGTCGTCGGTGAAGAGCGCGGCGACCGCCTCGGGCTCGTTGCGGTCGAAGTGGAAGCAGTAGGCGTGGATCACGTCCATGATCGCCTGGCGGTCGGCGAGCTGGCGGACTGTCGTCTCGAGGTCGGGCACGCTCAGGCGTCGATCGCGCGGTCGTCGGTGCGGGCATCATGTCCGTGCCGGCGAAGGATGTCAGCGACGGCGTCCTCGGCGAAGCGCAGCCCGTCGTGCATCCCGAGCCGGTACGGAGCCGTGCCCTTGGCCTCGTTGAAGGCGATCTCCTCGGCGAGGCGCGACAGCAGCGCCCGCAGACCGTCCTCGATCGTCTCGCCTGGCTCGACGACTTTCCCGCCCTGGGCGCTCTCGAGCGAGTTGCCGGGAGGCCGGGTCAGCTCACGACCTGCCGGTACGCGGTAACGAGCTCCGCGAGCTCGGTCGGCTCGAACCCCACGATGCGTGTGCCTCGCCAGAAGAGCTGTGGCACGACGAGGGCGTCTGTCCGCGCGGCGAGCTCGGCCCGGAAGGCATCGCTCTGCCGGATGTTGCGATCGACGAACGGCACGTCATAGTCGGAGAGAAACTCCCTCACGCGGCAGCATTCCTGTCAGGTCGGTGTCCGGGCGTCGGTGTTCAGCGTGTAGAGGACGACCGCGTCGTCGAGCTCCGAGCCTCCGTTGTGATCCATGCGGTGACGCTAGCAAGGGGTCGGTGGCTCAGAAGTATCGTGTCCCGGTGCCGCGACCGCGGCCGGCACGAGGAGGTGCGCGTGAGAGTCGCCGTCGACGCCGTCGATGCGCATGCGGGGGGACAACACGGCCGCGTGGTGACGGGCGGGGTCGGGCTGCCGGACGCACCAGGCGCGACGATGTTCGAGAAGATGAAGCACCTCGAGCGGCACGCCGACTGGTTCAGGCGGCTGATGGTGCGCGAGCCCCGTGGTTACCCGCGCGCCTGCGTGAACCTCTTGCTCCCGCCGACCGAGGAGCGCGCCGACGCCGGCTTCGTGATCATGGAGCAGTCGGAGCTCTACGCGGCGATGTCGGGGACGAACCTGATGTGCGTAGCCACCGTTCTCCTCGAGACGGGCATCCTGCCGATCACGGGTCCGACGGTCGACCTCTGCCTCGACGTGCCCGCAGGGCTCCTCGACGTCCGAGCGCACTGCGCAGACGGCCGCGTGACGCTCGTCGAGTTCGACAACGTGCAGTCGTTCGCGACCGCCATCGACGTCCCGGTCGACGTGCCCGGCTTCGGCACGGTGCCTGTCAGCGTTGCCTGGGGAGGCATGGCTTGCGCCGTCGTCGACGCCGACCACCTCGGTCTCGAGCTCGTGCCACATCGGGCGCGGGCGATCCAGCAGGCGATCACTGCCATCTGCGGCGCAGCCCGGCGCGAACTCGTCTTCGAGCATCCTTTCAACCGCGACCTGCGGCAGATCGAGGCCGCCGTCGTGATCGGCAGACCGCACGACCCTGCGCACGACGCCCGCCAGACCTGTGGGCTCCCCGGCGGCCAGATGGACACGTCGCCCAGCGGCACGGGCACCTCCGCCGCGATGGCGGTGATGGCGGCACGTGGAGACCTCGGCGCGGGCGACGCCTTCGTCACCGAAGGCCTCCTCGGCGCGGTCTTCCGTTGCGGCGTGAGCGCCGTTGCAGACGTCGGCGGGATGCCGGCGATCGTCCCCAGGATCGGTGGCCGTGCCTGGATCACCGGGTATGCGCGATACGTGCTCGCCGATGACGACCCCTTCCCCGAAGGGTTCGTCATCGCCGACATCTGGCCCTCGGCCGAGTTGGGCTCCGAGGCACAGGTGCTGTCCGACGAGCACCGGGCTCAACTAGACGCTTGATGAGAGTCGGGTGGACTCTTGGGCGGTCTCGTGCCCGACGACGCACCTGAGGCGACGGCAACGTGATCGAGGATGCCACACCGGACACCGCCGTCAGCGAGGGATGGTGACCGCGAGATACGGAGTGGACGCCGGCTCCCACAGCGACAGCCTCGCTACCCAGCGCCGCCGACCGCAAACTCACGAAAGGTTTCGTAGCGGATGGGAAGCCGCATGAAAACCCCGCCGTTTCCAGCGGGCTTCTGATGGAGCTAGGCGGACTCGAACCGCCGACCTCCTGGGTGCGATCCAGGCGCTCTCCCAACTGAGCTATAGCCCCGCGCGAGGGGAAGTGTAGCGCCGCTCAGGAGGGCGAGCCGAAGCGCCCCGACCGGATCGCCCGCTCCATGTCGGCCGACTGCTCGCGGTACCACGTCCCGTCCTCGAGCTCGATCGCGGGGAGCGCGCTCCCTCCCGTTCCCGCGACGACGTCTCGGCGGCGGCGGCGGAGCGGCCATGGTTCCTTCACGACCTCGTAGGCGACCCCCATCTCGTCCAGCGCGTTCTGGACCCGCCAGCACGGATGGCGGGATGCCTTCGCCCATAGGAACGGGCAACGATGCAGCTTGAGAGCCATCCGCTCCTTTCGTCGCGCCTACGATACGTGCGTGCGCGCCGTCGTCGTCGGGCCCGGTGGTGAGGCCGCCGTCGCGGATGTGCCGGAGCCCGACGGACCGGGCGAGGTCGCGTACGTGATCGCCTGCGGGCTCTGCGGCTCGGACGTCGAGAAGCTCGACCCTGCCCACGCCGGTGCCGTCCTCGGCCATGAGGTGGTCGCGCAGCTCGCCGACGGGCGGCGGGTCGCGCTGGTCCATCACGCATCGTGCGGCGCGTGCGAGCGCTGCCTCGCGGGCCACGAGTCGACATGCGAGCGATTCGCCGAGCCGACGATCCGGCCGGGCGGGCTTGCCGAGCGCGTGCGCGCGCAGTCCTGGGTCGAGCTCCCCGGGGACTGGCCGGACTGGCGCGGGACGATGGTCGAGCCGCTGGCCTGCGTCCTACGCGGGACCGCCCGCGTGCCGAGGGGACGAATCCTGATCGTCGGCAACGGCTTCATCGGGCAGCTGTTCGGCGCGGTGCTCGAGCGGCGCGGCGACGAGGTGTTCGCGGTCGACCTCGACCCGAGACGAGTAGGCCGCGAGCCGGACGGGCCCGTCGACGCAGTGGTTCTCGCGGGTCGCGGTGGCGTCGACAGGGCCATCGCGGCCGTCGCGCCCGGCGGCTCGATCCTCGTCTTCGCGGACGCCGGGGCGATCCCAGCGGACGCCGTCTACCGCCGGGAGCTGACGGTTATCGGAGCACGGTCCGCGGCGCCGTGGCACATGTCGGAGGCCGTGAGCCTCCTCGACGACGTCGGCGTGCCCGAGCCCGTCGTCCTCCCGCTCGAGCGCTTTGACGAGGGGCTGGAGCTGTTCCGCCGCCGCGACGCCCTCAAGGTCGTCTTCACGCCGTGAGGGCGCTGCGGCTGCACGGGCCGGGCGATCTGCGGCTCGACGACGTTCCCGACCCCGTGCCCGGCGAGGGCGAGGTGCTCCTCCAGGTCGAGGTCGCGCTTACCGACGGCACCGACCTCAAGGCATACCGTCGCGGGCACCCGGTGCTCCTCGGCCCGCCGCCGAGCCCCTTCGGGCACGAGGTCTGCGGGATCGACGTCGCCACGGGGCGCCGCGTGGTCGCCGCCAACTCGGCGCCCTGCGGCGCGTGCGCCGCCTGTCTGCGGGGGCAGGAGACGCTCTGCGAGCACCTCTTCCCGCTCCTCAACGGCGCGTACGCCGAGCTCCTGCTCGTGCCCGAGCGCATCTCGCGCACGAACGTCCTCCCCGTCCCGCCCGGGCTCGCGCCCGAGGTCGCTGCGACGGCCGAGCCTCTGGCCTGCTGCCTCCACGGCATCGACGTCGCCGGCGTGGAGCGCGGCGACACTGTCGCGATCGTCGGACTTGGGCCGATCGGGCTGATGCTCTGCGCCTGCGTCGCCGACGCCGGCGGGCAGCCCGT
This sequence comes from uncultured Actinomycetes bacterium, assembly GCA_963747125.1. Lineage (GTDB taxonomy): Bacteria > Actinomycetota > Thermoleophilia > Gaiellales > Gaiellaceae > Gaiella. The sequence goes on along the minus strand of CAVVEN010000023.1, from coordinate 36,362 downwards.
CGGCGTCGGCTCCCGCGAGGAGCGCCGCACGCTCGCCACGGCGTTCGGCGCGATCGCGGCCGACCCCGAAGGCGCGGACGTCGTGATCGAGGCCGCGGGCTCCGTCGAGGCGTGGGAGCGCGCGCTGGCTCTCGTCCGCCCGGGCGGCACCGTGCTCGCCTTCGGAGGCCTCCCGCGCGAAGCGCGCGTCTCCGTGGACCCCTACCGCATCCACTACGAGGAGGTGCGGCTCGTAGGGTCCTTCCACCACACGCCGCGCCACTTCCGCGCGGCGCTCGCGTTCCTCGCGAGCGGCGCGTATCCGTTCGAGCGCCTCGTGACGCACGAGGTCGGGCTCGAGGGGGTCGCTCGCCTCTTCGACGACCCGCCGCGCGACTACCTCAAGGCTGCGGTGCGGCCGTGAAGCTCGGCGAGCCGGCCCAACTGTCGGCCTGCAGAGTGGAGCTACGAGATCGTCGCCTGCAGCCCCTCCTCCCTGGCGGCGTCGCGGAGATCGGCATCCCAGGTGACAAAGATCGGACGTGCGGCCGCGACCAGCACGGCCGACGCGAGATGGACGGCGTCCATGCCCCGGAGCCCGTGACGGCGGGCGAGCTCTCCCGCTCGGCGTGATGTGATCTCGTCGACGTCCAGCGCCGTCACCGAGGCCCACTCGGTCACGAGCCGGCGAATGGCAGCGGTCGCCCGCCCACGCGAGATTCGGCGCGACCGGGCCGCCGCGGCGACAGCGGCGCTCGCCTCGGCGAACGTGATCCACGAAGTCAGGAGCATCGTCTCGGCGTTCCAGAGCGCGCGAGCCTCGTTGGAGCCCTCCTCGACGAGCAGAAGCTTGACGAACGCCGAGGCGTCGAAGTAGAGGATCAGTAATCCTTCGCGCGACGCTGCTCGAGCAGCGTCTCCGTCACGGGGCTACCGCTCACGCGCGGAACACGTCGCAGCCGGCGGCGCGGCCGAGTCGCCGGGGTCGCGCGACCCTCGCGCACGAGCTGCTCGACGAGACTCTCCGCCGTCGCTGGGACGACTTTGACCTTCGGCATGCCGCGTTCGGTGACGATCACACTCTCCCCGCCGGCCGCACGGTCGAGCCATTCACTCAGGCTCTCGCGGAACTCGCGTACACCCACTTCCACGGCCATGATCTTGAAGTGTACGCATGACAGATACAAGTGTCCACAACGGACCTGGCCAGTCAGGTCACGCGTCGAACAGCGTCAGCTCTGGCTCGCGCTCGCCGCGGAGCAGCTCGAGGTCGACCTCGACCCAGCCGAGGCCGCGCGCCTCGCACAAGGTCCGCGCCTGGTGCTTGACCTCGGACGCGGCCAGGATCCCACGACACCCGGCAAGCAGCGGGTCGCGCTGGATCACCTCGAGGTAGCGGGACAGCTGCTCGACCGCGTCGATCGTCCCGATGCGCTTGATTTCGACGGCCACCCAGCCATCCTCGGCGTCGCGGCACATCAGGTCGACCGGCCCGACGTCCGTCGGCCACTCGCGGCGGTCGAGACGAAGCCCGGGCTCGACGGCCTCCGGCACCGCGGCGAGCGCCTCCTGGAGATGACGCTCGACCCCGTCCTTCTCGAGCCCTGCGTCCTCCCCCAGCTCGTGCTCGAACTCGGCCAGGAGCTCTGTGATCCGGATCTCGAGTCGGTCCTCCGTCCGTCCTGCGCGCTTGCGGACGACGATCACGTCGTCGCCGCCCTCGACGACCGTTGGCGGTGTCATCCAGTTGAGCGGCTTGTAGCCGCCGCTGTCGGCGTGGACGAGCACGGAGCCGTCGGCCTTGAAGACGAGCAGGCGGATCGCCTCCGGCAGGTGGGCGGTGAGGCGTCCGGTGTAGGTGACCTCGCAGCGGGCGACGACGAGACGCACGGGCGCTGGACCGTAGCGGCATCGGCGGACGCGTCGCCCGACGGGCCGGGGCTCTATGCTCGCCTGATGGGGATGCCCTGGCAGGTCGCGGCGCGCCTCGTGCTCGGCGCGCTCGCGTTCTGCGGCGCCTGGCTCTGGCTCGGGGACGGCGAGCGCGTGCTCGGCCCCGTGGTGATCGTCGTTGCCGTGGCAGGGCTCTGGGCTCTGAGCCGCCCCGCGCGGCCACGCGAGTGACGGGTCCCGCCACGCGCCCCGGAGCACTCTGGCCCCTCGGTGTGTAGGGTCGACGCCGTGCCAGCCCGGGAGATACGTATCGGCTGGTCGTGGCAGGAGCTCGTCGCCGTTCGGGAGACGATCGAGCTCACGCCGAGCTTCGCCGGCCGCGACGACGTGCGGGCCTCCCTTGGCCGGCTCTCGCCCGGACGCGGCGAGATCGTGCTCGAGCTAGCCCAGGCGGAGTGCCTGGCGGCGAACCTGCTCGCCCTCGACCTGCCGACGGCGATCGCGAAGGCGAAGCTGCTCCGCGCGCTCCGCGAGACGGAGCCAAGCCAGCCGGCAACGATCGACGTCGCGTAGCCCGCAGCCGAGCGCGGTCAGGCCAGCTCGACGCGCGAGGCACCGACGATCCGCTCCTCGCCATCGCCGAGCCGCACGAGCAGCTTTCCCTTGCCGTCGTAGTCCGGCGACTCGACCAGAACGACACCCTCGACGCCTGCGAGGCGACACGGCGTCCCGATCTCCTCCTCGAGGCCGCGCCAGAAGCGCACGAACGGGTTCCGCTCCCACTCCCGCCCGATTGTCGTCTCGACCGTGTGGCCGGGCAGCACCCGGAGCGTGTGGTCGAGCGTCATCAGCCGGTCCATCACGGACTCGCGCACGAGCGCCGCCGGGCCGCCGCCGACCGCGTCGCGGAAGAGCGTGTCGCCGGAGAAGCACAGCTCGCCGTTGACGACGAACGCGACGCCGTCGTCGGAGTGGCCAGGCGTCTCGATCGCCTCGACGCGCAGGCCGCCGGTCTCGACCGCGCCTGTCACGACCGGGATCCCGAACCGCCCTGCAAGCTCGTCCTCGTGCTCGACGTGGTCCGGATGGCCGTGGGTGCGGAGGACGTGCGTCGGCGTCAGCCGCTCCTGCTCGACGGTCTCGAGCAGCGGCTCGAGCGGGGCGCCGCTGTCGACGAACACCGCGACCCCGCCGGGCTCGTCCCCCACGACGAAGGCGTTCGAGAGCCAGTTTTCGTCCATCGAGCGTGCGACGATCATGCTGCAGAGCCTACGCGACGCGGACGCGTGGGCGAGACTCCTCCGGTGACACGCGCGCTCGTCATCGCCGCCCTGGCCCTGGTCGTGGCCGCTCCGGCGACGGCGGCCGTGCGGGTCGTGGCGCCGTTCCCGCTCGACCGGTACGCGGAGCGCGGCGCGATCGGGTTCGCCGTCCCCGGCGCCGGCCCGACGGTTACCCGCGACAGCGCGCTCAACACGCTGCTCACGGGGAAGGTCGTCAGCTCGCTGCTCGGGGGCGCGCGCACGGGGACGCCGCTGATCGAACTCGGCTCCGGCGCTCCTCCCGACACGCTGGTCGTTCTGCCCCCGCCCGGCGAGAGCGAGAACACCAGGCATCCGATCGCCCTCGTGCCGGGGCCGCGCGGTGTGCTCACGTCGAGCTCGACGCGGATCGACGGGCTCGTGTCCCTCGCGGACGTCGCGCACGGCAGGCTCGAGGTCGTCCCGGTGCAGGATCCCGTGGCGACGCTCGCGCGCCTCGAGCACCGGATCGAGCGGAACGACCGCATCCGGCTCCCGCTGACGCTGCTCGTCGGCGCGCTGGCGTACATCGCGGCGGTCTTCGCGCCGGGCGTCGCACCGCGGGTCGTCCTGCTCGGGCTCGCCGCGAACCTCTGGCTCGCCGGGTGGTGGGTCGTCGCCCTCGTCGCGCTCGCCGCGGTCCTCCTCCCTCTCGGGCTCGCCTGCACCACGGTGCTCGCCGCCTACCTGCTCGTCCTCGGCCTCGACCCCGAGGCGGTCGCGCTGTCGCCGTTCGGGCCGTCCCAGGCGGGCCGCTTCTACGGCGTCTCCAACCTCCTCGAGACGATGCTCCTCGTCCCGGCGATCCTCGGTCCGGCGCTCCTCGGGCGGATCGGGGTCGCCGTTGCCGGCGTCGCGCTCGTCGCCGTCGCGGGGAGTCGCTTCGGCGCGGACGGCGGTGGGCTGCTCGTGCTCCTCGCCGCCTACGCGACGCTCGCGGTACGCCAGCGCGGCATCCGGCTGAATGCCCGCACGGCCGGCGCGATCGCAGTCGGCGCCGTCGCCACAGGCGTCGTCCTCGTCGGCCTCGACGCGGCGGTCGGCGGGTCGAGCCACGTCACGCACGCCGTCGGCGAAGGGCCTGGCGCCGTGCTCGGCGACATCGCAGACCGCCTCGAGCTTTCGGCGCGCCGCACGTTGGCGGCCATCGGCCCCGTGTTCGCGGTCGCCGCCTCCCTCGTCGTCCTGATCGTGGTCGCGACCCGTCGGCCGAGGCGCCCGCTGACGGACGCCGTGCTGGTCGCGCTGCTCGTCTCGCTCGTCGTCAACGACACCCCCGGAGACGTGGTCGGCTTCGGCGCCGTCGCCGCCTTCGTGATCCGCCGCTTCGAGGACGGGTCGGCGCGCGGAGCGCGAACGCAGCTGGTTAGACTGCGCGCGATGCGCCGCCCACTCGCAGCCTTCGCGCTCGTTCTCGCGGTGCTGGCGCTGGTCGCGGCGGGCTGCGGGGGCGAGGAGGTCACGGCGACGCCCGAGACCGTCGTCGGCACGATCCCGGAGGAGACGGCGACCACGCCGACCGAGGACCTGCCGGCCCTCGACCTCAAGGGCGACACAACCGCCGGCGAGCAGATCTTCGAGAGCGCGGGCTGCGTCGCCTGCCACACACTCTCGGCGGCGAGCGCCACCGGGACGGTCGGGCCGAACCTCGACGAGGCCAAGCCGTCCTACGAGCTCGTCGTCGAGCGCGTGACGCTCGGGCAGGGCGGGATGCCGTCCTTCAAGGACCAGCTGCAGCCGCAGCAGATCGCCGACGTCGCGCAGTTCGTCTCCACGGCGTCGGGCGGCTGAGCCTCCTCCCGGACTTCGCCCCGGAGGTGCAGGCGTTCGCCTGCGACCTCGACGGGACGCTGATCGCTTCGGACGGTGTCGTCCACGACCGCACGCGCGCCGCGATCGCCCGGGCACAGTCGGTCGGCGTGCCCGTGCTGGTCGCGACAGGACGGATGTTTCGCTCGGTCGAGCGCTACCTCGATGACGTCGGGCTTCCCGAGCCGGTCGTCTGCTACCAGGGGGCGGCCGTGGTCGACCCGCTGTCGCACACGTTCTTGCTGCACGAGCCGCTCGAGCTCGACGTGGCGCGGGAGGCGATCGCGACCCTCGCCGCGCTCGACATCTCGCCGAACGTGTACGTCGACGACCAGCTCTACGTCGCGAAGGAGAACGACTACACGCGCCGCTACTCGGTCTTCCAGCGCCTGCCGGTGATCGAGGTCGGCGACCTCCTCGACTGGCTCGTCCGCGCGCCGACGAAGCTCGTCGCCGTCGCCGAGCCACCCGTGCTCGCCGAGATCCGGCCGCAGCTCGAGCGCCGGCTCGACGGGCGAGCGTTCCTCACGACGTCGCTGCCCTACATGCTCGAGGTCGGCAATCCGCACGTCACCAAGGGAACGGGCCTCGCGTTCGTCGCGGAGCGGCTCGGGCTCGACCTCGGACGCGTGATCGCGTTCGGCGACGGGGAGAACGACGTCGAGCTGCTCGAGGCAGCGGGATTCGGCGTCGCGGTCGAGGGCGCCCACCCGCGGCTTCTGGAGGTCGCCGACGCGACCTGCCCCGTCCCGGGCGAGCAGGGCGTCGCTGCCGTGATCGACGTGGTTCTAGACTCGATCCCGTGATCGACCTCAGGGCAGCTCGCGCGAACCCCGCCCCGGTGCGGGCGGCGCTTGCGCGCAAGGGGGCGGCCGAGGCGTTCGACCGCCTGCTCGAGGCGGACGAGCGGTGGCGCGCGCTCGTCCCGCGCGTGGACGAGCTGCGAGCCCGAACAAAGCTCAAAGGCAAGCCGACCCCCGAGCAGCTCGAGGCGCTCCAGGCTGTGAAGGCCAAGCTCAAGACGGTGGAGGAGGAGCTTGCCGCCGCCGAGGCCGAGCGTGACGCGCTCGCCCTCCGTGTGCCCAACCCTCCGAACGACGACGTCCCCGACGGGTCGACGGACGACGACGTCCGCGAGCTGCGGCGGGTCGGAGAGCCGCCGGCACTCACGGACCCGCGCGACCACCTCGAGCTCGGTCGCTTCGAGATGGAACGCGCGGCGCGGATGTCCGGCGCACGCTTCGGCTACTGGGTCGGCGACACCGCGCGGCTCGCGCTCGCGCTCTATCGCCTGGCGCTCGACCGGCTCGCGGCGGACGGGTTCGTCACGATCCTCCCGCCCGTCCTCGTCCGCGAGAGCGCACTCCTGGGCACGGGCGCGTTCCCGTCGGACGAGGCCAACGTGTACGAGCTCCCGGCGGACGACCTCTACCTCGCCGGCACAGCGGAGATCCCGGTGGCGAGCCTCCACGCGGACGAGATCATCCAGGCCGACGAGCTCCCGCTCCGGTACGTCGCGTTCTCGCCGTGCTTCCGCCGCGAGGCAGGCGCCGCCGGCCGGGACACCCGCGGGATGATCCGCGTCCATCAGTTCAACAAGGTCGAGCAGTTCTCCCTCACCCATCCGGAGAGCTCGTGGGACGAGCTCGAGGTGCTGCTCGCGAACACCGAGGGACTCGTCCGCGAGCTCGGCCTCCCCTACCGGATCGTCGTCCTCCCGGCGGGCGACATGTCGAGCGCCTCGGCGAAGACCTACGACGTCGAGGTCTGGTTTCCGAGCCAGGAGCGCTACCGCGAGACTGCCTCGATCTCGAACACGACCGACTTCCAGGCGCGGCGACTCCAGATCCGGTTCCGCGGCGAGCACGGCCCCGAGCCGGTCCACATGCTGAACGGCACGGCCGTCGTCGACCGCATGGCGCTCGCGATCCTCGAGAACTTCCAGGGCGACGTCCCGGATGTGCTCCACTCGCTCGGCGCACCTGACCGAGTGGATAGGTAGATCCCGTACCTGCCGGTAGGTTCCGCTTGCCGTCGCCAGCCGATAACGCGTCACATGCGGCCTGCGGCAACGGTCCGCGTCCAGTGGACGCGTACTGAGCTTCTCGCGCTTCGAGAAGCCATCGAGGTGACCCCGAACTTCGAGGGTCGTCAGGAGCTGCGCGACTTCTTCCGTCGGGCCGTGCGGGCGCACCGCCTCGGTGCGCTGGAGCTCGATCTCGAGATCGCCGAGCGGCTCTCGAACCGCCTCGTCCCTGTCGACCTTGCTACGGCAACCGCCCGCGGCAAGCTGCTCCACGCTGTCCGCGGCCCGCGCAAGCGCGGGATCGCGCAGACACACCGCCCCGCGGTGGCCGCAGCGTAAACGCGGACGAGGGTCGGCGCCCGCTCTACGCGGCGCGCACGGTCTGCACGACAGGCGGCGGCGTCTCCGCAAGCGCTGCACGATCCGCATCCTGGATCGCGCGGAACAGCTTGGTCCTGACGAGAGCGGTCGGCAGATCGGTCGCGACAAGGCGCCGGACGAACCGCTCGGCGACCTCGCGCTCGAGTGAGATGCGACGGCTTCGGGCCCGCATCGCGTCGCGCATCGTGTCCCGCACGTCGATGCGGCCCTCGAAGTTGGGCGTCAGCTCGACTGCCTCGCGTACCGCCGTGAGCTCGGCCCGCGACAGGCCGATGGTGATATCGCCGTCGTACCGCATGTGCCCCAGTCTACCCCTCCAGGGGGATGGGACAACCCTCGGACGAGGGATCGGATCACCCTCCCGCGCGGCCCCTTCGCCCTCATCCCGGAACAACGGGCCGCCCCCGTAGACTGACCCGCTCGCGGCGGGGTGCCGGAGCGGTCGAACGGGGCGGTCTTGAAAACCGTTGACCCGCAAGGGTCCGTGAGTTCGAATCTCACCCCCGCCGCCACTCGCGCGCACGGCGCATCGATCCCCGCAGGAGTAGAGTCGCCCGACGTGAACGATGACCGGGCCGCAGCATTGCGGAATCCCCATCGACGGAGGTCGAGATGCTCGTTGCTGCTAGCGGCTGGTGGATCGGGTCGATCATCTTCTTCATCATCTGGGTGGCGATCGCCTTCTGGCCAGCACGAGTCGCCTCACGCAAGGGCCACAGCTTCCTCCTCTACTTTCTGTTCAGCCTGGTCTTCTTCCCGGCCGCGCTGCTCGTCGCCTACCTCGTCCGAGATCGACGCCGTTGACAACGTTCATCACGAGTAGCCGATGCGCCTGATCGGCGCTCGCCTGTTGACGGTCCTCGCCGTCTTGCTGGCTCTGGTCGGGATGCTGGCGTTCTACGTCGAGCACACGGCTCTGGACGAGCAAGGCTTCGAGACGGTCTCGCGGAACATGATCGAGAACGACGAGATCCGAACGCAGGTGGCGGCGAAGTCGGTAGACACGTTATTCGAGAATGTGGACGTGGAGGCGGCGATCGCGGAGCGATTGCCTCCCGCGCAGCAGGGACTCGCGCCGGTTCTGGCGGGTCTCGCCCGCTCGGGTGCCGATCGAGCGGCCGATGCGGCGCTGGAGCGGCCACGCGTGCAGACGGTGTGGGTCGAGACGACGACACGGACGCAGCGCCAGCTGGTGCGGCTGCTGGACGACGACACGACGTTCATCCAGACAGAGGGCGGCGCGGTCGTGCTCGACCTCCGTCCGATCGTGATCCAGCTCGGCGACCAGGTGGCGGTGATCGGCAAGATCGCCGAGAGGCTGCCGGAGTCCTCGGGAAGGATCGTCATCATCCAAGAGAGCCAGCTGGAGACCGCGCAGACGATCACGCGGATCTTGCGTTCGGTCGCCAACTGGATGTGGCTCGTAGCGCTTGCAGTCGCAGCACTCGCCATCTGGCTGGCACGCGGCCGCCGCAGGATCGAGCTCCGAGCGCTCGCTATCGGCCTCGTTCTCGTGGGGCTGCTGATGCTTGCCGTACGTCGCTTCGCGGGCGACTACCTGGTCGACCAACTCGCCAAGGACGACGGTGTCAAGCCCGCAGCGCACGAAGCGTGGAGCATCCTCACGCAGACCCTCGCCGACCGCGCCTGGGTGTGGATCATCCTCGGTCTCGTAACGCTCCTCGGAGTCTGGTTCGTCGGTGACACCCGTCGTGCCGCGCGGGCACGCCGCGCCGCAGCGCCCGTCTTGCACAGCCGCGTGACGACCTACGCGATCGCCGCCGCCGCCTTGCTCGTGATCTCGCTCGTCGCCCCCACCGTTGTCACAAGCTGGGTGATGGCCCTGATTCTCATCGCCCTCATCGTCGCGGGCATCGAGGTAGTCCGAGCCATCGTCGGGCGAGAAGTCGCTCAGTCCACCTGACCCGGCTCACCTCGGCGCACGCTGGGCCGGGCGCCGCGTGTCGAGGTCGGTCCGCGGCCTGATCCGCGTTGTTCGGTGCACGGCCCGCTGACGGCGACCGCGATATCGTGCGGCCGTGCGAGAGATCCTGCCCGGCGTCTTCCACTGGACAACGCCCCACCCGAAGATCCGCATCGCCGTGTCGTCGTACTGGCTCGACGACCCCGGCGTCCTCGTCGACCCACTCGTCCCTGTCGACGGCGGGCTGGAGTGGTTCGCCGCCCGCCCGACGCCGCCGACCGCGGTGCTGCTGTCGAACCGCCACCACTACCGCGACTCCGGTCAGTTCGTGGAGGCGTTCGGCTGCTCCGTGCATTGCAACCGTGCCGGCCTGCACGAGTTCACGCACGGCGAGGTCGCCGAGGGATTCGACCCTGGCGACCGGCTGCCGGGAGGGGTGCTGGCCCACGCGATCGGCGGCATCTGCCCCGACGAGTCAGCGCTCTTCCTTCCGGAGAAGCGCGCGATCGCGGTCGCCGACGGCGTTGTCCGCATGGACGCGGGCGCATTCGGCTTCGTTCCCGACGTGCTGATGGACGACCCGCCCGCCACGAAGCGGGCGCTGCTGGCCGCGTACGCCCGTCTGCTGGACGAGCTCGAGTTCGACCACGTCCTGCTCGCGCACGGCGACCCGCTCATCGATGACGGCCGGAGGCAGTTGGCCGAGCTCGTCTCGTCGGGCGGCCGGACCGCCTTCGAGATGTCGGGCTAGTCGACCCGGAAACGCCCCCGCGGGCGGCTTCCGCCGAACCTGCGCTCCGCGGCAACGATCTCATCTGTTCCTCGAGCGAAGCCTCAGGCCAAGGACGGCCATCCCGCCGACAGACACCGCCCAGAAGCTGACGCGATAGACCCGCTCTCTCTCCTGCCACGACGCCTCGATTGTCTCCGCCTGCGTTTCCTGGCAGCGTTGACCGTCGTGCTGGCAGTACCAGGACGCGATGCTGGCAGGCCCCATGCGAGCTTTCTTGTGCCGATGGTCGGCCACGGCGACGCCGGCGATACAGCCCGCCAGGACGATCAGAACCACCAGAAGTACCGTCGAGCGCCTCACCGTGGCAAGACCACTCCTCCCCGAGACACTGCACATGATGCACGCATTCGATCGACCTCGTCGACGGCGGAGCCGGAGTGGACGGGGCGAACCTGCTATGAGTCGAGTCACGCACCTGCCGACGGCGCGGATCGTAAGGAGGCTCGATGGGGATGGCACAGGAGGACGCTCCGGTCCTGATCGCCGGCGGAAGCCTCGTCGGATTGTCGATGGCGGTCTTCCTCGGGTATCACGGCGTGCCGTCGCTCGTCGTCGAACGGCACCGCGGCACCGCGATCCACCCCCGGGCCGCGCTCGTCAGCCAGCGCACGATCGAGGCGTACCGGGCGGTCGGACTGGAGCGGGAGATCGAGGACGCCGCAGCGCGTGAGTTCGTCCAGAACGGCGCGATCGTGTCCGTCGAGAGCCTCGGAGGGAAGGAGCTCGACTGGTATCACCGGTTCATCAACGAGGGCGTCGAGACGATCAGTCCCTCGTCGCGCCTCTTCCTGACGCAGATCGGGCTCGAGCCGGTCCTCCTTCGCGCCGCGGAGCGGCTCGGAGGCCGGATCGAGTACGCCTCGGAGGTGGTGTCCGTCGAGGAGGACGAGGACGGCGTCACCGCGACCGTCCGACCGCGGGACGGCGGGTCCGACCGTGCGATCCGCGGCCGCTATCTCGTCGCCGCCGACGGTGCGCACAGCCCCGTGCGCAAACGGCTCGGGATCGGCATGCTCGGGCACGGCAGCTTTTCGGACAGCATCACGATCTACTTCCGCGCGGACGTGCGGCACCTGATGGGCGACCGCAACCTGAGCGTCATCTACGTCTTCGGGCCGCGGCTGCAGGGCTTCTTCCGGTTCTCGATCGACCTCCAGGCAGGGTTCCTGGTGGTCAACTCGACGACGGACGGCGACGGGACGCGGTCGGTGCAGATCGGCGAGGACATGAGCGAGCCGACGTGCATCCGCTACGTGCGCGAGGCGCTCGGGGACCCGGAGCTCGCGGTCGCGGTCGAGGACGTCCAGCGCTGGTCGGCGAGCGCCGAGTACGCCGAGCGGTACCGGGCGGGTCGCGTCTTTCTCGCGGGTGACGCGGTCCACGTCATGCCGCCCACGGGTGGCTTCGGCGGGAACTGTGGCGTCCAGGACGCGTACGACCTGGCCTGGAAGCTCGCGCTCGTGCTCCGCGGAGCCGCAGGCGACCCTCTCCTCGACACGTACGACGCGGAGCGCCGGCCGGTGGGCAAGTTCACGACGGAGCAGGCCTACACGCGCTACGTGCTCCGCCTCGACCCGTCACTCGGGAAGGAGAACCTCGCGCCGATCGTCGACGAGGCGGCGGTCGAGATCGGCTACGGCTACCGGTCGAGCGCCGTCACCGGCGCCTCGGGGGGCGACCCCCTCTGGGAGGACCCGCGCGAGTCGTCCGGGCGACCCGGCTTCAGGGCTCCGCACGTCCCGCTCGACGGTGGTGCGCGGTCGACGCTCGACCTGTTCGGCCGCATGTTCGTCGTCGTTGCCGGGTCGGACGGCGAGGCGTGGCGCGCAGCCGCGCAGGCGACCACCGCGCGCGGGCCGGTGACCGTGGACGCGTTCCTCCTCGGCGCCGAGATCGGGGATCCGGAGCGCGAGGTCGAGCGTGCGTTCGGGGTCGGCGCCGACGGCGCTGCCCTGATCCGGCCGGATGGGTTCGTCGCCTGGCGTTGCGCCTCGTCCTCGGGCGTCGACCCCGAGCGCGAGCTCGACGCAGCGCTCGGCGCGGCTCTCTGCCGGTAGCGCGGCTCTGCGCAGATCACGCACGGGCCGCCCGTCGTAGTCTCTCCGCGTGCCCGTCTGTCCCGCGTGTAGCCGCGAGAGCCCCGACGGGTTCGAGCACTGCGGGTACTGCGGCGCGCCGCTCGCCGCGCCCGCCCCCGAGCGACGCAAGCTCGCGACACTCGTCTTCTGCGACCTCTCGGGCTCGACGGCGATGGGCGAGCGCGTCGACGCGGAGACCGTCCGGGGCCTCATGCTCTCGTACTTCCACGAGATGCGGGGGGCGCTCGAGCGTCACGGCGGCACGGTGGAGAAGTTCGTCGGCGACGCCGTCCTCGCGGTGTTCGGCGTCCCCGAGTCGCACGAGGACGACGCCGTCCGTGCGTGCCGTGCCGCGCTCGAGATGCAGGCGCGCCTCAGGTCGCTGAACGAGGAGCTCGAGCGACGCTTCGGCACGACGATCTCGCTCCGGATCGGGGTCAACACCGGCGAGGTCGTCGCCGGCGACGCCTCCGAGCGGGAGACGTTCGTCGCCGGCGATCCAGTCAACGTCGCCGCCCGCCTCGAGCAGGCGGCGGGCCCCGGCCAGGTGCTGATCGGTGAGGCCACATACAGGCTCGTACGCGACGTGGTGCGCGCCGAGCCCATCGTTGCGATCGAGGCCAAGGGGAAGTCGACCCCCGTGAGCGCGTACCGCCTGCTCGAGGTCGCCGACCTCCGGCCGCCGGTGCGGCGGGTCGGGACGCCTTTCACCGGCCGCGCGGAGCAGCTCGAGCTGCTCGACCGGGAGCTCGCTTCGGTCGCGGCCGCCCCGGGTTGCCGCCTCGTGACGGTCGTGGGCGAGCCCGGCGTCGGGAAGTCGCGGCTCGTTGCGGAGTTCGTCTCGCGGGTGGGGACGCGGGCCCGCGTCGTCCGGGGCACGTGCCTCTCGTACGGAGAGGGGATCACCTACTGGGCCGTGACCCAGATCGTGCGAGAGCTCGTCCGGATCAAGGATGAGCACGACCGCGACGAGGCGCGCCGGCTGATCGAGTCGTTCCTCGACGGAGCGGTCGAAGGGCGGCTCGTCGGCACGAGGATCGCGCAGCTGCTCGGCCTCGGTGACGGGACGACGACCACGGAGGAGACGGCTGCGGCGATCCGCGATCTCCTCGTCGCCGGTGCCGCCGACCGGCCTCTCGTCGTCGTCGTCGACGATATCCAGTGGGCGGAGGCGACCCTGCTCGACCTGATCGCCGGGCTGTCCGAGGCGATCGGGTCCGCGCCGATCATGCTCCTCTGCCTCGCCCGGCCGGAGCTGTCCGAGGAGCGTCCCGACTGGGACGTCACCGTCGCGCTCGAGCCGCTCGCGAGGGACGATGTCGACGGGCTGCTTGCCGGGCTGCTCGGGGTCGCCGACCCCTCCGTGCGAACCCGACTCGCGGCTGCGTCGGGTGGCAACCCGCTCTTCGTGGAGGAGCTCGTCGCGATGCTCGTGGACGAAGGCGTCCTGCGCATCGAGGACGGTGTCTGCTCGCTCGAGGGCGACCTCGAGGAGCTCACGTTGCCCACGAGCCTCCACGCACTGCTCGGCGCACGTCTGGATCGGCTCGATCCCGCGGACAGGGCGACGCTCGAGTGTGGCGCCGTGGAGGGCGAGGTGTTCCACCGCGGCGCGGTGCGAGGAGCTGACGTCAGCGTCGCGTGAGTCCGTGCGGGGAAGCCTCGACACCCTCCTCGACAAGGATCTCGTACGTCCGGCGGAGGCGACCTTCGCGGGTGAGGCGGCGTTCCGCTTCAAGCACATCCTCGTCCGGGACGCGGCGTACCAGGCGACGGCGAAGAGGCTGCGGGCGACCTTGCACGAGCAGTTCGCCGACTGGCTCGAGCGGCTCGCGGGCGCACGGACGGTCGAGTTCGAGGAGATCCTCGGCTACCACCTGGAGCAGAGCCACCGCTACCTGACGGAGCTCGGGCCTGTGAGCGAGGAGATCCGGTCGCTCGGAGCACGCGCGGCGGAGCGTCTCGCCGACGCGGGCAGGCGAGCCGCGCGACGCGGCGACATGGACGCCGCGGCCGGCCTGCTCGGGCGCGCCGCTGCGATGCTTCCTCCCCGACATCCCGCACGCGCGCGGATCGTCGTGGACCAGGGCGAGGCGCTCATGGAGGCGGGCCGCAACGCCGAGGCGGTTCGCGCGTTCGACGAGCTGGACGGAGAGGGCGAGGTCGACGACGTTGCGCGTGCGCTGGCGGAGACATGCCGGGCGGAGATCGAGCTCCAGCTGACGCCGACGACCGCCGCCGTCGACCGGGTCTACCGGCAGGCGCGTGCGTCGGTCGAGCTGTTCGCACGGCACGACGACGATCAGGGGCTTCTCCGCGCCTGCTGGCTCTCGTACCTGACGAGCATGACCATCGGCCGATCGTCGGCTGCCCGGGAGGCGATCGACCGGCTCGTCGAGCTCGCCGAGCGGCGCTCGCACCCGCTGGCGGGCCGCCTGCCGGGCATGCTGGCCATGAACCTCGGGTGGGGGCCGACACCCGTGCCGGAGGCGCTCTCCGTCACGGCAGGGCTCCTCGAGAGTGTGCGCGACGACCCGTGGGCAGAGCCGTTCGTGCTCGGCGGCCATGCCTACCTGCTCGCCCAGGCCGACGACATCGATGGCGCGCGCTCCGCGCTCGAGCGGATGCGCGCAATCGCCGAGCGGCAGGGTCAGCGCATCGTGCTCTGGGGGTCGTGGGGCCAGAACGTCGGTAGGACGGAGCTGCTCGCGGGAGATCCGGAGCGTGCCGAGGCGGCATTGCGACGCTCCTACGACGCGCTTCGCGAGGCGGGCAATCGGGCGTTCTCCACCACCGTCGCCGGCCAGCTGACGCACGCTCTCGTGGAGCTCGGACGCCCGCGCGACGCCGCGACCTTCGCGGGCACCGCACGGGACGAGGCCGGCGAGGCCGACGTCCTGTCGCAGGTGCTGTGGCGGAGCGGCCTCGGAAGGGCGCTCGCGGAGGAAGCTCCCTCCGAGGCGCTCGCCCTCGTCGACGAGGCGGTCCGGCTCGCGCGAACGACGGAATGGCCGAACGTCATCGCCGACGCGCTCCTCGACCGGGCCAGGGTCGTGCGGCGCGTCGCCCCCGAGCAGGACGATGCCGACGCGGACATCGAGGACGCGAGAGTGGTATATCTCGCCAAGGCGAACACGGCCGGGTATGCGAGGGCCACTATCCTCGCCTCGGGTCCGCGGCCACACGAGAAAGCCACGACAGAGCGAGGAGGGACACGGTGAGCGGAGAGCCAACACCGGGTGTGTTGCTGAAGGGCGAGGACGGCACGCACTACTTCATTCCGCACGCCGATCTCTCGGGGTACGCCGTCTCGGACGTGCCCGAGTCGCTCCAGGCCGGTGCCGACGTGGCCGCGAACGTGCCGCGCCTGCCCGCCTTCTCGGTGCACCGCGCGGCGGACGCAGCCCGCATGCCGACACCCGAGGGGGAATCGGACGCTGTCCGCATGCCGACACCCGAGGGCGAATCGGACGCTGCCCGCATGCCGACGCCAGAGGGCGGACCGGAAACGGCGGTGTACATGCCGACCCCCGAAGGGGCATCCGACGCCGTCGCCATGCCGACGCCCGAGGGCGGGGCGCCGGCCTCCGGACAGTCGTAGCTCCCCGTCGAAGCAGGCGGCGCGCGCCGTGACGCAGCTCGCGGCGGCCGAGAAGCTCCACCTCGACGGGACCCACCGGACGGTCCCGCCCGCAGAGACCTTCCGCCGGCTGCTGCCGATCCTTCCGCGCGTCGGGATCACGCGCGTCGGCGTGGTCACCGGCCTGGACGTCGTGGGCATCCCGGTCGTGATGGTCTGCCGTCCCAACGGACGGTCGCTCTCCGTCTCCCAGGGCAAGGGGGCCGACCTGATCGCGGCCAAGGTGTCGGGGATCATGGAGGCGCTCGAGGGCTGGCATGCCGAGCACATCCTGCTCCCACTCCGGCTCGCGACCTATCGCGAGCTCCGCGAGGTCGCCGAGGTCGTCGACGTCGAGCAGCTCCCGCGGCCGTCGTGGTCGCGGTTTCATCCCGATCTCTCCATTCTCTGGATCGAAGGCACCGACGTCATCGGCGGCGGACGCATCTGGGTGCCGTACGAGTGCGTCCATCTCGACTTCCGCTCGCCCGGCCCGCAGGGCACCGGCTGCTTCCTGGCCAACGGCACGGGTCTCGCCGCCGGCAACCACGTCCTCGAAGCCGTGAGCCACGCGCTCTGCGAGGTGGTCGAGCGCGACGCGTTCGCCCTGTGGGACGAGCGCGCGCCCGCCGACCGCGTCGCGCGGCGGATCGACCTCGACACGATCACCGACCCGGGGTGCCGCGCGCTCCTCGACACGTGCGAGCGCGCGGGCGTCGGCGTGGCCGCGTCGGATCTCACCACCGATGTCGGGCTGCCCGTCTTCTCCGCGACGATCGTCGATCGCCGCAGCGACGTCCTGCGACGGCTCCCGGCTGCGATCGGCGGCGGCTCGCACCCTGACCGTGGCATCGCCCTCTCGCGCGCGCTCACCGAGGCGGCGCAGAGCCGGCTGACGCTGATCGCAGGCAGCCGCGACGACTGTCCTCCCGAGCCTCTACCGCCGGGTCAAGGACACGCAGGCGATCGGCTCGCATGTCGCCTCGCTCGACCTCGACGCGGGACGCTCGTTCGAGGACGTGGCGCACTTTCCCGGAGAGAGCGTCGACGCCGACGTGACACACGAGCTCGACCTGCTGCGTGCGGCCGGCATCCGGCAGGTGATCCTCGTCGATCTCACACGGCCCGACGTCGGCGTACCCGTGGTCCGGGTGGTGGTGCCGGGCCTCGAGGGCTGGACCGACAAGGTCGCGCCGCCGATCCCCGGTGCGCGGCGACGCGCCGTGCGGACGCCATGACGGCGCCGGTCGTCATCTTCCTCGGGCCGACGCTCTCCCCTGACGACGGCGTGCGCGGTGCTCGACGCCGACTACCGTCCGCCTGCCGCGCACGGCGACCTCCTGCGGGCGGCGTTCCGCAACGGCCGCGCGCCATCGGCCTGGTGGACGGCCTGTTCGAGCGGGTGCCCGCCGTGTGGCACAAGGAGATCCTCTTCGCGCTCTCCGAGGGCGTGCACGTCTACGGCGCCGCGAGCATGGGCGCGCTCAGGGCCGCCGAGCTCGACGCCTTCGGGATGCGCGGGGTCGGCGACGTCTACCGTGCGTACGCCGACGGCTCACTCGAGGACGACGACGAGGTCGCGGTGGCGCACGCGGACGCTGCGCACGGGTTCCGGGCGCTCTCCGACGCGATGGTCGACGTACGGGCCACGCTCGACGCCGCGGTCGCGGCCGGGGTCATCCGCCCGACGACGGCCGAATCGCTGGTGGCGCGGATCAAGGCGACCTTCTACGCCGAGCGGGTGCTCGTCGCCGCGCTCGCCCGCGACGACGAGGAGCACGAGCGGCTCCGTGCGTGGCTGCCGACCGGCAAGGTCGAGCGCAAGCGCGACGACGCGATCGCGCTCCTGGAGGCGATCCGACGCGACCTCGAGAGCGGGCTCGATGCCTTCCGGCCGGCATGGACGCTGCAGCGGACGCGCTACTGGGAAGACGCGCGTCGTTCGATCGAGGTCGCGGGGAGCCAGGAGACAGGCCGGGCAGGCGACGCGACGCTCGAGGCCGTGCTCGACGAGGCCCGCCTCGATCCCGACGGCTACGGCCGGCTCGTGGATGCCGCACTGCTCGCCGCGCTGGCGCGGAACGCCGCCGCGGGGGCGGGTGTCGACGTCTCCCCCTGGGCGCACCAGGCGGCCCTGACGGAGGACCGCCGGGCACGCGGCCTGCTCGAGCCGGAGGACGTCGACGCGTGGCTCGCGGAGCGAGAGCTCGACCGGGACGACCTCCCCGATGTCGCGCGTCGTCTGGCGATCCTGCGCTGGGCCCGTGACGCCCACCGCGACGCGCTCGCCGGCGAGGTGGCGCTGGCGGTGCGCTCCGACGAGGCGTTCCCGGCGCTCGCTGACCGGGCCGAGCGCAAGCGCCGGCTGGTCGCATCGTTGCCGTCCGACCGGCCGACTCCCGCCGACGACGAGCTCGTCGCGTGGTACTTCCGCGAGCGCCTGGACCGTGACGTTCCCGTCGCGCTCGACGCCTGGGCCGCGGCCCACGACTGGCGCCGCGTCACGGACCTCCTGCGGGCGCTCCGGGACGAGTGGTGGTTCCGCGCCTCGCACGAAGGAGAGATCGACCAGGCACACGGTGGAGCTGTGCGCGCCGCCCGTCCGTAGGCTTGGACCGTGCGGCTCTGCATGTTCCACCCGACCGCGACCCCGATGGAGCGGGGCTGGGTCGGGCGCGTCGAGGACCACGAGGTCGTGCATCTCGCCGCCCAGACGCTGCAGCACCTGTTCACCGGGGGCGGCTCGGCCCGCGAGCACGCGCGCTACCCGCTTGCCGAGGTGGAGCTCCTGTCGCCGCTCCCGTGGCCTCCGTCGGTCCGGGTGTTCGACGGAGGCGGCTCGTTCGAGTTCGCGAACCCCGCTGCGATCGGAGGGCCCGGCACACGCGTCTCGCGTCCCGGCGGCAATGCCGTCGCACTGGACGCCGGCCTCGCGGGGCTCGTCGGCCTCGACGCGGTCGTGGCCGTCTCGCCCGTCGCTCGGCTACGGGCACCTGCGCTCGGGCCGCCGAAGGACCGGGATTTCGCGATCGTTCTCGGGCCGTGGTTCACCACCCTGGACGAGGCGACGCGGGCGCCGGCCCTCCGCGTGACGGGCGACGGCGTGGGGGTCGAGGCGCGCGCGGACGGCGTCGACTGGGAGGCCGGGCGGCGCTTCGCCGGAGAGAATACCCGGCTCCGCGTCGGCGACCTCCTCATCGCTCCGGCGGCCGTCGTCGCGGACGTCCCGCCCGGCCCCGTTGCACTGGACGTCGACGGGCTCGGACGGCTCGACCTCGAGGTGGAGGGATGACCCATACGTTCCGTCGGCTCGACGCGCTGCCGCCGTACGTGTTCGCGGTGATCCGCGAGCTCACCCTCGAGCTCCGGCGAGCCGGCGAGGACGTGATCGACCTCGGCTTCGGCAACCCCGATCTCCCGTCACCCGAGGTCGCCGTCGCGAAGCTCCAAGAGGCGGCGTCCAAGCCGCACAACCACCGCTACTCGACGTCACGCGGGATCCCCAAGCTGCGGGCCGCGTGCGCGGACCTCTATCGGCGCCGCTTCGGCGTCGAGCTCGACCCGGAGACCGAGGTCGTGGCAACGATGGGCGCGAAGGAGGGGCTCGTCCACCTGATGTGGGCGCTCGTCGAGCCGGGCGACGCGGCGCTCGTGCCGGCCCCGAGCTACCCGATCCACATCCACGCGCCGATCCTCGCCGGAGCGAGCGTCTTCCAGGTCGCGATGGCGCCCGACGAGGACCTCGTGGCGAACCTCGCTGACGCGTACGCGCGGGCGTCGCCGCGGCCGCGGGTCCTGCTCCTCTCGTTCCCCCACAACCCGACGACGGCGACGGTCGAGCTCGACTTCATGGAACACGCCGTCGCTTTCGCGCGCGAGCGCGAGATGCTCGTGGTGCACGACTTCGCCTATGCCGACGTCGCCTTCGATGGGCACGAACCGCCGTCGATCCTGCAGGTGCCAGGTGCGCGGGACGTCGCTGTGGAGCTGTACACGCTGACGAAGTCGTTCTCGATGGCGGGGTGGCGCGTCGGGTTCCTCGTCGGCAACGCGGAGGTCTGCGGGGCCCTCGCGCGCCTCAAGAGCTGGCTCGACTACGGCACGTTCCAGCCGATCCAGATCGCCGCGATCACGGCGCTGAACGAGGCGCCGGAGACCCCCGTCCGTGTGTGCGAGGTCTACCGCTCCCGCCGCGACGCGCTCTGCGAGGGATTGGAGCGGGCGGGCTGGTCGTTTCCGCGGCCGCGGGGAACGATGTTCGCGTGGGCGCCCGTGCCCGAGCCGTTCGCCTCGATGGGCTCGCTCGCGTTCGCCGAGCACCTTGCGCGCGAGGGCAAGGTCGCGGTCTCGCCCGGGGCCGGCTTCGGCCCGGGCGGCGAGGGCTACGTCCGCTTCGCGCTCGTCGAGAACGAGCAGCGGATCCGGCAGGCCGTGCGCGGGATCCGGCGCGTGCTCGAGGCGGTACCGCCCTAGGCCACAGCGGCGGTCGCCCGGCTGCGGCGACGGAGCCGCTCGGCGAGCGCGACCACGTCGCCGACGACGACGAGCGCCGGCCCCGGCAGGCCGTGCGCGGCGTCGGCGATCCCGGCGAGCGTCCCGGTGACGACCTCCTGGTCGGGGAGCGTGCCGCGCGAGATGACGCCCGCGGGCGTCTCGGCCGCCAGGCCCTCGCGCACGAGGCCGTCGGCGAGCTCGCGGAGACGTCCGAGCCCCATGAACAGCACGAGCGTCCCACCGGCACGCGCGAGTGCCGCGTAGTCGGGCGGAGAGCCGTCCGCAGCGTGCCCGGTCGCGATCGTCACCCTGTCGGAGACGCCACGGTGCGTGACCGGGATGCCGGCGGCGGCGGGGACGGCCGCGAGCGACGAGATGCCCGGCACGATTTCGAACGAAATCCCCGCCTCGGCCAGGGCGAGCGCCTCTTCTCCACCTCGACCAAAGACGAACGGGTCGCCGCCCTTCAGGCGGACGACCTCGAGGCCCTGCTGTCCGAGCTGCACGAGCAGCTCGTCGACCTGCCTCTGCGACAGCCCGTCGCGCGAGATCCGGAGCGCGTCGGCCGGTGTCTCGTCGACGAGCTCCGGCGCAACGAGGCGGTCGTAGACCACGGCGTCGCAGGAGCGCAGTCGCTCGAGACCGCGCACGGTGATCAGGCCGGGATCGCCGGGGCCGGCGCCGACGAGCGAGACCGTCATCCGAGACGCTCCTCGACGAGCTCGCGGAAGAAGTCGCGGCGCGCCTCGTACGTCGGCAGGTGTGCCTTGGCCCAGGGGCGAAGCTCGCGGAGCTCCCGCGCGAGGTGCGTGTGGTCCCGCGTGATCAGCCGGGCGACGTCGTCGCGCAGCCGCTGGGCGAGCGCAGGTGAGGCGCCCCCGGTCGAGATCGCGACGGCGATCGGGTCGGCGCGGTGGACCGCCGGGAGGATGAAGCTGCAGAGCTCGGGCACGTCCACGACGTTGCAGAGCATCCCGCGGGCGTCGGCGTCGGCGAAGACGCGCTCGTTCACCGCGGTGGTCGAGGTCGCCGCGACGACGAGGAACCGGCCGTCGAGGTCACGAACGCGGTAGACGCCGCGGATCAGCGACACCCGTCGCGCGCGCGCCAGCGCCTCGACGGGCTCCGAGACGTCGGGCGCGACCACGGTGATGCTGGCACCCACCTCGAGGAGCCCCTCGATCTTCTCGTGCGCGACGGACCCGGCGCCGACGACGAGGACGTCGCGGCCCTCGAGGTCGAGGCAGGCCATGTAGTACCGCTTCTCGCCGGACGGCGTGCTCATGCCTCGACGCTCGTGATGCGGGCGCCCTGGCGATCGAGCCGGATCGAGAGCTGCGGGCCGTCGGTCGCGACGGCGAGCGTGAACGCGCCCGGCCCGACCGCCGTTAGCGAGAGTCGCTCGATCGTGCGTCCCTCGAGCGACGCGAGTGCGTCGTTCACCGCCGCGGCCGTCTGCGTGAGCTCTGCGCCGCTCGGGAGCTTGCGGAAGGCGCGCAGAGCCGCCTGCTCGCCACCCGGCCCGTAGAGGGCCCGCACGCGACCCGACTGGAGCGCAAGCGTGAGCAGCCGGTCGAGCTCGTCGGCGTGTCGGCCCTCGAGGGCCGCGCCGTCGGCGAGCACGTCGAGGAGCTCCTCGAGGACATCGGCGTAGTCGCTCTCGCCGACGGCGGCGCGAACGGCCTCGACCTCGGCGCGGGCAACCTCGACCTCCTCACCCTTGAGCAGGACCGCGGTCATGCGTGAGCCTCCTCGCCGAGGATCGCGTGGAGCTCGTGCTCGAAGCCGCCCGTCTCGATCGAGCAGTGCATCCCGCATTCCTTCGGCGCGTCGCTCTCCCACCACCACCGGCCGGCCCGTGTCGGCTCGCCGGGGGCGATCGCCCGTGTGCACGGCGTGCAGCCAATCGACGTGTAGCCCCGTTCGTAGAGCGCGTGCGTGGGGACGTCGTTCTCGCGGAGGTAGTCCCAGACCTCGTCGTGCGTCCACTCCGCCAGAGGATTGAGCTTCACGATCGCGTCATGGTCGTGGTCGATCTCGACCTTGCGGATGTCCGTGCGCGAGGCCCACTGGTCGCGCCGCAGCCCGGTCACCCAGCAGTCGAGGCCGGCCAGCGCGCGGTTCAGCGGCTGGACCTTGCGGACGTTGCAGCAGAGGAGGCGTTGCTCGACCGACTGGCGGAACAGGTTCGGCCCGTGCCTGTCGACCAGCCGCTGCACCTGGAGGCCGTCGGGCGAGAGGAGCTCGAGCCGCAGGCCGGGGTAGCGCTCCCGGAGCTCCTCCATGAGGTCGTGGGTCTCCTGGGGCAGCCGGCCCGTGTCTATCGAGAACACCCGCACCGACGGATCGATCCGGTACGCCATGTCGATCAGCGCGACGTCGCCGTCCTGAAAGGCGGTCGAGAGGGCGAGCCGCTCCCCGAACCGCTCGATCGCCCATTCGAGCACGTCCCACGGCTCGAGCCCCTCGAACTCGACCGAGAGCTCACCCGCTTCGAGGTCGTCCAGCAGCTCGGTGGTGCTCACGCGACCGCCTCCTCTCTCCGGCTGCGCGCCGGTTCCCGCCCGACCAGCAGGCCGAGCTCGTCGTCTGTCGTCCGGTCGAGAAACGCCCGCATCGTCTCACCGTCGCCGCGCCGCTCGAGCCAGCCGCCGACTAGGCCGTGGACGAGCTCGTCCAGCTGCTGGGTCGGCACCCGGCGGAAGACGGGGCGCGCGATCGCCGCGCTCGGCCCGAGCGCGCCGCGGAGATAGACGTCGAAGGCCTGGCCGCGCTGCCCGTCCTCGTCACGCGCGGTCGTCCCCTGGAAGCCGATGTCGCCCACCCAGTGCTGCGCGCAGGCGTGCGGGCACCCGTCCAGGTGCAGTCGAAGCGGCGCGACCGTCTCGCCGAACCGCTCCTCGAGCCCGCCGATCAGCGTGTCGAGCCGGGTCTTCGTCTCGGTGACCGAGTAGTTGCAGTGCGGCTCGCCCGTGCACGCGATCCCGTTCCCGCGCAGGCCGCCCGCGTCGAGCGGTAGGTCGAGCTCGCCGAGTGCGGCGACGACCGCGTCCACCTCGCCGGCGGGGACGTGTGCGAGCACGAGGTTCTGCTGGCGCGTGATGCGCGCCTCCGCGCCGAGCGGCTCGAGGAGGTCGGCGAGCGCGACCAGCCGCTCCCCGCCGAGCAGCCCCACGTGGACGGGAACGCCGATCGTCCGAAGCCCGTCCGGCTGCGCCCGAACGCCGAGATGGTTGTCCGGCTCCACCTCGAGCGGCGGCAGCGAGAAGGACGGCAGCGGATACCCGAGCCGCTGCTCCACGTCCGCGCGCACACCCTCCGGCCCGAGCGCGTCGACCATGAACTTCATCCGCGACTTGACGCGCGAGACGCGCCAGCGAAGATCGTCGCGCCACGTGTCGAGGATCGCGCGGAGCACGGGAATCGCCTCGTCCGGCCGGACGAACACGCCGAGGTCGCGGGCGATGCGCGGCACGGACGACAGGCCCCCGCCCACGAGCACGCAGAAGCCGGGCTCGCCGTCGCGGAGGACGCCGACGAGCGAGATGCAGTTGATCTCCGGCGCGTTGCACCGCGACGCGCACGCGGAGATCGAGATCTTGTGCTTCCGCGGCAGGTCGATGTAGTCGGGATTCCCCGTGAAGAGCTCGTGCGCCTCGTCGAGCACCGGCGTCACGTCGAACAGCTCGTCGTCGGCGACGCCGACAGCCGGGCAGCCCGTGATCGCGCGAACGGTGTCGCCACAGCCGCCGAGGCTCGTCAGCCCCGCCGCGTGGAGGCCGTCGAACACCGCGGGCAGGGCGTCGAGGCGGAGGTGGTGCAGCTGCACGTTCTGGCGTGTCGTCAGCTCAGCCTCGCCCTTGCCGAGGTCGAGCGAGAGCCGCCCGATCGCCCGGAGCTGCGGCGCCGTGAGCCGCCCCGCCGCCAGCTTGACCCGGAGCATGAACGTCCCGACCTTCGGCTTGTCGTGGTACAGCCCCCACCACTTGAGCCGCACGACGTCCTCCTCGGCGACGTCGGCGTACCCGGCGGCAATGAGCGCGGGCAGCTCGTCGAGCATCCCGAGCGGCCCCTTCTCCCGCTTGAGCCGCTCGACGGGGTTCCGCTTGAGGACCAGCTCGATCGTCGGGGGATCGGCCGGTGGTCGTGTGCTGTGGACGCTCATCCGCCTCCTCGCTCGGTGCCCGGAACCTCGGGTGCCACCACCGGGAAAGCGGTCGCGGTGTCCTCTCATCTTCCCGCTCACCGTCCGGGACGGCGGCTCGCGGCTGGAAGTCGCACCCGACGAAAGCTGCCTTCTGGCGGCTTCCCGGCTGCGGCGGCGTCACAAGGCCAGGTCCCTCGACCGCTCCCGATGAGTCAACACTTCACAATCTATAGCAATGTTACTTCACTCGCGCAAGCGAGCAGGTCGGGTCGGCTTCCCGGTGCGGAGGCGCTACCGGGGCAGCTCGACGCGCTGCGCGACGAGCGCACGGGCGCTCCGGACGGCGCCCACCGGACGCACGGTCCGGAACAGCACCATCAGCGCAACCGTGCCGGCGGCCACGTTGACGCCCGTCACGCATACCTGCATCCCGAGCGAGAACGAGATCGCAGTGCCCGCAGACACCGCCCCCTGCAGCGCGTAGGCGGCGAGCACCTGCTGCGTGCCCGCTCCTCCGGGGATCGGCACGAGCGTCGCGGCGCCGTTCAGCACCACCACCAGGGCGGCGGTCGCGAGGCCGGCGTGGATGCCGAAGGCGGCAAGCACGAGGTAGACGACGCCGATCCGACCCGCCCAGGCTGCAAGCTGGAACGGAAGCACGGTGGCGGCGTACCGACGCGGCTGACGGATGACGCAGATCCCCTGACTGGCCCGCCCGAGCAGCTTTCGCACCGCGTCGGGGCGAAGGCGGTAGCCGATCGCCGCCGCGGCGGAGGCCAGAGCCACGGCCACGCCGGCGAGCACCAGAGGGCCGGCCCCGGGCAGGGCGGGGAGCGCGGGCAGGACGCCGAACGCCCAGAGGCAGCAGACGAGGACGAGGCCGATCAGCCCGTCGGTGACGAGCACGACGGTGAGCGAGGCGGCGAGCGTCGGCACCGTCGAGCCGGGGATCCGCGTCCGCGCGATCAGGACTTTCGCGAGCTCGCCTCCTCGTGCCGGCATGAACGCGTTCAGCGCTACGCCCGCCGCGTACGCCGTCCCGACCGAGACCGCGGAGATCCTTCGCCCCGGATAGGCGGCGAGGAGCACGCCGCGCCAGGCAAGGGCACGGAGCCCGAGGGTCGAGAGCTGGAGCGCCAGCGCGAGGAGCAGGAACCGGCCATCGAGCCGGCCGAGCCGCTCCGACGCCGCATCGAGAGCGTCGACGAAGGACGCGAGGACGTTCACGCCGCCGCCGAGCCGGAGCGCGCGACGCCGGGCACCGGTCCGCCCCTACGGGGTTGTCCGCCGGTTCCGTGCGATCTCGCCCTCACCCCCATGTAGACGCCCTCGGCCGCAAGAGGTTGGCGGCGAATCACTCACGCCAGGGCTCTATCCGTCCACCCGGGCTGCCGATCCAGCCGTCGATGCGGCGCGTCCTCCTCCTCGTCACGCTCCTCACGGTGCTTGCCCTGCCCGCGGGGTCCCAGGCCTCCCAGCTGATCGCGCGTGACGCCAAGGACGTCACGCTCCGTGTCAACGCGGGCGGGCAGGCACTCGTCGGCTACCGCTCGAAGGGGAAGCAGTGGAACGTGCTCGCGTGGGGCGCGCTCAACGCGCGCCATCCGGCGCCCGACCAGCCGCAGGTCGCCTTCCGCATCGACTACTCGGGCGGCTGGGGCACGTATCGCAAGACGCTCGCCGTCGGATTTGTCAACGTGTGCAGGCGGTACGCCGGCCCGCCGCTCGCCTGGTTCGTCACCGGCTGCACCATGCCGGACGGCAGCCACTGGGCCCTCCAG
Source organism: uncultured Actinomycetes bacterium (assembly GCA_963747125.1). Taxonomy (GTDB): domain Bacteria; phylum Actinomycetota; class Thermoleophilia; order Gaiellales; family Gaiellaceae; genus Gaiella. Next base: position 10,137 of record CAVVEN010000023.1, on the reverse strand, counting down.
GCGTGGCAGCGCGGCCTGCCGAACCTCGGCGTCGACCCGTGGAAGCCGCTCCAGGCGTCGTGGGAGCTCCGGCTGAGCCACTGGACGGGCGACCTGCCGACGCTCGAGATCTGGACGAACTGGGCGTACAGCAAGCGCTTCGACCACCTCTTCGGCCGCCTGTCATACCTCGGCCAGCCGGTGTACGGGTTCGCGGCGACCACGAAGGGCGCACCACTGGACGGCTTCGGCCGGAACATCTACCTCGATACGCTCGACTCCGCGTACGGGCCCGGCTGGAAGCGCGAGAACAGCTTTCTCTCGCACCGCGGCACCGGGGTCTTCTGTTACGGGCTCTATGCCCACGACCCGTACCCCGGCTATCCCGCGGTCGGACGACGGCCCGAAGGGCGGGGCGAGCGCTACCGGGCGACGGTCGTCGGGCCCGGCGTGCTGCCGGACGTGATGTGGGAAGGCGCTGCCCCCGGCCCGTACGACGAGGCGCTCGACCGCCAGCTGGTCGAGCAGCAGCGCGCCGTGTACGGCAGCGACCCGACCTGCAAGCCCGTCTGATCTTCGCCCTCTGCAATCCGGTCTGACCTACGTACGATCAGTTAGTGACCCGGGTCGGGCAGATCGAGGCCGTTGTCTTCGACATGGACGGCGTCCTGGTCGACACCGAGCACCTCTGGGACGAGGTGCGCGAGGAGCTGACCGCCGAGTGGGGCGGGCGCTACACCCCGGACGCACAGCAGGAGATGATGGGGATGAGCTCGCACGAGTGGTCGCGTTACCTCCACGACGTCGTTGGGCTCAGCGAGCCCCCTGACGCCATCAACGACGAGGTTGTCCAGCGGATGCTCGGCCGCTACGAGACCGAGTTGCCGGTCGTCCCGGGCGCGGTCGAGGCGGTCCGGAGCCTCGCCGCGTCAGGCCTGCGGCTCGCGCTCGCCTCCTCGTCCAACCGCGAGCTGATCGACACCGTGCTGCGGGAGCTGGAGTTGACCGCGCTGTTCGAGGTCACGGTCTCGTCCGAGGAAGTCGGGCGCGGGAAGCCGTCTCCGGACGTCTACCTCGAGGCGGCACGGCGCCTCGGCGTCGACCCGGCCCGCTGCGCCGCGGTCGAGGACTCCGCGAGCGGCATCCGTGCCGCTCACGCGGCGGGGATGCGCGTGATCGCGTACCCGAACCGGCACTACCCGCCCGCCGACCAGGTGCTCGCGCTCGCTGACAGCGTGGTCGAGACGCTCGACTCGCTCCGACCGGCCGCGCTCGTCAGTTGAAGCGGCGGTAGACCGGCTGTACCGGACGGCCACGGAGGAAGCGCTCGACGCCGCCTTCGAGTGCGGCCGCGTAGACGTCGAGCGCCTCGTCCACGATCTCGACCGCCGCAGCGATGTCCGCTTCGCTATGCGAATAGCTGACCACGAACGAAGGGGCGAGAAGCCCTCGGGTGATCGTCTCCTGGAGGAAGAGCGTCCGGAACGCCTGCGAGGGCGCCCCCTCGGCGTCCGCCGTGCCGAAGAACAAGCATGACCCCCTCCCAGCAACGGTGAAACGATCCTGGATGCCGCGCGCGCGCGCCGCCGCCTCGACGCCGTCGCGGAGCTGTTCACCTCGCACGTGAAGCGTCTCGATCACCGGCTCGTCGCGGTAGGTCGCCATCGTCGCGATCCCCGCGGCGAGGCCGACATGCTCCGCACCGTGCGTCGTGGACAGTAGGAACACACGCTCGCGATCGTGGTCTAGTCCTCCGAGCTCCATGATCTCGCGCCGGCCGGCGAGCGCCGACAGCGCGAACCCGTTGGCGATCCCCTTCCCCCACGTCGACAGATCGGGCGTGACGTCGTGGACCTCCTGCGCGCCCCCGGTGTGCCACCGGAACCCACTCACGTTCTCGTCCAGAATGAGCAGGGCTCCATCCGCGGCGACCAATTCGTGCAGGCGCTGCAAGTACCCCTCGCTCGGTGGAGACGCACGCTCCGGCTCGAGGACGAAGCACGCAATCTCGCCCGGGTGACGCGACAGAAGCTCTTCGACCGAGGCCAGATCGTCGTAACGGAAGGTCAAGGTCAGATCCTCGACGCTTGCCGGGATGCCGCCGCGGACGGGCGTCGCGACCATCGCCCAGTCGTCGTACGAGAAGAACGGGTGATCGACGCAGAGCGCGACGAGATCTCGACCGGTGAAGGCGCGCGCAAGCTTGACTGCGGCGGTGTTTGCCGTCGATCCGTCCTTCGTGAACTTCACCATGTCGGCCCGGGTGACGAGGCCCAGGAACGTCTCGGCCGCGTCGAGCTCGAGCCGCGACGGGCGCACGAAGTTGGTGCCGCGCGGGAGCTGTGCGGCGATCGCGTCGACGACGGCCGGGTAGCCGTGCCCGAGCGTCACGGCCCGCAGGCCCATGCCGAACTCGATGTACGCGTTCCCGTCGACGTCCCACACGTGGCAGCCCGACCCTCTTTCGAGGACGGGTGCGCATCCTTCCGGGAACTGGTCGATCCCCTTGGCATAGGTGTGCGCGCCGCCGGGGACTAGCCTCTGGAGCCTCGCGTCGAGATCGAGCGAGACCGCGAACGACGGCCGCTCTGACCGGGCTGTATCCCCCAGCTCGACCTGAGTGTCTCGCGTCTCCACGATTTCCACGATAGTCCGGCGTCCCCAAGTCGACCAGTGGCGCCGTCACCGCGAGGTACAAGAGGGCTTCCCAACCGCTGGGGATCTGCTTAGGTTCTGCGAGGAGGGAATTGTCGGCCGCACGAGCGTTGGACAGGGGGGTATGGCGGTCATGAAGGTGGTGCTGTTCTGCGGCGGGCTGGGGATGCGGCTTCGCGACTACAGCGACCGGGTGCCGAAGCCGCTGATCGACGTCGGGCCACGCCCGATCGTCTGGCACTTGATGAAGTACTACGCCCACTACGGGCACCGCGAGTTCATCCTCTGCCTGGGCCACGGCGGACGGGCGATCAAGCAGTACTTCCTCTCCTACGACGAGTCGACGACCAACGACTTCGTGCTCTCCAACGGGGGCAAGACCGTCGACTACCTGTCCCGTGACCTCGACGACTGGAGGATCACGTTCGTCGACACCGGTGCGAACTCCCTGATCGGGGAGCGCCTGCGTCGGGTTCGCGAGCACGTGGGCGACGACGAGTGGTTCCTCGCGAACTACGCCGACGGTCTGTCGGACCTCCCACTCGACACCTACGTGGAGGGCGCCGTCGAGCGCGACAAGATCGGGACCTTCATCACGGTGCCTGCGCCGCACACGTTCCACATCGTCCACAGCGACCCCGACCAGTACGTCGACGACCTCCAACTCGTCGCGGAATCGACGGTCCGGTGCAACGCAGGCTACTTCGTCTTCAAGTCCGAGATCTTCGACTACGTCGAGCCGGGCGACGAGCTCGTCGACCGGCCGTTCTCCCGACTGATCGCCGAGCGACAGCTGGTCGCAGTGCCGCATGACGGGTTCTGGCGCAACATGGACACGTTCAAGGACAAGGTGCTGTTGGACGAGATCGAAGCCGGCGGTCACCCACCCTGGCGTGTCTGGCACTAGACGGCGAGCGCCCGCCGCGTCCCGTCCTCCTCAAGCCGGTCGATCGCGCGCCTGAGCGCGCCAGACCTCGTCGTACAGCCAGTTCGTCTCACGCATCTCATCGACCGGCATCGCGCGGTTCCAGACCTGCCTCCCGGCCTGTTGCAGGCCGACGCTCACGGCAACTAGCTCGCTTCCACGAGCGCCGTGGGGGTAGACGCTCGTGACGATCGGCGTCCGCCGCACCACGGCCGAGAGCCATCCGGCAGGGGATCCCCGCACACCGAGGTTCGTCGTGTGCACATGGACGACCGACGCGTGGGAGTTCCGGAGGTAGAACCAGTCGTCGAAGAACATCCGCACCCGGTCGATCCTGCGCCGCCCGAGCGGCGAACGGGTCGTCACCACGGGAACACCGAATAGGCGCGCCTCGTCGGCGAGCCGCCGCTGCTCGGCATCCCGGTCGTACCCCTCGAGCAGGAGCGATGGATACCACCGGAGCCTGTCCGCGGATCGGAGATTGTCGGTCACGACACCACGGATCAAGGCACACGAGGGCGCGGCGACGACATGGAGAACATCTCCGATCGACTCCGAGCTGCCCGCCTCTAGCGTCATCCTGTGCCTTCGCGACTCAGCTGTCGTAGCGACGTCGCCGTGCCTGCCTCCCGCGGGTCGCCATCCGCAGGCCGTCCACCGCATCGAGGGCCAGGTCACGCCGCATGTGCCAATAGCACCGGAGGAGCTCCACGGAGCACATGGCCCGGTCGGCGATCCCCATCCGGCTCCGTCCGAGCATCGCGACGTAGTCGCCTGCCTGCTGCCAGTGGGGAAGGCGGATACCCCCGGTCCGCGCGAGCTCGGGCTGGTACCACACCATGCGCCCGCGCGGATCCGCGTAGGCGCTCTGCTCGTAGATCCTCTTGTAGAACAAGGGCTCTTCGAGCAGCACGAACGGTCGCCGCAGAGCGAGCTCCGAGAGAACGACTCGGTCCGAGTGCACGTGGTTCATCTGCGGACGCACCTCTCGCAGGGCGCTCATGCGCATCAGGCCGTAGGAGGCCTCGCACGAGTAGCGCCAGTCGGCGATCGAACGGATCCGCTGGGACCGACGCGACTCGCTCCCGGCTCGCGAGACGCGGGTCTCGATCGGCTCGCCTCGCTCCCCGATGATCACGGCACCGGTGACGCAGACATCGCAGTTCTCGTTGGAGTCCAGTACGGCGACGCACCGCTCGAGAAACTCCGGAGCAATCAGGTCGTCGTGGGCTGCGAGCTTGAAGTACTCCCCCCTCGCCAGGAACATCGTGCGGTTCTCGTTCCGTACGCCGCCGATATTGACGGGATTGCGAAGGTATCGAATCCGCTCGTCTTCGGCGGCAAAGCTCAGGGATATATCTCGAGTGCCGTCGGTCGAGTCGTTGTCGCAGATGATCAGCTCGAAATCTCGAAACGTCTGCGTGACAATCGACGAGATCGCGTCGTGAAGATATCTCTCTCCGTTGTACACCGCCAGACCCACGGAGACTTTCGGCGGCCGAGACAGCGTCGACGAGGTCACGCGGTCGCTCGAGGCGTAATCGCGGCGCGAGTCATTCATCGATCAGATGGTCAAATTCGTCACGGATCGATTGCCTGTAGCCCTCCAACGTGTCACGAAACACGGGCGGTCGTCGAGATGCTTCCCGCACGTGCGACATCACGACCTCGACACTGAAGCTATCGATGTCGTGGCCCCAGGGCAGCAACTCGAACTGCTCGAGGAGCGCATCGTTCTTCGGGCCATACGCGAGGGAGACGATCGGTATCCCGGCGATCACAGCCGCAACCAGGTTGTGATAGCGAGAGGCGATCATGACGTCGCAGGTGGACACGATCCGAACGACGTCCGAGAACGAGTGGCATTCCTCCGCCTCCACCGACAGTTCCATGTAGCGTAGCCGGTGCAGGATCGCATCGCGCGTATCCACGTCGGCCTCGTCTCCGGTGACGATGCGAACAATCCCGCCGTCCGCCGCGATTCCCTCGACGAGCGCGATGATCTTGTCCTCGTAGCGGCGATATCCATCGGGGCTCTCTCGCCAGTTGAGGCGCGACAGTACCCCGATCGCGACGGCCCTCTGGGCCGCCGAGGGGCGCTGGGCGTCGACGGGCGGCTCGAGAGAGAGCGCGAGGTCGGGCAGCACCCGATCACTGCCGACGTCGCGGCCGATGCTCGCCATGAAGTCCTTCGACCTGCTGTCGCGATAGCTGACCTCGTGCGCCAGGGCGACGGCCGTCTTCAGAAAGCGCCGGCTCCAGACCTGATCGATCGGCCCGGCGCCGACGGACAGGAAGACGAAGCTCCGCGCCTGCCAGGCGCGCGGCGAGCGACCACCGGAGAACCTCGAGCGGAAGCTGGGTGGGACGAACATGCTGGTCGTCGAGCACGCCTGTCCCTGCGATGATCAATCGCCTGGCCCGCCGCAGGCTGCGCCACGCGTGGAAGAGGCTGCTGAGCTCGCTCAGGACCTGCCCGTACCTGTTGCGCCGGGTCAACCCGACAGCCGCGACGCCGTAGGCCTCGGCGATCCCTGTCGGGTTGGCCGCGATGCAAAGGATCCGAGACCGCGGCAGCGGCGGGCACAACGCAGCCATGCAGGCGTCGAGCGTCGCGTCGTTCCCGAAATTGCCACTTCCGAAAACGCCGAACAGCGCGAGATGGTAGGGGCGATTCCGTCTCGACCGGGTCATACGCGCCCTCGAGTGCCGAGCATCTATCCCGGCTTGGTGGCGAAGTAGTAGGCGTAGTACCGGTCGAGACGGTTGCGCGGGACGAGCGCCGTGTACTGCACATCGAACCCGGTCAGCCCCAGGTGCTCCCAGAACTCGTCGACGCCGACGACGTAGCTGTTGGCGAGATCACGGGAGAAGCTCGCCCACGGCGGTGGCTTCGGCGCAGAGCGCCGGTACTTGGTCTGAAGGATGGCCGCTCCTCCGGGGCGCAGCATCCGGAATGCCGACCGAACGATCTCCAGGGCGTGGGCTTCGCTCGGAACCAGCTCCAGGACGTAGAAGCAGAGGAAGAGATCCACGTTGCCGTCGAGGTCGGAGATATGGCCGGACTGGTCGTCGAGGCTGACGAGCACGGTCCGCACCGGGGTGCTGCACACCCTCCCGACCTGACGCTCGGTCTCGTCCAGGCTGTCCTGCGCAATGTCGACGGCGACGAACTCTCGTGCCAACGGCGCGAAGCGAACGGCGTTCGCGCCGCCCCCCACGCCCCATTCGATGATGCGGTCTGTCGCCTCGCCGTCGCGACATCGCGCGAAGCGCTCGTACATCGACCGGTGGACGTCTCCGATCTCGTCCCAGATCTCGGCCCACCCGGGCACCGGTGAGTCGCGCCAGTGCGAGTTGCCCTTCCAGTCCGCGCCGCCGGACCACCAGTAGGCGCGTGCGTGCGGCATCAGTGCGGCGCGTTCTCAGGTTGCGCGCCGCCCGCGAGACGGTGGATGCGGTGTCCGAAGGAGCCCATCGACTGGCGCGCAGCGCGCTGTCCAACCTCCGGCCGAAACCTGCCGTCTCCAAGCCGCTACCCATGCGCGCCCGAGCGAGCGGCGCGCGACTTGGCGCGTGATTGGGCGACGAGCAGCCAATCGAGGAACCCGACCGCGCATTCGTGCCCGGTGTCCGCAGGGTCACGCTGGTCGTCGCGACGGATCGGGCAGGACGTCGCGCACCGTTGGTCGGATCGACCCAGGTGAGGGTCGCCGGACGACGGAGCCGCTTCAAGCTCACGCGAATCGTTCGCGCCGACGGGATGAAGGCGAGAGCGAGAGACCGTGGTTCGCCACCGAGGCAGCGACGCGGTCGAGGCCACGGCCGACGCCCGACGTGACGAAGGTCGCTTTCGTATCGGGTGTCATCGCGTACCACGGATAGCGCGAGAAGACCTTCCCCAGGGCACTCATCGATTGCGAGCCCTCCAACCCGAGCGCCCTTTGCCAGGTCGTCGGGAAGGGACGAGACAGCAGCACCCGGGTCCATCGAAGTGCCAGATCGGATTGTTTCCGAAGACGTGGCCGGTCGATCCGCCGAGAGAATTGCCTGATACGCCTGCGTCCGCATTCGCGTCGGGGTCTGTGGGTTGAACCCGTCATTTTCGTACGCCGACTCGATCAAGAAGAACGGCCTTGCAGATCGCTTGTAGAGCGCAATCGCTCTTGTCCAGACATCCTTGTAGGTGAACAGCGTGTTCGCGTCGAGCCACTCGTATCCACCCCAAATCCGATGGACGGAAGCACTGGAGTCCGCGTGGGCCGTCAGGAGCGCTCGAGGTTGCGTCGCGACGATCCCGCGCGCCAACGCGTCACCCGTCGCCGTGTCCTTCGGCGTGCGATCACCGCCAATCACCCACATGATGTTCTGGCAACGCGAATATCTGGTTCCGAGGTAGCGCCCGTACTCCTCGAGCTTCTGCACGCCGTTGTCCTCGATGACGTCGTACCATCCGTCATCCGAATACCCGAAGTACGCGGGATCAAGCAAGACGAGCAATCCCCGCTTCGCCGCCTTCTCGATTACAGAATCCGCGTGTCGAAAATATGCTTCGTTCGGAGACGAAAAGTCGTTTCGCACGAGGAACGGCTGGTCGCCGTAGATGTCGGCGGGTGCTTCGGACGAGTACCTTGCCTCCAAGAGATTGACCAGTACCGAGTTGAAGCCACGCCGCTTTCGATCATCGAGATAGCGATCGACGTCCTGGTCCCGAAGCTGCGCGATCAGCGACCACGCGCTGTCTCCATTGATCAGGAACGGACGGCCTCGCGCATCGACGAGATGTCGACCCCGGACGCGCAATGGGTACGCCGGACCAGCTCCGGCTCGGGGAGCAGTCGGCTCGGGTCGGCGTGCGCGCCGCGGACGGGGCCGGCGCCGTGCTCGCTGCACCGCAACCGGCCGCCATCCCGGCCAGCGCGACGACGACCGCCACCCACGCGCGTGACCGAGCCACCATCGTGTTATCGATCAGCCAAGGTAGTCCCGATACCAGGCCACGGTCTTCTGCATGCCGTCCGCAAGGCTCAGCGACGGTCGCCAGCCCAGCGCGGTTCGTGCCTTGGAAGAGTCGAGGCGCTGGTCGGGGATCTCGTCTTGGGCCCGGTCAGCGATGAACGGCTCGACCCAGCCCCCGAACTCGTCGCAGACGGCCCGGTAGATCTCCATGACCGCGAGCGGCGACTCGTCCGAGAAGTTGAAGGCTTCTCCCGCCATCTCGGAGCGGTCCGAGTGATCCGCCAGCAACACATAGGCCTCGACGATGTCGTCGACGTGGATGTAGTCCCGTACGGCCTTCCCATCGGAGCGGATGTACGGCTGTCGTCCCTCGACGAGACTGCGCACCGAGCCCGGGATGATCCGGCTCCAGTTCGTCACGCCACCGTAGATGTTCCCACAGCGCGCGATCGTGACGGGGACGCCGTACGTGTGAGCGTACGACTGGGCGACCAGATCGGTACAGGACTTGGACACCTCGTACGGCGCTCGACCGTTCAGCGGCATGTCCTCGACGTACGGGAGTATCTCGGACGTGCCGTATGCCTTGTCGCTCGAGGCAACGACGACACGCTTGACCAGATCCGGGTGACGCCTGCAAGCGTCGAGCACGTCCCAGGTGCCCGCGATGTTTGCCTCGAACGTCTGGCGCGGGGAACGAAACGCCGTGCCGACGATGGTCTGCGCGCCGAGGTGCATGACCGTGTCGACTTCGTGCAGGTTGATGGCGCGTTCGACGGCGTCGGGTTCTTCGAGGCGACCGTTCACGACGTTCGTCCTCTCGACGACCCCGCTCCGCATGAGCTCCGATTGAGGGTCCATGTCGCAGATGTAGGTGACGACGAAGGCATCTCGCTCTACGAGCCATCGGCACAGCCACGCCCCCACGAGGCCGGTCGCCCCGGTGACGAGAACCCGCCGGTCGACCGTGCTCCCCGGTCTGCACTACGTCGTCCCGCGTGAGGTGAGAGGCGGACTCGGAAATGGTGTCATGGCTCGGGTTGGCCGCAGGGTGGAACTACTCGGTTGCGTGCCGCCGACGGGCATCAGCGGCCAATGGTCGTACGGACGTCCCTGCAGCGGATCGTAGCCCGCCCGGTCCAAGAAGTCCACAGTGCCCGTCGATATCCTGCGCAAGGTGCGGTTCGAACCCACGCGTCTCGGAGCCGTGATCATCCATCCCGATAGTCGCGTCGACGAGCGTGGAGCGTTCACGCGCACATTCTGCGAGACCGAGTTCGAAGCGCACGGGATCGCTCCACGATTCCCACAGTGCAATCTGTCCGCCAACTCAGCCGCGCGCACGTTACGGGGCATGCACCTCAACGTTGCCGGCCACTGGGAGTCGAAGCTCGTTCGTTGCGTCCGAGGAGCTGTCCACGACGTCGTCGTGGATCTCCGACCCGATTCACCGACGAACGGCCAGTGGCTTCGGGATCGAACTGACCGCGGCAAACGCGTTGGCCCTCTACGTCCCCGAGGGCTTCGCCCATGGGTTCGTGACCCTGGACGATCAGTCCGACATCTACTACCACATGGGTCGCGCGTTCGAGGACGGCGTCGCAATCGGATTCCGCTGG
>CAVVEN010000022.1:0-70233 GCA_963747125.1 uncultured Actinomycetes bacterium | reverse complement strand
ACGCGACGGGCGTCTTCCAGTTCGAGTCGTCGGGGATGAAGGACGCGCTCCGCCAGGTGAAGCCGACGGTCTTCGAGGACCTGATCGCCCTCGTCGCGCTCTACCGCCCCGGCCCGATGGCGTACATCCCCACCTACGCCGCGCGCAAGAACGGCAAGGAGGCTGTGCGCTTCATCGACCCGCGGCTCGAGGCGATCACGGGCACCACGTATGCGATCTCGGTCTACCAGGAGCAGTCGATGGAGATCGCGAAGCAGATCGCGGGCTTCACCGGCGCCGAGGCGGAGACACTCCGCCGCGCGATCGGCAAGAAGATCCACGAGCTCATGGCTTCGCTCAAGGGGAAGTTCATCGACGGCTGCGCCGCGAACGGCGTCACCCCCGCAGTCGCCGAGCAGCTCTGGAAGGACATGGAGGCCTCGAAGGACTACTCCTTCAACAAGGCGCACGCGGCCTGCTACGCGCTGATCGCCTACCGCACCGCGTGGCTCAAGGCGAACCACCCGTGCGAGTACATGGCCGCGCTCATCTCGAGCGTGATGAACACGAAGGACCGCGTCCCGTTCTACGTCAACGCGTGCGACGAGATGGGGATCGAGGTGCTACCACCCGACGTCAACTCGTCGGCCGTCGACTTCGCGGTCGTCGAGGGGAAGATCCGCTTCGGCCTGAACGCGGTCAAGAACGTGGGGGAGACGGCCGCGCAGCGGATCGTCGCCGCGCGCGCGGAGGGCGGCCCGTTCGCCTCGATCTGGGACTTCACCGAGCGCGTCGACCCGCAGGTCGTCAACAAGCGCTCGCTCGAGTCGCTCGTCAAGTGCGGCGCGCTCGACTCGACCGGCGCGTCGCGGATGGGGATGCTCGCCGTCCTCGAGCAGGCGCTCGGCTACGGGCAGAAGCTCGCGCAGGACCGGCTGATGGGCCAGTCCTCGCTCTTCGACGGCATGCTCGACACCGCCGACGACAGCGCGGTCGCCCGTCACCACCCGTCGATCCCGACCGGGGAGTTCGAGAAGTCCGAGCTGCTGCGCCTCGAGAAGGAGACGCTCGGCCTGTATGTCTCCGAGCATCCGCTCTCGGCCGTCCGCGAGCAGCTTCGGCGCAAGACGGACGCGACCCTCTCCGAGCTCGAGCGCCGCCGCGACGGCGAGGTCGTCACTGTCGGCGGGATCGTCTCGGACGTCAAGCACCTGACGACGAAGCGCGGCGACCCGATGGTCTTCCTCACGCTCGACGACCCCACCGGCACCGCCGAGGTCGTCGTCTTCAATTCCGCCTACCAGGCCTCGCGCGAGCTCTGCGTGACCGACCGGATCCTGATCGTGAAGGGCCGGATCGACCACAAGCAGCAGGGCGAGACGAAGCTCCTCGCCTCCGAGATGACCACCTTCGAGGCCGTGCCGGAGCGCAGGGAGGTGCGGTTCTCGCTCGACGCGCGGGAGGCCCCCGCCGGCGTGATCCGCGAGCTCGCCCGCCTCGTGCGCGAGTTCCCAGGCGAGTCCCCGGTCTATCTCTCGCTCTCGACGTCCGAAGGCCCGAAGACGTACGCCCTCGGCCCCGAGTACCGCGTCCGCCCCGACCCGGACTTCATCGCCGAAGCGCGCTCCGTGCTCGGCGGGTCGGCGGTGCTCTCGTAGCGGATCTGCGGGTCCGTGCGCTCAGCTTGCGCGCGGCAACCGATCGTCACCGGGCGCGTCGTCTCGACCGTCGTCGAACACGATCTCGAGAGCGTCCGCGTTGCGAGCATCGAGAGCGACGTACTCGCGTCGCGCCGCCTCGGCCTCGTCCAACGTCGAGTACTCCCCGAGCAGGTTGCCGCTCGGCGTACTCACCAGGACATAGACCGGCTCAGCGTCCATGATCACATTGAACCACTCGTTCGAGGAGCAGGTTGGGCTCGCCCCAGACGGTGAGATGATCGCGCCGGCCCGTCCCCGCCCACGCGAGCTCTGGCAGGCAAAGGTCGAGGACGGCCGTATGCGGGCCTAGACGGAAGCGGCCACGGGCACGGTCGAGTGCGGCGCGACTACGGAACACGGAGATTTCCGGTCGCGCGGACGAACATCGCTCGCGGGTACGGGGAGCCCGAGCGCTTCATGGGAGCGAAAGTCGTCCACCGAAGGCGGACAGGAGCGGACAGCGCGATAGACGACTCCATCGAGTGACCTACCGTCGAACACAGCGAACAACGGCGTTGCCTTCCCAGGCATCTCCTCAATGCATCAGACAGAGTCGACGAACGCCAGTTGTCGCATTTGGACAGTGGCACGACTCGCCGCGATAGCTGGGCGTCGACTCAGTCGGGCACGTGTGAGGCGCCCGACGAGCCGGCGACCCGGGGCGCAGCCGTCTCGTCCGACAGCTCGGCCACCTCGACGTCGGGCAGCTCCGCGACCGCGCGCAGGATGTTCCGCTCCCACACCTCGCGGAGCTCGTCGAGGGCGGGCGAGTCGGCCGTGAAGCGGTGCTCGTCGAGCGCGAAGGTGCCCGCGCGGTAGACGCCGGCGTCGTACGGCGGGCCGACCGAGAGGTTCGCCCGCGCGGTGCTCATCATCGAGCTGAGCGCGATCTTCGTCGCGGTGACGAGGTCGACGTGGGCGCGGACCGCGATGCTCGAGCAGGAACTTCCCGTACTTGCTCTCGCCGATCTGCAGGAACGGCCGCTCGTCGGAGGCGCGGATGTAGTTGCCCTCGGGGTAGACGAGCAGGATGTCCGGCGGCTCGTCGCCGATCTGGCCGCCGAGGATGAAGGTCGCGCGTCGCGTCGGCGCCGAGCGCCTCGCGTGGTGCCGCTCGCGCGACCTCGCGGCTGAGCCGCCCGACGTAGAGCGCCGCCTCGAACAGGTGCGCGGACGGTCGCGAGGCTCTCGTGCTCCGCCCGGCGTCGCGAGGTCGCGCGCGATCCGGTCGAGCACCTCCTGCGTCGTCGCGAGGTTCCCGGCCGACTGCGAGCACGAACAGCCGGTCGGGCGCCGGGCCGGAACACGTGCAGCTTGCGGTACGTGCCGACGTTGTCGACGCCGGCGTTCGTCCGCGTGTCCGAGAGGAACACGAGGCCCTCGTCGCAGGCGCATGGCGAGGCAGTAGGTCACGGCGGCCGAGTTTAGTCGGCCGGGTTCGGTTTCCCGCATGCGCGACTCGTGTCCCCCGTATCGCGTTGCCGGCCCGCGCCGCGAATGCTTTGGGCATGTCGGAAGCGGTCCCGGTTCTGGTGCCGTCCACGCCCGCGCGAGCGAGCCGGTTAGGCGTGCGCCCGTCGCCGTCGCTCGTCCTCTTCCTCGCGCTCTTCGCGAGCCAGTCGGGCGTGCTCGTGCTGTCTCCGATCCTGAGTGACGTGGCTGACGATTTCGGGGTCTCGATCGCAATGGCCGGGCAACTCCGGATCGTCGCCGCGCCGCTCGCCGCGGTCGTCGCGCTCCTCGCCGGACGCGCCCTCGTCCGATACTCGCCCCGAGCGCTCCTCGGCGTGGGAAGCGCGCTCCTCGCCCTCGGCTCCGTCGCCAGCGCGGCGGCGCCGTCGTTCGCGCTGCTCGCGGTCGCCCAGGTGCCGATGTGGGCCGGCATCGCGACGCTGCTCGCGGCAGGGATCGCCGGGATGGCGGCCTGGAGCGCTCCGGAGGAACGCACCCGCGTCGTGGCCCGGGCTCTGGCGGGCCCGCCGACCGCCTGGATCGCCGGGATGCCGCTCATCGGCGTCGTCGCGGAGGTGAACTGGCGCCTCGCGTTCCTCGCGTTGCCGCTACCCGCCGCGCTCGTCGCGCTGCTGGCCGTCGCCACGCGCTCGGCGGACACCCCGCTCGGCGGCGAAGGGGCGTCGCTGCGCGGGTTCCTCCGGCTGCCGCAGGGGCGTCGCTGGGCCGTCGGCGAGCTGATGGCGAATGCGGCATGGGCGGGCACGCTCGTCTACAGCGGCGCGCTCTTCACCAGGGAGTACGGCCTCTCGACCACGAGCACGGGACTTGCGCTCGGCATCGTCGCGGTGGCGTATCTCGTCGGCACGCAGCGCGCAGGACGCCTCGCGCAGGGCGCCGCCCGACGCACGATGCTGGCCTGCAGCGTCGCCGCTGCCGTCACGGTCGGCCTCGTGTGGGGGGTCACGCCCGGCGTCGGCGTCACGCTCGCGCTGTTCTCCCTCGCAGCGGTGACGGTGGCGACGCGAACCGTCGCCGGCACGGTCTACGGATTCACCGTTGCCGGAGACCTCGGGCGCGAGGTCGGCGTCGTGCGCGCCGTCTCGACGCAGGTGGGCTACCTGACCGGCTCCCTCGTCGGCGGCGCGGCCCTCGGGCTCGCCGGCTTCGCCGGCCTCGGCGTCGCATTCGGCTTTCTCTTTGTCGCGTCGACCCTGCCGTACCTGGTGGCGAGCGTCGCACGTCGTCGCGAGGCGACGTCGCCCCCCGCGAGCGCCGCGGCCGGCACCCGCATGCCGTCCCGCTACGTCACGCTTCCGAACGGCAAGGGCCTCCTGGTCCGGCCGCTGCGGAACGGCGATGTCGACACCGTCGCGGCCCTGTTCGAGCGACTTGGCGAGCGCTCGCGCCGCGCGCGGTTCAACGGCCCGAAGCCGTCCCTCGGTTCCGCAGAGCTCGCCCACCTCGCCGCCGTCGACGAGACGCGGCACGTTCTCGTCGGCTACCTCGAGGGCGATCCGGGCCCGGTCGCGATCGCGCGGCTCGTCCGCGATGGCGACAGCGCGGAGATCGCCTTCGAGGTCGCCGACGAGCACCAGCGTCACGGGATCGGCTCGGCCCTCACCGCAGAGCTCCTCGCGGACGCCCGGGCCGCGGGCGTCCGCGAGGTGACAGCGCTCGTCGCGAGCGACAACACGGCGGCGGTCTCGCTCCTCCGCCGTGTCCTCGACCGGCTCGAGGTCCGGTTCGACGGGCCAGAGCTCTCGATCCGTGCCGCACTCGCGTGAGCGCGGCCACACATCGGCCGCGCCGCCGCAGGACGCCGACCGGGCTTGCCCCCCGGGCCTGGTCGGCCTGGCGGCGCGGCCGATCCTGAACGACTCAGCGGCGCCTGCTGGGCCGCGCGATCCGCCCGAACGCGCGCTCGCCCGCGTCGTCGCTCGTGAACGCCGAGAGCTGGATCATCTCGCCGTCGAGATCGAGCCCCGAGCCGATGACGCCGTCCCCGCGCATGCGCACGTCCTCGCCGAGCCCGGCCGACGGCCCGCGAGTCGCGCGCGCCGCGGCCACGTCGTCGACGAACGACGAGACGCGCTCGACCGAGGTCGCACGGCCGTCGAGCCGCTCGAGCGCGTCGAGCAGGTAGCCGGCGCGGAGCTTCGGCCAGAGGAGCGCGAACGCGTCGGGCCGCGAGACGGCGTCGAGGCACAGGTCGTCGCCGAGCGCGAGCACGGCGCCGCACTGCCCGGCTGCGAGGACGAACGCTCCTTCGAGCGCGCGGAGCGCCGCCCGATGCGCCTCGAACGTGTCCGCGGCTGGCAGACGTGTCGGCGAGGCGACGCGCATGCGCGACTGCTTCTCGTGCACCTCGTCCCACACCTCGCCCTGCGCGACGCCGCGGGCGAGCGGCTGCGCCGCGTGCGTCTGCGCCTTGCGCCGCCGGAGGTGCGAGTGCGAGATGTGGTCGGCCGAGCCGAACGCCGCGCTGCGCCGGCGCCAGCGGCCCTGCTCGACGCACGAGACGGGGATCGGCAGCTTCGCGCCGGCCTCGACGAGCACGCTGACGTTGAGGATCCGGTTCTGCTTCGCGCCGACGAGCTCCTCGCCGTCGTAGAGCAGCACGCGCGCGTCGAGCGGGTTCTCGACGACGAGCTCCGGCACGGAGCCCGCGTCGTCGACGTCTCGTCGATGTGGAACCCGCGCGGCAGCGCCTCGTCGAGCGTGATGTAGTCCGCGACCGGGTCGCGGCGCGGGAAGAGCGGTGTGACGACGATCCCGCGGTGCTCCACGGGCTCGCCGAGCTGGAAGGTGTCGAGTGGCATGGGTGATCTCCTTTCGTCCCGCAGGAGTCCGCCGCATCCGCCCGCCCTCTTACGCCATGCTGACATTGTCCGAAATCGACATCTTGTGATTCTCAAGGCACAATGCGATCATGAGACGCAAGGTGTGGCGACACCGGATCACCAAGGCCGGCCAGGTCTCGATCCCCGCTGACATCCGTGAGCGCTGGGGCGCTTCTACCGTGCTCATCGTCGACGAAGGCGAGCAGCTCACCGTTCGGCCGGTGCCGGAGAATCCGATCGAGGCGCTGCGTGGGATCCTCGCGGGGAAGGCGAGGAGCGACATCACAGCGGACGAAGCGAAGCGACTCTGGCGTGCCGAGGACAACGCCGCGATGGAGCGCAAGTGGCGCGAGTACTACGGCGAGTAGTCGTCGACGCGGGGCCGATCGTCAGCGTCCTGCTCGGCGACGCCGCCGCCGCGGAGGTCTCCTCGGCGTTGGACGGACGAGACTGCAGCATCTCCGTCGTCAACGTCGCCGAGGTACTCGACGTCCTGATCCGGGTCCACCGGACGCCGGTCGACGATGCGTCGGAAGCGCTCGACCGCTTCCTCGCCGACGTGGCACGCCCGATCCCCGCAACGCGGGCGCTCTCCGAGCACGCCGCGCTCATTCGGGCTCGTCACTACCACCGCCGCGATCGCGACGTCTCGCTCGCCGACTGTTTCGCGATCGCGGCTGCCCTTCCCGATGCCGACGTCGCGACGTCGGACACAGCGATCGCGCGTGTTGCGCGAGCGGAGGGGCTCGGCGTGATTGCGCTGCCGAATCCGCGTGGTCGCAGGCCGTAACGCCGCAGCTTCGTAAGATCAGGTCGTGTCCGACGCGACTCAGCTCTCGATGCGCGATGCACGGGATGCCGAGGACGAACGACTGCTCGCCGAGGGTGAGATCAACCTCCTGCTCGCAGGCTGGTTCGAGACGATCCGCGACCTCTGCGTCGCGCGGATGCGCGGGCCAGTTGGCGAGGACGTCGCGCAGGCCGTCTGCGAGCGGCTCTGGCGCGAGCTCAAGGCGGGCAAGCACCGCGACGGCCGCTACCCGTTCCGCGTCATCGTGCACTCCGTGATCACGTGGGTCTGCAAGGGCTGGTACGAACCCGGGTGGCAGGAGAGCGAGCTGTTCGACCTCGACGGCGCCGCGCCCGACGAGGCGGAGGCGGTCGCCGTCGACGTCACGCTCGAGCAGTTCGTTGCGACGCTCCCGCCCGGAGACGGCGAGATCGCCGCGCTCACCTTCCTCGACGGGCTCGAGCCCGGCGAGATCGCCGCGCGCGTCGGCAAGAAGCCGAACGCCGTCTACCAGGCGATCCACCGCAACGCAATGAGGCTACGGGAGTGGCTCGAGGAATGATCGTCAAGCTCGAGACCCTGCTCGACGAGCTCGTCCGCCGCCACGCGCGCGGAGAGCCGCTCGACGTCGAAGGCACGCTCGTGCGCGCCGGCGACCGCGCCGACGAGCTCGCTCCGCTGATCGAGGCCTTCCTCGCGCGCGCGCCGCGACGCAAGCCGACATCGGAGTCGCTCGCGTTCGTCCGCTCGCTCGACGAGCCGCCGATGCTCCGCGCACGTGTCGCGAAGTCGCTCCGGGTCGACGATGTGGTCGACGCGATCGTCACCGCGTGCGACATCCGCCAGGACGCGCGCCCGAAGGTTCGCCGCTACTACCAGCAGCTCGAGGGCGGCACCCTCGACCCGTCGCGCGTCGCGGCGTCCGTGTGGGACGCGGTCACGGCAATCCTCGGGCGTTCTCGGGCGGTGCTCACGGCGCCGCCGCTCCCACCCGGCCCGGCGCCGAGCCCCATGTACCGCACCGAGCGCCTCCTGAGCATGGACATGATGGCGAGACTCGTGACACCGGCCGACGAGCCGGAGCCGCTCGACGAGGTCGACGCGCTCTTCCTCGGCGAGCCCGACGACTGAGTGCCTCGCAGGTCGGGGGGCGGCACCGAGACCTGTCGGCGTGCCTTGGACGAGCCGGTGCTGCGCCGCCGGCGATCGACCGGCCTCCGGATCGACGGCGACCCCGGACGATCATCGGAGCGTGTCAGACCTGAAGGCCCGTCGTCGGGTCGTACTCGACAGCGACCGGAACGATCTGGCGGGTGGGAACGATCTCGATCCACTGGTCGAACACCTCGAACGCCTCGAGGGGCTCCGCACGAAACCCTCCCTGCAACGGCTTGAACCCGTGCTCGTAGACCGCGTCGGGAGGCAGCGTCTCCTCGGGCCTTCCGTCGGGACCGACCGCCCGCTTCCGCCTGGCCTCGTGTCGCTGCTCGACATCCCTGACCAGCCTTTCGATCGCCTGCCTGAGGGTGACGGCCTCGTTCGGGCCGAGCCCGAGCGCCTCCCGGATCCGCACCAGCTCGTCCTCGTCGTCGGGGTCGAATCCGTCGTCGAGCCCGGTCGTCCCTTCCACCTCGGCGGCGCTCAGCCATTCGACCGCCTGTCGCTCGCGGCCCTCCTTGACCGGGATCACCGCCTTCACCCACGGGGCATTGAGGAACGCGTTGCGCAGGTCGTCGCCGTCCAGCTGGATGACCCACCCGAGCGAGGCGCCGAGAGGCGCCGGGTCGCTCTCGCTCGTGATCAGGTAGTTGCCCGGGCGCGTCGCCCGTGCGCCGCCCCAGGACACCGTGGCGTGATCGACGAACTCGCCCTGGAGGGCCGGCATCCCCGGGATCGGCCGGAAGTAGTGCTGCTGCGACGGCAGTGCGCGCGGCGTCCACCACTCCGGAGCGACGAAGTACAGCATCCGGTCGACGTCGAAGATGCTCTGGATCACCTCGGCGAGCGCGTGGTGCACCGCAGGCTGGGCGTCGTCGAGCCCGGCGTCTCCGAGCAGCTCGCGGATCAGGTGGCGGTAGACGACGATCCGCTCCTCTGCCCGCAGGTCCTCGGAGGGCCGCTTCCGGACCTTGCTGGCGAGCGTGACCCGCTCCTTGACGGCGTCGAACAGCTTCTCCTTGTACGCGCGCTCCTGGGCCTGGTTGGCGAGCTTGATCTTCTCCTCGTTCGCTTCGGTGACGGTTCGGAGCAGCCACTGGGACGGCGCGAACACCGGCGTCACCTCGAAGACCCAGGACGGCTTTCCGTCGGGGAGGGGCTGCCGGTACTGGCCGTCGTCGTAGATGTTCGGCGGGTGGAAGACGACGACCTCGGTGTTGGTCGTCTCGGCTTGCCCGGTGGCGATGGGGACAGGCCTCTCGCTCCGACCCTGCCACGCCCACGGATCGCCGCTCACGATCACCACGTCGACCTTCTCGAGGACGTAGCCGGGCTGCGGCGTCACGGTGAAACGGGTTGCGATCACGTCGGCGAAGAACTCGGGGTCGAGGCCGACCTCGCCGATCAGGATGGGTGAGTCCGGCTCCTCGAGCATCCACTGGAAGTCGACGCGCTTGGTCTCCCCCCGGTACGAGGTCGGGGTCGGAGCCAGCTCGGGCTGCTGCCGCGGAGGCATGTCGTTGGGAACGGCGAGGTGGACGAGGTTGGCCAACCCCAGCTCGTCACCGGGGGTGTCGACGTACGTCTGCCAGCAGACGTACGCCCCTTCGTCCTGCACCTGGATCCCGACCTGCCTGACCTTGCGGCGCAACTCGTAGTTCACGAGGTCGCGGCCCGTGTTCTGGATCACGTACTTGCGAGCCGAGGTGTCAGTGGTCTCGGTGGTGACCTTGAACGTCGTGCGCAGCGATCGGGTCAGCTCGCTCCGGACGAGTTCGGTCTGCTGGCGTGCGCTGCGGTGCAGCCGCTCCCTGGCGTCCTCCTCGCTCGTCGCCAGGTCGTAGGTCGACCTCGTGTCGACCTGGGCGTTGAAGATCGGCTTGAACCCGAAGGACACGCTGCCGTCCACGCTGACTCCGAGCTTGGTGTTCCTGCTGTTGTGCTCGCGCACCAGGTCGCTCAGCTCGTCGCTGGTCGAGAACACGCGCTCCGTGTAGACCGCCTCGCCGGTCGTCTCGTCCACCATGCGCTCGATCACCTCTCGGCGCACGCTCTCCTCGATCAGCTCCACTGTCCCGCCGGGGCTCAGCCAGAGGTGCTCGATCGGCGTCCCGAGGAACGTCGCGAACTCGAAGAAGTACTGGCGGAAGAGATGCACGAGCCCGATCGGGGAGACGACGGCTCGGGAGATCAGCGCCTCGATCGGGTCGATCAGGGCGGCGATCCAGGCGTGATCGACGACGAGGTCGCCCGGATGGCGGCGCAGGGGCGGAGCCAGCAGCGACCGCAGGTGGCGCCCGTCCTCGACCTCGTGCAGTCGGGCGAGCGCGCCCGCCGCCATCGACTCTCTGGTGAGCACGGCGTGCAGGACTCGGTGCGCCGCCGCGGAGTCGGCACCTTGCCCATCCGCGGTCACGCTCCTGACGCGATCGATCACCTCTTCGCGAACCGCGTCGGAGACGGCATCGAGCCGCTCTGCCAGCCGATCGGGCTCGGTCTCGGCCCGCCAGGCGTCCTGGTTCTGGACGTTCTCCGCGCCGATAGCCTCGATGGTCTTCCGTCCCACGAGGCTGTCCACGCCATCGGCGACGAGCGGGGATCCGCTGACACGGTCGACCGCGGGGCGGATCCTGAATCGGGCCTCGCGCGCGTCCTCGCCGTCCACGTCGTAGGCGGGGGTGAGCTCGGTGAGGATCGTGGCGAGGAAGCGCCTGCGCCCCGCGTCGAGCCCCGCGTTGATGCGACGTGCCGTGCGCCGCGACCTCCAGCCGAGGAGGGGGCGGTAGAGGCCGTACAGCTCGGAGGCGTAGGGAAGACTGCCTTCGAATTGGGCGAGATCGGTCCGAGGCACGGCCACCTCCTTGAACGTGATTGCGGGCCCGAGTATGACAACGGCTCGCCGCGGCCGCGGTACGTTCTGACATGTGGCCGAGACGACGCGGATCGAGAGCGACGGTGTCGGCCTCCACGTCGAGCTCGTAGGGCCGGAGGACGGAACGCCGCTGCTGTTCCTGCACGGGGTCGGCTCGAGCGGTCGGACGTGGGAGTGGCTTCCGGACGAGCTCACGCGGGAACGGAGGCTCATTCGGGTCGACCTCCGCGGCCACGGGCGGTCGGACCACGCGCCCGGCACCTACACGCTCCCGCGCTACGGCGCCGACGTCGTGGCCGTGCTGGGCGCCGTCACGTCGCGGCCGGTCGTGGTCGTCGGAAACTCGCTCGGCGGCGTCATCGGCTGGTGGCTTGCGCAGAACCATCCAGGCCTGGCCACCGCTGCGTTGCTCGAGGATCCGCCCCTGTTCGCCGGCGAGACCCCGGACGCCGAGGCCGGGAGGTTCCGGGACGTGTTCCATGCCGTGAAGGCCGTGATCCTCGAGAGCCGCGAGCGCGGGCTCTCCGAGGAGGAGACGGCCCAGCACATCGGCACGATCCGCTGGGTCCTCCGGGAACGCCGCCGCTCGGCCAGCTCCTGACGGACGACGGGCTCGCCACCATGGCCTTCGGATACTTCCGGCTGGACATCGGCGTCATCGAAGGCGCGATCGACGGCTCGACCCTCGCCGCAGCGGAGACGCGATCGCCGGTCACGCCGCCAGTGGTCGTCGCCGCTGCGGACGACGCGGCCGGCGCCGCGTTCTCGACCGGCGACGAGGAGCGCCTCGCGCGGAGCCAGCCGACCGTGGAGGTAGTCCGCGTCATTGGAAGCGGCCACCGGATCCACGACATGCGAGCCCACCGCGAGGAGTTCGCAGGCCATCTGCGTCGGTTCCTGGACAAGTACGTGCGCTGAGAGGTGTTTCGCAGA
Organism: uncultured Actinomycetes bacterium; assembly: GCA_963747125.1. Lineage (GTDB taxonomy): Bacteria > Actinomycetota > Thermoleophilia > Gaiellales > Gaiellaceae > Gaiella. Next base: position 58,506 of record CAVVEN010000022.1, on the reverse strand, counting down.
CGCGCCGATCACACCGGTTGGCCGCGACCCCGACGGCGGGCGGGTCATTTCCGTCACTGGCTGCGCCTCTCGTGCCGAGGCGTCGCCCGTTTGACCACATCCTGGGACGCAACCAGGACGTCTAACGGGGCGGTGGTAGCAGCAAGTCGCGGAGCTCGCCAGAGGCTCACCATGAGGTCGCCTCACGTGCAACAAGTGTCCAACACGCGACGTCGGACGGCCTCGCCGAAGCTTCGCGCCGAATACCTCCTGGAAACGCTCGAGCGGCTCGACGGGCGTGCGACATCCGTGAGCGCTCTCCGCGTTCGTCGCCGAGGTGGGCGAGGCGCGCGTCACGCGAGGTCGCCCGTTCGAGCGGGCACGGCCTCGGGGCTACTCTCGGCCCCATCCACAGGTTCTTTCCTGGCTTTTTGCAGGTCTTCTTTTGCGGCGATCCCGACGGGCGCGGCGTCCCGACGGGGGACGATCCGTGGGGGCGTCGGTGGCCGACGGCGAGGCCCTCGACGGTTCCCTCTGTAGGGTCGCCTCGTGAGCGGCATCTCGTGCGCAGGCGGATGAGCGCGCCGCTTGACTCCGAGGCGGTTCGCGCGCTCTCCCCGGGTGCGCTGTACTCGCTCGAGGGTCGTACGGCAATCGTGACGGGCGCGACCGGCGGGCTCGGCCGGTGGTTCGCGGCGGGCCTGGGTGCCGCAGGGGCGCATGTCCTCGTGACCGACCTTGAGCAGGGGCCGGTCGATCAGTTGGTGGCGCTCCTGGTCGACGCCGGCGTCCAGGCGACCGGCGTCGCGGTCGACCTCGCGGAAGAGGACGCCCCGGAACGAGTCGTCGCGGCGGCAGTAGAGCACCTCGGGGGCGTGCACGTGCTCGTCAACAACGCGGCCGTCAACCGGCGCATGCCGATCCTCGCGATGGATCGCGACACCTGGGATTGGATTATCCGGATCAACCTGCGCCTGCCATATTTCCTCTCGCAGGCGGCGGCACGGCGCATGATCGAGCAGGGCGAGGGCGGCTCCGTTATATCGATCTCGTCGTTGAACGCCCTGTACGCACTCGACCAGATCTCGGTCTACGGCCCGGCAAAGGCGGGCCTCAGCCAGCTGACGAAGGTGATGGCGCTCGAATGGGCCGAGCACGGCATCCGCGCGAATGCGATCGCGCCGGGATTCATGGACACGCCGCTGGCCGCTCCAATCTGGGCGGACGACGATATGCGCCGCTGGATCCTGAACCGCGTTCCGCTCGAGCGCCCGGGGCTTCCACGGGAGCTCGTTGGCGCGTGCCTCCTGCTCGCATCCGACGCAGGTTCGTTCCTCAACGGGCAGACGCTTCACGTCGACGGCGGCGCGAGTGCCGGCGGCCGGTGGTTCCGCCCGGACCGCTAGTGCACCCTGAGATTCGCTCGGCTACCCGATCTCGCGAACGCGGTCGGACGCGAGCAGCTCGCGGATCGAGTCCGGCAGCCCCTGGCCGGCGGCGACCCGCTCAGACTGCTCGGCCCGGCGACGGTGGCTTCTCGCGTCGTTCGGTGGACTGCCGAGAAGCTGTCGATGACGCTTGGGCGGCATCACCGTCTCGCGGGGACAGGGATCTCCTCCTGCCGAAACCGCAGCTGATCCAGTCCCGGGGTGCGGAGGCGAGGCTCCCACCCCGCTACCGGCTCCACCGCTCCGACGAGCGCGACGGGGCGGTAGACGGTCGAGCGCGCAACGGGCGAGGACGTCACCTTCCATAGCCGGTCGTCCCGGTCCCGCGCGCGTAGCCGGCAGCAGCTCACGGAGCGCCAACGTCGACCTGACGGTCGCGCTCAGGCCAGTAGACCCGCACCGATCAGTCGCCGTTGTGCACACGGCGCCTGACATAGCGGTAGAGCAAGAGTCCGCAGATGACGCTCGGGGCGAGCCCGATAAGGCAGAGCTGGAGCGGTTCCACGCGCGGTACGCACGCGAAGCAGCCGTACGTCGAGTGGTAGGCAACGTGAACCGGCAGCGTCAGGGCCTCCGTCCGGAAGAAGGCCGCTGCAATGAAGAACTCCGTCCAGGCGAACGCGAACGCGAGGATCCCGGCGGCGAGCATCGTCGGCGCCGCCAGGGGCGCCACGATTAGCCGCAGGACGCCCCAGCGAGAGCAGCCGTCGACCAGCGCCGCCTCCTCGATCTCCGGTGGCACTTGGCGGAAGTAGGCGAACCCGAGCAACACTGTGAACGTCAGGGTGAAGGGGATGTAGAAGACCACCAGCCCGGCCAATGTGTCCGCCAGGTGATATCGGTTCGCGAGCAGGAATGCAGGCAGGATCACTGCGACCGGCGGCAGCAGTCGGAGCAGCACGAGCGCCGCCAAGAAGAAGGCGCCGCCGCGGCGCAGACGGGTGATCGCGTACGCCGCAGGGATCCCGATCGCGACCGACGCCACCGCCGTCGCCGTAGCTACCACCGCGCTGTTCCGCAGCGCCGTCCAGCTCTCGGCCGAGCCAAGGAAGTCGTAGCCGTCGAGGGTGAGTCGCCGCGGGAGGAAGCTCTCCCAGCCAGGTGGCCCGTCGCCGTCACGGAGGGTCGTCAGCAGCGCCCAGTAGACGGGGAGAAGAACAAACACGGCGAATGCGACTACGTAGGCGCCCCCCGCGAGGCGTGCGGTCCTCATGTCCAACGCCACCGGGGCCGGAAGACCAGGACGAGAAGCGGGCAGGCAACAATGGCAATCGCAAGCACGAACAGCCAGCTCCCCGCGGAGGCGAATCCGAGATGGAAGGACGTGAAGCCCTGGCCATAGAGATACAAGGCCGCAGTCTCCGTTCCCTCGCTCTTACCTCCGAAGATCAGCGGCACATCGAACAGCTTCATGCCGTCGACGAGCCGCAGAAGCAACGCGAGCACGGCGAACGGCGCGAGCAGCGGTAGCGTGACGAACACGAACGACCGGCTTGGCGTCGCGCCGTCGAGGTCGGCGGCCTCGTAAAGCTCCGACGGGATCGTGCGCAGCCCGGCGTACAGGATCAGAAAGACGATCGGGGTCCACTGCCACGCATCCGCGAGGACGATGCCGGTATAGGTGAGCCACGTATTCGACAGCCAGTCAGCGGTCACCGGCCGCCCGAGTGCCTCTCCGAGCAGGAAATCGGCCGGCCCGGCGGCGGGGTCGAGGAACAGGCGCCAGAACAAGCCTGCGGTGACTCCCCCGGCAACCGCGGGGAGCAATAGGAGGGGGACCAGCTTCCGGCGCCAGGAACCGCCGCTCGCGACCGACAGCGCGAGCAGAAGGCCGAGCGTGAACTCGATCGCGACAGCGGCGCAACAGAGTCCGGCCGTCCGCAGGAGCGCCGCCGGGAAGGCGGAGTACTCGACTACCGCTCGGTAGTGCCTGAGCCCGACCCATCCCTGCACCGCGGAGTCGTAGTCCACGAGGCTCACCCAGAGCGAGTATCCGAGCGGGTAAACGACCACCGCTGCGACCACGAGGACGAGCGGAGCCAACAGAAAGAAGGGCGAGTGCCGGTCGGCCCACCTCGACAACCTGGTGCCGGGCAGTCGGCCAGCCGGCGGGACACTCACCGTCCCGATACTAGACGGGCCGACCGCTAGTTAACCGCCGCGTCGAGGGCGTCGCGTGTGAGAGCGAAGGGACCGCTGCCGTTTGCACGACGAGCCAGGCCACCAAGCCGTGCGCTCCCCTGATACCGACCCGGGAGGTCGGCGGGGTCCGAGCTCGATCGTGGTAGGCAACCAGGAGTTCGTCGAGACCGGGCCGGAACCGGGCTTGCGGCGTCCCCAGCGGGTCTTCACGTCCGGCGCAGGTCACGCCCGAGTTGTCCAAACCTGTGCGAGGTTAGATTCGGCGGGTATCCCTGCCTCGGCTACTCGATCTCGCGCACACGGTCGGACGCGAGCAGCTCGCGGATCGCGCCCGGCAGCACCTGGCCGGCGGCGACCCGCTCGGCCTCCTCGGCCTCGAGCTGTAGGACTCGGTCGAGCGACGCCGCGACCTCGGCGGCGCGCGCCCGCGGCACGGTGACGACGCCGGTGCGGTCGCAGACGACGACGTCGCCGGCGTCGACGGGGCGTCCGCCGATCACGATTGGAAGCCCGACCGTGCCCGGCCCGTTCGCGGCCGGTGACGCCGGCGTGAGCCCGGCCGAGAACACAGGCACCCCTGCGCGCGCCAGGCCGTCGACGTCGCGGACGGCACCGTCGGTGACGATCGCCGCGATCCCCGCATTGCGCGCAGCCCCGGCGAACAGGTCGCCGATCGAAGCCGTCCCCGTCCAGCCACCGGTCGCGATCAGCAGCACGTCACCCGGCCGGGACACGTCGAGCGCGGCGAGCGCGGCGAGCACGTCTCCCGGTCCGGTCTCGCAGGTGAGCGCCGGGCCGGAGATCGTACGGTCGAACGGTATCGCCGGCAGCGCCTGGATACGCGCGTCGAGCGCGCCGCCGCCGCCCTGTGCATCGGCCACCTGTGCCGACTCGGCTCGGGCAAACGCGACCACGAGCTCGGCCCCAGGCCGCTCGAACCCGCGGCGGACGGTGAGGAGCGGTGGCTGCTCGAGCACGGGACGACCCTACTCCCTGGTGGCTGCGACCATCGATCGGTAGACCTGTAGGATCGTATTCCAGTCCGAGAAGGAGGATTCGATGAGGATCGCCGTCGTGGGTGCCGGAGCGATGGGATCGATCTTCGGCGCTCGCTTCCACCAGGCCGGGCACGAGACTGTGCTCGTCGACGTGGTGCAGCCGCTGGTCGACACGATCAACGCAGAGGGCGTGACCGTCGTCCGGGGCGACGACGAGACAGTCACCCGCGTTCCTGCAACCACCGACCCGGCTGCGGTCGGCCCGGTCGACATCGTCGTGTTCTTCACGAAGTGCTACCACACCTCCTTGGCGGCCGAGAGCGCGCGCCCACTGGTCGGTCCGGACACCGCCGTCGCCTCGCTGCAGAACGGCTGGGGTAACGGCGACGTGCTCGCGGCCGCGTACCCACCGGGACAGGTCGTCCTCGGCGTCACGTACAACAGCGGTCTGCTCCAGGGGCCCGGACGCGTCCTGCACCCGGCCGAGCAGCCGACGCTCGTGGGGTCGTTCTCGGACGGCGGTGACGGAGCGGCGCGTCTCGCGGAGGCACTCGAGTCGGCGGGGCTCGCAGCGACGGTCGCCTCTCCGGTACGCCCTGAGATCTGGAAGAAGCTGATCCTGAACGCGGCATCGTTGCCTGCTTCGGCATTGACGGGGATGACTGCGGGCGCGCTCGGCACCTGCCAGGACATGCTCGACCTCGTCTCGGAGACGACGCGCGAGGCGGTTGCCGTGGCGCAGGCGCTGGGTTATGACATCGACTTCGACGAGCGGATCGGCACGATCCTGGGGCTGGTGGAGAAGGCGGGCCCGACGAAGGCGTCGATGCTGCAGGACGTCGAGGCGGGTCGGCGCACCGAGATCGACGTGATCAACGGTGCCGTTGTCAGGGCCGCCGACGAGGTCGGTGTTCCGGTGCCCATCAACCGCACGCTCATGCAGCTCATCAAGGGCTGGGAGACACAGCGGGGGCTCGTATGAGCACGAGCCTGACGTATCACGGGGCTGCGAGCTACGAGATCGTCTCGCCGACGCACACGATCTTGATCGACCCTTTTCTCACCGGCAATCCACTCGCACCGTGCGGGCCGGACGATCTCCGCACGCCTGACGTGATCCTCGTCAGCCACGCCGCGCTCGACCACTACGGCGACGCGCCGTCGGTCGCGAAGCGCACCGGCGCGCCGGTGATCTGCGACGCGGCCGTTCGGGCGAAGCTGATCGACGACGGTGTCTCGCCCGACCAGGTCACCCAGACGACGTGGGGGATCGTGGTCGAGGTCGGCGGGATACTCGTCAGGCCGGTCGAATGCCACCACTGGTCGATTGCGACGCTCTCGGACGGGAGCACCGTCGTCGGCAATCCGATCGCGTTCGTCGTCGAGACCGAACCAGGCGTCAGGATCTACCACTACGGTGACACCTGCATCTTCGACATGACGCTGATCGGCGAGCTCTACAAGCCCACAGTGGGGCTGCTCGGCTGCACGTTACCGCGAGAGCTGTCGCACCTGATCCCCGGGCCCGGGACGTTCCTCACCGGCGAGATGGACCCGGACGAGGCAGCGCGCTGCGCCGAGATGCTCGGCCTCGAGCTGGCAGTCGCCTGCCACTACCTGGCGCCGAACGAGGACGTCGATCGCTTCGTCGACCTCGTCCCGAGGTACGACACGACCGGCGCGCGCCGCGTGGTCGCGCCGCTCGTCGGTGAGACCCTCGTCGTCGAGCCGGGCAACCATTGGGTCGAAGGGAGAGCGTCCTGAGTCCACTGCGTGTCGCTCGAGGCGGCTGCGTTGCAGGTCACGTTCGGTCTCGGGCGTCGGCCCCTCGAACAGGCGGCGGCGGTGGACGCACACAACGGCTCCGGCTGAGTGATCGGTACTCATTCGTGTCCGTTCGTCGCATCCGGTTCGCAAAGCTCGGCTGCCAGGGCCGCGTCGCGTCTCGCCGCGTCGGCGGCGAGGTTGCCGCCTGTGATCGCGACCTCGTGCAAGTCGGGCAGCTCCGCCGCGGTCGACAGCTCGGGAACGATGTTCCGTCCCGAGCGGTTCCACGTCTCGATCCCGCCGAGCGTGATCGCGCGCAGGGGCCCGACCTGCCGCCATCGCCGTGCCAGCCCTTCGCGCATCACCGTGTCGAGGTCCTCGGCGCTCGCGACGCCGTTCTCGACGAGCCAGGCGAGTTCACGCACGAGCGCGAACTGCAACCGGTTCCAGGCGAAGCCCGGGACGTCGCGGCGCACCGCGATGGGAAGCTTGCCGAGCGATGCCACCGTCTCACGAACGAAGGCGAGCGTCTCCGCCGAGGTGCCCTCGCCGGCGATCACCTCGACGGTCGGCATCAGGAGCGGCGGGTTGAGGTAGTGCGTGCCCACCGTGCGCTCGGGCGCGCCGATCGCCGTGCCGACGGCGGTGATCGGCAGCGACGACGTGTTCGTGGCGACGATCGCGGTCGGGGACGCCCTCAGCGCGACGCGCAGCGACGCTGCCTTGAGCTCGAGGTCCTCGGGCAGTGACTCGACGAGCAGGTCAGCCCCGTCTGCGGCGGCCTCCGTGTCGGGCGACGCCGTGACACGCGCACGCGCACGGGTGACGTCGGCTGCCGATCGCAGCGCATGGCGCTCCACGAGGTCGAGCCCCGCCTCGGCCCTCGCGCGCGCTGCGGCGGCGTCCCTCGAGTGGAGGACGACATCGTGCCCGCCGAGGGCGTACTCGCAGCCGATCTGCGCGCCCATCAGCCCCGCCCCGATGATCGCCACGCGCACGGCCGTATTATCGTCATACAGATCGCGCCGTAGCCCCCGTGTCGAAGGTTCCCCGGCTTCGTTCGCGTCCGTCCTCCTCGGTACCCAGCGCTTCGACGTGCTCGAGCTGGTCACGGAACGGATTGCGCTGCGATGAGCGACCAGCGCGTCGCAGTCGTCACCGGCGCCGGCTCCGGGATCGGCGAGGCTGCCGCGCGACTCCTGGCGGAGCACGGGCTCGAGGTTGTACTCGTAGGGAGGCGGCCGGAGCGGCTGGAGGCCGTCGCAACTGCGATCACGGAGGCGGGTGGGCGCGCCTTTCCCGTTCGCGCCGACCTCGGTCAACCGCACGCGCCGACGGAGGTCGTGGACGCGGTGCTCGTGGCACGCGGCAGGCTCGATGTGATCGTCAACAACGCCGCTACCTACCGGCTCAAGCGCATCGAGGAAATCACGCTGGCGGACTTCAACGACGTCATGGCGACAAACCTGCGCGCTCCGTACTTCCTCGTCCAAGCCGCACTTCCCGCGCTCCGCGTATCCCCGGCGCCCGTCGTGGTCAACGTCTCGTCGGCAGCCGCAGCGATGTACCGGCCGCAGCAGACGGTCTACGGTCTCGCCAAGGCTGCACTCGAGCACATGACGATGAACATGGCTGCAGAGCTCGCGCCCGACCGGATCAGAGTGGCGTGTGTCCGCCCGGGGCCGGTGCTGACGGAGTTCCACCTCGCCGCCGAGGATCCCGAGGAACGGATACGCGTGCTGGGCACGCTCGTCCCGCTCGGACGGATCGGTCAGCCAGAGGACATCGCCCGGTGGATCTGGCACCTCGTCGATGCCGAAGCAGAATGGGTGACCGGCGCCGTGATCTCCGTGGACGGCGGCCGCATCCTCGGCCCACCGGGGGTCTGACGTGAAGGTCGACACCCGAGACCCCGTCGTCGTCAACACGAGCCTGCTCGCGTGTGCCCGGGGCGAAGTCAGCCAGGGAGTCCGGTAGCCATGCCGCTCGATCCGCAGGCGCGTGCCTGGCTCGATGCCGGAGTGGCGGCTGGGACGCGGCCGTACCAGGAGCTCGGTGTCGAGGAGTCACGCCGGCTCGTCGACGCGAACGCGAGGGGCCTGTTCGGCGCGCTCGAGGAGGTCGCCCGGGTCGAGGATGTCGACATCGACGGTGTGTCCGGCCGGCTGTACGAGCCGATGGGCGCCGGCCCCGGGGCGCTCGTCTGGCTGCACGGCGGCGGCTGGACGATCGGCTCGCTCGAGTCGCACGATCCGCTCTGCCGGGCGCTCTCAGCGCGGTCGGGCTCCAGGGTCGTCGCAGTCGACTACCGCCTTGCCCCCGAGCATCCGCATCCGGCCGCGCTCGAGGACGCATGGACGGCGACGACGTGGGCTACGCGTGAGTTCGGTCCCGTTGCTGTCGGAGGCGACAGCGCCGGTGGCCATCTGACAGCCGTCGTCGCGCTGAGGGCTCGTGACCGCGGCGTGCCGCTGCGACTGCAGGCGCTCGTCGTCCCCGTCACCGACTACGCATTCGAGACCGCGTCGTACGCGAAGAACGCCACCGGCTACGGGCTGGAGCGCACGACGATGGAGTGGTTCTGGGGTCTCTATGTGTCGGACCGCGCCGACGCCGCCGACCTGGAGGTTTCGCCGTTGCGCGCGCCGGACGTGTCCGCCACTGCCCCGGCGCTCGTCGTCACGGCCGAGTTCGACCCGCTGCGCGACGAGGGCGAGGCGTATGCCGCGAAGCTCCGCGACGCCGGCGTCGACGTGGAGCACATGCGTGCGGCCGGGATGGTGCACGGGTTCCTGCGGATGCCGGGCGTGATCGAGCGCGCGAACGAGACGATCGATCTCGTCGCTGCCCGGGTGCGCGAGGCGTTGACCGACGGTCTGAGAGAATCGATCGTACGGCATGCCTGACGACCGAATCGAGCCCTTCCGTGTCGGTGTCACCCGCGAAGTGCGTACCCCCGACGGCTCGTTCGTGTTCGCTCCGTACGACCTGACGGCCCTCGAGGACGCGGGTATCGAATGGTCGTTCTTGTCCGAGGACGCGCGACCGCTGCGTCCCGACCTGCTCCACGGGATCGACGGCCTCTACCACTACTCCGCCCCCGTCACGCGGGCCAGTCTCGAGGGCGTCGAACGGCTCGCGATCATCGCCCGCAACGGCGTGGGGCTCGACTTCGTCGACCTACCCGCCTGCAGCGAGCGGGGAATCGCCGTGACGATCACGCCCGGCGGAGTCACCCATTCGATGGCGTCAGCCGCTGTCACCCTCGTGCTCGCCGCCGCGCACCGACTCCGGCAGCGCGACCTCGCGCTGAGGTCGGGTGACTGGGGCACCGGGCGGTACCTGCCGCACGGCGCCGGGCTTCGGGGGCGGACGCTCGGCGTGATCGGCTACGGGCGCATCGGGCGGGAGGTCGTGCGGCTGCTCGAGCCGTGGGAGATGCGAGTGGTCGTCACGCAGCGAACACCCGTCGCCGAGTCCGGCGTCGCGTACGTGGCGCTCGACGAGCTGCTCGCCGAGTCGGACGTGGTCGTCGTCGCCTGCCCGCTCACCGATGCGACTCGTGGGCTTCTCGACGCTCGCCGCCTCGGGCTGATGAAGCCCACTGCGATCCTCGTCAACGTCGCCCGCGGCGCGATCGTCGACCAGGCGGCGCTCGTGGACGCGCTGCGCAGCGGGCGCCTGGCCGGCGCCGGGTTGGAGGTGGTCGACCCGGAGCCTCTGCCGGCTGACGACCCCCTGCTCGAGTTGCCGAACGTCGTCGGAGCGCCCCACTCTCTCGGCTACACCGACGACCTGATCCGCGGCTGCGTCGAAGAAGCGTGCGCCGCGCTGCTCTCCGTCGCCGCCGGCCGCCTGCCGGAGAACATCGCCAATCCCGACGTGCTGGACAACCCGTTGTTCACAGCGAAGCTGAACCGCTTCGCAGTCCGAGCAGGTGACTCACGATGAGCGCCGCACCCGCCGTCCGCAGGTACAGCTTCGCCGCGCGGGCGACCCACGTCTTCGCTCGCGTGCTCGGTGCCCGCGACCGCGATCGACGACCAGGTGACTTCGAGCTGATCCGAAGGAGGACGACGATGACTCTCACCCCCGACCGGCTGCGGCTCCTGCACGGGACGGACGCGCCCTTCGCGGACATGCGTCTCCTGCGCGCGGGCCCGGCCACCGTGCTGCTCGACGGCATCGACCTGCGCTACCTCCGGATCGGCGGCACCGAGCTGGTTCGCCGCGTCTACGCGGCCGTGCGCGACGTCGACTGGGACACCGTTCCCGGTGTCGTCTCCGGGTTGGAGATCGACGAGTCGGATCACGGCTTCCGAGTCGAGTTCGACGTCCGCCACGCACGCCGCGAGGTCGACTTCGCCTGGCACGGCACGATCACCGGGGCGGACACGGGTCGGGTCGAGTACGTCTTCGACGGACACGCCGGGGCCGCGTTCCCGTTCGGCCGCATCGGTCTGTGCGTCCATCACCCGTGGCGCGAGACGGCCGGTGCCCGGTTCAGAGCGCGTACTCCCGACGGCGAGATCGATGGCGCGTTCCCTGACCTGATCGGCCCTCAATCCTTCGACGGCAAGGCGTTCTCGCCACTCTTTCCCTCGTTCGATCATCTCGAGGTGGAGCTCACCGAAGGGGGTCGTCTCGTCCTCGACTTCGAGGGCGACCTGTGGGAAACCGAAGACCATCGAAACTGGACCGACGCGAACTTCAAGACGTACTCCACGCCGATCAGCCTGGGCCCGCCACCGCCGCTCGAGCCGGGTCAGGCGCTCCGACAACGTCTTGTCGTCGAACCTGTCGACGTTTCGGCCGGGACGCCATCGTCCGGCCGTGCGCGCCTGACAATCGGCGCTCCGACGGAAACCGTGGTTCCGCCGGTCGGGCTCGGCCAGGATCGCGACCATCACGTCCCCGATACGCGCGAGCGCGAGGTGCTCGCGCTGCTCGCCCCTCAGCATCTACGTGTCGAGTTGCGACTCGACCGCGACTGGCGTTCCACGCTCGTCGCGGCACAGGAGACTGCGACGGCCGCCGGCGCCCACCTGGAGGTGTCGCTCCACCTGCTCGAAGCGCAGGCCGGCGAGATCGCGGACGTCGCTGCGGCGCTGGCCACCGGTCCACCCGTCGACCGCGTGCTCGTGATCAACGGCGACTCACGGACCGGGACCCCTACCGAAGTCACGCGACCGGCCCTCGTGGGAGTGGCTCGCGAAGGACTCGAGCCCGTCGTGCCTGCGGTGTTCGCGGGCGGTACCGAGATCTACTTCACCGAGGTGAACCGCACACGGCCCGACCTGTCCGGCTGGGACGGGCTCTGCTTCTCGATCACGCCGCAGATCCACGCCTTCACGGACACCGACGTGGTCGAGAACCTCGACGCGCAGGGAGAGAACGTGCGCAGCGCGCGGACCATCGCCGGGGAAAAACAGGTGATCGTCTCGCCCATCACCATGCGCAGGCGCGTCAACTTTCATGCCGCAGGCGACCCGCCGCCGACGCCTCTCGGCGAGCTGCCGGACTCGGTCGACGTGCGTCAGTCGTCGCTGTACGGCGCGGCCTGGACGGCGGGAAGCCTGAAGTACATCTCGGAGTCGGGTGCCTCGTCGGTGACCTACTACGAGACGACCGGCTGGCGCGGAGTCGTCGAGCGCGCCGGCGGCTCCGAGCTGCCGGAACAGTTCAGCTCGGTGGCGGGCGACGTGTTCCCGCTGTACCACCCGCTCGCAGACGCGGCAGAGTGGCGTGGGGCGGAGGTGCTCGCCTGCATGTCGAGCGACGTGCTCGCCGTCGTCGGGCTCGCCGTGCGAACCCCCGATGGCGAAGGCCGTGCGCTCGTCGCGAACCTGGCGCCGTCCGAGCGGGAGGTGGTCGTCGGGCCGCTCCATGGCAGTTTGTCCTTGCGCCGGCTGAACGAGGCGACCGCCGTGCACGCGGCGTCCGATCCGGCGGCGTTCCGCGCGAGCTCGGAAGCAGCGAGCGCGGACGGGGAGCTGGAGCTCACGCTGGCGCCGTACGAGGTGGTGCGCATCGATCCCGCCGCCTGACCGTCGAGACGCGGTGCGGCCGGAGGTGCCTGCCGTCATCAGCCGAAAGCAGGTCGCGCGCGGTGCCAGTCGGTCACCGCCTGCACCGCAGCGCCGGCACGGAGGACGAGACCGTCGTGCCACCGCGCAGCTGCGAGCTGCGCTCCGACCGGCCCACCGGTCGAGGTCACACCGCATGGGATCGACAGGGCAGGCACGTGGGCGAAGCTCAGCAGGTGCGTGTACGGGACGACGGCCGCGGTCGTGTCGACCGTGTCAGCTCCTCCCGCCGCAGGCGCGTCGACCGGGATCGTCGGCAGCAGCAGCAGGTCGACGCCGGAGAGCGTGAGCTCGACGGTCTCGGCAAAGCGCGACTGCTCGAGACGCAGATCGCGAATCGCGTCGGCGTCGACGTCGGCGGCGAGAGCCAACCTCCGCCTCGTGCCTTCCTCGAACAGCTCGGGGGTCTCCGTCACAGCCTCGCGGTAGACGCCGAGCGCCTCTGCCTTGATCAGCAACCCGCAGGCGTCGACCGCCTGTTGCCACCCGTCGATCTCGATCGGCGACAGGTGCGCGCCACTCTCCGAGAGCACGGCGGCGACCGCTCCGACCGCGGCGGCGATGTCCGGGTCGGATCGCTCGACGAGCGACTCGACCACCCCCACGCGGAGCCCTTTGACCGAGTCGTTGAGCGTCAGGTCGAGCACTCGCTCGCATGAGGAGGGATCGCGGGAGTCGAAGCCGGCGATCGACGCGAGGAGCGCGCGCACGTCCTTCACCGAGCGTGCGAGCGGCCCCACCGTGTCCAGGGAGCTGCTGACCGGCTGCACGCCGCGGTTCGAGACGGCGCCGAATGTCGGTCGCAGACCCGAGATGGCGCACAGCGACGCCGGCAGCCGTACGGACCCGCCCGTGTCGGTTCCGATTGCGGCGACGCACAGGTCGGCGGCCACGGCAGCGCCGGAGCCACCGCTCGACCCGCCCGGGATCCGGTCGGAAGCGGCGGGATTGACGACCGCGCCGAACGTCTCGTTCGCGGACGTCGCGCCGAAGGCCAGCTCGTGGAGGTTCGCCTTGCCCAGGATCACCCCGCCCGCCACGCGAATCCGCGTCGTCACGTCGGCGTCTGACGAGGCGACTCGATCTGCGAACAGCCGTGAGCCGACAGTGGTCGGAACGCCTGCGATGCCGACGTTGTCCTTGATCACCAGCGGCATTCCGTCGAGCGGCATCGCGCGACCGCGTGCGCGCGCCGCATCGGCAGCATGGGCCTGGGCGAGCGCGAGCTCCGGAGTGAGCGTGATCATCGCGTGGAGGTCGGCGCGCGTCTCGAGCCGCGTGAGGAGCGCCTCTGCCAGCTCGGTAACGGAGACTTCCGCGCGGCGCGCGGGATCGTCGATCAGCAAGCGAACGTCGTCGCCGGTCACGCCGCGCCGACGACGGCGTCGAGCGCCGTGAGTACAGCGTCCCCGGCCGCCGTCGTCCCGGCCGAACCGCCGAGGTCGCGCGTCAGCGCCGAGCCATCCGCCAAGGAGGTCTCGACCGCAGCGTCGATCCAGCCGCCCGCGCGCGCTATCGCGTCGTCGTCGTCGCGGCGACCCAACCACGCGAGCATCAGCGACACGGACAGAATCGTCGCCAGCGGGTTCGCCGAGCCCGTCCCGGCGATGTCCGGCGCCGATCCGTGCGACGCCTGGAAGAGGCCGTTCCAGTCGCCGACGTCGCCCGACGGGGCGAGGCCGAGGCCACCGATCGTGGCTGCACCGAGGTCGGAGAGGATGTCGCCGAACATGTTCTCCGCAACGATCACGTCGAAGTGCGAGGGCCGCTGCACGAGGTGGAGCGCGGCCGCGTCGACGTACGCTGTCTCGAGCTCGATGTCGGCGTATGCGGCCGACACGTTCGTCACGACCTCGCGGAAGAACGCGTACGAGGCGAGGACGTTCGCCTTGTCCACGCAGGTCACCCGCGGCACGCCGTCGGCGGGTGCGCCCGCCCGCCGCTCCGCCAGCTCGAACGCGCGCTGCGCGACGCGCGTCGTGCCGGTGCGCGTGACGATCCCGGTGTCGGCGACGACCTCGCCGTCGACGCGGCTGCCGCCGGGACGACCGGCGTACAGGCCCTCGGTGTTCTCACGCACGATCACGTAGTCGATACCTGCATCGGTGTGCCGTAGAGGCGTCGGCGCGCCGCGGTAGAGCCGGATCGGGCGAATGCCGGCAAATAGGTCGAGCCCGAAGCGAAGCCGGAACTGCGCGTCAGGCCCCGCCTCTCGACCGTCGGGATGACGCGCGTCGGGCAGCCCGACCGCACCGAGCAGGATCGCGTCCGACTTCTCGCATGCGGCGTACGTCTCGTCCGAGATCGCCTCACCCGTCCGCTGCCAGGTGCCGGCGCCGACGTCGAATGTCTCGAGCTCGAGCTCGACTTCGCCGCCGCTCAGCTCGACCACGCGCTCGAGCACACGGACGCCCTCGGCCACGACCTCCGGCCCGATCCCGTCGCCGGGGAGGAGTGCGATGTCGTAGCTCATCGCAGGCTCGATTCGCTCGGTGGCGACTCGCGTGCGGCGTCGCCGAGCGGATCGTCGATCCAGGGAAACGCGTGACGGTCGAACTGCGTGTAGGCGATGTCGCGTGGATCAGCCGGAAGCGCTCCGCCCGCGTCGACGTACACGACGTCGGAGGCGATCGGATCGTACGCCGCCCGGAAATGGTTCGCAGACTTGAGCACGAGCAGCCGCTTCGCCTTCGGATCGATCCCGAAGGCGGTGAAGAGCTCGAGCCCGAACGCCTGGTCTCGCAGACTCACGACCACGACGTCGATGCCTTCCACGTCGAGACATGCGGCGTCGCCGAGGGGCATCTCCGCGAAGCCGTCAGCCTGGGGCCAGCGCTGGACGAGGTTGGGGCAGAGGCCCTTGACGCGGGCTGTGACGTCGAGCGGATCTCCCGAAAAACGAGTGCTCTTGCCACCGAGCCTGAGCTCCACAGTCGATCCGAGCTCAGCCGCGAACGCCACGCGAACGGCGCCGGGATCCCAGAGCGGGGCAAGGCCGGCCTCGCGCACTCCGCGACGGAGGAGCTCGGCGAGCACGAAGGTGGAGTCGCTCGGAGCGCCTCCGCCGGCATTGTCGGCCGTGTCGGCGAGCACAACCAGTCCATCGTGACTACGCGACAGGGCATGGTCCAGCGCGAGGTCGAGCGGGATGGGTGAGAGCGCCACGTCGTGCCTGATCGCATAGAACGCCCTTCCGACGCGGCCAGCGACGTCCTCCGCGAGCTGAACGTCGGCGTTCGACACGACGACCGCGCAGGCGCCCGCGCCGGGTGCGTCGAGGTACGGAAACCCGTGGCCGAGCGAGGCGGCGAGCACTCCCGGCTCGTCCTCCGCGGCAACGAGCACCTGATCGACGAAACCACGCATCGGCTGGCGTACCGTGGGGACCAGGCCGACGACCCGACAGTCGAACCGTGCCGTCGTGGGCTGCGTGATCCCCGCGATTGCGTCCGCGAGGATCTCGGCGAGCTGCATCGCACGCGGCTCGACGTCGACGTGCGGGTACTCCCTGACGACGACAACCACGTCCACCGCATCGACCAACTCGGACGGAAGGTCACAGTGGAGGTCGAGGAGCACACCTATACGAGCATCGCCGACCGTCTCACGGACGCGTTGCACGATGTCGGTCTCGCAGTCCGGGACACCGTCGCAGACCATCGCGCCGTGAAGCGTCAACAGCACGCCGTCGAGCGGCAGGTTCCCGCGGATCTCGGCCAGCAGCTCGTCCCGCAGACGCTCGTAGGCTGCGCGCGGCGGCGGTCCGGCCGGAATGGCGAACGCAAAGGAGCCGACTGCCAGCTCGAGCCCACGCCGCGTCGCCACAGCCGCGTACGAGCGGAAGCTCCTCCCGAAGAAGATCGTGTCTCGATCGGCCTGCGAGGCCCGGGGCGGCGCCTTCCGGAAATCGTCGTACCCCGTCGGCAGCGGTGAGAAGCTGTTCGTCTCGGTCGCGAGGCCGCCCGCGAAGATACGAGGTCGGCGTGTCAAGATGGAGTGCTCAGGTCGTCGCGGCCAGGAACGCGCGGTAGTGGTTGGCATACTGGGCTATCCCGTCACGGATCGCGCCGTAGGTCGGCTCCCAGTCGAGCTGTTCCCTCGCATTGTCGATCGAGAGCTGCCCGCGGAGCGCAACGACGGGCTTCTCGCCCTCCGAGAGCTCGTCGCCGATCGAGACGTCGGCTCCGGGCACGAGCTCGCGCACGTGCTCGACCACTTCGGTAGTGGTGACGAGGGGTCGCCCCGTCGCGCCGAAGAAGATCCGATCGGCGTCGTCCGGTGCCCCGAGGACCGCAGCGACGAGGCCGGCGATGTCCATGGCGTGCGTGTAGTCGCGCGGGTGCGGCCCGCCGAACTCGATGTGCTGCGGCTCGCCGCGCACCGCACCTTCGACGAGTGCCTTGATCGGTCCGACCCAGACGGTCATTCCCAGCCCGTAGACGGCGGATGGGCGGATGGTGCGGAAGTCGACGCCGAGCGCCTGGTGATACGCAAAGCACAGAAGCTCGGAGGCGGCCTTGGACGAG
The DNA here is from genome assembly GCA_963747125.1 of uncultured Actinomycetes bacterium. Lineage (GTDB taxonomy): Bacteria > Actinomycetota > Thermoleophilia > Gaiellales > Gaiellaceae > Gaiella. Next base: position 41,560 of record CAVVEN010000022.1, on the reverse strand, counting down.
CCGTAGAAGTCGGTGCCCGGCCCCTTCGCGGCGAGCACGATGGGGTGATTGACGTCGATCGGCTGGTATTCGACGCTCGGAAGCACCCCGATCGAGGAGAAGTTCACGACGCGGTCGATGTCGAAGGCCAGCATCGCCTCGAGGACGTTCACCGTCCCGAGGATGTTCACCTGAATCCCGGTCGTGCGGTTCGTGGCGAGATACCCGGGGTCGATGATCATCCCCATGTGGACGATCTCGTTCGGTCGATGCCGTCGGATCACGTCGTTGAGTCGTGCCGTGTCTGCGACCGACCCAATCTCGAGCGATACGTCTTCGAGATCGTCGCCGAGAATGAACCGTCCCTCCGGTTGGAAGCCGCGGACGTCCAGACCGACGACCCTGCGCCCACTGTCGAGCAATGCGCGCACCACATGCGGGCCGATGAAGCCGGTCGCGCCGGTGACGAGCGTCGTCGACTCAGTCGGTGGCCGGCGCTCGCGACGCGTCCCCATATCGACGGTTCGCCGCGCGAATCCTTGCTCGAACTGATCGTCGGCCAACACTCCCTCCTTGGGTCGAGAGGAACGGGACGGTCACCGATCACGGCACGCGACCGGTGTTAGGGCAAGTAGTCTAGGCGATCGGTATGCCATATGACAAAAGCAAGGCATGACAAAGGCGCCGGCGGTCGAGGTGTCGGTCGGTCCGTCGACCGGGCGACCTTTCCCGGGGCTCGGTCTCACATTCCCGGAGCCGGTCGTGCGATCGAGGACACCTGGACCAGACATGCTTCTGGGCCTTCGGCTCGCGCATCTCCGCGTGCGGCTCGAGCTGCGCTCGCCGAGCTGGCGCGCGGCGCTCGGGCACGCAGCGGCGACCGGCCTCGCCACAGCCACGAGCCTGGAGCTGGTGCTCGGCCTCGGGAGGTTCGAGGGCGATAGTCTCGAGGCGCTTGCGCACGAGCTGCCGCTGGCGCAGGTCGGGATCGCTCGCGTCATCATCGAGCCAGAGGACGGACCATCCGCTCTCACGATGGTCGACCAGGTTTCCCTCGTTCTGACGCCAATCGCACCCAAGGCAGAGCTGGGCATCGCCACTCAGCTCGAGACCGCCGGTGGAGGGATTCCCGTCCGATCGATCGCATCACTTCCTCTGCGCGGCTGGCGTGCAGCGCTCGAGCGTGAGCGTGCGCAGATCGTTCGGGAGATCGGGGACGAACGACCCTTCGCCGCGAGCCCGGTCGTCACGACCGCACTTGCGCATCGAGGGCCGCATCCCGCCGGCGCCGCGTTCGCGGTCTCGAGTCTTGAGATGCTTGCGCGGGCAGGAGCGAGTTCGGTGAGCTTCGCCGCACCAACCGGCTGGGGAGTGATCAGGCGTCGGAAGGACGGGCATGACGTCGTCACTCCTGCCTACCACGTGTTGGCGGACGTAGGCGACTGCCAGTTCGGACAGGTCGGCCTGCTGGATTGTTCGAACGACGAAGCGCTGGCAGCGGCGTGTATCTACACGCTGGACGGTGTCCGCCTTCTCCTCGCCAATGTGACGAAGGCGCCGCTGCGGGTGGTGGTGGGGTCGCTCGCGGGGCCGGCGCAGCTCCTGACGCTGACCGCCGCGAGTCTGTCCGCGGCCGTTGAGGAGCCGGAGCGGTTCCGGCGTCGCGGGATGACGACGCGGCGGCCGAGACGAGGCGTGTTGACGCTCGACCTCGAGCCGTGGAGCGTTGTGAGGCTCGACGTCTAGAGCCTGTCACCTGGACGTGGCTACCCCTGGACGGCGCCCATCGTCAACCCTCGCACGAGGTGACGCTGGAGGAGGATCCCGAGGAGCAGGGCCGGGATGAGCGAGATCAGCGTCATCGCGGCGGTCTCCCCCCAGAGGTTGCCCTGGAAAAGGCCGATGTAACCCACGAGCATGACGGGCAGAGTCGTAGCGTTGGTGCTCGTGAGCAGGAACGCGAAGAGAAACTCGGTCCAGGCGAAGATGAAGGCGAACGCCGCCGCCGAGACGATCCCTGGCGCCGCGAGCGGGATCGCAATCTTCCACAGTGCCTGCCAGTGCGAGCAACCGTCGACCAGGGCGGCGTGCTCGAGTTCGGGCGGCATCTGCCGGAAGTAGCTGTACATCATCCACACCGTCCACGGCAACGAGAAGACGGTGTAGAGCAGGATCAACCCCACATGGGTGTCGATCAGCTGCACCCCGAGCCACTCCCTGCTGTACCGGCTGTACAAGAGGAACACCGGGATCACGATTGCGACCGGTGGTAGGAGCCGCTGTGACAGGAACCAGAATGCGAGATGCTTGCCACCGGTCGCGAAGCGCGCGAGCGAGAAGGCTGCCGCAGTCCCGACGACGACCGAGACGATGGTGCTCGAGAACGCGATGATGAGCGAGTTCTTGATGCCGTCGAGTCCCTCGAGGCGGTTGAGTGCCGAGCCGAAATGGGAGAGGGTGGGTTCGCGCGGGAACCAGACGGGCGGCTGTGCGAGCAGATCCTCCTGCGGCTTGAACGCCGTCACGAGCGCCCAGTAGAGCGGGAGGACCAGAAACGTGAAGTAGGCGACGATGATGAGCCAGCGCGTCCAGCTCGCCACACCGGATCCGCGAACGGCTCCGGTCGAGCCGCGCTGGTTTGGACGCCTCCTCATGCCTCGACAGGTGTCAGCAGCCGCCGCACGAGCCAGAACGAGATCACCGACAGGACGATCATGAACATCCATGCGCCGGCGGTGCCCTGGCCGAGGTGGAAGCGCTCGAAGCCCTGGTAGTAGAGGTAGTACGAGGTCGTGTACGTCTGTGTTCCCGGCCCTCCGCGCGTCAGCGTGTAGATGATGTCGAACAGCTTGACCGCGTCGATCAGCCGGAACGTGAGCGCGACCAGCATGATCGGGAGCAAGAGCGGCAGCGTGACGAAGAAGAACGATTGGCGGGGCTTCGCGCCGTCGATCTCGGCTGCCTCGTAGACGTCGTTCGGGATCGCCGAGAGCCCGGCGAGCATGACCACGAACATGAACGGCGTCCATTGCCACGCATCGGCCATCACCACGGAGATGTACGGCCAGAGCCCGTCCTCCGTGAAGTTCGTCGTGACCGGCCCGCCCGGAAGCACCCACGTCGCGAGCTGGTTGGCCGGTCCGATCGGTTGCCGGAGAAACAGGTCCCAGAAGCCACCGACAACGACGGGGCTGATGAACAGCGGGATCACGACCAGCACCATCAGAATGCGCCGACCTCGGAACGGGCGGAGCATCGCCAGAGCAAGCAACAAGCCGAGGATGAACTCGACTGCCACGGCCGACAGCGCGAGGATCGCCGTGACCTTGACCGAGTTCCACCAGACGGGGTCGATCAGGTTGTCGCGGAAGTTGTCGAGACCGACCCACGGATGGTCGTTCGACACCGCGAAGTCGTACTCGACGAACAGAACCCACAGGGAGAAGACGAGCGGGAAGACGGATAGGAGCAAGACCAGCGACACCGCCGGCCACACCATCAGGTACTTGAAATGGCGATCGGCCCAGGAGGAGACGGCTCCTGACCGTCTCCTCCTGGGTGGCGTAGCGTCAGCTATCTCTACGCCGGCTGACACACGCCTAGATCTTCACTGCGATGCCCTTCGCCTCGGCAGTCGTCCTCTTGGTCGACCCCGTCAGCTTCAGGAAGTTGGCGTACGACGCGCGGGCCGTCTCGACGCCCGTCCGCTTTGTGATCGCGTCCCACTCCTTCGCGAGGTCGTCCAGAGTCCCCTGGACGTCCTTGCCGGAGTACATCGCGGTCATCGCCCTGTCCAACGCGGTGGAGTAGTCCGCTGCTCCCGTCATGACCAGCTCCACGACTCCGGTGTTCGCAGCATTGTTGAGGCCCTTGAGGTACTCGGGCGCCGCCGGCCAGAGCGAGCCGTACTTCTTCGACTTGAAGTGCGAGATGCGGTACGGATCCCGTAGGGAATAAGGGAGCATGACACGCTGCAGGGAGACGGACGGGCTCGTGTCCCACTGCGTGAAGAGATACGCCGCGTCCTGGTTCTTCGAGTCCGCCGAGACGCATCTGACGACCGCGTTGAACCACCCGTTCTTCCCCGGTACAACGGCATACCCCACCTTGCCGACGATCTGCGACTTGGGAAGGAACGAGAACGCCTTGTCGCGCTGCGCATAGTTCTCGGAGATGCGGCCGGTCGGCGGCCAGGTGTAGAGCATCGCCGTCTTCCCCTGGAGCCAGGTGGTCCACATGGTGAGGAAGTCGAACTTCTCGCTTCCCGGCGGCGACGCCTCGAGCTCCTTCAGGATCACGTTCATGGCCCTGACGCCTGCGGGCCCGTTGATCGTTGCCGCCATCGTCCTCGGGTTGAAGAACTGACCCCCAAAGGACCGGAATGCCTGCATGAAGTAGAAGTAATTGCCGGGGTTGCCGAGCGCCCGGGCATGACCTTGCCCGTAGATCTTCGGAGCCAGCTGATCGGTGATGAACTGGGACACCTCGGTCATCTCGTCCCAGGTGCGCGGCACTTGCAGCGCCTTGCCGTACTTCGCGCGGTAGGCGGCCCGGAGCTTGCCGTTTGCGAAGACGTCCTTCCGGTAGTAGAGCATCCAGGCGTCTCCGTCGTCGAAGAACCCGTAGGTCTTCCCCTTGTACTTTGCGAGCGAGCGGTACGCGGGATGGATGTCCTTGATCGTCGCCTGGGCCTTGTACTTCGCGAGGTAGCTGTCGATCGGAACGATCACGCCGCGGTCCGCGAAGTCCGGGATCCAGCCGCCCAGCGCCTCGACGACGTCGATCTTGCCCGACTTCGCCACGTGCTCGGCAACCTGCTTCGTGTAGACCTCGTTCATCGCGCCTTCGATCGTCTCCACGTCGATGCCGGTCAGCGCTTTCCACCGCGGTCCACCAAAGAGCTTGTCGTCAGCGGCCTGGGGGCCCGTCTCGCGGATCGTCGTCAGCGTGATCCCCTTGTACTGCTTTGCCTGCGCCACGGCGGTGGCGGCAATCGGGTCGGCGACGGCCGCGGCCCCTGCCGCGAGCGCCTCACCCGCCGACATGAGGAGGGGGCCCGCAAGTGCGCCGGCTGCTGCGAGGCGCCCCGACTTCTTCAGGAGTTCGCGCCGGTCGAACGCGTCCTCAGAGCCATGCTCCCCAAACGACAGGACGTCGTCGTCAGGCATGTCTCACCACCTTTCATTTGGCACGCTGTATGACCGCTCTGGTGCGATCATTCCGCTTGGAGAGGTCGCTGTCAAGCAGTGGATTCGACTCCGATGCGGAGCCCGGTCTCAGGGTCGAAGAAGCGCAACGCCGCTGGTGCCACGGCCACGTGGACCACGGCATCCGCCGCTGCCTCGGAGTCGACGGAGAAGCGCCCGACGAACGCCGTACGGCGTGCGGCCCTGAGTCTGTCGAGGTCGGTCAGGGCTGCGGCGTCGATGTCATCCGCGATCTCCCGCATCTCGGGGCGCACAACAGGCGCGGCATCCACTTCGAAATGTACGACGACTTCCGAGCCGAGAAGTTCGCGGAGGCGAACCTCCCCTCGCAGGCGACGGTGGTCAGGGGCGTCGCGCGCGACCGCTGCGTCCTCGAGGTGCTCGGGTCGCACTCCGACGATGACGTGCCGGCCCAGGAACGACTCGAGCCCTGCCGCCAGTCGCCGTTCCCGGTCGTCGACGGCCAGACGTTGACCGTCGCCGAATCCGACGGCCAGCTGTCCTGTGCTCGCCTCGAGCGTCCCCTCGAAGAAGTTCATGGCAGGGCTGCCGATGAAACCCGCGACGAAGAGGTTGGCCGGGCGCGTGTAGAGCTCGGTGGGGTGGGCGACCTGTTGGAGCTCGCCCAGGCGCATCACGGCGACGCGATCGCCCAGCGTCATCGCTTCGACCTGATCGTGAGTCACGTAGATCGTCGTCACTCCGATCCCCTTGTGCAGGAGCCCGATCTCGGCCCGCATCTGGGTTCGCAGCTTGGCGTCGAGGTTCGAGAGCGGCTCGTCCATGAGGAAGGCCTGTGGCTCGCGGATCAGCGCACGGCCCATGGCGACTCGCTGCCTCTGGCCACCGGAAAGTTGTCGCGGCTTGCGATCGAGTTGCTCGTTCAGTTCGAGGATGGACGCGATTCGCGCGACGCGTTGCTTGATATCGGCGCTTCCGAGGTTGCGAAGCTTGAGGGGGAACGCGAGGTTCTCGAAGACGGTCTTGTGTGGATAGAGGGCGTAGTTCTGGAACACCATGGCGATGTCCCGATCACGAGGGGGAAGCCTGTTGACGACCTCTTCCCCGATCCGGATCGTGCCGTCCGTGATCTCCTCGAGACCCGCAACCATGCGGAGCGCCGTCGTCTTCCCGCAGCCGGATGGCCCGACGAGCACCATCAACTCGCCGTCGGGGATCTCCAATGACAGGTCGACCACGGCAACCGTCCCGTCGGCATAGATCTTCCTGACGTGATCGAACGAGACGGTAGCCACGCGGTCAGCAACCTATACGATGGCGTACCACTCGTCCATTACGACCGGCATGCTGTATGACGTAGGATCGAATTCGTGACCGATGGCGACGTCTCGACCCCGGACGACCATGCCGCCGCCCTGTTCGAGCAGGTCGCGCGCGAGCCACGGCTGTCGGACAAGGTCGCCGACATGATGCTGAGCACGATCCTTTCTAACAGACTTCACGTCGGCGATCGGCTTCCTTCCGAGAGGGAGCTCGGCGAACAGTTCGGCGTCTCGCGCACGGTCGTGCGCGAGGCCGTACGCGCGCTCGTGGCAAAAGGTGTCATCGAAGTGCGGTCGGGGAGTGGCCTGCGCGTGGCCGCCGTGGATGCCGCCGCGGTCAGCGAGTCGATGAGCCTCTATCTCCGAGGCGCATCGGTGGATTTCGAGAAGGTGCACGAAGTGCGGGCGTTGCTGGAGGTGCACATCGCGGGAGCCGCCGCTGAACGGGCGACCGAGGAGGATCTCGCGCGTCTGCGCGCGGTACACGAGCGGATGCACCACGAAGTCGACGACGTCGAGGCGGCCGCGCGCGATGATCTCGAGTTCCACCGGGTGATCGCAGCGGCCACGCAGAACGCTCTCTACCTGCTGCTGATGGATTCGATCGGCACGGCGCTGATCGACATCCGACGCGAGAACCTCGGCTCGGGCTCCACGCCGTTGACGCTCGGCCAGCACGAGGAAATCCTCGAGCGGATCACGGCGCGTGACCCCGCAGGCGCGCGCACCGCGATGGCCGCGCACCTGGAGGGTGTCGCGGCGTGGTGGCGGAGCCACGTGAGGGCGGCGGCCGGGGAGGGCGGCGACGCGTGACACACCTGCGCAGGCTCGACCACGTCGCCGTCCTCGTGCGCTCGACCGACGAGGCGCTCGAGTTCTACGCAGGTCGGCTGGGACTGCGCGTCCACTCGTCGGAGGTGATCGAGCAACCGCACGTGCGGCTCACCTACCTCGACGCGGGCAACATGTTCCTGCAGTTCGTCGAGCCGCTCGACGGCGACTCGCCGTTGACCCGGTGGCTCGAGGAGCACGGCGAGGGTCTGCATCACCTGTGCTTCGGCGTGGACGACGTCGCGACCGCCGTGCGCGCGCTCAGCGACCCGGGCGAGCCCGTTGTGCTCGGGAACGGCCGTGGCCGCGTCTCGAGCTTCCTCACGGCGGCGGGCAGCCACGGAGTGCGCATCGAGTGCACCGAGTTCGACCGGGCCACCGATGTCGATGCCTCGCCGGGCTTCCTTCCCGGCGAGGCGGGCGAGGACCCGACAGCCAACCGAACGACCCGTTCGGACGGAAAGGAACGATGACATGCGTCTGGTGACCTACGAGCACCACGGCCGCACCGGCGTCGGCATCGCCGGCGACGGCGGCGTCACGCCGACCGCGTTTGACGACATGGCAGCGCTCATCCGCGAAGGGGCGATCCCGGAGCCGACCGGGGACCCGTTCGACCCGGACAGGCTCCTCGTGCCGGTTCGACCGAGCAAGGTTCTCTGCTGCGGCATCAACTACCGCGCCCACGGGGAGGAGGCCGCCGGGCCTGCAAAGGTCCTCCAGGATCCGTACTTCTTCGCCAAGCTGCCGACCGCGGTGGCCGGACCGGGTGACCCGATCGTGATCCCGTTCCCCGAGGCAAAGGTCGACTGGGAGGTCGAGTTCGCCTTCGTGATCGGGAGGCGCGCGAAGAACGTGGCGGCGGCGGACGCGCTCGACGTCGTCTACGGCTACACGCTCCTCCACGACGTCAGCGCGCGCGCGATCCAGCTCGACTGGACCAGCCGGACGCAGGACTCACAGATCACGCTCGGCAAGAATCCGGACGGCTTCTCGCCCATCGGCCCGGCGATCGTGACCAAGGACGAGATCCCCGATCCGGGGAACGTCCGTATCGCGACGTACGTGAACGGCGTGCAGAAGCAGGACGCGAGCACGTCGGACTGGATCTTCCCGATCCCGGTGTTGATCGAGTTCCTCACCCGCATCGTCACGCTCGAGCCCGGCGACGTCGTCTCGACGGGCACGCCGTCGGGTATCGGGTACTTCCGCGATCCACCCGAGTTTCTGCAGCCCGGGGACGAGGTGACGATCGAAGCAGAAGGGATCGGCCGACTGACGAACCCCGTCGTCGCGGGCTGGTAGAGACCACCCCGGACACGAGCAGGCCATACCTCCCCGCCGCCGCGGTCAAGCTTGCCCTGGTGCGGGCGCACGGCGACCGAGCTGGACGATCGTCGCCGCCACGAACACGGCGACCAGCACCGCGATCGCGGCGACCACCCAGAGTCCGGCTGCGAAGCTGCCGGTCGCGTCGCGCAGCGAGCCGAGTGCGAAGGGCGCGACGGCGGCCATCGTGTAGCCGACCCCGAGCTGCATGCTCGCGAGCGCGGAGGCTTCGCCTGGGCTGCCGGTGGCGGCGACGGAGAGCGTCATCGCAAGCGCGAAGAGCGAGCCGAGCGACAGGCCGACGACTGCGACCCAGCCCCACGCGGTCCCATCACCGACCGTCGATGCGAGCCCGACGGTACCCGTCACGAGCCCGGCTGCGGCGAGCGCAAGGTACACGCGCACCCCGATCACGCGTCCGCCGAGGAGAGAGACGAGCAGCACCCCTGGAATTGCGATCACGTTGAGCAGCGCGACGAGCGCGCCGGCGCTGCCCTCGCGCCAGCCGCCCTCGATGAGCGCGTCGGCGAGCCACGCGTTCAGGCCGAAGAAGCAGAGCGCCTGGAAGCCGAACACGAGGGTCGCCGACCAGGCGAAGCCGCTGCGCCACGGCAGGTGGTCGACGGTCTCGACCGGCAAGGCGTGGCCGAGGGAGTCGCGAGAGAGCCATACCCAGGCCGGCACCGCCAGCGCGCCTGCCAGAGCGAGCAATCCGAGCGACCAGCGCCAGCCATCCGTGGCGAGTGCGAGCGGCACCGCCAGTCCGGCGCCGAGCGTCGCGCCGACGTTGAGCCCGAGCGCGAACACCCCCGTGCCGAGTGCAGGGCGCTCTGCGAAGCGCTCCTTCACCACCACCGGTAGCAACGCGCCCACCACCCCGGAGCCGACCCCGAAGACGACGGTGAGCGCGACCATCGCCGAGAATCCGGGCGAGAGCGGGCGTAGGATCGTCGCGACTGCGATCGCGGCGAGGCACCAGCCGGTCGCCGTGCGCACATCGGTTCGTCGGAGCAGCCGGGCGACCGGGAGCGCGAAGAGCCCCATACACAGGACCGGCACCGTCACCAGGAGCCCTGCGGTGGCGTGGTCGATCCCGAAGTCGTCCTGGATCTCCGGCAGCAGCGGCCCGACCGCCGTCAGCTGCGGTCGGATCGCGAGGGTCCCCGCGAGCAGCCCGACGAGGAGGACTGCCCGCGGGCGCCTCACGACCCTGCTCAGCGCGTCCTGGCGGTGCCCTGTACGACCGTGTTGGTGAGCTCGCCGATCCCGCTCGCGGACACGGTGACGACGTCCCCCGGCTCGAGAAACGCCGGTGGGATCATGAACGTGCCGCAGCCTGCGGGCGTGCCCGTCATCAGGCAGTCGCCCGGCTCGAGTGTGATGATCGACGAGAGCCACTCGATCGCAACCGGGGGCGGCCCCAGTTGCTCGCCGACGAGTGCGTTCTGTCGCAGCTCCCCGTTGACGTGGGACTGGATCCGGATCGCCTCCCATTCGGGCAGCTCGTCCTTCGTCACGATGCAAGGCCCCATCGGGCAGAACGTGTCGAAGTTCTTGCCCAGGTCGCGCTGCCCGTTGTGGAACTGCACCGAACGCGAGCCCACGTCGTTGAACACCGTGTAGCCGAACACGTGGTCGAGCGCGTCCTCTCGCCGGACGTTCTTCGCGCGCGCGCCGAGCACGACCCCGAACTCGACCTCGTAGTCGACCGCAAAGCCGAACTCGGCGAACTGAGCCGCGCTTCCCGCCCGGCGGACGATGACGTCGTCGGCCGGCGGCAGGACGATCTCGTCACCCGGCCCGACGATCGCGCTCGCGAGCTTGATGAAGTCCCACACCACCTCGTCGGGGAAGACGTAGCCGGGCTCCTCGTCGCCGTGGCTCGCGTAGTTCACCCCGGACCCGAAGATCTTCCCCGGGTTGGTGAGGGGTGCGAGGATCTTGTCGACGGCCACCGGGTCGGCGCTGTCCGCGGCCGCCGCGGCCGCCTCGATCCCGCGGTCGCCGTCGCGGATCAGCGCGAGAGTCTCGGTGTATCCGGTCGCGAAGACGGCGCCGTCCACCTCGACGCCGCACCCGGTCGCTCCGCCGGACGCGTACTGGACGATTCTCACGATTGGCTCCTTTCCCCGCTGCCGCACCTCGTCGCTGACGAACAGATCGGCGCTGTCGACGCACGACTCTGAACCCTAACCTGTATGACAGTACGATGATGAGGTGACCGCAGGCGGCCTCCTGTCCTGCGTCGTCCTCGACGACGACCCGACCGGTGTCCAGACCCTGGCAGGCATCCGGGTGCTGCTCGACTGGGATGCGGAGCGCGTCGGAGCAGCCCTCATGGGTAGGCGAGCCGTCCATCTGATCACGAACACCCGGGCGCTGCCGCCCGACCGCGTGGAGCCGCTGGTCTCCGATGCGGCGCGCATCGCGCGCGAGGCGGCGTCCGAGGCCCGAGTCGTGCTGCGCGGCGACAGCACGCTGCGGGGGCACCTGCTCGAGGAGTACCTCGGTGTGCGTTCGGTCGTCGCGTCCGGGCGCTGGCCCGTGCTCCTGCTCGTCCCGGCCCTGCCTGCGGCGGGGCGGATCACGGTCGACGGCGTGCATCTGTTCGTGCGCGACGGCGTGCCGACCCCGCTGCACGAGACCGAGTACGCAAACGACGGCGTGTTCGCGTACGCCAGCGCCCGTCTGCTCGACTGGGCCGAGGAGCGAAGTGACGGCCTCTTCCGGGCGAGCGACGGCGCCGAGCTCTCGCTCGCCGCGCTGCGAACAGGCGGGCCTGCGGTCGTGTCGGACGCGCTGTGCGGTCTCGGAGGTCGCGGTCGTCCGGCCGTCTTCGGGCCGGACGCGGAGACCGCGAGCGACCTGGCGGTGATCGCAGCCGGCCTGGCCGCGGCCGAGGCGAAGGGCTGCGACGTGATCGTCCGCTGCGCTCCCGCGTTCGCCGGCGTCCTCGCCGGCACCACAGCGCGCGGGCCTGCACCGCTTCCGGGTGGCAAGCGTGTGCTCGTCGTCTGCGGCTCGTACGTGCCGCAGACGACGCGGCAGCTGAAACGGTTGCGGGACGCCTACCCCGACGCGGTGCTCGAGGCAGACGTGCGCGCGCTCGTGGACGGCGACCACGAAGCGGAGGCCCGGCGGCTCTCTCGCCTGACGTCGGAGCTGCTCGATCGCATCGGACTCGCCGTCGTCGCGACGCCGCGGGAGCATCCCGGCACGACGCTGTCGCTCGAGGTCGGCGGCCGTGTCGCCGCAGGGCTCGCCGGCGTCGTAACGGGCATCGTGCCTCACCCCGATGTGATCGTCGCGAAGGGTGGGATCACATCGGCGGTGACGCTGCGCTACGGGGTGGGCGCAGCCGAAGCCGAGGTCGTCGGGCCCGTCGAGCCCGGCGTCTCGCGCTGGGCCGCGCGCTGGCCGGGCGGCGAGCCGCTCGACTACGTCGTCGTGCCGGGCAACGTCGGCGACGACGAGCTCCTCGCGCGGCTGGTCGCGGGGATCGTGCGAGGATCGCCCGTGTGCTGAGCGGGTTCCGGGATGTCCTCGACGAGCGCCGCGCTGCCGGAGCGGCTGCCGGGTCGTTCACGTGTTACGACGTAACGACCGCCTGCGGGGTCGTCCACGCGGCGGAAGCGGCCGGCGTGCCGGTGGTGCTGCTCGTGTCCGAGGCGAGCGTCGCCTCTCGCGACGGGCGGCTGCTTCTGCCGGCGCTCGGCGCGATCGCGCAGTCAGCCCTCGTGCCCGTTTGCGTCCAGCTCGACCATGCGAACTCGCTGGAGCTGATCCGCGAAGCACTGGCGAGCGGTGCGGTCGGCGCCGTGCTTGCCGACGGCTCGAGGCTTCCGTACGGGGACAACGTCGCGTTCGTGTCCGCCGCCCGCGATCTTGCCCGCAGCCACGGAGCGGAGATCGAGGTCGAGCTGGGTCACGTCGAGGGCGGGGAGGACGTGGCCGCCGCTACGGCGGCAGGCAAGCTGACCGATCCGGCGGAGGCGGCGGAGTTCGTCGCGGCGACGGAGGCCTCGTGCCTGGCGGTGTCGATCGGGAACGTGCACGGCACCTACGCCGCCGAGCCCGCGCTCGACTGGCCGCGGCTGGACGCGATCCGGGCTGCAGTCGACGTCCCGCTCTCGCTCCACGGCGCCTCGGGGCTGCCGGAGGCTGACGTGCGTCGCGCCGTCGCCGCCGGCGTGGCAAAGGTCAACGTCAACACCGAGGTACGCGAGCGGACGTTCGCAATGCTCGACAGCCGTCTGGAGGAGCTGTCACGGGGGTGGCGGATCGCGGAGCTGGACGCCGCGATCGTGGCCGCCGTCGAGGAGGTCGTCGGCGAGAAACTGGAGCTGCTGGGAGGGTAGAGAAAGGCGAGGATCACGGACGTCGGGCCGATCATCCTGCGGGCCGGAGACGAGAGGATCCGTCTGCTACACCATAGGCGTGCGCGTGGACGATCGAACGTTCGGACGCGCGGCTTTCCTCGGAGTGCTCGGTGCCGGGATCGCCGGACTCTTCTTCGCCCGCGACGCCTTCCGCCTCGTCGGCAAGGTCATCCCCGACGGCGTGGAGTCGTTCGTCCCGACGAGCGGGTGGCGCATCTACACGATCGGAACGAGCATGCCCAACATCGCGCCGGCCGACTACCGACTACGCATCGCCGGCCACGTCGAGCGCCCCACAACGCTCACGCTCGCCGACCTGCGCTCCCTCCCGCGCGCCGAGCAGGTCTCGGACTTCCACTGCGTCACCGGCTGGTCTGTGTCGGACGTACGGTGGGCAGGCATCCGCCTCGACGACGTGATCGCGACCGCACGCCCCAAGCAGGGCTGGAGGTCGCTCCGCTTCGTCTCCGACGAAGCGCCGTACGACGACTCCCTGACCTCCGAGCAGGCGCTGCTCCCCGACGTGATGCTCGCCCTCGAGATGGACGGCGGACCGCTCTCTCGGCCGCACGGGGGACCGGCGCGGGTGGTGATGCCGCAGATGTACGGATACAAGAGCGTCAAGTGGGTGACCGGCATCGACGTGCGCACCGACGTGATACCTGGCTACTGGGAGCAGCACGGCTACGACGCCGACGCCTGGGTCGGCCGCTCGACCCCGCCGGGAATCGTCCCCTCCGTCCTCTCGGGGTCAACGCTCGTCGATCTCCCCTAGGATGGCCTCGAGTCGTCTCAAACGTAATCCGGGCGACGGCTGCGTACGCTCACGCGTCCCTACTTCGGAGCGAAGCCAACCGTGGCTGACCGCCCTCCCTCCTCATTGATCTGGTGACGACGCCTCTCGCTCATCGGGATCGTCGCTCGCCGGTCCCGGGCTTGCGGGTCGTGATCACGGGAAGCGCGGGAATGCTCGGCCGCAAACTGGCCGCCCGTCTGGCGACGGACGGCCGTCTCGCCGACGTGCCCGTAGAGCAGCTGATCCTCGTCGACGCAAACGAGTCCGAGTGCCCGGCCGTCGAGGCTCCCCAGGTCGAGGGCATCGTTGCCGATCTCTCCGAGCCGGACACGGCCACGGATCTCGTCTCTCGCCGCCCGGACGTGATCTTCCACCTCGCCGCGATTGTCTCTGGGGAGGCGGAGAGCGACTTCGAGCGCGGGTACCGGGTAAACGTGGATGGGACGCGCCTCCTCCTCGACGCGGTTCGTGCGGTCGGTCCCGGCTACCGTCCGCGGATTGTCTTCGCGTCGTCCATCGCAGTCTTCGGATCACCGTTCCCCCAGGTGATCAGCGACGACCACTGCCTGACGCCGCTGACGAGCTACGGAACCCAGAAAGCGATCGGGGAGCTGCTGCTGAGCGACTACACGCGCCGAGGATTCCTCGACGGCATCGGCATCCGCCTGCCGACGATCTGCGTACGACCCGGAAGACCCAATCTCGCTGCCTCGGGCTTCTTCTCGAGCATCATCCGCGAGCCACTCAACGGGGAGGCGGCTGTGCTGCCAGTGCCAGACAGCGTCCGCCACTGGCACGCTTCGCCACGGGCGGCCGTCGGCTTCCTCCTCCACGCGGCGACCGTCGACGACAAGCGACTCGGCACCCGCCGATGTCTCACGATGCCTGGGGTCTCAGTGACCGTCGCCGGACAGATCGAATCGCTTCGGCGCATCGCGGGAGACGGAGTTGTCCGTCTGATCCGGCGAGAGCCCGACGAGAGCGTGATGCGAATCGTCGCGGGCTGGCCGAGCAGCTTCGATGCGCGGCGAGCAACCGCACTCGGGTTCCGTGCCGACGTCGACTTCGACGAGATCATTCAGGTGCATGTCAAGGACGAGCTAGGCGGCGTCATACCGCTGGTAACCCGATGACCGGTGGCAAGCGACGTCGACGCAACCCCGCCACTTTTGGTCGACGCCAGGCAACTCGCTATTCCGAGGTTCGAGGCGCCACACCATCGGCTCGGCGCGAACCGGAGTAGGTCTGTCAGGGAGCGCCTCCCTGGTCAGCCACCAGCGGGCCAGGTCGACCCCATGGTTCCACGACATGCGAGCCCACCGCGCGAAGTTCGCCGGCCACCTGCGCCGGTTCCTGGACGAGTACGCGCGCTGAGAGCAGTCGCCCGTCGCACGGACTTCGTTGGGAAACGACGCTCGCTTGTCGAGACGTCGTGCGGGCTCCGCCACCCGTCACCACCGTGCGACGCGCCATCCGGCCATGCGGCCCGATGGAGCGTCGTGTACGCGGAGGGTCGCCGCCAGACAGCGGCCCTCCGCGGACGATGGAGCTAGACGGGCGTCGTGCGCCGGCGGGCCGCGAAGGCGGCGCCGACGATGAGCAGGCTCGCGCCTGCAAGGCCGCCGATCGCGGCGGCCGTGCCCGGGTCGACGGACGGCAGCTCGAGGCTCGAGCCGGAGTCTGCGACGACCGGCTCGGACTCGGTCGACGTGTCGCCTTGGAACTGGCTTTGGTCGACGCCGATTCCCTGGCTCAGGTACGGGATCGTTGCGGGCTCGGCCTGCGTGTCGGCGGTCGACGTGTCGCCTTGGAACTGGCTTTGGTCGACGCCGATTCCCTGGCTCAGGTACGGGATCGTTGCGGGCTCGGCCTGCGTGTCGGCGGTCGACGTGTCGCCTTGGAACTGGCTTTGGTCGACGCCGATTCCCTGGCTCAGGTACGGGATCGTTGCGGGCTCGGCCTGCGTGTCGGCGGTCGACGTGTCGCCTTGGAACTGGCTTTGGTCGACGCCGATTCCCTGGCTCAGGTACGGGATCGTTGCGGGCTCGGCCTGCGTGTCGGCGGTCGACGTGTCGCCTTGGAACTGGCTTTGGTCGACGCCGATTCCCTGGCTCAGGTACGGGATCGTTGCGGGCTCGGCCTGCGTGTCGGCGGTCGACGTGTCGCCTTGGAACTGGCTTTGGTCGACGCCGATTCCCTGGCTCAGGTACGGGATCGTTGCGGGCTCGGCCTGCGTGTCGGCGGTCGACGTGTCGCCTTGGAACTGGCTTTGGTCGACGCCGATTCCCTGGCTCAGGTACGGGATCGTCCCGGGATCGCCCGGCTGAACGGCAGTTACCGACGTCCCCCCGCCGCCTCCGTCCAGGACCTGGCCGGATGCGGTCGACGCCGCCAGCGCCGCCGAGGCGGACGCGGCAGCGACGGTGAGGAGCACCATCTCGCGGACGCCGTGCCCCTCGAAGTCCGGGTGCTCGAGCGCCCGGTAGAGCTCAGCGCGGTCGAAGGAGAACGTGATCCCGGTGTCCGTGCCGGCGAGCACCGTCTCGAGATCGGTGCGCTGCCAGCCGACCCGCACGTCCTGCGGGCTGCCGGCTCCTCGGTCGACTGTCAGGACGAGCTCCAGCGGCTCGTCGGAAGCCAGTGCTTCCTCGATCTCCTCGCGTGCCATCGTGACGGTGGCCGCGTCCGGACGTCCCCCGGCGTCCATGGGTGTGAGCATCGCTGTGGCGCTCAACCCGGTCCCCTCCATGGAGGGCCTCCCTTCTTCAGTTGCGCCGCGCAGGGAAAGAGCGGCACTTCCAACGAGACGGTCGACCGCGCTGCGATCTTCCCGTCCTCGTCACGATTGTTTCATGCTTGCTGCGCCGCGCCTAGGTGACGTGCCTCGACAGGTTGTGGACGCGGCTGAGTAGGTCATCTGGGCCGTCCTTCGAGGCTGTGGGTCTGCGAAGGCTCACGGTCGAAGTAGATGAGCCAGATGGCACAGCGCCTAACGCGCGGCTCGGACTCGCTGGTCGTCGGGCGCTGGTCGCCGACGTCGAATCCCGCTGTTCGTGTCGTGTGGTGGCGTCGACGCCGTGGTGTCTGCGGCCGACGACCGCCGGATCAAGTGGTGGTCGCGCTGGCGAGAGGCTCGGCCAGCAGCGCCGGTTGCGTGTCTGCCTGGAGGTCGCTCCTCGCCGCCGCATCGAGCCCGCGTTGGCGCCGGCGAGCGAGCAGCGCGCCGGAAGCTGCGCGGCGCGGCGTCGCAGCGGCTCGCGGGCCGCGACTGATCGCGACGAGCGAGGACAACGGCCGACCCGCACGCGACCGTCTGGCGGGCGTTCGCGGCGATGCCGGGATCGCGTGGCCAGGCCGCGGCAGCCGCGCGAAGCGTTTGCCCGGCGCTACGAGTGGCCTTGTCCCGGCGATCTGCTCCACATCGACAGCAAACGCTTCGTCCGCTTCACGCGTCCTGGCCACGCCGTCACCGGCGATCGCCGGCGAACCGGCGCCGAGCGGCGGATGCGGGTCGGCTACGAGTGTGTCCACTCACTCGTCGACGACCACTCGCGCTATGCCTACAGCGAGCTCCACCGCGACGAACGAGCAGCGACCGTCAGCGGCTTCCTCGAGCGCGCCCTCGCCGCCTTCGCCAAACAGGGGATCGAGGCGAAGCGGCTGATGAGCGACAACGCCTGGACCTACACCCACAACCAGGCACTCGCCGAGCTACTCGCCAGCCGCGGCATCCGCCATCTCCTGATCCCACCCCGCCGGCCACAGGTCAACGGCAAGGTCGAGCGCTACCAGCAGACCCTCAAGCGGGAGTGGGCGCTCGGCCAGATATACCGCTCCAGCGACCACCGCGCCCAGGCGCTGTCACACTGGCTCATCTACTACAACGAGCGCAGACCGCACAGCTCGCTCGACGGCCAATCACCCATCAGCCGCGTCCACAACGTCCCGAGGCAGGACACCTAGGCGGGCGGCCCGGCCGCGACTCGCCGCCGCACCTCGGCAAGCCCGTCGGGGCCGCGCTCGACGTTCCACCAGCTCTCGACCCACCAGGTCGCGCCGGCCGCCTCCCAGTCGGCCAGCGGAGCCACGTTCTCGACCCAGCCGCCGAACGTGTCGCCCTCGACGACCACGTCGAAGCCCTCCATCGAGAGGCCCTCCTCGGCACGCAGCTTCCCGACGATCTCGACAGCCTCGGCGAGCCGTTCCGGCGTCTTCGTCGCGTGCTCGCCGTTCTCGGCGATCTGCGGCAGGAGCCCGTTCCAGCGCGCCGGTCGCTCGAGCGACCGCTGGCGACCCTTGTCGACGAAGTAGACGCCGACGACCCAGACGGGCGGGTGCGGCCGCTGCGCGGGCGGGTCGGGGAGGAAGAAGTCGGTCGGCCGGGCCGTGTAGTGCTTTCCTTCGAACGCGAAGGGCTGCCCCGCCATCAGTCCGGCGTAGATCGCCAGGCATTCGTCGAGCTTCTCGGCCCGCGTCCTGCGTCCCTCGTCGGCCTCGAAGGCGAGCCAATGCGCGTGGACGGCACCGAGCCCGACGCTGACGGTCACCCGTCCGTTGCTGAGCCGGTCGACCGTGCCGACCCGCGACGCGAGGTCCCAAGGCTTGAACCGGGCGGCGGGGGTGAGCAGCGTCCCGAGCCGGATGCGCTCCGTGACGAGCGCCGCCGCGGCGAGCGACACCCACGCGTCGACGCCCCACAGCGCCTCCCACGTGAAGATCCCGTCCCAACCGTGCTCCTCGCCGAGCGCCGCGAGGTCGGCGAAGTCGCGCGAGTCGGCGTACGGGACGACGAAGCCGGTGCGCATTCGTCCGAGGCTACCGCGGCGATGATTCACCTCGCCGAGCACCGGAACAACCAACCGGATCTTGGGCTCTCGATGTGCGCATGCACGCACGTGCGCGTGATTGGCGGCCCGAGGGGTACGGGACGACCGTGCGGTCGACTAGGCAATGCCCTCTGGATGCTCTAGCGTGGGGAGGGTCGAGAGCGGGGGTGCGAGATGCGCATCGAGTCATCAGTCACGGCGATTTCCTGGATTCCGTCGGATGCGATCGAGGAGATGCCAAAGCTTCCGTTCGAGCTTGGGGTCGCGCGCTACGACGAGCCGCCGCCCGAGCATCTCGAGGAAGGCGAAGTCGAGCGCCTGCGCGCCGAGGATCGCTTTCGCGAGGCCAATCGCCTCGCCGCCTGGATCGACGTCGAGGACGGGAAAATCGTAAGCCACGGGTACGAGGGCACAGGACTCGTCGGCTCGGCGCTGATCAACCGCGGTGTTACGGAAATCACGATTCCCGCCGTCGTCTTCGAGGTCCTGCGACACGAGCCGGACGTTCAGGAAAGCGCTGTTCGCTTCGTGCAGACGGTCGGCGGCCGCGCTGGGTTCCCGGCTCCGCGCAGGGCCATCGAGGGGCAATTCTTCCGTATCCATTCGGCGAACACCTGGACGACGCTCGCGCTCACGATCCGAACGGACGGCTCCTCGGAGCACCAACTCGTCGGAGCGAGCACCTTCCCCAGGCACTGGATCTACGACCGGGACGGAAACCTCACAGCGAAGTCCGGGACGATCGATTTCAAGGCCTGGTACGGCGGGACGCACGGCGAGCGAACTCCGTGGGGCGACGAGGAGTCCGACGCGTTCGTCACCGCCGCAGAGAGCGCGCTCGAACGAGAGATCTCGCGCGAGCTGATGGCGGGAAAGATGATCCCCGAGCGACGCGCGCTCGAGCCGGACGAGACGCTTGTGGAGCAGGGCGCTCCCGGCGACGAGCTCTACCTCATTCTTGACGGCGTGCTCGCCGTGGAGATCGACGGCGAAGAGGTTGCCGAGATCGGGCCCGGAGCGATCGTCGGGGAGCGGGCGTTGCTCGAGGGCGGCACGCGAACGGCGACCCTCAGCGCACGAACGCGCTCCCGCGTTGCCGTGATCCCGGGAGAGTTGATCGACCGGCAGGAGCTGGAGGACCTCGCGGCGACGCGGCGGGCGTAGATCCCGGGGCTGGTAGAGGAAGTGCGCGGATTCATTGGTCACTGAGGGGTCGGGGCCTGGTCGAGGGGAGTAGGTCACGGGGTGTGCCTCGTTCGAACTGATCGTGACGGACGGCTGCTCGGGACGCTTTGAGGTACTCCGACGGTCAACCACTTGTAGACACATTCGAGCAGCAGGCTGGCGGAGGGGATCAGTGCATGATCGTGGACGGGGCGACCGGGAGGATGGTGCGGTGCACGTCATGTCCGCGGTTCGGTCGAGGTCGCGTCGTTGGGTGATCAGAGGCCTCAGTAGGGCGCACCTGGCCGTTCATCGCGTGACGAGGGGGCGTGTCCCCGGCTCGGTGGCCGGAATGCCGGTGCTCTTGCTCACCACGACAGGGCGTCGGTCGGGCAAGGCGCGCACGACACCGCTCACGTTCTTTCGGGACGGGACCGACCTGGTGGTGATCGCATCGAACGGCGGCGCGGACCGACCACCCGACTGGTCGCTCAACCTGCAGCAGACCCCGCGCGCGGTCGTCGAGATCGGCACCGACAAGCTGGACGTCACGGCTCGGTCGGCGTCGGAGCAGGAACGCGAGCGGCTGTGGGCCATGGTCACGGCGACGTACGCCGGCTATGCCCGCTACCAGGAACGGACAACGCGACGGATACCGGTCATCCTTCTCACACCCGAAGCCTCCCGACAGGTGGTTCGCGCGTAGCCCACCGTCGCCCTGCCGCGGTCAGTCTGGGTCGGCCGTTGCTGCGAGCGCAAGCGCCGCTGCCTCGTCGAGCGACAGCTCCCGTCCGCGCCGGATCTCGGCGTCCGCGTCGGCGCCGAGTGACGCGCGAATGGATGAGGGCCCCGGAGCTTCCGACGTGGGACGACGCACCCTTCATCGGCGACCTCGCCGCCTGGCGCGGTTGCAACTCGCGTCACGCTGCGGTTCGAAATAGCTCGAATCGTTGCGCGAGCAACTCCCGGTCGGGTCGGTGACGTGTGCTGCGAGGAAGGACGATGCCGGCCTGATGTGCTTCCTGCAGGAGCGCGAGCATCGGCCCGTCCTCCTCGTCACGGAGCCGCGGGTGCACCTCGACGACGTAGTCCGGCGAGACGCCGACCAGGTCCTCGTCGAAGGCCCGGTGGTGGATCGAACAAAGGCTGAGGCCGTTGGTCACGGTCGGCTCGCCCGCGTCGTCCGTGTCGGCAACGATGTGAGCCGCGTCGAGGAGCCGAGTCTCCTTCAGCCGGCAGATCGTGCACTGGTTCGCGTACGCGGGCAGGACACGCGCGCGGAAGCGAGCCTGGTGTAGGCGGACGCGCGTCTCACGGACCGCATATCGCCGTTCGATCGGCTCCGCTGGAAGGATCCATTCGCGCTCGTCGTACGGGCCGACCATGCGGCCCGTCGTGAGCATCACCGCTCGAGCGCGGGCCGATCCTCGGCGACGAAGACGGGCCACTCCGGCCGGTACCAGCCGGGGCGCGTGCCGACGAAGTACACGATCGGCACCTGCAGTGCGTGCGCCGCGCGCAGGGCGCGATTGTCCGGCTGGTCGATGGAGCCGGCGCGGTACGCGTAGACGAATCCGTCCGGCGTCTCCTCGTCCGAGTACGGCGACTTGTACGACGTGTTGACGCTGAGCGCCGCTGGCCCGCGCTGGGCCGCGGCTCGGTAGATCCCCTTCTGGTAGTTGAGAAACGGCACCCGCCGACCGCGGAACGCGAATCCCTGATCGAGCCCGCCGACGTACGGCACCTCTATCCCATGCTTCGCGCAGAGCACGTCGAGCGACGCGAAGCACGAGGAACGAACGTCGGCGTCCTCCACGGACTGATCTTGACGGGGACGTAAGAACCGCGCCACTTGGCCTTGACTCTCCCGTCGACCATAGAGAAGAGAGAGGAATGTCCATGGCGAAGGAGAGTGCGAAGAGCCCGAAGAGCGAGGCGCTCGACGTCGCTTTCGTCCTCGATCGCTCGGGCTCGATGAGCCACCTGGCGGAAGCGGTCGTGAGGGGCGTCGACGAGTTCGTCTCCGAGCTCCACGAGGAACAGAAGGTGCAGAGGCCTACCGCTCGCCGAACTGATTGACCCAGATGACCCCTCCGTCGAAGCGATCGAAGTCCGCGTCGGGAAGAACGCCGATGCCGACCGTCCGCCATTCGGGGCGGAAGAGGTTCTCTCGGTGACCGAGCGAGTTGAGCCACTGGTCGACCGCGACCCGCGGCGCGACCCAGCGCCCTTCGGCAACGTAGAGGTTCTCGCCGAAAGCGCCACGGTAGCCGGCCTCCAGCGCCGCGTGGTTCGCGGGCCGGCCGCAGGGCTCGTGCGCGAACGTGTCGCAGCGCACGATCTCGCGGGCCTTCGCGAGCGACGTTTGTGAGAGCAACGGCGAGCGCTTGAGTGCTCGAGCCCTTCGTGTCTCCGGGCGTAGTTCAAGAGGCACAGGAGGGTCTTCGCCTGACGAGCGGTCGGCGTCGCGGTCGATTCACCACCCGGACAGGCCGATTCGGGCGCAAGCCACGCGCGCCACGGATCGTCGCGTGCGTAGAGGGGCTGTTTGTAGGTCGTGATGGTCGGGCCGCCAGGGAGGAGCCGATGTCCGATCGACTCTGGCTCCCGATCGAGGTAGTCCCCGATCCCGAACGGCGGCTCGTAGCCGAGCCGGCCGGAGACGGAAGGCGTGACAGCCACAACGCGAGCCCAGCAATCACGAGCGCTGCGACGAACGATCCGCTCACGCGCGGACGGCGACGCTTCCGGGAGTCCTCTCTGAACCAGTCGCGGCTCTCAATCCCCACGCTGCCAGCCGTAATAGGGGCCACGGCGGCTGCCAGCCCGTATGTTCTCGTCGCCGGCCGCTGGAACGTGAAGTCAGCGAATCGAGAAGTCGCCACTGGTGTGTTCAGGCGTCGAGCTGCTGTAGCACGGTGTCAACCGAAGCGGGACAATTGGATTTCCAGCGTTCGGCCAGCCGGAGCTCACTCGGGTACCTGACTAGCGCGCAGGGCGCACCTGGCACGTGGAGTCTCGGTGCTTGTACAGCTCGTAGTTGTAGTGCGTCGAGATCCGGCGGTAGTCCGGCCCGCGGAAGAGCCGGACGAGCGGCGTGTCCGCGCGGTAGCGCTCGATCCGTGCGTCGCGGCGCGACTGGTACGGGATGCGCCGAGTCAGGACGGCGACGTCGGGCAGGCCGTGCCGCTGCCAGTAGCGCAGGAACGTCTGCTGGTAGGCGTCGGTCTTGTCCTCCGAGATCGTGGCGATCCAGGCGCTCGACGTGTCCGCCCGGGAGTGAGAGAGCAGATAGCCGCCGGGGAAGTCGCGGAAGAAGACGATGCGGCAGTCCGGGCTGACGCGATCCAGGTCGCGGCCGATCTCCTCCAGCCACAGCTTCTTGTTCAGGCTCGTCTGCAGCCCCGCGAACGGGCCGCTCGACACCGTCGCGTCCAGTGTCGACACCGGCCCGTCGCGGTAGACCGGCCAGCCGAGGACGAGCAGCAGCGCCGGTACGACGACCGCCGGCCAGACGGCGAGTCGCGGCGCCGCCGCGTCCTCGAGCGCCCAGACGAGGAACGCCGTCGTCACGAAGATCGCCGGCAGGAAGCCGACGCCGAAGTTGACGCCGCCGTTGTTGCTGGACCATGCGGTCGCGAGCCCGGCCACGAGCGCCGGCACCCAGACGGCTGCGAACAGGCGACGGGCGTCGGCCCGCGGCCAGACGAGCACGAGCAACGGCAGGGCCAGCGCGCCGTAGTGGGACACGAACTCGAGCGACGACGTGTACGAGTCGAGCGCCCGGCCGGCGGCGACCGGCAGGCAAAGGACCGGTAGCGCGAGGAGAAGCGGCACGGCGAGCGGCCGGCGGTAATCGCCAGGCGAGCGAGCAGTAGGCCGAGCGCGGGGAGGAGCAGGTACCAGTAGTGCAGTGTCGTCCACTGGTGGTGGAAGACGTCGTCGACCTTGCCGGCGCTCGCCGAATGGCCGAGGTACTTCGACGATCGCCGGTACCCGTCGGCGACGGAGTGGACACCGGCGCTCCCCGCGACGATGCCCATCGCGCACGACGAAGACGCCGAGCGACGGCAGTCCGAACGCCAGGATCTCGCGCCGCCACCGCGGCGGCTCGAGCACGAGCCGCGCTGCGAACGCCATCACGACGGCGACGGCGAGCGACGGGTAGGCGAAGACCGCGAACCCGTGGCACAGGCCGGCGGCGACGAGCCACCAGGTGCTCGAGCTGCGACGCGAGTGAGCGGAACGCCAGCAAACAGCCGGCGGTGAACAGTCCGCTGCCGAGCGTGTTGTAGCTCAGGCTGTGGATGTCGAACGGCACGAACGCGACTGCCGCCACCGATGCGAGCAGGGCCGCCGATGCGCTCCGCAGCACGCTCCGCAACCCGACGAACACGGCCGCGGCCACGAGCAGCGAGAACAGGAACTGCAGGTGCCGCACGAACAGCACGACGCCGTCCACGCCGACGAGTTCGCGCCAGACCCACACGAAAGGGGTGACGAGCAGGGCCGCCTGCTGCGCCACCGTCGTCTCGTCGACGAACGGGCTCGCGCCCTGGCGCGAACCGCCACGGCAACGCGACGTAGAACGACTCGTCGGTCAGATCGACGCCGTACCAGCTCCGCCAGTAGGTGATTCCGACGACGGCGATCGCGGCGGCGACTGCGACCGCCCACGAGGGTGACAGCCGCTTCCGCGTGCGGTTCAGCCCGCGGCCCCGACGCGAGAAGGAGCGCCGTAGCGGTCTCTCGAGAGCGTCGACATACCCGTCACGTCCGACTTCGCGCAACATGCGCGTCGCGCCCTCGATGTCCGTGAACAGAAGCGTGACCGTCCCCGAGGGCAGGGTCGCTCGAGTGGTCTCGTCCAGCGTCGACACGCACCGGATCTTGTCACCGCACGAACGCACGCAACGATCACCCGGACGCGCAGCGAACGGGCGGAGGACTCTGCGCGCGCGGTGCGTGATCGCACCGACGCGACCGACCCGATCTGTTATCACGTGCGCATGCGTTGGCTGCGTGGGCTCCTCGCCGCCGTCGTCACGACCTCCGCTCTCGCCGTCGCGGCGACCGGTGCCGCTGCGCCCGGATGTCCCCCGACAGTGCCAGACGCTTTTGGCCCGTTCGGGCGCGGGATGCCGCCCGTCCGCGCGAGCATCGGCACGGGGCATGTCCTGACCGGCGTCGTCGTGTCCTCGCTCGACTGCAAGCCGATCCGTGGTGCACGGGTCGAGCTCTGGCAGGCGAATGCAAGGGGCGCCTACGTTCGCGCCCTCAGCGGGACCGTGATCACCGACCGAAACGGCCGCTTCCGATTCCAGGGGCCGTATCCGGCTCGGTACGAGGGGACGCCGCCGCACATCCACCTGCGCGTCGTCGCGCCCGCCCACGAGGTGCTGCTGTCGCGCTTCGTCCCCGCGCCTCGTGCGCGCCGGGGATCGATCACGCTCGTCCTCGTGACGCAGGCGGTCTAACAGCCGCCGCTGATCCAGCCGTTACAAAGGGTTGACGCACCCCGTTGACGCCATGAACGCCTCCGCCTCGCCCCGAACGGCAGCCGCCCGCTCGCCCTCACCAGCCGCCTCCAGCGCCTCGGCCAGATCCAGCTCGAGCGCGGCCGCGTCGAAGGCGTAGCCGAGCGCACGCTCGGCGTCGGCAGCGCGTTCCAGTCGCCCGACGCCCGTCGCCGCGTCACCCTCGCGGAGCGCGACGAGGCCCTGGGCGGCGAGGCGGCTCGTCGCAGCCTTCCCGCCGAGCTCGGTTCCCGGCGCCGGCGCCATCGCCTCGACCACGCGGTCGAGCAGGTCGCCCTCTCCTGCCGCGTGGAGCGTGCGGACGAGCGGGAGGGCGCTGATGACCCCCGACCAGCGACCGGCAACCGCGTCGATGGAGTCGGCGACGACGCGGCGAAGCTCGTCACGCCTGCCCGCGAGATGCGCCCACGGGGCGAAGGCGCACGCCATCGGGACGATCCGTTGCGGCTCCGCGCTCGCGAGCGCCATCAGCGGGAGCTCGCCCAGACGCTCCTCCGCCGTCGCGAGGTCCCCGCGGCGCGTCGCGAGCTGGGCGGTGAGGCCGAGCCAGACCAGTCGAGCGGTTGGAAGCGTCCGCGGGCTCGCCAGGGCCGTGGCGATCTCGTCGGCCTCGTCCCAGCGGCCGGCGGGCAGGAGCTGCATCATCGCGAGCGACAGCTCGACGTAGGGCCCGATCGCGGGCGGCCGCGGAAGGTACGTCAGCTTGTCGGCGACCTCGTCATGGATGCGGACGACATCGTCGACGGGGATGTGCCCCGCCGCGTTCCAGAGGAAGTTGGCCAGTGCGCGGTACGCCTCCTCCGCGGCCCCGATCGCGATCGCGTCGTCGACGATCTCGAGTATCTCCTCGGGGTTCGGCGGCGCGCTGGTTCCCGTCATCGCCTGTGCGGAGGCGATGTTGATCCGGCTGTTGACCGCACCGAACGCGTCCCCGACGCGCTCGGCGACGGCGAGCGCGTCCTCCGCGAGCTCGAGCGCGTTCGGGTCGCCGCGGAGCATCGCGAGCTGCGAGCGTCTCGCGAGCGCCCGCGCACGCTGCGGCGAGTCGGGCTCGCCCTCGAGCGTGTCGACGGCCTCGCTCGCGACGGCAAGCGCCTCGTCCCACCGTGCCGAGAGCCAGAGCGAGCGCGACCGCCAGCTGAGCGCGTCCGCCAGCAGCGTAACGTCCTCGCGCCTCGCCAGGGAGATCGCCAGGTCGAGATGGCGGAGGGCGTCATCGGGCCCGCCGATCGTCGCCGCGAGGCGCCCGAGCAGGAGCTCCGCCGCGGCTCTGGTCTCGTCGTCCGTCGCGAGCTCGGCCGCGCGCTCGAGCTGTCGGCGCGCATCGTCGTATGACCCGCGCTGCAGGGCGGCGAGCCCGGCGGTCGCGAGAAGCTCCGACGCACGCCGCGCGACGGCGGGGCTCGTCTCGCCGTACGTCAGAGCCTCCGCGTAGTGGTACGCCGCCAGCTCCGCTGTCTCGACACCGCGGTCGGGCGCGACCTCGAGCAGCCACTCCCCGACGCGCCGATGCAGCGCACGCCGCTCCGGCCGCGGGAGCGACCCGTAGGCGACGTCACGGGTTAGCGCGTGCCTGAACGAGAACTCGCGCAGGCCCGCCATCGACGACGTCGGGTGCTCGGTGACGAGCCCGCGGGGTGTGAGACCTGCGACGACGTCGTCCCGGACATCGGCTGCCGCGGGCCAGAACACGCGCCCGACGACGGAGCAGCGGCGAATGGCCTCGCGCGAGTCCGGATCGAGGAGATCGAGGCGCGCCGCGATCACGCCGTGGACGGAGTCGGGGACGGGGAGGTCGCGCAATCCGGCCGTCGGCTGCCACAGGTCTCCGCGCCGCTCGATCGCGCCGCGCTCGATCAGCATGTGGAGCGTCTCCTCGACGAAGAACGGGTTGCCCTCGGTGCTCGTGAGCACGCGCCGGCGCACCACCTCGGGTGTCGCGCCGCGCCCGAGCAGCTCCGACACGAGTCGCTCCGCCTCGGCACCGTCGAGCGGGCCGATCGTCAGAGCGGTCGCGTTCTGCTTCGCGGCGCCCCAGGTCGCCCGCGTCTCGAGCAGCTCCGGCCGGGCGGCGCACACGATCAGCACGGACGTCTCGGCGAGCGTGTCGGCGACGTGCTCGACCAGGTCGAGCAGCTGGTCCGAGGCCCAGTGGATGTCCTCGACGACGAGGATCGTCGGCCGGTCGCGCCCGAGCGCGTCGAGGTAGCGGCGCCAGGCGTCGTGCAGCCACGGCGTCACGTCCTGTCCGACCGCGCTCGCATCGGGCAGCGCGAGTCCGATCATCCAGGCGAAGGCCTCGAGCACGCGCCCGGCGTGCTCGGGGACGTCCCGCTCGACCGCCTCGCGAAGCTTCGCGAGCGCCGCGTCCGACGGGTCGGTCTCCAGGATCCCCGCGTGCGCCTTCGCGGCCTCGGCGAGCGGCCTGTACGTGATGCCCTCGCCGTAGGGAAGGCAGCGGCCGCGGAGCACCTGTGCGTGGGGAAGCCGCTCGACGAGCTCGCGGAGGAGGCGGGACTTTCCGACCCCTGCCTGGCCGAACACCGTCACGAGCTGCGGCACGCGGTCGCGCTCGACCCGTCGTGCGACTGCGCCGAGCACGTCGAGCTCCTCGTCGCGGCCGATGAGCGGCGCGGAGAGACCGGCGACGCCCCGGGCGCCCGGCTCCTCGATCGCGGCGCGCGCGACCCAGGCGGGCACCGGATCGGCCTTTCCCTTTGCGACGACGTCCGTGAGGCGCTCGTAGGCGATCGACCTGCTCGTCGCGAACTGCGTTCGCGCGCCGACGAGCACCGACCCGGGCTCCGCGTGCTGCTGCAGACGGGCGGCCACGTTGACCGCGTCGCCGCTGACCATCAGGTCGCCGCGCGCGGCCGCCTCGCGGCCGGCGACGACGTCGCCGGTGTTGACGCCGATGCGCAGCCCGACCTCGGCTCCGTGGTGGGTGCGGACGCGGTCGGCGAACGCGCCGAAGCGCGCGTGGACGGCGAGGGCGGCGCGAACCGCGCGCTCCGGGTCGTCGTCGTGCGCCTGCGGGATCCCGAACACGGCCAGGATCGCGTCCCCCACGAACTTCTCGGTCGTCCCGCCGTATCGCTCGACCTCGCCGTTGACGAGCGCGAAGAGCTCGCCCTGGAGCTCGCGGAGCTCCTCGGGATCGAGTCGCTCGCCGAGCGCCGTCGAGCCCGAGAGGTCGGCGAAGAGGACGGTGACGACACGGCGCTCCTGGCGGTCCTGGGCTCGCGATTGCGGCGGACCGGTCGTCTCGTCCCGGAGCGCAGTCCCGCAGCTCGAGCAGAACGCCGCCGTGGCCGGCTGCTCCGTCCCGCAGCCGGGGCACGTCGCGTAGAGCGCCGCGCCGCATGCGCTGCAGAACCGCGCCTCCGCGGACTGCTCGGCTCCACAGTCGGCGCACACGACGGGCACGGGCCGAGTCTACGGCGAGGCGGGACGCCGACCGCCGGCGGTGCGCGCAGGGAGGTGTCGGACTGAATGTCCGACACCAGGCGCCGTGATCTGCGGCGCGTTCGGGCTGGTGTCGGACTTCAGTCCGACACCCAGGGCGCGGCGAAAGATGTTCACCGACGCGTGTCAGCCGCCGGCGAGCTTCACGCGATGGCCCTGAGT
This sequence comes from uncultured Actinomycetes bacterium, assembly GCA_963747125.1. Taxonomy (GTDB): domain Bacteria; phylum Actinomycetota; class Thermoleophilia; order Gaiellales; family Gaiellaceae; genus Gaiella. The sequence continues at coordinate 12,602 of CAVVEN010000022.1, read as the reverse complement.
CTCGAGCCACGGGACGACCTTCGCGCGATGGTCGCCCTGGATCTCGACGACGCCGTCCTTCGCCGATCCGCCCGAGCCGCACAGGCGCTTGAGGCCGCTCGCGACTGACGTCAGGTCGCGGGCGGGGAGCCCGCGGACGACCGTCACCGTCTTGCCACGCCGTCCGCTCGTCTCGCGCGAGACGCGGACGATCCCGTCGTCCGGCGTCGACGGTGCGGTACGAGCGCGCCCGGCCGGCGTCCGCGCCTTGCGGAGGTCGCCGTCGGCGGTCGAGTAGACGCGATGGCTTTCGCTCACGCCGTCGATCGTAGACCGACCCGGTAGCGTGGTAGCTCGTCTGCGAAGGAGCAGCAGGATGCCTTTCTCCCGTGCGTTCGCCGGAGCCCTGGTCGCCGCTCTCGCTGCGACCCTCGTCCAAGGTGCGGGCGGTGCGGCCGCGCTGCGCGTCCAGGAGTATCCCGTCCCACCGGGGACGCACCCGCACGACGTGGCGCCCGCGCCCGACGGGACGGTCTGGTACACGGCACAGGCGACGGGCAAGCTCGGACGGCTCGATCCGGCGACGGGGCAGACGACGGAGATCCCGCTCGGGGAGGGCTCGGCGCCGCACGGCGTGATCGTCGGGCCCGACGGCGCGGCCTGGGTGACCGACGGCGGGCTCAACGCGATCGTCCGGGTCGAGCCCGGCACGACCGCCTTTCGCGGCTACCGGCTGCCGGCCTCGGCGCGCAACGCGAACCTCAACACCGCGACGTTCGACAAGCGCGGAATCCTTTGGTTCACCGGCCAAAGCGGCATTTTCGGTCGCCTGAACCCGAAGACGGGCGCGATGCGCGTGTTCCGCGCGCCGCTGGGCCCTGGGCCGTACGGGATCACGACGACGCCGAAAGGACAGGTCTTCTACGCGTCGCTCGCGGGAAGCCATATCGCGCAGATCGACGTGCGCACCGGCAAGGCGACCGTCATCCGACCGCCGAGCGCCGGCCAGGGCGCGCGGCGGGTCTGGTCGAACTCGAAGGGGATGATCTGGGTCAGCGAGTGGAACGCCGGCAAGGTCGCCCGCTACGACCCTGCGACGAGGAAGTGGCGCGAGTGGGACGTGCCGGGGCCGGCGAAGGTCTATGCGGTCTACGTCGACGAGAAGGACGTCGTCTGGCTGACCGACTTCGGCCGGAGCGGCCTCTGGCGGTTCGTTCCCGCGACGGGCCAGTTCACGCGGATTCCACTCCGCGCGGGCGCGGACGTGCGGCAGCTGCTCGGGCGGCCCGGCGAGGTGTGGGGCGCCGAATCGGGCGCCGACCGGCTCGTCGTCGTGCGGGGCTGAGCCGCCGCGTAAACGCAAGGGTTCGGTTCACCCCCGCGAGACTGGCGCTGGCCGTCGGCCGCCTCGAGATCCTTTTCGAAGCTCCGAGCTCGCGATACGCGCCGCGCTCGGTCGATCTGCCGTGCAGCGACGACCGAGCACACCTCGAGGAGATCGACGACGGATCAGTCGAGCGAGCCGCGTGGGGCGATCCACCTGCTCTCGAACGACAGGACCGTCGCGAGAGTGTCGTAGTCGGCGTCGTAGTGGAGGACTCCGATGCCGGCCGTCGAGGCAGCCGCCGCGATGATGACATCGGCGACCGACACCGAGCGGTGGAAGAGCGCGTGCCCGTGCGCCAGCTCTCTGCATGCCTCTCGCGCGCGTAGGAGCACGTCGGCCGTGACGGGCGCTTGTACGAGGCGATCGAGGCTCGCCGCGCGATCATCGAACTCGTCGCCGTCTCGCGCGCTGAAGAGAAGCTCGAACGCGACCATCTCGCACGTCGCGATCTGTCCCCGCCGCAGAGCATCCGCCCAGGCGGCTTTCACAGAACGGGCCCGCGCCCACGCGGACGTGTCGGCGACGTATGTCCTGCCGCCCCACGGTGCGCGTGCCACTAGGCGGTCTCGGAGCGCCGCCAGGCGAGCTCGTCGACGCGGAGAAGCGTTCCCCGATCCATCTCGTCACTCAACGACCAGGCGATCAGACCTTCGATCGCTATTCGGCGGCGCGCCTCGTCCGCGGCGAGAGCCTCGGCCCCGCGGATCGCGAGGTCATGGACAATCGTTGCCTCGCCCGCGCCGTTCATCAGCACGCGGGCGTGCGCGATCGCCTCGGCCAGTTCGGGTCCTTCGTCACATTGACTCTCGGGTGTTGCGTAGGCATCTCGGTGATGTTCCGGAGTGTAACACCAGGTGCAAGGAGTTCCTGCTAGAGGTCGCTCGATTCTCGTCTCTGCTGCTTGAACTGGCAATTGTCTCCAGGGGACACGTCGCCGCGGGCATCGAGCCGTGGCGGATCGGTGTCCACACCTGCGTCGGACACAGGTTCGCCCGGAATTCGTGTCGGCGAGAGCCGCCCCGCGACTCTTCGGTCGGCTGACCGGAGCGTCGAGATCCCCGAGCGAAGAGCGTCAGCTACAGGAGGATCTGGAGCGCGAGATCCACGCTGCAGCCGCGCTCGAGGAGCGAGACGGCGAGGTGGAGGTCGATCTCGGGCGAGGCGGCGAGGACGGAGGCGGACTCGGCGTCGTAGCCGGCGCGCGCGAGCCTGTCGAAGCGCCAGAGCTCGACGCGCTCGGTCTCGAAGCTGGTTTCGGTGGTCTCGACGATCGACATAGCGCCTCTCTTCTCCGAACGTCCTTCCTCGCCTGCGTATTCGCGGAAACGCCTTCTCCGGTTGTCCCGTTGTACGCGTCGGAGATGCGGGATTTGGGGCAGCGGGATGAACAAGCTGTAAATCCTTTGCCCGGCCGGCTCGGAAAGAGCACTTGCACCATTGCCCTCCGGCTTCGTAGGATCGTCGAGTGCGTCTCAGGAAGGACACGAAGGTCGAGCTGCTCGGTGGCGTGCCGCTGTTCGCGAATTGCTCGAAGGCGGAGCTCCAGCGGATCGCGACGCTGGCCGACGAGCTCGACCTTGCCGAGGGCGCGACGCTGATCCGGGAAGGCGAGCGAGGCCGCGAGTTCCTCGTGGTCGTCAACGGCACGGTCAGCGTCACGAAGCGCGGGAAGAAGGTTCGCGACCTCGGCTCGGGCGACTTCATCGGCGAGATCGCGCTCGTCTCGGACGTTCCGCGCACTGCGACCGTGACGGCGACCTCGCCGGTGCGGCTGCTCGTCGTCACCGACCGCGCGTTCCGCGGGCTGATAGAGGAGATGCCATCGATCGCGACGAAGGTGCTGCAGAGCCTCGGCGAGCGCCTGCACGCCGACGCCGTCTGAGCTCAGGGCGTGGCTTTGGCCTCGCCCTCCTTCCTGCGGCAAAGAGCGGCGAGGCTGAAGCCACGCCCCTCGCCTGTCCGCCGCGAGTCCGCGATCAGGCTGCGGCGGGCGCGATCCAGACGGGCGTGTACGTGTGCTCGCGCGAGAAGCCGTCCCAGATCGTCCAGCGCCATGTGCCGGCGCGCGGGAAGACGACGCGGGCCCGGTAGACGCCGGTCCGCCCGGTCGGCCGGGCTGTGAACGCACGGCGGACCTTCCCCTGGACGATCCGCACCTCGGGCGTGATGCCGGCGAGCGGCGTGACCCCGTGCTGGAGCACGGTGAGGTCGACGACCCAGGGCGTCCGCGCCTGGGTGCCCTTCGGCGTCGAGCTGAGCTGCACCGTCGCCCAGCCGCCCGCGAGCGCTGCGGCGGGGAGGAGGACGGCGGCGACGGCGAGTGCGGCGACGAGCCTGCGCATGGTTCCGCTCCTTTGACGTTTCGGCTGGTACACCGCACGCGCCGCCGCGGTTCCGACCGACGCGAGGCCTCTACGCTCCCGGCATGGCGCTCGTCGGGATCAACCATGTCGCGCTCGAGGTCGGCTCGATCGACGAGGCGCTCGCATTCTGGGAGCAGCTGTTCGGGCCGCTCCGGCTGCGGAGCCGCTCGGGGTCGATGGCGTTCGTCGACATGGGCGACCAGTTCGTCGCGCTGATGCGGGCGCCGGCCGGCGCACTCGACGTCCACCGGCACGTGGGGATCGTGGTCGACGACAAGGAGGCCGTCCGCGCGGCAGCCGTGGCTGCGGGCGTCGAGGTCTCGCGGCCGCCGTCGCTCGATCTCCACGACCCCTGGGGCAACCTCCTCCAGGTCGTCGACTACCGCGAGATCCAGTTCACGAAGGCGCCCGAGATCCTCGCCGGGATGGGGCTCGCAGGGCTGGGGAAGACCGGATCGCGCGCTCGCGGAACTGCGCGAGGGATGGCCAGGGGTCTGCGCGTGCGTTCGTGCCCGGGCTCGTGACCCGAATGCGCGCGCGGTGAGCGTCCTCGCGTCGATCCCCTCGCCCAGCTCGGGCACGCTCGAGCTCGGCCCGTTCACCCTCCACATGTACGGCCTGATGCTGCTCGCGGCGATCGCCGTGTGCACGTACGTCACGGGCCGGCGCTGGATCAACCGCGGCGGCGACTGGGACCTGATCTTCCGCTGCGCGGTGTGGGGGGTCGCGGCGGGGATCATCGGAGCGCGGCTGTACCACGTGCTGACGAGCTGGGACGAGGTGCCGGACGAGTGGTGGGGCGTGTTCGCGATCTGGCGCGGCGGGCTCGGCGTCTGGGGCGGGATCGCGCTCGGCTGCCTGGTGGGCGGGATCGTCGCGAAGCGCGCCGGCGCGGACGTGTGGCTCCTCGCCGACTGCCTCGCACCCGGCCTTCTGCTCGCGCAGGGCATCGGGCGGCTCGGTAACTGGTGGAACCAGGAGCTCTTCGGTAAGGCGACCGACCTGCCGTGGGGGCTCGAGATCGACTCGCCGCCGTTCCCGTACGAGCGTGGCACGACGTTCCACCCGACCTTCCTCTACGAGCTGATCTGGGACTTCGGGATGGCGGCCGTGCTCGTGTACGTGATCGAGCGGCGGTTCCGGCCGCGGCCGCCCGGCGTCTTCGCGGCCTACATCGTGCTCTACTGCACCGGTCGTTTCTTCGAGGAGCTCCTGCGGATCGACCCTGCGCACCACATCGCCGGGCTGCGCCTGAACGCGTGGGTGTCGCTGCTCGGGGTCGCCGCAGGCGTGATCTGGTACGTCCTCTCGCAGCGAAGAGACCGGCCCGCGCGGCCCGGGAGGAAGAAGGAGAAGCCGTCCACGCCGGCCCGGAAGATGGCCGTCCCGCAGGGCAAGCGCGTCCGACCCCCGGCTAGATTCCCGCGCGTGCCGTCGGCGGTTCGTGACCTCGAGCTGGACCTCGACGCATTCGAGGGCCCGTTCGATCTCCTCCTGACGCTGATCCTCAAGGATCAGCTCGAGCCTGCGGAGATCGACATCGCTTCCATCGTGGTCGCGTTCGTCGAGCACCTGACGGCGCGCGACCAGATCGACCTCGACGCGTGCGGCGAGTTCCTCGTCCTCATCTCCGCGCTGCTCGAGATCAAGGCGCGGCAGCTCTTCCCGGAGGAGGGCGCCGAGCTCGCCGAGCTCGAGCCGGAGGAGGCCGCCGAGGAGCTGGCGCGGCGGCTCGCCGAGTACCGGCGCATGAAGGAGGCGGCGACCTGGATGCGCGAGCGGCTCGCGGACGAGCGCGAGCGCTTCTTCCGCCTCGGTCCCGCGCCGCTTGCACCGCGCACGGAGCGGCGGCTTGCGCAGCAGGATCCCGGGCAGCTCGCGGCCGCGCTCGAAGGACTGGCTGTGCCGCCGCCGAAGGTGTCCCTCTCGCACATGGCCCTCCGCTTCCCGCCCGTCGCGCAGTTTCTCGAGCGCTTCCGCGCGGTCCTACGCCGTCGCCGTGTGTTCGACTTCGACGGTGAGGTCGCGGGCCTCTCCCGTGTCGAGCAGGCCGTCGCGTTCCTCGCGCTGCTCGAGCTGCGGAAGTCCGGTGAGATCGCACTCGCCCAGGCAGCCCCGTTCGCCCCCATCCGCGTCTCGCGGGACGAAGCAGAAAGGACACACGCGTGGACCGTTCGCTCCGCCTGATCTCCGCCGACGCGATCGTCGGCACCCCCATCGACGCCCTGGCGCGCACGATCGAGGCCCTTCTCGTCGTCTCCTCGCAGCCGCTCACGGTCGACGAGCTCGTGGCCGCGACCGAGGACGACGCGGAGCGCGTCGAGACGGCGCTCGGACTGCTGCGCGAGCGCTACTCCGAGGGCCGGAGCGGGATCGTGCTCGAGCGCGTGTCGGGTGGCTACGCGTTCCGGGCTTCCCGCGAGGCGGCCGACGCGTGCGGTCGCCTGTTCGAGCGGCCCGTCGAGCGCGGGCTCTCGCAGGCGTCGCTCGAGACGCTCGCGATCGTCGCATACATGGGGCCCGTGTCGCGCCCCGAGATCGCGCGGGTGCGCGGCGTTGCGGCTGACTCTGCCGTTGCCTCTCTCGTCGAGCGCGGCCTCGTGGCCGAGGCGGGGCGCGAAAGCGGCCCGGGCGGCGCGGTGCGCTATCGGGTGACGCCGCTCTTCGAGCGCGTCTTCGGGCTCGACACGCTCGCCGAGCTGCCGCGCCTCGACGACCTCGGCGGGGACTCCGACGCGATCCGCGAGCGGTTGCTCGCGGTCGCCGAAGCCCGGGCCTCCTGACCCACGCGGGGCCGGCCGTGGGCCGCTGATGCGAGTGACACAGTGTCATTTGCATCTCCCCCCGGGTGGCGTGCGTCACGTGCCTCTCCACCGGTGACTGAAGGCTCGCGCAGGCTCAGCTGGGCGGTCGCGCGGCGGTGCTCGTAGCATGGCCGCGTGACCACGATCGCAGTGGCGTTGTTCGACGGCGCGGAGGAGCTGGACTTCGTCGGGCCGTGGGAGGTGCTCGCGGCGTGGGCCACGCAGTGGCCCGACGACGGCGTCGAGGTCTTCACCGTCGCGGCGACGGGTGACCCGGTGACGTGCGCGAAGGGGATGCGCGTCCTGCCCGACCACACGTGGGAGAGCGCGCCTGTCGATCGACGTGCTCGTCTACCCGGGCGGCGTCGGGTCTCGGCGCGAACTCGCCGACACCGAAGCGCCTCGACCGCCTGCGCGGGCTTCGCGACGGCAACACGCTGATGACCAGTGTGCTGCACCGGCGCGCTCGTGTTCGCCGCCGCGGGGCTCCTCCGCGACCGGCCGGCGACGACGTGGTGGGGAGCGCTCGAGCCGCTCGCCGAGCTCGACCCGACGATCGAGGTGCGACCCGACGACCGGTTCGTCGACAGCGGCGAGGTCGTCACGGCCGCCGGCGTCTCGGCCGGGATCGACATGGCGCTCCACCTCGTCGCGCGGCTCCACTCGGTCGACCGCGCCCGCGAGGTGCGCCGCTACATCCAGTACGACCCCGAGCCGCCGGTCTGAACCTCGCTCGCCAGGCAGGATCCGGCAGAAGCCGAATCCTGCGGCTGATCCCCCGCCTGCGGCGGGGGCAGATCCCTGAAGGCGTCCGCTATCGCGGCCGCAACTGCCTGAGCCGGAGACATGGGATGCCCCACCTGGGCTCTGCCGCCGTCAGAAGAGGGCGCGACCGACGAGGTAGCTGATCGCCAGCGTGCCGACGCCGACGACGAGCGTCCGGGCAAGGGTCCGCGACACGGAGACGTCGCCGGCGCGGGAGGCGACGATCGAGGTCAGGGTGAGCGAGGCGACCGCCGCGACGAGGATCGCCCACGGCTCGGCGGCCGAGGAGACGGTGAGCGTGATCAGGAGCGGAACGGCGGCGCCGAGCATGAACGCGATCGCGGCCGACACGCCTGCCCAGACCGGCGCCGCGCGCGACATGACCTCGTCGATGCCGTGCTCGGACTCGAGCTGCGCCGCGAGCGCGTCGTGGGCCGTCAGCTGCTCGGCGACCTCCCGGGCGAGCGCCGGCGCGAGCCCCTTTCGCTCGTAGTACGCCGCGAGGTCGGCGACCTCGGCGGACGGGTCGGCTGCGAGTTCTTCGCGTTCCTCGGACGCGAGCTCGAGCTGCGCCTCGCGCTCGGCGGCATTCTCCGCCCAGGTCGCGCCGCCGAGCCCGACGGCCCCCGTGACCGTCGCGGCGGTCGCCGCCGTGACGAGCACCGAGTGCGACGCGCCCGCGCCCGCGAAGCCCTCGAGGACGCCCGAGGTGGCGATGATCCCGTCGTTCGCGTCCACCGTCCACGAACGGAAGGACGGCGCGCCGCCGAGATGTCGCCGAAGCCGCTTCCACCGGCTCGGAGGAGACGGCTCGGTGCCGGACGTCACACCTGCCAGGCACCGCCGCGGAGGAGCGGGACCGCCTCCCCGTCCGCGGTGAGGCCGTCGACATCGAGCTCGGGCGAGCCGATCATGAAGTCGACGTGGATCGAGCTCGGGTTGACGCGGGCCTTGTCCTCGTCCGACTCGACGCCCAGCTCGTACCCGTTCCCGAGCGCGATATGGCTCGCGGCGTTCTCGTCGAGCCCCGTCTCGTAGAAGATCGTGCCGAGCGGCCCGATGCGCCCCCCGCCATCGACGAGCGCCAGCTCGCCGAGGCGCGATGCGCCGTCGTCCTTCGCCGCCATGGAGCGGAGCGTGTCGGCGCCGCGGTCCGCGATGGATCCCGACGGCCCGGCCGCCTGCGAACTCGACCCGGATGCCATCCATCATCGCCCCGTACGCCTCGAGCGGGCGGGTTGCCGTGACGTGGCCGTCGGCGCGCAGCGGGTCGGGCGTCGTGAACATCTCTTCACTCGGGAGGTTCGGGAAGTGGCGCAGCCCGTCCACCGTCTCGAAGCCGGCCGCGTGCCAGTTCGATGAGGGGAGAAGCCCGACGGTCAGGTCGGTGCCGGGGCCGTGCAGCCGGATCGCGTCGAAGCGGCGCTCCGTGAGGCGGGCCGCGACGCTCTGGAGGGTTCGCCCACGCTCCTGCCAGGCCGCCGACGGGTCGGGCTCGTCGAGCCGGCAGACGTGGGCCATGGCCCCCCAGAGGCGGTCGTACGCCTCGCCCGGCTCGAGCTCCGGGTAGACGAGCTTCGCCCAGCCGGGTGTCGGGGCGGCGGTGACGCACCAGTTCGTCGTCCCGCGGTTGACGACGTCGCCGACGTTCGGGAGGTACGGCAGCAGGTCCCGCCCGGCCCGCCCGGGATCGACGCCCACGAGCGCCTCCGGGTCCGCCGGGCCGTTCAGCGTGATGCGCGCGGCGTGCTCGTCGGAGAGCCACTCGAGCCGGTCTACCATCCACGAGGGGACGTAGTCGAGGGTCGTCTCGTCGGCGCGCAGGAGCCGCTCGCGCTTGATCCGCGGGTCGAACACCAGGACGTCGACCCAGCGCGCGCCCCGCTCGTAGGAGGCCCGCGCGATCTCGCGGGTGAGCTCCTCCTTGCCGGGGAAGGTCGTGACCCCGACGATCTGGCCCGGCTGCACGTTCGCTCCGTAGCCGACGACGAGGTTGGCGAGGCGACGGGTCAGGTCGGCGTGGTCGAGCACGCGGGAAGGGTAACGGCGGCCAGAATGCAGCCGTGCGCCTCAACGCCTACCTCGCTCGAGCCGGTATCGCCTCGCGCCGCGGCGCGGACGAGCTGATCAAGGCCGGGCGCGTGACTGTGGACGGCGCTCCGGGCGAGCTCGACACGTTCGTCGAGGCCGCGAACGTCGTGCGCGTCGACGGCCGCGAGGTCGGGAAGCAGGCGCTCCGGCACGTGCTGCTCAACAAGCCGCGCGGGACGATCGCGACCGCGCGCGACCCGAAGGGGCGGCCGACCGTCGTCGACCTCGTCGGCGGCGACGTGCGCATCGTTCCCGTCGGGAGGCTCGATCGCGACACGACCGGCGTGCTGCTCCTGACGAACGACGGCCCGCTCGCGCACCGGCTCGCCCATCCGCGCTACGGGGTCGAGAAGACCTACGTCGCAGAGGTCGAGGGCGAGCCGGGCGAGACGGTCGTGCGGCGCCTTGCGGAGGGGGTCGAGCTCGACGACGGCCCGACGGCGCCGGCGCGCGTCAGCCTGATCGGGCGCATCCCGGCTCGAGCTCGTGCTCCACGAGGGCCGCAACCGCCAGGTGCGGCGCATGCTCGAGGCGGTTGGCCATCCGGTCGTCAAGCTGCGGCGCTCCCGCTACGCCGGCCTCGGCCCGGGACGGCTGCATCCGGGCGACTGGCGCGAGCTGACCCGCGACGAGGTGCGGAGGCTGCGGCGCCTCGTCGGCCTGTAGGCCCTATTCGAACCAGACGAGCGTCGCGAGCACGACGTAGAGGCTGACGAGCGCGAGCCCCTCGAACAGGACGGCTCGCCCATCGCCGGTCACCTGCCAGAGCGCGATCGCGGTCAGCGCCAGCGCGCCGAGGTACACGGGCTCGACCACGAACGTGAGCCGGTCGGCGAAGAAGAACGAGACGAGCACGAGCACCGGCCAGAGGAAGCAGGCGATCTGGGCGACCGAGTTCTTGACGACGGAGATCGCGAGGTCGTTCTGGCCCTTCCAGGCAAGCTGGACGGCGACGACGTTCTCCACCGCGTTCCCGGCGATGGCGACGATCACGAGCCCCGTGAACGCCTTCGAGATCCCGAGCGCCTCGACGGCCGGGTCGAGCGCGTGGACGAACCAATCGGACACGAGCGCGGCCGCGACGCCCGAGACGGCGAGCAGCACCACCGCGAGCTTGAACGGCAGCGCGCCGTGGCGCGGGCTCGACGAGCGCCGCCTCGGAGGACTTGTCCGAGCGGAGGTAGCCGTAGAGCCACGCGCCGTACACGATCAGCAGGCAGACCGCGCCGACCACCGAGATCTCGAACTGGTGGTCGCTCGCTGCGTCGCCGACCTGGTCCGAGAGCCCGAGGATCGAGATCAGGAACACCGCGAGCAGGAGGAGCGTGGCGGTGTCGTTCGGGAGCCGCTTGCCGAACGTCATCGTGCCCTCGGCTTGCCTGGACGAGCCGGCGGCGATCGCCAGGCCGAGCACGAGCAGGGCGTTCGCGAAAAGCGAGCCGAGGATCGAGAACTGCGCGACGACGAGCTCCCCTGCCGACAACGCGAAGAGGACGATGAAGAGCTCGGGGAGGTTGCCGAGCGTCGACTGGAGCGCGCCCGTCACGGCCGGGCCGAACCTGGCGCCGACGGACTCGGTCGCGATCCCGATCGTCCACGCCACGCCGCCGAGCGCGATCCCGCAGACCACGAACGTGACCACCGGCTCGGCGTCGGTGAAGTGGAGGATGCCGCCCACGACCGCGACGGCGAGCACGACCGCCGAGATCGCGAGCGTCTTGATCACCGGAGCCTCACGAAGCCCATCCGCTCGTACATCGACTCGATGGTCGGCGCCGACGCGGTGCGCGCCTTGTCCGCCCCGACGGCGAGCAGGCGGAGGAGCTCCGGCTCGTCGGCGCGGAGCACGAGGTAGCGCTCGCGCACGGGGTCGAGCAGCTCGACGACCGCCTCCCCGACGTCGCGCTTGAGGTCGCCGTAGCCGGATCCCTCGTACGCCACCTCGATCTCGCCGGGCGCGCGCTGGGTCGCCACCGAGAGGATGTCGATCAGGTTCGAGACGCCGGGCTTGTCGTCGCCGCGCCGGACTTCCCGCCCCGAGTCGGTCACCGCCGAGCGGAACTTCTTGCGGATCGCGTCGGCGTCGTCGAGGAGCTTGACCGTTCCCTGCTCGGTGCCGCCGGTGGTCGACATCTTCCGCGTCGGCTCCTGGAGGTCCATGATCCGCGCGCCGACCTCCGGGTAGATGCCCTCGGGCACGACGAACGTCTCGCCGAAGCGCGCGTTGAAGCGCTCGGCGACGTCGCGCGCGAGCTCGAGGTGCTGACGCTGGTCGTCGCCGATCGGGACGCGGTCGCGTCTGGTAGAGCAGGATGTCGCCCGCCATCAGCACCGGGTACGTGAAGAGCCCGGCGGAGACGAACTCCCGCCTGTCGGCCTTGTCCTTGAACTGCGTCATCCGGCCGAGCTGCCCGTACGAGGTGACGGCCGAGAGCAGCCAAGCTCGCCTCGGCGTGGGCCGTGACGTGGCTCTGCGCGAACACCGTCGACCGGTCGGGGTCGAGGCCCGTCGCGAGCAGCATCGCGAACAGGTCGAGCGTGCGGTCGTGGAGGTCGCGCGGGTCGTGCTCCACCGTGATCGAGTGCAGGTCGACGATGCAGAAGAACGCCTCGCCCTGCTCCTGCGTCTGCGCGTACTGGCGGAACCCGCCGATGTAGTTGCCGAGGTGCTTGTCGCCCGTAGGCTGGATGCCCGAGAAGATCCTCACCCTGTGTCCTTTCGCTCGCTTCGCGACCGAAAGGACTAGTAGACCCGCCGGCCGCCGATGGACGAGAGCGCAGACACGCGCCAGAAGAGATGATGGCGGTCGACGTTCGGCATTGCAGGTACTTCTAGCCGTTTTGGCGCGGAGCGTCAAAACGGCCGCGACTACACTCGACCGCATGGCGATCGCAGACCCCTGGACACCTTCGTCGTGGCGCTCGCTGCCTGCGTTGCAGCAGCCCGGGTGGCCCGACCCCGCCGCGGTCGACGTCGTCCGGGAGCGTCTCGGGCAGCTGCCGCCGCTCGTCTTCGCGGGCGAGGCGCGGGCGCTTCTCCGCTCGCTCGGGGAGGCCGTGGAGGGGCGGGCCTTCCTGCTCCAGGCGGGCGATTGCGCCGAGTCCTTCCGCGATGTCTCGGCGATCGCGATCCGCGAGCGCCTGAAGGTCCTCCTGCAGATGTCCGCCGTCCTCACGTACGGCGCCACCCTCCCGGTCGTCAAGGTCGGCCGG
>CAVVEN010000021.1:0-69011 GCA_963747125.1 uncultured Actinomycetes bacterium | reverse complement strand
GGCGGCCGTCCGTGGCGCGGCGGCAGGATCGCGGCCGAGGCGCCGCCAGAGCTCCACCAGGAACGGCTCCCGCAGCCGGCTGGCGGCGAGCAAGCCCGCGGCCGGCCGCCTCGACGTCCCACGGGCCGGCCGCGGCCACGCGGCCGGCGTCGAGTACCAGCAGATGGTCGCAGAGCGCCCAGGCGAGGTCGACGTCGCGGGGTGGCGAGCACGAGCGAGACGCCGTCCGCGCGCAGCCGCGAGAGGATCCTCGCCAGCTCGCGGCGCGTCGCCGGATCGAGGCTGACGAACGGCTCGTCGAGCAGGAGCAGCCGTGGCCGCATGGCCAGCACGCCGGCGAGCGCAAGGCGTTGCTGCTCGCCGCCGACAGCGTATACGGGTGCCGCCGCCGAACCGCGCAGGCGGCAGCCCCACGAGCTCGAGCGCCTCGCCGACGGCCGCGACGACGTCGGCCTCCGGCGCACCGAAGCAGCGCGGGCCGAAGGCCACGTCCTCCCGCGCCGATGCCGCAGCAGCTGCAGCTCGGGCGTCTGGAAGACGAGCCCGACCTGCCGTCGCAGCTCCGCGTGATCCGCCGTGTTGGCCGCTGAGCCATCGAGCAGGACTACGCCGGTCTCCGGCGGGTCAAGGCCCTTGATCACCTGCAGCAGCGTCGACTTGCCGGAGCCGGACGCGCCGAGCAGTGCCAGCGAGCGGCCGGCGCCCAGCTCGAGACCTCGACGCTCCCGCAGCGCCGGGATGGGCGCGCGAGCCTCCTCGTAGCTGAAAGGAGACGCCGCGCAGACGAGCGCCATCCCGCGGAGAGGCCGCTCACGACGCGCTCCGAGGGCGGCGAGCAGCTCGTCCGAGCGTGAGCGGCAGCGGCGTGAGCGGGCGCCCCGCGGCGGCGAGCTCGAGCGCGAGCTCGCCGGCGGCGGGCAGGCCCAGCCCGAGCCGCCGTACCAGGGCGCCGTCGCCGAAGAGGCTGCCGACGCTCCCCGCGTAGACGACAGTCCCCGCCTCCAGCGCGACGACGCGATCGGCGCCGACCACCTGGCCGTCCATCTCCTGCGTCACGTAGACCACGGCGAGGCCGTCCGGCGCGCAGCCCGCGTACCGCCTCGAGCACCTCGCTCGCGGCCGGCCGGATCCAGCATGGCCGTCGGCTCGTCGAGCACCAGGACGCGGCCGAGGTACCGCCAGGACGCCGGCGAGCGCCGGTGCGCTGCTTCTGGCCGCCCGAGAGCAGGTGCGGCTCGCGCTTCTTCAGCTCCGTCAGCCAGAACCGCTCGAGCATCTCGTCGACCCTGGCGCGGATCGCCTCCGGCGCCCACGCCAGGTTCTCGAGCCGAACGCGACGTCATCGTCCACGCACTCCGCGACGAGCTGGTTCTCCGGGTTCTGGAAGAGCACGCCGACGTCGCGGCGCGCGGCCATGCGCCCGCCTCGGCGAGGGAGGTCGTGACCACAGGCCAGCGCCCAGGAGGCTCCAGCGGGCCTGCTCGAGGCCGCCGAGCAGACGCGCGAGCGTCGACTTGCCCGAGCCGTTGGCGCCGACCACTGCGACGAACTCGCCCCGGACACGACGAGGTCGAGCCGGCCAGCGCGTCGGCCGCGCGCGCCGGATAGCGGTAGCTCAGGCCGCGGACGTCGAGCAGCGGAGCGCGTGGCTCGGTCGCCGGCGGGCCGTCCGCGGACGCGGCGGGATCAGAGGTCCTGCGAGGGAGGCGTCATGACGGCCGAAGCTTACCCGCATCGCCGCGGGCGCGCCGGGGCCGAGGGACGTGGCCGCGGCCGGCGGGGCCGAGCGTCCAGGGCCGCGACCGCACGCGGCCGCGGCACCCGCGGCTCCGACAGCGGCCCCGAAACGACGAGGGCGGGTGGCCCTTCGGCCGCCCGCCCTCCGTACCATCTTGCGTCGCCGGCCGTCAGACCAGCTCGATGTACGCCTGCTCGCCGCCGTCGCCGGGGCGCGGCCCGAGCTTGATGATACGCGTGTAGCCGCCGTTGCGGTCGGCGTAGCGCGGCGCCACATCGTTGAACAGCTTGTAGACGATCTTCTTGTTGCGCAGCATGGCGATCGCCTGCCGGCGCGCGTGGATGTCGCCGCGCTTGCCGAGCGGATGGCCTCCTCGACCATCGGACGCACCTCCTTGGCGCGCATCACGCCGGTCTTGATCTTCTCGTGCTCGAGCACCTGGCAGGCGATACCCGACAGCAGCGACCGCCGCTGGCTCGGGGCCATGTTGAACTTGCGGCTGGAGTTCTGATGGCGCATGTCAGTCGTCACCCCGGAGAGAGAGCCCGCGCTCGGTGAGCTTGTCCTTGACCTCGTCGATGCTCTTCTTGCCGAAATTGGGGATATTGAGCAGCTCGGCCTCTGTCTTGGAGACCAGATCGCCGACGGTCTGGATACCTTCGCGCTGGGGGGGCAGTTGTACGAACGGACGCCGAGCTCGAGCTCTTCGATGAGCACGTCGTCCATGCCGCCGCCGGCCGGCCTGCCGGCGCTGAGACCCTCGATGGGGAACTCCTCGTTGCTGCGCGTGCGGTCGGGATCGGTGAAGATCGACATCCGGTCGACGAGGATCTCGGCGGCCTCGCGAAGCGCCTCCTCGGGCATGAGAGCGCCGTTCGTCGTGATGTCGAGGATGAGCTTGTCGTAGTCGGTGCTGGCCCACGTGGCGTCCGACGCGACAGACTGAGACGCGCTTGATGGGGCTGAAGATCGAGTCGATCGGGATGACCCCGATGACCGTCTCCGGCGTCTTGTTGCCCTCGGCGGCGACGTAGCCGGTGCCGCGACGGATGGTGAGCATCATCTCGATGGCGCCGCCGTCCTATAGCGTGGCGATGTGGTGATCCGGGTTGAGGATCTCCAGCTCGGCCGGGATGTCGATGTCAGCCGCGACGACCTTGCCGGGCTTGTCCTTGTGCAGATCCACCTGGACCTCGTCGAGCTCCCCGTGAAGCCGGCAGACCAGCTCCTTGAGGTTGAGGATGATGTCGGTGACGTCTTCCTTCATGCCCTTGATGGTCGTGAACTCGTGCGCCACACCTTCGATCTTGACGGAGCTGACCGCTGCGCCCTCGAGCGACGAGAGCAGGACCCGGCGCAGCGCGTTGCCGAACGTATGCCCGAAGCCGCGATCGAGCGGTTCGACCTCGAAGCGCGCCCGGTTGCCCGCGAGCTGCTCGGCGTGTGATGTTGGGCATTCTCGAAACTGAGCAACTGGCCTCCCTGTAGAGTCTTCGCCGCGGGTACGTTGCTGCAGCGGATTACTTGGAGTACAGCTCGACGATGAGCTGCTCCCTGCACCGGGGCGTCGATCTCGTCGCGCTCGGGGGCGCGGCAGGACCTTCCCGGTGGAGATTATCGTGGTCGACGCAGGAGCCAGGGCGACACCGACGACGCCATAAGGTCGGAGTCGCTCGCGCGCCCACGGTCTCAGAGGCCTTGCTGTTGGCGCGGATCGCTACCACGTCGTCCGGGCGGACCTGGGTACGACGGGATGTCGACCTTCTTGCCGTTCACGGTGAGTGAGCGTGCCGCACGAGCTGAGCGGGCCTGGACGGCGCGAGGCGCCGAAGCCGAGGCGGTACACGACGTTGTCGAGGCGCATCTCGAGCAGCTTGAGCCACCGGTGATGCCGTCCTTGCGGCTGGCCATCACGTAGTAGTGGTGGAACTGCTTCTCGAGCACCTGGTAGTAGCGGCGAGCCTTCTGCTTCTCGCGCAGCTGGAGGAGGTACTCGCTCTGCTTGATGCGGCCGCGGCCGTGTTCGCCCGGCGGGTAGGTACGCCGCTCTACGGCGCACTTGTCGGTGAGGCAACGCTCGCCTTTGAGGAAGAGCTTCTCCGACTCACGGCGGCACTGCTTGCACTGCGGTGATGTATCTTTCGCCACGTGGACCTTCCTCTAGACCCGGCGACGCTTACGCGGGCGGCAGCCGTTGTGCGGCACCGGCACGCGGCCCCTCGACACTGATGATCTCGAGGCCGGCGGCCTGGAGCGAACGCACCGCGGTCTCGACCGGACCCTGGTCCGCGAACTGAAGACCTCGACCTTCTGCAGGCCTGTCGACCTGCCTTGGCACAGGATTCTGCGGTCACCTGAGCCACGGGTGCCTACGCGAGCCCTTGAATCGAGGCGGCGATCGCGCGGGGGCTTGCGTACGCCCCGTACGCCGACCTCGTCTGGTGCGAGACGTCGACGCCGGACATGGACGAGGCCGAGCGGTTCGCCGCGGCGATCCACGAGCGCCACCCCGGCAAGCTGCTCGCCTACAACTGCTCGCCGTCGTTCAACTGGCGCGCGCACCTGTCGGCGACCGAGATCGCCGGGTTCCAGCGCGACCTCGCGCGCGATGGGCTACCGGTTCCAGTTCATCACCCTTGCCGGGTTCCACGCGCTCAACCTCTCGATGTTCGAGCTCGCGCGCGGCTACCGCGCCGACGCGATGCCCGCGTACGTCGCGCTGCAGGAGCGCGAGCTCGAGCTCGAGTCGTCCGGCTACACGGCGACCCGCCACCAGCGCGAGGTCGGCGCCGGCTACTTCGACCAGGTGATGCAGGCGGTCTCGGGCGGGGAGTCGTCGACCCTCGCGCTGACCGGCTCGACCGAGGAGCAGCAGTTCCACGCAGAGAGGAGCGCCGCATGACGGCATCGACCATCCCGCGAAGCGGGAATCCGCGGCAGCGGGTTCCCGCCGCTGAATCCTCGACTCCGACCGAGCGCGCGCCGCGGCCGCCGATCCTGACCCGGGCCGAGACGGCTCCGTGCACGTGTCCCGAGGACTGCGAGCGCGATCACGAGAACGACTGACGTCCGTCGTGGTCGCGCAGAAGTCGACGTGGGGCGGCCTACGCCGGGCCGGCCTCGAGCTCGCGCCGGAGCGTCGCGACATTGTCGCGCCAGATGTCCTCGGGAAGTGGCGGGAGGACGTCGTCCCAGATCGCCGCGAAGCTTCCGAGCATCTGCGGGATCCGTGCGGGGCGCGCCATGAACCACCAGTGGAGGTGCTCGCCCCCGTCGCCCCAGCGACAGACGTGCACGCGCCCGATCTCCCCGATCGCGCGCACCGCACGCTCGATCCGCGCGATCAGCACGCCGAGCTCCGCGGCCAGCTCGTCGGGCAGGTCCCCGGGCTCGGCGTAGTGCGCCCGAGGCTCGAGCAGCACGACGAGCGGCAGGCCGGTCGGGCGGTCGAACGTCCACAGGCGCCAGCGCTCCGTCGTCCACAGGTACTGGTCGTCCGCAGCGGAGCAGCGGCGGCAGTCGACGCCGCCCTCGCCGTGCCTCGCCGGCTCGTGCTCGACCGGAGGGAGCAGCGCCCGCGGTCGGAGGTCGCCGGCGAAGGGGAACGTCTCCCACTCCTCGACGGGTGGCATTCGCAGCGCGCCCGCAGCGCGGGCGTGGAGCTCCTCGGGCGTCTCCGGCACGAGACCGACGATGCCAGACGCCGCGGACCGTGCGAGTGCGCTCGTCGCCTCGGTGTTCGGGCCCGACGTGAGAGGATTGGGCCGTGCAGGCCGACGACGTCCTGACCGTCGACGCGGTCGAGTTCCTGACGGATCTCGAGCGGGAGTTCGGCGAGCGCCGGCGCGAGCTGCTCGCGCGGCGCGCCGAGCGGCTCCGGCGGCTTGCGCGACGGCGAGCTGCCCGACTTCGTGCCCGAGACCGCGTCCGTGCGGGAGGGCGACTGGGGCATCGCGTCGTTCCCGGAGGAGATCGCCGACCGGCGGGTCGAGATCACCGGCCCGGTCGACCGGAAGATGGTGATCAACGCGCTCAACTCGGGCGCGAAGGTCTTCATGGCCGACTTCGAGGACGCGAACGCGCCGACGTGGGAGAACTGCATCGAGGGGCAGCGCAACCTCACCGACGCGCTCGAGCGGACGATCGAGCTCGGACACCGGCGAGAAGCGCTACGCGCTGAACGAGCAGGTTGCGGTGCTGTTCGTGCGGCCGCGCGGCTGGCACCTCGAGGAGCGCCACTTCGAGGTCGACGGCGCGCCGATCTCGGGGTCGCTGTTCGACTTCGGCCTCTACTTCCTGCGCAACCACGGACGCAACGGCCGCTACTTCTACCTCCCGAAGCTCGAGTCGCATCTCGAGGCGCGGCTCTGGAACGACGTGTTCGGCTGGGCGCAGGACCGGCTGGGCGTGCCGCGCGGCACGGTCAAGGCGACCGTCCTGATCGAGACGATCCTGGCCGCGTTCGAGATGGACGAGATCCTCTACGAGCTGCGCGACCACTCGGCCGGCCTCAACGCGGGCCGCTGGGACTACATCTTCAGCGTCATCAAGAAGCTCGGCCATCGGCCGGAGTTCGTGCTCCCCGACCGGGCGGCGGTGACGATGGCGGTGCCGTTCATGCGCTCGTACTGCGAGCTGCTCGTCAAGACCTGCCACCGCCGCAGCGCCCACGCGATGGGCGGCATGGCCGCCTTCATCCCCTCCCGGCGCGACCCCGAGGTGAACGCCGTCGCGCTCGAGAAGGTGCGCGAGGACAAGGACCGCGAGGCCTCGCAGGGCTTCGACGGCACCTGGGTCGCGCACCCCGACCTCGTCCCCGTGGCGATGGAGTCGTTCGACCGGGTCCTCGGCAACCGCCCGAACCAGCTCGACCGCCAACGCGACGACGTCCACGTCGGCTCCGCCGATCTGCTCGACGTGCGCTCGACGCCCGGCAGCGTCACCGAGGAAGGGCTGCGGAACAACGTCTCCGTCGGGATCCAGTACCTCGCAGCCTGGCTGCAAGGGTCGGGAGCCGTCGCGATCAACAACCTCATGGAGGACGCCGCCACCGCCGAGATCTCGCGCTCCCAGATCTGGCAGTGGCTCAAGCACCAGCGCGTCCGGGAAGCGGACGTGCGCCGCATCACCGACGAGGAGGTCGAGCGACTCGGCGCCGGCTACGACGACGCCCGCCAGATCTTCCAGCGCATCGCCACCCAACCCGACTTCGTCGAGTTCCTCACCCTGCCCGCGTACGATCGCCTCGTCGCCGCAGAGAGCTAGGACGACCTTTCGAGAAAGTCCGCGACGGCCTCGGCGGTCGCCTCCGGGTCGTCCCAGAGCACGGTGTGCCCGCCCGGGACCGGGACGCTCGTCAGGTGCGGGAGCCGTGGCACGCGATTCGGGATCCACGACCGGGCGCCGATCACGACGAGCGTCGGGCACGAGGGCCAGGCCGGCGCCGGGGACGCCATCTCGCTCCAGGCGGCGATCACCGCCGCGGGTGAGAAGCGCCAGCGCCAGCGGCCGTCCTCGCCCTGCTCCAGGTGCATCGCAGCCTCGTGCTCGAGCGTCGACCGGGGCGTCGAGACGAGGCTCCCGTCGCCGAGGCGCGTGTCGATCGCCTCGTCCGGCGACCCGAACGAGACGTCGCCGCACAGGCCCTCCGCCCGCTCGGTCGCCGTCTCCGGGTCGACGTGCATCGCCGGGTCGAGCAGGACGGCCTGCTCGACGCGCTCGGGCCACTGGTGCGAGAGCTCCGCGACGAGGCGACCGCCGAAGCTGTGCCCGATCCAGGTCGCCGCCCCAATGCCGTGAGCGTCGGCGGTCTCGAGCAGGTCGGCGAGGTGCGCCGCTGCCGTCCAGGGCGCGTCCCAGGTCGAGTCGCCGTGGCCGCGGAGGTCGACCGCCAGGATGCGGCGATCCTCGAGGCGCTGCGCGACCCCGGTAAAGCGCCGCTTGTGCCCCGTCACGCCGTGGACGCAGACGACGGGCGCGCCGCCCGCGTCGTTCCACTCCTTCGTCGCGAGAACGGCCATCCGCTAGCGCAGGCCCGACCAGGCCTCGTCGGCCGAGACGTCGACCGCCGCGTAGCCGTCGCCCTCGACCACGGGTGAGAGGATCGCCAGGATCTTGGCAGGAGCCGTGCCGTCGTTGAACGTGGCGTGCACGGCGTCGGCGTCGATCACGACCGCGTCTCCCGGCAGCAGCAGCGAGCGCTCCCGCTCGACCCACTGCTCGATCTCGCCCTCGAGGACGTAGATCACCTCTTCCTGCCCCGGGTGGTAGTGGAAGTCGTGGCACTTGCCCGGCAGGAAGGTCGCCTCGATCGCGACGATCCCCGCCAGGCCGTCCGCAGGGCCGCTCAGCTGCGCGAAGACGCCCCAGTCGTGCTCGTCGCGCCGGATGCCGGACGCCGGTCGGAAACCGCTCATGCCTTCCCTCCCATCGGGATCTGCTTGAACCGCCGCATGTTCTCGGTCATCGCGGTCTCGGTCGGGAGCCGCTCCATCGACGACGCGCCGAAGAAGCCGACGATGCCGTCGGTGCGCGCGAGGACGTACGCCGCGTCGTCCGGCTCGGCGATCGGGCCGCCGTGGCAGAGGACGATCACCTCGGGATTGACCTCGCGCGCGGCATCGTGCATTGCCTGGATCAGCGGGATGCAGTCGTCGAGCGTCTTCGCCGACTCGGCACCGATCGAGCCGCCGGTCGTCAGGCCCATGTGCGGGACGAGCACGTCCGCGCCCGCCTCCGCCATCGCGACCGCCTCGTCGACCGTGAAGACGTACGGGGCCGTGAGAAAGTCCTTCTCGCGCGCGAGCCGGATCATGTCCACCTCGAGCCCGTAGCCCATGCCGGTCTCTTCGAGCCCCTGGCGGATGGTGCCGTCGAAGAGGCCGACGGTCGGGAAGTTCTGGACACCGCTGAAGCCGATGCGGCGGAGCTCGTCGAGGAAGACGTCCATCAGGCGGAACGGATCGGTCCCGCAGACGCCGGCGAGCACTGGCGTCTCCTCGACGATCGGGAGCACCTCGCGCGCCATGTCGACGACGATCGCGTTCGCGTCGCCGTACGGCAGGAGCCCGGAGAGCGACCCGCGGCCGGCCATCCGGTAGCGGCCCGAGTTGTAGATGATGATCAGGTCGGTGCCGCCCGCCTCCGCGCACTTCGCGGAGAGCCCGGTGCCGGCACCGGCGCCGATCACCGGCTTGCCGGCGTCGATCTGTGCGCGGAGCCGGGCGAGTGCCTGGTCTCGCGTCATCCCCTCTCTCCGATCAGCTCGTGCAGCCGGTTCGCCATGGCGAGCGCGAACTCGGGCGCGTTGACGTCCAGGTCGAGCTCGTGCACCTCGACCTTCGACGCGTCGACGAGGTCGCGCAGCGTCGAGAAGAGCGCCTCGTCGGCCTCGGGGTCGTGGAAGACCTGGCCCTCGGTCGCGATCGCGGAGACCCCGCGGAGCGGCACGTAGAGCACGGTCGGCCCGTCCGCCCCGTTGAGCTTCTCCGCGACGATCCGCGCGACCTCCCGGCACTCGTCGGGCGTGGTGCGCATCAGCGTGATCGTCGGGTTGTGGACGTAGAGGTTCCGGTCGCGGTAGCGCTCCGGGACCGAGTCCAGAGGGCCGAAGTTGACCATGTCGAGCGCGCCGAGCGACACGACCTGCGGGATGCCGGCCCGGCCGGCCGACTCGAGCCGCTCCGGGACCGCGGCGAGCACCCCGCCGGCGACCTGGTCGCAGAACTCGGTCGTGGTGACGTCGAGCGATCCGACCGCGAACCCCGCGTCGAGGAGCTTCTCCATCGACCCGCCGCCCGCGCCGGTCTGGTGGAAGACGAGCACCTCGTAGCCGAGCTCGTCGAGCCGCTCCCGCGCGACGGTCACGGCGGGCGTCGTCACGCCGAACATCGACGCCACGACGATCGGGCGCTTCTCGCCGAGCGGCGGCACCGTCGCGCCCGCCATGCCGGCGAGCGCGCCCGCGGCGTTCGCCATGATCCGCGCCGACACCTCGTTGACGCCGGCGATGTCGACGACGGAGTACATCATCGTCACGTCGACCGAGCCAACGTACGGGCTCGTGTCCCCCGACGCGACGGTCGAGACCATGAGCTTCGGCACGCCGATCGGCAGCTGGCGCATCGCGTAGGTGACGAGCGCCGAACCGCCGGAGCCCCCGAGCCCGCCGATCGCGTCGAGCCTGCCCTCGGCATGGAGGCGCTTCACCACCTCGGCGGCGCCGCGCGCCATCGTCTCGACGGCCGCGCCTCGATCGCCGGCGGCGGCGAGCGCGGCGACGTCGGCTCCCGCGGCGGCCGCGACCTCGTCGCGCGTTACGTCGGGCGTAGCGAGCGGCTCGCCGACGATCCCCGCGTCGACGAGCACGACGTCCGCGCCGTGCTCGCGGAGCCGGTCGGCAAGGTACGCGTACTCCTTCCCCTTGGTGTCGAGGGTGCCGACGAGCACCACGGTCGGCTCGTCGCTGCGGCGGCGCTCGCGATCTCCGCTAGACAAGCTGGGCTCCGATCACGGGCGTCGCTCCTTTCGTCACAGACCAGGACTGTCTGACCAGTCATGACGCAGTCAGGACGCCAGCGGCTCGACGCCGAGGAATCGGCGCTGCGCGTCGGGGTCGGTCGACAGCACGTCCGCGGTCGTCTCCGTGAAGATGCTCCCCGCAACCATCACGAGCTGACGCTCTGCGACGGCGGTGGCAACACCGAGGTTCTGCTCGATCAGGAGGATCGCGAGCCCCTCCTCGGCGAGCGTCCGCAGCACACCGATCAGGTTCTCGATGATCGCGGGCGCCAGGCCCTCGGACGGCTCGTCCATGATCAGGAGCGTCGGGCTGGTCAGCAGCGCCCGCCCGATGGCGAGCATCTGCTGCTCGCCGCCCGACAGCTGCGCGCCCCCGTTGCGCTTGCGCTCCGCGAGCCGCGGGAAGAGCTCGTAGACCGCCGACACCGTCCAGCGCCGCGGCCTGTCGCCTCCCCCTGGCGCGCGGATCATGCGCAGGTGCTCGTCGACGCTCAGCGACGGGAACAGGCGCCGCCCCTGCGGGACGTAGCCGATCCCCCTTGCGGCGATCCTGTTCGGCGCCTTGCCGAGGATCTCCTCGCCCGCGAACCGGATCGAGCCGTGCGCGGCAGGGGGCGTGAGGCCCATGATCGCCTGGCAAAGCGTCGTCTTGCCCATGCCGTTGCGGCCGACGACCGCGACGGACTCGCGACCCATCTCGAACGTGACGTCCTCGAGCGCCTGAGCGCTTCCGTAGAACGCGCGGAGGCCCTCGACCGCGAACAGCGGCGCCTCAGGCATCCGGCTGATGCCCCGTGCCCAGATAGAGGTCGTGAACGAGCTGGTTTGCGCGGATCTCCGCCGGCGTGCCTTCGACGATCGTGCGACCGTCGTGCATCATCGTGACGTACTCCGCGACGCGGAGCGCAACGTCCATGTCGTGCTCGATCAGGATCAGCGTGATCGAACGGTCGAGGCCGAGCAGCAGGTCGGTGAGCGCCCCTCGCTCGCCGCGGGAGAGCCCCGACGCCGGCTCGTCGAGCATCATCAGCTTCGGCTTCCCGGCCTGTGCCATGCCCACCTCGAGCTGGCGCTGCTCGCCGTGGGAGAGCGAGCCGACGAGCGTCTCGAGCTTCGGTGCCAGGCCCACGGCCTCGGCCAGCTCGCGCGCCTCGGCGCGGATCGCTCCGTCGCGTCGGAGCACGACCGGCCGCACGTGCCCCGAGCGGACGCCGAGCACGGCGAGATACAGGTTGTCCTCGACCGAGAGCCCGAGGAAAAGGCGTGACTTCTGGTACGTCCGTGACATCCCGAGCTTGGCCCTCGTCCGGGCCGGCGCGAACGTCGCGTCCCGCCCGAGGAACTCGATCGTCCCGCCGGTCGGCTCGACGTCACCCGAGATCACGTTGAACAGCGTTGTCTTGCCTGCGCCGTTCGGCCCGAGGATGGCGCGGCGCTCGCCGTGCGCGACGTCGAGATCGACGTCGCGCACGGCATGGAGGCCGCCGAACCGCCGGCCGACCCCCCGCAAGCGGAGGATCGGCGCGGCCTGCTCGGATGGTGCTGCCGAGGTCATCCCTGCTACGGGATCACCTTCGGATGCTGCGTCTTGCCGACCCACGGAAGCGAGCGCTTCACGCAGGGCGGGAAGTTCCGCCCCGGGGGCGGCGTCTTGCTCGAGAACGTGCCGCCGAACGTCTGGTCGACGTTCGGGATGTAGCCGACCGTCTTGACGGCCAGCTTGCCGTTCTTCGTGTACAGCTGCTGGTAGTAGACCGGGATGATGCCCTGCCGGTTCTTGTCCAGCTTGATCGGGCCGTACCCCGTCTGCAGCGACACCTTGCCGAGGACCTTCTGGAGCTTCTTCTGGCCACCCGAGATGTCACCCTTCACCGCCTGCAGGCCCTTGATCAGGCCCCACGTGTTGATGAAGTAGCCGAACGTGAACGTGCTCGACGCCTGCGGTGCGGCGGCGCCGAACGGCGGGATCGTCTTGAACCACTTCCCGATGATGCGCTTCGAGTACTTCTGCGCGTCCTTCGTGGCGAGGTCGCCGGCGGTTCCCGCACCACCGGCGTAGGCGCCTGCGACGCGTGCGCTGAGCTGCTCGAACTGCCCCGGCGTCCCCCAGAAGAGGTTGCCGATGAACTTCTTGCCGTCGATCGGACCGTGCGCCTGCTCGTACGCCTTGAGGAACGGGATCAGCCCCGCGCCACCGACCGCGACGAAGGTCCCGTCGACGTCCGTGGGCATCTGCTGAGCGTAGGAGGAGTAGTCCGTCGTGTTGAGCGGCGGGAATACCCGCTTCGTGACCTGGCCACCCACCGCGCAGAACTCCGCGATGAATCCCGCGGCCGACGTCCACGCGAAGCTGTAGTCGTCGGCGACGACTGCCGCCGTCTTCCACTTCAGCTTGTTGTAGGCGAGATCGCCGAGGCCCGCGTTCCACTGGGCTCCGTCACCGTTGAAGCGGTAGAAGTTCGGGGCCTGGACCTTGAGCGTCGTGTCCTGCGCACCCGCGGATCCGTCCACGAACGTCTTGGTCGGATGCTGCTTCGCGTAGTTGGCGACCGCGATCGACTCGTCACCCGACAGCGGGCCGATCATGACGTCCGCACCGAGCTGCTCCATGAGCCGCTTGGTTTCCTTGATCGCGGTGTCGGCCCGGTCGTTCGAGCAGCCGATGCCGACGAGCTTCACCGGATGGCCGCCGATCGAGCCACCCGTCCAGCCCTTGCGCGGGTCGTTCGGATTCACCGGCTTCGCGCCGGCGTACTCCGACATCGCGGCGACGACGCCCGCGAGGTCTTGACCGTCGAACGCCCCGAACGCGCCTTCGCAGTCCGACAGCACTGCGACCTTGATCGGCGTGGCCGAGGCAGCGAACGTGCTCGCTGCCGCCATCGCGGCTACGAGCGCGACGCCGAGGACCGGAAGCGCGAGCTTCCATCCTCGTCCCCAGAGACGACTCATGTAATGCCCTCCTTCTGATGATTGAAGCGACCTACCGAAGAGTGGGACGTTGTCCGAGCTGCCTTGATTGCCGCATCCTCCTTTCGCTCATGCCTCCGCATCACGTGTGGGAGCCTCCACCGCCGTTGCCACCACCGAAGTCGCCGGCTGCGGCCCCGCGCCGCCGCCGCGACCTCCGAGCCCGAGGGCGCCCTGCGCACGCTCCCAGATTCCCGCCAGCCCTGCCGGAGAGACGAGGACGATGGCGAGGAAGACGAGGCCGATCAGCGTGTGGAACCGCGGGCCGACGAAGTCGATCTGCCTCGAGTAGTTGTTGAGCATGACGAACACGAACGCGCCGAGCCACGCCCCCTCGAGCCGGTAGAGCCCGCCGATCACGGCGATCACGAGGACGTCGATCATCGCGCTCAGGTCGATCGACGCCGGATCGACGTGCCCGTTCCACCAGACGAACAGCACGCCGGCGAGCGAGGCGACGAAGCCCGCGAACGCGAACGCCAGCGTCCGGTGCAGCACGACGTTGTAGCCGAGCGACGCCATCCGCACCGGATCGTCACGGACACCCTGGAGCGCGAGCCCGAACGGCGTACGCACCACGTAGCGCAGGAGCACGTACACGAGCACCGACACGACGAGGGCCACGTAGTAGAGCCGGTTCGGGTGCTCGTCGACGGGGCCGATCGGGTCGGGCGCCGGGATGCCGCTGATTCCCCCGAAGCCCGAGAACGTCGTCACCTGGCCGAAGAACAGGTTTGCGATCACGCCGAACGTGAGGGTGATCATCAGGAAGTAGATGCCGACATTCCGGCTCGCGAGGAGGCCGAAGAGCAGCGCGACGAGCGTTGCGATGGCGATCGCGAGCAGGACTGCAAGCCACGGGTTCCAGCCCAGGTTGAGCCCCTTCGTGTTGCCGTTCGTGACGACGTTCCCCAGCACGAAGCCGGCGATGCCGTAGAGGGCGACCTGCGCGAGCGAGACCATCCCGCCGTACGCCGAGAGGAAGATGAGGCTCGCGGCGACGATTCCGAGGAACAGCGTCTGCGTGAGGAGCGCCCCAACCCAGTAGTCGCTGAAGATGAGCGGTGCGAGCGCCGCGAGCGCAAGCGCGCCGCCGCCGATCGCGCGGTCGACGACGGAGCGCGTCGTCACGCGGGCTTCCCGAAGAGACCGAGCGGTCGAACGGACAGCACGACCGCGAGGAGGATGAACGTGAAGATGATCGAGTAGTACGTGTAGTCGGACGGCAGGTACGCGGCGGCGAAGTTCGTGGTGATGCCGAGAAGGAGCGACCCGACCGCCGCGCCGGCGAGGGATCCCATCCCGCCGATGATCACGACGACGAGCGAGTTGAGCAGCCAGTTCGAGTCGACCCCCGGCGCGAGGCTGGCGAAGGACCCTCCCACGGCGCCGCCGAGACCGGCGAGCGCCGAGCCGACGAAGAACGCGATCGCGAACGTCAGCTGGATGTTGATGCCGAGCGCGCTCACCATCTGGCGGTCGTCGACGCCCGCGCGGATGACCATGCCGGTCCGGGTCTTCTTGAGCCAGACCCAGAGCGCCAGGCCGACCGCGATCGCGAGGCCGAGGATGAAGAGCCGCGTCGTCGTGTACTGCACCCCTGCGACCCGCAGGTCGACGAACCTGTCGAGCGTGCCGGGCCAGGCGATGTCCTGGGCGACCCCTCCGAAGTGGGCGAGCATCTGGTCGGCGAGGATGATCGCGATGGCGATGGTGATCAACGCCTGGCGCAGCTCCTGGCCCTGGTTCCAGCGGAGGAACGCCTGCTGCATCCCGAGCCCCACCGCGCCCACCAAGAGCGCGCCGACGAGCGTCGGCAGCACCCAGTTGCGGAGGCTCACCTGGTCGCTCGTGAGGCCGAACACGGCGCCCTCGCCGACCCAGTGGCGCTGCAGCTTCAGCGCGATGTACCCGCCCAGTAGGAAGAACGCGCCGTGCGCCATGTTGACGACCCTCATCAGGCCGAAGATGAGGGTGAAGCCGCTCGCGACGACGAAGTAGAGCCCGGCCGCCGTGACACCGTTCAGTAGCGTGATCAGGAAGTCCTTGGGGTTGTCGATCGCCGGCCCGAACGTCGTCCCGCGCGCGAGAAACAGCACCCAGACGACCATGAAGAGGACAAGCACGACGGTCAGGCCGAGCCCTCCGTGCCGCAGGCCGCGCGCAAGCGTGCGCGAGCTCACGCCGGGACCTCGACGACGGCGTCGGCGCTGCGCTTCGGACGTCTCCCGGAGCTCACGTGTGCGGCAAACTAACAGCGAACCAAGCGTGGAGGCAACGCAGAACGAGCGATAATCGATTGTTGATCGTTTAGGGCGACGGTCTACTCGAACGGGCGAACGGCGCACTCGGGCGCACCGAGCTCCTTGGCCACCCGCTCCGCGTTGCGCAGATTGGCGAGCGCCCCGTTCACGATCTGGACGAACGCGACCTGGTTCCCCTGGTTGTCGAGGTAGTGGTACGCGTACTCGAGCCCGTCGAGATAGAGGCCGTACTGATGCGCAAGCTCTGCCGCGCGTGCCTTCTTCCCCTCGGGCGGAGTCAGCTCGCCGGCCTGCGCGAGCAACGCGCGCCCGATCCGCACAGTGCCCGGGTAGACGACGTCGATCGGGGTGTCGCTCGGCCGGCCGAGCGCCTCGATCTTGCCGCGCGCCTCGACGCACAGCACTGCGAGCGCCGCCGCGTAGGGATCACGCCCGTCGCCGTCGCCTCCGCTGTCCCGGAGCAGCGCCCACGCGCCGGCCGCCGCACCGGCGACCGCGACGAGCAGCACGACCCCGAGCGCGACCGCCTTCATCGCCGGCGAGTGTAGATGCCTCGCCCTCGACCGACGACCGACGTCGGCGCTAGCCGCGCGCCCAGGCGAGCCCCGCGGCGAGCACGGTCTCGTCCGCGGGCGCGACGAGCTGGAGGTTCCCGATCGCGAGCGCCGCCCAGCCGAGCAGGTTGACCCAGCGCAGGAACGAGGAGAGGGGGAGCCGCACCTCGAGCTCGTCCGCGTCCTCGGGCGGCCAGTCGATCGCGACGCACGGACTGACGTAGAGGTCGACGTCCGGGACGAGCTGGCGCCAGTCGAGCAGCGCGCGGTAGCCCTCGAGGACGGCGTCGGTCGACACGCGTTGGGCGGCCTCGAGCTTCGCCCGGATCGCGTGCCCGTACTCGTCGGCGCGGCTCGGGAACGTCGCCGCGTGCGACCGCGCAGCCTCGTGGAGGAACACCGGCCAGGTGTCGGCGGGCGGCCCGGGCACCTCGGCCTCGACGACGCGGGCCCCGAGGGCCTCGAACCGGCCGACCCAGGCCTCCGCCTCGTCGCTCGACTCGGTCTCGCGCCCGTCCGCCAGGCTCGGCGCCCTGCGCAGGAGTCCGACCGTGCGGCCGGCGAGACCCGGCTCTGGCACCGGTCTCCCGGACATGACCGTCCACAGCGCCGCGACGTCCTCGACCGACCGCGCGAGCGGCCCGACGGTGTCGAACGACGGGCAGAGCGGGAAGACCCCGTCGATCGGGACGTTCCCGAGCCGGGTCTTGAGTCCGACGATCTCGCAGGCGGCGGCGGGAAGCCTGACCGAGCAGCCCGTGTCCGTGCCGATCCCGAGGTCGCACAGGCCCCCGGCGATCGCCGCGGCGTTGCCGCTCGAGGAGCCGCCGGTGGTCCTGCCCGGCCTGGCCGGGTTGTGCACCGTCCCGTACCACTCGTTCACGCCCAGGACCCCCCACGCGAACTCTGCGAGGTTCGCCTTCCCCACGACGGCGGCTCCTGCGCCGAGCGCTCGCTCGACCACGCTCGCGTGCCGCTCCGGGACGTGGTCGGCGTACACCTGCGAGCCGTACGTCGTCCGGATGCCCTCGGTGTCGATCAGGTCCTTGACGAGCAGGGTCTTGCCCGCGAGCGGACCGGCGTCGGTGCGCCGCAGGGGCTCGTCGAGCCAGGTGATGCCCGCGTTGAGCGTGTCGGCGGCGGCCATCACGCGGGGATCAGCGCGACTGCGTCGACCTCGATCCGGGCCCCCGGGATCACGAGCGCCGAGACCTCCACGAGCGTCGAGGCCGGCCGGCTCTCGCCGAAGACCTCCTGCCGCACGGGGTTCACGAGCGGTCGGTCGTCGATGTCGGTCAGGAAGACCGTCACCTTGACGACGTCCGCGAACGTGCAACTGGCGGCGGCAAGCACGTCGCGCATGTTGGCGAAGACTGCGCGCGCCTGGACGACGACGTCCTCGCCGCCCACGAGCTCCCGGTTCGCGTCGACGGGGACGATGCCGCTGACGAACAGCAGGTCGCCCGCACGGACGGCGTCGGTGAAGTGCGAGATCGGCTCCGCCTGGCCCGCGACGCGGTACTCGCGGCGCTCGCTCACGGCTCGGCGCTCAGGAGGTTCGCGGCGCGACGCCGAGCGAGCGCGCGGCATCGAGGGCGGAGTCGATCGTGGCGTCGCTCGCGCGATCGCCGACGAGGACGTTCACCTGGAAGTCCCGATCACGGCGCGTGACCCGGCCGACCGCCCCGCGGCCGGCGAAGCAGTCGAACGTTCCCCGCCTGAGCTTCATGCCGGATAGGGGCAGGTAGCTCGTCCCTCCGACGGAGTCCTTCCACCCGATCACGACCACCACGGCCCCGTCGGCGGGAACGCGGTACGACGAGACCTGGCAGTCGCTGGAGATCGCCTTGGCGCCGTCCGTCCCGATCACGAGGAGCGTCCGCGGGTCGCTCCGCGGGTCCGGAGCGGGCGTCACCTTCGACCAGCCGTCGGGCAGCGAGAGCTGCACGCCGCCGGCACGGACCGCGTCGTCCGCTGCAGCAACCGCGCCGGATGCGAGGAGGCCGGCGACCAAGGTCGCCGCTGCGAGGGCCATGAGCTGTCGTGGGTGCCGCATCACAGGTCCGCATGGTACGTGCGACTTCCCGTGCTGGGAAGAAGAACCTGCACAGACGTCGATTTTCCTGGACCTCGACCTCCCCGCGGGTCCAGTCGCGCGATCGGCCTACGCTGCGAAGTGGCCCTTGAGCGCGTCGAGCCCGCCCTGGAAGACGGCGTTGGCGAAGAAGCCCACCCAGTGCTCCTGCTGGTCGCGGTCGCAGTCGAACGTCGTCCACCACTCGACGAACGCGGCGTCACCGTCCGTCACGGGCGTGACGCGGATCGTCGCCTCGTAGTTGTCGACGTCGAACGGCGTCTTCTGGAAGTCGTACGTGTACGTGCGCTCGAGGTCGGAGTGGGCGAGCAGCTGCTCGCGCAGGTGCGTGCCGTCTGCGAGCGTGAAGCTGCGGATCGCACCGACCTCGTCGCCGGCCTTTCCGTCCTCGATCTCACTCGTCGCGACCATGCCGCTGTGCCACGTGGCGAGCCCGTTGAAGTCCCGGATCCGGGCCCAGACGTCGGCGGCGGGCGCGTTGACCACGGTGCTGGCGTACGACTTGGGCATCGGCTCCTCCTCGAGCGAGTGGACGCGCAGCCTACGCCGCACCGCGACGGTGCGCCACCGGTGTGAGCGGACGGAACCGTCAGCCTCCCGCCTCCGCGCGGATCTCGGCCAGCGTCTGGCGCGGCGTGAGCGCCTCCGGGTCGATCGGCAGGTGGAGCACGGCCGCCCGGTCGGCGCCGAGGGCGCGGTCGAGCGCGGCCGGGACATCGGCGGTCCGCTCGATGCGCTCGCCGTGGGCGCCGAAGGAGCGGGCAAGCGCGGCGAAGTCGGGGTTTGCGAGATCGGTGCCGCTCACGCGGCCGGGGAAGCGCCGCTCCTGGTGCATGCGGATCGTGCCGTACATCCCGTTGTCGGCGACGAGGACGACCACCGGGGCCTCCGCCTGCAGCGCGGTCGCGAGCTCCTGCGCGGTCATGAGGAAGTCACCGTCGCCTGCGAGACAGACGACCTCGCGGTCGGGATGGACGAGCTTCGCGGCGATCGCGGCCGGCAGGCCGTAGCCCATGGCGCCGGAGAGCGGCGCGAGCTGCGTGCGGTAGCGCCGGAAGACGTAGAAGCGGTGCGCCCAGACGGTGAAGTTGCCCGCGCCGCTCGTGAGGATCGCGTCCGGCCCCAGACGCTCCCGCAGCGCGGTCATCACGCCGGTCAGCTCGACGGCGCCGGGGAGCGGCCGCGCCTCGAGCGTTGCCCGGTAGGCCGCGTGCGCCGTCTCGACGGCCGCCCGCTGCGGTGCGCCGTCGAGCGGATCGAGCTCCGCGAGCGCATCGGCGAACCGGGGGCCCGACGCGACGATCCCGACTGTCGGCTCGTAGACCCTGCCGAGCTCGTTCGGGTCCGGGTGGACGTGGATCAGCGCGCGGCCGCCTCCCGGGGGCACGATCGTCGAGTACCCGGCCGTCTCGATGTCGCCGAGGCGCGCACCGACGACGAGCAGGACGTCAGCGTCCCGGAGGCGGTCGCGGAGCGCCGGGTCGGCGCCGATCCCGAGGTGCCCCGCGTAGCAGCCGGCCTCGTTGTCGATGTAGTCCTGGCAGCGCCAGGCGGCCGCCACCGGGATGCCGCTGGCCTGGCACCAGGCCGCCATGGCCTCCCCCGCCGCCATGCTCCAGGGCTGGCCGCCCACGATCGCGAGCGGCCGCTCCGCGCCCGCGAGCAGCTCTCTCGCACGGGCGAGGTCGGTTGACGCGGGCGCCGCTTGAGCCGCCGTGTAGGCGGCCGCGTCGGGAACGTCGGCCGTCTCGGCGAGGACGTCCTCGGGGAGCGCGAGCACGACGGGGCCCGGCCGACCCGAGGTGGCGACGCGGAACGCCCTTGCCGCCAGCTCGGGGATGCGCTCGACCTGGTCGACCTGTGCGACCCACTTCGCGACCGGCGCGAACATGCGTCGGTAGTCGATCTCCTGGAACGCCTCGCGCTCGGCGTCCTCCCTCGGGATCTGGCCGACGAGCAGGAGGAGCGGCGTCCCGTCCTGGAAGGCGGTGTGCAGGCCGACCGACGCCTGCGTTGCGCCCGGACCGCGCGTGACGAGGCAGATCCCCGGCGCTCCCGTCAGCTTGCCGTAGGCCTCCGCCATCGTCGAGGCGCCGCCTTCGTGCCGGCAGGTGACGTACCGCACGGGGCTGTCGCGGAGGGCGTCCAGGACGTCGATGTAGCTCTCGCCCGGCACGCCGAACGCGAGGTCGGCGCCGTGCAGCGCGAGCTGGTCGACGAGGATCCTGCCGCCGCTGCGGCTCACCGCGGGAGCGCGATCGCGTGCTCGAGGAAGACCGTCGCCGTCTGCTTCGGATCGGTGTCGGGCGGCGGGTCGAGGTAGCGGATCGTCCGCTTGCCCGCCCACTCCGCCGGGAGGACGAGTGCCCGGACGAACGACGTCGCGAGGTGCGAGGACGCCCGGGCGACGACGGGGTCGGGGCCGCTCTCGAACCAGGCGCCGCCGGGGCCATAGAACGACGACCGACCTTCCACCTCTACCTCGAGCTCGCCCTGGAGGAGGTAGCGGAGGCCGGGGCCAGGGTGGGTGTGCAGCCGCGCCACGCCGCCCAGCGGAAAGTCGACGCGGTCGCAGCGGACGACCCACGACGCGAACGGGTCGAGCTGCACGAAGCGCGAGAGGAGCGCGCCCTCGGCGTCGAACTCGTCGTGGTCGAGCTGCCAGACGAGCGCCGGCCCGTCGACCGCCGCCGCACCGAAGCGTGCGACCCCGGCGTCGAGGTCGTACACGACGCGGTTGCCGCCGATCGTCTCGACCCCGGTCTCGAAGCGGTAGAGCGAGAGCCTCAATGGAAGTACTGCCCTCCGTCGATGACGATCGTCTGCCCGGTGACGAACGACGCGGCAGGGCTGGACAGGTACGTGACGGCGCCGACGACGTCCTCCGGCAGCTGGTCGCGCTGGATCGTCCGCGCCGCGACCGAGACGTCGCGCAGCTGCTCCACCACCTCGGGATGCTCCTTCACGCCGTCCGACATCGTGAACCCGGGCGCGACGCAGTTGACGCGGATCCCGTCGCCGCCGACCTCGCGGGCGAGGGCGCGGGTGAACGCGACGATCGCCCCCTTGCTCGTGACGTAGTGGAGCAGGAACGGCACCCCACGGAAGGGTGTCCCGGACGAGATGTTCACGATCGCGCCGCCCTCTCGCTCGCGCATCGCCGGGATGACCGCGCGGCACGTGAGGAACATCGACGCGACGTTCACGTCCATCACACGGCGCCACTCCTCGAGCGGGATGTCCGTGAACGGGCGCATCTGGAGCGACGCATAGAGCCCGGCGTTGTTCACGAGCACGTCGAGCCCGTCGCAGCGCTCGACGGTCTGGGCGACCATCCGCTCGACGGCTTCCTCGTCGGCGACGTCGACTTCGAGGCCGACGCCGTCCGGGTACGAGCTCGCAGCGTCGTCGGCGCCGTGCAGATCGGCCACGACGATCCGCGCCCCCTCGGCTGCGAGGCCGTCCGCGATCGCTTTCCCGATGCCTTGCGCGGCACCAGTGACGAGCGCCACCTTTCCGTCGAGCTGGCCCACGAGGTCGTCTTTCTACGCGATCGGGGAGAACGGCGTCGGGACGAGGATGCGGTTCTGCTGCGTGTGGATGAGCGGCTGGATGCGGGCGAGGAAGCCCTGCCAGTCTGCGCGCGCCTGGAGCGCCGCCCGGCGGGTCTCCCGCTCGGCGTGGCTCTCATAGCGCCAGAGTGACGTGTAGGTCGAGAGGGCGCCGATATCGGTCGTGAACGCCCCGATGAACCCGCCCAGCACCTCTTGCTGGATGGCGATGCCCTCGTCGGCATACAGGCGCACGAGCTCGGGCAGCTTCCCGGTGTGCACGTGGTAGTCGCGCTGCTCGACGA
Organism: uncultured Actinomycetes bacterium; assembly: GCA_963747125.1. GTDB lineage: Bacteria > Actinomycetota > Thermoleophilia > Gaiellales > Gaiellaceae > Gaiella. Next base: position 47,014 of record CAVVEN010000021.1, on the reverse strand, counting down.
TCATGGGGTTCTCTCCCTGCGGGAGAGAACCCTAGAAATGCAACACCAGTTCGTCCACATGCTCTTCTAGTGGGAGGCCGTCAGGCCTCCCACCGCCCAGTACTTGAGCTCCGTCCAGTCGTCGACCCCGAAGCTCGAGCCCTCGCGACCGAGGCCCGACTCCTTGACGCCGCCGAAGGGGGCAACCTCGGTGGAGATGAGCCCGGTGTTGACGCCGACGATCCCGTACTCGAGCGCCTCGCCCACGCGCCAGGTCCGCGCGAGATCGGTCGTCATGTAGTAGGCGGCGAGCCCGTAGGGCGTCGCGTTGGCGATCGCGATCGCCTCCTCCTCCGTCTCGAACCGCGCGATCGCGGCGACGGGCCCGAAGGTCTCTTCGCGACTCATCCGCATCTCGGGGACGGCGCCGGTCAGGATCGAGGGCCGGTAGAACTGGCCGTCGATCCGGTCGCCACCCGTCACGAGCTCGGCGCCGTGCTCGAGAGCGTCGGCGACGTGCGCCTCGACCTTGTCGAGCGCGGGCTCGTCGATGAGCGGGCCGACCTGCACGCCCTCGGTGAACCCGTCCGCGACCTTGAGGGCCTCCACCTCGGAGGTGAACCGCTCGAGGAACGCGTCGTGGATCCCGGCCTGCACGAGCATCCGGTTGGCCGAGATGCACGTCTGCCCGGAGTTCCGGAACTTGCAGATGATCGCGGAGGAGACCGCAACCTCAAGATCGGCGTCGTCGAAGACGATGAACGGGGCATTGCCGCCCAGTTCGAGCGACACCTTCGTGACGTGATCCGCGCACTGTCTCATCAACAGCTTCCCGACCTCCGTCGACCCGGTGAAGCCGAGCTTGCGGACGATCGGGTTGGACGTCATCTCCCCGCCGATCGCCGGGGCGTCCGCGGCGTCTCCGGTGACGATGGAGAAGACGCCGGCCGGGACGCCCGCCTCCTCCGCCAGAGCGGCGATCGCGAGCGCGGAAAGCGGGGTCTGCTCCGCGGGCTTCAGCACCATGGTGCAGCCGACCGCGAGGGCAGGGGCAGACTTGCGCGTCACCATCGCAGAGGGGAAGTTCCACGGCGTGATGCCGGCGGTCACGCCGACCGGCTCGCGTGTGGCGAGAATCCGCTTGTCCGGCCACGGGGACGGGATGATCGTGCCGTCGAGGCGCTTCGCCTCCTCGGCGAACCACTCGTAGAAGGACAGCGCGTAGGCGATCTCCGCTCTGGCCTCGGCGAGCGGCTTTCCCTGCTCGAGCACCATCAGCGACGCGAGCTCCTCGTCGCGGTCGGCCATCGCCGCGGCGAGCCGAAGCAGAACGCGCGCACGCTCCTTCGCGCTCCTGGCGCGCCACGCCGGGAGCGCGTGCGCCGCGGCGTCGATCGCGCGCCGCGTCTCGGCCGCACCGAGCCTCGGCACCTCGGCGACCGTCTCCCCGGTCGCCGGGTTCAGGACCGGGAAGGTCGCGCCGTCTTCGGCATCCACCCAGCGACCGTCCACGAACGCGTGCGAGCGGACGAGCTCCGAGGCGATCGCGGCCACGCGCGGACGATACCCGGTGCACGAGCCGCATCGATCAACGGTCAACCTCCGACCGCGGTATGCCGACATAGAGGCGGAGTAGAGTCATGGCTTTGGAACCCGTCTTCGTCCACTTCGACGACGTTCGTCCGTTCGCGCTTGCGGACGGCGTCGTCGGACGACCCCTTTTCGGAGCCGGCGCGATGCTGAACGTGATCGAGTTCGAGCCCGGATCGGTCGTGCCGCTCCACAACCATCCGCACGAGCAGCTCGGGCTCGTCCTGCGCGGGATGCAGGCCCTCGTGGTCGACGGCGTGGCGCACGAACTCGGGCCGATGGAGGGCTACGTCCTTCCGGGCGGCGTCGAGCACTCGGCCTACTGCGGGCCGGAGGGCGCTCTGGTGCTCGACGTCTTCCAGCCCGTCCGGGACGACTACCGGGACCGATGGGAGCGTGCATTCGGTTGACGAGTGGGCGCGCCTGATATGCCGCTTCTGCGCAAGAAAGCGAAGGACGACGTCCCGACCCGTGGTGAGCACTATCCACCGGGCTGGGACGTCCCCCCGCACTTCAACTTCACCCGCGACGTCGTCGAGGCCTTGTCCGCGAACCCGCTGCGGTCCGCGCTGACGTTCGTCGATCGCGAAGGGATCGTCGACCGGCGGACGTTCCACGAGGTGGCGGGTGAGGCTGCTCGTTGGGCGCACCTCCTCCGCACGCGGCTCGATCGGCGGGATCGCGTGGTGTTGGCTCTGGGCAACGTGCCGGCCTGGCACGGCGCGATGCTCGGGGCGCTCAAAAGCGGGCTCGTCTCCGTCCCGTGCAGCAACATGCTGCGGGCGCGCGATCTCGCGTTTCGGGTCCACGACTCGCATGCGCGACTCGTCGTCGCCGACCGCGCGCTCGAGGTCGAGGTGGAGGAGATGCGCCACCAGATCGACGCTTCCGTCTCGGTCCTCTACCTCGACGAGGCGCTCGAGGAGCTCAGGCGGTACATGCCCGTCGCGCCGACGGAGGACACGAGCGCGAGCGAGACGGCGCTGATCCTCTACACGTCCGGCACGACGAAGGAGCCCAGGGGCGTCGTCCACACCCATGCGTACACGTGGGCGCAGCACGCGCAGGCGACCCACTGGCTCGACTCCCACGAAGGGGACGTCGTCTGGTGCACCGCCGGGACGGGCTCGGCCAAGGCGGTCTGGAACTCTCTCCTCGGCCCCTGGTCGACCGGCGCCGAGACCGTCGTGCACGATGGCCGGTTCGACGCCGAGGAGCGCCTCTCCCTCGTCCAGCGCCTGGGTGTCACGATCCTTTGCCAGACCCCCACCGAGTACCGCATGCTCGGGAAGCTCTCGTCGCTCGGCTCGGCGCACCTGCCGCGCCTGCGGCACGCGGTGTCGGCGGGCGAGCCCCTGAACCCCGAGGTGATCGCCCGCTTCCAGGACTCCCTCGGGCTCACCGTCTACGACGGGTACGGGCAGACCGAAACCTCCGTGATCGTCGCGAACACGCCGTCGGCCCCGCTCCGGCCCGGCTCGATGGGCCTCCCCACGCCGGGTCACGACGTCGCGATCATCGACGACGCAGGGCACGTCTGCCCGCCGGGCGTCGAGGGCGATCTCGCGCTGATGGGGCGCCCGCCGACGCTGTTCGTGGGCTACTGGGAGGCGCCCGACGAGACCGACGCGGCCTTCCGGGACGGGTGGTACGTCACCGGAGACCGCGCGATCCGGGACGAGGACGGCCAGCTGTGGTTCGTCGGACGCTCCGACGACGTGATCGTCTCGTCGGCATACCGGATCGGCCCGTTCGAGATCGAGAGCGCGCTCCTCGAGCACCCCGCCGTCTCCGACAGCGCCGTCGTCGGCGTCCCGGACGACGACCGCGGCCAGATCGTGAAGGCGTTCGTCGTCCTGCGCCCCGGCCAGGAGCCCACCGAGCGCCTGGTGACCGAGCTCCAGGACCACGTCAAGGCCGTCACGGCACCGTACAAGTACCCCCGGTCGATCGCGTTCGTGGACGAGCTGCCGATGACCGACAGCGGGAAGATCCGCAGGAGCGAGCTCCGGGTGCGGGGCGACGAGCCGGGAGCGACTCCCACCCGCACGCTGGCGCTCGTCCCCGACCCGCCCGAGCCGCTCGAGCTCGAGGCGGAGGCAGCCCGGAAGAAGGGACGTCCACAGGCCGACATCGAGCGGGCCCGTGCAGAGGCGGCGGCAGCGGTCGCGGCTGCGGTGGAGCGCGCCCGCGCCAACGGCATCACCGAGGCGCCGCGCCGCAGCGAGCCGGATCCGGCGCAACGCGAGGGCGAGGATCGGGCGGCCGCCGAGGCCTCGGCGGCCGCAGAGCGCGCGAGGATCGAGGCCGAGGAACGCGTGCGCGCCGCCGCCGAGGAGGCCGAGCTCGCTCGGCTCGAAGCCGCGGAAGCGCGGGCGCGGGCCGAGGCCGAAGCCGCAGAGCGCGCCAGGCTCGAGGCGGAGCTCACCGCGCGCCGCGACGCCGAGGCGGCGCAGGCAGCGCGTCTCGAGGCCGAGGAGATCGAGCGCGCGCGCGCAGCAACCGAAGCCGAGGAACGCGCCAGGCTCGAGGCCGAGGAAGCCGAACGCGCACGCGCCGCGGCCGAAGCCGAGGAACGCGCCAGACTCGAGGCCGAGGAAGCCGAGCGAGCCCGCGCCGCGGCCGAAGCCGAGGAACGCGCCAGACTCGAGGCCGAGGAAGCCGAGCGAGCCCGCGCCGCGGCCGAGGTCGAAGCCCAAGCACAGGCCAAGCTCCAAGCCGAAGAAGCCGAACGCGCCCGCGCCGCAGCCGAAGCCCAAGCACAGGCCAAGCTCGAAGCCGAGGAAGCCGAACGCGCCCGCGCCGCAGCCGAAGCCGAAGCACAGGCCAAGCTCGAAGCCGAAGAAGCCGAACGCGCCCGCGCCGCAGCTCAAGCCGAAGCACAGGCCGCCAAGCTCGAAGCCGAAGCGGGTGCGCGGGCGGAAGCCGGCGCGCCGGTGCGCGAGGCCGGGGAAGGCGGGCTCGAGGGGGAGGCGGAGCACGAGGACGAGGAACACGCCCGCGCGCAGGCCGAGGAGATCGCCAGGGTCGAGGCCGAGATCGCGCAGCACCGCGAGGCCGCCGACCGCGCGCGGCTCGAGGCGCGCGCGGCAGAGGCGATGCGACGGGCCGCCGAGGCGCAGGAGCAGGAGCAACGAGAGGCGCGCGAGGAGCTCCCCATCCCGGAGGAGCACGAGGCGACCGGCGAGGAGAGCGTCCTCACGGGCCGCGCGGCACGCGCGGCGGCAAAGGAAGCTCGCGCGGAGGAGAAGCGGCGAGCCGAGGAGGCCAAGCGGCGCGCCAAGGAGGAAGCCGAGGACGCCAAGCGACGCGCCAAGGAGGAAGCCGAGCGCCTCAGGCGCGAGGAGGCCGAGGCACGGGTCCGTGCGAAGGAGGAGGAGGCGGCTGCGAAGCAGCGGGCCGAGGACGAGCGCCGCCAGGCCAAGCTGGACGCCGAGCAGCGCAAGCGCGACGAGGCCGCTGCGCACGAGGAGGCGAAGCGCCGCGACGCGGAGGAGAAGGAGGCCGCCAAGCGACAGGCGGAGCAGGAACGCCTCCAGGCGAAGCTCGATGCCGAGCAGCGCAAGCGGGACGAAGCCGCCGCGCGCGAGGCCGAGAAGCAGCGTGCCGAGGAGGAGCGGCGGCAGCGCCGGGAAGCGGAGAAGGCGGCGCGCGGCGGCGGTCTCGGGAAGCTCTTCAAGCGCGAGGAGTCGGACGAGTTCGACGACGAGGTCGAAGACGAGGCCGAGGTCGAGCCCATCTCGGACATCGTCGAGCGGCTGCGGGTCTACTCCCGGGCGCCCGAGCCCACCGACCAGGCGGCAGAGCCGTCGAACGGGCCGATCGCCGATGACCGATCCTCGTCGCCGCAGACCACCGACACCGAGTAGCGGCGCGCCGCGTCGGAAGCGACCGTGGCACCCCGCCGACGCTTCGCGTCGGTCACACTGGTGCCATGAGCCAGGTCGTCGAAGCCCCGGTCCAGGCTGACGAGCCGTCGGTCGACGACATGCCGCTCGACGAGCGGCCATGGGTCGTGATCGTGTGGAACGACCCGATCAACCTGATGAGCTACGTGACGCTCGTCCTCCAGCAGCTGTTCGGCTACTCCCGGACGCGCGCGACACGGCTCATGCTCCAGGTGCACAACGACGGAAAGGCCGCAGTGTCGGCTGGCACCCGCGAGAAGGCCGAGCTCGACGTCTCGCGGCTCCACGCGCACGGGCTGTGGGCGACGATGCAGCAGGATTGAGCGTGCGGCGCGGGATCGACCGACGGCGCGACGGCTCGTACCGCGTGCGGCTCCCACGAGAGGAGCGGGACATCCTCGCGGCGCTTCCCGCCCAGCTCCGGGAGGCCCTCGGAGCGGGCGAGCCGACGCTCTACCGTCTCTTCCCGCCCGCGTTCGCCGACGACGACGCGGCGAACGTGGACTACGCACGGCTCGTCGGCTCGACCCTCCTCGAGGGGAAGCTCAGGGCGCTCGACGACCTCGAGCGCACCGCGCACGCGGAGACGCTGACCGAGGAGGAGCTGCGCACGTGGCTCGGCGCACTGGAGAGCCTACGCCTCGCGCTCGGGACGCAGCTCGACGTCACGGAGCAGAGCTACGGGCCGCTCGACCCTGGCGATCCCGACACGCCGCGCATGGCGCTCTACCACTGGCTGTCGTGGCTCCAGGAAGAGGTCGTACAGGCGCTGTCGGAGACGCTCGAGGACGGCCGCGCGGTGTCCGACGTCCCGCCGGATTGACGTCAGGGTCGGACCAGCACCCGGCCGGACTCGCCCGCGAGGCTCGCCCGGACGGCCTCGTCGACGCGATCGAGCGGGAACGAGGGCCCGACCGACGACGCGAGGTCGAGCCGGCCGGCACGGACGTGCTCCAGCATCGCGGGAAGCGCGACCGCCGGGTCCTCCGAGCCGTAGAGCGTGCCCGTGAGGCGCTTCTCCTTCCGGATCAGCTCGAACGGGTCGAGGTCGAGGCGCTCGCCCTGAGGAGGCAGCCCGACGATCACCGCCGTGCCGCCGTCGCGGGTGAGCCGGAGGGCGGTCGCCGTCGTCGCGGGGTAGCCGACGGCGTCGAAGCCGAAGTCGGCGCCGTCGGGGAGCTCCGCGCGGACGACCTCGCGGAGCTCGTCGGGGCTCACGGCGTGGGTGGCGCCTGCCGAACGCGCGGCGGCTCGTCTACCCTCGACGGGATCGCAGACGACGATCGCCGACGCCCCCGCGATCCTCGAGCCCTGGACGACGAACTGCCCGACGCCGCCGGCGCCGATCACGAGGACGGATGAGCCTGCCCCCACCCCGGCCGCGTAGAGCACCGCACCGACGCCGGTAAGCACCGCGCATCCCAGAAGCGCGGCCTGGTCGAACGGCACGGCGCCGTCGAGCGGGAGCGCCACCTGCTCGGAGACGACGACGCGCTCGGCGAGGCACCCCGTCGCCGTGCCGCGATAGACGGTCTCCCCGTTGCGGGACATCCCCGTCGTCCCGTCCGGCAGCGTCCCGTTCGGGATCGCGGCGTTGAGGCGGGCGCACGTCGCCGGTCGCCCACGCCGACAACCGGCGCACTCGCCGCAGGACGGTGCCCAGGACAGGACGACTTCGTCCCCCGGCCGGACGCGCGTGACGGCGTCCCCGACCTCCTCGACGACCCCCGCGCCCTCGTGGCCGAGCACCATCGGCGTCGGGCGCCGGAACTCGCCCTTCACCTGATGGAGGTCCGTGCCGCAGATGCCGACGGCGGCCATGCGCACGACGACCTCGTGCGGCCGCGGATCGGCGAGGTCGATCTCGGCGACCTCGAGCGGCTGGCCGACGTCGTGGAAGAGCGCAGCGCGTGTCTTCATGGGGTGACGAGGACGACCATCATCGGGAGAGGCGAAACGCGGGCCGGGAGCCCAAGTGACACTGTGTCACTTGGGCTCTCTCCGGGCGCGGCCGTTCAGCCGCCGAGCGCGGCCTTGACGTCCGCGCAGTTGGTGACCGTCGACACGTTCTGGAGCGCGAAGTTGATCGACGCGTTGTGCCAATCGGCATTCATCGTCGAGCAGCCGTCCTCCGGGACGACCATGAAGTACCCCTTGTCGGCGCCGGTGCGAGACGTGTGCTCGATCGACATGTTCGTCCAGGCGCCGGTGACGACGATCGTGTCGCGACCGAGACCGGCGAGCAGGGTCTCGAGCTTCGTCCCCTGCCAGGCGGACATCCGCATCTTCTCCACCACGAAGTCGCCCGCCTGGGCCTCGAGGCCCTCGGCCGGCGCAGCGCCCCACGTGCCCCGGACGAGCGCTCCCGCGGCGACGCCCTCGAACAGCGGGGCGTTGACCTTCATGCCCGGCGCCCCCTCGTCGACGACGTACCAGACGTGGATCACGGGGATCCCCTTCCCCCGGCAGAACGCGGCGAGGTCCTTCACGTTCTCGACGACGTTCTGGTCCTTCGCATGCTGCGGGGAGCCGGACTCGGCAAATGCCCCGCCGTCGATGATCACGTCGTTCTGCAGGTCCTGGACGATCAGCGCGCAGCGGGACGCATCCAGGGTGTAGTCGGGCATCTCGTCTCCCCTCCTAGCTCATGTACGGCTCGCGGCGCGGGCCGACGAGCGTCGTGATCGTGTAGACGGACGTCGTCGACGGAATGAACAACGTGTGCCAGTCCGGCCCGCCCCACGTGTGATTGCCAGTGTTCTCCGGCACGAGCACGGCGCCGAGATGCTCGCCCTCGGGCGAGATCACCCAGACGCCCTTCGGGCCGGTAACCCAGATGTTGCCGCGCTCGTCGCATTTCATCCCGTCGGGGATCCCGTCCTCGATCACGCCTGTCCCGACGCCCTCGAAGAACATCCGCCCGTTCGACAGCGTGCCGTCGGGGGCGACGTCGAACACCTTGATGTGCGCCCGCGGCGTGTCGTTGACGTACAGGAGCGACTCGTCCGGCGAGAAGCAGAGCCCGTTCGGCATGTCGAACTCGTCCTGCGCGACCGCCAGGTCGAGCTCGTCCTGCCCACCACCGGGCGGGATCCGGAAGACGCCCTGCCAGCCGAGCTCGCGGGAGCGCTCGATGCCGAAGCCGGGGAACCGGCCGTACCAGGGGTCGCTGAAGTAGATCGTCCCGTCCGAGCGGACGGTGACGTCGTTCGGGCTGTTCAGGTACTTGCCCTCGTAGTGGAAGGCAAGCGTCTCGCGCACGCCGCTCGTGTGCTCGCGGACGAGCGAGCTCGTCACGTGCTCGCAGACCAGGAGGCTGCCGTCCGCTTCGAGCGTCATCCCGTTGCACTTGTACGACGGCCTGCGCACCTCGGTCACCTCGCCGTCGAGCGTGACCTTGCGGCGCACGTCGCCCGGCATGTCGGAGAAGTAGAGGACCTGCTCCTCCGGGTGCCAGATTGGCCCCTCCGTGAAGGTGAAGCCCGTCGCCAGCTGCTCGACGGCCGCGCTCTCCGCTACGAGCTCGTAGATCGCGTCCGACTTCGCGTCGATACCCGACACGGCGTTTCTCCTTTCGTGACAGCGTCCGTCGGGCGACTCTACTTTTTTCGCGAGCGGGAATCCGCCGAAGCGGATTCCCGCGGTCGCAACTGCTTTCGGCCGCCGCCGAGTACGCTCCCGCCGTGCCCGACCGCGACACCGTCGTCTTCATCCCCGCCTGGAACGAGGAGCGCAGCCTGCCGGCCGTCCTCGACGAGCTGCGCGCGGGGCTGCCCGATGCAGACGTCCTCGTGATCGACGACGGCTCGACCGACGCCACTGCCGCGGTTGCGGCCGCCGCCGGCGCGATCGTCGTCTCGTTCGGCGAGAATCGCGGCCTCCGTGCCGGGATCGCCGCCGGCTACCGCGAAGCGGACGAGCGCGGCTATGTCTTCTGCGGCCGGGTCGACGCGGACGGCCAGCATCCGGTCGACGAGCTGCGGCGCCTGCTCGAGCTCGTCCGTTCGGACGACTGCGACGTCGCCGTCGGCTCGCGCTTCGCCGCAGGCGAGGGCTACGACACCAACCGCTACGAGCCCTCCCGCACCCGTCGATTCGGGATCGGGCTCCTCCAGAAGGCAATGCACGTCCGGCTCGGCCGACCGTTTCGCGACCCGACGAGCGGGATGGCCGCCGTCAACCGGAAGGCGATGCCGATCATGGCGCAGCCGTACGTGAGCGGGGCTCCCGAGGTCGAGGCGCTGCTCCGTCTGAAGCGGGCAGGCCTCCGGGTCGACGAGGTCGCCGTCCACATGCGCGAGCGCTCCCACGGGGAGTCGAAGCTCCAGGGCAAGAAAGCAGTGAAGCTCGTCCTCACCGTTGTGGGCACGCTCCTCTTCTTCCGCTGGCTCCGGCATCGCCGGTCGTGACGGCGACCCGGGTCGTCGTCGTCCTCGGCTACTCGCACCGTGACGGCCGCGATCTCCATCCCGTCTGCGCCGCGCGGCTGGAGCACGCCGCCGGGGTGGCAACCGCCGACGACGTCGTCGTCCTCTCGGGCTGGGCGCGAGCGTCACACGCCGTCTCGGAAGCCGAGCTGATGCGCGGCGCCTGGCGCGGCGCCGCGCGCGAGGTGGTGGTCGACCCGGACGCACGCACCACGGTCGAGAACATGGCGAACGCCCTGAACGACGTCCTCCGCGTGGGTGCGCGCGAGGTCGTCGTCGTCACGTCCTCCTGGCACGCGCCGCGCGCGAAGGTCGCGCTGCGCTCGCTCCTGCTCCACACGGGGATCAAGGTCAGCTCGGCCTCGCCGCCCGGGCGTTCGGGACGCGCGACCCTGCGCGAGTTGGCGCTCTGGCCACTCCTGCCCTTCCAGCTCTGGACGGCGAGCCGCACGAGTTGGCGGCCGTAGCAGGGCGTGCGCAGGGCGCAGGGCGCAGGGCGTGCGGAAGGCGCAGGGCGTGCGCAGGGCGTGGCTTCAGCCTCGCCCTCCTTCTCGGAACCAAGAGGGGCGAGGCTGAAGCCACGCCCTAACGCCACACCCCGCCGCCCCTCAGCCCTCGGCCCTCAGGCGACCTCGACGTGGATCCGCTGCTTTGCGTCGCGGAGCGGGCCGCCCGGGCGCTGGGCGCGCACAGCGAGGACCTCCGCGAGGATCGAGAGCGCCGTCTCGGCCTGCGTGTCGGCGCCGATGTCGAGGCCGCAGGGGCCCTGGATGCGCGCGAGCTTCTCCTCGGTGACGCCGGCCTCGAGCAACCGCTCGCGGCGACGCTCCTGGTTTCGCCGCGAGCCGAGCGCGCCGATGTAGAACGCCTCCGTGTCGAGCGCTGCGATGAGCGCGGGCTCGTCGAACTTGTCGTCGTGGGTCAGCACCACGATCGCGGTCTGGTGGTCTGGGGCGACCTCGGCGATCGCCTCGTCGGGCCATTTCGCGATCAGCACGTCGGCGGAGGGAATCCGCTCCTTCGTCAGGAACGTCGCCCGCGCGTCCGCCACGATCGCGGTCCAGCCGAGCAGCTTCGCGCCCTGCGCGAGCACCTCCGCCGTGTCGACCGCCCCGTACACGAGGAGACGCGGCGGCGGCCCGTACCACTCGGCGAACACCTTGGCGCCGTCGGCCTCGACGATCGTGTTGCGCCCGCGGCGGATGAGCTCGTCGAACTGCTCGAGCGCGCCCGCCGGGACGCCGTCGCCGATCGTCTCGCCGCCCTCGACGACGAGCGCCTTTGCTCCCACACCGTCCCCCTCCACGACGGTGAACAGCACAGCCCGCCCACCGTCCTGCTGCAGCTCCGCGAGGCGCGAGACGAGCTTCACTCGACCGCCTCCACGAAGACGTCGATCTCGCCGCCGCACGGCAGGCCGACACTCCAGGCGAGGTCGTCGGTGATGCCGTAGCTGAGCAGCTTCGGCTCGCCTGTCCGCATGACCTCCATCGCGTTCTCGTAGACGTCGGTTTCGACGCAGCCGCCGGAGACCGAGCCGCACATCTTCCCGGACTCCGACACGGCGAGGCTCGTGCCGACCGGGCGCGGCGCCGACCTGCGCGTCGCGACGACGGTCGCGACGACGACCTTCTCGCCGGCGTCGCGCCAGGCCTCCACCTCGGGCAGGATCTCCTTCACGCTGCATGCCTCCTTTCGATGCCGGCGAGCACGGCCGCCAGCTCCTCGAGACTCCTCAGATTATGGCCGGGCAGAAACCGGTCGACGAATGGCAGGGCGGCCCGCATGCCCCCGGCGAGCGGCTGGTACTGCGGGTTTCCCTTGAGCGGGTTGACCCAGACGATGGCGTACGCGGCGCGCGCGAGCTTCGCCATCTCGCGGCCGACGAGATCCGGGTCCTCGCGCTCCCAGCCGTCCGAGACGATCAGGACGATCGCCCCGCGCGACAGCGCGCGGCGTCCATAGATCTCGTTGAACTCTCGAAGCGACGCCCCGATCCGGGTACCGCTGCCCCAGTCGACGACAGCCTCGGTGCACCGCGCGAGCGCAGCGTCCGGGTCGCGCGTCGCGAGATCCGGCGTCAGCCGCGAGAGCCGCGTCCCGAAGGCGAAGGCCTCCACCCCGCGCCCCGTGCCGACGACGGCGTGCAGGAAGAGGAGCAGGACGCGCGCGTAGCTGTCCATCGAGCCCGAGACGTCACAGAGCACTACGAGCTTGCGCGGGACCTCCTTGCGGGCGCGCAAGGGCCGGTCGAGCGGATCGCCGCCGGCGCGCAGCGAGCGGCGGATCATCCTCCGGATGTCGAGCGCGTCGCCGTGCGTGTCCGCCGTGCGGCGCCGGGAGTGACGCTGCGGGCGCGTCCGCGAAATGCGGGCGATCAGCTCGCGGAGGCGGCGCAGCTCGTCTCCGGTCAGCTCGGCGAAGTCCTTGTCACGGAGGAGCTCATGGCCCGAGGCGCCGAGCTCGAGCGGGTCGTCCTGACCACCGTCCTCATCGTCGGCCTCGCGCTGCCGGAGCCGGTCGCTCGGAGCCTGCCCGACGCGGGTCTCCACCTCCGCGGCCGACCGAGACCGCACGGGCGGGAGCACCGGGGCGCGGAGGAACCAGGCGCCGAATGCCCGGTCGAACAGCTCCAGCTCGTCCTGGCGCGAGACGAAGGTCTGACGGAGCGCGAAGTAGACGTCCTCCTGGCGGGCGAGATCGACGGCGTCGAGCGCACGGAGCGCGTCGGCGACCCGGCCCGGGCCGATCTCGAGGCCCGCCTCGTGCAGCACGCGCCCGAACGTGACGACGTGCCCGAGGATCGCGTCGCCGGCCGGCACGGCGCCTACCCCGCCGCGGCGCGGGCGGCCTCGACCAGGCGCGACAGCGTCTCGTCCTGGACCGCGTCGACATCCTCGCGGTACTTGAGCACCGAGCCGAGGGTCTGCTGGACGACCTCGGCGTCGATCTCCTTGCGGCCGAGCGCGTTCAGCGCCATCGCCCAGTCGATCGTCTCGGCGACGCCGGGCGGCTTCGCGAGATCGAGCCCGCGGAGCTCGCGCACGAAGGCAGCCGCCTCGGTCGCGAGCCGCTCCGGGATGCCCGGAACGCGCAGGCGGACGATCGCGATCTCCCGCTCGACCGAAGGATGGCCGATCCAGTGGAAGAGGGCGCGCCGCTTGAGCGCGTCGTGCAGCTCGCGCGTGCGGTTGGAGGTGAGGATCACCGCGGGCCGCCGTCGGGCGGCGATCGTCCCGAGCTCGGGGATCGTGATCTGGAAGTCCGAGAGCACCTCGAGGAGGAACGCCTCGAACTCCTCGTCCGCGCGGTCGATCTCGTCGATCAGGAGGACGACGGGCTCTTCCGAGTCGATCGCCTCGAGCAGGGGCCGGCGGATGAGGTACTCGGGCCCGAACAGGTCCTCCTCGCGGAGGGTGCCCTCCTGCGCTGCGCGGATGTGGAGCAGCTGGCGGGGATAGTTCCACTCGTACACGGCGTGGGCGACGTCGAGCCCCTCGTAGCACTGCAGCCGGATCAGGCGTGCGTCGAGGACGCTCGCGAGCGCCTTTGCGGCCTCGGTCTTCCCGACGCCGGCCTCCCCTTCGAGCAGTACCGGCTTCGAGAGCACGAGCGCGAGATAGAGCGCGGTCGAGAGTCCGCGGTCGGGCAGGTAGTCCGCGCGACGGAGCGCCTCCTCGAGCTGGTCGATGCTCTCGAACTCCACGGACGGAGCGTAGCGGGGACGTGCCGTCAGGCAGCGTCGCGGTGGAGGAGCTCCGTCGCGAGCTCCACGGAGCGCTCGAGCGAGCCGTTGCCCACGAGCTCGCAGAAGGCGTGCGACGGGTCGATCAGCTGGTCGACGCACACCTCGAGGATGCGCAGCGCGACGAACGTCCGCGCGTCGAGCTCGACGCCCGCCTCGCGCAGCGCGAGCCCGACATGGAACGCCTCCCGCGCGAGCGCGTGCTCCATCGAGGCGAGCGCGAATCCCGCGGCGAGCTCGCGCTCCTGCCGCGCGCGCAACTCGTCCGGCGACCACGGCCGAATGTCCTCTGACCCCATCACGGTGCTCCAGGAACTGAGACGCCGAAATCCGCACAACGTTGCGTATCGGCGGCGTACGATCGACCCATGCGGCAGGCGGGTCGATGAGCGCGACCGGGGTGTCGGTCTCGACGCTCGCCGGCGTGCCCCTGCTCGGCGGGGCGGACGCGGACGCGCTGGAGGCGCTCGCGTCGGACGCGCACGCGCGGCGCGTGCTCGCGGGGGAATGGCTGATCCATGAGGGCGACGACGCCGACAACCTGTTCGTCGTCCTCCGCGGGAGGCTCCGCGCGGTCGCGGACGCCGGCGGCGACGCGCGCACGCTTCGCGTCATCGGTCCGGGTGCGGCGATCGGCGAGCTCGGGCTCCTCACCGGCTCGCCCCGGTCGGCGTCTGTCCAGGCGGTGCGCGACTCCACGCTCCTCCAACTCGGCCGCGACCGGTTCGTCGAGCTGATGGAGCGCGACGGCCGCTTCGCCGCCGCCGTCGCGCGCGAGCTCGCCGCGCAGCTCCAGGCGAGCGGCGGCCTGTCCGCACCTCCGACACGCCCGGCGCTGCTCGCGCTGCGACGACTCGATCCGGGCGTGCCGCTCGTGCCGGTCGCGTCGTCGCTCGCCCGGGCGCTCGCCGCGTACGGGCCGGTCGAGGTCCTCGATGCCGCGGCGGCGGGGACGAACGCGGTCGAGCGCGCCGAGGACGAGAACGCCCACGTCCTGCTCGTCGACGAGGCGGGCGCCGGACTGTGGAGCGACCTCTGCGCACGTCAGGCCGATCGGCTGCTGCTCGTGGCGACCGCCGACAGCCCCGTGCCCGCAACCCCGACGCCCGACGCCGATCTCGTCATCGTCGGCCCGTCGTCGGGCGACACCCTCCGCGCCCTCCTCGACGGCGTCCAGCCACGCGCCCACCATCGCCTCGCAACGACCGAGCCGGGCGACCCCGGGGCCGGCCGGCTCGCCCGCCGGCTCGTCGGGCGGGCGCTCGGGGTCGTCCTCTCCGGGGGCGGCGCGCGCGGGTTCGCGCACATCGGGGCGCTCGCGGAGCTCGACGCGGACGGGATCGAGGTCGACCGCTACGGCGGCTGCTCGATGGGCTCGTTCATCGCCGCGATGGCGGCGGCCGGCTGGAGCCCGCAGGACATCCGCGACCGCTCCCACGCCGAGCTCGTGCGGCGGTCGCCGTTCAACGACTACACGATCCCGCGCGTGGCGCTGATCCGCTCGCGCAAGGCCGCGCGGATGTTCGACCGCCTGTTCGGCGACCTCACGATCGAGGAGCTCGCGAAGCCGCTGTTCACGGTCAGCGCGGACCTCGTCTCGAGCCGGCTCGTCGTCCACCGGCGCGGCAGCGTGATCGAGGCGGTCGGCGCGAGCATGTCGATCCCGGGACTCGTCCCGCCGCTCTCGCGCAGCGGACGCCTGCTCGTCGACGGCGGCGTGCTCAACAACCTGCCGATCGACGCGATGGCCGACGCGGCGGAAGGCCCGATCGTGGCCGTCGACGTCGTCCGCCGCCTGGAGGCGACCGGCGGGGACGAGCCGACCGTCCCCTCGATCATGGAGACGCTCTCCCGCGCGACCGTCCTCGGCAGCGTCGAGCGCGCCGAGCGCAACCGAGAGCTGGCGCTCCTCGTGATCGCGCCCGACGTGCAGGACATCCCCCTGCGGGACTTCCGGTCGCTCGACCGCGCGATCGAGGCGGGCAGGGCGGCGACGCGCGACGCGCTCGACGCCGGTGCACGCGACGAGATCCTCGCGGCGGTGACGGCGCCGGTGACCTGACCGGCTCGCGCGACGCGTGGTCGTGTAAGACTCGAGACCGACCACGACGAGAGGGAAAGGGGAGGCGGCCATGCCGATGATCGAGGTGAAGCTCTACGACCGGCGCGTCACGGAGGAGTCCGTGCCGAAGATGATCGAGGCGCTCACGCAGGCGCTGGCGGACACGTCCGGAGCCGATCCGGCGCACATCCAGGTCGTCATCGAGGGCGTCGATCCGAAGCACTGGGGCATCGCCGGCAAGCAGCAGTCGTAGCAGCCCGGACGTCCGGTCCGTCGAAACCGATAATCGATTGTCCTGCCCGCGACGCGGTTAGACTCGGCACGGAGTACCCACGAGCGAAGGAAGGTCCATGACGCAAGCCACTGAGGTCCTGCTGCCGACCTCGGCCGAGGAGGCGGTCGCGCAGTTCGGCGACGGCTCCGGAGTGACGGTCGTCGCGGGCGGAACCATCGTGCTGCCCGAGATCACCTACGGCCGGCTCGCTCCGGCGAAGGCCCTGCTGCTCGTCGGCGCCGGGCTCGACACGCTCGACGCCGGCGGCACGACGGTCACGATCGGCGCCGCGCTCCCGGTCGCGCGCCTCGCCGAGCTGGCGGAGGATGTCGAGGCGCTTGCTCGCTGCGCGCTGGGCGTCGCCGACTACGAGGTCCGCCGCCAGGGCACCGTCGGCGGCAACGTCTGCGCGGGCGAGGGCCACGGTGCGCCGCGCGGCGACCTCCAGGGCCCGCTGCTCGCGCTCGACGCCCGCGCGCGGTCGGTCGGCCCGGACGGGGAGGCCACGGAGCCGCTCGCCGACTTCCTCGCGCGCCGCGCCGGCCGGCTCCTGCTCGACCTCGCCTTCGAGAAGCCGGCGACGTCGGCGTTCGCGGCGATCGAGTACCCGCACACGCACGAGTACACCGTCCTCGCGGTCAGCGGCGCTCGCTCGGCCGCCGGCGAGGTCCGTCTCGCGGCGACCGGCGTCGCAGACCACGGCACCAGGCTTCCTTCGGCGGAGGCGACCGCAGGCGATCCCGAGGCCGCCGGCGCCGCCGCGCTCGAGGACGTCCGGCTCGGCGACGACGCCCTGGCGTCCGTCTGGTACCGCGAGCGCACGCTCCCGGTGCTCGTCCGCCGTGTCCTCTCGAAGCTCGAGGAGGCCTCATGAAGCTCACGGTCAACGGGACGTCGCAGGAGATCGAGAGCGCTCCCCTGACGACGCTCCTCGACGTTCTGCGCGAGGAGCTCGGCGTCACGAGCCCCAAGGCGGGGTGCGAGCAGGGCGGCTGCGGCGCGTGCACCGTCCTCGTCGACGGCGAGCCGCAGCGCGCATGCCTCACCCCGGTCGGGGCGATCGACGGGAGCACGGTCACGACGGTGGAGGGCCTCGGAGCGCCCGAGTCGCTCTCGTCGCTGCAGCAAGCGTTCACGCACCACTACGCGGCCCAGTGCGGCTTCTGCACGTCCGGGATGCTGATGGCCGCCGAGGCGTACATCGCCCGCGGCGGGACGGACGACCGGGAGGCGATCCAGGAGGCCCTCGCGGGGCACGTCTGTCGCTGCACCGGCTACGTGAAGATCATCGACGCCGTCGCCGCCGCGGTGCGGGGCGACTCGTTCGACCTGACCGTGACGGCCGCAAGCGCGGGCATGACGAACCTGGGAGGTGTTCAGTGATGAAAGCCGTCGGCGCACGGCTCCCGCGCTATGACGGGATCGAGCACGTCACGGGCCGCACGACCTACGTTGACGACGTCCGCGTGCCCGGGACGCTCTGGGCGAAGGCCCTCCGCTCGGCCGTCCACAGCGCCTCGCTGAGGGGGCTCGACACCTCGAAGGCCGAGGCGATGCCCGGCGTCCACGCCGTGATCACGTCGGCGGACGTCCCGCTGCTCGAGTACGGGCACCTGTCCGCGCTCGGGATCCCGGCCGACGAGCCGTTGCTCGCGAAGGACGAGGTGCGCTACAAGGGCCAGCCGATCGCGGTCGTTGCGGCGCAGGACGAAGAGACGGCGATGGCGGCCGTCGACGCGATCGCCGTCGACTACGAGGAGCGAACGCCGCTCTTCGACATTCGCAAGGCGTTCGACGACGACGCGCCGAAGGTGCACCACTGGGGCAACTGGTACCCGCACTTCGAGGGCGAGATGGACAGGCGCCAGATCCGCAAGGGGTCGGTCGAGGACGCGTTCGAGCAGGCGGATGCGGTGGTCCAGGGCGTCTACCGCCCGGCCGCGATCGAGCACGTGCCGATCGAGACCCAGGTGTCGCTCGTCGTCCCGGAGGCGAACGGCAGGCTCACGATCTACTCGTGCACCCAGGCGCTCTACTTCTCGATGGGCGTCGTCGCCGCACACCTCCAGGTGCCGCTCAACAAGCTCAAGGTCGTCGGCGGCACCGTCGGCGGCGGCTTCGGCGGCAAGGTCGACACCGCGAGCGAGACGATGTGCGCGCTCCTCGCCCAGAAGTCCGGGCGCCCCGTCAAGTGGCGCTGGACGCGGGAGGAGGAGTTCCTCTGCTCGTCCACGCGCGCCCCGTGGCACATGGAGATCGCGGACGCCGTGACGAAGGACGGCTGGATCCTCGGCCGCAAGATGCTCACGCTGCACGACTCCGGCGCGTACGCGCGCTTCTCGCCGTACGGCCTCACGAAGCACTCCTTCCACCACACCGGCGCGTACACGATCCCGAACCTCTCGTTCGACGGCTTCGTCGTGTTCACGAACCGCGTCCCGACGACGGCGATGCGCGGCTTCGGCGTGACCTCGGTCTCGTTCGCCACGGAAACCCACATGAGCCGGATCGCCGACGTGCTCGGCCTCGACCCGTACGAGGTGCGGCTCAAGAACGCGAACCGCATCGGGGACACGTCGCCGAACCGCATCGTCTACACCGACCCGTCGACCGTGTCGGTCGTCAAGGCGCTCGCCGGCGGGATGGACGTCCAGCTCGCGCCGGAGTACGCGGCCATGACCCGCGACCCGCGCAAGGGTGACCTGCTCCCCGAGCACCTCGTCTCGCAGATCGCGAACCCGGAGGATCACTGATGGCTGTTCACCAGGGCCGCGGGATCGCGGCGATCGAGTACCCGACCGGGATGAACCAGAACGGCGACCCGTCCCAGGCGTGGATCAAGGTGAAGCCCGACGGCCGCGTCGACGTCTTCGCCGGCACCTCCGACATCGGCAACGGCTCGAAGACGATCCAGTCGCAGATCGTGGCCGAGACGATCGGGGTCCCCTACGACTGGGTGACCTACGACAACTCGAACACGGACTCGTCGCCGGTCTGCACCGGGACGTTCGCGTCCCGGGCGACGTTCGTGGCGGGCAAGGCGGTCGAGAAGGCCGCCGAGCGCGTCCGCGAGCGGATCCTCGACATCGCCGGCAAGGAGCTCGAGATCGACCCGTCCGACCTGGAGATCGTGGACGGCGAGGTGCTCGCGAAGGGCGCGCCGCAGAAGAAGATCGCCGTCCCGGACGTCGCGGCCGCGGCGACCTGGACGTACGGCGAGCTGATCACCGGCACAGGGGCCCAGCTGAAGCCGTACGCCTCGATCGTCGACCCCGAGACGGGCCAGGTCGACCTCCCGCCGCACTCGGCGATCTCGTATGCCGCCTGCGCCGCGGAGGTCGAGGTCGACGACGAGACCGGCATCGTGCGGGTCACGCGGCTCGTCCAGGTCTACGACGTGGGCCTCGCGATCAACCCGACGCTCGTCGAGGGCCAGATCGAGGGCGGCGCGGTGCAGGGGCTCGGGCTCGGCGTGCTCGAGAACTGCTACCCCTACTACCCGTCGGTCGAGCACCGCGGCGGCGAGTTCGGCTCGTACCTCGCCCCCGGGTTCGAGGACCTGCCGCAGATCGACACGATCATCATCGAGAACCCGTCCGCCGACGGCCCGTACGGCGCGAAGGGGATCGGCGAGATGGCGAACAACGCCCAGCCCCCCGCGATCGCGTCGGCCGTCTACGACGCGGTCGGCGTCTGGGTGACGGAGCTGCCGATCACGCCGGAGAAGGTGCTGCGCGCGCTCGACGCGAAGCGCAGTCCGGCACGCGAGGGAAAGACCGTCGTGTTCGACGCCGAGCTCTCAGTGAACGCCGTCTCGGAGGGCGGGATCTCCTTCGAGGTGCCCGTCTAGTGCGCTGCCCCGACCTCGCGCGCGCCGGCTGGCGCCCGGACAACGCTTGTGTTGAATCAACACAAGCGCCTCCACCCGGCGACGTGGCTCGGAGGGCGCCGTAGTGGCCGATTCGCCGTTCAGCACCTTCGACGACCGCGCGCCCCACAACCTCTTCCCGGGGGTGGGGCTCAAGGCGGTCGCCGGCGACCAGGTCTTCCTCGGCCACGTCACGTACGCGCCAGGGACGACCGTCGCGCGGCACAGCCACGAGCACACCGAGCAGGTGATGCTGATCCTCGACGGCGCCGTCTCGATGACGATCGGCGACCGGACGCAGCTCATGAGCGCGGGTGACGTCTGCGTCGTCAACCGCGGCGTCGAGCACGAGCTCCACTCCGCGGAGGGGGTCACGTTCATCGAGGCGCTCGGGCCGGTGCCGCTCGACCACATCCCCGACCGCGAGCGCGACCTCGTGCTCGGCGACCTCGGCGGCTCGCTGCACGTGCCTCGTTAGCGCCGTTTCGGCGACTCACATCCCCGACGGCGTCCGCTTCGCCGCAGCACGCCTCCTCGTCAGGGCCGCCTAGAGTGGGGGGATGGCCACGTTCGCTCTCGTTCACGGCTCGTGGCACGGCGCGTGGTGCTGGACGAAGCTCGTCCCCGAGCTCGAGGCGCTCGGCCACCGGGCCGTCACGATGGACCTCCCGATCGAGGATTCGGAGGCGGGCCTGACGCGCTACGCGGAGATCGTCGCCGAGTCCCTGTCCGGTGTCGACGACGACGTCGTCGTCCTCGTCGGGCACTCGTTCGCCGGCTCGACCATCCCGCTCGTCGCCCGCCACCGGCGGGTGGCCCGGCTCGTGTTCCTCTGCTCCCTCGTGCCGCGGCCGGGCGCGAGCGTCACCGACCGCTACACGACCGAGAGCGTCTACGTCCCGGGCTTCGTCGGGAACACCGAGGTGCGCGCAGACGGGGCCTCGTACTGGCCCGACCCGGAGGCGGCGGTGCGCTGCTTCTACCACGACTGCGCCCCGGCCGACGCGGCGTGGGCGGTGTCCCGGCTGCGTGCGCAGTCGGCGGCGCCACGGCTCGAGCCGTGGCCCGTCGACGCCATTCCCGACGTTCCGCGCAGCTCGATCGTCTGCCGCGACGAGCGCTGCATCGACCCTGACTGGTCGCGCGCGATGTCACGAGAGCTCCTCGGAGTCGAGCCGGTCGAGCTCGACGGGGGGCATTCGCCGTTTCTCTCACGGCCCGCCGAGCTCGCGCGCGTGCTCGTGAACCTCGGCTGACCAGGGGCGCCGTCGGCGCGCTCGGCCCCTACAGTGACGGTCGTGGCTCCGCTCGTCGCGACCGCTCCGGACGACCTCTGGACCGCGTGGTCGTTCGACCCGCTCGTCCTCGGCGCCGCCGTGATCGCGATCGGCTTCTTCGCGCAGGGCTGGCGGCGCCTCCACCGGCGGCGTCCCGAGCTCGCCCCCTGGACGCGCTGGCCGCTCTTCCTCGGGGGCGTCGCGATCGTCGTCGCCGCACTCGTCTCCCCGCTCGACGCCGTCGCCGAGGAGTACCTCCAGTCGGCACACATGCTCCAGCACGTCCTCCTCGCCGACCTCGGTGTCGCCCTCGTGCTCGTGGCGCTCCGCGGCCCGCTCTCCATGTTCTTCGTGCCGCGCGACCTGCTCGCTCCCCTTGCGCGCCGGAGGCCGCTCCGCTCCGTCCTTTCCTTCCTCCTCCGTCCGCGGGTCGCATTCGCCCTGTGGCTCGGCGTGCTCGTCGCGTGGCACGTCCCGGCCCTCTACGACGCGGCGCTCCGCCACCCTGTCGTCCATCGGTTCGAGCACCTCTCGTTCGTCGTCGTCGGGGCGCTCGTCTGGACGATCCTCGTCGATCCCGCGAGCCATGGCCGTCTCCGCCGGGCCGGCCGCATCGGCTTCGCCGCCGTCATGCTGTGGGCCGGCCAGCTCCTCGCGTACGTGTTCGTCTTCTCCTTCCACCCCTACTACGACGTCTACGTCGACCAGCCGACCCGGCTCCTCGGCCTGTCGCCGCTCGAGGACCAGAAGCTCGCGGGGGTCGTGATGATGGCCGAGCAGACGGCGACGCTCGGCACGGCGCTCGTGCTCCTCGTGCTGTCCGCGCGCCGCGCACGCGCGTCGGCGCGTGCGGTGCCGGAGCCCGCCTGACGCGTGAACGCGGCGGCCTCGATGCCCTCTCCCTGGTCGATCAGCTTCGAGCCGCTCTTCCTTCTGCTTGCCGCGGGCTCGGTGGTGCTCTACGTCCGCGCCTGGCGGCGGGCGCCGGGCCCCGCCTGGCGGGCATGGTGCTTCGGCGCCGGCGTCGGCCTCGTCGTCGTGGCGCTCGACTCGCCGCTCGGGACGATCGCGATCGAGTACCTCGTGCTGTTCCACCTGCTCCAGAACGTGATGATCTCCGACTGGGCGCCGCCGCTTCTGCTGATCGGGCTGACGGCGGCGATGCGCGAGGCGATCGCCGCGCGCGGTGGGCGGCCCTTCGCATGGGTGACCCGGCCGCAGATCGCTCTCCCAGCGTGGCTCGTCGGCTGGTACGTGGTGCACCTCGGCGCGGTCTACGACGCGGCCGTCCGGAGCCCGGTGCTGCTCGCCATCGAGCACGGGCTCCTGATCGCGATCGGCCTGCTCTTCTGGTGGCCGGTGCTCTGCGACGTGCCGCGAGCGGCGGCCACGCTGACGCGGATCGGCTACGTGTTCGCCGCGTTCGTGCTGTCGGCGTTCCTGGGGCTCGCGCTCACGTTCTCGCCGCCGATCTACGGCTACTACGAGTCGCGCCCCGAGCGTCTCTGGGGGATCACGGCCGAGCAGGACCAGAATCTCGGCGGGATCCTGATGTCGACCGAGCAGGCGCTCGTCTTCTTCGCGGCGATCGTCTGGCTCCTCGGACGGCTGTTCCGCGAGGAGGCCGAAGCCGAGGAGCGGCTCGCCGCCGAGCAGCGGGCCGCCGGCCTGCGCCACCACTGACGGCCGCCACCCGCGAGCCCACGATCGACCGTGACCTACGGGATCTGCGCGCTGTTCGGGACCGTCGTCGACTGAGCTGCCGTGCGCGCGCCGTTGCCGTCGACCGCCTCCCGCACCGCGAGCTCGACGGTCGACGCGCCGACGACCGCCGCGCGCGCCTCCTGGGCGTGCAACAGCGTCGTCTGGACGATGAGCTTCGCCCGCGCGAAGTTGTCGAGCGCCGTCGGCACCGGCCCGACGCGCAGCCCGAGCGCGTAGCCGCCGGCGTTGCGACCCATCGCGCGGTAGCTCTCGAGCGTGTAGAGCGGGCTCATCCCGAACAGCTCGAGGTTGTCGAGGGGCTGCAGGTCGACCCGGTGGATCACGCCGGTGCCCTTCGACTGGAGCCCGAGCGCGACGCCGGAGCCGGAGAGCAGGGCGCCGTCGTGCGCGATGAACGCGACATCGGCCGCACGCCGGACCCGCACGAGACGCGGCACGGCGCCCGACTCTCGCACCCCTTCGAGCACAGCGGCGACGACCTCGTCGTGCGGAAGGCCGGCGATCGTCTCGCGCAGGCTGTCTCCGAAGGCCGGGCCGACCGCGACCACGACCTCCCTCGGGTCGTTGCCCCGGGTCGCAGGGCCACGCTCCTCGAAGACCGCCCCTGCATCGGCCGGCGCGCCGCCGAGACGGCGTGGGTCGACGACATGCGGCAGCGACTGGAGTAGCTCCCACCGCTCGCCCTCGAGCCGGTAGCCGGTCCCCGGGCCGAGATAGACGTTCGGGTCGTTGACTGCCGAGCGGACGAGCCCGTCGGGCTCGATCACGGCCGAGGTCTGCAGGTAGTCCGCCGACACGCGCTGCCGGAGCATGCCGACCACGGCCTCGGCGACGTCCCCGAACCCGCGTCGGTCGAGCGCGAGCGCGACGTCGAGGGCCGACGTGCCGCGCGCGAGGAGCTCGTCCGCCGCCTCGACGTCCGCCGCCCGGTCGCGGTCGGGGAGCTGCTCGCTCGAATGGGCGGTGGTCGCGGCCTCCACCTCGGCGTCGGTGACCGGTGGCAGTCCGAGCTCGGCGAAGACCGCCTGCACCGCGCGGGCGGCTCGCTCGCGGACGCGGAGAGCCTCGTCCTCGCCGACCGGCTCGATGCCTCCGTCGACCTGCCAGTCGCGCTGGATGGTGAGCCACTCGTCGATGTCGTCCGCGTCGTAGTTGCCGCCGCCAAAGGTGTTGTCGCGACGCGGCATGACCGAGTAGCCCGACGTGACGAAGTCGGTCCCCGGCAGGAACTGCCCCATCAGCTTGGCCGTCTTGCGGATCGGCGAGTGGGACGCGATCGCGTCGTTCCCGGAGGCGACCTCGAGGTCGAGCCAGGCGGCGAGCACGTTCTCGGCCAGGATCGCACGTGTGCCACCCGGCACCGCGAGGACGAGCGCGACGCACGAGATCGACCCGTTCTGGACGCCCTGGGCGCCGGCGGCACGCACGACGGAGACACAGCGTGCCTCGAGGTAGAGCATCGACAGACCCTGGGCGTGCCCCATGAGCGCCTCCGAACCTGTGCCCGACGTGAACCGCACCTTGACCCCGCGGGACGCATAGGCGGAGGCGAGAAACGCCTTCGACCACGGCGTGTCGTCGCCGTCGGCGAACACCGGCTCGGTGCCGTAGACCGACAGCGTCTCGGCGTACGTGACGAGCCCTCGGATCGCGAGCTCGAGGTTCCGCCGCTCCTCGACCGCGCACTGCGTCATCACGCCGGGCCGGCCCGTCTGGGACCCGACGAGCAGCGCGAGCGCGTTGAGCGGCGCGTAGCGCGCGACCCCGACCGTCGTCTCGAGCTCGTCGAACCCGCGGCGCGCAGCCTCGGCGGCGTCGGCCGCGAGCAGCGCGGGGCTCTCCTTGAGGTTCGTCACATGGGCCTGGTTGCCAGGGTCGCGGCGGGCGCGGAGCTTCTTCAGGGCGATCATCAGCTCGACCGGGTCGAGCATCCCGACGACGCGCGCGAGCTTGGCGGGCGTCAGCCCCCGTGCGAGGCGAACGAGCTCGTCGCGCGGCACGTCCACGTCGACGAGCATCCTGGCGAGCCGCTCGGTCGGGAGCGCCATCGCCTCGCCTGCGATATCCAGATCGAGGCCGTGAGCGACGAGGAAGCGGTCGATCACGTCGAGCTCCGCTGCGTCGCGCCCGTCGAAGCGGACGACGACGCCCCCCTCGACGACGAGCTCCGGCTCGGGGTCGGACGGCCCGTCGCTCGCGACGAGCCCGAGCTCGGGCCACGGCTCCACGAGGAGCTCGCGCCGCAGGTCGGACTCCTCGCGGCGGGCGAAGCGCGCGCTCCGCGGCAGGTCAGCCATTCCCTGTCAGCCCGCGGGCCCGGTACGCGTCCGCCGCCTCGCGCACGAAGGCCGCGTTCCGCGGCGCGCCGAGGCCCTCGAGGCGGGCCGCCCATGACTCGAGCTCGCCGGGGGTCGACCGGCCGGGCCGCAGCGCCGTGTAAATCGCGAGCAGCTGGTCGTCGGGCACGCCGGTCAGCTCGGCCGCCCGCTCGATGCCCTCGGCGAGCTGCCGCCGGCCCGCCGCTCGGGCCACGTCGGCCTGCAGTGCCAGCGTCTCGGCAGTGGCTCGGAGGTCGTCCCCCGCGAGCGCTCCTGCGCGCGCCGCATCGAGCGTCACGGCAGCGAGCGGGAGACCCGAGGGCGTCGACACGAGATCCGGACGCCTCGATCCGAGCGGATAGTCGGTGACCGGGTCGAAGCCCACGCTCACAGGCTAGGCTAGCCGGGCCGTGGCGCGGACGAACGACGACGATCGATTCGCGGGGCGCGTCGCGCTCGTCACCGGTGGAGCAAGCGGCATCGGAGCGGCGACCGCCGGGCGCATGCAGGCGGAGGGGGCGCGCGTCGCGTCGCTCGACATCGGCGGAGCGCCGCCGGGCGGCGTCCTGGCGCTCGCCGGGGACGTCTCGGACTCGGCCCAGATCGCCGCCGCGGTTGCCCGGGCGGAGGCGGAGCTGGGCCCGCTCGACATCCTCGTCTGCTCGGCGGGCATCACCGGCGCGTCGCTCTCGACGGTCGACGTCTCCGACGACGAGTGGCGTCGCGTGATGTCGATCGACGCGGACGGCGTCTTCTTCTGCAACCGCGCCGTGTTGCCGGGGATGGTCGAGCGAGGGTACGGCCGCATCGTGAACGTCGCGTCGATCGCCGGGAAGGAGGGCAACCCGATGGCGGCCGCCTACTCGGCCGCAAAGGCGGCGGTGATCGCGATGACGAAGTCGATCGGCAAGGACGTCGCGCGTACGGGCGTGCTCGTGAACTGCATCGCCCCCGCCGTGATCGAGACACCGATGCTCGGCGGCATGTCCGACGAGCACGTCGACTACATGGTCGAGCGCATCCCGATGGGCCGGATGGGCTCGCCGGATGAGGTCGCCGCGCTCGCGTGCTGGCTCGCGAGCGGGGAGTGCACGTTCTCGACGGGCGCGACGTTCGACATCTCCGGAGGCCGGGCGGTGTTCTGATGCGCCGGATCGTACGCTGGGTGGACTCTGCCGGCCGCGTGTCGGTCGGCGTCGAGGTGGACAACGAGGGGACGTTCCGGAAGCTGTCCGGGATCGATGACCCGATGCCGTTCCTCCGCGGCGAGATGTTCACGCCCGAGGGCGGCCCGATCGCACCGGTCGACCCGTACAGCCTCGAGCTGGACGGAGGACGCACGCTGATCACGCCGCTCGACCCACCCGAGGTGTGGTGCGCGGGCGTCACGTACCAGCGCAGCCGCGACGCGCGGATGGAGGAGAGCGCCGTGCAGGACGTCTACGACCTCGTGTACGACGCCCATCGCCCGGAGCTCTTCCTGAAGGACGCCGGGTCGCGGCGCACCGTCGGTCCCGGCGAGCCGATCGGGATCAGGGGCGACTCGACCTGGAACGTGCCCGAGCCCGAGATCGGCGTGGTCGTCGGCGAGCGCGGCAGGATCATCGCGTACACGATCGGCAACGACGTGTCGTCCCGTGAGATCGAGGGCGCGAACCCCCTGTACCTGAGCCAGGCGAAGGTCTACGCGGGCGCCTGCGCGATCGGCCCCGCCCTCTACATCCCGCCGCGCGAGCCACAGGGGTTCCAGATCATCATGCGGATCTCGGACGAGGAGGGCGACGTCCTGTACGAGGACAAGACCTCGACGACGCTCATGGTGCGGACCTTCGACGAGCTGGCGTCCTGGCTCGTCCGCGAGAACCCCGTGCCGCCGGGATCGGTCCTGCTGACCGGGACCGGGCTCGTCCCGCCCGACTCGTTCAGCCTCGTGCCGGGGAACTGGGTCGAGATCCACGTGCCCGAGGTCGGTACGCTCGTCAATCCGGTCGCGCTCGCGACGACCCTCCTCTGAAAGAAGGCCCGAGATGAGCGACACGCTGACGGGAACCCCTGCGAAGAACTACGTCGGTGGCGAGTGGCGCGAGGCAGGCGCGGGCGACACGTACGAGAAGCGGAGCCCTTGGCGCCCGTCCGAGGTGACCGGCGTCTACCAGGCGTCGGGCGCGGCGGACGTCGAGGCCGCGGTTGCCGCGGCGTGGGAGGCGTTCCCCGGCTGGGCGGCGCTCCCGGCCCCGACGCGCGCCGCGATCTTCCATCGCGCCGCGGACGCGGTCGAGGCCCGCGCCGAGCGGATCGCGGCCGACATGACCGCCGAGATGGGCAAGCCCCTGCGCGAGGCGCGCATGGAGGCCGCGCGCGCGGCGACGATCCTCCGGTTCGCAGCGGGCGAGGCGTGGCGCCCGATCGGCGAGGTCTACGCGGCCTCGGTCGCCCTCCAGCGGCTCTACACCGTGCGCCGGCCGCTCGGCGTCGTCGGCCTCATCACCCCGTGGAACTTCCCCGTCGCGATCCCCGTGTGGAAGCTGGCGCCGGCGCTGATCCACGGGAACACGATCGTCCTGAAGCTCGCGTACGAGGCGCCCCGCACGGGTCTCCACCTGGCGGAGTGCTTCGCCGAGGCGGGGCTTCCGCCGGGCGTCCTCAACGTGCTCACCGGATCCGGCTCGACCGTCGGGGCGGCCCTCGTCGAGAGCCCGGACGTCCGCGCGATCTCGTTCACGGGCTCGGTCGCGGTCGGGCACGGCGTCCGCGAGAAGGCGACCGCCCGCGGGGCTCGGGTGCAGCTCGAGCTCGGAGGGCAGAACCCGCTCGTCGTGATGGCGGACGCGGAGCTCGACCGCGCCGTCGAGGCCGCGTATGCCGGCGCCTTCTGGTCGGCCGGACAGAAGTGCACGGCGACCCGGCGGATCCTCGTCCAGGAGAGCGTCTACGACGCGTTCCGCGAGAAGCTCCTCGCGCGGGTCGCCGCCGGCCGCGTCGGCGATCCCGGTGACCCCGAGACCGAGGTCGGCCCGCTCGTCACCGAGCAGGCGCTCGAGGACGTCCTCGCCGCGATCCAGCGGGGCCGGGACGAGGGCGGGGCCGCCGCGGCCGGAGGCGGGCGGGGCGACGTCGACGGCTTTCTCGTCGAGCCGACCGTGTTCGAGGAGGTCGGCGACGACGCGTTCCTCTCGTGCGAGGAGGTCTTCGGCCCCGTCACGTCGCTCTATCGCTTCGCGACGCTCGACGAGGCGCTCGAGCGTGCGAACGCCGTCCCGTTCGGGCTGTCGGCATCGATCTTCACGCGTGACCTCCACGCCGGTCCAGCGCTTCTCGGAGGAGCTCCAGGCGGGCATCCTCCACGTCAACTCGCAGACCGCGGGCGCGGACGTGCACGTCCCGTTCGGCGGGATCAAGGGCTCCGGCTTCGGCCCGCACGAGCAGGGACGGGCGGCGCAAGAGTTCTTCACCGAGGCGGTCACGGTGTACCAGGACGCCCCGCTCGCGTGAGCGAGCGGGTCCTCGTCACCGGGGTGCTCGGCTGCCTCGGTGCGTGGGTCTCCCGCGCGGTCCTCGCGGACGGGGACGAGGTGGTCGGCTACGACCTCGGCGAGGACGCGACCCGGCTCCGGCTCGTGCTCGGCTCGGACGCCGACCGCGTGTCGCTCGTCCGCGGCGACATCACCGACCTCGACGCGCTCGAGCGGACGCTCGACGACCACGCGATCACGCGCGTCGTCCATCTCGCCGCGCTCCAGGTGCCGTTCGTCCGCGCCAACCCACCGCTCGGGATGCACGTCAACGTCGCGGGCACGGTCAACGTCTTCGAGGCCGTCTCGAAGAGACTCGACCGGATCCCGGGCCTCGTGTACGCGAGCTCGGCGGCGGTCTACGGCCCGTCAGACCCGTCGCCGGCGCCGGAGGCCGCCGGCGGCTCGGCGCCCGGGACGCTCTACGGCGTCTCGAAGCTCGCCGACGAGGGGATCGCGCGGGTCTACGCGGCCGAGAGCGGCCTGCCGTCGATCGGCCTCCGGCCGTACGTCGTGTACGGGCCGGGCCGCGACCAGGGCATGACCTCGGGACCGACGCTGGCGATGCTCGCGGCCGCCCGCGGGGAGCCGTACGCGATCGGATACTCGGGCGTCGCGCAGTACGACTTCGCGCCGGACATCGCGCGCGCGCTCGTCATGGCGGCGTCCGCGGGGACCGAGGGCGCCGCCGTGTACAACCCCCGGGGGGAGACCGCCTCGGTCGAGGACGTCGTGGCCGCGATCCGCGCCGTCGTCCCGGACGCGGCCGTCACGTGGCAGGGCGACCCGCTTCCTTTTCCGACGACGCTCGAGGCGACGGGCTTCGACCGCGACGTCGGCCCGTTCCCGCGCACGCCGCTCGACGTCGGCGTGGCCGCGACGATCGAGCACTTCCGCGCGGCGGCCTGACGAGCCGGTCGACGATCACGACCTCGCAGCCCCTGCCTCGGCTAGCTTGGACCCCCGTGTGCAACGCTCGCCTTCAGCTCGCGTGCGTGAGGGGAACCATGTCTCCCCCACGGACCCCCTTCTTCCTTGGAACGTGGGAAACCTCCCATTTCCCCCTTCGCCTCCTCCCTCACGAATCAACCGAGGTCGGGCTGTGAGCGCGACACGGATCGTGGATATCGCCGGGCTGCCCGGGGCGCGAGAGGCCGAGGAGCGCGCCGCCGAGATCGCCTGGCGGCTGCCGCCTGCGCTCGCGCCGCTCGCCCGCATCGCCTTCGACTACCGCTGGGCATGGGACCCGGACGGGCCAGAGCTCTTCCGCGCGCTCGACCCGCACGCCTGGGAGCTCAACGCGCGCAACCCGCTGCGCCAGCTAGCCGACCTCACGCCTCACGCCGCCTCGATCGCGGCGTCGCACCGCCCCACGCTCGAGCGCATCACCCGCCTGGCGCACGTCCTCGAGGACGACCGCGCGCGCCCCGAGACGCCGATCGAAGGCCTCGGCGGCCCGGTCGTCTTCGTCTGCGCGGAGTTCGGCGTCCACCCCTCGCTGCCCATCTACTCCGGCGGCCTCGGGGCGCTCGCAGGGGACATCCTCAAGGCCGCGAGCGACCTCGCGCTGCCCGTGATCGGCGTCGGGCTCCTCTACCGCAAGGGGTACTTCCAGCAGCGCGTCGACCGGACGGGGCTGCAGCACGAGTACTGGACGCAGATCATGCCCGACCGCCTGCCGACGGTTCAGGTGCGCGACGACGACGGCGCGCCGCTGACGCTCACCTTCCCCTTCTTCCAGCGCGAGGTCTCGTTCCACGTCTGGCGCGCCGAGATCGGACGCGTCCCGCTGTACCTCCTCGATGCGGAGCTCGAGGAGAACGACCCGCTCGACCGCTGGATCACGGCACGACTCTACGAGGGCAACCCGCTCACGCGGCTCGGCCAGTACGGGCTGCTCGGGCTCGGCACGGTGCGGGTGCTCCGCGCGCTCGGCATCGACCCGGGCGTGCTCCACTTCAACGAGGGTCATCCGGCCCTTGCCGCGCTCGAGCTCGCAGCCGAGGACGTCGCAACGGGGACGACGCCCGACGACGCGCTGGCCGCGGCCCGCGAGCGCTGCGTCTTCACGACGCACACGCCGGTCCCAGCCGGGAACGAGACGTACGAGACGGCGTCCTTCCTCGACGCGTTCGCCGACCTCCCGCAGCGCGTCGGCATCGATGCCGAGCGCTTCCTCGACCTGTGCCGCACGCACCCCGGAAGCGACGAATGGCCCGGGATGACGCCGCTCGCGCTGCGCCTCTCGCGGCGAGCCAACGCGGTGAGCATGCGTCACGGCGAGGTCGCCCGCGAGATGTGGCGGCCGCTCTACGGGGCGGCGCCGGCGGACGAGGTGCCGATCACGCATGTGACGAACGGCGTGCACCTGCCGACGTTCCTCTCGCCCCCCATGCGCGGCCTGCTCGACACGTACCTCGGCGACGGCTGGCTCGACCACGCGTCCGATCCCGCGACCTGGGCGCCCGTCGACGACATCCCGGACGAGGAGCTCTGGGCGGCGCGCAACGACGCGAGACGCCTGCTCGTCGAGTACGTCAAGGTCAAGTCGGTGCAGGATCGTCTCCTGCGCGGCGAGGACCCGGAGAGCGTCAAGGCGGTGGCCGAGACGTTCGCCGAGGACACGCTGACCCTCGGCTTCGCGCGGCGGATCGCCACGTACAAGCGCCTGTTCCTCCTGACCTACGACCCGGAGCGCGTGCGCCGCATCTTCGCCGACGGGCCCCCTCTGCAGCTCGTCGTGGCCGGCAAGGCGCATCCCCTCGACGACAACGCGAAGCAGATGCTCGTCGACGTGTTCGGCCTGTCCCAGGCGGTCGGGATCACGTCGCGCGTCGCGTTCCTGGAGAACTACGACCTGTCCGTCGCGGCCCCAATCGTCGGCGGCTGCGACGTCTGGCTCAACGTGCCGCGGCCCCCGCTCGAGGCGAGCGGGACGAGCGGGATGAAGTCGGCGGCGAACGGCGGCCTCAACCTGAGCGTGCTCGACGGCTGGTGGGTCGAGGGATACGACGGGGAGAACGGGTGGGAGATCGACGGGGCGGCTCCGGCAGACGAGAGCGAGGCGGCGCAGGACGCGCGGCACGCGCATGCGCTGTACGACCTGCTCGAGCGCGAGGTGATCCCGCTCTTCTCGGACCGCGACGCCGACGGGATACCGCGCCGGTGGCTCGCGATGGTCAAGCGCTCGCTCCGCACGAACGGCCCCCGATTCTCCGCGACCCGCATGGTCGAGGAGTACGCGATGCGGATCTATCCTGTCTTCTCCGCAGGGTCGGAGCCCGCAGAAGCGGGCCCCGACCGCGGGTGATCCCCTTTTCGGCGGGCAGATCCCTGAAGGCCGCCGCTGTCGCGGCGATTGCTCACGCTCGGACGGTCGCGGGCGACGGACGGGGCAGGAAATTGACAAGGACGACGAGCAGTATCGCGAGCGCCGCGCAGACCCAGAGCACGGCGTCGAACGACCCGGTCACGTCCCGTACCACGCCGAGGACGAACGGCGAGATCGCGGCGATCGAGTACCCGCCCCCGAGCATCAGCCCGACGAGCGCCCCCACACGCGCGCGCGTCGGCTCGAAGTCGAGCGGCAGCGTCATCACGAGCGCAAACGCGCCGCCCTGGGCGATGCCGGCGAGAAGCGCCCAGAGGTACGCGGCGCCGGGGAGGGCCACGAGGCCGATCGCGCCCACCGCGAAGAACACCGTCACCCCCGCGAGCCACGGCCGCCGGCCGCCGCGTCGGTCGGACAGCCAGGGGATGAGGAAGGAGGAGGGGATCGCGGTCAGGTTCATCGCCGCGAGCAGGAGCCCGGCCGCGCCGTCACTCCACCCGCGCTCGCCATAGGCGTCGGGAAGCCAGGCGTTGAGGCCGTAGTACGCCGAGCCCATCGCGCCGAAGATCGCAACGAGCAGCCAGGCGGTCCGCGAGCGCCAGGGCAGCCGCGGGAAGAGGCGTCCGGGATGCCGCACGTGCGCCTCGCCCCCGCGCTCGAGCAGCGCCCACGCGAGCGCGAGGACGCACGCCACGAGCGAGAGCGTGACCAGCGCCGCGCGCCAACCGCCGAGGAGCGCCGCGAGGGGGACCACGATCGCCGCCGCTACGGTCGAGCCGATCTGGATCCCGGTGGTGTACACGCCGGTGCCCGTGGCCGGCGTCTCGGGAACCGTCTCCTGCACGGCGAGGGGCGCCAGCGCGTTGCCGAGCCCCATCCCGACGCCGACGCCCCAGGTCAGCAGCACGACGAGGACGGCGCTCGGGGCGAGCGCGCGGAGCACGCCGAACGACCCGATCAGGACGAGCCCGATCGTCATCGCGCGCCTCGTGCCGAGGCGCGCGGAGAGGTACGCCGCAACCGGGGCAAAGAGCCCCATGCAGAGCACGGGAATCGTGCCGAGGAGCCCGACCAGCGCGTGCGACGCATCCAGGTCGTCCTGGATCTGGTCGATCAGCGGCCCGACACCGACGATCTGCGGGCGCAGCGCGAGCGCCGCGAGAAACAGCCCGGCGAGGGCGGCTGACCTCGAGCGGTGCGTCAGCGGCCCGCGGCCTTCGCCCGGCGGCGGGCGATGCGCCCGAACTCCTCGACGTGCTTGCGGGCCTCGCGGCCCGCGGGGCTGGGCTTGCCTGCGCGGATCGCATCGAGGATCGGCACGTGCTTCTCGGCCGCGTCCCGGGGCTCGACGTAGGTCCCGTAGAGCGAGATCGTGATCCGGCCCTCGACACCGAGGGACTTCCAGCACTGCTCCAGCACAGGGTTTCCCGCCGCCTCCACCATCTCGCGGTGAAACGCGATGTCGTGCTGGACGAGCGCGCTCAGGTCGTCGCGTTTCGCCGCCGCCCGCATCGCGTCGAGCTCGCGCTCGAGCACCGTCACGTCGCCGGCGAGCCGCCTCGTCGCCAGCTTCGCCGCGAGCTCCTCGAGCGCGGCCCGCACCGGGTACACCTCGACGAGCTCCGCATCGCCGAAGGCTCGCACCCGCGCTCCGCGGAACGGCTCGGACTCCACCATGCGCAGGAGCTCGAGGTCGCGCAGCGCCTCGCGGACCGGCGCCTGGCTCGTCCCGAGCTCGCTCGCGATGCGTGTCTCGACGAGCCGCTCACCCGGCTTGAGCTCACCGCGAACGATGCGTTGGAGCAGAACGTCCTTGACCTGCTCCCGGAGAACGGTTCTCTCGATCATGGGACCCTGGCGGGAACGACCTAGTCCGCGCTCCCGTCGTCGGCGTAGACGGGGTTGGTGAGCGAGCCGACGCCGTCGATCTCGATCGTGATCTCGTCGCCGGGCTGGAGCAGCCGCGGCGGGTCGCGGAAGACGCCGACCCCCGCAGGCGTGCCGGTAAGGATCAGGTCGCCGGCCTCGAGGGTCGACGTGCGCGAGACGTAGCTCACGATCTCGTCGATCCCGAAGATGAGATTCCCGGTGGTCGAGTCCTGCACCGTCTCGCCGTTCAGGATCGCGCGGATCCCGAGCACGTGCGGATCGGGCACCTCGGACGCCGGGACGAGCGGCCCGACCGGGCAGAACGTGTCCGGCGACTTGCCGCGGGTCCACTGGCCGTCGGCGAACTGCAGGTCGCGCGCGGACACGTCGTTCGCGACGAGGTAGCCGGCGACCGCCTCGAGCGCGTTCTCCTTCGAGACGTTCCGCACGGCGGTTCCGATGACGACGCCGAGCTCCGCCTCGTAGTCGCATTTCGTCACGATCGACGGGATCACGATCGGGTCGCCCGGGCCGATCAGCGACGTCGTGAACTTCGCGAAGAGGAGCGGCGCCGCCGGCAGGTCGGCTCCCTGCTCTTCGGCGTGGTCCCTGTAGTTGAGCCCGACGCAGACGATCTTGCCGGGGCGCGAGATGGGAACGGTCATGGCGTGACCCTAACGGAATCATCGATGATCGATGCTTTCGAGACGGCGCCCGGAAGTAGGATCGCATCGATGCCGCTCCCGCCCGGACTCGTCGAGGAGCTCGTCGCCGCACTGGGCGAGAGCCATGTGCTGACCGAGCCCGAGGACCTGGCCACGTACGAGTGCGACGGCCTCACGGGCTGGCGCGCGCAGCCTGCGTGCGTCGTCCTGCCCGGATCGACGGCGGACGTGCAGGCGGTGCTCCGGCTCTCTGCCCGCGAGCGCATCCCGTTTGTCGCACGCGGCGCAGGCACCGGGCTCTCGGGCGGGGCGCTTCCGGTCGCCGAGGGCATCGTCGTGTCCGTCGCGCGGATGAACAGGATCCTCGAGATCGACCTGGACAGCGAGCGGGTCGTGGTCGAGCCGGGGGTGACGAACCTCGCGGTCACGCGGGCGGTCGCGGACGACGGGTACTTCTACGCGCCCGACCCGTCGAGCCAGCAGGTCTGCACGATCGGCGGCAACCTGGCGGAGAACTCGGGCGGCGCGCACTGCCTGAAGCACGGGTTCACGGTCAACCACGTCACCGGGGCCAAGGTCGTCCTCCCAGACGGCGAGCTCCTCGAGCTGGGTGGCAAGGCGCTCGGCGGGGGCGAGGGCCCGGACCTCCTCGGGACGATCATCGGCTCCGAGGGGACGCTCGGGATCGCGGTCGAGGTGACCCTCCGAGTCGTGCGGCAACCCGAGGTCGTCGTCACGCAGCTCGCGGGGTTCCGCTCGATCGAGGAGGCCGGCGAGGCAGTGTCGACGATCGTCGCCGCGGGGATCCTCCCGTCGGCGATGGAGATCATGGACACGCTCACCATCCAGGCCGCGG
This sequence comes from uncultured Actinomycetes bacterium, assembly GCA_963747125.1. GTDB lineage: Bacteria > Actinomycetota > Thermoleophilia > Gaiellales > Gaiellaceae > Gaiella. Next base: position 11,608 of record CAVVEN010000021.1, on the reverse strand, counting down.
AGGAGGCGTATCACCCCGGCTATCCGGAGGGTGCGGGGTCGGTGCTGCTGGTCGAGCTCGACGGCGTCGCCGCCCAGGTCGAGGAGGACGTCGTCGCCGTGGACGCGCTCTGCCGCGCCGCCGGGGCCTTCGAGATCCGCACCGCGAGCGACGCCGACGCGCGGGCGCTTCTCTGGCTCGGCCGCAAGGGCGCGTTCGCCGCGATGGGGCGCGTCTCCCCGGACTACTACGTGCAGGACGGCGTCGTCCCGCGCACGAAGCTCCCGTCCGTGCTCCGCCGGATCGACGAGCTCTCGACCGAGCACGGCCTCCGGGTCGGCAACGTGTTTCACGCGGGCGACGGGAACCTCCATCCGCTCGTCCTCTACGACGCCAGGATCGACGGGCAGGTCGAGCGGGCGAAGGCCCTCGCGGACGAGATCCTCGCAGCGTGCGTCGAGGCGGGCGGCTCGCTCACGGGCGAGCACGGGATCGGCGTCGACAAGGCGTGCGCGATGCCCTCGATGTTCTCCGAGCGCGACCTCGAGGTCTTCGAGCGCGTCCGCCGCGCCTTCGACCCCGACGGGATCGCGAACCCCGGCAAGGTGATCCCGACGCCCCGTCTTTGCGGCGAGGTTCCCGGCCCCTACCGTCCGCATCCGCTCGAGCGCCTCGGGCTGGCGGAGCGCCTCTGATGCGGCCCGCGACGATCGCGGAGGCCTCCGCGATCCTGGCGGACGCGTCCGCCGCCGGCACGCGGCTGCGCATCGGCGACGACGTCTCCACCGCCGGCCTCGACCGGGTGCTCGAGCACGAGGCAGGCGACCTGACCTGCACCGTGGAGGCCGGGATCCGACTCTCGGCGCTCCGGGCGAGGCTCGCCGAGTCCGGCCAGCGGCTCTCCCTCGACCCGCCGGGCGACCCGACGGTCGGAGCGTGCCTCGCGGCGCGCCTCTCGGGCCCGCTCTCGCACCGCTTCGGGTCACCGCGCGACCTCGTCCTCGGCGTCACGCTCGTGCTCGGCGATGGCACGATCGCGAGCTCGGGGGGCAAGGTCGTGAAGAACGTGGCGGGCTACGACCTCGGGAAGCTCGTCTGCGGCTCCGAGGGACGGCTGGCTCTGATCGCGCGCGTGTCCCTGCGGCTCCACCCGCTCCCCGCCGCCGCGTCGACGCTCGTCGTCGAGACCGACGATCCTGCGGCGATCATCACGACGCTGCGCCGCTCGCAGCTCCAGCCGAGCGCGGCCGACGTGCTGCACCCCGGCCGCGTGGCGGTCCTCTTCGAGGGCGGCGCGCGATCCGTCGACGCGCAGATGGAGACCGCCCGCGGCCTCGTGGGTGGCGCCCCAGAAAGCGGAGCCGTGTGGGACGAGGCGCGCGAGCGGCAGGGCCGTGCCCGCGGCCGGCTCGCGTTCGCGCCTGCCGACCTCGCGAACGTCCTCCCGACGCTCGGCGAGGCGGTCGCGCGCCCCGCCGCCGGGATCGCCTACGTCCCCCGGCGGGTCGGCGGCGTCCCGTCCGCCACGGCACGGCGCGTACACCGAGCGCTCAAGGCGCGTCTCGACCCCGCAGGCGTGCTCGCGTGATCGAGGAGCTGACCCGCGCCTGCGTCCACTGCGGCTTCTGCCTGCCGACCTGCCCGACGTACGTCCTCTGGAGCGAGGAGATGGACTCGCCGCGCGGTCGGATCCAGCTGATGGAGAAGACCGCCCAGGGAACGCTCACGCTCGGCCCCACAGTCGTCGAGCATTTCGACCGCTGCCTCGGGTGCATGGCCTGCGTGACGAGCTGCCCGTCCGGCGTGCAGTACGACCGGCTGATCGAGGCGACCCGCGCGACCGTCGAGACCGACCACCCGCGCCCGCGGGCGGAGCGCCTCCAGCGCCGGCTCCTGTTCGCGACGCTCCCCCACCCCCGGCGCATGCGCTGGGCGCTGCGGCTGGCACCGCTCGGACGCCGGCTGCCGACCCCGGCCTGGGCCCGGCCGATGCTCGAGCTCGCCCCGCACTGGCGCTCGACCGAGCAGCCGGCCGCCGTCACCCCTTGTGTTGAATCAACACAAGCTCCGCGGCGCGTCGGGCTGCTCACGGGCTGCGTCCAGTCGGTCGTGTTCGGCGAGGTGAACGCGGCGACGGCGCGGGTGCTCGCGGCTGCGGGATGCGAGGTCATCGCCCCGCCCCAGGGCTGCTGCGGCGCACTGTCGGCTCACGCGGGCCGAGCGGAGGAGTCGGCGCGATTTTCCGAGCGTCTGCGCCGGAGCTTCGACGGCATCGACACGATCGTCGTCAACGCGTCAGGCTGCGGCTCGCACCTGAAGGACCACGGCTTTCCGGCGCTCGACGTGACCGAGGCGCTCCGCGACGCCGACTTGCCCGAGCTCCAGCCGCTCGAGCTGACGGTCGCCTACCAGGACTCGTGCCACCTCCGCCATGCGCAGCGGCTTCCTGCCGCGTGGAAGCCGGTGCTCGAGCGGATCCCCGGGCTCCGCGTTGTCGAGCCCGCCGAGCAGGACCTCTGCTGCGGCTCGGCGGGGATCTACAACGTCACCCAGCCCGAGGCGGCCCGCGAGCTCGGCGACCGCAAGGCCGCCCACGTCCTCGCGACCGAGCCCGGACGCCTACGCGAGCGCGAACCCGGGCTGCCTCGTCCAGGTCGCGCAGGCACTCGGCCGGGCCGACCGTCCGCTCCCGGCGTTCCATCCGGTGGAGCTGCTCGACGCCTCGCTGCGCGGCCTCAGCGGGGCCGACGTGCTCGCGCGCGCCCGCCGCTGACCGACGCCGTCAACCACTGTTGGGCTGTCCAGGTGGCCGCTCAGGACACGGCGGCTTCGACCGGGCGCAGCTCGTCGAGCCGGTCGACCTCGGCAAGCTGCGGGAAGAGCCTGGTCCACGTGAGGGCGACCGCGATGGTCACGGCGCCGCCGAGGAGCACGGCCGGCACCGCCCCGATCAGGGCCGCCGCGACGCCGGACTCGAACGCGCCGAGCTCGTTCGAGGCGCTGATGAACACCATCTCGACGGCGGTGACCCGGCCGCGGAGCTCGTCGGGCGTCACGAGCGGGAGGATCGTCTGAGCGCAGGACGACGCTGATCATGTCGACGGCGCCGCCGGCGGCGAGCGCGAGGAGCGACAGCCACATCGTCTCGGAGAGCCCGAAGACGATCATCGTGACGCCGTACAGCGCGACGACGGTCAGGAGCGTCCGGCCCGCGTGTCGTCGCAGCGGCCGACGCGCCATGACGGCGGCGGCGCAGAGCGCGCCGGCCGCAGGAGCCGCCCGCAGGATCCCGAGCCCGGCGGGCCCGACCTCGAGCACGTCGCGCGCGAAGACGGGCAACAGCGCCACTGCGCCGCCGAAGAGCACGGCGAAGAGGTCGAGCGAGATCGCGCCGAGCAGCACCGGCGTACGCCGAACGAGCCGGACACCGCCGAGCACGCTGGCCAGGTCGGGCGAGCCGCCCCCGCGCCGTCGCGGCCGGCCCGCATCGCGAGCAGAGCGAGCACCGCGAGCAGCGAGAACACGGCGGCAACGCCGTAGACCAGCTCGGGATGGATCGCGAACAGCAGGCCGCCGAGCGCCGGCCCACCGATCACGGACAGCTGGAAGGCGATCGAGCGCTGGGCGAACGCCTTCACGAGGACGTCCTGCGGGACGAGCGACGGCGTGAGCGCCCGACCGGCCGGCGCCCCGAGCGCCGAGGCGAGCCCGGTGCCGAACGCGAGGGCGAAGAACGGCCAGGTCTGCTCGGCACCGCCGCGCGTCACGAGGAGCAGCCCGACGGCGACGAGCGCGTCGATCGCCGTGGCGACGAGGATGATCGTCCGCCGCGGATACCGGTCGGCGAGATGCCCCGCAGGGAGCGCCAGCAACGGGAGCGGGATGAACATCGCCAGGCCGACGAGCCCGAGGTCGAGCGGGTTCCGGTGGATCGAGTACACCTGCCAGCCGACCGCGACGAAGGACATCTCGATCGCGAAGGCGGTCGCAACCGTCGCGCCGAGGTAGAGCGCGAAATCCCGATGCCTGAGCGGCGACCCCATGAGACCCGATCCTCGTCGCTACACGAGCCCGCGCGAGACGTGCATCCGGCACGCGCGTCGCACTGCGCCCGTCAGGCTGCTTCCGGCGTGTCGTCCGCCCCGATCGGGGCAGGCATGAACTCGACCTCCAGGCGCTGGATCCGCGAGCCGCTCGTCTCGAGCACGCGGAAGCGGAGCTGCGCCTCGGCGATCTCGTCACCGACCTCGGCCGCGCGCCCGAGGTGGCCGAAGACGAAGCCGGCGACGGTGTGGAAGTCCTCGGTGTCGAGCCCCGTCCCGAACTCCTCGTTGAAGTCGTCGATCGTGAACGACCCGTCGATCCTGACCGTCGTCTCGCTCACCCGCTCCACCGACTCGTTGGGAAGGTCGAACTCGTCCTCGATGTCGCCCACGATCTCCTCGAGGAGGTCCTCGAGCGTGACGATGCCCGCGGTCGCGCCGTACTCGTCCACGACGACGGCCATGTGCTGGCTCGTCCGCCTGAAGTCCGCGAGCAGCGCGCCGAGATCCTTGGTCTCGGGCACGACGTACGGGGAACGCAGAAGGTCCGCCAGTGCGACAGTGCCTCCGCCGCCGTTGTGAAGCGAGGCCACGAGGTCGCGGACATGGAGGATCCCGACGATCTCGTCGAGCGTCTCCCGATAGACCGGGTAGCGCGTGTACGGCGCCTCGAGCATCGCCGCCATCGCCTCCTCGGGGCGCAGGTCGATGGCGATCCCGACGACGTCGGGCCGCGGGACCATGACGTCCGCGACCTCCTTCTCGGCGAAGTCGAAGACCTTGTAGAGCATCTCCCGCTCGTCCATCTCGATCTCCCCGTGCTCGGTCGAGACCTCGAGCAGCATCTTCAGCTCGACCTCCGAGTGCGCCGCGCCCTCCGTGAAGGTCGGGTCGATCCCGATGGCGCGCTGCGCGAGCTCGCTCGACCGCTGGAGCACCCAGATCAGCGGCTTGAACACGAAGAAGAACAGGCGCACGGGAGAGGAGACGCCGAGCGCGATCCGCTCCGAGTAGCTCAGTGCGATCCCCTTCGGGACGAGCTCGCCGACCACCACGTGCAGGAACGTGATGATCAGGAAGGCGAGCAGCACGGCGAAGATCGTCGCGAGCCACTGGTCGAAGAACTCGGACAGCACGCGCTCGCCGAGCGCACCGATCGCCAGCGAGGTCAGCGTCACGCCGAGCTGCATCGCCGCGATGAAGTGCGGCGGGTCGCTCGTGATCTTGACGACGGAGCGCGCCGTACGGCTCCCCTCGTCCGCGAGCTCCTTCATGCGGGTGCGGCGCACGGTGACCAGCGAGTACTCGCCGGCCACGAAGAACGCGTTGAGGAGGATCAGCAGCCCGACCGCGACGAGCTCGACCAGCACGGTCATCGCCGGCACACCCGAGAGACCGTGCCGGCCGGGAACACGTGAGGTGCGGGTACGCCGGCGCCCTCAGGGGCGCACGTACTCGGAGGCAAGTCGTCGTCCACTACTCACCCGAAGTATAAGCGACCCCCCTGTCGTCCTCGATCCGACGGGCGCCCCCCTCCAGCACGAGCCGCTCGAGGTGGGAGAGCGTCTCCGCGACGGCGAAGCGACGCGCCGCCGGCTTCAGGTCGTCGCCGAAGAGCGGGAACGACACGTCGTACCCGCTCCGCGGCTCCGGGCCGAGCGCCGCCGCGGTCGCGGCGAGCCGCTCTGCGTGGTGCGCGATCAGCGCCCGCGCGCGGGCGGGCGGGTCGAGGATCGGCTCGCCGTGACCCGGGAACGCGATCCGGGCCTCGAGCGCCGCCGTCGCCTCGAGCGCCTCGAGGTAGTCGCCGAGCGGGTCGGGACGACTCCGCGGCCACAGCCCGACCGTCGGCGAGATCGGATCGAGGACGTGATCGGCGGCGACGAGCATCCCGTCGCGGTGCAGCATGAGCTGGCCGTCGGCGTGACCCGGCGCGGCGACGACCGTCCACCCGTCGACGACGTCGCCCGGATCGAGGCGCTCCGGATCGGGCTGGTAGCGAACGAACGGCCGGTACACCGATCCTTGCCCGATCAGCTCCCGCACGACGTCGTCGGGGACGCCGTTCGACGCGAACCAGTCGACGAGCACGTCGGCCCAGTCCTCGCCGCCCCAGACGAGGTTGCATTGCTCGTAGTCGAGCCTGCCCTGGGCGACCGGCGCGCCCGTCAGCTCGACGAGGTCGGCGGCCGCACCCACGTGATCCGGGTGGAAGTGGGTGACGACGATCCGCCGCACCGGCCCCGGCAGCTCCTCGAGCTCGCGCGCCCAGCGCTCCTTCGCGTCGGGAAGCCCGAGCCCCGTGTCGACGACCGTCCACCCCTCGTCGCCCGGGAGGAGGTACGCGTGGACGTGTCCCGGCCGCGTCGGCAGCGGCAGCGTGACGCGCCGGATCCCACCCTCGAGCTCGTCCATGCGGCAACCCTACGCACCGGCGCGCGGGGCATGGCCGGTCGCGCCGTCTTGAGAAAGAACGATGTCGGACGCCGTTCGCGCCGCTCGGACGACTGCCCGACGAGGCGCACGCGCCGAAACGCCGATGGGGAGTGGGATCCGGCAGCCCGGCCTCGTACTTGAACATCGCCGTTGGTTGCACATGCATGGAAATATTGCTAATGAGAGCAATAAGCGACGCTGATGCTGGTACGGTTCGCCGCGATGGAGCGGAGCGTCACAGACCTGGTCGGCGAGACCGATGTCGAGACGCTGAGCGCAGCGCAGGTCGTGGAGACCGTGCTCGGGACGCTCCACCCGAACATCGCGCTCGCGTGCTCGTTCCAGAAGGAGGAGGCGTGCTCCTCGACCTGCTCCTCGAACGGGAGCCGACGCGCCCGTGTGTTCGCCCTCGACACGCACGTCCTCTTCCCGGAGACGTACGACGTCTGGCGCGAGATCGAACAGCGCTACGGGATCACCGTCGAGGTCTTCCAGGGCCCGTCCCTCGGGCGGCAGGCAGCCGCCCACGGCGACGAGCTCTGGGCGCGAAACCCCGACCTCTGCTGCTCGATCCGCAAGATCGGCCCGCTCGGCGCCGCGCTCTCCGGGCTCGACGGCTGGATCACGGGCGTCCGGCGCGACCAGGCGCCGACGCGCGCCGACACGCCGAAGCTCGGCTGGGACGAGCGCCACGAGCTCTGGAAGGCGAGCCCGCTCGCCGACTGGACGGACGACGACGTCTGGGCGTACATCCGTGAGCGCGACCTGCCCGTCAACGCGCTGCACGAGCGCGGCTACGCCTCGATCGGCTGCACGCACTGCACCGCGCCCGGCACCGGCCGCGACGGCCGGTGGGTCGGCGGCGACAAGACCGAGTGCGGCCTCCACGCATGACGCAGTCCGGCGAGACGACCCGCCCCGTCGCCGCGACGGGCACGGCCGACGCGCTCGTCCGCCTCTCGCATCTCGACGCGCTCGAGTCGGAGGCGATCCACATCATGCGCGAGGTCGCCGCCGAGCTCGAGCGCCCCGTGCTCCTCTTCTCCGGCGGCAAGGACTCGATCGTGCTGCTGCGCCTCGCCGAGAAGGCGTTCCGCCCCGGGCGCTTCCCGTTCCCGCTGATGCACGTCGACACCGGGCCACAACTTCCCCGAGGTGATCGAGTTCCGCGACCGCCGCGTGGCCGAGCTCGGCGAGCGGCTCGATCGTCGCATCGCGTCCAGGAGTCGATCGACACGGGGCGCGTCGTCGAGCAGACGGGGCCGCGCGCGTCGCGCAACCGGCTCCAGACGACGACGCTGCTCGACGCGATCGACCGAGCACGGCTTCGACGCCGCGATCGGCGGCGCGCGCCGCGACGAGGAGCGCTCGCGCGCGAAAGAGCGGATCTTCTCCTTCCGCGACGACTTCGGCCAGTGGGATCCGCCGCGCGCAGCGGCCCGAGCTCTGGAACCTCTACAACGGCGGATCCGCAAGGGCGAGCAGGTGCGGGTCTTCCCGATCTCCAACTGGACCGAGCTCGACGTGTGGCAGTACGTCGCGCGCGAGCAGCTCGAGCTTCCGGCGATCTACTTCGCGCACGAGCGGGAGGTGTTCGAGCGCGACGGGATGCTCTACGCCGCCTCCGAGTTCATCGAGCGCTACCCGCACGAGGAGCCGTTCGCCGAGTGGCGTGCGCTTCCGCACCGTCGGCGACATGACCTGCACCGGCGCCGTCAGGTCGAGGGCCGCGACGATCGAGGACGTCGTGCGCGAGATCGCCGCGACGCGCGTCACCGAGCGCGGCGAGACGCGCGCGGACGACCGGTCACGGAGGCCGCGATGGAGGATCGCAAGCGACGAGGGTTACTTCGAGCGTCGACGCCGCAGACGCTGACGGGACCACGCGGCGCCAGCGAGCTGCTGCGCATCGCGACCTGCGGCTCCGTCGACGACGGCAAGTCGACGCTGATCGGCCGCCTGCTGCACGACACGAGCCAGATCGTCGACGACCAGATCGAGCACGTCGAGGAGACGAGCGAGGCGCGGCGACGGCTACGTCGACCTCGCGCTGCTCACCGACGGCCTGCGCGCCGAGCGCGAGCAGGGCATCACGATCGACGTCGCGTACCGCTCGTTCGTGACCCCGACGCGGCGCTTCATGCTCGCCGACTGCGCCGGGCCACGTCCAGTACACGCGCAACATGGTCACCGGCGCGTCGACCGCCGACGTGACGGTCGTGCTGCTCGACGCGCGCCAGGGCGTCGTCGAGCAGACGCAGCGGCACACGTACATCGCCTCCATGCTCGGGATCCCGCACATCGTCTTCACCGTGAACAAGATGGACCTCGTCGAGTTCGCCGAGGAGCGCTTCCGCACGATCGAGAGCGACCTCGCCGAGCTGTCGGAGCGCCTCGGCCTGCGCGACACGACGACGATCCCGATCGCGGCACTGCCCGGCGACAACGTCGTCGAGCCTTCGCTGCCCATGGCGTGGTGGTCGGGCGGCACGTTCCTCGAGCGGCTCGAGGCCATCGAGATCGCAGCGGATCGAGACGTCGCGCACCGTCGGTTCCCGGTTCAGTGGATCGTCCGGCCGATGTCGGACGAGCATCACGACTACCGCGCCTACGCGGGTCAGGTCGCGGGGGGCGAATGGCGCGCGGGTGACGAGGTCGTCGTGCTGCCGTCGGGGCTCACGACGACCGTCGCGTCGGTCGAGACGCACGACGGGCCGCTCGACGTCGCCGTTCAGGGCCAGTCGGTCGTCGTCCGGCTCGCCGACGACGTCGACGTCTCCCGCGGCGACATGCTGTGCGGCCCGGCCGACCAACCCGTCTCGGCCCGGTCGCTCGAGGCCGACGTCTGCTGGATGAGCGAGCGCCCGGTGCAGACCGGCGCGCGCCTCGCGGTCAAGCACACGACACGCTGGACGCGCGCAATCCTGGACGAGGTCGTCTCCGTGCTCGACGTCGAGACGCTCGATCACCGGCCCGCCGACGGCCTCGCCCTGAACGACATCGCCCGCATCCGCCTCCGTCTCGCCGGTCCGCTGCTCGTCGACCCGTACGCGGAGAACCGCTCGACGGGAGCGTTCGTCCTCGTGGACGAGGCGACGAACGAGACGGTCGGGGCGGGCATGGTCGCCGCCGCGACCGCATAGCACGTCCCACCACGCCAGCCGCGGTCAGCGCTCGACAAGAGCGAACATGTGTTCTATGGTGTGGTATGCGCGTCGAACACCGCGAGGATCCCTGCCGTAGCGCGCTCAACCGGGTCAAGGGGATGCCGTTCGCGTGGTCGCTGAACCCGTACACCGGGTGTGCGCACCGCTGCACGTTCTGTTACGTCCGGGCGTTCGAGGCGCGGGCCGACCGCGCGTCCGACGAACGCTACGGCCGCTCGATCCGCGTCAAGATCAACGTTGCCGAGGTGCTCCGCGCCGAGCTCCGCACGAGCCTCGTGGAAGCGGGAGAGCGTCGCGATCGGCGCGGCGACCGACCCGTACCAGCCCGCCGAGGGCCGCTTCCGCCTCACGCGCGCGTGCATCCGCGAGCTGGGCGCCGCGCGCACGCCGTTCTCGCTCATCACCCAGGACCATGATCCGGGCGCGACGTCGACGTGCTCGTCGAGGCCGCGCGGCGGGCCAAGGTGCACGTGAGCTTCTCCGTTCCCACGCTCGACGAGCGCATCTGGCGCGCGACCGAGCCCGGTACAGCGCCGCCGCGCCAGCGCCTCGAGGCGGTACGGGTGCTCGTCGAGGCGGGCATCGACACCGGCGTCTCGGTGCTCGCACCCGTCCTGCCGGGACTCTCCGACGACCCGGCACTGCTCGCCGAGGTCGTGCGCGCGGCACGCGCAGCAGGTGCGAGCGGGATCTGGGCGAACGTGCTCTATCTCCGGCCGGGCACGCGCGAGCACTTCCTCGCGCGCTCTCGCGCGTGACTGGCCCGAGCTGCTACCCGAGTACGAGCGGCTCTACGCGGGTCGGGCGTACCTGCCAGCGGCGGAGACGGAGCCCGTCCGCGCCACGGTCCCGCGGGCTCGCACGGGCGACGTGGCGACCGAGGAGACCGCCGATCGCGCCCGAGCCCGAGCCCGAGCAACTGGCCCTCGCCGTGTAAACCGGCGGAGGGCGTCCCCCCTCCCTCTGTAGAATCCCAATGCGTGGCGGAGAACGGCGAGATCACGGTTCTCATTGCGGACGACCACGAGGTTGTCCGTGAGGGACTCCGGCTTGCCCTCCTGCGGTCGCCCCGACATCCGCGTCGTCGGAGAGGCGCCGGACGGCGAGACCGCTGTTGCGCTCGCGGAGCGTCGGCGCCCCGACGTCGTGATCATGGACCCTGCGGATGCCGCAGATGGACGGGATCGAGGCGACGGGGAGGAGATCGTCACGAGCGCGTCCCCGAGACGCGGGTGCTCGTGTTCACGGCCTACAGCGAGCGAGCCCTGCTCCAGCGCGGCCTCGAGTCGGGTGCCTTCGGCTACGTGCTCAAGGAGGCTCCGCACGACACCCTCCTCAAGGCGATCGAGAGGGTCGCCGCGGGCGAGACGTTCGTCGACCCCGCCCTGATCCCCTCGCTCGCGACCGGTCGCGACGGGCAGGAGATCCTCACCCAGCGCGAGCGCGAGATCCTCCAGCTGCTCGCCGACGGGATGTCGAACGCGCGGACGTCGCGCAACAGCTCTTCATCTCGCAGGAGACGGTGAAGAGCCACGTGCGCCACATCCTCGCGAAGCTCGAGGCGGAGACCCGCACGCAAGCGGTCGCCATCGCGCTGCGCGAGGCGATGATCGATCGAGCGACGACCACGTCGCCGCGGAGCGCCTGCTTGCCGAGCGGGCAGAGCGCCGGCGTATCGCCGAGCAGCTCCACGACGGGCCTGTCCAGCACGTGGCGGCGCTGTCGCAGATGCTCGATGCCACCGTTGCGGCGCTCGAGGACGGCGACGTCGAGGCCGGTCGCCGCGTGGCGGCGCGCGCGCTCGAGGTCGCGCGGGGACACGGCCGAGGAGCTGCGCGGGATCGTCGCCGGCCTGGAGCCCATAACGCTGAACGAGGTCGGTCTCGCTGCGGCCGTCCGCGAGGTAGCCCACCGCACCGCCGGCCGCCGTGGAGCGACGGTCGAGGTCGCGATCGCCGACGCCCGAACTCGGCGAGGGCGCCC
>CAVVEN010000020.1:0-145841 GCA_963747125.1 uncultured Actinomycetes bacterium | reverse complement strand
CCCGGAGCCACGATGCGAGCTCCGTAAATCCGTCACGGAAGGTGCGCGTGGGCCACCAGCCGAGGCGATCGCGGATCTTTGTGCTGTCGGCAATCCAGCGGTCGGTGTCCCACATCCGAGCCGGCATCGATCCCCAGCTGGGACGTGCGTCGATCTCGAGGACGTCGCGGGCGATCTCGGCCGCCTCGCCAACCGTGGTCTGCGTGCCGGTTCCGACGTTGTAGACCGCGCCGGGCTCGGCGTGGACCGCCCGGGCAGCGAGAAGGTAGGCGTCGACGATGTCGCCGACCCACACGAAATCGCGTGCCGTCTGCGGGTCGACGAGCGGCGGAAAGCGCCCGTGCAGCCCTTCGACGGCGAGGGCGGGGACCAAGCGCTTGGGCTCTTCCCATGGACCGTAGGCGGAGTACAGCCGCAGCGTGCAGACGTTGAGCCCGTCCGCCTCCGCGACGTGACGACAGAGCATGGTGGCCGAGGCCTTGGCGACGGCGTACGCGCTGTTCGGCTCGACGGGGTCTTCCTCGACCGGCGCACGATCCTTCAAGCCGTACTCGGAGCTCGAGCCGGTGTTGACGAACACCTCGACCTCGGCCCGACGGGCCGCCTCGAGCAGGTTGGCAGTGCCGACGACGTTGGTACGGAGGATCGCGGCTCGATCCGTTTGCCAGGAATAGGCGCCATGGGCGGCCAGGTGCAGGATCCACTCGGGGCGCGCGACCGATACGACCTTTGCGACCGCTTCGCCGTCCGCCAGGTCGAGCTGGACGACGGGGGCTGCCGCCTCAAGGTCGGCGAGGCGCCAGCAGTCGGAGTCCGGCCCGCGTCAGGAGCGTCGGCTGGAATCCGTCGTCGAGCAGGCGCCGCGCGACGTTCGCGCCGATGAAGCCTGCCGCGCCGGTGACGATGACCCGCTTCACGTCCGTCCTCCGGTGAACCGTCGCGGTGCCTCGTGGCGCGCCCGACGCTGGGGTGGGACGTGGGTCTCGGCGGCAGCCTCGGGCTCGACGTCGTGGTCGGCGTCAGCGCTCGTCGGCGCGTTCAGCACGCTCTCGACGATGTACGAGGGCCGGCGCTTGACCTCGTCGTAGATGTGGGCGAGGTACGAGCCGATGATGGCGAGGCAGAGGAGCTGGATCCCGCCGAGGAAGAGGATCACGACGAGGAGCGACGTGAAGCCCTTCGGCGCGAGCGAGGGATCGACGAACCGGAGCACGATCTGCGCCAACGCCGCGACGACCGAAAGGCCGACCGTGACGAACGCCAGCCACGCGATCAGGTCGAGGGGTGCGTACGAGAACGAGAGTACGGCGCGACGCGCCCACTTGACGTTCCCGACGAGCGAGTTGGTCGACGTGCCATACGGTCGCTCGGGCCGGACGTACGGGACACCGGTCTGGCGAAAGCCGACCCAGGCGCGCAGGCCCCGGATGAACCGGTCGGACTCGGGCAGCTCGTTCAGGGCGTCGATCACGCGCCGGTCGAGGAGCGAAAAGTCGCCGGCATCGAGGGGAACCGAGACATATGCCGTGGCCCGGAACAGCCGATAGAACGCCTTGTAGGCGACCCGCATCGGGAGCGTGGTGACGCGGCGGACTCGCTCGCCGTACACGACATCCCAGCCCTCGAGCCACTTCCCGTGGAACTCGGCGATCAGCTCCGGCGGGTCCTGCAGATCGCCGTCGAGGAGGATCGCGGCGTCGCCGGTGGCGATGCGGAGACCGCTGGTGAACGCGCTCTGAGATCCGAAGTTCCGCGTGTGGTTGACGACGACCACGCGCGGGTCCGATGCGGCGAGCTCGGCGAGCACCTCGCGCGCGTTGTCGGGGCTGGCGTCGTTGACGAAGATGATCTCGTAGTCGACGCCGATCGAGCGGAATGTCTCGGTCAGGCGTGCGTACATCTCCGGGATCGCCGGCGCGTCCCGGTAGCACGCGATGACGGCGCTCAGCTTCTTCATCGGGCGGCGACCGGGTTCGCGGTCGAGTCACGCTGGTCGAGCGCCTCTGCGACAGCTTGGGCGATCCGGCTCGCTGATAGCCCGTGCGCCTCGTTGAGGAACGCTTCGCTCCCGACGGAGTCCGGGAGGCCCGCGACCCCGCAACGGACGACGCGGCAACCGAGCCCCGACTCGGCGACGACCTCGGAGACGAGCGAGCCGAGCCCTCCGGTCAGGTAGTGCGCCTCGACCGTGACGACGAGCGGAACGTTGCGCAGCGCGGTGACCAGTGCCTTCGTGGGCGACGGGCTCAGGCATGCGGCAACAACGAGGCGCGAACGCCACCCGTGCGCCTCGAGGAGCTCCGCGGCCGCGGCCGCTTCGCGCGTGATGGATCCGGTGGTGACGATCGCGACGTCGCGGCCGGCGCCGATCTGCTCGACGCCGCCGAGCCGGAGGCGACCGTCGAGGCCCGGTACCGTCTCGGTCTCGTTCTTGCCGAGCCTGAAGTAGATAGGGCCAGGGACGGTCTTGGTCTCCGTCAGCGCCGTCCGAGCCTGCTCGAAATCCGCGGGCGCGAGCACGGTCATCCCAGGCTGCGTGCGCATCACCGCGATGTCCTCGAGCGCGTAGTGCGTGAGGCCGTTCATCCCGTACTCGAGCCCTCCACCGACGCCCACGACCCGCACGGGGAGATGGTGTAGCACCGGGCCGTTTCGGACGAACTCGTACGACCGGAGCGTCGCGAACGTCGCGATCGAGTACGCGAAGGGGACGAACCCCGCCTCGGCGAGGCCGGTGGCGACGCCCAGCATGTTCTGCTCGGCCACGCCGACGTTGAAGAAACGATCCGGGAACCGCTCTGCGAACGGCTCGACCACCGTGAACCCGAGGTCGCCCGTGAGCAGGACGATCCTCTCGTCCTCCTCGGCTATCTCGACGAGTGTCCGGATGAAGGTCGCTCTCACGCCGCAACCTCCTTCACGGCCCGCTCGAACTGTCCGTCTGTCATGGGGAGGTAGTGCCACTCGATGCTGCTCTCCATGAACGAGACACCCTTGCCGAATACCGTGTGCGCGACGAGCACGTGCGGCGGGCCCGCCTCGGTGTCGAGCCCGTGGATCGTGTCCGCGAGGGCGACCGGGTCGTGGCCGTCCACCTCGTGCACGTCCCATCCGAATGCGCGCCAGCGGTCCGCCATCGGCGACAGGTCGAGCACGTCCTTTGTGTACCCGAGCGCCTGTTGGCCGTTGAGGTCGACGACGGCGACGAGATTCGACAGGTGATGATGCGCGGCGAACATGACGGCCTCCCACACCGATCCCTCGTTGCACTCCGCGTCGCTGAGGAGGCAGAAGGCCCGCCTTCTCGAGGCGCGGAGGCGCCCCGCGAGCGCGGCCCCTGCGGCGAGCGAGAGACCGTGCCCGAGCGATCCCGTGGCGAAGTCGATTCCGGGAACTCCGACCTCCGGGTGTGTCCCGAGCTGCGTTCCGTCCTCGCAGTAGGTCGAAAGCTCGTCGAACGTCAGCAGGTCACGAAGATGGAGAGCGGCGTAGACCGCGAGACTCGCGTGGCCCTTCGAGAGCACGAACCGGTCGCGATCCGGGTCGCGCGGGTCGACGGTCTCGAGGACGTCTGCGTAGAGCGCGGCGACGATGTCCGCCACGGAGAGCGCCGAGCCGATGTGACCAACGCCTGCTCGCATGGACTGCTCGAGGACGATGCGGCGTATCCCCTGTGCGAAGGCGCGCGACGTCTCTCGCGCTCGCTCGTCGTGCGGGCGCTCCCGTGAGCGGGGGGTCGACCGGGGTCATCGGTGCCTCCCGAGTTGGAGAACGACGAAACCGAACCGGCCGCGCTCTGCGACGTGGAGCTCGAATCGCTCGGCCAGGGCCTCGTATGACCGCGACAGGAAGAAGTCGCCGAACCGGGGGTTGCCTATGGGATGGAGCGTGGCGAATGCCTGGGCGGGCTGGCGCATGAACATGGTCTCCGTGACGACGAATGAACCTTCTGGAAGTCTGTCGGTCGCGGCCACCACTCTCTTGAGAGCCGCGTCGTCGATCAGGCCCTCCTGGTTGCCGTTGACGATCGGGAGTGCGTTCCCGCGATGCGCCGTGAGGAGCACCGTCGTGAGATAGTCGGCGCTTATCAGGACGGCTGGCTGACGGTCCGTCGTCGAGTAGGTTCGGACGAGTCTCGCTCCCTCGACGACCCGGGGGGCGTCCTCCGTAGCGGCGAGGAGCGTGCTGATCCTCGACGCCGTCGTCCCGGGCGAGCGGACGACCTGGGCGAGCGGGGCGGCTTCGAGCCACGCCCCCGTGGCGTTCGTGTTCGATGCGAGCACCGAGGCTCCGATGAACGATGCGGCGAGCACCGCGCCCAAGGCGTACGCGCGGCTCAGGCGACGGAGGTGCGGCGCAGCCACGGTCCACCAGCCACAGGCAACGACGACCGCGGGAACCGCGACGTGGTGCAGGTTCGTCGGCGCGGAGCGGCCGAGGAAGTACGTGAACGCGATCGCGCCGAACGCGGTGGCGCCCGCTGTCGCCGCGATCGTCGGATCGAGTCGCCGTCGCGCGTCGCGCGGGAGCGCAACAAGCGCAGTCAGCGAGACGACATAGAGCGCGCCGACCAGATAGCCCGGCGACCACGAAGGGATCAGCAGGGAGCCGAAGCCGCGCATCCCGTACAGCGCCACGAGACCCAGGTAGTCCGTCCAGCGGGGCCAATCGCCGGCGACCACGAGCAGGAAGGCGCTTGTCGCCCCGAGCGCGAGGAACGCTACGACCACTGCGCCGGCGATCCGCTTGGAGATGCGTAGGCGGCGCTCGCTCGGCGATTCGGGCCGATCGACGGTGGAGAACACCGTGATGGCGGCGTAGGCCGCGAACGAGTAGGCAAACGTCTCCGCACTCCAGACTGCGGCAACGCCGACGGTGAGCAGCATCACCGCGTCGAGGAGACGTCGATGATCGACGGAACGCGCCCGAAGCGTCCCCGCGAGTATCACCACCCAGGGCAGCCCGAAACGCAGCGGCCCGACGCTCGGAGAGGCGATGTACTGGGGGGACACCGCGAGGTTCGCGACCAGCGCTACCGCCAGCCCGAGGACCGCCACCAGCTGCGAGCGGCAGGCCAGCCGGAGGACGCTGTACACGAGGGCGAACTCGGCCACGTACGCGACACACAGGACGAACTGCAGACTCCCGTAGCTGAGGGGTATCGCATGGAACGCGCCGGCGAGCGCGTAGAACAACCCGACGCCGTACTGGGAGAACGTGTCGACGAGCAGTGGGTGGCCGTGCCGCATCGCGTTGACGGGGCCGAGGAAGAAGTCGTAGTCGTACCGGAACGCGCTCGAGTAGTCGTTGACGTCACTCACGACGAGTGCCGTCGTGACCAGGACGACGGCGTCGATCGCCCGGCGCCACGCGCGCCGGCCCGGTGCCGCAATCCGGAAGGCGCGAATGGCGGCGACCGCCGACACGACGAGCACGCACAGCCAGAGGCGCTCGGGGGTGAACAGCGACCGAGGATAGAAGCTCGCGACGGCGAAGGCGAGGAGGGCGGAGACTCCCAGAATCGCAACCGTGCGTGCGGTGCCCTGCGGTGCGCACGGCAGCAGGAGTGGCCGCCGGTAGGCGACGACGCCGAGACCGACGACTGCTGCCGAACCGGCAAGCCCCACCCACGGGACGGCGTCGGTTCCGGTGACCGCCGCTGCGGCACGCGCGACGAGGACCGTCGCGGACAGCCCCGCAACGTCGAGAAGTGCCAGTGACGTGTATCGCTCGTGGGCAGCCCGACGGAGCTGTCTTCGCGCGGCCGCGACACCCGCGGGTGCGAGCGCGAGCGCCACAACGAAGAGGGCGGTCTCCATGCGCTCCTGGTGACCCAGAGCAAGCAGCGCGCCCGAGATCGCGACAAGGAGGGCCACTGCGACGTTCGACGCCGCCACTGTGACGATCTCCAGCGTCGAAGCCTCGCGCGCACCCGCGTCTACGTGAGCTGTCACGAGGCGAGAAGGAGGCGGCCGCGTCACCGTCGCGACGGTCACGGCGACCTCCTCGGCCGCCGTGGTGCCGGTAGCCCTGAAATGGCGCGGAACACCGGTTTGAACCCCATCAACGCATCGTGCCGCGTGCGCGCCGGCCATGGTCTGGCCGAACGGCTGGTCCCGGCTGAGACTCTCGTCGGCGTGTTCGAGCCGGCGACCTCGTGGACGCACTCACGTCGGGCTCCGGGTGAGGATCGCGATGCCGTCGTCGTGGTGCACGACGTGCGCTCCGGGCTCGGCACGGAGCGCGTCTAGCTGGGCGCGCCGGTCCACGACGACCACGCGGTAGCCGTTGAGCACGGCCTTCCAGTCGCCCTGCCGGCGCCCGTACCGGACGATCCGGTCGAGCGTCGGCTCGTCGTACAGCTCGAAGCGGACGTCGTAGGCGATGCGGCCGCGGAGGTCGGGGATGCGCCAGAGGAGCCAGTCGGCGGTGCCGTCGGTTGCGAAGACTCGGGTGCCCGGGTCGCGGGTCGCGTCGCGGGTCGCCTCGACGCGTTGCTCGGGCCAGTCGGAGACGTACCACGACGCGGGGCGGGCGACGAAGGCGAGGATCGCGATGGCGAGGCCGCCGATCGCGGCGAGGGAGATCATGCGGTTGACGCGGGGTGCGTCGACGTCCTTGCTCGTGAGGACTCCGTCGAGCGCGGCGGGGAGGATCGCGGCGGCAGCGAGCGCGAACCAGATCACGCCGCGGACCGCCTGCACCGCGCCGACGAAGGTCACCGCGAGGACGGCGAGCTCGTAGAACGTGAGGCGGCTCCGGCAGCGGCGCATGGCGAGCAGCGCGACGGCGACGAGCGCGAGCAGCCAGAACAGGAAGGTCGTCGCACCGGGCTTGCTCCACTGCCACTCGCGCAGGATCGGCGCGAACGGCGCGTCGACGAGCATCAGGTCGTAGTAGGCGATCAGCTTCGTCCCGTACGGCGAAGCGAGCACCGTGAGCGGCGCCAGGATCGCGAGCGTCAGCGGCTCCCAGGTGAGCCTGCGTACGCGAACGAGCTCGGACACGCCGAGGAGAACGGTGAGGCCTGCGCCGAGGACCACCGAGCCGTGGAGGTTCGCCCACACGACGAGCAGAGGCAGGACGAGGAGGGTCCGGCGGCGGATCCCGCGGCGGGACGCGTCGACGAGGAGCCACAGGACGCCCGCGAAGAGCGGCAGCGCCATGGTCTGCGCGCGGATCGTCCAGCCCCACGGGCCGGCCAGGACTGCGAGGAGGCCGACGAGGAAGGTCGAGCGCGACGAGGCGCCGCCCGTCCGGGCGGTCGCGAAGGCAAGCCCGAGAGCGCCGAGGACGAGGGCGATCCCGAGGAGGATCGCGGCGCGCATTCCCGCCAGCTCGTGAGCGGCGTAGAAGACGACCTGGGCGAGCCACTGCTGGTCGGTCCACGTTCGGCCCTCGCCGAGCACGGTGAGGTGGTCCGTGTGCGGGGAGGCCGTGGTCGACGACCTCGCGTCCGGCCATCAGCGTCAGCCACGTATCGCCGACGACGATGGAGGGGGCGAACACGGAGAGGAGGACGATGCCGACGAGGCAGACGAGCAGGATCGGGAAGGGGCTCGTCTCGAGGATGCGCGCAAGACGGCTATCGGCACCGGCTTCCGACTTCGCACGGACGCCTTCGGGCCGGGCGCGCCGCGAGGTCGGAGGTGTCGGATTGAAGTCCGACACCGGGCTGGCATCCGCCGGTGTGTCGCTCACCGGACAATCTTCGCCCTCGCGTCGGAGCGCCTGTCTGGACTATGGGCTAGGGTCGGCCGCGACCCTCGCTGATGGCCCAAGTTACGACCTCTGACGATGCTTCGAGCGTGACCGTCGTCCCGGAGTCGTCGATCGCGCGAGCGGCTGCGGCTCCGCCCGTGCTGGACGTCCCCGGCAGCGGCCGGAGCCGGTCGCTCTTGGTCGCGGCGGCGATCGGTATCCCGGTCTCCATCGCGTTCCTCGTCCTCGCGATTCGCGGTACCGACCTCGGCGCGGTCTGGGGCACGCTCCGCGGGGTACGTGTGCTGCCGCTCCTGGGTGCGGTTGCCTGCATGGGTGTCGTCTACTGGCTCCAGGCGGCCCGCTGGCGCAGGATCGCGGACACCGGGCTCGGACAGCGGCGGTTCGTCGAGATGGTCGTCGCCGGCGTCGCGGTCAACAACGTGCTTCCGGGGCGCATCGGCGATCTTCTCCGCGCCCGCTGGGTCTCGCGCGGGTCGTACTCGGGCGGTCGCGGGCTCGCGACGGTGATGCTCGACCGCGCCTTCGACGTCCTCGCGCTCGTCACCTTCCTCCTGTTCAGCCTGCCGCTGGTGACCGACGAGGGCTGGGTCGACCGCATCGTCGTGGGATCGGTCGTCGTGCTCGTGGTGACCTGGGTCGCGATCCTGGCAGCGCGGGCCTACACCCGTCGCCGCCCGCGCTCGCGGCGCAAGCACCGCGGCCTGCCGCGGCGATTTCTGCGCGACACGCTCGAGGGCCTCTCCGACCCGCTCTCGGTCGAGCGCGGGCTCGCCTGGTTCGGGATCAGCGTCGCCGCCTGGGCGACGTGGGCGGTCGCGGCGATCCTCGTCGGTCGCGCGGTCGGCGTCGAGCTTTCGCTCGTCGACGCGATCTTCGTCACCGCCGCGCTCAACCTCGGGGTCGCGATCCCGTCCTCGCCGGGCTTCGTGGGCACGTACCAGTGGCTCGGGGTGTCGGCGCTCGCGCTGTTCGGGATCGGCCGCGAGGCGGGGCTCGCGTTCGCGATCTGCATGCAGGCCGTGTGGTTTGTGCCGACGACGATCGTGGGCGCGGTGATCCTCGTCGCGCACACGAAGGGCGCCTGGCGCTCCGGGCAGATCTTCGACTTCGGGTCGTCGAGCGAGCGGTAGGGGCGAAGGGTAGGCGCTCGCCTTTGGTGTCCGACTTGAAGTCGGACACCAAAGGGACGGTGTCAGTCGTCGCCGAGGGGGCGCTGGATCAGGCCCAGCTGGTAGGCCTGGCGCACGGCGTCCGCGCGGTTCTTCGCGCCGAGCTTGCGGTACACGTTCGTCAGGTGGAACTTCACCGTCTGCTGCGTGACCCAGAGCTCCTTCGCGATCTCGTCGTTCGACTTGCCGCTCGCGAGCTCGGTGAGGATCGCGATCTCGCGCTCCGTGAGCCCGGCCGCCCTGGCGCCGCTCGAGGTCGACGTCTCGGTGGCTCCGACGGTCGAGAAGACCGTGCCTCCGATGACCTGGCGCAGCGTCGACGGCAGGTCGCTCGGGTCGACCGTCTTGAGGACGTAAGCGCTCGCGCCGCGGCGTAGCGCCTCCTCGATCAGGTCGGGGGTCGTCGACGCGGAGAGCATGACGACCTTCACCTTCGGGTGACGCCGGCGGATCTCCTCGAGGCACTGGAGGCCGTCCATGTTCGGCATCCGCACATCGAGCACGACGAGGTCGGGGCCGGTCTGCCCGACGAGCGGCAGCACCTGCGCCCCGTTCTGGGTCTCGCCGACGATCTCGAACCCGCCGTCGTCCTCGAGCGCGCGGCGGATGCCGTCGAGCATGAGGCGGTGATCATCGGCGAGGAGCACCTTCACGCCCGGAAGTCTCGCATGCGCGGAAGACGGGGCGGCTCACCCGGCTGGGTGCCACCCGGAGAAGGCCCAGTCCCTCGTGCGAGGCATTGCATCCCCCCGAAGGGTCACTACCGTCGGGAGCAGGTGGCCACGGCGAGGGGGGACGGCGATGACGGGGAAGGCGAGGGAGCATGAGGTACGGCTCATGGGGCTCGGTCTCGCGGCGCTGGCGCTGCTCGCAGCGGTGGCGGCGTTCTGGGTCGTATCGGCGTTTGGCGGCCAGCTCCACCTGCCGACGCACGGCGGCGCGGCGGTGACGCAGGTCTCGGGCGGCGGCTGACGGACGTCAGGAGTCGCGCCACATCGGCGCGCCGGACGGCCCGCGCCCGACCAGCTCCACGCGCGGTGGGGTCGAATGGAGATTGACACGGATGTCGACCCAGGTGCTGTTGTTCGTCTCGTTCGCCTCGCGGAACCAGCCGCCGGGGTCGGCCGTTGCCCAGAGGCGATAGACGCCGTCCTCGAGGCCGGTCAGGAGGAGTCGCTGGTCGGGAAGGGCCCAGGGGTAGGGATCGGCCCACCCGGGGGAGAGGCCCATGGTGAACTCGAGCGTGCTCTGGCCGTTGCACGCGGTCTTCGGGAACTGAGGGCGCGTCGGCGCGCTGGACGGCTGGGTGAGCAGGGGGCGCTGGTCGAAGAAGCAGAAGCCGACCTTGTCGTAGCTGCGGAGCACGTCGGTCGAGTCGGGTCGCGTCAACCAGTACGAGGCGCCGAGGTGCACATGCCAATGGTCGTGCCCGTGGCCGCCCCAGACGATGTCGCCGTCCGTCAGGGTCTCGCTCGTCGAGCCGTCGGGCTCCTGGAACCGCTGCGACACGCGCCACGACCCCCGGCGGTCGCCGCGTACGGCATGGACGATGAAGGCTCCGACGCCGACGTTCGCCACCGCCGCCGTGAACTGGACGTAATCGCCGCTTCCCACGATCTGCACGGCCGAGATTTCCCGGAGGGGTGACATGGCCAGGTCCGGGAGCAGTGGCGAGACGGGCGCCGGAAGCAGCGCGGGAACGGCTGGGGAGCGCACCAAGCTCCAGGCAAGCACCGCAATGAGCGCAAGCAGGGGTAGCACCCCGAGCCCCAGCACGAGACGGCGTCGTGACACGCGCCCGAGGCTAGCCGCGCTGCCGGAGGACGCTCCTAACGCTTCGGGGGGTACGGACTACCCGATCGAGGGAGTGCTATCCCCCTTTGTCGGCATACGATCAGATTCAGAGTGCCGGGGTGTGGCCCCTGCGGCGTCAGCGGTCCGTCCGGCTGAGTGACACACGGAGGAGGGGGTGCGACCCTGATGCGTAAGACACTGGGAAGGGGTGCGCTCGGGCTCGGGTTGATCAGCGTCGTCATGGCGCTGACGCTCGTGATCGCGGGCGCTGCAGTCGGCTACGAGGGCAACGCGACGAGCGTGGACGAGGGCGTTGCCGACAATCCGCGTTGTCCCGCCGGGCTCTGCTGACGCTGGCAGCATCAAAATCGAGAGCAACGATCTGCAGCCGGGCGACTTCGGTAGCCGAATCAGGATCACCGCTCGTGGCGGCGACCCCGACGCGGTCAGCTGGCAGGTGCTCGACGACTCGGTCGAGGTCATGGCTGTGATCGTCAATGGTGGCGACCTGGCAAACATCTACTACTACAGCGGGATGGAGAGTTCTGACAACGGCTTGACGCCGCCGCTCAACAACGGCGGGCAGGCGCCGCAGATCAGCCACGTCGAGTTCTGCTTCGATCCCAAAGAGGGGCCGACGCCGACGCTGAGCGTGGAGAAGAACGCGAGCGGTACGTCGAAGATCCAGCACAGCTGGGAGATTGACAAGCAGGTGAAGGTCGCGGGCGCGTCCGACGCGACGTACGGCGACAGCGCCTCGCTGAGCCTGCCGGACGGCGGGAACGGCTCGTTCACCTGGAAGGTGACCGTCACCCACTCGCAGGCGCAGACATACGCCGTGACGGGCACGATCAAGCTCGTCAACAGCGGGACCGTCGCCGTCACCGGCGTCGACGTCGCCGACTCGCTGGACGGTGCGGCGATCGACTGCGGCAGCGGCCAGAGCACGGGTGTCACGGTTCCCGCCAACACGACGGTGAACTGCGCCTACAGCGTCACTCCCGGCACGCAGGTGGTGAACAACACCGCCACGGCGACCTGGGGCTCGGGGAATTCGGCCGAGGCAACGGCCGACGATCCAGTGGGCGCGTCCGACCGTGGTCGGCGTGCCGGCCTCGGTCGAGGACGGCGGCCAGATCGACGAGTCGCTCGATCTGAGTGATCTCGAGGGCAACTCGTGGACCGCGACGTACGACGAACGCTGGACGTGTAAGAGCGGCACGGCGTCGCCGAACACCGGCCGCACGAACACAGCCACGGTGACGTGGGACGACGACTCGGACTCGGACAGCGCGAGCGTGCAGGTCGGCTGCGGCACCACGCCGCCGCCCCAGCCGCCCGTGACGCCTCCGGTCACTCCGCCGACGGACGAGTTCATGGACGTCCAGGTGGCCAAGGATGCGACGCCGCAGGTGCAGCTCGTCAACGGGCAGGCGGACATCGCCTACACCGTGCGGGTGCGCAACAACGGCCCGAACGGCGCCAGCAACGTCCACGTCGTCGACGCGGCGCCGAGCGGGGTCACGTTGCTCGTGGTGACACAGCAGCCGGTGAACGGCAGCTGCTCGATCGCCGGCGGCGCCCTGCTGGACTGCAGCCTGGGCTCGCTCGGGCCAGGGGTCGAGCGGGTGATCGGCGTCTCGGCGCGCGTCACCCAGACGGGGACGTACGTCAACTGCGCAACTGCCGTCGGTGGCGGCAAGGACACGAACGCCGCAAACAACAGGGCGTGCGCGTCGACGCTCGTCACGGCGCCGGTCACGCCGCCGGTCACGCCGCCGGTGACGCCGCCGGCGACAAAGCCGACGCCCAAGCCGAAGCCGACGCCCAAGCCGACGCCGGAGCTCTGCCGCGTCCTCAAGGTGACGCCGGGCCTGGTCAAGGCGGACGGCACGCACCAGGTCGTCATCGCGAAGGTGACGAGGTCGAAGACCCCGGTGCGCGGCGTGGCCGTGCGGTTCACCGCGGTCGGCCTGAACAAGGTCGTGACGACGAACAAGCAGGGTATCGCTCGCCTCGGCCTTACGCCGAGCAAGGCGGGGATCATGCTCGTGAAGATCAAGAGCGTGAAGGCGTGCAACTCGGCCAGGATCGGCGTGGTTGGCGTCTTCGAGCCGCCGGTCACGGGCTAGGGATTCCCCGAGCCGGCACTCGGTCGGCGCCCCCGGGCTCGTCCCGGGGGCGCCGACGCCTCGGGGATGGGTCGGCGGGGCCGCAAGGCCCCGCCGGCTCGTGTCAGGCCGGTTTCCGGGGATCTTGGGGACCTAGACCCAGGTGGGGGAGAAAACCCCTCGACCGAGGGGCAGCGCAGGGGCAAAAGGGGCATACGGTGTGTCGGTAGGGACAGAGTGCCGACGACCGCTCCACCCTCCTGCTGCGGCGATTGGGTGGAGCAGCCGAGAGGAGCCGACGGGTGGGGGACAGACTCGAGAACGCGAGCAGCGCGGGGATGGGCGTCAGCGATGCGTTCGGGTCTCCCACTACGGGGTGAGCGTTGGCTTGCTCCTCGGCACGGGGTCGGTGCTCCCGGGAGACCGGGAGCACCGACCCTCACGCTCTGCAGGCTCGGCCGTCGACGTTCGAGCCGGGGAGCGCGAGGAGGGCTGACCTGGGCGCACGTCGCCCGGCGGCGGTCACCCTCCTCCTGCTCCTCGCACTGATCGTCGTTCCGGCCGCGACTGCGCGCGACAGCGGCGGTACGGCGCGACTGTCACCACTCGCAAGCATCCGCGTGGTGGGTTCGGGACCGCTCAGCTGGGCGAACGTCGCCGTCCGCAGAGCGCCGGAGCGGCGGGCCCCGGTCGTCACGACGCTCGCCCAGTTCCGGCGGGACTTCCACCCGCGCACGGTCATGGCGCTCGAGGAGCGCCGCGACCCGACCGGTCGCGTCACGTGGTACCGGATCTCGGTCCCAGGAAGGCCGAACGGCCGTACGGGATGGATTCCGGCGGCCGCCGCGGACGTCGCGCCCGTCGACCGCTGGCTCGTGATCTACCGTGGGTCGAGGAAGTTCGAGCTCTATGTCGGCGGACGTCTCCGGCGCACCGGCCCGGTCGCGGTCGGCGCCCGCGGGATGGAGACGCCGATCGGGCTCTTCTACGTGCAGTCGACGTTCGTCCCGAGCCAATACCCGATCCTCGGCGCGTTCGCGTTCGAGACGAGCGGCTACTCGAAGCTCTCGGACTGGCCGGGCGGCGGCGTCGTCGGCGTCCACGGGACGGACACGCCCTGGCTGATCGGCCAGGCCGTCTCGCACGGGTGCGTGCGTCTGCGCAACAGCGACGTCCTCGCGCTGCGAAAGCTCGTCCGGGTCGGCACCCCGGTCAAGATCGTCGCGGCGTAGACGTAGGTCGGCGCTACGCGGCCGACGCCGCGTCGAAGGCGTAGGCCTGGATGGGGTCGGACGAGAGCGTCCGCTGGCCTGACGCGGCGGGGCGCAGCTGGCGCAGGACGTAGCCGCGGTCCTCGAACGTGTAGCCGGGCGCGAACGTCCGCCACGAGCCGCCGAGCGACTGCGCGATCCCGACTCGCTCGAAGCGGAAGCCGAAGCCGTTGCACGTCGCGACACCGCCGTTCCACGACTCGGCCGTCGCGATCGGCTTCCACATCCGGTGCGATCCCGGGAGCACGATCGGATCGGTCATCGGCTTCCCGTCGACCCACACGCGCCAGACGCCCGGGCGACGATTCATCTCGAGGACCGCCAGCCGGTGCCGCTCGCCCACCTGCACGTTCTCGAGAAGCGGCAGGAACACCGGGTCGTGGCCCGCGCGCGTGATCTCGGCGTAGACCATCGGAGGCGTGTTGGGAAGTGCCGCGACACCCGTCTGGAGCCACATCGTCTCGCCCCTGGGGCCGGCCTGCTTGCCGCCGACGCCGATCCACGCCGCGGCGTGGCCCGCCTGCACCGACGGAGCCCGGTAGGGAGCGATCGTCGCTCGGACCCCGCTCGAGGTCCCGGTCGCCTGGAAGCCCGCGTATGCGTAGCCGGGCGAGCCGTTGGCACCCGAGCCGCACGCCTGCGTGCCGGCCGCCGCGCTCGTCTCGAAAGGTGCCGTCCAGGTGACCGCGACGGTCGCGAGCGCCGTTCCGAGCAATGCTGCCCACATCTTCACAGATCCCTCGATCGGCGTCCCCGGAACGAGGGGTCATCCCTCGATCTGGCGATCGAGGGCGGGGGGTCGGGGTAGCATCAGCCTCATGGCCCGGGTCGAGGAGCGGGGGTCGACGGGCCTCGACCGCTGGCGCGCCCGGTTCGAGGCGGCGCCGTTGCGCGGGGGAGAGGTGTTCACCTCGATCTCCGGCGCGGACGTGGAGCCGCTGGCGACCCCCGAGACCGCTGCGACCGACTACGAGCGCGACCTCGGCTTCCCCGGCTCGTTTCCGTTCACGCGCGGGGTGTATCCGTCGATGTACCGGGGTCGGTTGTGGACGATGCGGCAGTTCGCGGGGTTCGGGACGGCGGAGGAGACGAACGAGCGGTTCCGCTACCTCCTGGAGCACGGGCAGACGGGGCTCTCGTGCGCGTTCGACATGCCGGCGTTGATGGGCGTCGACTCCGACGCGGCGCGCGCGGTGGGCGAGGTCGGGCGCGAGGGTGTGGCGATGGCGTCGCTGGAGGACATGCGCGTGCTGTTTGCCGGGATCCCGCTGGGTGAGGTGTCGACGTCGATGACGATCAACTCATCGGCGGCGATCGCGCTGGCGATGTACCTCGTCGTCGGGGAGGAGCAGGGGGTGCCGCGCGAGCGTCTGCGCGGCACGATCCAGACCGACATCCTCAAGGAGTACATCGCGCAGAAGGAGTTCATCTTCCCGCCGGGCCCGTCGATGCGGCTGGTGACGGACATGGTCGAGTTCTGCGCGCACGAGATGCCGTTGTGGCACCCGATCTCGATCTCCGGGTATCACATCCGGGAGGCGGGCTCGACGGCGGCGCAGGAGCTCGCGTTCACGCTGAAGAACGGCTTCACGTACGTCGAGTGGGCGCTCGAGCGCGGCCTCGACGTGGACGCGTTCGCGCCCAGGTTGTCGTTCTTCTTCAACGCCCACCTCGATTTCTTCGAGGAGATCGCGAAGTACCGGGCCGCACGGCGAATCTGGGCGCGCGAGCTCCGTGACACCTACGGCGCGCGGGACGAGCGCTCCCTGCTGATGCGGTTCCACACGCAGACCGCGGGGGTGTCGCTGACCTGGCAGCAGCCGTTGGTGAACGTGGCGCGGACGGCGATCGAGGCGCTCGCGGCCGTGCTTGGCGGGACGCAGTCGCTGCACACGAACTCCTACGACGAGGCACTCGCGCTGCCGACCGAGGACGCCGTACGTCTCGCGCTGCGCACGCAGCAGGTGATCGCGCACGAGACCGGGGTCGTCAACGCGATCGACCCGCTGGGCGGCTCCTACCACGTCGAGGCGCTCACCAACCGGCTCGAGGCCGAGGCGTACGAGCTGTTTCGCCGGATCGACGAGCTCGGCGGGATGGTCGTCGCGATCGAGCAGAACATGCCGCAACGCGAGATCGCCGACGCCGCCTACCGCTACCAGCAGGAGGTCGAGGCGGAGGAGCGGATCGTCGTCGGCGTCAACCGTTACCAGACCGAGGCCGAGGAGGAGATCCCGATCCTGCGCATCGACCCCGACCTCGAACGCAAGCAGACCGAACGCCTTCGCGCCTTCAAGGCGGCCCGCGACTCGGTGACCGTCGAACGACGGCTCGCCGAGCTCGCAGACGCCTCCTCGAGCGACCGGCGCAACCTGATGCCCGTGATCGTCGACGCGGTCGAAGGCGGCGTCACCCTCGGCGAGATCTGCGACGCCTGGCGCCAGGTCTGGGGCACCTGGCGCGAACAGCCTGTGTTCTAGCTCGCGAAGGCGGATTCCGCGGGAGCGGAATCCGCCCGCTCGATCCCCGCCTGCGGCGGGGCAGATCCCTGAAGCCGGCCGCTTCGCGGCGGGCGGCCCGTTTTGCCTCATAGCAGAACGTGAGGTCGCGGGGATCGTTGTCTCGACTCCGACGACAGACGGCCCTGGTAGGTCTGGGCCTGGACGGATCGCGGCTTCTAGCGATCGCCGGGCGCCGTGCGCGGGCGTGCGTCCTGGATCGTCGCGATCGAGACGTCCTCACCGGCCTCGTCGACGACATACACGACGATCATCCAGCGCCAGGGCCCGAGGACGAAACGGAAGCCCTCCCAGCGTCCTTCCAGGGGGGCGCCGAGGAACGGGAACTCGGCCAGCGGGCGGAGTGAGCGCACGAGCCTGGCGGTCGTGTCCGGTGGCAGGCTGTGCGTGCGGATCAGCCGGACGAGGTCGTCGCGCGCGACGGGCGTGACGACTACCCGAGCCATCTCAGAGGTCGTCGAGTGGGATGCCCAATCCCGCGGCGGCCTGCTCGCGGCCCATTCGCGCGCGCTCGAAGGCGCCCGGGATCTCGTCGAGCAGCTCGGCGACGTTCCGGGCGTCGGGGTCGGCATCGTCGAGAGCGCTCGTGAGGAGCGACCGTGCGAGCGTCCCCTCGGCGAGGTGCATCCGTTCCGCGAGCGTGCGGAGCTTCGCCGCGTAGATCGGGTCGAGGCTGACGTTGACGCGATGCGTCTCGACGCTCATCTGCACACTTTCGCACGGATTGTGCAGGGGAGTGTCGCAGTGTTCCGTTAGTTGCCCGGCGCGATTTCGAGCTCCATCCCGTCGAACGCGAGCTCGACGCCCTCGGGCGGAGGCAGCTCCGCGGGACGGTGCGTGAGCAGCAGCCGGCGTGCGCCCGACGCGGCATAGGCGTCGAGCGCCTCCTCGGCGCTCAGGTGGCCGCGCGGCTCCCCGTCGGCGTCGCCGTGCTCGAGCGTTGCCTCGCAGACGAGCAGGTCGACGTCCCGGGCGAGGTCGGCAACGCGCTCGCTCGGCCCGGTGTCGCCGGTGTAGGCGAGCGTCGTGTGGCCGTTCGTGACCCGGAAGCCGTAGGTCTCGAGCCGATAGTGCGGCAGCCGGACCGGGAGGACATCGAGGCCCGCGGCGGTCGAGAACCGAATGTCCGCGTCGTACTCCTGCACGAGGAAGGTCCGTTCGAACATGTCCGGGAAACCGAGCCGAGAGCCGAGCTCTTCGAGGAAGGCGCGCCCGCCGCGGTACACCCAGAGCTCGGGGCGCCGGTCGTCGTGACCGCGGCGGTAGAAGCTGCCCCAGACCCACGGCACGAGGTCGCCCCAGTGGTCGAGGTGGAAGTGGGTGATCGCGATCGCGTCGATCGCGGGCCATGGCTCCGTCTCGCGCAGCCGCGCGAGCACGCCCGGGCCGCAGTCGAGCAGGAGCCGCCGCCCCTCGCCCTCGACCACGTAGCCGGAGTGGGCGCCACCCGCGTTCGGCCAGGCCGGCGACGACCCGATGACGATAAGGCGCACGTTCCTATACTGACCGCGTGGAGCGGACGATTCGGGTCGTGATCGCAAAGCCGGGGCTCGACGGCCACGACCGGGGAGCGAAGATCATCGCGCGGTCGCTGCGGGACGCGGGGATGGAGGTCATCTACACCGGCCTCCACCAGACGCCCGAGCAGATCGTCGAGACGGCGATCCAGGAGGACGCCGACGCGGTCGGGATCTCGATTCTCTCGGGCGCGCACATGACGTTGGTGCCGAGGATCGTAGAGGGACTGCGAGCGAACGACGCGGACGACGTCCTCGTCGTCGTCGGAGGGACGATCCCGGCGGAGGATGCCGAGGAGCTGCGTCGCCTCGGGGTCGCCGAGGTCTTCACGCCCGGCGCGCCGACGAGCGCCATCGTCGACTTCCTGCGCGGCGCACTCGCGGCCGCGTAGCGCGCCACCACCTCGGCGCCTCAGATGCCGTAGCGCTGGCCCGAGTCAGGCGGCTGGGTCTGGGGCTCGCCCTCGTCGCTCGTCTCGTCGACCGGGGCGGTCGGATCGGAGGGCGAGAGCGCGACCGTCGTCCCGCCGGGGCGCGTCACGCGCGCCGCGACGAGGGCGCCGTCCGTGCCGCGCAGCGCCTCGGGCGTGACGCGTGCCTGCTTCGTGAACGCGGTCACGGCGGCCGGCACCGCCCGCGCCTGGAGCGTCCGGAGCTCGGAACGCGCGAGGTCGGCAGCGAGCCCGGAGTCGACCACGGCGCTCGGTGCGAGCGCGAGCCTCACCGAGCGTGTCCCGACGATGGGCGTCCACTGGCCGCCTGGCCACCAGCGCACCGCGGTGACGGCGAGCTCGAGCGTCCCCGCTCCCGCGGCGACCGGCGTCCCGCGGAGCCCGAGCGAGAACGCGGACCCGATCCGGGCGGGGAACAGGAGCCGCTCACCGGCGTTCAGGTACGGGTACGGGTTGACGGCGGCACCGTCGTTCGGGTGCACCTCGAAGTGAAGGTGGTGATTCCCTTCGGCGTCACCCGAGTCGCCGACGTAGCCGATCTGCTCCCCGGCGGTCACCTTCGCTCCGTCCTCGACCGCGAACGCGACCCCGAGCTTGCAGCCGCCCTTGTCCTCCGAGGCGTCGGTCAGGTCGTTGTTCAGGTGGATGTAGAGGTAGGTCGTGCCGCTCTTGCCGTAGAGGTAGAGCATGCAGCCGGCGCGCGCCGAGGTCGTCCACCACTTCACCTTGCCCGCCTCGGCCGCGACCACCGGCGTCCGCCAGGGCACCCGCTCGATGTCGATGCCCTCGTGACTCCCCTGCCCGCGGGGGTCGCCGAAGTTCATCGAGTACGCGTAGTCCCCGATCAGGGGGAACACGATCGGCTTCCCGTCGACGAGCCCGGGCTTGGGCGCCGCACCCGCCGATGCCGCAATCGCCGCACCGAGAAGTGCGGTCAGGATGAGGAGAGACACCCCTCGTGCTGTCGTGCGGTGGCGAGTCATAGCTCCGCGACGCTTCGCGCCAGGTCGCGCGAAGGGCGGGACACTACCAGACGGGCGGGAAGGAGCTTCCCGGACGGCGTGCCGCGACGCGTCGTTAGAGTCACGCGCGTGAAGATCGCCGTCTGCGTCAAGCAGGTCCCGGACGCGACCGTCCACAAGCGGCTCGACCCGGAGAGCAATCGACTCGATCGCTCGGGTGAAGGAGCGCTGAACGCGACCGACGTCAACGCGGTCGAGGAGGCGCTCCGTCTCAAGGAGGCGCTCGGCGGCGAGGTGGTGCTCGTCTCGCTCGGGCCCGAGAAGGCGCTGGACTCGCTTCGCAAGGGGCTTGCGATGGGGGCCGACCGCGCAGTGCTCGTGTCCGACGAGGCCGCTGCGGGATCCGACCTCGTCGGGACGAGCCGCGTGCTCGCGGCGGCGCTGGCACGCGAGGAGGCCGATCTCGTGCTCTTCGGGCAGCAGTCGAGTGACGGCGACGGCGCCGTGCTCTGGGCCGCCGTCGCCGACCGCCTCAGGCGGCCGATGGTCTCGCAGGTCGCCGAGCTGACGGTCGAAGGGGGCGCACTTACGGGCAAGCGCCAGACCGAGTTCGGCTACGACGTCATCTCGGCCCCGTTCCCCGCGGTGGTGGCCGTCTCCGATGCGATCAACGAGCCGCGCTACCCGTCGCTCAAGGGGATCATGAGCGCGAAGTCGAAGCCGCAGGAGGTCGTCGCGCTGGCGGACATCGGTGTCGAGGCGGGGCATGCAGGCGCCGCCGGGTCGCGCACCACGGTCCGGGAGGTCGCGCCGCCGCCCCCGAAGAGCGACCAGGTGCGGATCGAGGACGACGGCAGCGCGGCGGAGGCGATCGTCGAGTACCTCGCCGACAGGCGGCTGATCTGACAGTGTCGACGCTCGTCTTCCTCGAGACGCACGACGGCGAGCCCACGAAGGGCGGGCTCGGCCTCCTCTCCAAGGCAGCGACCCTCGGAGGCGACCTCGCCGGCCTCGTGCTCGGCACGGGCGTCCGCGACGCGGCCGCGAAGGCGGGCGCCTACGGGGCATCTCTCGTGTACGTCGTCGAGGACGAGGCGCTCGCGGCGCCTCTCCCGCAGCCCCGGGTGGACGCCCTCGAGGCCGTCGTCGCCGCGACCGGCGCGGAGAACGTGCTGTTCCCCGCCTCCGTTCTCGCCGCGGACGTCGCAGCGGGCCTTGCGGCGCGGCTGGACGCCGGCCTCAACTGGGACCTGACGGACTTTCGGGTCGACGGTGGCGAGATGGTCGGCGTGCGTCCGGCGCTCGGCGACACCGTGCTCGTCGAGGTCGGCTGGACGACGACGCCGAGGCTCGGCCTCGTCCGCTCGGGGACGTTCGACCCGGTCGAGTCGGGCGGCACCGCGGAGCTCCGCGAGGTCGCGGTGAGCTTCCAGGACTTCTCGACGCAGGCGCGCCTGGTCGACCATCTCCAGGAGGAGTCGAGCGGCCCGTCGATCGAGGAGGCGGACGTGATCGTCGCCGGTGGCCGCGGGCTCGGCGGGCCGGAGGGCTTCTCGTACTGCGAGGAGCTGGCCTCGGCCCTGGGCGGCGCGGTCGCGGCCACGCGCGCGGTCGTCGACGCCGGCTGGTACCCGTACTCGGCCCAGGTCGGTCAGACAGGGAAGACGGTCTCGCCCAAGCTCTACCTCGCGCTCGGGATCTCCGGGGCGATCCAGCACAAGGTCGGGATGCAGGGGTCGGGGACGATCGTCGCGATCAACAAGGACCCGAACGCCCCGATCTTCGACTTCGCCGACCTCGGCGTGGTCGGCGACCTGACGCAGATCGCGCCGAAGCTCACCGAGCTCCTGCGGGCGCGCCAGTAGCGATGGCGCGGCGCGCGAGCGGCGTCCGCCCGGCCGACTACCCGCCCCCGTACAGCGATGCCGAGGCGATCACCGCGCCGACCGACGCGCCCGACGAGCGGATCGACGTCGGGATCCTGATCGTCGGTGGCGGGCCCGGTGGCCTGGCGTGCGCGGTGAGGCTCGGCCAGCTGCTCGAGGAGCAGCCCGAGGTGCGCGAGCGTCTCGGCGACGTGCCGGTCGCGGTGCTCGAGAAGGGCAAGCAGCCAGGGTCGCACCTGCTCTCCGGGGCGGTCATGAACCCTCGTGCGATCCGGAAGCTGTTCGCCGGGAGGGTCACGATCGAAGAGATGCCCACCTACGGGCAGGTGCACGGCGAGGCCGTCTACCTCCTGACGAAGGGCGCCGCGCTCCGCATCCCGCCGCCGCCCACGATGATGAACCGCGGCAACTGGGTCGTCTCCGTCTCGGAGCTCGGACGCTTCCTCGCCGAGCAGGCCGAGGCCGCCGGCGCGATGATCCTCCCCGAGACCTCGGGGCAGGCGCTGCTGCTCGACCACGGCCGCGTCGTCGGCGTGCGCACCGGGGACAAGGGGCGCGGGAAGGACGGTGCGCCGCTTGCGAACTTCGAGCCTGGGGTGGACGTCGCCGCGAAGGTCACCGTCCTCGCCGAAGGCACCGCGGGCCACCTCACGAGTTCCGCGATCGACCACTTCGGCCTCCACGGGCGGAACCCGCAGATCTGGGCGCTCGGCGTCAAGGAGGT
The DNA here is from genome assembly GCA_963747125.1 of uncultured Actinomycetes bacterium. Taxonomy (GTDB): domain Bacteria; phylum Actinomycetota; class Thermoleophilia; order Gaiellales; family Gaiellaceae; genus Gaiella. The sequence goes on along the minus strand of CAVVEN010000020.1, from coordinate 123,711 downwards.
CTGGAAGGTGCCGAGGCCCCTGGGCAAGATCGTCCACACGATGGGCTGGCCGCTCCGCAAGAGCGCTGCCTACGGCGAGTTCGGCGGCTCGTGGATCTACCCGATGGGCGACGACCACGTGTCGCTCGGGTTCGTCGTCGGCCTCGAGTACGCGGACGTCGAGCTCTCCGCGCACGACCTGCTCCAGGAGTTCAAGACGCACCGGCTCGTGCGGAAGATCCTCGCGGACGGCGAGCGGGTGGCGTGGGGAGCCAAGACGATCACCGAGGGCGGGCTCAACTCCGTCCCGTCGAGGCTCAACGCCCCCGGCCTCCTGCTCGTCGGGGAGGGAGCGGGCCTCGTCAACGTGCCGCGCCTCAAGGGCGTGCACTACGCGATCGAGTCGGGAAGGCTCGCCGCCGAGGCGGCGTTCGCGGCACTCGGGCGCGGCGAGGTGGCGACGCGGCCGGGCGCCCTCGAGGGCTACGACGAGGCGCTCCGCGCCAGCTACGTCTGGAAGGACCTCGCCGAGGTCAGGAACATGCGCCAGGCGTTCGACAAGGGGTTCTTCGTCGGCGGCGCGCTCGCGAGCGCCATGACCGTGACGAAGGGCAAGCTGCCGCCGAAGGAGCGCGAGACGCACCCGAACGCGGACACGCCGCTCCTGCGGACGGGGCGTGCCGCCGGGTACCCGGCGCCGGACGGCGAGCTGACGTTCGACAAGCTGTCGTCGGTCTTCGTCTCCGGCAACCGCACGCGCGACGACCAGCCGAGCCATGTCCGCGTGGAGACGAGCGTGCCCCGCGATGTCGCCGAGATGTGGCACTGGATGTGCCCTGCCCAGGTGTACGAGGTGGGGGAGGAGAACGGCGACGGGACCGTCCAGGTGCTCGTCAACCCGTCGAACTGCGTCCAGTGCGGCGCGATCAGCGCCAAGGGCGGACGGCTGACCCCGCCGGAGGGCGGCTCGGGCCCCGAGTACACCGTTACCTGATGATCGATGCCACCATCTCGCGCGGCCGGATGCGTGATCTGGCGCGTCTGGGCCGCTTCCAGGGGTGGTGAGCCCGCAAGGCGGGCTCACCACCCCTGTGCGCTTCGCGGGCCGAAGGTCTCACCGATGCCACCAGCATCGCCGAGACCTTCGTCCCGCGCCCCAGAGCAGCCAGCTCCCGCCCCGGCGTCGGCGATCTCGTGGCATCAATCACCTCGGTTTCCGCGCCGCCCAGGCGTTCGCCATCGCGACGCGCTGGGCGAGCGTCGGGTGCGTTCCGAACATCAGGGACGCCCACGTCGGCGGGCTCGGGTCGCCGAGCGACGTCGCCGCGAGCTCGCGGAAGAGGCCGCGCGCTGCGGCCGGATCCTGTGTCGCCGAGAGCGCCCTCCAGTCGGCCTCGCTCTCCATGCGGCGGCTGACGACGTTCTGCGCCGGCATCGCGGCGAGCTGCAGCAGCGCCACCACGAGGAGCGCGAGCGGCACGGCCGCGGGGCGCCCCATGCCGCCGCGACGGCGCGTGACGAGCATGAGCACGAGCGCTCCCGGCAGGGCGAAGAGCGTGAACCAGCCGACCGCCTTCGCGACGTGCCCGCTCGCGTGATGGCCGAGCTCGTGGGCCGCGACGGCATCGACCTCGCGATCCGTGAAGCGCCCGTCGAGGAGCGTGTCCCAGAGCACGATCCGCCGCGAAGGCCCGAGGCCGAACGCGTACGCGTTCGCCAGCGTCGTGTCGCGGCTCACCTTCTCGACGCGCAGCGGGATCCCCTCGACGCCCTCCGTGTGGGCAAGGCGCGCGTAGGCCCGCTCGAGCCGCTGGTCGTGGACGGGCTCGAGGCCCGTGGCGAGGTACGGCTCGACGAAGACGAGCGCGGCGGCGATCGAACCGAGTGCGAGCGCGCCCGGAAGCCACCACCACGAGCCGAGCCACCGCGCGAGCCCCATCACGACGGCGAGCGCGAGCGCGAGCGCGACGAAGGTCCCGCCCAGGGAAACCCATCCGCCGACGAGGGCGTCGAGGTACCCAGCCTCCGACAGGCCGTGGCGCCGCTCCCACCAGACGGCGGCGACGGAGAACGGGAGCCCCACAAGCCACGCGAGGGCGAGCCCGAGCATTCCGAGGAGCATCCCGGTGCCGATCGGCCCGGCGGCGGACTCACGGGCGAAGCGGGGACCCCGGCGCGCGTAGACCGCAAGCGTCGCGAGCAGCGCAACCTGGCCCAGCGCCCAGTTCACGTAGAGGAAGCGCTCGTAGCGCTCCGCGCGCGCGACCAGCGCGGCGCCGAACACCGAGTCGACGTTCACCGCCGGCAGCGTCAGGTCGTCGGGGACGACCGTCGCGGACAGCAGCCAGGCAGCGACGACCCACGCGATCGCCACCGCGCCGTAGAGCCCCGCGCGGCGCACGTTGCCGGCGCTCATGGGCTTCGGTCCTCGCTGGGTGGCCCGAGGAGTGGTGACGCGTCCGGGTACCGCGCCGTCAGGAGGAAGACGTAGGCCGCCACCTGCGCCTGGTAGCGCACGGAGGACGCGCCGAGATCGCGCAGCCCACCGGGCATGCGGCCGGTGACGAGGGCGGCGACCCACGCAAGCACTGCGGCGACCAGCAGGACGAGGGCGTATGCCGTGCCGAGGAGGAGCGCCGGCAGGGCGAGCGCCGCCCTCGCCAGCACGCCGAGCCGTCGCTGGCGAGCGGGTGGCGCGATCGTGAGGTCGATCGGGTAGCTGCCCTCGCGTCCCACGAACCCCGGATAGGGGCGTCCGACGAGGTGCAGGAAGGCCGAGACGTGCGCGATCTCGCGGACGAACGCCGCGAGGAAGCGGTGGAGCGGCACCGGCACCCGCCCGACGGCGAGCGCCGCCACCCATGCCGCCCCCGCGACGATCAGAGCCGGGACCGCCCAGAGCGCCAGCCAGTAGAGCTGCGGCAGGGCGAGCAGCGGGCGGAAGGCGGCGATCAGGCGCGGCCGACCGAGGTCGTCGCGCACGGCGACGGCGACGGGATGTGCAGGGCGCTCGCCCGCGTTTCCGGTGCCCGCGTCGGGATAGCGGTCGGTGGCGAGGAGCCCGTAGCGGGCGACCTGGCCCCCGTACCCGACGACGTAGGCGGCGGCGTCGCGCAGGCCGCGCGGCATCCGGCCGCGAACGAGGGCCGCGAACCAGCCGAGGACGCCCGCGAGGATCGCCAGGCAGGCGAGCGCAACGAGGAGCGCGAGCGCGGGCGCCACGAGCACGGGCCGGAGCAGGACGGCCCAGCGCCGGCGGCGGAGGTCGTCGTCGTCGTCGGCACGCGTGCCCACGGCCCAATTCTCTCGCGCGCGGACGACCTCGACGGTGGTGAGCAGTTCCCCGGGTGTGGCTGCGTAAGCTGCCGCCCGTGGCCGACGACCCCCTCACGCGCGACGACGTCCTCCGCGCAGCCGAGACGATCCGCGGCCGGGTGCGGCGAACGCCCGTCCTCGACGGGTCGGACATTGCCACGGGGCTCCGGCTCAAGGCGGAGCTCTTCCAGCACACGGGGTCGTTCAAGGTGCGCGGTGTCACGAACAAGCTTGCCGCGCTGGGCTCCGATGAGCGCCGGCACGGCGTCGCGGGAGCGTCCGCGGGGAACCACGCGATCGCGCTCGCGTGGGGCGCTGCGCGGGAAGGGCTCGACTGCGTCGTCTTCTCCTGGCCCGGTGGGAGCTCGTTCAAGCTCGACCGCGCACGAGCCCTGGGTGCGCGGATAGATGTCGAGGCGGCCGATCCGGCCGATGCATTCGCTCGGCTCGAGGCGCATCTTGTGGCGACCGGCGCGGCCCTCGTGCATCCGTTCGACGACCCGCTCGTGCTGGCGGGACAGGGAACGGTCGGGCTCGAGATCCTCGAAGATGCGCCCAACACGGAAGTCGTCGTCGTCGCGGTCGGCGGAGGAGGGCTCGTCGGTGGGATCGCAACGGCGGTTGCGCAGCGCGGCGTCCGCGTGGTCGCGGTCGAGCCGGAGGGCTCCGCCGCGCTACTGCCGGCGCTCGAAGCGGGCGAGCCCGTGCCCATCGCGCCCGACACGATCGCGAGCGGCCTGGACGCCCCGTATGTCGGCAGGAACGCCCTCGCGGCGTGCCGGGCCGCCGGCGTCGAGGTCGTCACGGTGCCCGACAGCGCGATCGAGGAGGCGATGCGCCGCCTCTACGCGGATGCAAAGCTCGCCTGCGAGCCGGCGGGGGCGGCCGCCGTCGCGGCGGTGACGAGCGATCTGGTCGAGGGCGCGTCGGTCGTCGCCGTCGTCTCCGGAGGCAACGTAGGAGCCGAGATCGCCTCTGATATCCTGGCCGGTCGATGAAGGCCGACATCCATCCCGACTACGTCGTCGCGCACGTCACCTGCTCGTGCGGCAACGAGTTCATGACCCGCTCGACGAAGGCGGAGCTCCACGTCGAGGTCTGCTCGGCGTGCCACCCGTTCTACACGGGCAAGCAGAAGCTGATGGACTCGGGCGGCCGCGTCGAGCGCTTCCAGCGTCGCCTCGAGAAGGCGAGCGCGTCCCGCCCGACCGCTGCGGGCGAGTAGGCGCTCCCGGCGTCGGCCGCTAGCCTGCGTGTCGGCATGGGCGCGAGTTCTCTAGCCGCCGGCGGCGTCCAGTCCGCGGGCAGCGTGTCGTACGGCGGCCAGGCCGTGCTCGAGGGCGTGATGATGCGCGGCCCGTCGTGCTGGGCGGTCGCGATCCGAACGCCCGAGGGCGGCATCGAGGAGGTCGTCCGCGACGTCTCCTCGCCGATGAAACGCCACCGGATCTGGCGGCTGCCCGTGATCCGCGGCGTGATCGCCCTCGGCGAGTCGCTCGCGATCGGATTCCGTGCGCTTGCCATCTCGGCCAACGTCGCGGCGCGCGAGGAGGACGACGACGGCAACGTCGTCACCGAGATCTCGCGGGGCCAGATCATCTTCTCGTTCGCGATCGCGATCGGGTTCGCGCTGATGCTCTTCAAGGTCGGCCCGGCGCTCCTGACGAACTGGCTGCCCATCGACGGGACGACGTGGTTCGTGATCGTCGAGGGGCTGATCCGCGTCGCCGTGTTCATCGCCTACATCGGCCTGATCGGGCTGCTGCCGGACCTGAAGCGCGTGTTCATGTACCACGGCGCCGAGCACAAGACGATCAACGCGCTCGAGGGCGGGTCCGAGCTGACGCCCGAAAAGGTGCAGAAGTTCAGCTTGATTCACCCACGTTGCGGAACGGCCTTTTTGCTCTGGGTGATGGTGATCGGCATCTTCGTCTTCGCGCTGGTCGGGCGGCCTGTCTGGTACTGGCTGATCGTGAGCCGGATCCTGCTTCTCCCGGTGATCGCCGGGCTCGCCTACGAGCTCATCCGGTACGCCGGCAAGCACCAGGACAACAGGGTCCTGATGACCCTCCTTGCGCCGGGTCTCTGGTTGCAGCGGCTCACGACGCGCGAGCCGACGCTCGACCAGGTCGAGGTCTCGATCCGCGCGATCGAGGAGGTACGGCGCTTCGAGGCGGGCGAGAGCGCCGCGGAGCATGCGAGCGATAGCCGCGTCGAGGTGATGGCCTAGTGCCCCGGATCGTGCGGGAAGCGGACGTCGCGTGGGAGGGGAACCTGGCGCGCGGCCACGGTGCGCTCACCGCCGCGACCTCCGGCGCGTTCATCGGCCTGTCGTACTCGCTCCCGACGCGCATCGGCGACTCCGAGGGCAAGACGAGCCCCGAGGAGCTGCTCGCAGCCGCGCACGGCGGGTGCTTCACGATGTCGCTCGCGGGCGAGCTGACCGGTGCCGGGACCCCGCCCGGGCGGCTCGACGTGCATTGCCGCATCACGATGGACGAGGTCGAGGGCCGGGGGCACCTGATCGTCCACTCGGCGCTCGACGTTCGCGCGAGCGTTCCCGACGTCGACGCAGAGGCGTTCGCCGTCGCGGTCGAGGCGGCGCACAAGGGCTGCTCCTTCTCGTCGCTCCTGCGAGATGCAGGGGTGGAGATCGACATCACGACAACGCTGGAGAGCTAACGGAGGAGGAGACGTGGCGACGGATCGGACGGCGAAGGTGACGTGGGCGGGATCGCTCATGGAGGGCGGCGGCACGATCGAGGGTGTCGGAAGCGGCGCGTTCGGCCCGCTCGACGTGACGTGGGCGTCCCGTGCCGAGGCCCCCGACGGCCGGACGAGCCCCGAGGAGCTGATTGCGGCCGCCTGGGCGGCGTGCTTCTCGATGGCGCTGTCGGCCGGGCTCGCTCGTGCCGGTACGCCACCCGAGCGGCTCGAGACGTCCGTCACGGTCACGTTCCAGCCGGGCGAGGGCATCGCGAAAGGCGCGATCGTCGTCGTGGGGTCCGTGCCCGGCGTCGACCACGCGGGCTTCGTCGAGCACGCGGAGGGCGCGAAGGTGAACTGCCCGGTCTCCAAGGCGCTCACGGGCGTCCCCGAGGTCACGGTCGAGGCGACGCTCGCGACCGGCTGACCGGGCGCCCACGGCGCCTACCATGCCTGCATGGCGACGCTCGACCATCTGGCAGACGAGCTCGAGCGCTCCCACGTGGAGCTGCAGGAGCGCATGGCCGACCCCGCGGTCTACGCCGACCACCGCGAGGCCGCCGAGCTCGGCCGACGTCTGAAGGAGCTCGAGCCGGCCGTTCGCGCCGCGCGGGAGTGGCGCCAGGCGAGCGCCGACCTCGCGGAGGCGAAGGACGATCCCGAGCTGGCGCCCATGGCCGGCGAGCTCGAGGCCGACGTCGCCCGCCTCGAGAACGAGCTCAGGCTCGCGCTCGTCGAGCGCGACCCGGCAGACGACAAGGACGTGATCGTCGAGGTGAGGCAAGGTGTCGGAGGCGACGAGGCCGCGCTCTGGGCGGGAGAGGTCGCGCGCATGCTCCAGCGCTACGCCGAGCGGCGCGGCTTTCGCACCGAGCTGCTGTCGGCGAACGAGAACGACGGCGGCGGTGTCAAGGAGACGGTGTTCGCCGTGAAGGGCGACGGCGCGTTCTCGGTCTTCAAGTGGGAGGGCGGCACGCACCGCGTCCAGCGGGTGCCGGCGACCGAGTCGCAGGGGCGGATCCACACCTCGACGGCGACGGTCGCGGTCATGCCCGAGGCGGAGGAGGTCGAGATCGCGGTCGACGACAAGGACCTCAAGATTGACGTGTACCGGTCGACGGGCCCCGGCGGGCAGTCGGTCAACACCACGGACTCGGCGGTGCGCATCACGCACCTCCCGACGGGGATCGTGGTCTCGATGCAGGACGAGAAGTCGCAGCTCCAGAACAAGCAGAAGGCGATGCGGGTGCTCCGTGCCCGGCTGTACGAGGCGGAGCGCGAGCGCCAGCAGGCCGAGGTCGCGGCGGCCCGGCGGTCGCAGGTCGGGACCGGCGAGCGGGCGGAGAAGATCCGGACCTACAACTTCCCCGAGAACCGGCTGACCGACCACCGCGTCAAGCACACCGTCCACCGGCTCGACCAGATCCTCGATGGGGACCTCGACGAGTTCACCGAGGCGCTTCAGGCGGAGGAACGGCGGCGGGCTCTCGAGGCTGCGGTGTGACTTGGTGTCCGACTTCAGGTCGGACACCCGGCGTCCTACGCGTCGCATCGGCGTAGGTGACCGACCGAAGGTACATCGGGCCGTGACCGACGTCGCGCTGACGATCGGCGACGTCCTGCGACGGTCGACCGATCACCTGACGGCGAAGGGCGACGACAGGCCGCGGCTCCACGCCGAGCGGCTCCTCGCGCACGCTCTCCGCATGGATCGCATCGGGCTCTACATGCATCTCGACCGGCCGCTGTCGGCGACCGAGCTCGACGTCGCGCGGGAGCTCGTCGCTCGACGTTCGGCGGGCGAGCCTCTCCAGTACGTGCTCGGCGAGTGGGGCTTCCGTCGTCTCTCGCTGCGGGTGGACGCGCGGGCGCTGATCCCTCGACCCGAGACCGAGACGGTGGTCGAGCGTTGCCTCGCTCTGCTCGACGACGCCGAAGCGCCGCGCGTGCTCGACGTCGGCACGGGGTCGGGCGCGATCGCGCTCGCGATCGCCGACGAGCGTCCCGGGGCGCGCGTGACGGCGCTCGACGTATCGGACGAGGCGCTCGAGCTCGCGCGCGAGAACGCCGAGCGCACCGGCATCGCCATCGAGCTGCTCCGGCACGACCTGTTCGAGGGCCTTCCGGGCGATGGCTGGGACCTCGTCGTCTCGAACCCGCCGTACGTGAAGGAGGACGAGTTGCCGTCGCTTGCGTCCGACGTGGTCGAGTGGGAGCCCGGCGTCGCGCTCGTCGACCGGGGCCAGTCGGCGGCCCTCGCGCGCGAGGCCTCGCGCGCGCTCCGCCCCGGCGGGGCGCTCGTGCTCGAGATCCACGAGCACGGAGCGTCCGGGGCCGTAGCTCTGCTGGGGGCACACGGATACGAGGGGGTCCGGGTCACGCAGGATCTCGCCGGCCGCGACCGTGTCGTCGAGGGTCGCGTCGCCGCCGGAAGGGCATGAGCGTCGCCGCGGCCGTCGCGGCGCTCCGAGCGGGCCGGCTCGTCGTCGTGCCCACAGACACGGTCTACGGCCTCGCCGCGGACGGCGAGAGCGAGGAGGCCGCGTCGGCGCTCTACGCCGCGAAGGGACGGGACGCGATCCAGCCGACAGCGGCGCTCTTCGCCTCCGTCGACGTCCTGCTCGAGCGCGTTCCCGGGCTTCCTTCCGACGCGGCGCGGATCGCGAGGGCGCTTCTCCCGGGACCGTTGACGCTCGTCCTCCCGAACCCGTCGCGCCGCTACCCGTGGCTGAACGCCGAGCGTCCCGACGCGATCGGCGTGCGGGTGCCCGACCTCGAAGGACCGGGCGCCGAGGTGCTCGACGCCCTCGGGGCGCTCGTCGCGACGAGCGCCAACCTCCCCGGCGGCCGCGACCCGCGGCGGGCCGAGGACGTCCCGGCGGAGATCGTGGCGGCGGTCGACGTCGTCGTCGACGGAGGCGAGCTTCCGGGCACGCCGTCGACGGTGGTCGACCTCACCGGCACGGCACCACGCGTCCTGCGGGAGGGGGCGCTCCCGGCGGAGGCCGTGCTTGCGCGGGTGGAAGCGCTTACGGATCGTTAACGTGGCGCCGACCTCCGCCTAACCCGGCCGCGAAAGACTCGCGCACATGAGATCCCGCGTCGTGCTCGCAGTCACCGTCGGCATCGCCCTGGTGGTCATCCCCCTCGCCGTCGCGAAGGCGCCGGCCGCCGTGACCGGAGCGGCGACCTCGGTTGGCGCCACGACGGCGGTGGTGACGGGAAAGATCGACCCGGGCGGAGAGGCGACCAGCTGGTACGTCGAGTACGGCCCGACCGCCGCCTACGGATCGCGCACCGACGCTCGGAGCGCAGGAAACGGCACGACCCAGGTGGACGTCTCCGAGCAGCTGCGCGGGCTCACGACCGGTGTCACCTACCACTACCGCCTCGTCGCCACGAACGCGTCCGGGACAGGCCGTGGCTCGGACCAGACGCTGACGACGCGCGCTGCGCCGACCGTGGTGACCGGTGCGGCCACCGCGCTCGGCCCGACCGCTGCGACCGTGGGCGGCACCGTCGATCCGAACGGAAGCTCCACGGGCTGGTGGATCGAGTACGGCACGAGCACGAGCTACGGCTCGCGAACGGACACGCAGTCCGCCGGCACGGGGACGAGCCCGGTCGCTGTCTCGGTACGGCTCGCGGGTCTCACCGCGGGGATCACCTATCACTTCCGACTCGTCGCCGCGAACGACCTCGGTACGACGCGCGGGAGCGACCGGTCGTTCCGCACCGACCGCGGGCCGACCGTCTCGACCGGCGGCGCGGACGCGATCACGGTGTCCTCGGCCAGGGTGAGCGGATCCGTCGACCCGCAGGGTCGAGGCGCGGTCGCGTGGTTCGAGTACGGGCCGACGACTGCGCTCGGAAGCCGCACTGGCGACCAGGACGCGGGCTTCGGGACCCGAGCGACGAGCGTGTCGGCGCAGATCACGGGCCTCCAGCCGGGGACGCGCTACTACTACCGCGCCGCCGCGAGGAGCGACGCCGGAACGGCGGTCGGCCAGACACGGTCGTTCACCACGAGCGCGGGGCCGCTCGTCGTCACCGGCCCCGCCCAGGTCTCGGGCGTCGCCGTCGTCCTCACGGGCACCGTCGACCCCGTCGGCCGCGCGACGAGCTGGTGGTTCGAGCTCGGGCCGACGACCTCGTACGGGACGACAACGGTCGTCAAGAGCGCCGGCTCGGGGCGCGGGCCGGTCGGGGTGTCCGAATCCATCGCCGGGCTCGCGGCCGCAACCGAGTACCACGCCCGGCTCGTCGCACGGAGCTCGGCGGGGACGACGCGCGGGGCGGACGTGGCGTTCAGGACCGCCGGGACGCCGGTCGTGGGGCGCACGACGGTGTCGGCCATCTCACTCACGCGCGCGCGGATCGACGCCGACGTGGCGACGAACGGGCTCGAGACACGGGTGTGGGTCGAGCTCGGGCGTCGCGGCTCGCTCGGCTCGCGGAGCGGCGTGCGAGTCGTGCCCGGCGGCACCGCGAGCGCCAGGGTGTCGATCCCCGTCTCCGGGCTCCGCCCTGGGACCCGCTACACGTTCCGGGTCGTCGCCCAGAACGCGGCCGGGTCGGCGACGGGCTCCACGGCGACGTTCGGGACGGCGGCGCGCCCGCGCGACGAGCGGGGTCGGCTGCTCCGCTGCACGATCGTCGGGACGAACGGGCCCGACCGGCTGTTCGGGACGGGCAGGCGCGACGTCATCTGTGGGCTCGGCGGGGCCGACGTGCTCGTCGCGCGCGGCGGCGACGACATCCTCTCGGGAGGCCCGGGCAACGACTACCTCGTGCCCGGCCCGGGTCGCGACCGCGCCCTCGGCGATGCCGGCAACGACTTCGTCGGCGCGCGCGACGGACGCGCCGACCGGATCTTCGGGGGGCCGGGCGCCGATCGCGCACGCATCGACCCGCGGCTCGACGGGACGCGCTCGGTCACGCGGGTCGGGTAGCCGCGCACCGAGCGTGGGGCTCGGGCGCGGCACACCCGTGGAGTACGATCCGCCCCGTGGCGGTCGCGGCAGATCATCTCGCGCGTCTGCGCACCGGAGGGCTCGCGGAGCACGACCCCGAGATCGCCTCGCTGATCGGCCGGGAAGCCGACCGGCAGCGCGGTCAGGTCGAGCTGATCGCATCGGAGAACTTCACCTGGCCGTCCGTGCTCGAGGCGGCAGGCTCCGTTCTCACGAACAAGTACGCAGAGGGGTATCCGGCACGCCGCTACTACGGGGGCTGCGAGGTGGTCGACGAGATCGAGCAGCTCGCGATCGACCGCGCGAAGGAGCTCTTCGGCGCCGAGCACGCGAACGTCCAGCCGCACGCGGGAGCCCAGGCGAACATGGCGGTCTACCTCGGGCTCCTCCAGCCGGGGGACACGGTTCTCTCTCTCCGGCTCGACCACGGCGGCCACCTGACCCACGGGCTCAAGGTCAACTTCTCCGGCCGGCTCTACACGATCGTCCACTACGGCGTCTCGCGGGAGACGGGCGTCGTCGACGAGGATGAGGTGCTCGCGCTCGCGCGCGAGCACCGGCCCAGGATCGTGCTCTGCGGGGGATCCGCCTACCCGCGAACCGTCGACACCTCGATGTTCCGGCGGGTCGCGGACGAGGTCGGGGCGCTGCTCTGGTGCGACATGGCGCACTTCGCCGGTCTCGTCGCGGCCGGGTTGCACCCGAACCCGGTCGAGCACTGCGACGTCGTCACGTCGACCACGCACAAGACGCTCGCGGGGCCGCGCGCCGGCCTCGTGCTCTGCCGGGAGGAGCATGCGACCGCGATCGACCGGGCGGTGTTCCCCGGGATGCAGGGCGGGCCGCTCGAGCACATCGTCGCCGCGAAGGCGACCTGCTTCAGGATCGCGGCGACCGAGGGGTTCCGCGCGTACCAGCAGCAGGTGCGAACGAACGCCGACGCGCTCGCCGAGACGCTGCTCGCCGGTGGCATCGACCTGCTCACGGGCGGCACCGACACCCACCTCCTCCAGCTCGACCTTCGCGCGACCGACTGGTCGGGCAAGGACGCGGAGGAGCGGCTCGACGCGGTGGGCCTGACGGTCAACCGCAACACCGTGCCGTTCGACGAGCGGCCGCCGACGATCGCGTCGGGCGTCCGCGTCGGCACCCCGGCGGCGACGATGCGCGGATTCGACGACGAGGACTTCCGCGAGGTCGGCGCGATCGTGGTCGAGGCGCTCTCCCCGGATGCCGACCTGGGGTCGCTCCGCGCACGCACGGTGGCTCTCTGCGAGCGGCGTCCGCTGTATCCCGGGTTCCAGGGCTATCCGACCTATGTCGGCGAGGCGACCGGGGGCTGACGGCCGACGTGACCGAAAGCGCGCTCAGCATGCCGGCGGCGCGGAGCGTCACCGAGGTGGCGCACCCGCTCGTGCAGCACAAGCTCGGGCTGCTGCGCGACGTCACGACGACGACCCAGATGTTCCGTCAGCTCGTCAACGAGCTGACGCTGCTCCTGACCTACGAGGCGACAAAGGGCCTCGCGCACGAGGAGGTCGAGATCGAGACGCCGCTCGAGCGCACCTCCGCGCGGCGTATCTCGGGGAAGAAGGTCGCCGTCTGCCCGATCCTCCGCGCCGGCATCGGCATGCTCGACGCCGTGCTCTCGCTCGTTCCCGGCGCTCGTGTCGGGTTCATCGGCCTCTACCGCAACGAGGAGACGCTCGAGCCGGTCGAGTACTACGTCAAGCTGCCGAACGACATCGCCGACCGCGACGTGATCCTGCTCGACCCGATGCTCGCGACGGGCAACTCGACCGCCGCGGCCGTCGAGACCGTCAAGGCCGCCGGCGCGACATCGGTGCGACTCATCGCCCTGATCGCTGCGCCCGAGGGGATCGAGCGGATCCATCGCGACCACCCCGACGTCTCGATCGTCGTCGCGGCGATCGACCGGGCGCTCAACGAGAGCGGCTACATCGTGCCGGGGCTCGGGGACGCAGGCGACCGGTTGTACGGCACGAAGTAGAGCGGCGGCATGCTCTCCGACCTGCGAGCGAACCCCGAGGTCCTGTGGGGAGCGCTGATCGCGTTCGGGATCGTCGTGCTGCTCACCCCCGCGGTCGGGGGGATGGCCCGCTTGCTGGGCGTCGTCGACCAGCCCGATGCGAGACGCCTCAACAAGCGGCCGATCCCGCGCCTCGGCGGCCTTGCGATCTTCCTGGGGATCCTCGTACCGTCGCTGGCGTTTCTCGACCTCTCCGGCGAGATACGAGGCATCGTGCTCGGCGCGGCCGTCGCGTGCGTCGTCGGTGCCGTCGACGACTTCCGCGGTCTCGACCCGCTGCCGAAGCTCGCCGGCCAGGTGGCTGCGGCCGCAATTCCGTGCGCTTTCGGCGTCTGGATCGACCACTTCACGTTCCCGTTCATCGGAGTCGTCGACCTGCCCGCCTGGATCGGGATGCCGCTGACGGTCGTGTGGATCGTGGCCGTGATGAACATGGTCAACTTCCTCGACGGCATGGACGGGCTCGCGGCCGGCGTCTGCGCCATCTCCGGCGTCACCTTCGCGACCCTCGCGCTCTCGCTCGGCAAGGTCGACGCCGCGGTGCTCTCGGCGGTCGTGGCCGGGGCGTGCGTCGGGTTCCTGCGGCACAACTTCTTCCCGGCGCGGATCTTCATGGGAGACTCCGGCGCGCTCGTCCTCGGGTTCACGCTCGCGACGGTCTCGATCTCGGGCCTGCTCAAGACGGCGTCGACGGTCGTCCTGTTCCTGCCGCTGCTCGTCCTCGCCGTCCCGATCATCGACACGTCGTTCGTCGTCGCGCGCCGCCTGAAGCACGGCGAGAGCCCCTTCGCGCCGGACCAGTCGCATCTGCATTTCCGCTTCCTCCGCCGCGGCTACTCGCAGCGGCGCGCCGCGCTGACGATGTGGGCCTGGGCGGCGAGCCTCGGTGCAGCTGCGCTCGCGACCCGCTTCATCCCCTTCCGCGAGGGCGGTGTGTGGCATGTGTGGGAGACCGTCGCCGTCGCGGCGATCGCCCTCGCAGCGCTCGCGTTCTCCGGGTACGTGGTCTATCTGCTGGAGATCGTCAAGCTGGCGAGCCCCCGGCCGCGGCGACGCCAGACCGAGGCCGACGACTCCGAGCGGCTGAGCGCGTGACGGAGCTGCACGGCGGCACCGTCACCTTCGTCTTCACCGACATCGAGGGCTCGACGGAGCTCCTGAAGCGGCTCGGTGACCGCTACGCCGACGCGCTCGCCGAGCATCGAGGCGTCATCCGCGACGCGTTCGCCGCGCGGGGCGGCCAGGAGATCGACACCCAGGGCGACGCGTTCTTCTTCTGCTTCGAGCGCGCCCGCGACGCGGTCGCGGCGGCCGTGGCGGCGCAGCGTGCTCTCGCGGAGCACGTCTGGCCCGAGGGGACCGCGCTGCGGGTGCGCATGAGCCTCCATACGGGCGAGCCCGTCGTCGGGGAGGAGGGCTACGTCGGGATCGACGTCCACCGCGCCGCGCGGATCTGTGCCGCGGGGCACGGAGGGCAGGTGCTGCTCTCGGCGACGACCGCCGCGCTCGTGTCGGGCGGCGCGCTGCCCGACGGTGTCTCGAAGCGCGAGCTCGGCACCGTGCGCCTGAAGGACATTGACGAGCCGGAACACGTCTCGCAGCTCGTCATCGACGGGTTACCGGAAACCTTCCCGCCGCTCCGCGTCGAGCAGGAGGAGCCGATGGACTTCGGCGAGCGGCTCTCCCGAAAGATCCAGGCGGACGTCGAGCGGCAGCTCGAGCTGAGCCTCTCCGGCGTGTCGCCGGAGCGCGCACGGGGCACGACGCATCTGGCGTTCTTCGGCCTCGCGAACCTCGTGCTGCTCGTCGCCGCAGTCGTGGTGATCGTGCTGCTGATCAAGCTCGTCATCTAGCCGGGCCGCTGCCGACGGCCCCGCGGAGGCACTCGACCAGGTGCGGGTGGGAGGGGACGAGGCCCCCGTGCCGGTCGGGGCCGACGTGCCGGGGGCGGCGGGTTAGGGGCGGCGGTTGCCGGGTTCGACTGCCCGGCGGCAGGTACGGGGTTGGAGTGGCCGGTCGGCGTGCCCGGGGACCGGTCGTGCCGGGGTTGGATTGGCGGGTCCGGCGTGCCGGGGCTCGACTTCCCCGGTCCGGTCGGAGTGGCCGACGGCTCAAGGCCGGTGCGTGATCCTTCTGCGCGAGGAGCCGGTTGCGCGACCCATGACCGGCCGGCGGCACGAGGAGCCCAAGTGACACTGTGTTACTTGGGCTCCCTCACCGTCCGGCTCGAGGATCCCCGTGTCGGAGATGGCTCAGAGGCGGCGCGGACTCGTCACCGGTCGGAGGGCACGCTGATCGGATGTCAGACGCCGCACCGAGGCTCGCGTGGCCGCTCGTCGTCGAGGTGCGCCGGCTCGCGGCGTCGGACGCCTCGGTGGCCGAGATCCGTCGCGACCTCGGTCGTTTCGCCGACGGACGTGGGCTGCCCCGGCCGAGCTACGAAGCCATTCGCCGTCTGGTGCGAAGGGAGCGCGCGCTCCGAGCGCTTCCGGGCGTCGTCGATCCGATCGTCGACGGCTGGCTCCGGGTCCGTTCTCCGCAGAACGCGGCCGACGAGGTGCTCGGGCGGTACGAGCGCCGCGTCGCGGCACGAGCCGCGATCGAGCAAGAGCGGGACTGGCGCCCCTCAGGCGGCGACGGAGGTCGGCCGCAGCGTTCCAAGTGACACTTTGTCACTTGGGGAGGTTGCCTCGGTCGGAACGTCGCGAGGCGCTATGCCTTCCCGTCGGTCTCTTGGGGTCCGGTGGGGGTCGGATCGGAACGCCGGGCCTGAGCGCAGGACACAGCACCCGGGCCCTTGCTGCGGCTCGTTGCCCCTGGCCCGTGGCCTTTGGCCCCTGGCCTGGGCCGGGCTCCTGGCCTTGGCCCGTGGCCCCTCCCCGGGCGTCGGAGATCGGGTCGAGCGTCCGTCTTCGTGGACCGCGTGTGGCACGGAGGACGACGTGTGGCGTGACGAACTACGTCGGTCGGGCCGCGCGGGTGACGAGGCCGAGCAGGGCCGCGGTGAACGTGGGGGAGAGCTGCGGGTTGTGGCCGTACCCGGGAATGACGACGCGCTCGGCCCGGAGCGCGCGCTCGAGGACGTCGCAGATCGCCTCGCAGGCGGGATGGTGCGCACCCGAGACGACGAGCGTCGGCAGCCGCAACGCGGCGAGCTCGGTGAGCGGGATCTCGGCCTCCCACGGTCCACGCTCCCGGATCAAGGCCTGGACCCCCTGCTCGAGATCCGGTGGGAGCGGGGAGGGCGGGTCCCAGTCCGATCCAACGGCGGCCAGGAAGCGACGCAGGAAGGCCTCGGGCTCGTCGTCCCGCGCGGTCGCGTACAACGCGGCGCCGCCCTGGGCGAAGGCCGACACCGCCGGGTCGTCGAGCGCGACGCTCGTGCACGGCGGCTCGATCACCGTCAGGGACGCGATCGCGCGGTGTCGGGCCGCGGCCAGCAACGCGACGACGCCGCCGTAGGAGTGGCCGACGAGGTGATCGCCGGGCTCGAGCCGTTCGGCGACCCAGTCCGCGTGGCGCTCGAAGTCGACATCCTCGACCGGCCCGGGGGCGAACCCGGGCCGCTCGAGCACGACGAGCTCGGCCTGATCGACGATCGCACGTCGCTGCTCGCGCCAGGTCGCGCGACCCCCGACGACGCTCCCGTGAACGAGAAGGATGCGCTCCACCACTGCCACAAAGGTAGACCCTATTCCGCTCGCAGAGCCGAAACGGGCTGTTACAAGCAGGGTGGTATGCTCCCGGTCCCGATGGCCGCCGCCGCCTCCTCGTCGCCGCATTCGCTCGCAACGGCGTCCGGGCTCTTGCTCGGCACGGTCGGGTTTGCGATGGCCCTCGGGGCGCTTGTCGGCTGGCTCTTCGGCGAGGCGGGCATCGGCCTGCTCGTCGGAGCGATCGTCGGCATCCCGCTCGCCATCGGGGTCGTCTACGGCGTCTACTCGCGCGCCGGGTCGTGAGCGCGCGCGTGTTCGAGACGCCGCGCCCGGTTCCCGGGCGCCTCGTTCCCGCGCTCGCCGGGTCGGCCGTCGTCGCGCTCGCGCTGCCCGTCTTCCTCGCCGCGGGATGGCCGATGCGGGGATGGCTCCTCGCGGCGACGCTGTGGATCGCGGGCGAGCTGTTCGCGCTCCTCCTGACGCGGCTCCCGCTCGGCACGGGTAACCTCGCCGCCGCAGGCATGCGCGGGATCGGCACGAGCTCGAGAGCGCTTCTGATCGGCATTCCCCTCGTCGCGGTCACGGTCGCGGACGAGCGGGTCGGTCTGGCCGCGGCCGTCCTCTACGCGCTCGCGTTCTCGGTCGAGCTCGCGGTGTCGCTCGTCGAGTACTTCGGGCAGGAGGCCCGGGCATGACGAAGCGTCTTGCGGGCCTGGCCGGGCTCCTGTTCCTTGCGCTCCCCGCCGTCGCGCTCGCCGCCGACGAGTCGAGCGGCGACGAGGAGAAGTTCAACCCCGCCTCCGAGTGGACGTTGCACGAGTGGGTCCCGATCCACCTCGGGCCGATCGACATGTCGATCAACAAGGCGGTCGCCTACCTCCTCCTGGGCGCGCTCCTGTCGTGCGTGATCGGGATCGTGTTCATGCGGGTCAAGGTCGGGCGCGAGCCGACGAAGCGGCAGGCGCTCGGCGAGTTCATCTACGAGGTCGCGCAGGTGCAGGTCGCCGAGCAGGGTCTGCCGACGAAGGCGATCGGCCGTTGGTTCCCCTACGTCGCGAGCCTGATGGTGTTCATCTGGGTGGTCAACATGCTCGGGTTCATCCCGCTGCCGCTCTCGGACGAGAAGGTGACGATCGCCGGCGTCCAGGTCCCGACGCTCGCGCTCTTCGCCGCGACGTCGACGCTCTCCGTGACGCTCGCGCTCGCCCTCATGACCTTCGTCTTCACGCACGTCGAGGGCATCCGCGCGAACGGCGCGTGGGCGTATCTCAAGAGCTGGATCCCCGACGTCCCGAAGGCCATGTACCCGTTGATCGTGCCGCTCGAGATCCTCGGGCAGTTCATGCGCCTGATCAGCCTCTCCGTCCGTCTGTACGCGAACATGCTCGCCGGCCACATGCTGATCCTCACGTTCCTCGGCCTGATCTTCATCATCGGCAACCTCGCGCTCGCGATCATCGCCGTGCCCGCCGCGGCGATCTTCTACCTCTTCGAGGTCGTGATCGTCGTGTCGATCCAGGCGTACATCTTTGCCGCCCTGTCCGCCATCTACATCGGCTCGGCCATCGAGCCGGACCACTAAGGAGGAGACCGCAACGATGCTGTCCTCACTGTTCATCGCTGCCGCCGAAGACGGGGCCGACGCCGGCAAGGCGATCGCGCTCGCGCTCGGCATCGGCCTCGGCTCGCTCGGCGCGGGCGTCGGCATCGGCAACATCTTCGGCTCGATGATCCAGGCCGTCGCCCGGCAGCCCGAGCTCCGCGGCGAGCTGCAGGGCATCCAGTGGCTCGGCTTCGCCCTCACCGAGGCAGTCGTCTTCTACGGCCTCATCGGCGGACTGCTCGCCTACGTCCTCGTCTGAGCATGGTCGACCTGCTCGCAGCCGAGTCGTCGAACGACCTGATCAAGGTCGTTCCGGGGCTCATGATCTGGACGCTGGTCGCGTTCGCGATCACGTTCTTCGTGCTCCGGAAGTACGCCTTCGGCCCGATCCAGAAGACCATCGACGACCGGCGGGATCGGATCCGCCAGGCCGTCGAGGAGGCCGACAACGCCCGGAACGAGGCGCGTGGTCTCCTCGAGCAGAACCGGGCGATCCTCGCACAGGCGCGCTCGGAGTCGGCGGAGATCCTCGCCGAGGCGCGGAAGGTCGCGGACGCGCAGGTCGACCGGGCGAAGCAGGAGGCGGAGACCGAGCGTCAGCGGCGCCTCGAGGACACCCGCAAGCAGATCGAGGCCGAGACGGTCCGCGCGATCGGCCAGATCCGGAGCGAGGTCGCCGACCTGACGATCGACGCGACCGAGCGGATCGTCGGCAAGGTGCTCGACACCGAGGACCATCGGCGGCTCGTCGAGGAGGCCGTCCAGGGCCTCGACTTCTCGGCGCTGGAGGGCTCGAAGAGCTGATGGCTCTCGCGCAGCGCATGTATGCGCGCGCCCTCTTCGAGGCGGCGCACGAGCAGGATCGCGTCGACGTCGCGCGCGATCAGCTCGGCCAGCTCGCGGACGCGCTCGAGGAGACACCCGAGCTCGAGGCGTTCCTCGCCAACCCACAGCTCGACCCGGGCGTCAAGGCGGGGGTCCTCGAGGAGGTGACGGAGGGCGGCGACCCGATCGTCCGGAACTTCGTCCGCCTCGTCGCGGCCAAGGGCCGCAGCGGGCAGCTGCGCGCGATCGCCGAGGAGTTCGAGGCGATCGTCGATCGCGAGCAGGGCCGGCTCAACGTCGAGCTGACGACCGCCTACGCGCTCTCCGAGGACGAGGCGCGCGGGATCGTCGCGAAGATCGAGCAGGCCTCCGGGCGCACCGTCGAGGCCAGCCGCTCGGTCGACCCGGACCTGATCGGCGGGATGATCCTCCAGGCGGGCTCGCTGCGCGTCGACGCGAGCGTGCGCGGCCGCATCGACCGCCTGCGTAGGGAACTTGTAACCCGAACTTGAGTTGACGAAGGAGAGACCTCTGTGAAGCTCCGTCCCGAAGAGATCACCTCGATCCTCAAGCAGCGGATCGAGCAGTACGACGTCGAGACCGATCTCTCGGAGGTCGGGACCGTGCTCCAGGTGGGCGACGGCATCGCCCGCGTCTACGGCCTCGAGAACTGCGTCTCGCTCGAACGGCTCGAGTTCGAGCACGGCGTCGTCGGCATCGCCTTCAACCTCGAGGAGGACAACGTCGGCGTCGCGCTCTTCGGCGAGTGGCACCACGTGAAGGAGGGCGAGCCGGTGCGCCGCACCGGCGCGGTGATGAGCGTCCCGGTCGGCGAGGCGCTGCTCGGCCGCGTCGTCGACCCACTGGGCAGCCCGCTCGACGGCCAGGGGCCGATCGCCACGACCGAGTTCCGTCCGCTCGAGTTCAAGGCCCCGGGCGTGATCCAGCGCCAGCCGGTCGTCGAGCCGCTCCAGACAGGCCTCAAGGCGATCGACTCGATGATCCCCATCGGCCGTGGCCAGCGCGAGCTGATCATCGGCGATCGCGGCACCGGCAAGACCGCGATCGGGGTGGACTCGATCATCAACCAGCGCGGCGGCGACGTGATCTGCATCTACGTCGCGGTGGGGCAGAAGGCGTCCACCGTCGCCCAGGTCGTCGAGCGGCTCCGGGACGCCGGCGCGATGGAGTACACGATCGTCCTCTCCGCGCCCGCGCAGGAGGCCGCGCCGATCAAGTGGATGGCCCCGTTTGCGGGCGCCGCGATGGGCGAGCACTTCCTCTTCAACGGCAAGCACGCCCTCGTCATCTACGACGACCTCACGAAGCACGCCGACGCGTACCGGCAGCTGTCCCTGCTCCTGCGCCGGCCGCCGGGTCGGGAGGCGTTCCCCGGCGACGTCTTCTATCTCCACTCGCGGCTGCTCGAGCGCGCCTGCAAGCTCTCGGACGAGCTCGGCGGCGGCTCGCTCACCGCCCTACCCGTGATCGAGACCCAGGCCGGCGACGTCGCCGCCTACATCCCGACGAACGTCATCTCGATCACCGACGGCCAGATCTTCCTCGAGTCGAGCCTCTTCTACTCGGGCATCCGGCCGGCGATCAACGTCGGCATCTCGGTGTCACGGGTGGGAGGCAACGCGCAGACGAAGGCGATGAAGAAGGTCGCCGGCCGCCTTCGCCTCGACCTGGCGCAGTACCGCGAGCTGGAGGCGTTCTCCCAGTTCGGCTCCGAGCTCGACGCTGCGACCCAGCAGTCGCTCGCGCGCGGCGAGCGGATGGTCGCGACCCTGAACCAGCCGCAGTTCCAGCCGTGGCCCGCCGAGGAGCAGGTCGTCGCGATCTACGCCGGGATCCACGGCTGGCTCGACCGCGTCCCCGTCGGGCAGGTTCCCCGCTACCAGGAGGAGCTGCGCGAGACGCTCCGGGCGGAGGGGTCGATCTACGAGGCGATCCGCGAGAGCGGCGACCTCTCCGACGAGACGATCGCGAAGCTGGACGAGGCGCTGCAGAAGTTCGTCGACGGCTTCAACGTCGAGGAGGAGCGCGGCCTTGTGTGATTTCCGCCGCTTCGCGACGGAAATCACTAGAAGACTCGATCTTCTAGACGGAAGACACGGGCGATAGCCCGTGGCTTCCGTCCAGGACTACAAGCGCAGAATCCGGTCGGTCCGGAACACGCGGAAGATCACGCGGGCGATGGAGCTGGTCGCGGCGGCGAAGCTGCGCCGTGCACAGGCGCGGATCGAGGCCATGCGGCCGTACGCCGACACGATGCGGGAGCTGATCGCCGGCGTCGGCCGCGCCGCCGGCTCGGTGCGGGGGCTCCCGTTGCTCCAGCAGCGCGAGACGACCGCGGCGACGCTGATCGTCCCGCTCTCGGGCGATCGCGGGCTCGCCGGCGCGTTCAACGCGCAGGTGCTGCGCCGGGCGTTCGCGCTCGAGCGGCAGCTCCAGGCCGAGAGCCAGACGGTGCGATGGCTCGGTGTCGGCAAGAAGGGACGGTCGACCCTCACGTTCCGGCGGCGGGAGCTCGACGGGACGTTCGTCGGCTTCACCGACGCGCCGGCCTATGCGGATGCCCAGGCGATCGCGCACCGCGCTGCCGAGCTCTTCGTCGAGGGCGAGGTCGACCGAGTCGTCCTCGTCTACAACACGTTCGTCTCCGCGCTGACGCAGACGGTGACCGAGCAGGAGATCCTCCCGATCTCCACCGACATCCTCGAGACGGACGAGGAGGAGCGCCGCGACGACGCGCTCCGCGGCGACTTCATCTTCGAGCCCGAGCCCGAGCAGATCCTCGAGCGGCTGCTCCCGGTCTACGTCGAGACCCAGATCTACCGCGCGCTGCTCGAGTCGTCGGCGTCCGAGCAGGGGGCCAGGATGACCGCGATGCGGAACGCATCGAAGAACGCGGGCGAGCTGATCGACACGCTCACGCTCGAGATGAACCGCGCCCGCCAGGCCGAGATAACCCAGGAGATCCTCGAGGTCGTCGCCGGCGCCGATGCGCTGACCTGAGTCGCGGCGGGTCGCCGCGCCGACTCCACGCCACCCGGAGTTGCTTACGTCGACTGAACGCGGGGACAACCTTTCGTCCCGGGACGACGTCTACACTTCTCGCGATGGGTGCTGAGCGTCAGGCATCGATGCAGGCCGAGCCGAGCCCGCAGCAAAGCGCCGCACGCCGTCGCCAGGTCAGGGACAGGGTCGCGCTCGGCATCGCGGTGCTGTTGCTCGCCGCCGGCGTAGTCGCCTTCTGGCAGTCGCGGACCGACGAGGGCCCGGCGCCGACACAAGCGGCGCCCGCGCAGGTCACGACGCCCGCCCAGCCGACGGACAACCTCAAGAAGGGTGGGAAGCTCGATCCGGGCGCGCGTGCGGTCGCGATCAGCTTCCTCGAGACCGCCGTCGGACGGACCCAGCTCGACAAGGCCTGGAACCTCGCGACACCCGAGATGCGGAGTGGGGTGACCCGCGCGCAATGGATGCGCGGCGAGCTCCCCGTCCCGCCGTTCCCGGTTCACGATCTGGCGACCTCCGGGTTCCAGGTCGTCGAGTCGTCGCCCAACAAGGTGCTCCTCCAGGTGCTTCTCGTCCCCGAGTCGGGCACGGAATACGTCCCGACGCGCTACGACATGACGATTGAGCGACCGTCGAAGGACGCAGCATGGAAAGTCAGCTACACCGCGCCGTACGCACCGCCGGGGATCTACGCGAGCCCCGGCTGAGCCGCCAGCTCAGAGGGTGAAAAATGCAGGGATCCTTCCCGAGGTGTGCGTTATAGTGGTGCGCCGGTGAGCACCGTCCAGGAGATCAGCCTGACTGATGCCGGGGCGGAGCCGGAGGTCGGTGCCGCGGGGCAGGTCAAGGCGCGCGGCTACTGGGAGCTCGTCTGGCTCAGGCTCAAGCGCGACCGGATGGCGCTCGCGGGCGGCGATGTTCATCATCATCATGTTCCTCGTCGCGTTCATCGGTGCGCCGATCGTCGCCCACATCCTCGGGCACGGGCCCAACGATCAGTTCTACAACGCCGTCGACCCGGACACGTACCTTCCCGTCGGTCCGATGACGCGGGTGCAGACGCCCGACGGCGGGAAGACGCTGTTCATCCTCGGCGCGGACAGCACGATCGGGCGAGACCTGTTCCTGCGCCTCCTCTACGGCGCGCAGACCTCGCTCGAGGTCGCCGTCTTCGCGACGATCTTCTCCGTCGGGCTCGGCGTCCTTCTCGGTGCGCTCGCCGGCTACTTCCGCGGCACGGTCGACACGGTCGTCTCGCGCCTGACGCGAGATGTTCATGGCCTTCCCGGCGCTCCTCTTCATCATCGCGATCTCGGCGACCGCTCGGCGAGCAGCTGAACGGGATCACCTTCGGGTTCCTCGCGCCGGGCGTGTTCACGCTCGTGCTCGATCTTCTCGCTCTTCGGCTGGTTCTACCCGGCGCGGATCGTGCGCGGGCAGGTGCTCTCGCTCCGCGAGAAGGAGTTCGTCGAGGCGGCGCGGATGACCGGAGCCTCGGACTGGCGCATCGTCCGCTCCCACCTCCTGCCGCACCTCGTCGGCCCGGTGATCGTCTACTCGACGCTGATCGTCGCGAGCCTACATCATCGGCGAGGCCGGGCTCTCGTTCCTCGGGCTCGGGATCCAGGAGCCGACGTCGAGCTGGGGCAACATCCTGGCCCAGGCGCCGCAGTACTACCTGACGGTAGCCGTCGCTGATGATCTGGCCCGGTCTGGCGATCCTGCTGGCGACGCTGGCGTTCAACCTCCTCGGCGACGGGCTCCGCGACGCGTTCGACCCGCGAAAAACGTCGTGATAACCGCCAACCTTTCTAACAGTATCGCCGTCTGAACGGCGTCGGATCGTGCGGAAGGCGGTCTGGCCGCCGTGCGGCCAGCACGCGGATCGAGAAGCGGAAAGGAGCTCGTATGCGTAACGAAGCTCGTGCTGGCGACCGTGATGGCTCGCGGTCGCGGAGCGTCGCTGCTCGTCGCCAGCGCGACGGCCGGGGGCTCCGCCGCGTCCGCGAAGGGCGGCACGCTGCGGTACAACCACAACTGCAGCGACTTCGAGTACATCGACCCGCAGAAGTGCTACGACACCGGCTGCTCGGAGCTGCTCTGGCCGACGTCGTACAACCTCATGCAGTACTCGGAGAAGAACGGGCGCCGAGGGCAAGCGCGTCTATCCCGAGGCCGCCGCCGGTCAGCCCGTCGTCTCGAAGGACGGGAAGACCTACACGTTCACGCGTCCGCCCCGGGCACAAGGCGTCGAACGGCAAGACCGTGACGCCGCAGTGGTTCGTCCACGCGTTCGAGCGTCTCCTGAGCCCGAAGATGGGCGACGCCGCCTCCGCCCGCTTCGGCGGCATCAGCGGACTGCGGCGCCGTCATCGGCGCGCAGGCGTTCTACGACGGCAAGGCGCAGAAGATCAGCGGGCTCACGGTGAGCGGCAACAAGCTCACCATCAAGCTGACGAAGCCGTTCCCGTCGCTCGTCGTCGGCGCTCGCGATGAACTGGTTCACCGCGACCGATCCGTCGACGCCGTACTCCGAGCAGGACGTGAACTCGGTCGTCGGCGCGGGGCCGTACTACATCTCCAGCCGCGAGGTTGGCCGAACGTCGTGCTCGACCGCAACAAGAACTACAAGGGCATCGCGTCCGGCGAACCCCGACCGGATCGTCATCACCGTCGGTGGTGACGAGAACCAGAGCATGCTCCAGGTGAAGGCCGGTCAGGCCGACGTCGAGCCGATCGTGCCGGCCGCCGCGTCCGGTGATCTCGGCGACGAGTTCGGCGTCAACAAGAGCCGCTTCTTCGTCAAGCCGACCTCCGTCACGACCTACTGGGCGCTCAACTCGCTGCCCGGCGCGCCGCTCGCGAACGTCAAGCTGCGCCAGGCGATCAACTGGGCGATCGACCGTCCGGCGCAGGTCCGCGTCGCCGGCAAGTACGGCGGTCGCCGGACGTCGCAGATCCTCCCGCCGGCGATGCCGGGCTTCATCCAGGCGAACAACATCTACGCGTACAGCGGGGCGAACGTCGCCAAGGCCAAGGCGGTCGCGGGTGACGTCGGCAACGTGCCGACGCTGCGCATCGTGCACCGCAACTCGTCAACGAACATCAACCGCGGTCAGATCATGCGGTACAACCTCGAGCAGGTCGGGCTTCAAGGCGAAGACCGAGGCGATCCCGAGCTCGCAGCTCTTCTCGCGCGCGGGCGACAAGAAGAACGGCAACTACGACATGCTCCGCCATCGGCTGGCAGGCCGACTATCCGGATCCGTCGAACTTCATCAACGTCCTCCTCGACGGGCGCCAGATCCCGGACGAGGGGTCGAGCAACAACGCCGCCCTGTTCAACAGCCCGAAGTTCAACACGCTGATGGACAAGGCGGACGCCGCTCGCGGGCGACGCGCGCTACGCCGCCTACGGCAAGCTCGACGTCCAGATCATGAAGGAAGCGGCCCCGTGGGCGCCGTACATCAACTCCAACAACCGCATCCTGGTCTCGTCGCGGATCGCGAACGTCGATCTACAACGAGGCGAACACGAACCTCGCGCTCAACGCGATGACGATCAAGTAGATCGCTCGTCGCAGGTCGAACGTGGGTGCGGGGGCGCTTCGGCGCCCTCGCACCCGTTGTTCGTCCGTCGGTCCCGACCAACACCGCAGCCTTTCGATTTGAGACACTGATCGAGTATGTGGAGATTCATCGCACGGCGCCTGCTGTGGGCGGTGTTCCTGTTCCTCGCCGTGACGTTCGTCACGTACATCGTCTTCTTCGTCGCTCCGAACGATCCGGCGAAGCTCGCGGCCGGGAAGTCGGCGAACAGCCGAGCAGGTCAAGCAGGTCGCCGCATACCTCCACCTCGACGAGCCGGTCTGGAAGCAGTACGTGCTCTGGCTGAAGCAGCTGGTCTTCGACCAGTCCCTCGGCCGCTCGTTCGTCAACCGGCAGGACGTCAACGACGTCATCGTCGCCGCGGCGCCCGTGACCGCGTCGCTCGTCTTCGGCGGCGCCATCCTCTGGCTCCTCGTCTCGATCCCCGATCGGCGTCCTCTCCGCGCTCCGGCCACGCTCGCTCCTCGACAGGAGCGCCATGATCTTCGTCCTGATCGGGATCTCCGCCCACCCCGTCTGGATCGGCCTGATCCTGTCGTTCGTCTTCGGGTGCGCAGCTGGGCTGGACCCCGATCACCGGCTACTGCGACATGATCAACCCGTCGATCGGCGCGGAATGCGGCGGCCCGGTCGCAGTGGGCGTACCATCTGATCCTGCCCTGGTGTACCTTCGCGCTGCTCTTCGCGGCGCTCTACGTCCGGCTGATACGCGCGAACGTGATGGAGACGATGAGCGAGGACTACGTGCGCACGGCACGCGCCAAGGGCGTCACCGAGCGGCAGGTCATGCGCTCGCACATGCTCCGCAACAGCATGCTCCCGGTCGTGACCATCCTCGGTCTCGACATCGCCCTCGCGCTCGGCGGCGCGATCTTCACCGAGTCGATCTTCGGGCTACCCGGCCTCGGGCGCTCCGTGATCGTCGCCTACGAGCAAATCCGACCTGCCGGTGATCGTGGGCGTGGTGGTCTTCTCGACGATCGTGATCATCATCTTCAACCTGATCGTCGACATCCTGTACGCGTTCCTCGACCCGAGGATCCGGCTCACCTGATGGCGCTGCTCGAGGTCGAGGACCTGCGGACGCAGTTTCGCACCGACGACGGCATCGTCCAGGCCGTCGACGGCGTCTCGTTCTCCGTCGAGCGCGGCGCCACGCTCGGGATCGTCGGCGAGTCCGGCTCCGGCAAGAGCGTCACCTGCCTGACCGTGATGGGGCTGAACGATCCACGCAACGCGATGTCGGAGGGCGTCGGCCCGTTTCGACGGGGTGGAGCTGATCGGGACGAGCAAGGACAAGCTCAACCAGCTCCGCGGCGCCAGGATCGCGATGATCTTCCAGGACCCGATGACCTCGCTCAACCCGGTCAAGACGATCGGCTGGCAGCTCGAGGAGGCCGTGCTCGTGCACCGCGACGTGACGCGCAAGGAGGCGCGCGAGCGTGCGACGAGGCGCTCAGGGACGTCAAGATCCCACGGGCGGAGCAGCGCCTGCGCGACTACCCGCACCAGTTCTCGGGGGGCATGCGGCAGCGGGTGATGATCGCGATGGCGCTCATCAACGGCCCCGACCTGATCATCGCCGACGAGCCGACGACGGCGCTCGACGTGACGACGCAGGCGCAGATCCTCACGCTCATGAAGCGGTTTGCAGGATGAGTTCGGCATGGCGATGATCATGATCACCCACGACCTCGGCGTCGTCGCGGAGATCGCAGACGACGTGGTCGTGATGTACGGCGGCCAGGTCGTCGAGCAGGCCCCGGTCGACGAGCTCTTCTATCGCCCCCGGCACCCCTACACGTGGGGCCTGCTCGGCTCCCTCCCGCGGCTCGACGCGGACGTCGATCGCCTGACGCAGATCCCGGGCCAGCCCCCCTCGCTCCTGCGCCCGCCGAGCGGGTGCCGGTTCCATCCACGGTGCGCGTTCACGATGGACATCTGTCGCAATCAGCTCCCGGCGCTCGAGGCGACCGGCGGACCGAGCCAGCTCGAGCGGTGCTGGCTCGACGACGAGACGAAGAAGCGCGAAGGCGCCCGCGTCATCGAGGACGTGCATCGAGTGGCGTCGTGAGGCACGACCGGTGACCGATCTCCTGACCGTCGAGAACATCAAGAAGCACTTCCCGATCACGCGGGGGGTCGTCTTCCAGAAGCAGGTCGGGGCCGTCAAGGCCGTCGACGGCGTCAGCTTCACGGTCCGGCGGGGTGAGACGCTCGGCATCGTCGGCGAGTCGGGGTGCGGCAAGTCGACGCTCGCCCGCTGCGTGCTGCGCCTGCTCGATCCGACGAGCGGCCGCATCGTGTTCGACGACCGCGACATCACGAATCTGAGTCGCTCCCAGATGCGGCCGATCCGCCGCGAGATGATGATGGTGTTCCAGGACCCGTACGCCTCGCTCAACGCACGCAAGCGGGTGGGCTTCATCATCGCCGAGCCGCTCGAGGTGAACAAGATCGGCACGGCGGCCGAGCGGAAGCGGCGCGTCCAGGAGCTTCTCGAGGTCGTCGGGCTAAACCCGGAGCACTACAACCGCTTCCCGCACGAGTTCTCGGGCGGACAGCGCCAGCGGATCGGCGTCGCGCGCGCGCTCGCAGTCAACCCCAAGCTGATCGTGTGTGACGAGCCGGTGTCGGCGCTCGACGTCTCGGTGCAGGCGCAGATCCTCAACCTGCTCAAGGACCTGCAGGGCGAGTTCGGGCTCACATACCTCTTCATCGCGCACGACCTGAACGTCGTCCGGCACATCTCGGACCGGGTGATGGTGATGTACCTCGGCAAGATCGTCGAGGAAGCATCGGACAAGGATCTGTACCGGCATCCGTTCCACCCGTACTCGGGGGCGTTGCTCTCCGCGGTGCCGGTCCCGAACCCCGAAATCGGCCGGAAGCGCAAGCCCATCGTGCTCGAGGGCGACGTTCCCAACCCGATCGACCCGCCGTCGGGCTGCCGGTTCCATCCGCGGTGCCCCAGCGCGATCGAAGGGACCTGTGACGTGATCGAGCCGGAGCTCGTCGAGGTCGGGCCGGGGCGGCGAGGCGCCTGCCACAACCCGCTGGAGGGCTGGCGAGGCTCGGCTCAGGCAGTGCCGTCCGAGCCAGGTTCCACGGTCGCCCTCGGGTGATCGGCGCCGCGGCGCGTCGATTCACGGTCATCCTCGTCGCTGTCGGAGTCACCGCAGCGGCGGCCGGCTCGCTCATCGGCGTCGCAACGGGGGATCCCGCGCGCCGGGGCGCCGCACTCGGGCTGTACGGCGTGGGCGCGTTCTGCACGGTGATCGGCGCAGGGCTCGTCGTGCGAAACACGTTCCAGCAGCTCGGTCCGGGAGCGGCGGCCGCCGACCGAGCGGAGGCGCCCGCTGCCGATCGGGAGCTCGCAGCCGTGCTGATCGTCCTCGGGCTCGTGCTCGTCGTGGTCGGGATTGCGGTGGATCCGCGGGCCAGGCTCCTCTGAAATCGATTTTCGATTCCCGCTAACCGGGTCCGAGATGTGACGTCTAGAACCATGAGTGATGTATTCGCCTGCGTGTCAACGGTTTCGCCGGCTCGCCGCGCTGTCGGTGGACGGCGAGCTCTCCGAGCTGGAAGCGCTCGCGTTCGCCCAGCACCTCGAGCTGTGCGCGCCGTGCGGCTCCTTCGCCGCGACGATCGAGACCGCCACCCGCGAGATGCGCGAGGCGAAGCTCGAGCCGTGCCGCGTGATGTGGTCCCCGGTGCCTCGCCGTCGTGGCGTGGACGCCGTGGTCCGACGTGCGGTCACGCTCGCAAGCGTGGCGAGCGTCGCGGCCTTTGCAGGGGCGACCCTGCAGGCGCTCGATTCCCCTCCGAAGACCCCGCGTGCGCTCCCGGTGATGGTGATCGATGCGAGCGGCGCGGACACCGCGCGAGAAACCACCCGTTTCCTTCGGGGGCTCAAGGATGCCGCCCTCGCGCGGGAGGTTGGCGGGCCGGACCGCGCGGAAGCGGACCGTCCCGGCGTGAAGTCCGGCTGACGACCGGCGTCGATCCGCTCCACCGGAGCCGATCCCGTGGCCTGAGCTAGACTCACGCCGCCCCGACGCGGCGACCTGCCGACGACTGCGGGTCGACCATCGACGCCATTCGAGGAGAGCCAATGTCCGCCGAGTCACGCCGGAGCACTGGGAAGATCATCGAGATCAAGGGCGTCGTCGTCGACGCCGTGTTCCCCGACGGTCTCCCGGAGATCCTGAGCGCGCTCGAGATCGAGCTGCCGTCTGGGACCCTTGTCGCGGAGGTGCAGCAGCACCTGGGTGACGACCGTGTGCGCGCGGTCGCGATGGACTCGACCGACGGGCTCGCCCGCGGGGTCGACGTCGTCGACACGGGCCGTCCGATCTCCGTCCCCGTCGGCGCGCCGACATTGGGGCGGCTGTGGAACGTGATCGGGCAGGCGATCGACGGCAAGGAGCCGCCTCCGGCCGATGTAGAGCGCTGGCCGATCCATCGCGATCCTCCGGCGTTCCAGGACCTCTCGCCCAAGATCGAGATCTTCGAGACGGGCCTCAAGTGCGTCGACCTCATCGCGCCCTATATCAAGGGCGGCAAGGTCGGGCTGTTCGGCGGCGCGGGCGTCGGCAAGACCGTGCTCATCCAGGAGCTGATCCACAACCTCGCGAAGGAGCACGGCGGCGTCTCGGTGTTCTCCGGCGTCGGGGAGCGGACTCGCGAGGGCACCGACCTCATGCTCGAGATGAGGGAGTCGGGCGTGATCGACAAGGTCGCGCTCGTCTACGGCCAGATGAACGAGCCGCCCGGGGCACGGCTGCGCGTCGGCCTCTCGGGCCTGACGATGGCGGAGTACTTCCGCGACCAGGGTCAGGACGTGCTGCTGTTCATCGACAACATCTTCCGCTTCGTCCAGGCGGGCTCGGAGGTGTCGGCGCTCCTCGGCCGCATGCCGAGCGCCGTCGGCTACCAGCCGACCCTGGCTACCGAGATGGGCCAGCTGCAGGAGCGGATCACCTCGACGACGACGGGCTCGGTCACCTCGGTGCAGGCGATCTACGTGCCTGCCGACGACCTCACCGACCCGGCGCCGGCGAACACGTTCGCGCACCTCGACTCGACGACGA
The DNA here is from genome assembly GCA_963747125.1 of uncultured Actinomycetes bacterium. Taxonomy (GTDB): domain Bacteria; phylum Actinomycetota; class Thermoleophilia; order Gaiellales; family Gaiellaceae; genus Gaiella. Next base: position 92,878 of record CAVVEN010000020.1, on the reverse strand, counting down.
CGCTCTCGCGGGCGATCGTGGAGAAGGGGATCTACCCGGCGATGGACCCGCTCGACTCGACGTCGCGGGCCTTGCAGCCCGGCATCGTCTCGGACGACCACTACCGCGTCGCGACGAGCGTCCAGCAGATCCTGCAGCGGTACAAGGACCTGCAGGACATCATCGCCATCCTCGGCATGGACGAGCTCACCGACGAGGACAAGCTCGTGGTGGCGCGCGCCCGCAAGGTGGAGCGCTTCCTCTCGCAGCCGAACTTCGTCGCCGAGCAGTTCACCGGCACGCCGGGCGAGTACGTCAAGCTCGACGACACGATCGCCGGCTTCGACGCGATCATCCAGGGCGAGTGCGACGAGCTGCCCGAGGCGGCCTTCTACATGGTCGGCCCGATCGAGGCCGTGCGGGAGAAGGCGCGGCAGCTCGAGCAGGTCGCTGCGTGATGGGACCGTCGACCGCCTCACGCTAGAAGAGCCTGCCATGGCCGACGTCTCCGATCATCCGCCCTTCGATGTAGCCGTCGTGACGCCGGACGGGCCCGTGTTCTCCGGCGAGGCGCACATGCTTATCGTCCCGGGCGCGGCGGGCGAGATCGGCGTGCTGGCGCGCCACGCGCCGCTCGTCGCGACCCTCAAGGCGGGCTCGACCCGCGTGCACGTCGGCGGCAGCGAGATCCTCGAGTTCGCCACCGGCCCGGGCTTCTTCAAGGTGGAGCTCGACCGGGCGCTCGCGCTCGTCGACGACGCCGTCAACGTGAAGGAGATCGACGACGCGCGGGCGCAGGCACAGCTGGACGCCGCGAAGGCCGAGCTCGAGAAGGTCGAGGCGGGCGCGTCGCCGGCCGACCGCTGGCAGCTCGAGCAGCGGATCCGGCACGCCGAGAACCAGCTCGCCGTCTCGGGCCGCACGACCGGCTGAGAACTCGATTCAGAATGACGCTTCGGCGGCGGGGCGTTCTGGGCGAGCGCGATGCGAGGACGCAGGGAGCGCCAATAGCAGCGCTATTGGCGCGACCGAGGACGAAGCAGGGCGCCGCTCAGGACGACCGACGGCTCAAGGCTTCATTCTGAAACGAGTTCTGAGTCGAGCGCACCTCGGTCAGCGCCGCCGCGGGGCAGAGACCGGTACGCGCCGGTCGCCGTCGCAGCGCGACGGGGTCGAGCTCAAGGGTGAACGGGCTTCGCGATCCCGGCCAGACCGCCGAGTCCCACCCCGTCCCGGCCGCCCCGGCCGCCCGCACCGCCGGCGCCCGGCGTCCCGGCGGTCGCCTTGGCGGAGCCCTTGAGGAGGGCCGTCGAGGTCCCGACCTTGAAGATCCCGACGCTCGGGCCGCCGGCGCCGCCGCCGCCGCCGCCGCCCCGGCCGCCCGCACCGCCGAAGCCGCCGTCGCCGCCCGCGCCCACCTCGGACGTGCAGACCCTGCCGCCCTTCCCTCCCGCGCCGCCGGCACCGCCGAGACCGCCGTCTCCACCGCGCCCGCCGGCGCCGCCGTTCCCGGCCGCGATCGAGCTGTCCTCGACCACGATCCTCGCGTTGAAGAGATAGACGCCGAAGGAGCCTCCTCCGAAGCCGCCACCGCGGCCGGGGCTGCCGGGGGCTCCGCCCCCGCCTCCGCCTCCGCCGCTGTTCCCCGTGGCGTTCTTCACGGTCAACCCCACCTGGGGGCCACCGCCGCCTCCGCCGCCTCCGCCGTTGCCGGGCTCGCCGACGCTTCCGTCGCCGCCCGACCGGCCCTCCCAGGCCTCGGCACCCACCGTAGGGTTCGTTCCTCCGCCTCCGCCCCCACCGGGTGAGCCGTTCTCCCCGCTGTCGCCTTTCCCGCCCGGCGTGCCGGGGTTGCCCTTCGCGCCGGCCGGGCCGCCCCGCGCGCCGATCTTCCCCTCGACGCCCGGGTAGGCCTGACCCAGGATCTCCGAGCTGGTGCCTCCGTTGCCGCCCGTCCGTCCCGCAGCGCTCGTTCCTCCCTTGCCTCCGAGGCGGATCGCATTGTCGTCACAGCCTGCGTCCTTCCCCGGTTGGCCGACGCCCCCGCGCTCGCCCGTCCGTCCGTTGGATCCTGCGACACCAGCAACACCGTCGACGGCGCTCACGGCGACCCGCTGGAGCTTGAGCTCGGCGTTGCCGATCGCGCGGATGCCGTAGGCGCTTCGGTCGCCCACTCCCGCGTTCAGGCCCCGGATCCTCAGATGCTGGAGGACGACGTCCTTCGCACCGTTGGCGAAGACTGCCTCCGGCGAGCCGCTGATCAGCGGGAGCCCGTCGGGGAAGCGGTCGCGACGTGCCCAGCTCGCCGGGTCGTAGCCGCCGAAGATGCCGATCCCCGACGCGAGCTCGACCCTCTTGTACGTGCCGAACGCGACCAGTACGTACCGGCCGTTTCCGGCGCGGACCGTCGCGAGCGCCGCCTGGAGCTCGCGCTTTGGCTTCCCCTTCGTGCCCGGATTGGCGTCGTTCCCGTTCGGGGAGACGAAGATCGCGTCCTTCTCGGTGCCGTCGATCGCGTCGCAGTTCGAATCGACGAAGTCGAGGTCGGGCATGTCGGCTGCGCTGGGGTGGATCGCAGCGTCCCGCGGCGCGCAGTCTTCCGCGTCGGGCGTGCCGTCCCGGTCCGTGTCGGCCGGCGTCGGGGGACCGGGGCTCGGTGGCGCGGCGGGCGCGTGCCCGTGCGCCTGCGTGCGGGCAAACAGCTGGTTCGGCGCCTCGTTCCCGGCGCGATCGAGCACCGGCTTCGCGCGCGTGCGGCGGTAGCGGATCGCGGGAGCGGCCGTCGTGTCGGCCTGCGTCGGCTCGGCCAGGAGGACGAGGAGCACCTTGCCATTCGCACGGCCGACGGACCGGATCCGGTAGCCGGGGACGGCGAACGGGTAGCGCCCGTCCGCGTCGAGCACGTGACGGATTCGCTCGGAGTAGGTCAGCCGAACGCGGTCGGTGAGCGCGTCGCCGTCGGCGTCCAGCATCGTCGCCGCGACGATTCGCGGCGGCTTGCGGTCGGGCGCGGCCGCCGGCGCGACGGCGACGACGATCATCGCGACGAGGGCACCCGTCAGGATCCACCGGAGTCGGGTCACCGATGCCCGTCCTCCGCGTCTCGTGCGGCGATGGCGAGTGCGACGTGATCGAACGCGAGCGATGCCCGCCGTGCGGCCTCCTCGACGTCCCCGGCCGTCGCCGCCTCGTAGAGGAAGAAGCAGGTCTCGTCCTCCGGGACGAAGATCGATCGCACGTACTGCACCGACCTCCCCTCGCGGGTCAGCTCGAGTGCTGCCAGGCGCGCGCTACGGGCCTTGCTCTCGACCGCGCCGCCGTCGGTCTGCGGGACGTACAGCTCGACGAGGAACTCGGGCATTCCAGGCCTACGTGGGACCGACGACGAGGCAGTGGTCGGACAGCGTGTCCATGGCTGCCGCGGCGACGACGCCGGCTTCGTCAGCGGTCTTGTTGTCTCCCTTGAGGATCGCGTCTGCTTGCAGGTCGACCGTGTCCTGCCACGCGTCGGCGAGCTTCTGGCACTTCGCGTCGTCCCACCCGGGCTGCCCCGCGCTGCCGGCCGAGATGCGCACCACCTTCGTGGTGCCGCCGGGGATGGTGTTGCCGGGGAGGCGCACGCGGAGCCCGCCGATGCCGCCGAAGAGGGCGCCCCGCTTGTTGGCGGCGTACACCTTCCCGTTCGGCAGGACGATCCAGCGGTAGGCGCCGGGGGTGAGGTTGCGCGCGGCCGCCGTCAACTTCAGCTGCGCGGCGCCGCTCCGCGCGGTCGCGACGACAGTTGCGGCCGGAGCGAGCCTGCCGGCGCTGCCGACCTGACCGGTGAGCGTGGCTCCGGTCGTCGAGCGCCCCTGCACGACTCCGGTCACGGTGACCGTGACGTCGAACAGCCCGGCGACGTTCGCAGTCCGGAGCACCGAGAACTGGAGCGGCTTCCCGCCCGGGATGGCGAGCACGCCGTTTGCCGTGAGCGGCGTCAACGTCACGCGGGCGTTGAACCGTCGGTCCGTCGATCGCAGCACCGCGGTGTTGCCCGGCGCCTGGCCGGTGAGCCACGCGGAGAGGGATGTCCCGTTCGAGACGTACATCGAGACCGTTCTCTGGCTGCCCTCCGTCGCCGGCGCCTCGGCGATCACGGAGACCGCGACGGGTGCACCGGAGGCCATGCCGGCGTAGGTCCCGGTCACGACCGCGTTCGCCGCCGCCAACGCCGATGTGCTGCCACCGGCGATTGCGGCGGCCGTCGCCAGCCCCACGATCAACCCCACACCAACGCGCCGCACGAGCCGCCGTCTCATTGCCGTCCTCCCGCGCTCGACGTTCCTGCGGCGACGGTACGCAGGCTGGGCGAGCGGCGAAATCGCGGAAACCCTGAAACTTTGTGCCCGGCGCTATTGCCGTCGATCGCGCGCGCGAGAGAGCTGGGCGCGTGAGCGCACACCGAGCTTTGCGTAGGCGTGCGAGAGGTGCGTCTCGACGGTGTTCACGGTGACGACGAGCCGGTGGGCGATCTCCTTGTTCGAGAGGCCCTCGACCGCGAGATCCACGACACGTTCCTCCGTGGGCGTCAGCTCGCCGGCGCTCCGCGGGCGTCGGGCGCCGACCCGCTCCAACTCCGATCGGGCCTCCTCGGCCCAGCCGGGCGAGCCGAGCTCCTCGAAGGCCTCGATCGTGCGCGCGAGCGACGCACGAGCCGTTGCCCACTTCCGATGACGTCGCTGCGCCCGTCCGAGCAGGAACAGCGAACGGGCGGCGTCGAAGCGCAGGCCCAGGTTTCCAAAGTCGTCGGCCGCCGAGCCGAGCATCGCAGCGGCCGACTCGTTGTACGGGCTCTCCGCGAGGCTCACGACACCGTCACAGCGCTTCGTTGCTGCGAGGCCCCAGGGGTGATGCTGCTCTGTGGCCAGCACTCGCAGGCGATCCGTCACTGCACGCGCCTCGTCGAGCTGGCCGGACTCCACGAGCGCCTCGACGAGGTCGGGCGCGATCGGAAACGCGCCCGGGTCCGAGATGCCTTCGCGCTCGGTGTGCGTCCACACGGCCTGGAGGCTCTCGAGCGCCCGCTGCAGGTCGCGCACGAGCAGCGCGGCGATCCCGCGCGCACGCAGTGCCTCGAGCAGGTTCCAGCGCAGGCCGCTCGCCGTGACTCCCGCGATCACCTGTGTGGTCGACCGCTCCACCTCTGCGGCGATGCCGCGACCTGCGGCGAGCAGCGCGAGGCAGCGCTGGTAGCTCGGGCCTGCCATCAGCTCGCGGTCACCCGAGTGTCGCCACTCGTCGAGCAGCAGGGACGCAGACGTCCATTCCCCTGCACGCAGCTCCAGCTCGCACCGCTGCAGACGGAGGACGGCGTACGAGGTCGCCTCGCCGCGCGCGTCGGCCAGCTCGGCGAGCCGACCGAAGAGCACGCGTGCGTCGGTCACCTGCCCTCGCCAGGCGAGCCGGATCCCGGCAACGCGGTCGACCGAGTAGAGGATGAACGGCTCGTCGACCGACAGGGCACCGGCCCGGGCGCGAAGCTCGTCGATCGGCCGCCCGCGCAGGATCGACAACCATGCGAGGGCGTTGAGGACTTCCTGCTGCGCGTCCGGCTCGAGGTCGAGCGCCTCGCCGGCGGCCTGCTGCGCGCACCGATCCGCCTCCGACAGGCGCTCGAGGGAGCCCATGGCGAGGATTGCAGCCTTTCTCGCGAGAGCACGTGCCCGCAGAGCCGGGTCGCCCCGGCCCTCGGCCAGCGCGCGTTCGAGATGGTGCATGCCTTCGTCCACGTGGGAGACGGCGCCTTCGGCGAGAAACAGATGTGCTCGAGCGCGGGACAGGCCGCTCGGGATCGAGTCGAGCTCGCGCGTCAGCAGATCCGTGAGTCCCTGCTCCTCACCGGCCAGGGCGAGGTACTCGGCGAGCCGAAGCACTCTGTCGACACGTGCAGCGGGCTCGGGCGGCGTCAGGCGTACGGCGTGCTCGGCCAGCTCCACGGCGTCCTGCCGCGCCCCGCGCGTGGATGCGGCAGCGGCTGCATCCGCCACGGTCGACGCGAGCGCGTCGTCGGGCGCGTCATGTGCGAGCGCCAGGTGCCGTGCGCGCAGCTGGACGTCGGCGACGACGCTCGCGAGCTCGAGATGGAGCGTCCGTCGTGCCGGCGGACGCGAGCGTTTCCTCGCGGCAGCGGCGAGAAGCGGGTGCGCGGCGCGCACACGGCCGCCCTCGACGAGCAGGAGCCCGTCGTCGATCGCAGCTTCGACCGCCTGAGGTCCTGCGACCACGGCCAGTTGCGCGGCGGTCAGGTCGGCGCTGAGAGCGGTGGCCAGCACCAGTCGGCGCTGCGCCGGCGGGAGGCGCGCCACGCGTCTTCCGAGCAGATCCTCGATCGCATCCGGAACCGGTAGGTCGTCTCCGACCGTCCGCCCAGGCGAAACGGCGAGCTCGTGGCCGACCTCCAGCGCGAACAGCGGGTTGCCGACCGTCGTGTCGACGAGCCGGCGGAGGAGGTGGCGCGGGAGGACGAGTCCCAGCCGCTCGGAAAGCAGTTGCCGGATCGCGCCGTAGCTCAGCGGGCCGAGCTCAAGACGGTCGACCGGACCGCTCGCAAGCGCCTGCTCGAGTTGGGAGGCACGGCCCGGGCGCCTCGCGAGGAGGAACACCGCCTTGTACCCCTGCAGCCGACGCGCGGCGAATGCCAGAGCGTCGGCAGACGGCGTGTCGAGCCAAGGGACGTCGTCGACGGCGACGAGCAGAGGCTGCACGGCGAGCGCGCGGAACGCGTTCAGCAGACCGAGCGCGACCGCAGAGTCGGGCGGAGTCGCGGTGGGCTCGGCCCGAAGCAGCGCGACCTCGAGCGCGGTCAGCTGCGGCGCCGGAAGCTCGACCATCTCCTCCAGGTCGACTCCGTCCAGCAGGTCGATGAGCGCCGCGTATGACAGCCGGGTCTCGGCGCTGCTCGCGCGGGTCGAGAGAACCCGGAACCCGCGCTGGCGTGCCACCTCGATGCCGGCCTCCCAGAGCGTCGTCTTCCCGAGGCCGACATCGCCGGTGACGACGAGCGTCCCCGCGTCACCGGGCTCGAGGCGACGGCGCACGACGGACAACTCGGCCTCGCGCCCCACGATCCGATGTCCCGGTGCCAGCGTCTCCCGCTCAGCCGCCTCCCAGCTCCCCACTGGACAAGCCTAGAGCCTTGCCACCTCCGATCTCGCCTCTCCAGCGACGACGTCCGGGAGACCCCTCAGTCCTCGCCGACCGACCAGCAGGGTGACGATTCCGCGTGAGCACGCTATCGTGAGAGGTCCCGGAGAGCTTTGACAGGCAGCTTGGCGACCGGGTCACCAAACGCCTAAAGAGCCCCCGGCGGGATCCTCGGTCGGGCTCTCGAGGCAGGAGGCGGCCCACGAGGAGGAGCGTGAGCGCGACCCAACGGCTGAGAGAGATCCTCGACCGCCGCATCGGTGTGCTCGACGGGGCGTGGGGCGTCCCTTGCGCGGGGGAACCCAGGGTTCCCCCGCGAGCCCCCTCGTTCCGCGATGTGCACCGGTCGCCGGGCTCGGGCCTCCCGCCGGGCGAAGCCCGGCTCCGGCAGCGCCGGTCTGGTGCACGGAGAGATCGACGCTGGAGGGTCGCGTGACCACCGTCGAGCGGCTCGGAGAGATCCTCGACCGCCGCATCGGTGTGCTCGACGGGGCGTGGGGCGTGCTCATCCACCGGAGGGGCCTGTCCGAGGCGGACTACCGCGGGGAGCGTCTGCGCGACCACGGGCGCGACGTGAAGGGCGACCCGGACATCCTCAACCTGAGCCGGCCCGAGCTCGTCTCGGAGATCCATGACGCGTACTTCGCGGCCGGCGCGGACATCACGACGACGAACACGTTCACGGCGACGTCGATCGGCCAGGCCGACTACGACCTCGGGCAGCTCGCGGCGGAGATGAGCCGCGAGGGTGCGCGCCTCGCCCGCGCCGCCGCCGACGCGTGGACGGCCCGAACGCCGGACAGGCCGCGGTTCGTCGCCGGCGCCGTCGGCCCGCTGAACGTCTCGCTCTCCGTCTCGCCGAAGGTCGACGACCCTTCGTACCGGTCGGTCACCTTCGAGGAGGTGCGGGCGAGCTATGCCGAGCAGATCGCCGCGCTCGCCGACGGCGGCGTCGACCTGCTCCTGGTCGAGACGATCTTCGACACGCTCAACGGCAAGGCGGCGATCGTCGCGGCGGCCGACGTCGCGCCCGAGCTGCCGCTCTGGCTCTCGTTCACGGCGATCGACCGCAGCGGTCGCAACCTGTCGGGCCAGACGGCGGAGGCGTTCTGGGTCTCGGTCGAGCACGCCAAGCCGCTGGTCGTCGGCGTCAACTGCTCCCTCGGCGCGAGCGAGATGCGGCCGTTCCTCGAGCAGCTCTCGCGCACCGCGGACACCTATGTCTCGTGCTACCCGAACGCCGGGCTGCCGAATGCGATGGGCGAGCACGACGAGGAGCCGGGGGACACGAGCCGCTACCTGCGAGCGTTCGCGGAGGACGGGCTCGTCAATGTCGTCGGCGGATGCTGCGGGACGACGCCCGAGCACATCCGCCAGATCGCGGCGTCGATCGAGGGGATGGCGCCGCGCGCGGTCCCGCCCCGACTGCCGCGGACGCGGTGGAGCGGGCTGGAGCCCTTCGAGATCGGCCCCGACACGGGGTTCGTGATGGTCGGCGAGCGGACGAACGTCACCGGCTCGGCCCGGTTTCGCTCGCTCGTCGAGTCCGACGACCTCGAGGCGGCGGTCGAGGTCGCGATCGAGCAGGTCCGGAGCGGCGCCAACGCGCTCGACGTAAACATGGACGCAGACCTGCTCGACGGGGAGCGCACGATGACGCGCTTCCTCAATCTGCTTGCGACCGAGCCCGAGGCGGCACGCCTGCCGATCATGGTGGACAGCTCACGCTGGACGGTGCTCGAGGCGGGGCTCAGGTGCCTGCAGGGAAAAGGAATCGTCAACTCGATCTCCCTGAAGGAGGGCGAGGAGCCCTTCCTCGCGCAGGCGCGGACGATCCGGCGCTACGGCGCGAGCGTGATCGTCATGGCCTTCGACGAGCAGGGTCAGGCCGACACCGTCGAGCGGAAGGTCGAGATCTGCGCGCGTGCCTACCGGCTCCTGACGGGGGAGGCCGGGTTCGCGCCCGAGGACGTCGTGTTCGATCCGAACGTCCTCGCGGTCGCGACGGGGATCGAGGAGCACAACGAGTTCGCGAAGGCGTTCATCGAGGCGCTCCCGCAGATCAAGGAGCGCTGCCCCGGGGCGCGCACGAGCGGCGGGATCTCGAACCTCTCGTTCGCGTTCCGCGGCAACCAGCACGTGCGCGAGGCGATGCACGCTGCGTTCCTCTACCACGCGATTCGCGCGGGGCTCGACATGGGGATCGTCAACGCCGGGCTCCTGATGGTCTACGAGGACATCGAGCCCGAGTTGCTCGAGCGCGTCGAGGACGTGATCTGGAACCGCCGGCCGGACGCGACGGAGCGGCTCGTCGAGCTCGCGCGCCGGTTCGAGGGCGAGACGGTCCGACGGGAGGAGGACGTCGCGTGGCGCGACGCCCCGGTGGAGAAGCGCCTCGAGCACGCGCTCGTGCACGGGATCGTCGATTTCGTCGAGGAGGACGTCGAGGAGGCGCGACTGGCGGCAGCGAGACCGCTCGACGTGATCGAGGGGCCGCTGATGGACGGGATGCGGGTCGTCGGCGACCTCTTCGGCTCGGGCCGGATGTTCCTGCCGCAGGTCGTCAAGAGCGCCCGCGCGATGAAGCGCGCCGTCGGCTACCTCGAGCCGTTCATGGAGGCGGAGAAGGCCGAAAGCGCCCGGAGCGCCGGTCGCGTCGTCCTCGCGACGGTGAAGGGTGACGTCCACGACATCGGCAAGAACATCGTCGGCGTCGTCCTCGGCTGCAACGGCTACGAGGTGATCGACCTCGGAGTGATGGTGCCGGCCGCGGCGATCCTCGACACCGCGGTGGACGAGGACTGCGACGTGGTCGGGCTCTCGGGGCTGATCACTCCCTCGCTCGACGAGATGGTCGTCGTCGCGAAGGAGATGGAGCGGCGCGGCATGGAGCTGCCGCTGTTGGTCGGCGGGGCGACGACGTCCCGACAGCACACTGCCGTGCGAATCGCGCCGGAGTACACGCAGCCGACGGTGCACGTGGTCGATGCGTCCCGTGTGATCGGCGTCGTCGGCTCGCTGCTCGAGCCCGAGCGGCGTGCGGCGCTCGACGTCGAGAATCGCGCGGAGCAGGAGCGCCTCCGGGCGCTCCACGCCGAGCGAGAGCGCCGGCCGCTCCTGCCGATTCGTGCCGCGCGCGAGCGCCGAACCCCGATCAACTGGCACGCGGACGACGTCGCGGCGCCGGCGTTCCTCGGAACGCGGACGGTCGAGCCGTCTCTGACCGAGCTTCGTGACTACGTCGACTGGACGTTCTTCTTCCACGCGTGGGACCTGAAGGGCAAGTACCCGGCGATCCTCGAGCACCCGGAGAAGGGCGAAGCGGCGCGGGATCTGTTCGACGGCGCGAATGTCCTGCTGGAGCGGATCATCGCGGACCACCTTCTCGTGCCGCGCGGGGTGCACGGCTTCTGGCGTGCCGCTGCCCAGGAGGACGACATCGTGCTTGCGACCAGGAACGGGGAGGTGCGCTTCCCGATGCTGCGCCAGCAGGCGGCGCACGACGACTCCCGACCGAACCGCTCGCTGGCGGACTTCGTCGCACCGGCGGAAACCGGCCTCGAGGATCACATCGGCGGGTTTGCCGTCGGGATCCACGGCGCCGACGAGGTGGCCGCGTCGTTCGAGGCCGAGGGAGACGACTACAACGCGATCATGGTCAAGGCGCTCGCCGACCGGTTTGCCGAGGCGTTCGCGGAGTGGCTCCACGAGCAGTCGCGGCGTGCGTGGTATGCCCCGGACGAGCACCTCGGGAACGACGATCGCGTCGCCGAGCGGTACCGGGGGATCCGGCCGGCGTTCGGCTATCCGGCGTGCCCCGACCACTCCGGCAAGCCGACGCTGTTCTCGCTGCTCCGGGCAGAGGAGGCTGGGCTCTCGCTCACCGAGAACTTCGCGTCGCTCCCCGCAGCGAGCGTGAGCGGCCTCTATCTCGGGCATCCCGCGGCGCGATACTTCGCGATCGGCCGAATCGGGCGCGACCAGGTCGAGGACTACGCCGCGCGGAGGGGCGAGGAACTCGCAGTCGCAGAGCGGTGGCTTCGCCCGAACCTCGCCTACGACCCGCGCTGACGGGTGGCCGCCGCCCGGCGGGCGCGGAGTACAGTGAGGTTGTGCGCGCCACGCTCCTGACCCTCGCCGTCGCCGCGCTCGTCGCACCGGTCGTCGCGCTTGCCGCGGACGGTGAGCCGAAGAAGGCGCTGACGACGGCCGGCCAGACGATGGCCCGATTCGGTCCTGCTCAAGAAGGCGGATCTCGGCACCGGCTTCACGCCCGTCGCGCGCGGCAAGAACCAGCACCTGCCGAAGGGCGCGCGGTGCGGCCCGCTCGACGAGACCGACTTGACGGTGACCGGGGATGCGGCGTCGCCCGACTTCCGGTTCTAGCAGACCGGCGTGTTCGTCACCGTCGGCTCGACCGCTCAGGTGTACCGCACCCTCCGTGAGGCGAACGCGTCGTGGAGCCGAGGGACGCCACGCAGACGCGACCTGCCTCGGCGACATCGTGCGGCTGTCGGCGGCGCCGGGCGAGAAGATCACGCCTCGTGTCGGCGAAGAAGATCCCGGTTCCCGTCCGGTCTCGCAGAAGACTGCCGCCTACCGCATCGTGGTGAGCATCGCCGACCGGCGCGCGGAGCCGGTCCGCGCATACGTCGACGCGGTGATCCTCCAGCACGGGCGGGTCCAGTCGCGGGATCCTGTTCACCTCGCTCGGCCAGCCGGTCGGAGCGGCCGACCGGGTCGCGCTCGCGACGGTCGTCGCGGCGCGCCTGGCGAAGGCCGCAAAGCCGACCGGCCCGATCGCCTAGACCTCCCCCTCAGAAGGGTGAGTGCCTGCCCGTCCGGGGTGCCGATATCGAGGGACGGTGGATGCGGCAACCCTGGTGGTGATCTGCGCGATCGCGTGCGGCGGCTGGCTGCTGCTCGCGTCCGCGATCCCGATCGGCCGTCGTGCGCGCCCGCCGACGAGCGGCCGCCGACCGCGAGAGCGTGACCATCGGAGAGTGGATCGTGCCGGCCGGCGCCGCCGGCGGCGCGAGGACGGAGGAGCTCGACGCGACGGAGACGCGGGGACTGGTCCGGCGAGGGCTCCGCAGCGACGAGCGCGAGGTCCGCGTAGCGGCGGTGACGGCCCTCTGCGGGCTGGCCCGCGAGCACGAGTGGGCTCTCGACGGGCTCGTCGAGGCCCTCGCGTCGGAGCTCGACGCCCGAGCGCGTCGCCACCGAGCTCGACCACCTCGCGCCGCGCCCGGGCCGCCGGCTCGTTCCCCTCCTCTCGCATCCGAGCGAGGTCGTCCGGTTCTACGTCGTGCGGCTGCTCGGCCGCTATCCAGGGACCTCGCCCGTCGCCACGTGGTCACACGCACCGGCGATGCTTCACCGCACGTTCGGGCCGCCGCGCTCGAGACCCTTCGGGCGGCCGGCTCGAGCCGAAACGCTGCGGCGTGCGCTCGAGCTCCTCTCCGACCCGCATCCCTTCGTCCGGGCGCAGGCGAGCCGCAGCGCGACGGCGATCGCCCGCCTCGGCGCCGCTTCCTTCGTGGCGCCCTTGCTCGCCGACGAGTCATGGTGGGTGCGGGAGGCGGCAGCGAGGCGCTGGTCGAGCTCGGGCTCGAGGTCGCGTCGATCGTGTCGCGGCTCCTGGACGCGCCCGATCCGGTGCTGCGCAAGGGCGCCGCGCTCGTGCTCCAGGACGTCGGCGCCATCGACGCGCGCTCGCCGGCCACGAAGCGACCGGCCAGCTCGAGCGGATCATGGAGGCCGCGGCGTTCGGCTCCGTCGCGCCGCCGCCGAGCCGCGCGCAGGAGGCTCGATCTCGCAAGCACGGCTGGAGCCTCGCTGGAGCGCGCGTCATGACGCTCGAGCGCATCCTCCCGCTGCTGGTGCTCGCCTGCGGGGCCTACCTCGCCGTCCTCTACCTCGGCTACTTCGCGCTCGTCGCATTCGGGCACGTCGAGGCGCGCCGACGGCGACGCGAGCGGGCGATCGACGACCCGGACACGCTGGCCGCGTCGCGCTTCGCACCGGGCGTGAGCATCCTCGTGCCGGCGTACAACGAGGGAGGAGGCCTGGCGGACGCCGTCCGGACGCTTCTCGCGCTCAGCTACCCGGAGTACGAGGTCATCGTCGTCAACGACGGCTCGATCGACGACACGCTCGACCGTCTGGTGGACGCTTTCGAGCTCGTCCCGGTCGAGGCCACGTCGCGGGAGATCGTCCCGACCGCGGAGGTCGGGGGCTACTACCGCTCGCCGATCGACAGCCGCCTCCTCGTGGTCGACAAGACGAACGGCGGCAAGGCCGACGCGCTCAACGCCGCGCTCAACCACTGTCGGTATCGCTACGTCTGCGGCGTCGACGCCGACATGGTGTTCGCGCCCGGTGCGCTGACGCGCGCGATGCGGGAGATCGCGGGCGATCCGGAGCACATCGTCGGGCTCACGAGCTACTTCGAGAACGCGCGCGACCCCGTGCGCGTCCTCGAAGGAGGGTTGCAGCAGGCCTGCCCCGACACCCGGCCCCTCTTCGCGTTCCAGACGTTCGACTACCTCCGCGCGTTCTTCAACAACCGCACCCCGTGGGCGCGGTTCAACTTCATGCTGTGCGCCGCCGGTGCGTTCCAGTTGTGGAGGCGTGACCTCATCGAAGAGCTCGGCGGGTGGTCTGCCGACTTCACGTGCGAGGACATCGAGATGACGTTCCGCGTGCACCGGACGCTGCGGGAGCGCGGTCGGGCCTACCGGATCGCGTGCCTCCCCGACTGCGTCGGGGTCACCGAGGGCCCCGACTCGGTCAAGAACCTCGTGTCGCAACGCGAGCGCTGGCAACGCGTCGTCCTCGAGACGTGTTGGGCGAACAGACGGATGTGGTTCAACCCCCGGTACGGGACGGTGGGCCTGCTGGGCGTCCCGTACTACCTCGTCTCGGAGATCCTCGCGCCCGTGTTCGAGGTCGTCGCGATCGTCACCCTCCTCGTGGGCGGGATCGCCGGGCTCATCGGCTGGCGTGAGTTCGCGCTCCTCGCCGTGCTCATCACGTGCCTCAACAGCGCGCTCACGACCGGGGCACTGCTGATGCTCGACCTGGAGGCCCGGGCCTACCGTGCTTCGGGCATCGCGCGGCTTCTCGCCCTCATGCCGCTCGAGATGTTCGTCTACCGCCCCATCATGGCGTGGGCGCGCCTCAAGGGCACGTGGCGGTTCCTGCGCGGCGATCACGGATGGCACAAGTTCGAGCGGAACGTCAAGGCAGGCGACGTGAGGCATGCGTCGTGAGGAGGACGAAGGAGGAGCGGCTGCTCCTGGCCGTCTCGGTCGCGGGCCTCGTGATCGCGGCGCTCCCGCTCCGCGCGGCTCTCCCGCCAGATCCAGTCCTGTGGCTCGCGAGCGCTACTGCGCTCGGCGTCGCGGGCGCATCCGCCTTTGCGTACGCGCTCGGCCGCGCAGCGTGCCGGAGGATCATTGCCGCCGAGGACGTCGATCTTCTCGCGGCGCGCGAGCTCATCTCGGCGATCCCCGACGGCATGCTCCTCGTTCAGGGGGGACGGGTCGTGTCGGTCAACCGCCGGCTCTGCGAGCTCCTCGGCTTTGCGCGCTCGGAGCTCGTCGGGCAAGCCCAGCCATTTCCCTTCTGGCCGCCCGAGCACCGGCACGAGCTCGATGTGTGGCACGCGACGCTCGAGCGTGGGAGGGAGCTCGAGGGAGAGTTGACCTTCTGCCGTCGCAACGGCGAGCGCCTGCACGTCGTCGTCGCCGGTCGGCAGGTGCCGGACGAGGGAGATACGCAGCGGCACGTGTTGACCGTGCGCGACGTGTCGTCGAGCCGGAGGCGCGAGCGTCGACTGGCGGAGCTCTGCGGGCGTGACCCGCACACCGGGCTCGTCGACCACGGCGAGTTCGAGCTGCATCTCGGCGCCGCCGTCCGCCGCGCGATTGCGTACAACGAGCCGCTGGCGGTGGTGCTCGTCGAGCTGAGCGTCGATGGTCACGCCGGTGCGGGCGTCTTCGGCCGCCCGGAGGCGCTCGTCGCGATCGAGCGGCTGCAGGAGCTCGCACGCGCCGACGACGTGCTCGCCCGGACCGGCGACGGCGAGCTCGCGTGGGTCCTGCCCGGCACGGACCTCCACGGGGCAGTCGGGGCCGTCGCCCGCGCCCGGACTGCGCTCGCCGTCCTTCCGGGGGTGGCGCTGACCGTCGGGATCTGCGATCTCGAGACCGCGGGCGACGCGCTCGCGCTCTGTGCCTTTGCCGACCGCGCGCTCGTCGAGGCGCGCGCGCAGGGCGTGGGCGGCACCGCGCAGTTCGCGACGCCAGCGGCGGCGTAGGGCACGCAGCCAGGCCGTCGAGTGGCGTTTTCCGCCACTGTTCGGCGTCGCGCGACGGTGGTAGCGTCAGCGCGTGCTCCTCGGAGCGACAGGCCGTCTGTCCCTCCTTCGCCGGAACCGAAGCTTCGCCCTGCTGTTCTGGGCGACAGCCGGCTCGGCGATCGGCACCTATCTCGCGGCGCTCGCCCTCTCGGTGCACGTCTACGACGAGACGGGCTCCGGGCGGTGGCTGGCCGCGCTCCTGATTGCCGACTTCCTCCCGATCGTGGTGATCGGGCTCACCCTCGGCCCGCTCGTCGACCGGCTCTCGCGCAAGCGGCTGATGATCGTCTCGGACCTCGTGCGGGCGGCGACGTTCGTCCTCATGCCGTTCGTGGACGAGCCCCGCGCCATCGTCGCGGTGGCCGCGGTGAACGGGGTCGCGACCGGCTTCTTCCGGCCGGCGGTGTGGGCGGGGCTCCCGAACCTCGTCACGGACGACGAGCGCGAGCAGGCGACGTCGCTGCTCACGACGGTCGAGAACGTCGCGTGGACCCTCGGGCCGGCCTTCGCCGGGCTGCTCCTCGCCACGAACGGGGTCGACGTCGCGTACTGGACGAACGCGGTGACGTTCCTTCTCTCGGCGGCGCTCGTCGCGCGGATCCCGGCGACGGCGCTCCGGTCGGACGATCGGATCAGCAAGGGGCACTGGCGCGAGCTCCGGGAAGGGCTCGGGCTCGTGGTCGGCTCGCGCCCGCTGCTCACCGTGCTGATCGTGTGGGGCACGGCGGCGGTCGCGACGGCGTGCATCAACGTCGCCGAGGTGATCTTCGCCAAGCACGATCTCGGCGCAGGGAACGTCGGGCTCGGCCTGCTCGTGAGCGCGACGGGCGTGGGCCTCGTGATCGGTAGCTTCTTCGCCGCCTCCGCGCTCGGCGCCTTTGGCATGCGGCGCGTGTACTCCCGCTGCCCTCGCGCTCATGGCGGCCGGCTTCGGGCTGGCCTCGGCGTCGCCCACGATCGTGCTCGCGGCGCTCCTGGCAGCTGTCGCCACGGTAGGCAACGGAACCGCGATCGTCTGCAACCAGGTGCTCGTCCAGCGCGGGGCACCCGATGCGATGCGAGGGAGAGCGCTCGCCGTCCTCATGTCGACGTACTACGCGATCCTCGGGATCTCGATGGCGGGCGGCGGCCTCCTTGTCGACTCCGTCGGCGCCCGGACCTCCTGGGCGATCGCGAGCTGCATCTTCCTCGGTGCGGCCGCGCTGGCGGTCGCGCTCACCGCCCGGATGCAGGAGGGCGTCGTCGCCGCAGCGGCGCCGAGCGGCCTCGAGCGGATCAAGGTGCTGATGGAGGAGATCGAGGAGACGCGCCAGCGCGAGCAGCAGCGACCGGCGCCCGACGTCGCGGTGCTTGCGCCTCGGGACGCCGAGAGCCGCGCGACGCCGTAGAGTCCTGTCACGTGGTGGCAGGCCGAGGCTGGACGCAGGACGAGCTCGTCACCGGCGTCCTCGCCGGCGACCGGCGCGCGCTCGCCCGCTCGATCTCGCTCGTCGAGGACGGCGAGCCAGAGGGCGCCGAGATCGTGCGTCGGATCTTCCCGAGCACGGGCGGGCCGCGTCCGTGGGCGTGACGGGCCCGCCCGGCGTCGGCAAGTCGTCGCTCGTCGAGCGCGCTCGTCGGTCACGCCCGCAGCCTCGGCAGGCGGGTCGGGGTCGTCTCGGTCGATCCCTCGAGCCCGTTCACGCAGGGTGCCCTGCTCGGCGACCGGATCCGGCTCGCCGATCACTTCCTCGATCCCGACGTCTACATCCGCTCGATGGGCACGCGTGGCCACCTCGGCGGGCTGGCCGAGGCGACGCTCCAGACGCTGCTGCTCGTCGACGCCTCCGGGAAGGACGTCGTGTTCCTCGAGACGGTCGGCACGGGGCAGAGCGAGGTCGAGGTGATCGGCATCGCGGACGTCGTCCTCCTCGTGCTGATGCCCGGGTCGGGCGACGCCGTGCAGGCGCTCAAGGCGGGGATCATGGAGATCCCCGACGTGATCGTCGTCAACAAGATGGACCATCCGCAGGCGACGACGATGCTGCAGGAGGTCAGGTCGATCGTCGCGCTCGACCCGGACCGCGACCGACGCCCGACGCTTCTCCTCACCGAGGCGCTTCGCGGCGAGGGCGTCTCCGAGCTCTGGGACGCCCTCGAGGCCCGCCGGACCGAGCTGGACGAGCGGGGCGAGCTCGATGCGCGTCGCGACCGGAACCTCGCCGGCGAGGTCGAGGCCCTCGCGGTCGCACGACTGCGGAGCCGCGTCCGGCGGGCGATGCGTGACGACGGCGCGGTGCGCGCGGTCGTCGAGGGCGTCCGGCGGCGCGAGGTCGATCCGCTGACCGCGGTCGGAGCCGTCGTGGAGGCCGTGACGGACGGGAACGGGTCGTGACCGAGCGGCCCACGATCGACGACGTCCGCGCGGCGCAGGACCGCCTGCACGGCGTGGCGCGGGTGACGCCCGTGTACTCCTCCGAGACACTCTCCCGCCTGGCCGGCCGCAACGTCCTCCTGAAGGCCGAGAACCTGCAGCGCACGGGCGCCTTCAAGATCCGCGGTGCGTACAACACGATCGCCCAGCTCTCCGAGGACGAGCGTGCCGCGGGGAGTCGTCACCGCCAGCGCCGGGAACCACGGCCAGGCAGTCGCGTGGGCGGCGCGCGAGGCCGGCATCGCCGCCACGATCTTCGTGCCCGAGGACGCGCCGATGGCGAAGGTCGAGGCGGCACGCGGCTACGGCGCGACGGTCGAGCTGGCCGGCGACGGGTTCGACGAGACGGTCGCCGTCGCGCGCGCGCGTGAGGCCGAGACGGGCGCAACGTTCGTCCACGCCTTCGACGACCCGCGCGTGATCGCCGGCCAGGGCACCCTCGGCCTCGAGCTGGCCGAGCAGCTTCCCTCGGGAGCCGCGACAGTCGCGATCCCCGTCGGCGGCGGCGGGCTCGCGTCCGGCATCGCGATCGCGCTCGACGCGTTGCGTCCCGAGCTCCGGCTCGTCGGCGTCCAGGCGGCCGCGTGCGCGCCGCTCGCAGGAAGGGAGCCGGCCGGGACGACGATCGCCGACGGCATCGCCGTCAAGCACCCCGGCGACCCTCACCCGCGCCATCCTCGACGACCTCCTCGACGACATCGTGGTCGTCGACGACGAGGAGATCTCGCAGGCGATCGTGCTGCTGCTCGAGCGCTCGAAGCTCGTCGTCGAGGGCGCCGGCGCGGCGCCGGTCGCGGCGATCCTCGCGGGGCGGGTGGGCGGCGAGGGCCCCGTGTGCGCGGTGCTCGCGGGCGGGAACATCGACGCGACGACGATGAGCTCGGTGATCCGCTACGGGATGACGGCGTCCGGGCGCTACCTGGTGGTTGCGCTGCTGATCCCCGATCGGCCGGGCGAGCTCGCCCACATCGTCGGGCTCATCGCCGACCAGCGCGCCAACATCCTCGCCATCCAGCACCACCGGGAGGGCCGCAACATCGGCGTCTTGGAGACCGAGGCCGAGCTGACCCTCGAGACCCGCGACGAGGAGCACGCGCAGATCCTCATCCGCGCTCTCGCGGACGCCGGATACACGGTCCGTCGGCTCCGCTGACAACGCGTACACTCGCCGCGTCGGTCTGAGCCTCAGGAGTCCGGTCAGCTCCCGCAGCGGCGAAAGCTGACGGTCGTCGCCCCGCGGGCGAGCCACTCGTTCATCCCGCCGTCGACGACCGGGCGGGCGTCGAAGCCCTTTGCGCGGAGGATGCTCGCGGCGATCGCTGCACGTGGCGCCGGAGTTGCAGATCGTGACGATCGGGCGGTCGTCCGGGAGATCGGGGCAGCAGCCGCGCATCAGTCGATAGGGGACGTGGCGGCTGCCCGGGATGTAGCCGCTCGTCGCGCTCGTCGTGCTCGCGGACGTCGACGACGGTCGCGCCCGCACCGATCAGCGACTCGAGCTCGTCGACGGTCGCCTGGCCCGTGGTCTCCGGCCCTGCGCCGAGGACGAACCCGGCGACGTCGAGGATCGCGACCGAGCGGAGGCCCGCGATCGCCCGCTCGGCCTCGTCGGGGTCGCCGGCGACGACCGTGACGGGCGCAGACGCGTCGAGCACGAACCCGGCCTTCGTGGAGAAGCTCGTGCCGGAGACGGGGACGCTGACCGCGCCGTGAAGGTGCCCTGCGAGGTGCGCGGTGACCGGGCGCACGTCGAGAAGCTGTGAATCGGGCTCGGGCAGCGGGAGCTCCGCGGCTGGGGGCTGCGCGCCGAGGAACGGCCCGCGATTCAGCTCGACGATCCGCGCGAGGTTCGGCGGCTTGGGCGTCGAGACGGCGGCGGACTCGGTGACGAACGCGTCGAGCTCCTCGATCGAGGCCATCGGGTTGAAGCGTCGCTCGAAGCCGATCGTCGTCGACCCGCGGGAGCTCATCGCGACGCCGCAGAGCGATCCGGCGATGTGACCGGGGAACACCTCCACGCCGTCGGGAAGCTCCATCAGCCGCCGGAGCGAGTGGAACAGGCCCTCGGCGCCCTCGGTCGCGCCCACCGCGAGGTCGGGCCGAGCGGTGTCGCCGACGAAGAGCGAGTCGCCGGTCAGGACGAGCCACGGCTCGTCGGCGCGCGTCGTGTCGACGACGGCGAGACAGCAGTGCTCCGGACGGTGGCCGGGCGTGTGGATACACCGCAGCGTGACCGTCCCCACCTCGACCTCGGCACCGTCCTCGAGCGGGTCGCTCGGGTACGCGACCGCCGCGGCCGGGTGGATGCTCACCGGGATCCCGTGCTCCAAGGCGAGCCGGCCGTGACCCGAGACGTGATCGGCGTGGGTGTGCGTCTCGAGCGTTCTCACGATGCGCACGTCGAGACGGTCGGCCGCCGCGAGCACGTCCTCGATCGCGTACGGCGGGTCGACGACGACGGCCTCGCCGGCCACCTCGCAGCCGACGAGGTACGAAGCGCATCCGAGGTCGTCGTTCAGGATCTGTGCGAAGAGCACCGCGGCCCGACGGTAGCAACGGCCTCCGCTATCCCACTTGAAGTGGCCGGCCGGCTACGACGGGCGGCGCCGCAGCAGCCGCAACGCGAGGACGCTCGCGGCGACCACGACGACACCGACGGCGCCGGCGGCGACCGCACGACCGAGATGCTGCGATGGCGCCTCGCTTCCTGCCGCGGGGAGCACCGTGACACCCACGTCCCAGTCGACGGTCTCGCCGTCGTCGTACCCCTGCGACGCCTTGAAGACCTCGGTGCCGGCGCGCGTGCGAGCGGTGACGGCGAGAGGGAACGAGACGGTGCGCTGGCCCTCGACGCGCCCGCCGGTCCAGCGGGCGCGATCCCGTGTCAGCTCGAGCTTCCATCCTGCCGGCGGCGTGGCGGACGCGAGCTCCATGCCGGCCGGGGCCTTCACCTCGAGCGAGACGGTGGCGTGGGGCGGGCGCTCGTTCGGCACCTCGAACGCGATCGTCGTCTTGAAATCGCCGTCGACGAACGGCGGCGTCGCGACGACGTGCGCCTCCCCGCGCGAGGCGGCGACGAGGCTCCAGAGCGCGGTGAGCAGGACGACCGCGGTCCACGGGCGCAGCATGCGGCGCGGAGCGGGATGCGGGCTGTCGCTGGACGCCATGACTCGAGCCCCCTCACGGGCCACCGTCGAGGATATCCGGCCGGGCGTCGGGCACGGGGTGAGCTGGGGGCCGACCGTGTCCGACTGAAGTCGGACACCTGGTCGCGCAGGTGGCTGGGCTCTGAGGCCCTGCGGCCTCAGAGCCCCAGATGCTTCGCGACCACCATCCGCTGCACCTCGTTCGTGCCCTCGCCGATCTCGAGGATCTTCTGGTCGCGGTAGAGCCGCGAGATCGGAAACTCGTCCATGAACCCGTAGCCGCCGTGGATCTGGAGGGCCTGGTTGACGACGCGGTGGGAGAGCTCGCCCGTGTAGAGCTTCGCCATGGCCGCCTCGAGCGCGAACGGTCGTCCCCGGTCCTTGAGCCACGCCGCCTTGTAGACGAGCTGCCGACCCGCCTCGATCTCGACCGCCATGTCGGCGAGCCTGAAAGCGACGGCCTGGAACTTCGCGATCGGCTTGCCGAACTGCCGCCGCTCCTGCGCGTAGGCATACGCCAGGTCGTACGCGCCCTGGGCGAGCCCGACGCCCATCGCGGCCACCGAGATCCGCCCACCGTCGAGGATCTCGAGGAACTGGCGGAACCCCTCGCCCCGGGGGCCGAGCTGGTTGCGCTCGGGCACGGCGCAGTCCGCGAACGTCAGCTCCCGCGTGTCCGATGCCTTCCAGCCGAGCTTGTGGAGCGGCTCCGAGATCACGTACCCCGCCGTTCCGTTCTCGACGACGAGGTTCGAGATCTCGTCCTGCCCCGTGCGGGCGGTGATCGTCACGCCCCAGCTGAGCTCGGTGCCCGCGTTCGTGATGAACATCTTCGCGCCGTTCACGAGCCACGAGCCGTCGCGCAGCTCCGCGGTCGTCCGGGTCGCCCCTGCGTCCGAGCCGGCGTCCGGCTCGGTCAGGCCGAACGCCGCAAGCCTTCGACCCGAAGCGAGGGCGGGAAGCCATCGCTCCTTCTGCTCCTCCGACCCGAACAGCGCGATCGGCATCGTTCCGAGCGACGTGTGCGCCGCGACGGTGATCGCGACGGACGAGTCGATGCGGGTCAGCTCCTCGATCGCGATGGCGTACGACACCGTGTCGCCGCCACCCCCGCCGTAGCGCTCCTCGATCGGGATGCCCATCAGCCCGAGCTCCGCCATCTCGCCGACGATCTCGACCGGGAAGCGGCTCTCGCGATCGAGCTCCTCGGCGACGGGCGCCACGCGCTCCCGCGCGAACGAGCGCACCGTGTCGCGGATCAGCTCGTGCTCGGCCGTCAGGTCGAAGTCCATCGGGCGCGCATCCTAGTCCGCGCCCGCGCGTCCGGCTGCCACCGATCACTCGGACGGCGGGGAGCGCGACGTGGGACAGCACAGGACGACTAGCCTCGTGTCATGACGGGCGAGCTCGACCCGAAGGCGATGGCGACGCTCTCCGGCGGGCACCTGTCGGTCGACTTCGCGTCCGGCGCGGTTCCCGCGCTCCTGCCGTTCCTCTCCCGCGAGTTCGACCTCTCCTACACCGCGACCGCGGCGCTGATGCTCGCGGTCCTGGTCTCGTCGTCGCTGCTCCAGCCGCTCTTCGGCCTGTGGTCGGATCGGCGCGGAGCGATGTGGCTCCTGCCGGGCGGTGTCGCGCTCGCCGGCGTCGGGACCGGGCTCGCGTCGGTCGCCCCGAGCTACGCGCTCGTTGTCGCGCTGTTCTTCGCTGCCGGCGTCGGCATCGCGGCATATCACCCAGAGGGCGCGAAGTTCGCCGCCTACGCGAGCGGCCAGAAGCGGGCGAGCGGCATGTCCTACTTCAACATCGGCGGGAACTCCGGGTACGCGCTCGCACCGATCCTGATCACGCCGCTCGTTATCTGGCTCGGCCTCGAGGGAGGCCTGCTCGCGATGGTCCCGGTGGTGGCCTTCTCCCTCGTCCTCCTCCGCACGATCCCGTCGCTGCGGCGGCTCGCTCCTGCGCCGGGAGGCCGGCGGGTGGCCGTCGGCGAGGACGACGCCAGGGCCATGTTCCTGCTCTCCCTCGTGATCGGGCTGCGGAGCGTCGCGTGGTTCGCGCTCCTGGCGTTCGTCCCGCTGTGGATCGTCGCCAACGGCGGGACGGAGGGGGAGGGTGGACGCGAGCTCGCCCTGATGCTGGTATCGGGCGCGATCGGGACGCTCGTCCTCGGGCCGGTCGCCGACCGGGTGGGGCTCCGGCGCACGCTGCTCGTGACACAGACGGCGCTCCCGTTCCTGATCGTCGTGTTCGTCGCCGTCGGCGGCGTGGTCGGCACGCTGGCGCTGATGCTGGTCGGGCTCTCCGTCGTGGGGACGTTCGGGGTGACGATGGTGCTCGGCCAGCTCTACCTCCCGCGTCAGGTCGGGATGGCGAGCGGGCTGACCGTCGGTCTCTCCATGGGGCTCGGCGGGATCGCCGCGGTCGTCCTCGGCGTCGTGGCGGACGCGGTCGACCTCCAGACCGCGCTCTACGTCGCCGCGGCCGGGCCGGCGCTCGGCGCGGTCGTGTGCCTGTTTCTCCCGGCGCCCGTCGCACGGCGGTCTGCCCCTGTGGAGCCCCTGCCCGCCGCGATTGTCTAGGGTTCCCGATTGAACGGTCAGTCAACGAGGAGGGCGTCCATGACGGTGCAGGAGTTCTTCGACCAGCTTCCGAACCGGGCCGACCCGGCGAAGACGGCCGGGATGAGCAACACGTACGTGTTCGACGTCGAGGGCGCCGGTCAGTGGACGGTTGCGGTCGAGGACGGCAAGGTGAGCGTGAGCGAGGGAGCGGGGGAGGCCGACTGCACGATCGCCGCGAGCGAGGAGACCCTGGTCAAGATCGCCAAGGGCGAGGCGAACGCGACGACCGCCTACATGACGGGGAAGCTCAAGATCTCCGGCGACATGGGCGCCGCGCTCAAGCTGCAGAAGCTGTTCTGAACTGTCCGCAAGGTAGGAATCCGCCGAGCGGATTCCTACCGCGGGATCCCCGCCTTGCGGCGGGGCACGGCCCTGAAGGCGCCCGCTGTCGCGGTCGCAACCGCTCCGTTGCGTCGATTCGGTGGCAGGCGAGCGATTCGAACGCGTGGCCTCCGTGTAGCCTCCCGCGCGTGCCGTGGGTCGTCGCAGCGATCGTCCAGTGGGGGATCAACGTCCTCGGCCTGATCGTGGCCGACTGGGCGTTCTCGGGCGTCTCGATTGGACGGTGGGGGCCGCTCCTCTTCGCAGGCGCCGTGCTCGGCCTCGCGAACGTCTTCCTCAAGCCGCTGCTCACGTTCATCGCACTGCCCCTGATCCTGCTCACGTTCGGGATCGCCTACTTCTTCGTCAGCGTCGCGATGCTGCTGTTCACGGAGTGGGTCGTGCCGGACTTCTCGATCGACGGGTTCTGGACGTACGTCGGCGCGACGATCGTGATCTGGCTCGTCAACTGGCTGGTCTCCCAGCTGATGTGGTCGGTCGCCGACAACCGCCCCTGACATGCTCGTAAGGATGCTCTGAAGAGGCTGGGATTTCGACGCCAACGCGGCTAGGGTCGCCCGCAGTGGGCCGGCTCCTCGCATCGGCAGTGGTCGTGCTTGCCGCCGCGCTGCTCGTCGGGCCTGCCGACGCCGCCCCCGGGCTCCAGGTCGGCGTCACCGACGACGCCTGGCTCGAGTTCGGGCCGGGGACGCTCGACGAGCGCATCGCCCAGCTCCAGGAGCTCGGTGTCCAGGCCGTCCGGGTCACCCTCGACTGGCACGAGATCGAGGCCGAGCAGGGGACGTACGACTGGGCGCGGGACGGCCTGCTGCTGGACGCCCTGAGGACCGCCGGCATCTTGCCCGTGGTCACGATCTGGGGCACGCCCCGATGGGCGAACGGCGGCGCGGGCCCGAACGTGCCGCCGACCTCGGCCTCGTCGTTCGCGGCGTTCGCCCGCGCCGCGGCCGAGCGCTTCCCGTGGGTGCGCCGCTGGGTCGTGTGGAACGAGCCCAACCAGCGGCGCTGGCTCCTCCCGCCCTCACCGGTGCTCTACGTCACGAGACTGCTGAACCCGGGCGGGGCCGCGATCAAAGGCGTGATCCCGCAGGCCTCGATCGGCGGCGGCGCCACTGCTCCGCGCGGCGCGTCGGGCGGGACCTCGCCTGTCGACTTCATTCGCGGGATGGGGAGCGCAGGAGCGCGCCTCGACGCCTATGCCCATCATCCGCACCCCCTCTCACCTGTGGAGACGCCGTTCACCGGTGGCTGCTCGTGGTGCGAGACGATCAGCATCGCGACGCTCGATCGGCTGGTCGAGGAGGTCGGCGCCGCCTTCGGGACCCGGACCCGGATCTGGCTCACGGAGCTCGGGTTCCAGACGAACCCGCCCGACCGGATCCTCGGTGTGACCTGGGCGAAGCAGGCGCGGTTCGTCGCCGAGGCCCAGTTGCGGGCGTACGAGGCGGCCGGGGTCGACCTGCTGATCCAGTACCTCGTCCGCGACGAGCCGAAGCTCGCCGGGTGGCAAAGCGGGCTCGAGACGGTGGCCGGCCGGCCGAAGCCGTCGCTTGCGTCGTTCGCGCTGCCGCTCGCGCAGGTCGTGCGCACGGGGCGCGCGACCACCGTGTGGGGGCAGGTGCGCCCCGGCAAGGGCATCCGCGCCTACGTCCTCCAGCGGCGTTCGGCTGCGGGATGGGTGGGCGTCGGCGGTCGTGCGCTGACGAACGCGCGCGGATACTTCACCCGGACGGTCGCGGCCGACCGGGGGGCGCAGCTACGGCTCTACGACCCGGCGACGCGCCGCTCGAGCCCGACGCTGGTCGTCACCTGAGTCGTCGAAAGGCCGCTCCTCGACGAACGGAGGCCCGATCAAGAGGTCAGGCCGACGAGATCAGCATGACGGCGACGAGCGCGAGCGCGACGCCGACGAGCTGCAGCCCGCGCAGCCGCTCGCGGAGGACGAGCGCTGCGAGGAACATTGTCGTCACCGGGTAGAGCGACGCGAGCACCGACGCCACCGACACCGGGCCACGCTGGAGCGCGAGCAGCAGCGTCACCGCCGCGCCGAACTCGAGCGCACCGATCAGCGCGATGCGGGGTACGACCGGCCTCTGGACTGCGAGCCCGCCCGTGACGCCGAGCGCGAGCGCGACGACGACTGTGGCCGACGCGACGCGAGAGATCGCGACGGGCCACATCCCCGCATCCTCGTGCACGCGGGCGAAGCACACGTAGAACAGGCCGAAGAGGATGCCCGCCGCGAAGGCAACAGGGAGCGGCCCGAGACCGCCGGCGCTCGCGCTCCTCGGCGGGGCGCCCGGGGCGAGCGACACCAAGCCGATCGCGGCGATCGCCAGCACGATGCCCACGACTGCGGCCGTCGCGGGCCGCTCGCCCGAGCCGAACGCGTAGACGACGGGCACGACGGCGCCCGTGACAGCGGTCACTGGCGCCACGAGGCTGATCAGGCCGCGTGTCATCGCGCTGTAGAACGCGACCAGCCCGACCCCCACGGCGACGCCGCTCGCCGCGCTCCACGCGACGTCCCCGTGGGCGACCCGCTCGCTGTAGACGAGCAGGGCTGTGGGGAGCGCGAGGGCGACCCCGACGACCTGGGCGAGCGCGGCGACCCGGAACGGGCTGACGGTACGCGACAGGAACCCTCCGGTGAAGTCCGCGCCACCGACGAGCAGCGCCGACGCGATCGCGAGCATGGCGGTCATCGCTCGTGGCGGGCGGCGCCATCCACGACGCGGACCCTGACGAGCCTCGGCCTCACGCCTCGGTGTCGCTTCGAGCCGGTGCCCACGCGGGCGGGCGCCGCTCGAGGAACGCGCGCAAGCCTTCCTGACCCTCCTCGCTCGTACGCCGCGCCGCGATCCTGCGCACCGTCTCGGCGCCGTCCGGGTGGTCGAGAACGAGCCGCTTCGCGTGACGCGCCGCGCGCGGACCGGCGGTCCGGAGCTCGGCGAGCACGCGCTCGAGCGCACCCTGGAGGTCGTCCGACACGTCGTGGACGAGACCGATCGAGCGTGCGGTCGCCGCGTCGAAGCGCTCACCGGTCACGAACAGGCGACGCGCCGCGCTCTCACCGATCTTCCGCAGCGCGAAGGGCGAGATCACGGCCGGGATGATCCCGAGCTTGACCTCGGAGAACGCGAAAACGGCCCCCGGCTCGGCGATCACGATGTCGCTGCACGCAACCAGCCCGATCCCGCCGCCGAGCGCGTGACCCTGGACGAGCGTCACGACCGGGGCCGGGCAGCGGTCGACCGCCTCGAACATGCGACGCATCGCGGTGGCGTCCGCGACGTTCGCCTCCAGGTCGAGCTCGGCGGATGCCCGCATCCACTCGATGTCCGCGCCCGCGCAGAAGCTCCGCCCGTCGCCTGCGAGCACGACCGCACGACAGGTCCCGACGTCGACGAACGCCTCGGAGAGCTCCGCGATCAGCGCTGCGTCGAAGGCATTGCGCGTCTCGGGCCGTGCCAGCGTGATCCGGAGGACGTCGTCGTCCCTCTCGATGCGGAGCGCGCCCACAGCGGACAGCCTAAGGTTTCGTCCGTGCGAGCCAAGCGTCTGATGGTGGAGCCCGAGCGTGTCCTGCGCGGGCGCCTCGGGGCATCGCAGCCGTGAGCCCGCGCCTGACTGGGACGATCGCGGCCGCCTGCACGCCGCTCCGTGACGGCGGCGAGCGTCTCGACGAGGACGCGTTCGGGCCGTACGCCGACTTCCTCGTCGGCGCGGGCCTCGACGGCGTTCTTGCGTTCGGGACGAACGGCGAGGCGGTGCTCCTCACCGTCGACGAGCGCACACGCGGCCTCGAGCTCTGGCTCGACGCCGTCGCCGGACGGGCGCTCGTGGCGGCCCACTGCGGCGCCCAGACCACGGCGGACACGGTGACGCTGGCAGCGCACGCGGCGGAGTCCGGGGCCGACGCGGTCGCGGTGATCGGCCCGCCGTACTTCAAGCTCGACCCGATCGCGCAACGGCGGCACCTGCTTGCCGCCGCCAGGGCCTGCGCCCCGCTGCCGTTCTACGTCTACGAGTTCGCGGCCGCGGCGGGCTACGCGTTCGACACGAAGATGCTCGCGCGCCTTCGCGAGGAGGCCGACAACGTCGCCGGGATGAAGGTCTCCGACGCGCCGTGGGACGCCTTCGAGCGGTACCTGCTGGAGGGGTTCGACATCTTCGTGGGCCCGGAGGCGCTGATCCACCGCGGCCGCGAGGCGGGAGCGGTCGGAGCCGTCTCGGCGCTCGCGTCGGCCTTCCCGGAGGAGGTCGCCTCCGTCGTCCGCGACCCGACGGAGGCGGGTGCCGCGGCGCTCGCGGCGCTTCGTGAGCAAGTCGAGTCGTTCCCGCGTCACGCCGCGCTCAAGCGGGTCGCCGGCTGGAAGGGCGTGCCGCTCCGCCCGGACGTGCGATCTCCGCTCCGCGACCTCGACGCCCGGGAGCTCGCGGCGCTCGAGGAGTGGCTCGCGGCGGAGGTCGGAGCGCGCGCGGCGTGAGCGTCTCGGGGCGGGCGAATGCCGTGCTGCGCGCGGGGATCCTGCGTGCAGCCGACGACCGCCACGTGCAGCGGTTCATGAGCTCGTACGGCATGCGGCTCGGCGCGTCGCGCTTCGTCGCCGGCGAGACCCTCGACGAGTGCGTCGTCGTGCTCCGCCGGATCGCCGCCGATGGCCTCCATGCGAACACCACCCTGCTCGGCGAGAGCGTCCGCGACCCGGCAGAGGCCGAGGCCGTGGCGGACGAGTACGGCCGGATCCTCGAGCGGCTCCACGCCGAGGAGCTCCCGTGCAACGTCGCCCTCAAGCTGACGCACCTCGGCCTCGAGCTCGACGAGGAGCTCGCATACGCGAACGTCGAGCTCGTCGTCGCAGTCGCCGAGCGGCTTGGCAGCTTCGTACGGATCGACATGGAGCAGTCGAGCGTGGTCGACGCAACGCTGTCGATCTACCGCCGCCTGCGCGAGGCGGGACACGACAGGGTCGGCACCGTGCTGCAGTCGTATCTCTTCCGGACGGAGCGCGACCTCGAGTCGCTGCTGCCGCTGACACCGAACCTGCGTTTCGTGAAGGGCGCCTACCTCGAGCCGCCGGACATCGCGTACGGGGACAAGGCCGACGTCGACGCCGCCTACCTCCGTCTCGTCGAGGCGGCCCTGCGCGGGGGCGCGTACGCCGCGATCGCGACGCACGACGAGGCGCTGATCGAGCGGTGCCTCGCGTTCGCGGCGCGCGAGGAGATCGGCCGTGACCGCTTCGAGCTCCAGATGCTGTTCGGCGTGCGGCCCGCGCTCCAGCTCGAGCTCGTGCGCCGCGGTTACAAGGTGCTCGTGGCCACCCCGTATGGGCCCGAGTGGTACCCCTACCTGATGCGCCGGCTCGCAGAGCGGCCCGCGAACGTCGGCTTCTTCGCGCGGAACCTCGTCCGCCGCTAGCGTGGTCTGGGTGACCGCGGCGTGTTGTTGCGACCGCGACAGCCTGACGCCGAAGGCGGCGGCCTTCAGGGATGTGCCCGCCGAAGGCGGGAGCCGCGTCTGCAGGGATCCGCTTCTGCGGATTCCTGCAGACGGACGAACTACAGCGTGTCGAACTCCTCGTAGAGGTCGGGGTCGCGCCCGATGAGCGCCCGGAGGTGGTCGAGCTGCGGGGGCGCGGGGGCGTCCTCCTCGTCCACGACCAGCGCGCCGACCCGCTCCGCTGCCTCGTTGAGCAGGAAGGTACCCGGCGGCTCGAGCGGCTCGAGCTCCTCGACGGACCCACGCAGCGCCTCGAACGAGGGGCCGCGCTCGTCGAGCCGCCAGAGGAGGATCCTGACGATCACGAGCGGAGCTTACGAGAGGCGTAGACTCGGCGCCGTGGACGTGGTGCGCTGGCAGGACGAGCCGCTCGAGGAGCTCAACGCCGACATCGGGCGCAAGATGTTGAACGGCGAGGCGATGACGGTCGCCGAGATCACGCTGGCGGCCGGCGCGATCGTCCCGACGCACGATCACCCGAACGAGCAGATCGCCACGGTGCTCGACGGCCGGCTCCGATTCGTCGTCGGCGACGAGGAGCGCGAGGTCGGGGCAGGCGAGAGCGTGCTCATCCCGGGCGGCGTGCCGCATCGTGTCGAGGCGCTCGCCGACTCGCGGGTGCTCGACGTCTTCGCGCCCCGCCGCGAGGACTGGCTCCGCGGCGACGACGCGTACCTCCGCGGCTAGAGCAAAGCGGCCCAGAAACGACGAAGGACGTGGTCCTTGAGACCACGTCCCTCGCGTTGTGACCGGTCAGGCCGCCGGCGCTGCGGCCCGCGCGACGACCTGTTCGACCGGTCTAGACGACAGCATCGGAGACGCGGGGCACGTCCCGCATCCCCCCATTGGTGGTTCCGACGCATGATTCACGCGCGCAGACTCGCTAGCGTCCGAGGTCGATGAGCGCCGATCTCGATCCCCTCGAGCAGCATCTCGTCGAGGAGCTGCGCGCACTCGACATGCCGTCAAGCCGTCTCGCGGCGCCTGCGGAGCTGGAGCAGGCGTGGCGCGCCCAGATCGAGAGCCGAGCGATCGATCACGCCGCGCGGTGGCTGCAGTCCCAGCGGCTCGGCTTCTACACGATCGGCTCCGCCGGGCACGAGTCGAACGCGCTCGTCGCGCTCGCGCTTCGCCCAACCGATCCCGCGCTCCTCCACTACCGCTCCGGGGGCTTCTACCTCGCGCGCGCCCTCCAGGTCGGTCGAGACGGCGTCTGGGACGTCCTGCTCGGGATGGCGGCGGCCGTCGACGAGCCGATCGCCGGCGGCCGGCACAAGGTCTTCGGTCGCCACGACCTCGCGGTCATCCCACAGACGTCGACGATCGCGTCGCACCTCCCGCGGGCCGTCGGGATCGCGTTCGCCATCGAGCGCGCACGCGAGCTCGCGGCCGACTGCGTCTGGCCGCTCGACTCCGTCGTCGTGTGCTCCTTCGGCGATGCCTCCCTGAACCACGCGACCGCGCAGTCTGCGCTGAACGCGGCCGCCCTCCTCGCCTACGACGGCCAGCCCCTGCCGCTCCTCTTCGTGTGCGAGGACAACGGCCTCGGCATCAGCGTGCCGACTCCCGAAGGCTGGGTCGAGCAGTCGCTGCACGGGCGGCCGGAGCTCGCGGTCGAGCGGGCCGACGGCGACGACCCGGCAGCGACGCTCGCGACGACGCGGGAGCTCGCGGAATGGGTGCGCGAGCACCGCCATCCGGCGGTCCTTCACCTCCGCACGGTGCGCTATCTGAGTCACGCGGGCGCGGATCTCGAGACGGCGTACCGGTCAGGGCCGGAGATCCGGGCCGAGCTCGCTCGCGACCCCTTGCTGGCCACGGGGCGCTGGATCGTGGCCGCGGGCGTTCGCTCGGGCAACGAGCTGGCGGACGAGTACCTGGACGTGCGGGAGCGGATCGGGGAGCGAGCGCTCGAGGCGACGAGCCGCCGCCAGATGGCGACGGCCGAGGAGGTCATGCGCCCTCTGGCGCTGCGCAGCCCCGAGGCGGTCGCCGAGCTCGCCGCGGGCGCCGACGAGGGTGAGGAGCCGATGACGCTCGCCCAGGCGATCGGTGCGTCGCTGGGCGACCTGCTCGAGCGCCACCCCGACACGCTCGTCTTCGGCGAGGACGTCGGGCGGAAGGGCGGCGTCTACGGCGTCACGCGGGGGCTTCAGGCCCGCTTCGGCCCGGTGCGCGTCTTCGACACGCTGCTCGACGAGACGACCATCCTCGGCCTCGCGCTCGGCACGTCGATCTCCGGGCTGGTGCCGATCCCCGAGATCCAGTACCTCGCATACCTGCACAACGCCGAGGATCAGCTCCGCGGCGAGGCGGCGACGCTCCAGTTCTTCTCCCAGGGCGCGTATCGCAACGGGATGGTCGTCCGCGTGCAGGGCTACGGCTACCAGAAGGGCTTCGGCGGCCATTTCCACAACGACAACGGACTCGGCGTCCTGCGTGACATCCCCGGCCTCGTCGTGGCGTCGCCGGCCCGGCCCGCGGACGCGGCGGCGATGCTCCGCACGTGCGCGGCGGCTGCGAAGGCGGACGGCAGCGTCTGCGTCTTCCTCGAGCCGATCGCCCTGTACCACACGCGCGACCTCCACGAGGAGGGCGACGAGCTCTGGCTGGGCGTGCCGACGCCGGACCACGTGCCGGTCGGCGCGGCGTATACGCATCGTGGCGGCGACGACCTGACGATCGTCACGTGGGCGAACGGCCTCTACATGTCCCTCCGCGTCGCCCGACGACTGCGCGAGCGCGGCGTGGGCGCTACGGTCGTCGACCTGCGCTGGCTGGCGCCGCTCCCGCTGGACGAGGTGCTGCGCGAGGCCTCGGCCACGGGTCGGACGCTCGTCGTGGACGAGACTCGCCGCACGGGCGGCGTGGGGGAGGGCATCGTCGCCGAGCTGCTCGAGGCGGGGTACACCGGTCGCCTCACACGGGTGGCGAGCAAGGACTCGTTCGTCCCGCTCGGCGACGCGGCGCGGCTCGTGCTCCTCTCGGAGGACGAGATCGAGGCGGCCGCGCTCGGCCTGCTCGACGACCCTGCCCCCTGGACGATCGTCTGACGCCGGCGGGGAGGGGCGCAGCGGCGCCCCTCCCCGCGGAAGGTCAGGTGCCGCGCTCCGCCCCGGTCGGCTCGAGCTCGTCGTGCACGTGCTGCCCGACCTTACGGTCGGGCCGCGCGATCACGAAGTAGATCGCCCCGACAAAGGCAATGACCACCATGACGAGAAGCGTGATCCAGTCGAGGTTGAAGAGAGCCCGGCCGCTGGTCAGACCGGTCGGAACGACGACGTTGAGCAGCATCAACCCGAGGTAGAGCGCGGCGATGATGGTCACCGTCCAGCCCCACTTCCCGAGTCGGAATGCGCCCTCGGGCACCCAGCCGCGGCTCCGCGCGATGATCGCCGCGATGACGGCGAGGAGGAACGAGAGGTAGATCCCGCTCACCGCGAACGAGATGAGGGAGTAGAGCGCGGTGACGTTCGCCGGGTACGTGATGAATCCGAGCTCGACGTTCTTCGAGGGCTGGTAGTAGACGAGCAGGACAAAGAGCACCGAGATCACCGCGCCCGCGAGCAAGGCGTTCACCGGCGTGCGGAATCGCGAGTTGACCCTAGAGAGCCACGACGAGGCAGGCAGCGCTCCGTCCCGCCCGTACGAGAACGCGAGCCGGCTTCCCGCCCCCTGCACCGACGTGCCGCAGGAGAAGAACGCGAAAATGATCAACACCAGCAGAAAGTCCTGCATCTCGCTCGAAAGCTGGCCGAGGATGGCGGGGACGCCGCCGCCCTCGAACGTGGCCTTGATGGGGTTGTCCTCGGGCATGGCGAGGAGGAGCGCGCCGGTGAGGACGATCGAGCCGATGCCGCCCCAGATGAGCGCCCAACGCATCGACTTCGGGATCTGTCGACCTGCGTCCTTCGTCTCCTCGGCGATGTCACCGGCCGACTCGAACCCGTAGAAGATGTAGACGGGCGCGAGCACCGCGACGAGTGCTGCGGCCGCCCAGCTCCCGCCGAAGCCGACGCCGTACACGTTCGTGTCCGCATGGGTCGCGCCCTCGGTGCTGAAGAGGAAGCCGAGCCCGTGGTGGAACCCGTGGATCGCGAGGATGATCGCGATACCGAACGTCCCGATGATCTCGACCCCGACGCCGAACTGCGCAACGCGGCCCATGACCCTGGCGCCCGTGATGTTGAGGATGGTCTGGATCGCGAGCAGGACGAGCGTGATGAGGAGGATCGTCGTGTGGTTGGTCGCGTCCCAGTCGGTGCCGAACCAGTTGTGGAAGAGCGACGTGATGTACGGGACGACGCCGGTGTCGACCGACGCCACCGTCACCAGGAGGGCGATGCCGTAGAACCAGCCGACGAACCAGCCGTACGCGGGCCCGACGGAGAACTTGCTGTACTGGTAGAGGGCGCCCGCGACGGGGTAGTGGCTCGCGAGCTCGCCGAAGACGAGGGCAACGAAGAACATCCCGATCAGCGGGATGAACGTCAGCCAGATGTAGGCGGGTCCGCCGGTCGCGACACCGACCAGGAAGAGGGAATAGATCCCCACCATCGGCGAGAGGTACGTGAACGCGACTGCGAAGTTCGCGAAGAAGCCAAGGACGCGGTTGAGCTGGGGCTTGTAACCGAGGCTCTCGAGCCGCGCATCCTCGCTCTGCGCCGCGCTGTGGGCGGCGGCGGTCGTGTCCGTCATGGGGTGATCCTCCTCCCGTCAGGTGTCGCTGAACCGGGCAACTGTACGCCGTCGTGCACGGGAATACGAGAACGCGTGGTGTCGAAACCGTGGTCTGGAGCGTCGGGCCACCCGCGTGCTCCCGGAACGAGTCGCGCGCTCGACGAAACGAGCGTGAGCGACGAGATTGCGGCTCAATCGGTCGCTTGGAGGGACTCAAACCTGCGACCCCGGTCTTGGAGACGACCCGAGTGGCCCACACGGCCGCCTTCGGCTCAGTTGGCGGCGGTGACGCGGCGCCGGCACGGTGTGCGGATCGACCCAGCTGGCGGCGTGAGCGAGCGAGCGCGGCGCGCTATCGCTTCTCGGCTGCGGCAGTCCCGCCGTCGCGCTGCGTCAGTGCGCGTTGCTCTGCCACCCATGCTCTGTGCTCGAGGTGGGCCGTGTGCTTGCGGGCGGCTTCGCGTCCGCGACGGGCGGCCGGGGAGTACTTGTGACGCCAGCGTCTCAGCAACACGCTCATGTGCTCAGCATCGAAGATGCGGCCGAATGCGGCGCTACCCGTTGGTCGAGAAGGGGTCTGGACTTGCGCCGATCCCGCGGGGCGGCCCGTGAGCGAGCGGCTCCTCACCGCGGACGCGGTTGCGGATCGGCTCGTCGTGTCAGACGACAGCACTAAGCTCGCCCCGATGCGCGAGCGGTTTCGACCGTCTCCGCTTGCCCTGGCAGCGCTCGCGGCAGGCTTTGTCGGGTACGTCCTGACGTTCTACGTGCGGTCCGCAGTCTGGCCGTGGATCGGCGCCATGTTGATGCTGCTCGCGACGTTCCTTGCGGTTGCCGCGATTGCCGCTTCCCCGCGCCGGCTGACCACTGTCGTCGCGCTGCTGGCAGTCGTCCCACTCGCCGCCTTCATTTGGGCGGTCTGGGCCTTCCTTTCGTCGTAGCCACGTCGTCGTCGCGTCGCGCCCAAGACCAAACCGTCGCGTACGCGGCCGACGTGCTCCTCGAGCAGCACACCGCGGATGGCGGCGAGGGCTTTGTGGAGGCGTGGCTTGGGAGTGCAGGCAACCGGGGCGACGCATCCGGCTTCGCGGGACTACATCTCCGAGATGACGTCGCAGACGTCGACGCTCACGAACTCGGCGGGCGCGTCCGGCATGTCGCGCAGCGAGCCGAACACCGTGGCGGCGGCATCGGCATCCGCTTCAGTCTCGAACAGCCAGAACGAGTGCTGAATGACGCCGTCGTCCGCGACAGTCGCACGCGCCCAGAATGCGGCGCTGCCAGACATGCCTCCGACGAGCCCTGGTCCATGCTCGCGGGCCATCGCGGCGGTTTCCTCCTCGTGGCCGGGCTTGATGCGGACGACCCCTACAACGGCGAACATCGGGCCTCCTTCGCTGGTTGGGCCGATTCTCTCACGGCGTGGAGTGGGCAGCGGCCCGAGCTTTCGCCCATGTGCCTCGGGCAAAAGTTCGGGCCACGCCGGGGGCCGAATAGGCCGCGAAGCCAGCAGGGGCGACAGGACTCGAACCTGCAACCCCCGGTTTTGGAGACCGGTGCGCTACCAATTGCGCCACGCCCCTGGGCTGCGTGGGCAGTGTACCCCGCGCCTTCCTTGTGACACTGTGTCACGAGGATGCAGCGGTACGCGCTCGCGGGGCTGTTCTCGGTGATCGCGGTGTCGCTCGCGCTCGTCGCGGCATGGGCGGCGCTGTCGGGGGGTCGGGCGTGGGTCGTTGCGTTCGCCGCGGGCGCCGTGGCGCTCTGGATGGGGGATCTGGCCCGCAGAGTCTGGCCAAGCTGACGGTCCAAGCTGGCCAAGTCGACAGGATGAGATAGCGGCTCGACGGCGTATTCTGCTCTGGTGGGAGCGGCGACCTCTGGCACGAACGACCCTGCTCCCGGATGAGCGCGCTCTCCGGGGGGGACACGAAGACGCTGTGGCAGGACTACCGTGCCACGCAGAATCAGGCTGCGCGCGACCGGCTGATCCTCACCTACGCGCCGCTCGTGAAGTTCGTCGCGGGTCGTCTCGGCTCGAGCTTGCCCTCGCACGTGGACGAGCAGGACCTCGTCTCGTACGGCCTGCTCGGCCTGATCGGGGCGATCGAGCGCTTCGACCCCGATCGCGAGATCAAGTTCGAGACTTACGCGATCGCGCGGATCAAGGGCGCGATCATCGACGAGCTCCGCTCGCTCGACTGGGTGCCGCGCAGCGTCCGTGCGCGAGCGCGTGAGATCGAGCGGGCGATCGTCGAGCTGGAGCGGACCCTCATGCGCGCGCCGACGGACGAGGAGATCGCCGGGAAGGTCGGGATCTCCGAGGACGAGCTCGAGAAGAGCCTCTCCGACATCTCCCGCTCCTCGATGGCTGCGCTCGACGAGCTGTGGAGCCCGCAGGGTGGCGGCGACCAGGTCGCGCTCATCGACACGATCGAGGACACGTCCGGCCCCGACCCCGAGTTCTCACTCGAGCAGACCGAGCTCAACGAGGCGCTCGCCGAGGCGATCGCGCGGCTGCCCGAGCGCGAGAAGCTCGTCGTCACGCTCTACTACTACGAGGAGCTGACGCTGCGCGAGATCGGCGAGGTGCTCGGCGTGACCGAGTCACGCGTCTCGCAGCTCCACACGAAGGCCGTCCTCCGCCTCAAGGCCCGCCTCTCCGGCGGCGTTCGCGCCACCGCCGAGACCTAGTAGTAGTCCCGGTTCAGCGCGGTTCCTCGACCTCGAGCGTCCAGTGGGCGGAGCCGTGGACGTCGATCGCGACCGTGATCGTCCGGCCCGTGTCCGAAGCGTCCGCGAGGACGACCGACTCGCCCGCGTCGACCTCCGTCGATCCCTCGGCGTCGCCCGATAGCTCCACGGCGACCGTGCCGCCCCAGAAGCCGAGTGGTGAGGTGTCCGTCGTCGAGAGCGCGAGGCGTGCGCCGGCCGGCACCTCGATCGGTTGCGGCGAGGCGTCCTCGGTGCCCTCGAAGCGCGTGGTCGCCTCCCAGCGCGGCTCACGCGCCACCGCAATCGTCACCGTCGTGCCGATGGGCGTGCGCGTCCCCGGCGAGGGCGTCACCCCGAGGATCGTGCCCGGCTCGACGCTCGACTCCGGCCGCTCGGAAATCACCGGCGCGAAGCCGGCCCCTCGTACGGCCCGTGCGGCCGCGGAGGCGTCGAGCCCGCGGAGCGATGGGATGAGCCGCTTGGGCGGGCCGGTCGACACGACGAGTGTCACGCGCACCGGACGCTTGAGCTTCGTTCCGGCCCCGGGGTCGGTGTCGGCCGCGTGCCAGGCCTCGATCTCGGTCGAGGGTGCGTAGTGCCTGGTCGGCGTGAACCCCTTGCGCTCGAGCAGCGCGAACGCGGCCGCACCCTCGAGCCCCGCCACCGACGGGACGTCGGCGTATGCGCTGCCCTTGCTGACGGAGACGAGGAGCGCGCCGTTCTCCGGGATGCGCTTCCCGTCGGGCGGGTCCTGCGCGACGATTGCGCCGGTGGGTGCCGACTCGGAGTACGAGCGGTCGACGACCTTGACCTTCGGGACCGGCAGGCCGTCGTCCCGCGCGCGTCTTGCGACCTCGCTGCGAGCGGCCGCGACGCGTCGCCCGACGACGTCGGGTGCGCTGACCCCGACGGGATCGTCGCTCGCGACCGCGTAGACCCCGCCGCCCGCGACGGCGAGGGCTACCGCAAGCCCGGCGATCGCCGCTGCGAGGCGGCTGCGATTGATCGCGCGATGCGACCGCATCTCCGCGACGATCGTCGCCGGCTCGCGGAGGATCCGGGTGACAAGCGTGGCCGGAGACAACGCTTGTGGTGATTCAACACAAGCGTTGTCCGCGACGTTGGGGCCGCCCGGGAGCGTCGCGGGGTCGGCGCCGAGGGCCGCGGCAGCGCCGACCGCGTCGCCGCGCCGCGCCGGGTCGCGATCGAGCAGCCGGTCGACGAGCCCGACCGCTGCCGGCGGAGCCTGCGGTGCCGCAACTGCCAGAGACGGCGCTTGCTCATGCGCACGGCGGAGACCGGTCGCGAGGCGGTCCTCGCCCTCGAAAGGCATGCGGCCCGCGAGCAGACGGAAGAGGATGCAGCCGAGCGAGTACAGGTCGGTCGCGGGGCCGGTCGACGTGCCTGCCGCCTGCTCCGGCGCCCAGTACTCGGGCGTTCCCGCGAGCACGCCGGAGATCGGGACGCTCCTCGACGAGCGCGCGAGCCGTGCGAGCCCGAAGTCGGTGACAACGACGCGACCCGTCCCGCGCTCGACCAGCACGTTGGCGGGCGTCAGGTCGCGGTGGACGACGCCGCGCGCGTGCGCATGGGCGAGGGCCGCGGCCACGGGCGCGCAGTTCCTCCGCGCCTCGTCCCAGTCGAGCGTTCGCCCCCGGATGATCGCGTCGAAGACTTCGCCCTCCACGAGCTCCATGACGAGCACCGTCTGGCCGTCGTTCTCCAGCACGTCGTACAGGCGCACGAGATTCGGGTGCTCGAGGCGTGCGAGTGCCGCCGCCTCTCGCTCGAATCGCTCGCGGAGCTCGGGATCGTCGGCGATCCAGGGGTGGAGGACCTTCAGCGCGACGTCGCGGCCGAGCCGCTCGTCCCGCGCGCGCCAGACGACGCCCATGCCGCCGCGCCCCAGCTGCTCGCGGAGGCGATACCGGTTGGCGACGATGTGATTGACGTCCTGCACGAGCGGCATCTGCACGGGCGTACCCCGGGCGGCCTGGAACCTACTCCTGCCTGGTTCGGAGATCGTTAACGCGCTCCTGCGCCGACCGTAGACTCGGCGCGTGATCACCTGCGCGCAGTGCGGGCGCGAGAGCCCGGACGACTTTGTCTTCTGCCCGGCCTGTGGCGCATCCCTCGCCATGGCTCCCGCGCGGGAGGTGCGGAAGGTCGTGACCGTGCTGTTCTGCGACCTGACAGGATCCACGTCGATCGGGGAGCGAACGGATCCGGAGGCGTTGCGGGCATTGATGAGCCGGTACTACGACGCCGCGCGAACCGTGCTCGAGCGACACGGCGGGACGGTCGAGAAGTTCGTCGGCGACGCGGTGATGGCGGTGTTCGGGATCCCGGTCGCAAGCGAGGACGACGCCTTGCGCGCTGTACGTGCGTCCGTGGAGCTTCGCGATCTCGTGCACGACCTCGGGCTCGAGGCGCGGATCGGCGTCAACACGGGTGCGGTCGTCGCGGGCGAAGGCGACACGCTCGTCACGGGCGACGCCGTGAACGTCGCGGCGCGGCTCGAGCAGTCAGCAGGCGCCGGCGAGATCCTGCTCGGGGACGACACATACCGCCTCGTGAGAGACGCCGTCGACGGCGAGGCAACCACGCTCGACCTGAAGGGAAAGTCCGAGCCGGTTCCCGCTGTCCGGCTCGTGCGGCTCGACGCGGCTGCGGCCGGGCTCGCACGGAGGCTCGGCGCCCCCCTCGTC
Organism: uncultured Actinomycetes bacterium; assembly: GCA_963747125.1. GTDB lineage: Bacteria > Actinomycetota > Thermoleophilia > Gaiellales > Gaiellaceae > Gaiella. The sequence goes on along the minus strand of CAVVEN010000020.1, from coordinate 53,218 downwards.
GGGCGGGTACGCGAGCGCGAGCGGTTGCGTGCCGACTTCGCGGACGTGACGTCGACCCGCAGCTGTCGGCTGTTCACGTTGATCGGCCCGGCAGGCGTCGGGAAGTCGCGGGTCGTCTCCGACTTCCTCGGGGAGATCGAGCACGGGGCCACGATCGCGCGAGGGCGCGCATTGTCCTACGCCCGCTCTCGCAGCCCGGCGACCTTGCCGACGAGATCGCGCTCGACGTCGCGGAGGCGTGGGCGCACGCGCTCCTGGGCGACGCTGTGAAGGCACGAAGACTGCTGACGCGTGCCCGTCACGCCGCCGCCGGTATCGACATGCCCATGACGACCGAGGATCTCGACCGCGTGGACGCGAACGTCAGCGCACTCTTCGGCGACCGCGATCGGGCACGCAACTCTCCTGACCGACTTGATCGAGTGGAACGAGGAGCGTGGCCGTCGCCGCTGGGCCGATCGGTACCGCCGCGACCTCGCGGCACTCGACTCGCCCGGTCCGGATTAGCATTCCCCGAAGCACCCACCTGACCAGGAGGAACGCGCGCACATGGCTGCAACCGAGCCGGGGAAGATCCGCAACATCGCCGTCGTTGGCCACCGCGGAACCGGAAAGACGTCGCTCGTCGAGGCGCTGCTCTTCCAGACGGGCGAGGTGAACCGGCTCGGGACGATCGAGGCCGGCACCACGATCTCCGACTCCGACGAGGACGAGCAGCGTCGCGCTGTCTCGATCTCCCTCTCGCTTGCGCACACCGAGTGGCAGGGGAGGAAGATCAACCTCCTCGACTGCCCCGGCGACCCGTCCTTCCAGGGCGAGGCGCGGTGCGCACTCCGGGTCGTCGAGGGAGCCCTCGTCGTCGTCTCGGGCGTGATGGGCTTCGAGGTCGGAACGGCGCGCGTCAAGAAGCTCGCCGAGGAGCTCGGGCTCGCACGAGTGCTCGTCGTCAACATGCTCGACCGCGAGCGGGCCGAGTTCTTCCGCACGCTCGGGCAGATCCAGGACCAGTTCTCCTCCAAATGCGTGGCGGTGCACATCCCGATCGGCGCCGAGCACGAGCTGACCGGGATCGTCGACGTGCTGCACATGTGCGCCTACATGAGCCCGGACGGGCAGAAGGAGGGCGATCCCGTCGCGATTCCGGACGCGATGATCGAGCTCGCACAGGAGTACCGGGAGAAGCTGCTCGACGAGGTCGTGCAGATCGACGAGGCGCTGATGGAGCGGTACCTCGAGGGCGAGGAGCTCGACCCGCACGACGTCGCCGCCGCGCTCAAGCTCGGCGTCACCCGCGGCGAGATCTTCCCTGTCGGCTGCTCGATCGCGACGAAGAACCTCGGCACGCACGCTCTGCTCGACCTGCTCGTCGAGGGCGTGCCGTCGCCGGCGAAGCGCGGTGCGCCCTTCGAGGTCGAGGGCGCGTCGACCGCGGCCTTCGTCTTCAAGACGATCGCCGACCCGTTCGCCGGGAGGATCAACCTCTTCCGCGTGCTCGACGGCGACGTCACGACGGAGACGACCCTCGTCGACCACCGCGAGCACTCGAAGGAGCGCATGGGCTCGCTGCTGCAGCTCCAGGGGAAGACGACGACGCCGGCGAAGGAGTTCGGCGAGGGCGACCTCGGGGCTGTTGCCAAATTGAAGAACGTCCAGACCGGTGACCTCCTGACCGATCGCGAGGTCTCGGTCGAGCCGCCGGCGTTCGGGTTCCCCGAGCCCGTGATGAGCTTCGCCGTGACGCCGAAGATCAAGGGCGAGGAGGAGAAGGTCGCCACGGCGATCAAGCGGCTTGCGGAAGAGGACCCCACGCTTCGGCTCCGGCGTGACGCGCAAACCGGGGAGGAGATCCTCGCCGGGATGAGCCAGATGCACGTCGAGGTGGCGCTCGAGCGCGCGAAGCGGCGGTTCGGCGTCGACGTGGAGCTCCATCAGCCGCGCGTCCCGTACCTCGAGACGATCCGCACGGAGTCCCGCGCCCGCCATCGCTACAAGAAGCAGACGGGGGGCCGGGGCCAGTTCGGGGACTGCGAGATCGTGTTGCAGCCGATCGAGGGCCATGAGGGGTACGAGTTCGTCGACCGCATCGTCGGCGGCGTCATCCCGCAGAGCTATCGGCCGGCCGTGGACAAGGGGATCCAGGAGGCGATGCAGCACGGCGAGCTTGCAGGCGCCCCGATCCAGGGCGTGCGCGTCGAGCTGGTCGACGGGCAGTACCACAACGTCGACTCGTCGGAGATGGCGTTCAAGATCGCCGGCTCGATGGCCTTCAAGGAGGCGTACGCCAAGGCCGATCCGGTGCTGCTCGAGCCGATCATGGAGCTCGAGGTCACCGTCCCCGACGAGGCGGTCGGCGCCGTGAACGGCGACCTCAACTCCCGTCGCGGACGGCTCAACGGGATGGAGCCCGCGGCCGGGATGACGACGATCAAGGCGGAGGTTCCCATGGCGGAGCTCCTGACCTACTCGCAGTCGCTCACCTCGATGACCGGCGGCCGTGGCGACTACGCCATGCACCTGCTCCGTTACGAGCAGGTGCCCGCGCACGTGGCGCAGAAGATCGTCGACGAGACGAAGCGCTCGCGGGAGGCCGCGAACGCATAGGGCGGCCGGCGCGGGATCCGTTCGGTTGCCGTTCGGTGTCCGACCCGACGTCGGACACGAGCCGCCGGGGGGCTATAGTGGCCCTCCCATGCGAGTCACGAAGGCCAACGTCACACGAACGTGCGCCATCTGCGAGCGGACGCTGCTGATGGGAGAGCACACGCTTCGCTACTCGCCCGACGGGCACGAGTTCGTCGACGTGTGCCCGCTCTGCAGCGAGGTGGCGCTCGACCACGGCTGGGTTCGCGAGGGGCACGCCGTATCGCCCGCCCTTCAGCAGCAGCCACGCCGCCGCCGGCAGAAGACGCTCTGGCAGGCGCTTCTCGGCGCCCGCGAGGAGGAGGCCGAGCCCGTCGTCTCCGAGCCGATCCTGCGCCGGCTGTCCGACGACGAGCTGACCTTGGTGGAGGCGGCCGACCTGTTCAACCAGTCGGACTTCCGGCGCACCGTCGCCGGTGTCGCGAAGAGCCTCGGCGAGCCGAGGGTGTCGATCGTCCCGCTGACGGGCGTCAACGCCGAGACCGTGCTGACGTTTGCCTGGGAGATCACCTGGTACCAGTACCGCGTCACCCCCGACGCGGCGCAGCCGGTGCGGATCGCCGACCGCGGGCACGACATCGACGAGGTCGAGCCGGCCTACGCGCACTGGAACGCGCGCTTCGACGACACCGGTCGGCTCGTCCCAGAGCTGGTCACGGCATGACGTGGCGGCCTGACGGCCGCCACTAGACTGCTCCTCTATGGCGATCGCCACGGCCTCCGCGTCGGACCTCCTCGAGCGCCTCGGGGTCGAGCCGTCGCTCGTCGGCGACAGTGACGGCGACCTCGCGGTCCGCACGCCGATCACCGGCGAGGCGATCGGCCGCGTCTCCCGGACGGACGCGGCGGGCACGGATGCCGCCGTCGCGCGCGCCGTCGCAGCGTTCGAGGCGTGGCGCGAGGTGCCCGCCCCGCGCCGGGGCGAGCTCGTTCGCCTGCTCGGCGAGGAGCTCCGTCGCGAGAAGGAGACGCTCGGCGCGCTCGTCACGCTCGAGGTCGGAAAGATCGCGCAGGAGGGCCTTGGCGAGGTGCAGGAGATGATCGACATCTGCGACTTCGCCGTCGGTCTCTCGCGTCAGCTCTACGGGAAATCGATCGCCTCGGAACGCCCCGGTCACCGCCTCACGGAGACGTGGCATCCGCTCGGGCCGGTCGCCGTGATCAGCGCGTTCAACTTCCCGGTCGCGGTGTGGAGCTGGAACGCGGCACTCGCCCTCGTCTGCGGCGACCCGGTGATCTGGAAGCCGTCCGAGCGCACGCCGCTCGCGGCGATCGCCACGACGTCGCTGCTCCGTCGCGCGGCGGATCGTTTCGGCGACACGCCGGACGGGCTCTTCGAGCTGGTGCTCGGCGGCGCCGACCGTGCCGTGCAGCTCGCGGACGACGATCGGATCCCGCTCGTCTCCGCCACGGGCTCGACCGCGATGGGCAAGGCAATCGCGCCGCGGATTGCGGCGCGGCTCGGACGGTCGCTGCTCGAGCTCGGAGGCAACAACGCTGCGATCATCGCGCCGAGCGCGGACCTCGACCTCGTCGTCCGCGCCGTCCTGTTCGCGGCGGTCGGGACGGCGGGCCAGCGGTGCACCTCGCTCCGGCGCCTGATCGTCCACGAGTCGGTCGCCGACGAGCTGGTGGAGCGCCTTGCGACTGCCTATCGCGGCGTCCCGATCGGCGACCCGCGCGAGGAGGGGGTCCTCGTCGGACCGCTCGTCACCGGCGAGGCGTTCGGCCGCTTGGAGGCGGCGCTCGGTCGGGCGCGCGACGAGGGTGGGGCGGTCGTCGTCGGAGGCGGGCGGGCGCACGCAGAGCGCTGGCCTGACGCGTGGTATGCGGAGCCGACGATCGTCCGCATGCCGGCGCAGACCGGCGTCGTCGCGCAGGAGACCTTCGCCCCGGTCCTGTACGTCCTCACGTATGGCGAGCTCGACGAGGCGATCGCCCTCCAGAACGGCGTCCCGCAGGGGCTCGCGTCGTCGATCTTCACGACCGACCTCCGTGAGGCCGAGCGCTTCCTCGCGGCGGGCGGGTCGGACTGCGGGATTGCGAACGTCAACATCGGCCCGAGCGGCGCCGAGATCGGCGGCGCGTTCGGCGGCGAGAAGGAGACGGGCGGCGGCCGCGAGTCCGGCTCGGACGCCTGGCGCGCCTACATGCGGCGCCAGACTGCGACGGTGAACTTCACGAGCGAGCTTCCGCTCGCGCAGGGCATCGAGTTCGGGATCACCGCGTAAGCCGACCGCTTCCGTCACGACCCGTCGCCGCGCGGCGCGCGTCGGTGGACAGGACAGACGGGTGCTGATATATCAGCCGCGTGACCGGCAACGGCCGAGTCGGCGAGCCCCTCATCGCGGCGTCCGGGATCTGGAAGATCTTCGGGCCGAAGGCGGACCGCATCTTCGGAACGCCCGACGCCGACCTCGGCCGCGCGGAGCTCCGCGAGCAGACGGGCTGCGTCGCGGCCGTGAGGGACGTGTCCTTCGACGTCTGGCCCGGTGAGGTCTTCGTCGTGATGGGCCTCTCCGGCTCGGGCAAGTCGACCCTCGTCCGGACGCTGATCCGTCTGATCGAGCCGACGGCAGGGACGATCCGGATCGCCGAGCACGACGTCACCGCGGCGACTGCGGCCGAGCTCCGCGAGCTCCGTCGCCACTCGGTGTCGATGGTCTTCCAGCACTTCGGACTCCTCGCGCACCGCCGGGTGATCGACAACGTCGCGTTCGGGCTCGAGATCAGAGGCATGGCGAAGCAGGAGCGCCTCGCCCGCGCACGTGAGCTGCTGGAGCTGGTCGGCCTCGAGGAGGTCGAGAAGCAGTTCCCGGATCAGCTGTCGGGCGGGATGCAGCAACGCGTCGGCGTCGCGCGGGCGTTCGCGACGAACCCCGCCGTGATGCTCTACGACGAGCCGTTCAGCGCGCTCGACCCGCTGATCCGCCGCGACATGCAGGACGAGGTGTGCCGGCTCCAGGAGGAGACGGGCCAGACCATGGTGTTCATCACGCACGACCTACCGGAGGCGCTGCGGCTCGGCGACCGGATCGCGATCATGCGGGACGGGGAGATCGTCCAGCTCGGTACTCCGGAGGAGGTCGTCGGCTCGCCCGCGGACGACTATGTCGCAAACTTCGTGCGCGACGTCCCCCGGAGTCACGTCCTCACGCTGCGCTGGATCATGCGCCCGGCGCGGCCGGGCGAGGAGGGCGGGCCGCCGCTCGACGTTGGGACGACGATCAGGCAGGCGATCCCCGTGATCGCGTCCAGCGAGCTCCCCGTCGCCGCCGTCGAGAACGGCGCCGTGCTCGGCGTCGTCGACCGCGTTGCGGCGCTCGAGGCAATCGCCGGCGAAGGCGGCTGACCGTGTCCGTCGTCGCCGACGCCACCACGACGACCGCTGCCCCGTCGCTCCTCGTCGAGCACCGTCCCTGGTGGCGGAGCAGGGTGACGCTGACGGCGGCGATCGTGGGCGCGATGCTCGTCTGCTACTTCGCGCTCGAGTCGAAGTACCCGTGGCCGGCGTCGCTCACGTGGAACCAGCTCCCGACGTACCTGAACGACTTCCAGACGTGGCTTGTCGACCAGCGGAACGCCGAGAGCCCGAGCGTCGTGATCCGCGCGTTCAACGGCTTCGCGAGCTTCCTCGACAGCCTCGTCGAGTGGTTCACGAGCTTCCTCGGCTGGATGACGTGGATCGGGGTCACGGTCGCCGGCGTGCTCGTGTCCCTGCGGTTCGGCGGGCTCCGCGCCGCCGTCTGGGCGCTCGCCGCCTTCGTCGCGTTCGCCGCGAGCGGGCTGTGGGTGGAGAGCATGCAGACGCTCGCGCTGATGCTCGCGGCGGTCGGTCTCTCGCTCCTGGTCGGGCTCCCGCTGGGGGTGCTCGCCGGGCTCTCCGATCGGTTCGAGCGCGCCGTCACGCCGGTGCTCGATGCGATGCAGATCATCCCCGCCTTCGCGTATCTCATGCCGGTCGTGATCCTCTTCTCTGTCGGCCCGGGCGCGGCCGTGATCACGACGATGATCTACGCGATCCCGCCGGCGATCCGCATCACCGCGCTCGGGATTCGCGGCGTCCCCGCGAACACGGTCGAGGCCGCGGTCGCAATGGGCTCCACGCCGTCGCAGACGCTTGCCAAGGTACGGCTCCCGCTCGCGCGCCGGATGCTGCTGCTCTCGGTCAACCAGACGATCCTGTTCGCGCTCTCGATGGTCGTGATCGCCGGCCTGATCGGGGGCAAGGGCCTCGGCGACGTGGTGACGAGCGGCCTGAACTCGTATCCGGCGCTCGCGCTTCTTGCCGGCATCGTGATCGTCGTGATGGCGATGGCGCTCGATCGCGTGACGGAGGCGGTCGCGGAGCGGACGAATCCGGCGCGACGCCACCTGACCGACGACCTCCGGCGCCGGCTGCGACGGGCATCCGTGGCGACCGGCGTGGCGATCGTGGCGGTCGTCGTGGTCGCGCGGATCCTCGGCGTCGGCGCCGACTACTCGCGGACGACTGCCCGCGACTGGCTGCTCGCGCGGATCCAATCGGTGCTCGACTACGTCCAGAACCCGGACACGGCGCTGTTCCGGGTGACGAGCTGGATCGGCAACCACATCGTCCAGTACGGGCTCGTGCCGTTCCGGAACTTCCTCGTCGAGACCCCGTGGCCGGTGATGCTCGTCGGGATCACGCTGATCGCGTTGGTGGTGAGCGGCCGGCGGGCGGCGAGCACGACCTTCCTCATGCTCGTCGTGATCGGGGTGATCGGCGAATGGGCCTCGGCGATGGACACCGCCTCGCAGGTGCTCGTGGCGACTGTGCTGACGGTCGCGATCGGCTTCGGCCTCGGGGTCTGGGCCGCGGAGAGCCGCGCCTTCTCGAAGATCCTGCGCCCGATCAACGACGTGCTCCAGACGCTGCCGCAGCTCGTCTACCTGATCCCGCTGATCTACCTGATGCCGGTGTCCGTCGTCCCGGGCGTGATCGCGGGCGTCCTCTACGCGTTCCCCGTCGTCGCTCGACTCGTCGAGAGCGGCGTCCGCAACGTCGAGGCGAACACGGTCGAGGCCGCCGCGTCGTTCGGGGCGACGCGAAGCCAGGTGCTGCGGAAGGTCAAGATCCCGCTCGCGCAGGACGCCATCATGCTCGGCGTCAACCAGGGGATCATCATGGTGCTCGCGGTCGTAGTGATCGGCGGTCTCGTCGGCTCGCCCGGGCTCGGCTACGAGGTGGCGCAGGGCCTCGCACGCTCCGACTTCGGGCTCGGCGTGCTCGCCTCGGTTGCGATCCTGGCGCTCGGGATCACGCTCGACCGCGTCACGCGCGGTGCACGCCAGGCACAACTGAGAGGGGAGCCGTGACGTCAGAGTCGGTGCGCCGCAAGCGGGCGGTGCAGCCCTGCAGCCAAACGAAGCACGAAGGAGGTCGGATGTCGAACAGGAGAGCACGGCCGGTGCGCCTCGCGCTCGCCGCGCTGGCACTGGTCGTCGTGGGCGCGCTGGGGGTCTCCGCGAGCGCGTTCGGCCGCAGTGACGCGAAGAGCTGCGGCACGGTGACGATCGACGAGAACGCGTGGGCCGGTGCGACGGCCAACGTCTACGTCGTCAAGTATGTCCTCGAGAAGAACCTCGGGTGCAAGGTCAACGTCGAGAAGCTCCCGGAGAGCACGCCGCTCTTCCAGGCGATGGCGGACGGCAAGGTCGACGTCCTGCTCGAGGACTGGAACAACATCCAGCTCAAGGTCAACCAGAAGTACGTCAAGAGCGGGGAGCTCATCGACCTCGGCTCGAACGGCGTGATCGGCCATATCGGCTGGTTCGTCCCGACGTACTTGATGAAGCAGTATCCGCAGCTCAAGACGTGGCAGGGGCTGAAGGGCAAGGAGAGCATCTTCAAGAGCCCCGAGTCGGGCTCCCAGGGGATGTTCCTCGGCGGCGATCCGTCGTACGTCCAGAAGGACGCACAGCTGATCAAGGAGCTCGGCCTTAACCTCAAGTTCGTGTCCGTTGGCGCGGAGCCGGCGCAGGTCGCCCGCTGGAGCCAGGCGTACAAGCAGAAGAAGCCGATCCTCTTCTACTGGTACACGCCGCAGTACCTGAACACCGCGTACCAGCTGTCCGAGATCAAGCTGCCGGCGCGCAGCAAGACGTGCGTCGACTCGTACAACCCGAAGCTGGGTAGCAACTGGAGCATCTACCGGTGCGCGTACGGGCAGACGATCATCGAGAAGGTGATCACGTCGAAGTTCGCGAAGTCGGGATCGCCTGCCGTTGGTGTGATCAAGCGCTGGAAGTGGTCGGCGAACGACCAGAACCTTGTCGCCAACCTGATCGCGGGGCAGCACATGGACCCGGAAAAGGCGGCCGAGAAGTGGGTCAAGGCCAACCCCGGAAAGGTGAAGGCCTGGCTCGGCAAGTGAGCTCGACCTGAGCCACCGCCCGTGTCCCGCCCACCCGAGGGCGGGCGGGACACGAGCGAGGGCGACGATGAACACGCCCACCCTCCACATCAACCGGCAGCGCGTCGCCGACGAGCAGTCGCTTGCGGATCGTGCGTACTACGCGATTCGCGAATGGATCGTCACGCTCGACCTCGCGCCGGGCTCGGTCGTGAACGAGCGGGAGCTGATGGGCAGGCTCGGGGTGGGGAGGACGCCGGTGCGCGAGGCGCTGCGCGACCTCGCCCGAGAGCAGCTCGTCGAGGTGTTCCCCCGTCGCGGGATGTTCGTCTCGGGTGTCGACGTCGGGGACATCGCCGGGCTATCCGAGGTGCGCCTCGTCCTCGAGAGCGAGGCGGCGCGACTGGCCGCCGAGCGGCGGAACGACGTCGACCTCGCGGAGACGGAGGTGCTGCTCGACGAGCTCGCAGGCACCGCGGGGGAGCACGACGAGCGGCTCCTGATCGACCTCGACCAGCGGATCCACCGCCACGTCGCGCGGTGCGCCCACAACCCCTTCCTCGAGGCGACGCTCGAGGAGTACTACGTGCTGGCCCTGCGCATCTGGTTCGTCGCGCTCGAGCGCGTTGCGCTCGACGCGGCGATCGCCGAGCACCATGCGATCCTCGAGGCGATTCGCGACGGCGCCGCCGAACGGGCGGAGCAGGTCATGCGCGCCCACGTCGAGAGCTTCGAGCGCGCGATCAGGGCCGTGCTCTAGCCTCGCCGGTCGACGTCCGGAGACGCAGTGTTGGTCCCATCCCCAACCCCCACCCACCCGCGGGGACACCGAGGTTATCGGCGAATTGGCGGCCGGTCAGTGCCGGTTCGGTGCCATCTGTATGACGGCGAGCGAAACCGTGCCGCTCCGGGGGCGGCCCGTGTTATCGTCCGCCGCCAACTGATATATCACCACTCACGGAGCCTTCCGTATGCCTGATGCACCGTCCAGCGCCCGTGCCGTCGTGATCGGCTGCGGGATCGTCGGCAACAGCCTTTCGTACCACCTCGCCCGGCTCGGTTGGACGGACGTCGTCCTGCTCGACAAGGGCCCGCTGCCGAACCCTGGCGGCTCGACGGGGCACGCGTCGAACTTCATCTTCCCGGTCGACCACTCGAAGGAGATGACGCAGCTCACCCTCGAGTCGCAGCGACAATACGTCGAGCTCGGCGTCAACACCGAGTGCGGCGGGATCGAGGTCGCGCGCACGGAGGAGCGGATGGAGGAGCTCCGCAGGCGGATGGCGTCCGCGACGTCGTGGGGCGTCGACACCGCCCGGCTCGTAACCCCGGCCGAGATCAAGGCGCTTGTGCCGTACCTCGACGAGTCGATCCTCCTCGGCGGGTTCTACTGCCCGACCGTGTCGGTCGTCGACTCGCTCCGCGCCGGAACGCTGATGCGCGAGCATGCGGCGGACGCCGGCGCGCTGACGGTGCTCGCCAACACCGAGGTCTCCGGCCTGGACGTCGAGGGCGGGCGGATCCGGCGCGTCCACACCTCCCGGGGGACGATCGAGGCGGAGACGGTCGTGATCGCATGCGGTGTCTGGAGCCCGCTTCTCGCGGGGATGGCCGGCGCGCGCATCCCGCTCACGCCGATGGTGCACCAGATGATCGACATCGGGCCGGTGCCGCGCTTCGAGCAGAGCACGAGCGCGATCGAGTTCCCGATCGTTCGCGACATGGACATCTTCATGTACGAGCGTCAGGACGGGACGGGCCTCGAGATCGGCTCGTACGCGCACCGCTCGATCGTCCACGACCCCGAGGAGATCCCGTCGATCGAGGCCGCCGCCCTCTCGCCGACCGAGTTCCCGTTCACGCAGGCGGACTTCGACCCGCAGCTCGCCGACGCGCTCGAGTTGATGCCGGAGATCGTCGGCGACGAGTCGGTGGGCGTGAAGTACGCGATCAACGGCCTGATCTCCCTCACGCCCGACGGCATGCCGATCCTCGGCGAGACGCCCGAGGTGCGCGGGCTCTGGTCGGCCGCGGCTGTCTGGGTGAAGGAGGGCCCGGGCGTCGGGAAGTCGCTCGCCGAGTGGATGGTGCACGGCGAGTCGCACATCGATCTCCACTCCTCGGACGTCGCGCGCTTCCACGACCATCAGAAGACCCGCGGGCACATCAAGGCGCGGACGACCGAGGCGTTCCCGAAGACCTACGGGATCATCCACCCCGCCGAGCAGTGGGCGTCCGACCGGAACCTGCGTCTCTCGCCGATGCACGAGCGCGAGCGGGAGCTCGGCGCGGTGTTCTACGAGGTCGCGGGGTGGGAGCGCCCTCACTGGTACGAGGCGAATGCTCCGCTCGTCGAGCGCTACGGGGTCGAGCCGCGAAAGGCCGAGTGGGACGCGCGTTGGTGGTCGCCGATCATCAACGCCGAGCATCTCGCGATGCGCGAGCACGCGGGGATCTTCGACCTGTCCGCCTTCGCCGTCTTCGACGTCTACGGCGCGGGCTCGCTCGAGGCGCTCCAACGGAGTGTCCTCGCGCAGATGGACGTCGCCGTGGGGCGGGTCGTCTACACGCCGGTGCTCTCCCCCGGCGGCGGCTTTCGCTCGGATCTCACGATCATGCGGCTCGGTGAGGAGGAGTTCCGGATCGTCACGGGCGGCGCGCACGGCATGGCGGATCGCAAGCTGTTCCGCGACCAGCTTCCGGAGGACGGGTCGGCGACTCTGGTCGACGTCACCACCGCATGGACGACGATCGGCCTCTGGGGGCCGCGCGCTCGGGACATCCTGTCGTCGGTCACCTCCGACGACGTGTCGCACGAGGGCTTTCCGTTCGGCACCTGCCGCACGATCGAGGTCGGGTCGCAGCTCGTTCTCGCTTCGCGCATCTCGTACGTCGGCGATCTCGGCTGGGAGCTCTACGTCCCGATCGAGCAGGGCGCGCGGCTCTGGAGCGTCCTCTGGGAGGCGGGACAGCCCCACGACCTCACCGCCTGCGGGATCGGGGTCTACGGGACGACGGGTCGGCTCGAGAAGTGCTACCGGGCGTTCGCCGCAGAGCTCGAGAGCGAGTACACCGTCGTCGAGGCCGGGATGCAGCGGCCGACGGTCAAGGAGCAGGACTTCGTCGGCAAGGAGGCACACCTGCGCCACCGCGAGGAGGACCAGGCCGCGATCCTCTGCACCCTGACGATCGACGACCACACCTCGGCAAGCGGCGTCGAGCGCTACCCGCTCGGTCGGGAGCCGATCACCCTGCGCGATGGGGCGCCGCTCACGGACGCGAAGGGGCGCCGCTCGTACGTTACGAGCGCGGGCGCCGCGCCGTCCCTCGGCAAGTACGTCCTGATGAGCTACCTGCCGCCCTCGCAGGCGGTCGAGGGCTCGACCGACCTCGCCGTCACCTACATGGACGAGCAGTTTTCCGTGACCGTCGCCGTCGTCGGCTCGCGGCCGATCTTCGACCCCGAGAACATGAGAATCCGGTCGTGAAGATCCTCGTCTGCGTGAAACGGGTGCCGATGACCGGCGGTACGATCGTGCTCACGGAGGACGCGCGGGCGATCGAGACGCGTCACCTCGGGTTCACGATCAGCCCGCACGAGGAGTGTGGCGTGGAGGAGGCGGTGCGGCTCGTGGAAGCGCACGGCGGCGAGTCGGTCGTGCTCACGCTCGGGCAGGAGGCGGCCGAGGAGCAGCTGCGCGACGCGATGGCGATCGGCGCCGACCGCGCGATCCACCTCGTCACGGACGGCGAGGAGTGGGACCCGCAGGCGACGGCGTCCGCGATCCTCGATGCGATCCGCGACGACGAGAGTGCAAGTGGGCCGTTCGACCTCGTCGTCTTTGGCAACGAGTCGGCTGACGCGGGGAACTTTCAGGTGGGGATCCGGGTCGCGTACGCGCTCGGCCGCCCGGTCGCCACCGGGCTCAAGGCGCTCGCCGTCGACGGCGGCAGCGTCCGCTGCGAGCAGGAGACGGCCGGCGGACGCGACGTCTACGAGCTCCCGCTGCCCGCGGTCGTCACGGTGAAGGAGGGACTCAACCTGCCGCGCTACCCGTCGGTGCCGGGGCGCCTCCGCGCGCAGCGCAAGCCGGTCGAGACGCGGACGCCCGTGCGCCCGGCACCGCGGCTCGAGCTCGTGCGCCTTGTCGTCCCGGAGGGCGAGGGGAAGCGGGCCGAGGTGCTCGGCGACGGCGCGGCCGCCGCCCCGCGGGTCGTCGAGGTGCTGCGCGAGATCGGGGTGCTCGGATGAGCATCCTCACCTACCTCGAGCACGCCGACGGCACCGTCGAGGAGCCGTCGCTCCAGGCCGCGACGCGGGCGCGCTCCCTCGCGGGGGACGGGTCGGCGCACGCGGTGGTAGCAAGTGACACTGTGTCACTTGGGCTTGACCGCCCGCCGGTGGTGGACGTCGTCCACATGGCAGTGCACGACGCGTTCGCGTCGTACGCGCCGCGGGCGATCGCCGAGGCCATCGTCGAGCTGGCCGGGAGGCTCGGGGCGACCGCCGTCGTCGGGCCCGGAACGGAGCGCGGGAACGAGGTGCTCGCGCATGTCGCCGCGTTGCTCGACCTCCCGCTCGCGGCCAACTGCGTCTCGGTGACGGGCAGCGACGTGACTCGCGTGCGCTGGGGCGGCAGCCTCCTCGAGGAGGCTCGGATCGACGCGGCGACGCTCGTGCTGACGGTCCAGCCGCACACCGTGGCGGCCGGGAGTGGTGGGAGCCCGTCGATCGAGACATTCACGCCGTCGCTTTCCGACGCGGCGTTGGCGCTCCGCGTCGTCGAGACGGTCGGCGCGTCGAGCGGCGGCATCTCGCTCGCCGACGCGAAGGTGGTCGTCTCGGGCGGTCGAGGCGCGGGGTCGGCGGAGGGGTTCGCGCCGATCGAGGAGCTTGCGGAACTGCTCGGCGCGGCGGTGGGCTGCTCGCGGGCCGTGACGATGGCCGGCTGGCGCCCCCACACCGACCAGGTCGGCCAGACGGGGACGAAGATCGCGCCGGAGATCTACATCGCGTGCGGGATCTCGGGGGCGACCCAGCACATGGCGGGCTGCAAGGGTGCGAAGCGGATCCTCGCGATCAACGCGGACCGCGACGCTCCGATCCTCCAGAGCGCGGATTACGCCGTCGTCGGCGATCTGCACGAGATCGTGCCCGCCATCAGCGCGGCCATCCGCGCCGCCCGCGCCGGGTGAGCACGCTCGCGTCGGGTCTGGCGCTCGTCGCCGCTCTCGCGGTGGCCGGGGGCCTGTTTGCCCGGCGCGCGCACCTCCTGTACCGGATCGTCCGCCTCGGGAAGCCGACCGACCGCTCAGGCGAGCTCGGGCGCCGAGTGCGGGCAGAGACGACGGTCGTGCTCGGCCAGCGGAAGCTCCTACAGCGACTCGTCCCAGGGCTCGTCCACGCGTTCGTGTTCTGGGGCTTCATCGTCCTCTTCCCGACGATCGTGATGGCGCTGCTGGGCGCGGTCGACGAGACGTGGACGCTCCCGTGGCTCGGCCATCAGGGGTGGTACTTCCTCCTCGTCGACGTCTTCTGCGTCCTCGTGCTCGTCGGCGTCGTCGCGGCGGTCGCGATCCGCAAGGTGCAGCGCCCGGCGCGCTTCGAGGGGAGTCACCTGCGCGAGGCCGACCTGATCCTCGCCCTGATCGCGACGATCGTGACGACGCTGCTCCTCTGGCACGGGTCGCAGATCGCCCTCGGCATCGAGGAGTGGCCGGCCTCGTGGTCGCCCGTCTCGAACGCGATCGCGAGCGCGATGGGGGACGGCGAGTGGCTCGAGACAGGCGAGCGCGTCTTCGTCTGGCTCCACGTCCTCACGATCCTCGCTTTCCTCGTCTACCTGCCGTACTCGAAGCACCTGCACATCGCGACCGCGGGGATCAACGTGTGGTTCGGCCGGACGCGGTCGAGAGGACGGCTCGAGCCGCTCGACTTCGACGTCGAGGACGAGACGGCCCTCCGGCTCGGCGCCGGGACGCTCGTCGACATGACCTGGAAGCAGATGCTCGACACCGTGTCCTGCACCGAGTGCGGGCGCTGCCAGGACGTCTGCCCGGCATGGGCGACCGGCAAGGACCTGTCGCCGAAGCTCCTGATCATGGGGCTCCGCGACCGGCTGTTCGCCGAGGGGCCGGCGGTGCTCGAGGGCGGCGAGCCGAGCGCGCTCGTGCCGGGCGCCGTGACCGACGAGGTCGTCTGGGACTGCGTCACCTGCGGCGCGTGCGTGCACGAGTGCCCGGTCTCGATCGAGCATGTCGACCACATCGTCGACCTGCGGCGCCACCTGGTCATGGCCGAGTCACGCTTTCCGGCGGAGGCCGGGACGATGCTGCGCGACGTCGGGCGGTCCCAGAACCCCTGGGGCAAGGCCCAGTCGGAGCGGGCGGCGTGGGCCGACGGCCTCGACGTGCGCATGCTCGAGCCCGGCGACCCGGCGCCGGAGGTCTTGTACTGGGTCGGCTGCGCCGCGTCGTTCGACGAGCGC
Source organism: uncultured Actinomycetes bacterium (assembly GCA_963747125.1). Classification (GTDB taxonomy): domain Bacteria; phylum Actinomycetota; class Thermoleophilia; order Gaiellales; family Gaiellaceae; genus Gaiella. Next base: position 37,713 of record CAVVEN010000020.1, on the reverse strand, counting down.
GCGCGTGCCACCGCGCGCGCAACGGCGACGCTCCTGCTGCGCGCCGGGCTCGACGTGGCGATCCTCGGGCCGCGCGAATCCTGCACGGGAGACCCGGCAAGGAGGATGGGCGACGAGTTCACGTTTCAGGAGCAGGCCCGCCAGAACGTCGCCACCCTGGGCGATGCGGGCGTGACGCGGATCGTTACGAGCTGCCCTCACTGCTTCAACACGCTCGGCAGCGAGTACCCGGACTTCGGCGGCACGTACGAGGTCGTCCACCACACGGAGCTCCTCGCCGAGCTGCTCGAAGATGGCCGGCTCGACCCCCCGTCCGGGACCGACGCGATCACGTATCACGACTCGTGCTACCTGGCGCGGCACAACGACGTGCTTGCGGCGCCGCGCGAGATCGTGTCCCGGATCGGGAAGCCGCTCGAGATGGCGCGGAACGGCAAGCGGACCTTCTGCTGCGGGGCCGGTGGCGCGCACATGTGGATGGAGGAGCGCGGCTCCGCGATCAACGAGGAACGCGCGCGCGAGGCCGCGGCGACGGGGGCGGAGACCCTCGCGGTCGCGTGCCCGTTCTGCACGATGATGCTCGACGACGGCGTCAAGCAGACCGGCGCCGACCTGCGCGTCGCCGACGTCGCCGTCCTGCTCGCCGAGTCGCTCGACTGCGGCACGGAACCCTTGCGCCCCGACGTGAGCTAGGCTCATAATGTGGGACGAGAGTTCCACATGATGAGCCAGGGCACGCAATCCATCGACCGCGCAGCGCAGGTGCTCGTGCACGTCCTCGAGACGCCCGAGCCGCCGACCGTGGGCGGCCTCTCGTCCCGTCTCGGGCTGCCGAAGAGCACCGCCTCGCGTGTCGTCGGCGCCCTCGAGCGGCAGGGATTGATCCGGCGCGACGGCGGCGGGGGGCAGCTCCTCCCCGGAGCCGTGCTGCAGCGGTACGCCCGCCGCGAGACCGGCGACGCGGAGCTGGTCGAGCGCGCCTCGGAGGCGCTCGACCGCCTCGCGCAGGCGAGCGGGGAGACGATCAACATCGGCGTGCCCTCGCTCGGCGCGGTCGAGCTCCTCGACCAGCGCGACAGCCGACACTTTCTCGGCTCACCGAACTGGGTTGGCCGTCGCGTCCCGGCGCACGGGTCGGCGCTCGGGAAGGTGTTCTACGCGTACGGCGCGCTGCCCGTCCCGGTGGGGCCGCTCGAGCCGCTCGCGCCGCAGACGGTTCCCTCCGCCGACGACCTCGGCCTCGACGACGTTCGAGCCCGCGGGTACGCGATCGCCGTCGAGGAGCTCGAGCCCGGTCTCTGGGCGGTCGCCGCCCCCGTGCGCGACGCCTCGGGGTCCGTCGTCGCAGCGCTCAGCGTGTCGGGGCCGACCGTCCGCGTGCGCCGCGGCCTGCTCCACCGGCTCGGGCGGCTCCTCGTCGACGAGGGGCGTGCGCTCTCCCTGCTCCTTGGTCACGACGACCGAAAGCGAGGTGTCGCATGACTGACGAAGAGATCGTCCTCGAGTCGCTCTCCGACGACGAGCTCGTGAAGCAGATGCACGACGACCTCTACGACGGCCTGGCCGACGAGATCGTGCAGGGCACGGAGATCCTGCTCGAGCGCGGCTGGACGGCGGACAAGACGCTGAACGACGCGCTTGTCGAGGGCATGAGGATCGTCGGCATCGACTTTCGCGACGGGATCCTGTTCGTCCCCGAGGTGCTACTGGCCGCGAACGCGATGAAGGCCGGGATGGAGGTGCTCCGCCCGCTGCTCGCGGAGTCGGACGCCGAGCGGATGGGCAAGGTCGTGATCGGCACCGTCAAGGGCGACATCCACGACATCGGCAAGAACCTCGTCGCGATGATGCTGGAAGGCGCGGGATTCGAGGTGATCGACCTCGGGATCAACAACCCGGTCGAGAGCTACCTCGCGGCCCTCGAGGAGCACAAGCCGGTGATCCTCGGCATGTCGGCGCTTCTGACGACGACGATGCCGTACATGAAGGTCGTCGTCGACACCATGGTCGAGAAGGGGATCCGCGACGACTACATCGTGCTCGTCGGCGGCGCCCCGTTGAACGAGGAGTTCGGGAAGGCCGTGGGCGCGGACGCATACTGCCGGGACGCCGCCGTCGCGGCAGAGACCGCCCAGGCGCTCGTGCTCGCCCGCCGATCGGCGGTTGCCGCGTCGTGAGCCGGCGAGCTGGGCAGTGACGCCGCGCGCCGCATCGCTCCTGGAGGACGAGGTCGCGTACCCCGGCGAGCGGGCGGAAGAACGGGTGCTGGTGCTCGCATGCGGCGCCATCGCGCGGGAGGTGCTCGCCGTGATCGGGCTCAACGGGTGGACGCACGTCGACGTCCGGTGCCTCCCGGCCAAGCTCCACTCGCGGCCGGAGCGGATCCCGGCCGCGGTCGACGCGAAGCTGACCGAGCTCGCGGGCCACTACGAGCACGTCTACGTCGCCTACGCCGACTGCGGTACGGGCGGCGCCCTCGACCTTGTGTTGAATCACCACAAGGTCGAACGGCTCCCGGGCGCGCACTGCTACGGCTTCCTTGCAGGGAACGACGCGTGGGATGTGATGCACGAGGACGAGCCCGCGACCTTCTACCTCACCGATTTCCTCGCCCGGCATTTCGACGCACTCGTCGTGCGCGGGCTCGGGCTCGACCGGCATCCCGAGCTGCTCCCGATGATGTTCGGCAACTACCGGCGGCTCGTCTTCCTCGCACAGACCGACGACGCCAGCCTCGACTCCCGCGCCGAGGACGCCGCAGCCTATCTCGGGCTCGCGTACGAGCGGCGCAGGACCGGCTACGGCGACCTCCAGCCGGCGCTCGAGCGGTTCGTCGCGCGAGCAGGAGCCACCCGTGCCTGAGCTGACCGTCATCTGGTGGCGGGACATCCCCGCGCAGGTGACGGCGAAGGAAGGCCGCGCTCGGGCAGCGCGGGAGCTGGCACCACGCTTCCAGGAGGCGATCGACGCGGCTGCGATGCGCGCCGGCCTGATCGGGACCGACACGTATCTCGAGGAATGGCGGCGCGAGCCGCGCGCCTGCGGCGACGACCTCGACGCCGAAGTTGCACAGGAGGCCGAGCGGCTCGACGCGGTCTACACCGACGACGTGCTCGGGCGCCTCGTGTACGCGTACGGCAAGGAAACGGGATGACGCTGTGCTTGCCCGCAGATCGGGTATCCGCAGGAGCGGATCCCCGATCGCGAGGATCGCTGAAGCGGCCGCTGCGCGGCCGGCGGTACGCCATGACCGAGATGCTGCTGCCATCGCGCACGCGGGAAGTCGTCATCGGCATCGAGCGGCCCTTCGTCGTGATCGGCGAGTCATGACCGAGACGCTGTTGTCGTCGCCTACGCGGGAAGTCGTCATCGGCTTCGATCGGCCGTTCGTCGTGATCGGCGAGCGGATCAACCCCACCGGGCGCAAGGCGCTTGCGGCGGAGATGGCGGCCGGCAACTTCGACACGGTCGTCGTGGACGCGCTCGCGCAGGTCGAGGCCGGCGCGCAGATGCTCGACGTCAACGCCGGGATCCCGCTGGCCGACGAGCCGGGCATCCTGGCCCACACCGTCGAGCTCGTGCAGTCGATCACCGACGTGCCGCTCTCGATCGACTCGTCGATCGTCGAGGCGCTCGAGGCCGGGCTGGCCGTCTACCGGGGCAAGGCGCTGGTCAACTCGGTGACCGGCGAGGACGAGCAGATGGAGCGCGTTCTCCCTCTCGTCGCCCGGCACGGCGCGGCGGTCGTCGCGATCACGAACGACGAGACGGGGATCAGCGAGGACCCGGACGTCCGCTTCGAGGTCGCCCGGAGGATCGTCTCGCGGGCCGAGGACCACGGCATCCGGCGCGAGGACGTGGTCGTCGACCCGCTCGTGATGCCGATCGGCGCGATGGGCACGGCAGGGCGGCAGGTCTTTCGTCTTCTGCGACGCCTCCACGACGAGCTCCGGGTCAACACGACCTGCGGCGCCTCGAACGTCAGCTTCGGGCTGCCGAACCGCACGGGGCTCAACGCTTCGTTCCTGCCGATGGCGATCGCCTCGGGGCTCACATCCGCGATCACGAGCCCGCTCCACCCCGAGCTGGTGCAGGCGATCAGGGCCGCCGACGTCATGATGGGGAACGACGAGCACTGCGCCGCGTGGATCGCGCGGAACGGCGACGGGACGGCAGCCGCCGCGGCGGGGCGGCGGGGCGGCCGTGCGGGGAGAAGGACGACTGCAGAGGCATGAACGCCGGCTCGGACGACGCCGCAAGGGAGGGGGGCGAGGCTGAAGCCACGCCCCGCACGCCCCCAACGCCCCGCAAGGCGCGCGTCGTCTTCCTGCCCTCGGGGCGGCGTGGGGCGATCCCCCGCGGGACGACCGTGCTCGACGCCGCGCGCCGGCTCGGAGTCGACCTCGACTCGACGTGCGGCGGCCGCGGCATCTGCGGACGTTGTCAGGTGGCCGTCGCCGCAGGGGAGCACGCGAAGCACGGGATCACCTGCACGAGCGCGGCTCTGACGCCGGAGACCGAGACGGAGCGGCGCTACGCCGCCGACCGCGGGCTCGCACCGGACCGTCGGCTCGGGTGCACGGCGCTCGTCGCCGACGATGTCGTGATCGACGTCCCGCCGGAGAGCCAGGTCTACCGCCAGGTCGTGCGCAAGGAGGCGGACGCGCGTACGCTCGCGGTCGATCCCGTCGTCCGTCTCTACACGGTCGCGGTCGAGGAGCCGCAGCTGGGCTCGACGCGAAGCGATGCGGCGCGGCTGCTCGATGCGCTCGCGCGCGAATGGTCACTGCACGATCTCCAGATCGACATAGACGTTCTGCGAAATCTCCAGTCTGCTCTACGTTCAAGTGACACAGTGTCACTTGGCTCTTGGCACGTGACCGTGGCGGTGCACGACGGGGACACCGTGACGGCGGTTTGGCCCGGATTCCACGACGTGGCGTACGGGATCGCTTTCGACGTTGGCTCGACGACGGTCGCCGGGCATCTTTGCGACCTGCGCACCGGGGATGTCCTCGCCTCGGCGGGCGAGATGAACCCCCAGATCCGGTTCGGCGAGGACCTGATGAGCCGCGTGTCGTACGTGATGATGAATCCCGGCGCGGTGAAAGAGCTGACGCGCGCCGTCCGGGGATGCCTCGCGAAGCTGACGGCGGAGCTCTGCCGGGACGCCGGCGTCGAGCGCACGGACGTCCTCGAGACGACGGTCGTCGGGAACCCGATCATGCACCACCTGCTGCTCGGCATCGACCCGACCGAGCTCGGCGGGGCGCCGTTCGCCCTCGCCGTCGACGACGCCGTCCGCCTCCCGGCGTCGGAGCTCGGGCTTCCGCTCAATCCCGGAGCGCGCGCGTACGTCCTGCCGTGCATCGCAGGCCACGTCGGCGCCGACACGGCAGGCGTGATCCTCGCCGAGGCGCCGCACCTCGCCGACGAGGTGACGTTGCTCGTCGACGTCGGCACGAACGCCGAAATCGTGCTCGGCAACCGCGAGCGGCTGCTCGCGGCATCGAGCCCCACCGGCCCGGCGTTCGAGGGGGCGCAGATCAGCTGCGGGCAACGGGCGGCGCCGGGGGCGATCGAGCGGGTGCGGATCGACCCTGCGACGCTCGAGCCTCGCGTCAGGGTCGTCGGCTGCGATGCGTGGTCGGACGAGCCGGGCTTCGCGGGGATGAGCGTCACCGGCGTGTGTGGCTCCGGGATCGTCGAGGTCGTCGCGGAGCTCCTGCTCGCGGGGATCCTCGCGAGCGACGGCACGATCGACGGGACGCTGGCGGCGCGGACGTCCCGGGTCGTCCCGGACGGCCGCACGTTCTCGTACGTCCTCTGGCGCGGGGAGCCGGAGCTCCAGATCACGCAGAACGACGTCCGGCAGATCCAGCTCGCCAAGGCGGCGCTCCACGCGGGCTGTCGCCTGCTGATGGAGCGCTACGGAATCGACCGGGTCGACCGCGTCCGGCTGGCGGGAGCGTTCGGGGCGCACATCGACCCTGTGCACGCCCTCGTTCTGGGGCTCGTGCCCGACTGCGAGCCCGAAGGCGTCACGTCGGCGGGCAACGCGGCCGGGACCGGGGCGCGCATCGCCCTCGTCAACCGTGACGCCCGCGCGGAGATCGAGCGCGTCGTCCGGGAGGTCGAGAAGATCGAGACCGCGATCGAGTCGCGCTTCCAGGAGCACTTCGTGCACGCGATGGCGATCCCGCACGAGACCGACCCGTACGAGCGTCTGGCCGGGAGCGTGCCGCTCCCGGCCAGACGTGCTGGGGGTGGCAAGACCACGCGTCGTCGCCGGCGCGTACTTCTAGCGGAGTCCGGGCCCGCGGTAGCGGGCACGGAATCCGCCGCAGAGAGGAGCGCGACATGACGGAGCCACGGAGGCGGAGCGGGGGGCGGGCGGCGAGACAGGCGGCGCGGATGCAGGCGCACGTCGAGCGCGTCCCGTTCCTCACACGTGCGCTCCAGCCGGTCGAGGTCCTGTCCGAGGAAGGGCTCGCGACGCTCGAGGACAATGCGGAGCGGATCCTCGAGGAGGTAGGGATCGAGTTCCACGACGCGCCGGACGCGCTCGAGCTGTTCGACGTTGCAGGCGCGGACGTCCGGGGCGAGCGCGTGCGGTTCCCGCGCGGGCTCTGCCGCTCGCTCGTCCAGGCCACAGCGCCGGCAAGCTTCACGCAGGTCGCGCGCAACCGGACGAACGACGTCATCTTCGGCGGCCAGGGGACGATCTTCGCGCCCGCCTACGGCTCGCCGTTCGTCCGCGACCTCGACGGCGGGAGGCGCTACGGGACGATCGAGGACTTCCGCAACTTCGTGAAGCTCGCCTATGCCTCGCCGTGGATCCACCACTCGGGCGGAACGGTGTGCGAGCCGGTCGATGTCCCCGTCAACAAGCGGCACTTCGACATGGTCTATGCGCACCTGCGCTACTCCGACAAGCCGTTCATGGGGTCGGTCACGCGGCCCGAGCGCGCCCGGGACACCGTCGAGATGGCGCGCATCGTGTTCGGCCGGGAGTTCGTCGACGAGCACACCGTCGTCTTCAGCCTGATCAACGCCAACTCGCCGCTCGTCTGGGACGCGACCATGCTCGGCGCCGCACGCGCGTACGCCGAGGCGAATCAGGCGGTGATGATGACGCCGTTCATCCTCGCCGGCGCGATGAGCCCGTCCACCGTCGCCGCCACGTGCGCGCAGACCCTCGCCGAGTCGCTCGCCGGGATGGCGTACGTCCAGCTCGTCCGCGCCGGAGCGCCCGTCGTCCTCGGCTCGTTCGCCTCGTCGATGTCGATGCAGTCGGGGGCGCCGACGTTCGGAACGCCCGAGCCGGCGCTCGTCCTGTACGTGATGGCGGCGCTCGCGCGTCGCCTCGGCGTGCCGTTCCGATCGGGAGGCGCGCTCACCGCGTCGAAGATCGCCGACGCGCAGGCGGCGTACGAGTCCGCCAACACGATGCAGCCGACCATGCTCGCCGGCGTCAACTTCGTCCTGCACGCGGCGGGCTGGCTCGAGGGCGGCCTGTCGATGGGATACGAGAAGTTCGTGCTCGACGCCGACCAGCTCGGCATGTGGCACGCGTTCGCGCCTGGTGTCGACCTCTCGGAGAACGGCCAGGCGATGGACGCGTTCCTGACGAACGAGCCGGGCACGCACTTTCTCGGCCATCCGCACACGCTCGCGAACTTCGAGACCGCCTTCTATCGCTCGTCCGTCGCCGACAACATGAGCTTCGAGCAATGGGAGAGCGAGGGCGCGAACGACGCCGCCGCGCGCGCGAACGCGATCTGGAAGCGGGCGCTCGCCGAGTACGAGCCGCCCGCGATCGACGAGGCCGTCGATCAGGAGCTGTGCGAGTGGATCGAGCAGCGCAAGGCGTCGTTCCCCGACGCGAGCGAGTGATGACCGCGACCGGGCTCGCCACGAGGTCTCGCGCGGCGGAGCTCCTCGCCCACCCGCGCTACGAGGTGCTCCCGCTCGACGGGATCGAGGAGCAGGTCGTCGAGCATGTCCCACGCGACGTGACGGTGACCGTCACCGCCTCGCCGAGCAAGGGGCTCGAGCCGACCCTCGCCTTGACCGGCGCGCTCGCTCGACAGGGATACCAGGTCGTGCCGCACCTCTCGGCGCGGCTCGTCTCGGGCGCGGGCGAGACCGCGGAGATCGTCGACCGGCTCCGTCTCGACGGCGTCGAGAACGTGTTCGTCGTGGCGGGCGACGCAGAGGAGCCGCGCGGCGCCTTCCGCGGCGCGATCGACCTCCTCCGCGCGCTCGAGGCCCTCGGGCATCCGTTCCCCGAGGTCGGGATCACGGGGTACCCCGAGCGTCATCCGCTGATCGACGACGCGACGACGATCGCCGCGATGTCCGAGAAGGCCCGGCATGCGACCTACGTCGTGAGCCAGGTGTGCTTCGATCCCGCGGTGACGGCCGCGTGGATCGAGGACGTGTGGGCGCGCGGCACGCGGCTCCCGATCCACGTCGGGATCCCCGGGGCGGTGCCGCGCGCGAAGCTGGTGCGCGTCTCGACCCGGATCGGCATCGGGGACTCGATGCGCTTCCTGCGCAAGAACGGCGGCGTGGCGGGCCGCTTCCTTCGCGGCTTCGACCCGGACGGGCTGATCGACGGTCTCAGCGAGGTGCTCGCGAGCGGAAAGGTCGCCGGCTTCCACGTGTACACGTTCAACGACGTCGAGGACACCGAGCGCTGGCGGCGGCAACGGCTAGCCTCGGCTCCCCCGGCCCCGATCCCCGGTTCCTGACCACCGATCCAAGGAGAGCGCATGCCCGTCGAGGTGGATACCGTCCGCGCTGTCAGCGTCCCGACCCGGCTCGTGCACGGCCCCGGAGCCGTCTCGAGCCTGGCGAGCGAGACCGACGCCCTCGGCATCACCCGGCCGATGCTCGTGACCGACCCCGGTGTCGTCGCGGCGGGCCTCGTCGATCGCGTGCTCCCCCACCTGGACGGCGCGGTCGTCTTCGACGAGGTGCGACCCAACCCCGACATCGAGCTGGTCGATCGCGCGGCCGAGGCATACCGCGAGGCGGGCTGCGACGGCCTCGTGGCCCTGGGCGGAGGCTCGTCGCTCGATACCGCCAAGTCGATCGGAGTGGTGGCCGTCCACGGTGGCTCGATCGCGCGGTACGAGTGGGGCCGAGACCCGATCGAGCCGGCGAATCCCCTCGCTCGTCGCGATCCCCACGACCGCGGGGACCGGCAGCGAGGTGACGCTCTGGGCCGTCATCACCGATCACGACCGCCACCTGAAGTTCAATGTCGGCGGCACGCCGCTGATCGGCGCGCACGTCGCCCTGATCGACCCGGAGCTGATGCTCGGCCTGCCCCCGGCGGTCACCGCCGCGACGGGGATGGATGCGCTCTCGCACGCGATCGAGTGCTACACGTGCGACTACCACCAGCCCTTCAACGACGCGGTCGCGCTGCACGCGATCGAGCTCGTTGCGCGCTGGTTGCGCATCGCGGTCGAGGACGGCGCGAATCTCGAGGCGCGCACGCAGATGGCGCACGCAGCGATGCTCGGCGGGATGGCCTACGGAACGGAGAGCGCAGGGGCGGCCCATGCGATGAGCCAGTCCGCGGGCGGCGTCCACGATTGCCCGCACGGTGCGCTCACGGCCCGGGTGCTCGGCCCAGTCTGTGAGTACAACGTCCCCGCGCGCCGAGCGCTACGCACGTATCGCACAGGGCCTCGGGGTGGTGACGAACGGGATGGACACGCTCGAGGCGGCGAGAGCCGGGGTGGAGGAGGTCTTCCGGCTGGCCGACGACGTCGGGATCCCGACGATGGAGGAGCTCGGCTTCCGCGCGACGAGATCCCGATGCTCGCGCGCATCGCCCATGAAGATCCGCAGACCTTCGGCACGCGCGCGAGGTCGACGTCGCCGCGTACGAGGAGATCTACCGCGCAGCTTTCGACCGGTGATGGACGCGGGGAACGACGAGGCGTGGAACGTCGCGTCGCGGACGCCTGGGCGACGTTCGACGAGCGGAGGGACGTCGAGAATCGGGCGCTGATCGAGGCGCTCGCGGCCGAGCGGCCCGAGGGGAGCGCCGATGCAAGCTTCGAGCGCGCGTGCGTCTTCGACTCGACCGGGGCGCCGGAGCGTGCCGTGCCGCTCTACCGCGACGCGCTCGCACGCGGCCTCGGGCCGACGCGCCGCCGGCGGGCCGTGATCCAGCTCGCAAGCTCGCTCCGGAACATCGGCCGCGGCGACGAGAGCGTCGCGCTGCTGGCCGAGGAGCTGGGCGCCGGGTCGGACGAGCTCGACGACGCCGTCCGCGCGTTCCTCGCGCTCGCGCTCACGGACGTCGGTCGCGAGCGAGAAGCCGTGGGACACGCGCTCACGGCGCTCGCGCCGCATCTGTCGCGGTACCAACGCTCGCTCGCCGCCTATGCACGAGACCTCGCCTCCAGATGATTGATGCCACGGTCTCGTGCGTCCGGTTGCGCGATCTGGCGTGTCTGGTCGCTTCCAGGGGGTGGTGAGCCCGCAGGGCGGGCTCGCCACCCCCTGTGCGCTTCGCGGGCCGAAGGTCTCACCGATGCCACCAGCATCGCCGAGACCTTCGTCCCGCGCCCCAGAGCGGCCAGCGCACGCCCCGCAGCCGACGATCCCGTGGCATCAATCATCTAGCCCGCGGCGATCAGAGCGACGCCACCGAAGACGAGCGCAGCGCCAGCGAAGCGGCCTGCTCCCACGCGCTCGCCGGCGACGGGTGCCGCGAGGAACACGGCGATGAGCACGCTCGTCTCGCGGACAGCGGCGACTGAGGCGGCCGACGCGCGGGAGAGTGCGGCTAGCACGAGCGCGTACGCGACGAAGGACAGGACGCCTGCAAGCGCGGGGAACGGGCCTGTGGCCGCCGCGACGCGCGCCGGGCCGCGCCGCGTGAGCAGGAGGAAGCCGACGTAGCCGACGGTGGCCGGAAGCATCCCCAGCTCGAGGTAGACGATCGGCGACGCGTGCTCGATCCCGTGCTTGTCGACCAACGTGTAGGCGGCGATGCAGGAGGCGACGGCCACGCCGAACGCTGCGCCGACACCCCGTCCGTCCGCGTGACCGCCGCCGACACCACGGACCAGCACGATGCCGAGCCCGACGAGCAGCACGCCTCCCGCCTGCTCGGCGCTCGCACCGATGCCGAGGATGGTCACCCCGACGAGCAACACGAGCACGGGAGCGAGGCCGCGTGCGATCGGGTACACGACCGAGACGTCTGCATGCCGGTAGGCCGTCGCCAGCGCCGCGAAGTACGTCAGCTGGAGCATCGACGTCACGGCGATGAACGGCCAGACGCCGGAATCTGCGTCGAACTGCCAGATTGCGACAGGCGCGAAGAGGACGACGGACGCGACGAGGGCAATCGCGGTCGCCGCCTCGGGATCGCGCTCGCGACCGAGGATGAGGTTCCAGAGTGCGTGGAGAAATGCCGAGCCGAGCGCGAGGGCGAAGGCATCGAGCGGCATCGCGGCGACCCTACTAGGCTGCCGCCGATGGAACGCGCGCGGGCGCTCGTGTTCGACTTCAACGGGACGCTCTCGCACGACGAGCCCGTCCTGTTCGCGATCTACGCCGAGCTGTTTGCCGAGCACGGGCGGCCGCTGACGGAGGCCGACTACTTCGGCTCCCTTGCGGGGAACACGGAGGAGGCGATCATCGGAGGCTGGCTCGGCATCGACGGCGACGAGCTGCGGATGCTCGTGGGCGACCGGATCGATCGCTACGTCGATCGCGCGGACGGGTCGACGATCCCGACGGCGATCCGCGAGGCCGTTCGGCACGCTTCCTCCCGGGTCCCCGTTGCCGTCGTCTCCGGCGCCTACCGGCGGGAGATCGAGCCCGTGCTCGAGCGGGCCGGCCTCGCCGACGCGATCGGCGCGGTCGTCGCGGCCGACGACGTGACGCGGGGCAAGCCGGACCCGGAGGGCTACTTCCGCGCCCTGGAGCGCATCGGCGGCGGGCTTGCGGCCTCGGACGTCGTGGCATTCGAGGACACGGAGGCGGGTGTCGCATCGGCCCGCGGCGCGGGGCTTCGCTGCCTCGCCGTCCGGGGAACGCTCCCCGACGAGCGGCTCGCCGCGGCGGACGCGATCGTCGACGCCATCGACGTCGATCTCGTTCGCGCCCTCGTCGGATGACGTGGGTGATCGCGCATCGCGGTGCGTCCGTGGAGGAACGGGAGAACACGCTGCCCGCCTTCGAGCGGGCAATCGAGCTCGGAGCGGACTACGTCGAGCTCGACGTGCAAGTCACCTCGGACGGCGTGCTGGTCGTGTTCCACGATCTCGACCTCGCGCGGTTGACGCCACTCCGCGGCCCGGTCCGCCGACGGACGGCCGCCGAGCTGCGCGAGCACGGGATCCCGACGCTCGAGGAGGTCGTCGAGCTGACGCGCGGGCGGATCGGGGTGATGGCCGAGCCCAAGGGTGCCTACCGCGACCGCCGCCACGATCCGATCGGCCGGACGGTCTCGCTGCTCTCCGAAGACGACGTCCTGCTGTCGTTCGGGCGCAAGGCTTTGCTCGAGGCGCGGCGCCGGCGGCCCGGCATCCGGCTCATGCAGCATGTCGGATACGGGGTCTCGATCCGCGCCGCCGCCGGCTACGCGTGGGCCGTCGGCTTCCACGACCCGCGCGTCACGCAACGTGGGATCGAGCGCGCCCGGCGCCTCGGGCTCCGGACGACGGTCTACACGGTGAACGACGCCGAGAGAATGCGGACGCTCGCGTCGCTCGGCGTCGACGGGATCTTCACGGATTGTCCGGGTCGAGCACGGGAGGCGCTGTGTCCTCGGTGAGCGCGAGCAGTCGGGCGCTCGACGGCGGGAAGGTCGCCACGACCGTGCTGCCGACGGTCAGCGGCGCGGCACGGGCGGTCGACAGATCCGCGACGAGGCTCCGGTCGCCGTCCTCGACCCGCACACGCGTCGTGGCCCCGAGGAAGATGCGCGAGACGACCTCACCCGTGAGCGTGCCCTCGCGTGAAGCGCCGTCCGTCGCGACGACATCGACGGTCTCCGGGCGCACGAGGCAGAGCACGCGCTCGCCTCGAGGCAGCCCCTTCGCGGCGTCCACCGCAAGCTGCAGCCCCGCGTAATCGATAGTCCCCTCGTCCGCGACCGTCGCGGTGAGCCGGTTCATCGTGCCGATGAACTCCGCCACGAACGGCGTCGCCGGGTTGCCGTACATCTCGGCGGGCGAGCCGATCTGCTCGATCTTGCCGCCCCACATCACGGCGACGCGGTCGGAGATGGAGAGCGCCTCCTCCTGGTCGTGGGTGACGTAGAGCGTCGTGATCCCCAGCTCGAGCTGGATGCGGCGGATCTCCTCGCGCAGCTGGACGCGCACCTTGGCGTCGAGGGCGGAGAGCGGCTCGTCGAGGAGCAGCACCTTCGGCTCGATCGCGAGCGACCGGGCGAGGGCGACCCGCTGCTGCATGCCGCCCGAGAGTTGGTGCGGGTAGCGCTTCGCGGCCTGGGCCAGGCCGACCAGCTCGAGCAGCTCCGCGACCCGCGCCCTGCGCTCCGTCTTCGCCTGCCTCCGGATCCGGAGCCCGTACTCGACGTTCTGCTCCGCCGTCATGTTCGGGAAGAGGCTGTAGGCCTGGAAGACCATCCCCATGTCGCGCTTGTTGGGCGGGGTCCGCGTGATGTCCTTGCCGTCGACGACGATCCGTCCGGCGTCGGGCTGGTCGAAGCCGGCGACGAGCCGAAGGGCCGTCGTCTTGCCGCAGCCGCTCGGGCCGAGCAGCGACACGAACTGGCCGGTTTCCAGCGCGAGGTCGATCCCCTGCAGCGCCGTCACCGGCCCGAAGGAGCGCCACAGCCCCTGGAGCTCGACGTGGGCCATTACCGGCCGATCCCGACGCGCACCGTGCGCTGGCCGCCGCGCCGGCCGACCAGGAGGATCGAGAGCATTGCGAGCCAGGTGATCCCGAAGCTCAAGAGCGTCGCCGCGGCCGCGGGGTAGGCCTGCGACTCGTTGATGTACTGGAGGTACGTCGGGAACGTGTGGAACGCCGAGAGGCTCGCAATCGTGAACTCCCCCATCACGATGGCAAGCGTGAGGAAGGCGCCGCTCAACGCGGCGACCCGGATGTTCGGGAGGATCACGCGCCCGAGCGTCGTCCGCCAGGACGCTCCGAGGTTGCGCGACGCCTCGGTCAGCGTGTGCACGTCGATCGAGCGGAAGCCCGCGTCGAGCGAGAAGTAGATGTACGGGAATGCGAGGATCACGTAGGCGCCCACGAGGAAGAGGTCGGGCTTGCCCAGGAACCAGAACGGGGCGTGGAGCGTGTCCTTGTAGAACTTCAAGAGCCCGACGACGAGGATGATCGGCGGCACGACGAACGGCACGAGCGCGAGGAAGCCGACGACGGGGCGCAGGCGCGGCAGCTTCAGGTGCACCCAGTAGATCGTCGGTACGAACAGGAGCAGCCCGACCGCGATCGTCTCCAGCGCGAGCCTGAACGAGACCTTGATCGTCGACCAGAACTGTGGGTCGTGCAGGATCACGCCGTAGGCGGAGAGGCTGCAGCACTTCCCGGTCTGCGGGTTTTTCAGGCTGAAGAGCAGCGTCGCGATCAGCGGCACGAGGAAGTAGATCGCGCCCAGCACGAGCCACACGGCCGCGGACGCGGCGATCCTCGGCTTCTTCGGCTTCATCTCGCCCACCGCGATGCGCGCCGTTGGAGCGGGATGTAGAAGAGCATCATCGCGGCCAGGACGACGAACATGCCGAAGGCGAGCGCCTGGCCCTCGTGCGGGTTCGTGAAGACGTTCCCCGAGAGGTCGTTGCCGATCAGGATCGGCACGAGCGGCAGGCCGGTTCCGCTGGTGAGCGAGTACGCGGTCGCATACGCGGCGAAGGAGTTCCCGAACAGCAGGATCACCGCGCCGAGGATCGACGGCATCAGGACCGGCATCCCGATGTGACGCCAGTACTGCCACCGGCTCGCCCCGAGGTTGGAGGACGCCTCGCTCCACTCCGCTCGGAGCCCGTCGATCGCCGGCGCGATCACGAGGATCATCAGCGGGATCTGGAAGTAGAGGTAGACGAGCTCGACCCCCCGCCGCGACCAGATCGCAAAGCCGTGCTGGTAGATGTTGACGCCGAAGACGTTCTGGATCAGCTGGGTGACAATCCCGATCGTCCCCAACGTGGCGATGAAGGCGAAGGCGAGCGGGATGCCGCCGAAGTTCGCCGCAACGCCAGAGAACGTGCCGTAGGCCGAGCGGACCCAGTTCGGCGTCCCCTTGCGGATCGCGGCGTACGCGATCAAGAGCCCGAACAGCCCTCCGAGGAGCGCGGTCGTGAGGCTGATCCGGATGCTCTCCCAGAACGCGTCCCGGATGTTCGACGTCTGGGCGATCGCGGTGACGTTGTCGAGCGTGTAGCCGCCGCCCTGGGCCTTGAATGCCCCGATCATCACCGTCGCGGCCGGCAGGATCAGGAACATCGCAGCGTAGGCGAAGAACGGCACGACGCCGAGCCAGGCGAGCGAGAATCTCCGGCCGGGCGCGGGGCCCGGCCGGAGAGCGTCGTGGGTTGCCGCTTGCGTCGCCAGGGAACTAGCTCGAGCCGAGCTTCGCCGGCCACTCGGTGTTGATGACCACCTTCGCCTTGTTCTGCTGGCCGAGGCTCGCGAACTTCGCTCCCTTGGCGTTGAGCCAGGTAGCAGGCAGCGCGCTCGTCACCGCCTTCGGGATCACCTTGCGCGCCTGGAGGTCGGCAAAGCGGGCCGGATGCGCAAATCCCTTCAGGTACAGGATCTGCCCCTGGTCGGAGAAGAGGAACTCCTGCCACAGGCGGGCCGCCCACGGGTGCGGCGCCGTCGCGCTGACCGCCTGGCAGTAGTAGCCCCCGTACTGGCCGTCGGTCGGGATGACGACCTTCCAATTCGCCGACGGGAACTCCTTCACATACGCGAAGTTGTTGTAGTCCCAGTCGATCGAGATTGGCGTCTGACCGGATGCGACCGTCTGCGGCGTCGTCTCCACCGGGATGTAGTTCCCCGCCTGCCTGGCTTTCGCGAACCAGTCGATCCCAGGGCTGACGTTCGACAGCGAGCCGCCGTTCGCGAGCGCTGCCGCGAAGACGCCGGCGATTGCCGAGCCGGACTTGAGCGGGCTCCCGTTCAGTGCCACCTGGTTCTTGTAGATGGGCTTCAGCAGGTCGGCGAACGACTTCGGCGCCGTCTTCACGAGGTTCGCGTTGTAGCCGATCGTGACTGAGCCGTAGTAGTCGCCCGTCCAGAGGCCGCGGGTGTCCTTCATCGCCCGCGGGACAGTCGCGTAGTTGCGGACGTAGTACTTCGTGTAGAGGTTGGCGACGGTGCCGGCCACGGCGAACGTCGGGTTCACGTCGACGACGTCGGGAGCGCGGGGATCGCCCTTGAGCGAGACGATCGCCTGGTTCTCCTCCGACGAGCTGCCGTTGGGGTTGTCGCTCGTGATCGAGATGCCGTACTTCTTCGAGAAGGTCGAGATGATCTCGCCGTAGTTCGCCCAGTCGGGCGGCAACGCGATCACGTTCAGCTTCCCTTCCTTCTTGGCCGCCGCGACGATCTCGGCCAAGTTCTTCGTCGTCCCCCGGATCGGCGGGTCCGCGAGCGCCTTCGCCCGTGCCGCGAGGGCTGCCTCGGGCAACGCGATGATCGTGAGGCCGGCCGCGGTCGCGACACCTCGCTTCAACAGCTTGCGACGGTCGACTCGTTCCTCGTCCAGCCGGCGCAGGAACTCGTACTCCTGCTCCTGGAAGTCCTCCATGCGCATCTCCTCCGGTCGTGTGCCGTCCGGCGATCGTACGTCGTCCACCGGCGGTCCTGCAATAGGGTCACCCGGGTGGACTCCCCGTGGAGATCGGATGGTGAGTGGCTCCGGGCGTCTCTCCACACCCACAGCACCAACTCGGACGGGGAGCTCGCTCCCGATGCGGTCGCGCGGCACTACGGACGCGCCGGCTACGACGTCGTCGCGCTCACCGACCACTGGCATCGCAGCATCGCGCCGTCGAGCCCGTCGCTCGTCGTGCTCGCGGGGGTCGAGCTGAACTGCCTGCTGCCCGACGACCGCGACGGGCACGTGCTCGGCATCGGGATCGAGCGCGATCCGGCCGAGCTCGAGGGCGAACGCCGGGACCTCGGGGCGACGGGCGAGTGGATCGCCGCGCGCGGGTGGCGTCGCGTATCTCGCGCACCCGTACTGGACGGGCGCGCACCTGCCGGCTTCGAGCTGCCGGCGTCCGTCACGGGTATCGAGGTCTTCAACGCCGGCTGCGAGCTCGAGGTCGGGCGGGGTCTCTCGTCGGTGCACTGGGACGAGCTGCTCGAGGGCGGCCGCGAGTGCCCTGCGCTCGTCACGGACGACAGCCATCACCCCGGCTTCGACTCCGGCCACGCCTGGACGTGCGTGCGCGCCGAGCGCACGCCGCGAGAGCGTGCTCGACGCGCTCCGCACGGGACGGTTCTACGGCAGCACCGGCCCGGTGATCCACGATGTGGACACTCGCGACGGCGAGGTCGTAGTGCGCTGCACGCCGGCGCGCTCGGTGACGCTTCTGACCGGGCGAACGAGCGGGACGGCGGTCAACGCAGGGCGGCTCGGGTACCGCCACGGCGCGCACGTGCTCGAGACGACGCCCGACGACCTCGTCGTCGCCGCGCGGCTCGACCGCCCGGAAACGGCGCCGTTCGCCCGCGTCGAGGTGGTCGATCGCGAGGGGCAGGAAGGCGTGGACGAACCCGCTCTGAGCGCGTCCGCCGCGCGCGAGGCGCTCGAGCGGACGTCGTTCGACCTGCTCGTGATCGGCGGCGGCGTGATCGGCGCGGCGACCGCCGCGCACGCCGCGCGCGAGGGGCTCGCCGTCGCGCTCGTCGACGCGGGCGACTTCGGCGGCGGCACGTCGAGCGCCTCGTCGAAGCTCATCCACGGCGGCCTCCGCTACCTGCGGCTCGGCGACGTCCGGCCTGGTTCGCGAGGCGCACCACGAGCGGCGCGCGCTGATCGGACGTCGTGGCGCCGCACCTCGTTCGGCGCCTCCCGTTCCTGCTCCCGCTCTACCGCGGCGGCCCGTACCGGCCCGCCGTCGTGCAGACCGGGATCGTCCTCTACCCGACCCTCGCCCGGGCGCGGCTGAACGGGCTCGTCGACGCCGAGCGCGCGCGCGGCATGGTGCCGCCGCTGCGCGCCGACGACCTGCGCTCGTGCGGCCTCTACGCCGACGCGTGGACGAACGACAGCCGGCTCTGCCTCGCGAACGTCCGCGCGGCCGCGGAGGCCGGGCGCGACGGTCCTCAACGACGCGGAGTTTGTGGCTCTGAGCCACAAAGTCGCGACGGATCCCGGCGGCCGAGGAGACGGTCGACGGCGAGCGCGCGAGCCGGTGGTCGTCAACGCGGCGGGGCCGTGGGTCGACGCACGTGCGCCGGATCGAGGATCCGCGTGCGGGGACGTCCGTCCGCCTGAGCAAGGGCGTCCACGTGCTCGTGCCCGGCGGAGCCGTGGTCGGCCGCGCTGACGATCCCTCACGACCGCGTTCGTGTCACCTTCGCCGTGCCGTGGGAGGGGATGCTCCTGCTCGGCACGACCGACACGCTGTTCGAGGGCGACCCCGGAGAGGTGGGCGTCGCGGACGCGGACGTCGAGCAGGTGCTCGCCGAGGCGGCGGTCGCCGTCGACGTCGGCGCTGCTCGTCCGCGACGCGTTCGCGCGACGTTCGCCGGTCTGCGCGTGCTTCCCGCTGCGGCGGTGGGGCGACGGCGAACGGCGCGGCGCGAGACGGTCTTCTCGCGTCGGGCCGAGCGGGATGCTCAGCGTCGCCGGCGGCAAGCTGACGACGTACCGCCGGATCGCGCTCGACGCGCTCGGCCATCCGCGCGCCGACCTCGGACTCCACCGCCTCGACCGGCGGCCCTGTCCCGCTTCCCGGGCGCCGCGGGCCTCGACCGCGTCGAGCTCCCGCACGAGCTGCCGGCGGCGACGCGCTCCATCTCCTGCACCTCTACGGGTCGCTGGCGCCGGAGGTGCATCGCGCGGCCGACGATCCGTCGCTGCTCGAGCCGCTCCTCCGGACGGGCCCGACCTCGCCGCGCAGGCGGTCTACGCGTCGGAGTTCGAATGGGCCGCGACGCCCGATGACGTGCTCCGGCGGCGGACGACGCTCGCGCTCCGCGGCCTCGCCGACGAGGACGCCGTCGCGCGGGTCGCGCAGCTGCTCGGCGGGTCGACTCCTAGACGTTCGCCTGCGCGACCGCGAGCACGGCCTTGACGATCCCGTCGTAGCCGGTGCAGCGGCAGAGGTTCCCCGAGAGGGCGATCTTCACCTCATCGGCCGTCGGGGCGGGGCGTTCGGCGAGGAGCGCGGTCGCCGAGATCAGCATCCCCGGTGTGCAGAAGCCGCACTGGACGCCGCCGTGCTCGAGGAACGCCGCCTGGAGCGGGCTCAGCGTTTCCCCGTCCGCCAGGCCCTCGACCGTCGTCACCTCGCTGCCCTCGGTCTGCAGTGCGAGGTAGGAGCAGCTGTTCACCGGACGCCCGTCGAGCAGCATCATGCACGCGCCGCACTCGGAGTCGTCGCATCCTTCCTTCGCGCCGGTGAGCCCGACGACGTCGCGGACGGCCGCGAGGAGGCTCGTCCCCGGCTCGAGCTCGACCGGGTACCGCACCCCGTTGACCGTGAGCGTGGCCGGGACCTTCACGGGCCGCTCGCGCTCGCCGGGATCGGGACGTCGCCGCCGCGGGCGCGCTCGAGAGCGATCGCGATTGCGCGACCGGCGATCACCTCCGCCATGGCGCGGCGGTAGCGCTCGGAGGCGCGCACGTCTGAGATCGGGGCCGAAGCGTCCGCTGCGGCTCGCGCGGCCGCTGCGACGGAGACCTCGTCCGGCGCGGTTCCGACGAGCGCCTTCTCCGCGCCCGGGACGCGGCGGATCGTCGGCGCGAGAGCGGTGATCGCAACGCGGGCTCCGGCGACCTCACCGTCCGCGAGCGTCACGACCGCGGTCGCGCCGACGACCGCGATCTCCATCTGGCGACGGTACTCGAGCCGGACGTACGCGCTCCCGGTGCCAGGCGCGGGCCGCGGGACGTCGACCGCGACGAGCAGCTCGTCGCTCGAGGCGACCGTCGTGCCCGGACCGGTGAAGAGGTCGTCGACGGCCACTATCCGTGTCCCTGTGGTCGAGCGCAGGGTCGCGGTGGCGCCGAGACACATCAGCGGGCCCCCGGTCTCCATCGCGGGAGAGGCGTTCATCACGTTCCCGCCGATGGTTCCCTGCGCCCGCGTGGCGTGCGAGCCGACGATCGCGCTCGCGTCGGCCAGCGCAGTGAAGTGGGCGCGCACGTCGGGGTGCGCCTCGATCTCGGCGTGCGTCGCCAGGGCTCCGAGGCGCAGGGCGTCGGCGGTCGCGTCGATCGCGTGGAGCTCGGCGAGGCGGTGGATCGCGACGAGCGCGTCGGGCAGCGGCGCCTTGCCCTGCCGCGCGCCGACGACGAGATCGGTGCCCCCCGCGACGGGCCGCGCTCCCGCGGCGAGGGCCGCGAGGGCCTCCTCGAGGGTCGTGGCGGTCGCGAAGCTCATGCGGGCCGCCCGGCCGAGGAAGGAAGGCGAGGCTGGAGCCACGCCCCGGTGGGGACGGTGCCGGCTGCGGGGGGTGGCTGGAGCCACGCCTGGGTGGGGATGGTGCCGGCTGTGGGGCGTGGCTTCAGCCTCGCACCTCTTGGTGGTCCAACCCGGCCTCCCACACGCGCTCCGGCGTCATCGGGAGCTGCCTCACCCGGTTCCCGATCACCTTGGCGATCGCGTTCGCGATCGCGCCCGCGGTCGGGACGCACGGCGGCTCGCCGACGCCCTTGGAGCCCTTCGGGCCGGCGTTCGGCGTGTCGGTCTCGACCCAGTCGATCGCGATCTCCGGCGCGTCCGAGGCGGTGACGAGCTTGTAGTCGAGCAGGTGCGGGTTGCGCTGCCGGCCGAGCTCGTCGAGCTGCGTGCCCTCGGTGAGCGCCTGCCCGATCCCCATCACGACCCCGCCGTAGACCTGGCCGTCGGCCCCGACGCGGTTGAGGATCCGCCCGCAGTCGTGCACGGCGGCGACGCGGAGGACGCGGGCGACGCCGGTCTCGCGGTCGACCTTCACGTGCGCTGCGTGGGCAATCAGCTGCGGGGCGTGGAACGACTCCAGCCCAAGCCGCCCGACGCATCCTTCGGCCGGCGCCGGAGGCGCCTCGGGCACGTCGCCCGCGCCCTTGCCGTGGAAGGTCCCGGTCGCGGCCAGAGCCGCGATCGTCACCGCCTTCTCGGGCGAGCCCTTGACCCGTACCGAGCCTCCGACGAGCTCGAGGTCGCTGGCCGCCGCCTCGAGCTCCTCCGACGCCGCGTCGAGCAGCTGCTCGCGCACCTCGGCCGCAGCGGCCAGGACGGCACGCGCGCTGTTGAAGGTCGTCTGAGAGCCACAGGACCCGTTGTCCCACGGCGCCGCGTCGGTGTCCTGGTAGAGGAGCGAGAAATCCTCGGGCCGCATGCCCAGCTCCTCGGCGACATAGCCCGGCAGCGCCATGACCGCACCGGTGCCGTTCTCCTGCGCGCCCGTCACGATCGTGCCGGTGCCGTCCTCGTTGAGCTTGACGTAGGCGCCCGCCTTCGCGGCGAAGCACGGCCACCACCCGCACGCGATACCGACGGCCTCGTCCTCCGGGAGATCGTCTGCCGGGCCGATCAGCTCGACGGCGCGCTCGAGGGTCTCCTTCATTGCGATGTGCTCGAGCACCTGCCCGGTCGCCGTCACCGACCCCTCCTCGATCAGCGTGCGCCGCCGGAGCTCGATCGGGTCGAGCCCGAGCGCCTCCGCGAGCTCGTCCATGTGCTGCTCGAGCGCCCAGCAAACCTGCGGCGCGGTCGGAGCGCGGATCGACGAGGAAGGCTGGTTGTTCGAGTAGACGAGAGACGACTCGACGTCGGCGGTCTCGAGCTCGTAGGGGCCGAGCGCATGCATCGCCGCCATCTGCGCGAAGAAGCCGCCTTCCCCGCAGTAGGCGCCGCTGTCGAGCACGAGGCGCGCGCGGCGCGCAAGCAGCGTGCCGTCGCGCCGTGCGCCGGTCTCGAGCTCGATCACCATCCCCTCGCGCCGGTGGCCGACCGCGACGAACTCCTCGTGGCGCGAGAACACGAGCTTCACCGGCCGTCCGGCGGCGCGCGCGAGCGCCGCGACATGCGCCTCGAAGTGGAGGTCGCACTTCGCCCCGAAGCCGCCGCCGAGGAGCGGCACGACGACGCGGACGTGGGCTTCCGGGATCGCGAGCGTGTGCGCGACCCCGGCGCGGGCGACGTACGGGACCTGCGTCGACGACCAGATCGTGACCCGGTCGCCTTGCCACTGCGCGACGATCGCGCGCGGCTCGATCGGGACGCCCTGCGTGGGGTCGGTGACGTAGCGGCCCTTGACGACGACGTCGGCGGCTGCGAGCGCAGCGTCGACGTCCCCTTTCGCGATCGTCGAGAAGCCGAGGACGTTTTCGTGCCGGCCGAGCGCCTCGTCTCCCTCGTACGACTCCCACTCGGGATGGACGAGCGGGGCATCGACGCCGAGCGCCGCCTCGAAGTCGGTGACCACGGGCAGGGGCTCGAGGTCCACGTCGACGAGCGCGGCAGCCTGTCGTGCGAGCTCGGGGGTCAGCGCCGCGACCCCTGCGACGATGTCGCCCTCGAAGCGGACGGTGTCCCGCGCGAAGAGACGGCGGTCCTGCACCGAGCCGCCGTGGAGCACGTCGGGGACGTCCTCGTGCGTGATCACGGCGAGCACTCCCGGCAGCGCCCGGGCCCTCTCGGTGTCGACGCGAACGATCCGGCGTGGGGGTGGTCGGCGTAGCGGAACGCCGCGTGGAGCTGGCCGGTGAGCGTCAGGTCGGCCGTGTAGCGGCCCGAGCCGGTCACCTTCTCGCGCCCGTCCGATCGGACGTACTGCGCGGGCTCTTCGACGGCGGTCACGACGCTATCCAACCAGGCACGGCATCGTTCGGCCAGGGCAGTAGGGTGGAGCTCCGTGGCGGCGTCGTACAAGCTCGTCTGGTTCGTCCCGCCCTCGCACCTCCGCATCACGCGCGACGCCGTGTTCGCCGCCGGCGCGGGACGGATCGGCGAGTACTCACGCTGCGCGTGGGCGACGCTCGGCGAGGGAACCTTCCGCGGAGGGGCCGGGACGAGGCCGGCCGTCGGCCGGGCCGAGCGCGACGAGACCGTGGCCGAGTACCGGGTCGAGACCGTCGTCCCGGCCGCGGAGCTCGCTGCCGTCGTCGACGCCCTCCGCCGCGCCCACCCGTACGAGGAGCCCGCCTTCGACGTCTACGAGCGCGTCGAGGCGTGACAACGCTTGTGTTGAATCACCACAAAGCCCGCTGGACACCGGTGTGATGGCGCTTCGATGTCTTCGAGCGGGCCGAGGCGTGACAACGCTTGTGTTGAATCACCACAAAGTCGTCCAGGCCGCGTCGTGAAGGCGCGGCTCTGGACGGACGGGGGCGCGCGCGGCAACCCGGGGCCGGCAGCTTTCGCGTACGTCCTCGAGGCGGAGGACGGGACGGTGCTGGACGCGCGGGGCGAGGCGATCGGCGTCGCCACGAACAACGTCGCCGAGTACTCGGCGCTCGTCGCAGGGCTGCGCCGGGCGGCCGAGGCGGGTGTCGCCGAGCTCGAGGTGCGCTCGGACTCCGAGCTGATGGTGAAGCAGATGCGCGGCGAGTACCGCGTCAAGAACCGCGATCTGCAGGAGCTCTTCCTCGAGGCGTCGCGGGCCGCGCGCGAGGTCGGTCGCGTCACCTACGTCCACGTCCGTCGGGAGCACAACGAGCTCGCCGACCGGCTCGTCAACGAAGCGCTCGACGCGTCCCCTTGACGAGCAGGTAGGGACGATCGAGCACGACGTCGCCGCCCTCGGCCGTGTTGTCGTCGAACAGCGCGACCAGGTCGTCGCGCAACCCAGTTGCGCGCTCGGGCTCGAGCATCCCGAGCAACGTGACGATCGGGCCGAACGAGGTGCTGAACTCGTCCCACATGTCCCGCCCCGAAGGTGCGCTCCACGGAGTGTTGAGCGACTCGATCTCGAGCTCGAACTGCTCGCCGAGGAGGGCTTCGCAGTACGCGGCGTCCCCCCACTGGGTCGGCGCTCCTGCGCCTTCGGCCGGCGGCGGCGAGTACGAGGCGATCACGCGGAAGAAGTCCCCGATGCGACCCTCCGTCGTCCAGGCGGTGAGGAGCAACCTGCCGCCCGGCTTGCAGACGCGACCGAGCTGCTCCGCGGCGCGCGCGTGATCGGGAGCAAAGATGGCGCCGACCGACGACGAGACGACGTCGAACGTCGCGTTGTCGTAGGGGAGGTTCTCCACGTCACCGACCTCGAACGGGATCTCCAGGTCGCGCTCCGCGGCCTGTCGTCGCGCCGTCTCGACGAGCACGGGGGACAGGTCGCAGCCCCTGATCGACGCCCCGGTCGCGGCCGCGAGGAATGCGAGCTCGCCGGTGCCGCACCCGACGTCCAGCCAGCTGTCGTCCTCGCCGGCGTCGGCCGCCGCGACGATCACCTCGTACATCTCGACGAGCGTCGGGGCGATCACCTCGAACGGGCCTGCGCCCCACATCATCGCTTGCCGCTGCTTCAACTCCTCGAACGCCATCTGCTCCTCCGCTCCGGGCTCGTGTCGGTCACCGACTCGAGTGTCTCACAGCCTTGCGTCGCGAGCGTCGTAGGGTTTCCCGCACCCTCTGAAGTGCGGGGGGCCGCTCCGGGCGTGCAGGCGCCGCGACGTAGGGTCGACCGATGCCGCTCGCGATCCAGCTCCTCACACGCCCCGTCCGCGTCGCCGGCCTGGTGACAGTCGCCGCGCTCGTCGCACTCCTCTCTGCCGCGACGATGCTCGGAGCCCACCCCGCCGCGGCAGGATCGGCAGTGGCTGCCCTCGCCGCCTCCGGAGCGGCCATCGGCGTGCTCGCGCCGCTCACCGGACGTGGCGCGGCGATCGGGCTCTGGACGGCTCGCGCGGGGATCGCGGTCGGCGCGGCCGCGCTGTTGCTGCCCGACGGACACGCAGCGATGGTCCTGCGTATCGGAGCGGCACTCGCCATCGTCGCCGGCCTTCGGCTCGTCGCGCGGAGGACGCGGCACTTCGGGGACATGCCCGCTTGGGCGTGTGCCGCGGTCGCGGTCGGCCTGGCCGCGCTCCTTGTGGCGCCTGGTTTCGGCGGCGGCGTCCTGCTGGGGCTCGCCTGGCTCGCCGTCGCAGTGGCGATCCACGCGAGCTTCGTCTCTGCGCAGACGACCGCCGCGTAGCCTCTACGAGCGCTCGCTCAGGTACAGGTGCCACAGAAGCCGCGCCGCTGTGGCGCGGTGCGGACGCCACCCCTCTCCGATCACGAGCAGCTCGTCGGCCGACGGCCGCGCATCGAGGCCGCGCGCCTGCCGCGCGCCCTCCTGCAGCGCGATGTCCCCGACAGGCCAGGTGTCGGGCCGTCGGAGGGCGGAGAGGAGATACACCTCGGCCGTCCACGGCCCGATACCGGGCAGCGCCACGAGCGCGATGCGCGCCGACTCGTCGTCCATCGTCGCGACGGCGTGGAGGTCGATCGACCCGTTCTCGAGCGCAGACGAGAGTACGCGCACGTACCGCGCCTTCTGCCGGCTGAACCCGTCGGCGCGGAGCTCTGCGTCGGTCGACGCGAGGATTCCTTCCGTGGTGAGGCTGCCCAATCTCGCATTGAGTCGGTCGTAGGCCGCCCGGGCCGAGGCGAGCGACACCTGCTGCTCGAGGATCAGGAGCACGAGGGTCTGAAAGCCCGGCTCGCGCGCCCAGAACTCGGGCAACCCGTGCCGGTCGACGATCGCCGCGAGATCGGGATCGGCGGTGCAGAGCTCGGCTGCGGCGGCGGCGAACGAGGTCTCGTCGAGCACGCCACGACCGTACACAGCGGACGTCCAGCGGATTTCCAGCCGGGCCGTCCACCATCCGCTCACGGGCAATCGATGTCGAGGGAGGAGCGGTGCCAACGAGCGTTCGTGTCCGGGTCGCGATCCTGTTCCCGGCCGTCGTAACGGCCTTTGCAGCGGGGGCCGTGGTCGCCTCGGCCGTGCGCGGCCCGGTCCCAGCGGGCGCGTCGGAGAAGACCGCCGCAGATGTCTACTCGATGACCGCGGGCGGAGTGGTCCGCATCGAGGTGACGCGGACTGCGGTCGGTCCGACCCTGGTTGGGCCAGGCCGCGACGTCCTCGAAGCGTCCGGAAGCGGCTTCGTCTACGACCGTGACGGCAGGATCGTGACGAACCGACACGTCGTCTACGGGTCGAGCTCTGTCGTCGTGCGCTTTGCCGACGGGAGGCACGTCGCAGCGACCTACGTCGCGGGGGATCCGGATTCCGACATCGCCGTCCTCGAGCTCCAGGGACGAACGAGGGACATTCCGCCCTTGCGCCTCGGGGACTCCTCGACCGTCGAGGTGGGGCAGCCGGTGGTCGCGATCGGGAGTCCGTTCGGCCTGGCCAACAGCGCGACCAGCGGAATCGTCAGCGCCGTGGGACGCACCATCAGGTCCCCCGACAACTCGGCCGTTACCGGCGTCATCCAGACGGACGCGGCCATCAACCACGGGAGCTCCGGCGGGCCGCTGCTCGACCTCGACGGGCGCGTGATCGGAGTCGTGTCCCAGTTCCAGAGCGCCGCGGGCGGCAGCGACGGCGTCGGACTGGCCGTCCCTGCCAACACGGTTCGGACGGTTGTCGCGCGGCTCCTCTCCCGACGCGCTCGCGCGACATGACGCGGCGTTGCCTGGGCGACGAGGATCGTGCACGCTGCTGACACCATGCGGGACGAGCGATGGCGGTAGGGCGACGGATCGCGCCCGGTGACGTCTTCGCCGGCTACGAAGTCGGGGCGCTCGTCGGCCGCGGTGGCATGGGCGAGGTCTACCGGGCGCTCGACACGCGCCTCGAGCGGCCGCGTCGCGCTCAAGCTCCTCGACGGAGCGGCTCTCCGACGACGAGGGCTTCCGCGAGCGGCTGCTCCGCGAGTCCCGGCTCGCGGCGAGCCTCGACCACCCGAACGTCGTCCCGATCTACGACGCAGGCGCGGACGACGGCCGCCTGTACATCGCGATGCGCTACGTCGAGGGCACCGACCTCGAGGCGCTGCTGCGCCGCGAAGGCGGCCTGGCGCCGGCCCGGGCGATCGCGATCGCCGCCCAGGTGGCGGATGCGCTCGACGCCGCGCACGCGCAAGGGGCTCGTCCACCGCGACGTCAAGCCGTCGAACGTCCTGCTCGACCAGCAGGGCGGGCGCGAGCACGCCTACCTCGCCGACTTCGGGCTCACGCAGAGCGTCTCCGACCACGGGGCGACCGACGGGCACCTGATGGGCACTGTCGACTACGTGGCGCCGGAGCAGATTCGCGGCGATCGACGGTCGACGGCCGCGCCGACGTCTACGCGCTCGGGTGCCTCCTCTTCGAGACGCTGACGGGGACGGTGCCGTTCCAGCGGCGCGTCGGACGTCGCCGTCGTGTACGCGCACCTCGAGGACGAGCCGCCCGCGGGCGAGCGAGCGACGGCCGGAGCTCCCGGCCGACGTCGACGACGTCCTCGCGCGCGCGATGGCGAAGGAGCCCGAGTGCGCGCCAACAGACCTGTGCGCTGCTCGTCGACGAGGCGCGGCGGGCACTGCGGCTCGAGACCCGTCGCCGCTCGACGGCGGCGCGTCGCGATCGGCGCATCGCCGTGTCGCCGCTCGTCGCCGTCGCCATCGTGGCCGCCTGCCCTGTCGGGTCGCGAGCGACGACGCCGGTGGCGTCCGGACCCGGCCGGCGGCGTGGTTCGCATCGACGCCGCCGCGAGCCGCACGGCATCGGCGCCCATTCGGCTCGGCGACGTTCCCGGCGTCACTCGCCGTCGAGCCGCGGCATCGTCTGGGTCGGCTCGACGCGCGAGGCGCGTTGTGGAAGGTGAACGAGCGCAACGAGAGGCTCGCAACGCATCCCGCCGAACGGCTCGCCTCGCGACGTCGCCATCCGCGGAGGCGCCGTCTACGTGGCGAGCGACGGACCGATCCTCGTCACCGGCACGGTGTCGCAGTACGAGCCGCATCCGGGCTTCCGCCGCGGCTCGGTCGACGTGCTCGCCTGCAGCCTGACCGCCGGAGCCATTGGGGTCTGGATGGCCGGCTGCCCGAACGTCGTCGAGCTCGAGGCCCGGGGCCGAGACGCTGCGTGTCGGGCGTACCGTCCCGATTCCGTTCCGCGCAGGATGCGACGGCCGCGACCTACCGCATCTGCCTCTGCGGCATGGCGAGCGGGTCTCGGGAGCGTCTGGGTGATCGGCGACTGGACCGACCCGCGTCTGTGGAAGCATCGACCCGCGAGCGGCAAGATCTGCGGCCACGTTCGAGCTGCCGTTCCGGCCTCAGGCCGTTGCTGTCGGCGCGACGGCGATCTGGGTCGTCGACTTCGTCGACGACCGCGTCGCGCGCGTCGATCCGCGAACGGATCGGTCACGGCGATCGATCCCGGTCGGCCGGCGGCCCGGGGACGTCGCGGTCGGGCGCGGACGCGGTCTGGGTCGCGAACCGGCTCGACGGCACGGTCTCGCGGATCGATCCCGAGTCGCTGCGGTGACCGACACGATCGACGTCGGGCCTCCGCCCGGTCGACGTCGCGGTCGACCGGGGCGACGTGTGGGTGGTCGTGGACGGCGAGGCACATGAGCGCCGTCCGCATCGTGGCGGTGGCGCTCGCGCTGTCGCTGGCCCTCGTCGCATCCGCATGCGGAGAGGCGACGACCCCTTCCGGCTCGCAGTGCAGGTCGAGCTGCGAGGGTGGCTTCTCCGCTGGGTACGCCGACAGTCGCTCGCCGGGGCGTTCCTGCCCGCTGCTCGAGCGCGGCGCGCACTCGCCGGCGCTTCGCCGTCGGCGGCATCGCGGGACGTGCGATTGGCGGGCGTGCCCGTCGACGTCTCCGTCGCCTGCACCGAGAGTCGGCGGAGTCGACGTACTCCGTCTCCGATGCTGCGCCGCCTGCTCGAGGAGGAGCAGCCCGGACGCCGTCGTGACCGGCGGCGTTCGTCGGTCAGGACGGTCTCGTCGTGAGAGACATCGCCACGCGCTACCCCGACGTGACGTTCTTCGTCACGGTGCCCACCAGGCCCAGGAGATCACCCTCCCCGAGCCGGCGCGCCGAACGTGTTCCGGGTCGGGCACGACAACGCGCAGACGCGTCGCGGGGCTCGCGCGTACGCCTACCGGGAGCTCGGCTGGAGACGGGCGGCCGTGGTCGACCTGTCCACGTTCCCGACGACTGGGAGGCCGCCGCCGGCTTCATCTCCGAGTTCTGCGCGCTCGGTGGGACGGCCACGCGCGACGACGGAAGGGCCCTCCGGGACCCGAGGGGACGGCCGCCCGGTACGACCGTCGACGGGGTCGCGGTGCTGCCCGCGTGGGTGCCTCCCGTCGCCGTTCCTGCAGGCGATGGCCGAAGCGCGTCGACGCAGCCGTCGCACCTGGTGCTCGGAGGCTGGGGCGCCGAGCTCCAACCTCGTCGTCCCCGGAGTCGACGTGAGCGGTGTCGTCGTCGCGACCACTGCCGCGCGACTCGGGCCCGCCGGCCTGGCGCCGCTACCTCGCCTCGTTCACGAGGTCCTACCCGTCGCTTCCGCCCGGGTCGGCGGTCGGATCGTGTCCGCTATCGCAACGGCGTCGAGGCGTTCGCCGCGGCGTTCGAGCGCGTCGGCGGCGACGCAGGCGAGGGCTGAACGCCGCGCTCGCCGAGGCGATGTCGCCCACCGTGCCCGTCGCGACGCCGTTCGACCGGAACCGTCAGGGGATCGTGTCCGATCTACCTGTCCCGGCTCGGGAGCTCGAAGGGCGCGACCGCGCCCGAACCGTTTCCGTGGTCGGAGGCGTCGACCAGACCTTCGGCGGCATCTTCGGCGGTCCCGGGAGCACGCCGACCGCGACGAGCTCGGCGTGCGACGTCTGCGGCCAGGCCTCCGCCCGTGGGCGCGGTAGCCGCCCGTCAGCCGGCGATCGTCCAGGTGAACCGCGTCTCCGCCGTCGCGGGGCGCAAGGCCGCCCGGGCGTACGCCGCGCCGGACCAGGAGCGTCGGGTGTCGCCGTCTGCGTCGCCAGCGCGGTGCGCGCCCGTCCGAGGCCCTCGCGGCGCCAGCGGTCGGTGAGGCCGACGACGACGAGGCCGGCCTCGCTGGCTGCCTCGACGAGCGCCTGCGGGTCGGGCTCGACGAGCACCGGCTCGGTCGCCGACGCCGAGCGCCCGCTGCACGGCGATGCGACGCGCTGGCGAGCAGCCGGCTGGCGTCGCGTCCGTCGGCTCCCGCGGTCGCCCCGGCGAGCCGAAGGGACGCGTCCGCGGGCGCGGGCGAGCCAGGCGCCGAGCTCGACAGCGGCCCAGTCGTGCTCGGCGCCCGCGAACGGCACGAGCACGGGCCCGGCGCCCGGAGGCCGTCCCCGACGACGACGCCGACGTCGCAGGGTGCGTGATCGAGCAGCGCGAGCAGTCGCGCATCCTCGAGCAGGCCGTCCGGCGCGTCCACGAGCAGCAGGTCGACGTCGTGCTCGCGCGCGAGCCGTGCCATGTCGACACCGGGCGCGACCGACGTGAACACCGCGGCACGGGCCTCGCACGCCGTCCGCGACGAGGCGCGCGCGGAGGTCGTTCGCCGCGCGAGGAGGCGTCGCCGAGCTCCCCGAGCGTCGCGACGGTCGTCATCAGCAGCAGCTCGCGCGACGGCTCCGGTGCGAGCGGCGCCGCAAGGACGGCGAGCGGTTCGAGTCGCTCGAGCGCCAGCGCGATGACGAGGAGCGATCGGACCGGGTGCACGACCTCCCGCTCCGGGCCGGGTGGGCGAGCACCGCGTCCTGACGCAGGATCGCCGCGTGGAGCTCCGTCAGCCAGGCGCTCGGCTCGATGCCCGAGCTCGTCCACGAGCACCGCGCGAGCGGCGCGGTAGACCTCGAGTGCCTCGGCCTGGCGTCCCGACCGGTAGAGCGCCGTCATCAGGAGCCCGCGCGGCCGCTCGCGGAGCGGATGCTCCGCCGACCAGCCCCTCGAGCTCCGCCGACCACGTCGACGTGACGCCCGACGCGCGAGCTCCGCCTCGACCCGCCGCTCGAGCGCGAGCACGCCGCAGCTCGTCGAGGCGCGCGATCACGCCACCGAGGGCGGGCTCGTCCGCGAGGTCGGCGAGTGCGGGCCCGCGCCAGAGCCCGAGCGCATCGGCGAGGGACGCTGCGGCCCGCGACGGGATCGTCCCGCTCGAGCGCGCTGGACCCCTCGTGCGCGAGCCGCTCGAACCGCTGGAGGTCGAGAGCGCCGGGCTCGACGCGGACGAGGTAGCCGGCGCCACGCGTCTCGATCGCCTCCTTGCCGAGCGCCTTGCGGAGCCCCGAGACGTATCCCTGGACGAGGTTCGCGGCCGAGCCCGGCGGGTCGTCGCCCCACAGCCCGTCGACGAGTCGCGAAGCGGGCACGACCGTGTTCGGATGGCAGAGGAGGAGGACGAGCGCCGCGCGCTGCTTCGGTGCCCCGAGGTGCACCGGCTGCCCGTCCACCGCAGCCTCGAGCGGGCCGAGGATGCGGTACTCACCGGGCATCGCCCGACCCTACTCCGTTGCGGCGGCGGCGCTGCTCGGCTACCGTGGCGTCATGTCCGAGTGGCCCGAGCTCTCTCCGATCCTTGCGCTCGGCCTGCTCCTCCTTCCCCGCTAGGGGAAGCGAGCGACGCACATACAGACGCCGTGCTCCGGCACACCGCCGGGAGACGTACGCCCTCGCTCAGGAGAGACGCCATGCCGATGCCGTTCCACCGCTACCGCCCCTACGCCACCGTCGAGCTGCCCGACCGCACCTGGCCGGACACCGTGGTCGGCCGCGCACCCGATCTGGTGCTCGACCGACCTGCGCGACGGGAACCAGGCACTCGTCAACCCGATGGACATCCCGCGCAAGCGCCGCTTCTTCGACCTGCTCGTCCGTCTCGGCGTGAAGGAGATCGAGGTCGGCTTCCCGGCGGCCTCGAAGGCCGACTTCGACTTCTGCCGCACTGCTCGTCGAGGAGGGCCTGATCCCCGACGACACGACGATCGCCGTCCTGACGCAGGCGCGCCCCGAGCTGATCGAGCGCACGTTCGAGGCGATCGAGGGCGCCGCGCGCGCGATCGTCCACCTCTACAACTCGACCTCCGAGACGCAGCGGCGCGTCGTCTTCCGGCTCGACCGGGACGGGATCACCGAGCTCGCCGTTCGCGGCACCGAGCTCTGCAAGGAGCTCGCCGGCCGAGACGGCACCGAGATCGTCTTCCAGTACTCGCCGGAGAGCTTCCACCACACGGAGCTCGACTACGCGCTCGAGATCTGCGAGGCGGTCGCCGACGAGTGGGGCCCGACGCCCGACGAGAAGATGATCGTCAACCTGCCGACGACGGTCGAGGCGTTCCCGCCGAACGTCTACGCCGACCGGATGGAGTGGTTCAGCCGCAACTTCTCGCACCGCGACAGCGCGATCATCTCCGTCCACCCGCACAACGACCGTGGCACCGCGGTCGCGACGGCCGAGCTCGGGCCTGATGGCCGGCGCCGAGCGGGTCGAGGGCTGCCTGTTCGGGAACGGCGAGCGCACCGGCAACGTCGACCTCGTCACGCTCGCGCTCAACCTGCTCACCCAGGGCGTCGACCCGGGCCTCGACCTCTCGCGAGATCGACGAGGCGCGCCGCATCGTCGAGGAGTGCAACGAGCTGCCCGTCCACCCGCGCCACCCGTACGTCGGGCGAGCTCGTCTACACGGCGTTCTCCGGCTCGCACCAGGACGCGATCAAGAAGGGCATGGACGCGCAGGAGCGCTCCGGCTCCGACGCGCTGGGACGTGCCGTACCTGCCGCTCGACCCGAAGGACGTCGGGCGCGACTACGAGGCGATCATCCGCGTCAACTCGCAGTCGGGGAAGGGCGGTGTCGCGTACCTGATGAAGACGCGAGCACCACCTCGACCTGCCGCGCGGCCTGCAGGTCGACTTCGCGCAGAAGGTGCAGGCGATCACCGACGCGCGCGGCGGCGAGCTCACGGCCGTCGAGCTGATGGACGCGTTCACCGAGCACTACCTCGACGTCACCGAGCCGTACGCCCTCGTCTCGTACACGCACGAGAGCGGGGAGGAGGGCGACCGGCTCGCCGCGCGGATCCGCGACAACGGCGAAGGCGTCGTCGTGACCGGGCGAGGGCAACGGGCCGATCGCGGCGCTCGTCCATGCGCTCGAGCAGCGCCTCGGGATCGAGATCGACGTGCGCGAGTACCACGAGCACGCGATGTCGAAGGGCGAGGACGCGACCGCCGCCGCCTACGTCGAGGCGGACGTCGACGACGAGGCCTTCTGGGGCGTCGGCATCCACCCGTCGATCGTCACCGCGTCGCTCCGCGCGATCGTCAACGCCGTCAACCGGGCGCACGCGCTCCGCGCCGCCAGAGAGGGGGCGGTGGCCGCTTTCGACTGAGCGCCGACGGCCTGGCGGGTCCTGGGGCGTGGCTTCAGCCTCGCCCTCCTTCCCCAGCCACCGTTTGCCGACTGCCGGCGCACGCGGTACCGCCTCCATCGCCACGACAAGGAGGCATATCGGCATGAACGAAGTGTTCTGGATCGTGATCGCGGTGGTCACGGTGCTGGTTGTCGCCGCGCTCGCGGCGTGGTCATATCGCGAAGTCGAGACGCCGCACGGCGCTTCGCGACCAGTTCGGCCCCGAGTACGACCGAACCGTCAGCTCGGCCGGATCGCGGCGCACGGCGGAGCGCGAGCTCGCCGAGCGTGAGCGCGGCGCACGACGAGCTCGACATCCGGCCGCTCTCCGAGGCCGCACGCGACCGCTACACCGAGGACTGGCAACGGGCCGAGCAGCGCTTCCTGGACGACCCCGAGCTCGCGGCGCGCGAGGCCGACCGCATCGTCCGCGACGTGCTCGACGACCGCGGCTACCCGAACGACGACTTCGACACGCAGGCGGCGGCCGTCTCGGTCGACCACCCGACCGTCGTCGAGCGCTACCGCCACGGGCACGAGATGCTGCACGGCGACGGGAAGCGCAAGCGCAAGGGGAAGGACGATCGAGACTGGACCGCACGGAGAACCTGCGCAAGGCGATGGTCGACTTCCGGGCGGTGTTCGAGCAACTCGTCGAGCCGGTGCGCGAGCCCGAGAGTCAGCTGTGCGCGCGTGAGCCGGAACCATGGCGGCGCCCGGCGATCAGCCGAGCCGGGCGCCGCTATAGTTCCCGGCTCTCGCGGATGTAGCTCAGTTGGCTAGAGCGTCTGCTTGCCATGCAGAAGGTCGAGGGTTCGAGTCCCTTCATCCGCTTCGAGGAAACGCCCCGCTCAGGGAGCTTTTTCGTTGCTCAACGCGCAGCGGCGATGGCGGGTGAATGCGCATGCGGGTCAGCACTCTGGGTCAGCATGTCCGTGACTGCGCCGCGCGCGTCCATTGTCAGGTCGCGGCCCGACCGAGATCGGACGATTGTCTCGCCGCTGATCGCGCAACTGGTTGTTGGGAACTGGAAGCCTTCGAGCGAGACGTCGAAGTCGGTCCACGCGCTGGTGTGTCTGCACCAGGAGATCGTCCGAAGACCGACGAGATCGCGCGGAAAAGCGGCCACCAGGCGAGATCTTGCCGGGAGTACCGCTGCGCAATTACCTGGAAAACGGCGTGCCGAACGCGAACCGCGAGAGTAGGGGCGATGAAAAAATGCTCGGTCGAGTCTGTCGCATTACGGTACGAATCCGTGCCGGAAGACTTGGCTGGCGACGCGATCCGATGCTGTGCTGGAGAGACCCGACCGTCAAGGACGAGGCCGTAGCGGCAGGCGTTGAAGCGGATCCGCATGAATCCTCGACCTTCTCCCACTTCGACGCGCTGAGGGCTCACCCGTGCAGTTGAAGAGACTGTCGGAGGCAGAGTGAAACTTGGGGAACAAGTGGTGGGTAGATCCCGCAACGCACGGGGCTTCCGTTCGCACAAATCAGGACTACGTTACTGGGAGCTCTGGAGCTAACCGACCGGGGGTCTCGAATCGGGCCGAGGCTGAGGCTGAGGTCGCGGTGACGGGTGTCGCGCGCCGAGAAGTGAAGATCGCAGTACAAGCAGAGCGCCGAGAAAAAGGCAGCAAAATCAAAGCCCATGGCGTCAAAAATTCCACGACGACGAGGCGGCGCATGACAGCGCGCTGACCAACCCGGCAGGAACGAAGACAACGACGATCAACGAGAGGCAAGAGCTGGCGTTATCACCTGCCACTCGGAGCCGGACGGGAAGAGAGGAAGGGAAGCCAAGCCCGAACCAAACCTGAGCGACAGTCGTTTCGTCGCACGGCGGGATTATGGAGAAGCGTTCCACCATCGAGACGGCTGCCCTTAGCGGCGAACCATCACCGGAGCGGTAACACCGCGAAGCCACTGTACGTCCGCCCGGGCTACCTTCCGCCTGATGTGAGCATCCATCTCGGCGATGTCCTCCTCGATCCGCCGGCCGCCGGCGCGTCGACTCGAACTCGTGTGAGTAACGCTCGAGCAGCACCTTGATGTCGGCGTGTCCCGTCCAGCGGCGAACCTTCTCCGCATCGCCCTTCGTCGCCTTGATCATCGCCGACGCGAACGTGTGCCGCAGCGAGTGGAAGTCGAGGTTGGGATGGTCGTCAGTCTCGAGCTTCGGCGGCACGTTGATCCCGCAGGACAGCGCGACCTCACCAGAGTGCGCAAGCCGTTGCGGTGCGACACCGTGACGCCGGTAGCGGTCGATACGACCGCGTGCTCCGCGAGCGTGTAGTCACTTCTCGAGCCTCCACTCGAGGAGTGAGCGTCCGAAGCGCAGTGGAGATCGGGATATCCCGCCGCGAGCCTTGGTCTTGAGGTCGCGGAGTGCGCCTGTCTGCGAGTCGCGCTGATGCGCACCCGGATCAAGTTCGCGTCGAGATCGACGTCCTTCCAGTGAGTCCGAGCGTCTCGCCGAGGCGAAGACCAGCGTAGAGACCGAGCCCGATGAGAGCCGCCCACGAGGTCGCGCGGCGCGCTGCGTGGCCAGGAGCGCCTCGATCTCGGTGACCGTGAGCACACGCTTCAGCCTTTCGTCGGAGACCTTTTCGCGCTTCCTGCCGCGACCTTCTGGACGGGGTTGGTGGCGAGGACACCCTGATCGACCGCCTCATCGAAGACCCCTGAAAGGACGCTGACCGCGCCGCGGATCGTCCATCCCTTCAGGCGGGCCCCCGGTGCGGCCCTCCGGCTCTTCAGATCGAGAATGAACCCGGCGACATCGTGCTGGGTGATCTTCGAGATCGGCTTGCGGAAGTGCCGACTCGGCTTGATCAACTTCTCCAGATGCCAGCGGTATCCGTCGACCGTGGTGGGAGCTAGGTCGAGCGCGCGATCTGCGAGCCACCGATCCGCGAACCTCGCGAACGGTTCCCGCGAGACCCGGATCGCGTCACCCTTCTCGCGGCGACGGTGACCCCTGCGAAGGCATCGATCGCCTCCCGCTCGGTCGAGCCCTTCCCGAGGAAGATGCATCGCTGGACCCCCTCGGCGTCGCGGTACCGGTAGCAGTACGAACGACTCCCGTCCGAAAGCACCGCGGTAGCCGACGTTCTCCGGGTCCAAGTGATCTTCTTCGCGTTACGCTCGGCACGCATCAGGACTTACCTCCTGGTGCCGTGCCCCGGGGCGTTCCGCGCCGCCGGGGCATTTCTAGGGACCGACTCAATCATAGGACCTCACGGTTGCTAGGTCCAGCCCAGTCCGGGCCTGGCGTAGAACTGATCGATCCAGCGTCGAGCTCATCCCGGCGAAAGATGAGGCGTCCGTCCTGCTTCCGGTGTGGGGATCTCGCCCCGGACGTGAGGTCGTAGACGAAGCGTTTCCTTGGGAACCGGAGATAGGTCGCTGCCTCCTCCGCGGTCATAGTACGGCGAGTTCGCCCTTAGCTGCTGCGGTGGTGACGCTGGGAAGACCGCCGACCAGGAGCGATCACGTGCGCTTGGACCGTATGGGATCCGTGCCTGCGAGGCACGTCACGGTGACGCCCCCACCGAGGGTGATGACGATTGCCGGACGAGCTCACGCCGTGGTGACGCCTCGATTTCGTTGCCTATTGCTTGCTCTGCGAGTCCGGCCGGTTGTCGGTCGCAATCACCGGTTCTGGCGGCTGCCAGGAGCGCGAATACCCCTTCTGGGGTCGGTTGCGCAGTGCCTGCGGATGCACCGACAGCGTCCCACCGGTCACGCTCACCAGCCGGTGCCCTGCATCTCGTCCGGGGTGAGACACCTGCGACCATCCGTGCGGGGTGGGCGGAGCTCCACTCCTTCGGCCTGGGTGTACGCGTGCCTGCCGACTCGGTGGGCGTCGAATGCCCTCACGCTCGCGAAGTCATCGCCGCAGCTCCGGCAGAGGTTCATGCCGCTTCCCCTTCATGTAGATGTCGTCGTCTCGCTGCTCCATCCCGCGCGGAGCCGAGAGCCGCAGAGTCCTGGTGCTGCCCGCGGGTCGCGTGTCGCGGCGACGTAAGATCGCCCGAGTCGCGCTCAGTCGTCGATCGCGTCGCGCGCGCTCGGATGGAGACGCTGAGTGCTGCTGCGAAGTCGCGCGTGAGCACACACGTAACGGAACCAAGCAGGCACCAACAG
>CAVVEN010000019.1:0-58204 GCA_963747125.1 uncultured Actinomycetes bacterium | reverse complement strand
CCTCGCCGTCGGAGCCGCGGACGAAAAAGTCGGCGCGCGCCATGCCCTCGCACGACGAGGCCACGAATGCCTCGACCGCCAGCACGCGCGCCCGCTCGAATCTGCGCGTCGTCGAGGCCCGGGGGCGGTACGACGAGCTCGGAGCCGCCCTCGTCGTACTTCGACGAGTAGTCGTACCAGTCGGCGTTCAGCGAGACGACCTGGCCGGGGAGCGAAGCGACCGGAGCCGGCAGGTTCCCGAGCACGCCGACCTCGATCTCCATCCCGTCCACGAACTCCTCGACGAGCACCTTCTCGTCGTGACGGCGGGCCAGCGCCGACGGCCGCGTCGAGCTCCGCCTCCTCGTGCACCTTGGAGATCCCCCACGGACGACCCCATGTTCGCCGGCTTGACGAACACGGGATAGCCGAACGGGTTCGCGACCGGTTCGCCGAGCCGGAGCGCCACGTGGCGGGCGACGGGGACGCCGGCGCCGCGCATGAGCGTCGTTGAAGACGTCCTTGTCCATGCACACCGAGGAAGCGAGCACGCCGGGGCCGACGTAGGCGACGCCCGCGAGCTCGCAGAGGCCCTGGACGGTGCCGTCCTCCCCGAACGGGCCGTGGAGGATGGGCAGCACCGACGTCGACCGCCCCGAGCGTGGCGGGCGCGGAATCGGCCGGCACCGGCAGCGTTTCTGCCGTCGTTGTGGCCGGCAACTCCGCGCGCCTGTCGCCGGGCGAACGCTCCCAGCGACCGTCACGGCCGATCTCGATCGTCCGCACGTCATACCGTGACGGGTCGAGCGCCGCCGCGACAGAGGCAGCGGACGCGAGCGAGATCTCGTGCTCGCTCGACCGCCCCCCGGCGAGGACGGCGAGCCGGATACGCCGCGTCACGGGATGGTCGGGTTCCCGCCGGCTGTCGTCGTGGTGTCGGTCGGCGTCGTGGGTGTCGTCGTCGTCGGCGTGGTCGGGGTCGTCACGTCCGGTGGCGGGACATACCGGCCGACGGTGAGGGTCACGACCGACTTCGGGTCTGCCTGTGCGCTCCCGGCCGGCTCCTGCGACATGACGAGCCCGTCGAGCGACTCGTCCTCGGTGTCCTGGCGCACGACGGTGACCCTGAAGCCCGCCGCGACCAAGGTCGCGCGCGCGTCGAGGGCCGTCTGCAGGGAGACGTCCGGAACGGTGACCGTCGTCGGGCCCTTCGAGACGGAGAGCGTCACGGGCGAGCCCTTCGAAGCGGTCGAGTTGCCGGGCGGGCTCTGGTCGACAACTTGACCGGCCGGCTGGTCCGAGTCGACGTCCGCGCGGCCGACGGTAAAGCCTGCAGACTGGAGCTGCGCCGCGGCCGAGTCGTAGCTCAGGCCGATCACGCTCGGGACCGCGACGGGCTTGGGACCGGACGAGACGTTGATCCGCACCGACGCCCCCGCGAGCACGACGACGCCGGGCTGCGGGTTCTGCGCGGTGACCTGGTTCGCGGGCTTGTCGGAGCTCACCTGCGCGACGTTCGCAACGAGCCCCCGCTGCGTGAGCTCGGCGACGGCCGCATCGCGTGTCTCCCCGACGAGCGACGGGACTGTCACCTTCGGCTTCCCGCTCGACACGAGGACCGTGACGAGCGAGCCCTTCGCCTGCTTCGTCCCCCGTGTCCGGGTCCTGCTCGTAGACGTACCCGGGCTGGACCTTCGCGTTCGGGAGGCGGCGCACGTTCGGCTCGAAGCCGTCCTGGCTGATTAGGCCGACGGCGTTCTTCTCGAGGATGCCGGTGTAGAGGCCGACCGCGACCGGCTCGTTCGCGTCGATCTGGTCGCGGATGTTGTCGTAGAGGAGCCAGCCGCCGATCCCGAGCGCAATCGCCGCTGCGGCGGCGAGCAGCCACGGCCACCATGCCCGTCCGGTCTTGACCTGCCCCTCGTAGGAGCGGTAGCGCTCGTCGCCCCCGTATCCGGCCGGCCGTGGCTGCACGGTCGTCGGCGCGGTGGACTCGCCGCGCAGCACCATGGTCGCGGCCTCCTCGGTCTCCGGGCCAACCGCGTCGCCCCTACCGACGAGCTCGAGGTCCCGGTCCATCTCCTTCGCCGAGCGGTAGCGGTCTGCGGGCTCCTTCGCGAGCGCGCGGAGGACGACGAGATCGAGGTCGCGCGGGATCTCCGGGCGGATCTCCGACGGCGCCGGCGGAACCTGCGAGAGGTGCTTCATCGCGATCTCGACCGGGGTCTCCCCCGAGAACGGCACCTTGCCCGTGACTAGCTCGTAGAGGACGATCCCGGTCGAGTAGAGGTCCGAGGACTCGTCGACGGGCGCGCCG
Organism: uncultured Actinomycetes bacterium; assembly: GCA_963747125.1. GTDB lineage: Bacteria > Actinomycetota > Thermoleophilia > Gaiellales > Gaiellaceae > Gaiella. Next base: position 55,908 of record CAVVEN010000019.1, on the reverse strand, counting down.
CGCGCCTGCTCGGGCGAGAGGTACTGGGCCGTCCCGATGATCGAGCCCGCCTCCGTCATCTGGCTCGACCCGGCCCGCGCGATCCCGAAGTCGGCCACCTTGACGCGTCCCTCGTGGTCGACGAGCACGTTGTGCGGCTTGATGTCCCGGTGCACGATCCCGTTGCGGTGCGCGTAGCGGAGCGCCGCGAGCACCTGGCGGACGTAGGAGATCGCGACGGGCACCGGGCACGGGCCGCGCGTGACGATCAGCTCCTTGAGCGTCCGCCCCTCGACGTACTCCATCACGATGAAGTACGAGCCCTCCGCCTCGCCCCGGTCGAAGATCGAGACGACGTTCGGGATGGGAAAGCCCGGCTGCGTGCGTCGCCTCGCGCCGGAACCGCTCGACGAACTGCGTGTCGTTCGCATACCGGTCGTGGAGGATCTTGATCGCGACCTTTCGGCCGAGCTCCTGGTCCTCGGCGAGCCACACGTCGGCCATGCCACCGCCGCCGAGCTTGCGCTCGAGCCGGTAGCGCCCGGCGAAGATCGTGCCGCGTCGCTCGTCGATGGTCGCCATCAGGTCTCCAAGGGTAGATGCTGGGTCGGGAGAATCAGGGTTCGCAGGCCGGGGATCACGGAAGCTCTCACGGGTTCGTCCCCGGCTGCAGGAGTGCCTCCATCACGGCGCGCGCGATCGGGGCCGCCGTGGCCCCGCCCGTGAGGCTCTGGCGCTCGAGCGCCACCGCGATCGCGACCTCCGGTCGCGCGTTCGGCTTGCCCGCGAACGCGATGAACCACGTCGTGTTCTGCCCGGCGACGCCGGTCTCGGCCGTGCCGGTCTTGCCGCCGATGCGGTACCCGGGGATCTGCGCCGCGGTCCCGGTGCCGCCCTGGACGGCGCTCACCATCATGTCGCCGATATCGCGCGCGTTGACCGGCCCCACCGGGCGGTCGAGCCGCTCCGGCTCGGTCCGCGACACGGTCGTCCCGCGCGGGGAGACGATCTTCTCGACGACGTACGGCCGCATCAGGATCCCGGCGTTGCCGATCGCGCCCGCGACCATCGCCATCTGGAGCGGCGTCACGAGCATGCGCTCCTGTCCGAACGCCATTCGACCCGCGTCGACGTCCGAGTTGCGCTTCGGATACCAGAGCTCGCCGTTCCGGTAGAGCCCGCTGGGGTAGCGCTCCCCGTCGGGCGTCTCGAGCGGCGGCCGTTCGTAGAAGCCGAACTTCTTCGCCTGGTCGAGGATCGCCTTCGCGCCGAGCGCCTTGCCCATGTTGCAGAAGACCGAGTTGACCGAGTGCTTGAGCGCCTCCGCGAGCGTCAGGCGGCCGAACGGGCTGCTCGTGTCGAAGTTGTTGACCCGCTTGCCGTACGCGATGCAGTAGCCGGGGTCGACGAACTCCGAGTCGGGCGCGAACCGGCCCGACGCGAGGGCGGCCGCGGTGGTGACCACCTTGAACGTCGAGCCCGGCGGGTAGAGCCCCTGCGACGCTCGGTTGACGAGCGGCGCAGCGGGACGGCAGTCCGCGGTGATGGTCGAGATCTTCGTGAACCGGGTCTCGACGAGGTTCGGGTTGTAGCTCGGGGAGGAGGCCATCACGAGGAGCTTCCCGCTGCGGGGGTCGAGCGCGACGACGGCCCCGCAGGTGCGGCCGAGCTGCTCGAGCGCGACCTGCTGGGCGCGTAGGTCGAGGGTGGTGACGACGGTGTCGCCGACGATCGGCTTGCCGCGCGCCTCGTCCAGCTGTCGGTTGACAAGCGAGGGCGAGGTCGCGCTCGGTGCCCGTCAGGATGCCGTTCAGCGACTTCTCGAGCCCGGCACGCGCGCGGGAGACCGTCGAGTAGCCGACGACGTGCGCGGCGAGCCCGCCCTGCGGATAGCGGCGGAAGTAGAGCGTCTTGCCGTTCCGCTTGACGACGCGGTTGCGCGCGAGCACTCGCTCGGGCGCGAGGATCAGCCCGCGGCGCACCTGGAACTCCGCCACGCGCTGGATCTCGTTGTCCTGGCGTGCGGCGAGGCCAGGGCGCGCCCAGGTCTGCCAGTACGTCGTCCCGACGATCAGCGCCACGATCAGCGCCATCGCCGTCCATGCGACTCGCGTCAACTGGCGGTTCACGTCGGAGCCGTCCGCACGGCGCGGTGGGAAACGAGCAGGAGGAGCGCGAGCATGACGAAGTTCGACACGACGCTCGAGCCGCCGTACGACATGAACGGCAGCGTGATGCCCGTGAGCGGCACGAGCCGGAGGACGCCTCCGACGATGATGAACGTCTGCAACGCCAGGCCGAAGGAGAGGCCCGCTGCGAGCAGCTTCGAGAAGCCGTCGTGCGCGACGAGCGCGACGCGCATCCCCCGCGCCACGAGCGCGAGGAACAGGAGGAGCACGGCCGCTGCGCCGATCAGCCCGAGCTCCTGCGCGATCGCGGAGTAGACGAAGTCGGTCTGGAGGTACGGGATCAGCGGCGTTCCGTCGACCGTCTCGAACGTCCCCCGGCCGATGCCCGTGCCACCGTAGCCGCCGTTGGCGATCGAGTAGAGGCTCTTGACGAGCTGGTAGGAGTCGCAGTTCTGCCGGTACTCGAGCAGGCCGTTGATCGAGCAGTGGACCTTCTCGTCGGTCCACGGCTGGAGCCAGACCGTGACACGCTGCTGAACCCGTGCGAGCGAGTCGTAGAGGAGGGCCGCGCCTCCCGCGAACAGGACGAGCCCGGCGAGGACGTACGAGAGGCGACCCGTCGCCGCGTAGACCATCGCGAGGAAGATCCCGAAGTTGAGGAGGGCAGAGCCGAGGTCGCTCGTCTGGACGAGCACGAGCATCGCGGCACCCCAGATCGCGAGCAGCGGCCCGAAGTCCTTCAGCCGCCCTCGCGCGAGAGCCTCGCGCTTGTCCCGGAGGTACCCGGCGAGGAAGATGACGAGGAAGATCTTCGCGATCTCGCCCGGCTGGAAGCGCAGCGGCCCGACGTCGACCCAGAGCTTGACCCCGTTGACCCGTTGCCCCAGGCCCGGGACCGACGGCAGCATCAGGAGCACGATCGCCGAGACGCCGAAGACGTACTTGTAGCGCTCGAGGACGCGGTAGTCGTAGCGGAGCCAGACGAGGGTGAGCGAGAACGCGGCGACCCCGACCGCGACCCAGACGAGCTGCCGGTGGCCGTCGCCGGGGTCGATCCGGTAGACGAACACGAGGCCGATCGCGGAGATGAGGGCGACGAGCGGAAGCAGTGTCGGGTCCGCGTCGGGCACGGTCCAGCGCGCGACGAGGTGCGCGACGAGGAAGATCCCCCCGAGAACGCCGGCCCAGGGCAGCCATCCGTAGTCGATCTCCGCGAGACCGGAGATCCAGGCGCTCGCGAAGGCGGCCGACGCGACGAGCCCGGCGAGCAGAAGTGCAGCGAGCTCGCGGTTCCGGATGCTCACCGCAGGAAGCTCCACCAGATCGCGAGGGCGGCGATGCCGACGATCGCGAGGATCAGCAGCAGCGCCGGCCAGCGGCTCCCCTTCCCGGCTCCATGACGGCGGACGTCGTCGAAGACGGACTCGCTCGTGACGTCGTCGGGGCCGACGTCCTGCTCGGCGGCCGGCGCAGGCGGGGCCGACGCGGTCGGCTCCGAGGTCGCCTCGCCCTCGACGACCTCGAACACGACCACCGTGACGTTGTCGTCGCCGCCGGCGGCGTTCGCCGCGCGGACGAGCGTCTCGGCGGCGGCGTACGGGTCGTGGCCCGAGCCCTCGAGCAGGCGCGCGATCTCGTCGTCCCGCACCATCGCGCTGAGCCCGTCCGAGCAGAGCAGCACGAGGTCGCCCGACTCGAGCTCGAGCGTGCGCGTGTCGACCTCGACGTCCGCCTCCGTCCCGAGCGCCCGCGTGATCACCGAGCGGTGGGGGTGGACAGCGGCCTCGGCCTCGGTGAGCCGACCGGTGCGCACGAGCTCGGCGACGAGCGAGTGGTCGATGGTGAGCTGCTCGAGCCCACCGTCTCGGTAGCGGTACGCGCGCGAGTCGCCGACGTGCGCGAGCGTCATCGTTCCCGCGCGCTCGTCGACGAGCACCACCGTGGCGGTCGTCCCCATGCCGGCCACGGCCGGGTCGGCCAGCGAGCGCTCGAAGATCCGGGCGTTGGCGGTGCGCACCGCGCCCGCGACGCTCGCCTCGTCCACGACCGCACGCCCCGCCTCCTCGATCGCCGCGGCTGCGAGCCGCGACGCCAGCTCACCCGCCTGAGCGCCGCCCATGCCGTCTGCGATCGCGAAGAGCGGCGGCTCGCAGACGAAGGCGTCCTCGTTCTGGCGGCGGCGGCGGCCGGTGTCGGTGACGCCTGCGGCCCGCCCGACGATCACGCGCGCTCCTCGACGAGCAGGTCGGTGTGCCCGATCCGGATCACGTCGCCGGCCTGGAGGAGGCGCGCGCTCGTGACCCGGGCGCCGTTGACGAACGTCCCGTTCGTCGAGCCCGCGTCCTCGACCCAGAGCCCGTCCGTCCGGCTGTCGATCGTCGCGTGCCGGCTGGAGACGGTCGAGTCGGCGTCGAGGCGGATCGTGTTCTCGACGCCGCGCCCGACGCGGGTGTTGTTCGTCAGCTCGATCGCCGTCCCGGGCTGGAGCGCGGGGCTCTGCAGGACCACGACCCGCCGCGACCGGAGGCCGGCGGCCGCGCGCAGGGCGGCGGCGTCGGCGGCCGGGATGAGGATGCTCTCCTGCGGCGCGCCGGCCGACAGTCCGCGCGTCGCCGAGCGGACGACGAGCCACACGAAGAGGTAGAGCAGGACGAGGAACGCGACCTTGAGGCCGAGCAGGGCCTCGTCGACGGTGACGGCGGCGCTCACCGCAGGCTGCGTCCGAACACCAGCTCGGTCCCGCCTGCGGTGATCCGGTCGCCGTCGTCGAGCCGCTTCCGCCCCGACACCCTGTTCCCGTTCACCTCGGTGCCGTTCGTCGAGCCGAGATCGGCGACCGCCCACGAGGTCGGGCCCTCCTGCACGACCTCGAAGTGGCGGCGGGAGACGTTGCCGTCGTCGATCCGAACGTCGCACTCCCTCGAGCGGCCCACGACGACCCGCCCGGACGTGACGGGAATCGTGCGCCCGTCCACGGTGAGCGTCACCTTCTCCCGCACGACCTCCTCGGGGGGCCCGTCGTCTTCCGCGAGAGGAACCTCCGGCCGGTAGACCATCGTCGCGGCCGGCGCCTCGACAACCGGGAGGGCGGGCGCGGCGGCCGGGACGGCGATCGCCGGAGCCGGGAGAGCCGCGGCAGGGGCGGCCCCGGCCTCGTCGGGCTGGGCGACGCGCGTCGCGATGCCGAACTCGCCCATCGCGAGGTCCGCGTCGCTCTCGAGGATGACCCGCGGCGGCGTCAGCAGCGCGTATCCCTCGCGGCGCGCGTGCTCGACGAGGTACTCCTGGAGCTCACCCACGAGCGACCCCTCGTAGGCGGCGAACTGCGTTCGGTCGGACGGAGAGAGGAACAGCGTGTACTCGTTCGGCACATAGACGCGCGAGACGGAGACCGAGCGGTGCTCGTCCATCTCCTTCGCGAGCTTCCGCGCGAGCTCGACCGGCTGCACGTGCGTCCGGAACGCACGTCCGAACACCCCTTCGAAGAGGCCCTCGATCTTGCTCTCGATTGCGCGAAGGACGCTCATGATGCGGGGCGCCTCCCCCGGTCGAGTCTAGCCGCCGCCCCGTCGCACGAAGGCCGCGAGATACGGGCGCGCGGCGAGCAGCCCGCAGAGCAGCCAGGTGCCGAACACGAAGCTCACCCACGGCACCGAGGGCGCCCACGCGAGCACGAGCGTCAGCTGGAGCGCGCCCAGGCCGATGATGCCGAACCGGCCGTGCGAGACCGCCCACGGGAGCACCGCGGCGACGAGGGCGAGGGCGAGCGCGGTCGTCGCGAGCGCCGTGCTCTCCCCGAGCACGGCGCCGAGCGCGTGGACGACGTCCGTCGGGCGTTCCGTCTCCGCGACGCCGAGGTCGCCCACGACCGCTCCCGTCAGCGGCAGCGCTCTCCCTGAGAGCCCGGCGACGGCGGCGGCGGCGAGGACACCGGCAGCCGCTTGGAGCCCCCGACGCCACCACGAGCGGGCGGGTTGGACCGCGAGTGGCAGGAGCGCGATGAGCCCGAGCAGAGCGAGCAGGGGGCCGGCCCAGAAGGCGAGGCCCGCACGCGGGTCGCGCCACGTCATGGCGAGCCAGCCGAGCGCGAGCGCCCCGTAGATGACCGCCGCCGCCTGCGCGACGTTCCCGAGCGGGAACAGCGGAGCGGCGAGCGCGAGCGCGAGGCCGAGCCTCGGCGAGCGGAGCGTTGCGAGGCCCGCGACGAGCGCGAGCGCAGCCAGGAGAAGGGGGGGCCAGAACGGTAGGAGCGAGCCGCCGATCGCGGTCGCGGCGACGGCGAGTCCGGCCGGGACGAGGCGCTGCCAGAGCGGGACGGGGACGGCCGCGACACGCGGCTGCCGAGTCGCCTTCGTCGTCGCCCGCGGGACACGCTGCGCTCGGCGCTCGGGGCGCTGCCGGGGACGCGGGACGACGTACGCCTCGCGGAGCTCGGTCGCGAGCTGCGCCGCCGACGGACGTCGTTCCGGATCGATCGAGAGGGCGCCGTCGATCGCGCCGAGCAGCCGACGCGGGAGGTCGCCGCGCCGGGCCGAGAGCGGCGGCGCGCCGGAGGCGATCGTCGAGGCGACCTGCGGCAGCGGAACGCCCCAGAACGGATGACTGCCCGCGAGCGACTCCCAGAGGATCACGCCGACGGCCCAGATGTCGCTGCGCTCCGACGCGTCCTCGCCGCCGAGACGCTCGGGTGAGATGTAGGCGAGCGTCCCGGGGACGTCACCGACCGCGGTCAGCGTGTCGGCCTCGTCGAACTGCGCGAGCCCGAAGTCCAGGACGCGCACGGAGATCTCCGGCGCGTCCTCGACGAGCACGTTCGACGGCTTCACGTCGCGGTGGACGATCCCGCGCCGGTGCGCGTGCGCAAGCCCGTCGAGCACCTGCGCCGCCATCTCGACCGCCGTCGCGTCGTCGACGTCCTGGGCACGCAGCACCTCCCGGAGCGTGCGGCCGCGGACGTACTCGTACGCGATGTAGACGTGGCCGGCGTCCTCGCCGAAGTCGTAGGCCCGGACGCACCGCGCGTGGCGCAGACGGGACGCGGCCTCCATCTCGCGTGCGGCCCGCGCCGCCCGCTTGCCCTCGCGCGGGACGATCTTGAGCGCGACCTCGAGCCCGGTCTGCTCGTCGCGCGCGAGCCAGACGGACCCGGAGCCGCCGCGACCGAGCGGCTTGAGCGGGCGGTAGCGGTCGAGGACGAGCGCTCGGTCGGGAAGTGCGAAGGCTGTGGAGGACACCTGTCAGCCGTCCTTCGCCGCACGAGGGGAACGTCCTTCGCCGCCGAATCTCCCGTACACTCGGCCGCTGGAGGGCGTTCGGCGTCACGCCGCGCGCCATCGGCCCGTCGGGGACAGACCGTGAGCGTGCACGACGACGACATCCTGGACTTCGACTTCGTCGAGGACGAAACCCGTGAGGTTGCGCCGCCGTCGCGCACCGGCCGTCCGCCCGGCGGCGGCCCGACGGGCGGTGGAGGCGGGCCACGACGCCCGCAGATCCGCGCGCCGCACGGGATCACGCCGCTCCTCCGGCTCGCGGGCCTCGTCGCGCTCGCGATTCTCGTGATCGTGCTGATGGCCGTGTGGGTGCAGGGGTGCGCCGGGACGGACGACGAGACGGCGTACGGCGACTACCTGGCGAGCGTCGGCGAGGTGGGGGCCGACTCGGCGAAGGTCGGGGCCGACCTGGCGACCCTCTTGACGACCCCCGGGCTCACGCAGACCGAGCTCGAGACGAAGCTCGGCGGCTTCGTCCAGCGCCAGCAGCTGGACGTCGAGCGCGCGCGGGATCTCGATCCTCCCGGCCCTCTGACACCGGCGAACGGGCACGCGATCGAGGCGCTGCAGCTGCGCGTCTCCGGGCTCCAGGGGCTGCTCGACACGTTCCGAGCGACGAAGGACACCGACGACCAGGCGGCCGCCGGCGAGCAGCTCGCAGCATGGGGCAGCCGGCTCGAGGCGAGCGACGTGATCTGGAAGGACCTCTTCCAGGGCACCGCGCAGGCGACGATGGCGTCGGAGGGGATCCAGGGCCTCACCGCGCCGCCGTCAGTGTTCGTCGAGAACTCCGAGCTCTACACCGCGCGCTCGATGAGCTCGATCTGGCAGCGCGTCCACGGCGCGTCGACCGGCGGCACCCCGAGCGGCCTGCACGGGAGCGCGCTCGCGTACACGAAGGTGCTCCCGCAGGGGGTCCAGCTGTCGACGTCCACGGAGACCAAGATCACGACCTCCGTCGACACTGCGTTCGAGGTCGGCGTGACGAACTCGGGCGAGTTCCAGGAGGTCGGCGTCACGGTGAAGCTGACGATCCCCCGGCAACCGAGCGCCATCGTGAAGACCGGCACCATCGACGTGATCGACCCCGGTGAGACGAAGACCGTGACCTTCTCGGACTTCCCGGACTTTCCGTACCAGGAGAACGCGACCGTGCAGGTGACGATCGATCCGGTCGACGGGGAGACGAAGACGGACAACAACACGGCCGAGTACCCGGTGATCTTCCAGATCGCGCCGTCGTGAGCCTCGAGCTCGGGGTTGCGATCGCGGCCGTCGCCGTCTCGGCGCTCGCGCTCGTCACCACGTTCGCCGCCTGGCGGCGCGTGCGGGCATTGCGGCGCGACCAGCAGGCGATCCTCGGCGGCTCGACGACGGACGTCGTCGACTTCGCCGTGTCGCTCCAGGGCCGGATCGACGATCTCCACCGTGCGGTGGACGAGGTGGCAGCCGGGCTGACCCGCGTCGACCGCCGCCTGGACGGCGCCGTGACCAACACGTCCGTCGTCCGCTACGACGCCTACCAGGACGCGGGCGGGCAGCAATCCGCGTCGTTCGCCTTCCTCGACTCGACCCGCACCGGGACGGTCGTGACGGCGATCCAGGGACGCGACTACGCGCGCGTCTATGTCAAGGAGCTCGAGCGTGGCCAGCCGAACCTCGCCCTCTCACCCGAGGAGACCGAGGCGGTCGAGCGCGCGATGGCCCGCTAAAGCGTGCGTGGGGGAACCCCTGGTTCCCCCACGAGCCCCTCCTCCTGGGTCGCGCACGGACACCCTGATCTGGCCTCCCGGCCGGCAAAGCCGGCCTTCGGCCGCAAGCGCTCGCTCACGGGCGGATCCGAGCACCAGAACCGTGCTGCGGCGCTGCTACATTCGCGCCACGTGGGTCATGTTCTCGTCCTCAACGCAAGCTACGAGCCGCTGAACGTGTGCTCGACGAGGCGCGCCCACGTGCTCGTCTGGAAGGGGAAGGCCGAGGTCGTCGAGCGGCTCGACGAGCCGCTCCGCACGGCGACGAACACGTACACCCGCCCGCACGTGATCCGGCTCGTCACCTACGTCCGCGTGCCGCGATCGGTCAAGCGGCGTATCTCGCGGCGGGCGCTCTTCGCCCGCGACGGCTGGCGGTGCGTCTACTGCGGCGACAGCGCCGGGCGGCTGACGCTCGACCACGTCGTCCCCCGCTCGCGCGGGGGCGACTCGGTGTGGGAGAACGTCGTCACGGCATGCGCGCCGTGCAACCTCCGCAAGGGGGACCGCCTGCTCGAGGAGACGCACATGCACCTTGCGCGCCAGCCGCGCGCGCCGTCCCCGGTGCTCTTCATCAGCCTCGCGCTGCAGCGGGTCCCGGATGCGTGGCGGCGCTACCTGCCCGCTGTGGACACCGCCGCCGAGGCGGCGTAGCGACCGCGACCGGCTCGGCGGTTACGCCGCCACCGTCTCCCAGCCCTCGTCGCGGTCGGCCCGGTACGACCCGAAGACGCGGAGCCGCGCGGTCTCGGCCTGCATCTCGACGAGCGCCGCTGCGACCTCCTCGTCGAGCGGGTGGCCGCCGAGGACGCAGTCGAACCGATAGTCGAACGGCCGCGACGGGATCGGGCGCGAGACGAGCTGCACCATGTCGATCGCCCGCCGCGCGAGGGGCTCGATCGCATGGTGGAGCGCCCCGGGACGGTGGTGGGTCTCGAACGTGAGGGCGGTGCGCCACTCGCCGTGGCGCCGATCGAGCCGCGTGTACGGCGCCAGCGCGGCGAACCGCGTGTAGGCCGCGTGGTCGCCGACGTCGTCCGCGATCACCGAGAGCGCGTGCAGCCGCGCGGCCCGCATGCTCGCGATCGCGACGACCGATTGGTCGCCGAGGTCGGCGACGGCGGCCGCCGCGTCCCCGGTGGTCGGTGCCACGACGGCCGTGGCCCACGGCATAGAGGCAAGCAGGCGTCGGCACTGGTCGAGGGCGACGGCGTGCGAGCGGATCTCCCGGACGTCCTCGAGCGTGACCTCGGCCGGCCCGACGAGGGAGTGGCGGATCGGCAGAATCGCCTCCGCGACGATCGAGAGCGCGGAGTCGTACAGCAGGTCGTGGGTCTCGTTCACGGGGCCGGCGAGCGAGCTCTCGATCGGGAGGACGCCGTACGTGCACGCCCGCTCCGTGACCGCGCCGACGACGTCCTGGAACGACGCCTGCGCGACAAGCCGTGCTGCAGGGAACAGCCGGTCGCACGCGGCGGCGCTGTGCGCGCCCTCGCGGCCCGGGTAGGCGACGGTGTTGTCGTTCGGGGTCATAGGAGCCTTTCGGAGGGGGACGTCCGCCGCGAGTGTTCAGCCAGCCGGCGCGAGGCGGGGACGGATGCGCCGGCTAGCGCCGAAAGGCGAAGACAAACGCGAACGACGAGGTGCCCCGAGCGTGCTCCACGGGGCGAACGATACGGGCAGAGCGGTGAGGTCGCAACGCTCAGAGGTCGAGAAGCACGCGGAGGACCCGCTCGATCTCGAACAACTCGTGCGTGCTCACGGCCCCCAGCCGAGCCACGAGGCGGCGCTCCGAGACCGACTTGAGATCCTCGCATTTCGCATAGGTGATCTCGTCGAGACCTGACGCGCGAGGATCGAGCTCGACATGCGACGGCACACCTCGCGCTCGGGTTGTGCACGGAACGACGACAACCACACCCGCGGGGCCACGGTTCAACCTGTCGGCCGAGACGACGACCGCGGGGCGCCGCCCTGCCTGTTCACTTCCGACCGGCTCACCGAAGTCGGCGAGCCAAACGTCGCCCCGCAGCGGGATCACGGGGAGCCGTCTGCGAGAGCACCGGCCTCCGTACGGCGTTCGCGCTCGATCTCGGCCCACGCCTCGGGATCGCGGCGAAGCTCTCCGAAACGCGCATCGAGCCGATCGAAGAAGAGCCGCCGCTCGAGGGAGTCTGCGGCCTCGTCGACCAGCTGCGTCATTGGTCTCCCGGTGAGCTCGGCGAGGCGCGCAAAGCGGCGGCGAGTCGATTCGCTGACGCGGATGGTGGTGCTCATGCCGCTAGTATGCCAACTTGTAGACCGTTATGTCTACAGAGCGCTGAGCACGGCATCGCCCGCCTCGCGGGTCGTCGCGCTGCCTCCGAGGTCGCGCGTCGGGGTCTCCCGGAGCGCGGCGTCGACCGCGCGCTCGAGCGTGTCCGCGGCGTCGGCGAGGCCGAGCCCGTGGCGGAGCATGAGCGCGACCGAGCGGAGCATCGCCGCCGGGTTCGCGATGCCCTTCCCGGCGATCTGAGGCGCGGAGCCGTGCACCGGCTCGAACAAGCCCGGGCCGTCGTCGCCGAGCGATGCCGATGCCGCAAGCCCCAGGCCGCCCGTGACGGCGGCGGCGACGTCCGAGAGGATGTCGCCGAACGTGTTCTCGGTCACGACGACGCCGATCGTCTCCGGCGCGTTCACGATCGTCATCGCGAACGAGTCGACGAGCGCGTGGTCGAGCGGGACGTCCAGGTACTCCGTCCGCCCGAGCTCGGTGACGACGTCGCGCCAGAGCCGGGACGTGTGCAGCACGTTCACCTTGTCGACGGAGGTCAACCGTCCGCCGCGCGCGCGCGCGATCTCGAACGCGCGTCGGGCGATACGCTCGACCTCGGGCCGCGTGTACTCGCAGGTGTCGAACCACGTCCCGTCCTCCCGCGTGCCCTTCGCGCCAAAGTAGAGCCCCCCGACGAGCTCGCGGACGATCAGGAGGTCGATCCCCTCGGCGCGAGACGGGCGAAGGTTCGCGTAGACGCCGAGCTCCCTGCGCAGCCCTAGCAACCCCTGCTCGGGCCGCACGGGCTGCCCCTCGAGCTCGGGCAGCCCCACCGCGCCGAGCAGGACGGCGTCCGCCTCGCGGCAGGCGGCCAGCGTCTCGTCGGGGAGCGGCGTGCCCTGCGTGAGGATCGCGTTGCCGCCGAAGGCATGCTCCGAGTGCTCGATCCCGAGCGCGTCGAGCACACGAACGGCCTCGGCCGTGACCTCCGGCCCGATCCCGTCCCCGGGGAGTACCGCGACCCGCTGTGTCACGCGGCCGCCCGTGGAGCCAAGTGACACAGTGTCACTTGGGCGCTCTCATGCGAGGCCGTGCGCTCGCTCGTACGTCGCGATCGCGTCCGCGTGCCGGAGCGTCAGCGCGATCTCGTCGAGGCCGTTCAGGATGCGATGCCGCGTCGTCTCGTCGAAGTCGAACGAGACCTCTCGCCCATCAGGCGCGACGATCACGCCCCGCTCGAGGTCGACGGTCATCTCGGAACCGTGGTCGAGGTCGACGCTCTCCATCAGCCGCTCGACCTCGTCGGCCGGGAGGGCGATCGCGAGCATCCCGTTCTTGCCGGCGTTCGTCCGGAAGATGTCACCGAACGACGGCGCGACGACCACGTCGAAGCCGAAGTCCTGCAGCGCCCACGCGGCGTGCTCGCGCGAGGACCCGCAGCCGAAGTTCCTCCCCGCGAGCAGGATCGACGCGCCGCGGAACTCCGGCCGGTTGAGCTCGAAGCCTGGCCGCTCGTTCCCGTCGGCGTCGAGGCGCCAGTCGTTGAACAGGAACTGCCCGTACCCGGTTCGCTCGATCCGCTTCAGAAACTGCTTGGGGATGATCTGATCCGTGTCGACGTCGGGGCGGTCGAGCACGGCGACGCGTCCGGTGACCGTGCGTACGGGCTTCATTCGGCTCCCACGGAAGAGGGGCGAGGCTGAAGCCACACCCCTCGAACGTCGACGAAACGGCCGTGTAGCGCCGCCGCCGCCGCCATCTGCGGGCTCACGAGATGGGTGCGCCCGCCCCGGCCCTGGCGTCCTTCGAAGTTCCGGTTCGACGTCGATGCGCAGCGCTCGCCCGGCGCGAGGATGTCGGGGTTCATCCCGAGGCACATCGAGCAGCCCGCGAGGCGCCACTCGAAGCCGGCGTCGAGGAACACCCGGTCGAGCCCCTCCTCTTCCGCCTGTCGACGCACTTGTGCCGAGCCGGGGACGACGAGCGCCGTGACCTTCGGGTCGACGTGACTGCCCTCGACGATCGCGGCGGCAGCGCGCAGGTCCTCGATCCGCGAGTTCGTGCACGAGCCGATGAACACCCGGTCGATCCGGATGTCCTCGATCCGCTGTCCCGGGCGGAGGTCCATGTAGGCGAGCGCTCGCTCGGCCGCGCTCCGATCGTCCGGGTCGTCGAAGGACGCGGGATCGGGTACGGACCCCGTGACCGGCACCACCATGCCGGGGTTCGTGCCCCAGGTGACCTGCGGGACGAGCTCCGCGACGTCGACAACCACGTGGGTGTCGTACGCCGCGCGGGGGTCACTCGCGAGCGAGCGCCAGTCCTCGACGGCGCGCTCCCAGTCTGCGCCGCTCGGGGCGAACTCGCGTCCCTCCAGGTAGGCGAACGTCGTCTCGTCAGGGGCGACCATGCCCGCCCGCGCGCCCCACTCGATCGACATGTTGCAGATCGTCATCCGCTGCTCCATCGAGAGCGCGCGGATCGCCTCGCCGGCATACTCGACGACGTAGCCGACGCCCCCGTCGACGCCGACCTGGCCGATCGCGCCGAGGATCAGGTCCTTCGCGGTCAGGCCCGCCGGCAGCTCGCCGACGAATTCGAGGAGCATCGTCCTCGGCCGGCCCTGGGAGAGCGTCTGCGTGGCGAGGACGTGCTCGACCTCCGACGTGCCGATGCCGAAGGCGAGAGCGCCGAACGCGCCGTGGGTGGAGGTGTGGCTGTCGCCGCAGACGATCGTCTTGCCCGGCTGCGTCAGTCCCAGCTCGGGGCCGATCACGTGGACGATCCCCTCGTTCCCGGACCCCGTGCCGTAGAGACGGACGCCGAACTCCTCGGTGTTGGCCCGGAGCGCGTCGAGCTGCGCCTTCGCCATCGGGTCGGTGATCGGGCCCGGGAGCGTCGGGACGTTGTGGTCCATGGTTGCGACCGTCAGGTCGGGCCGTCGGACGCCGCGACCGGCGAGACGAAGCCCTTCGAACGCCTGCGCCGACGTCACCTCGTGGACGAGGTGCAGGTCGACGTAGAGCAGCGCCGGCCCGCCGTCCTCCTCGAGCACGACGTGGCGCTCCCAGACCTTCTCGAAGAGGGTCTTCGGCATCCCGCCAGCGTACCCCGGTCGTTCTTCTGGAGGGCTTGGCGGAACGATCCCCGTTCCCAGGATGCCACCGGTCGGCGTGAGGCAAGGACGCAGGGAGCGTCCATATCCGAAGATATGGACGCGACCGAGGACGCCGCATCACGGCGATCCGGCGCTCCCCTGGGGACATGGCGATTGTTTCGCCAAGCCCTCCTAGGCGGCAGCCTCGACGGCGTCGAGGAATGCCTCGGCGTCGGCGGAAATCGGCACCGGCTGATAGGTGAACGAGACCGGGCCGAGCGTCTTGAGGCCGTCGCCCGTGACAAGGAGGACGACGCGGTCGTCGCTGGTGACCTCGCCCGCCTCGACGGCGGCCCGGAGCGCGCCCAGGGTCACACCCGCCGCGGTCTCCCCGAAGACGCCCGTCGTGCCCGCGAGGAAGGCCATGTTCTCCCCCACCGCGTCCTCCGCCACCGCGTACACCGCCCCGCCGGTCTCCCGCGCCGTCGCGACCGCGAAGTCGCCGTCGGCCGGGTTGCCGATCGCTAGCGAGCGGGCGATCGAGTCGGGCCGGACCGGCGTGACCGGCTTGCCGTCGCGGAACGCCGTGGCGACGGGCTGGCAGCCCGCCGCCTGGCCGCCGATCTGGCGCGGCGCCGGGCCGTCGAGGAGCCCGAGCGAGCGGAGCTCGGAGAACCCCTGGCCGACCTTGTGGAAGAGGGCGCCCGACGCGATCGGGATCGCGACGACGTCCGGCGCGCGCCAGCCGAGTTGCTCGGCCAGCTCGTAGGCGAGAGTCTTCGAGCCCTCCGCGTAGTACGAGCGCAGGTTGACGTTGACAAAGCCCCACGGAAGCTCGAACGAGAGCTCCACCGAGAGCCGTGAGCAGTGGTCGTAGTGGCCGTCGACCGCGTAGATCGTCGGCCCGTAGGCCGCCGCGGCAGCGAGCTTCTCGGGCTCGAGATCGGCGGGGACGAACACCGCGGCGTCGAGCCCCTCCGCGGCCGCACGCGCGGCGACCGCGCCCGCGAGGTTGCCGGTGGACGAGCAGGAAAGCGTGGTCAAGCCGAGCTCCTGCGCCTTGCGCGCGGCGACGGCGACGACGCGGTCCTTGAAGGAGTGCGTCGGGTTGGCCGTGTCGAGCTTGAGCCAGAGCTCCCCGACTCCGATCTCCTCCGCGAGGCGAGGCGCGGGGACGAGCGGCGTGAGGCCGGGAGCGAGACGCGGCTCCTCGGGAGCCGTGACCGGGAGGAGAGCCTCGTAGCGCCAGATCGACGGAGGGCCCGACGCGAGGCCCTCGCGGGTCAGCGTCGCCCGGAGAAGCTCCCAATCGTAGACGGGATCGAGTGGCCCGAAGCAGCGGCTGCAGGAGCCGATCGCCTCGAGCGGATGCTCGGTCGCGCAAACGCGACAGGAAAGGGAGATGGCTGACACGGGCTTCGCCTCCTTCGTCTCGCTCGACACATCCGTCCGGGTTTGGCACCGTGGCCCCGGTCGGGGCGGGTTGCCGAGGCGTCACAGGGCCGGTCCCTCAGCCTCTCTCGATGTGGAGCGGGACATGTCCCGCGCCGACAACCAGCGTATCAGCCCGCGATGCACTTCCGGCACGAACACGGCACTCCTCGGTCAGAGGATTGCCGATAGCGTGACATCAGGGCACCGGGGGTGCCCCTGGGGGTGGTTGGCTGAGCGTACGGGCTTCGCGTCGCAGGACGTCCCAGGCACGGCGAACGTCCTCCTCGGTCGTGCCGCCGTTGCCGATCGCGAGGCGCAGGACGTAGCGGCCGTCGAGCCGCGTGTGGGAGAGGAACATCTCGCCGGTGGCGTTCACGCGGTCGAGGAGCGTCGCGTTCTCCTCGTCGGACGTCTCGCGCCGGAAGCAGACGAGGGAGAAGTGCCGCGGCGCGCACACCTCCCAGCCCGGCTCGTCCTGCACCCACCCCTCGAACAGCTCGGCGAGGCGAACGTGCTCGCGGATCGTCGCCTGCAGGCCCTCGCGTCCGTGGCAGCGGAGGACTGCCCAGAGCTTGAGCGCCCGGAACCGCCGGCCGAGGGGCATGGCGTACTCGCTCAGGCTGACGACGTCCTCGCTGACGCGGAGGTACTCCGGCACGAGGCTGAACGCGTTGCGGAGGTCGTCGGGCCGGCGGCTCCAGAAGGCGGAGCAGTCCATCGGCGTCAGGAGCCACTTGTGCGGATTGACCCCGATCGAGTCCGCGCGCTCCCACCCGGCGAAGAGCGGCCGCAGCTCGAGGCACACCGCCGCGCTGCCGGCGTAGGCCGCGTCGACGTGCAGCCAGACGCCCGACTCCCCGCACAGCTCGGCGAGCTCCGGCACGGGGTCGATCGAGGCGGACGACGTCGTGCCGATCGTCGCCACGAGCGCGCACGCATCGGTGAGGTCGACCTCGTCGGCGCGCATGGCGTACCGCTCGTCACCCGGCACCGGGCGAAGCTCGAGCTCGAGGAGCCGCGCAGCCTTGGCGGTCGAGGAGTGCGTGTGTTCGGAGCAGACGACGACCCGCTTTCCGGGCGACGCCGCTCGCGCCGCCGCGAGCGCCGTGACGAGGCCGGTCGAGGCCGTGTCCTCGATGTGCCCGTGCATGCCGGCGGGGAGGCCGAGCAGGTCGGCGAGCCAGGCGAGCGTCACCTCCTCGAGCTCCTGCAGGGCGGGCGACGCGCGCCAGAGAATTCCGACTTGGTTGAGCGCCGCGACGAGCAGCTCGGCGAGGATCCCGGGCTCGGACGCCGTCGTCGCGAAGTAGGCGAAGTAGCGTGGGCTCTGCCAGTGCGTGAGCCCTGGCATCAGCACGTCGTCGAGGTCGCGGAGGACCGCGGCGAAGGGCTCGGGCGCGTCGGGCGCACGGGCCGGCAACGAGGCCTTGATCGCGCCGGGCTCGACCTGCGACAGCACCGGGAGCTCCCGCACCCGTTCGAGGTACGAGGCGGCCCACTCGAGCGCCGCGGCGCCGTCGTCGCGGAACGTGCTCATCCGCGGAGCTTCGCGATCTCGCGCCAGGGACGCGTGTTCAGCACCTGGTCCTTCGTCAGCCACGCACGCCGCGCCTGGGCGAGCCCGAGCTCGCGGTAGCCGAGGGCGGTCGTCGAGTGGGCGTCGGTCGTGATCGGAACGAGCACGCCCGCTTCCCCGGCCAGGCGTGCGTGCGCGTCGCGCAGGTCGAGCCGGTCGGGCTGGCTGTTGATCTCGAGCGCGGTGCCCGTCTCGACCGCGCGGGCGATGACCTTCTCGACGTCCACGTCCGCGCCCGGGCGGCGGTTGAGCTTGCGGGCGGTGAGGTGCCCGATGCAGTCGACGTGGGGGTGGTCGAGCGCCGCGAGGATCCGCTCGGTCGGACTCCGGTCGAAGCCCTGGTGCAGCGACGCAACGACCCAGTCGAGCTCGGCGAGGAGCTCGTCGAGCACGTCGACGGCGCCGTCCGAGCGGATGTTCGCCTCGACGCCCTTGAGGACGCGGAACGGCTTCACCCGCTCGTTCACCTCGTCGATCTCGCGCCACTGGGCCTCCATCCGCCCCTCTCGCAGGTAGTGGGAGTGGTCGGTGAGCGCGAGGAACCGGTAGCCGAGCGCTCGCGCCGTGCGCGCCATGTCCTCGATCGACGCCTTTCCGTCGGACGACCAGTCGGAGTGACAGTGCAGCTCGCCGACGAGATCGTCCAGCTCCACGAGCGCCGGGAGACGGCCGTCGCGCGCCGCCTCGAGCTCGCCCATGTTCTCGCGCAGCTCGGGGGGGATCGGCTCGTAGCCGAGAAAGCGGTACAGGTCGTCCTCGCGGGCGAAGCGGTGCACCTCGCCCGTCTCGACGACTGCGACCCCGTACTCGGAGATCGAGAGCCCGCGCCGCTGCGCCTCCTCGCGGAGGGCGATGTTGTGGTCCTTCGAGCCGGTGAAGTGCTGGAGGAGGCTGCCGTAGTCCTCGGGCGGGACGACGCGCAGGTCGAGCCGGAGCCCTTGCTTCGTCACGACCGTCGCCTTCGTGTCGCCGCGCGCCGCGATCTCGAGCACCCACGGCAGCGTCACGAAGTGCGCGATCAGCGCGGTCGGGTCGGTCGCCGTGGCGATCACGTCGAGGTCGCGGAAGGTCTCGCGGCCGCGGCGCACGCTTCCCGCGCCGGAGACCTCGACCGCCGCGGGATGCTCGCGAAGCGCGTCCACCACCTCCCGCACGACCGGAAGCCCCACACCGAGCAGGCCGCGCCGCTCCGGCTCCGGGCCGAACCCCTTCGCGAGCGCCTCGAGAATTCGCTCCTCGCTCTTCGCCCCGAGACCCTGAAGCGTGCGAACCCGCTGCTGCTCGGCAGCCAGGCGCAGCTCGTCGAGCGTGGTGACGCCCAGCTCGCGCCAGATCCGCGCCGCGGTCTTCGGGCCAAGCCCCGGCAGCCGGAGGAACTGGCGGACCTCGGCGGGCACCTCGGCGCGGCGCTTGTCGAGCGCGGACATCGATCCCGTCTCGGTCATCTCCACGATCTTCGACTCGATCGTCGCACCGATCCCCGGCAGCTCCTTCGCCGACCCCTGCAGCGCGAGCTCGGCGACCGACGCGCCGGTCTCGCGGATCCTCGTCGCCGCACGACGGTAGGCCAGGACGCGGAAACCCTGCTCGCCCAGGATCTCCGACACGTCCGCCAGCTCGTCGAGCGCGTCCGCGACGTCGGCGTTGCGGGGGAGCGGCGGCATCCGCCGATCATAGGGGCGGCCTCGAGACGGGCGGAGCGGGCAGACTCCGGCGATGAGCTCGACGCGCGCGGTGGTCTGCGTCCCGACCTACAACGAGCGGGACAACGTCGAGCCGCTCGTGCGCGCGCTCGGCGAGGTGCTCGACACGAAGCGTGACCGCGTGCTCGTGATCGACGATAGCTCGCCGGACGGCACAGGCGAGATCGCCGACCGCCTCGCGGAGGAGCTTCCCTGGCTCGACGTGCTCCACCGGACACGGAAGGAGGGGATCGGCCGCGCGTACCTCGCCGGCTTCGACCGTGCCCTCGGCGCGGGCGCGCAGCTCGTGCTCGAGATGGACTGCGATTTCTCCCACGATCCCGCCGATGTCCCACGCCTGATCGCTGCCTGCGAGGGCGGTGCCGACCTCGCGCTCGGGTCACGCTGGGTCGCGGGCGGAGGGACGCAGAACTGGGGCCTCCTGCGGCGCGTCATCTCGCGGGGCGGATCGCTCTACGCCCGACTTGTGCTCGGCGTCGGCGTCCGCGACCTGACCGGCGGCTTCAAGTGCTTCCGGCGCCGCGTGCTCGAGTCGATCGACCTCGACGCGATCGCGGCGCGGGGCTACGGGTTTCAGATCGAGGGGACGTACCGGGCGCTGCGGGCCGGGTTCCGGGTGGTCGAGCTCCCGATCGTGTTCGTCGACCGCCGCGTGGGCGAATCGAAGATGAGCGGCTCGATCGTCGTCGAGGCGATGCGGCAGGTGCCCGTGCTGCGCTGGAAGGCGCTCCGGGGGAGCCTGTAGTGCGCGACGTGACCGACGCCACGTTCGAGGCGGAGGTGCTCGCGGCCGAGCTCCCGGTGCTCGTCGAGTTCACGGCCCCGTGGTGTCGCCCGTGCGAGGCGATCGAGCCGTTCCTCGTCGAGCTCGGACGCGAGCACGAGGGCCGACTCCGGCTCGCGCGGCTCGACATCGACGAGAACCTCGGGCATCCCGTCCCGCTACGGGGTGCTCTCGCTGCCGACGGTGATCCTCTTCGCCTCCGGCGCGCCGGTGGAGACGATCCACGGGGCGCAGCCGCGCCGCCGGTACGCCGAGGCGGTCGCGCGCCACCTCCCGGCCTGACCGTCGCCTACGCTTGGCCCGTGGACGACGTCGCGGCCGTGGAGGAGCTGCTCGTCGCGATCCGGGCACGCGATCGCGCGAGGATCGCCGGGTGCTTCGCCCCCGGCGCCGAGCTCCGCGCCCTCACACCGCACGAGCTTCGGACGGAGACAGGGCCGGACGCGATCGCCGAGCGCTACGGCTACTGGCTCGACCCGCTCGAAGGATTCGCAGTGCTGTCGAGCGACGTCGAGCAGGTCGCCGACCGTGTGCGACTCCGTTATCGCTTCGCAGGCCATGACCCGGTGCACGGCCCACAGGAGAACGAACACACGGCCTACGTCGCGGTGGTCGACGGGCGCGTCGCTGGGCTCAACCTCTCCTGCACCGGGTTCCGGCCGTCGGAGCCTTAGTACTGACCGCGACGGCAGCCTGGGACGCCCCGCTCGACGCCGCCGAGGTGGCGTACCGCGGCTCGGAGCCAGCACGTGGCGGTCGAGCCGAGCCACTTCCGCGCGACCTCCATCCGTCCGTCGCGGAAGCGCTCGCACGCCGCGGCATCACCGAGCTCTACGCCCACCAGGCGGAGACGTGGGAGGCGGCGAGGCGGGGTGAGAGCGTCGTCGTGACGACGGGGACCGCGTCCGGCAAGTCGCTCGCGTTCTCGCTCCCCGTCCTCGACCAGATCGCCCGCGAGCCGTCGGCGCGGGCGCTCTTCCTGTATCCGACGAAGGCGCTGGCGCAGGACCAGGCACGCTGGCTCGCCGCGCTCGGGCTCCGCGGGCTTCGGCCCGCGATCTACGACGGCGACACGCCGATCGAGCGTCGCGCGCACATCCGGCGGACGGCGAACGCGATCCTCACGAACCCCGACATGCTCCACGTCGGCGTCCTTCCACATCACGACCGCTGGGGGGACGTGCTGCACAACCTCCGCGTCGTGGTCGTCGACGAGGCGCACGTGTACCGCGGGGTGTTCGGCTCCCACGTCGCGAACGTCCTCCGCCGGCTGCGGCGGCTCGCGCTCGCATACGACGCCGATCCGATCTTCGTCCTGGCGTCGGCAACGATCGCCAACGCCGGCGAGCTTGCGGCGCGGCTCACGGGCCTCGAGGTGCGGGTCGTGGACATCGACACCGCGCCACGGGCGGAGCGCGAGATCGTCCTGTGGAACCCTGAGCTCGTCGACGCCGAGCTCGGCATCCGGGCAAGCCCGCTGGGCGACGCCTCGCGGCTGCTCGCGTCGCTCGTCGACCGCGGGGTCCGGACGATCTGCTTCACGAAGAGCCGCAAGGCCGCGGAGCTCGTCCATCGCTTCGCGAGCGACCGCCTCGACGGCGCGACAGCGCGACGGCTCGCGCCCTACCGCGCGGGGTACACACCCGAGCAACGCCGCGCGATCGAGCGGCGGCTCGTCGACGGCGAGCTGCTCGGCGTCACCGCCACGGACGCGCTCGAGCTCGGCATCGACGTCGGCGAGCTCGACTGCGCGATCTCCGTCGGCTTCCCCGGCACCGTCGCCTCGTTGCGCCAGCAGTGGGGGCGCGCCGGGCGACGCTCACGCGGGCTTGCCGTGCTGATCGCGAGCGAGGACGCGCTCGACCAGTTCTTCGTCGCCGAGCCCGGCGCGCTGCTCGGTCGAAGCGTCGAAGCCGCGCTCATCGACCCCGCGACGCCGCGCATCCTCGACGGCCACGTCCTCTCCGCCGCGTACGAAGGACCGCTCACGCCGGCGGACGCGGACGTGCTCGGGCCGGAGGCGCTCGAACGGGCCGCCGTCCTGCACGAGCTCGAGCCGACACCTGCGGGGTACGTGTGGCGCGGGAGGGACACGCCCGCCGCGCGCCTCTCGCTCCGGTCGGGCGACACCGACGGCTTCGTGATCGTCGACGAGGAGACCGGGTCCGTGCTCGGGACCGCCGAGCGGGAGCGGGCGTTCTCGACGGTGCACGAGGGCGCGGTCTACCTCCATCTCGGCGACTCCTACGGCGTGACGACGCTCGACCTCGAGACGCGGACGGCACTTGTCCGTCTTGTCGCGGTCGACTGGTACACGCAGGCGCGCAAGGAGACGGAGACGTCGATCGTCGAGGCCCTGCGCAGCTCGGAGGTCGCCGGCGTCGAGCTCAACCATGGCCGCATCGAGGTCTCCGAGCAGGTCGTCGCCTTCCAGCGGAGGGCCGTCGCCGACGGGAGCGTGATCGACACGACGCCGCTCGACCTGCCTGCGACGTCGTTCGAGACCGAGGGCGTCTGGTTCTCGCCCGGGCCACGGCTGCTCGACGGGATCGACACGATGCCGACGCTCGTCTCCGCCCTCCACGCCGCCGAGCACGCGCTCATCTCCCTGCTTCCGCTCTTCGCCATGTGCGACCGGTGGGACATCGGCGGGCTCTCGACGAACGTCCACGAGCAAACGGGGCGGCCCACCATCTTCGTCTACGAGGGCCATGCCGGCGGCGTCGGCATCGCCGAGCGCGGCTTCGACCGCTTCGCGGACTGGGTTGCCGACACGGCGCGCCTGCTCGGTCGCTGCCCGTGTCGCGCCGGATGCCCGTCGTGCGTCCAGAGCCCGAAGTGCGGCAACCTGAACGAAATGCTCGACAAGGCCGCGGCCCGCACGCTGCTCGAGCGGATGCCGGGTGAGCGGTGACGCGCTTCGGCGTCGGCTTCGATCTCGGCGTCGGCACGAAGACGGCACGAACGCGGAGCAGACACGACACAGGTTTCGTGCGATCGTTCCGGTAGGGGGGCCGGCGTCCCCCCGAGGGGGTGCTGGACCAGGCACGGCGCTGAACCGCGCAGGGGCTGGACGGCCGGGCACACCACCGCGCGCCGCTACCCGACCGCCGGGCACGTCGTCCCTGCCCGCTGTCGATCGGGACGAGGCTCGTTCGTCGTCCATGCGAAGGTCCACAACGGCACCGAGGAGATCGGAGGGCAGCAGATGGAGTACCTGGCATTGATCTACGCCGACGAGGGCGCGTGGGAGCGAATGGCGGACGACGATCGCACTGCCGCCTACGAGCAGTACCGCGAGTTCGCCGAAGCGGCGCGCGGCGCGGGCGTCCTCGTCGGCGGCGACGAGCTCGCAGCGACCGCGAGTGCCACGACCGTTCGTGTCCGCGACCACGAGCGGCTCGTCAGCGACGGCCCGTACGCAGAGGTGAAGGAGGCGCTCGGCGGCTACTTCATCCTCGACTGCCCGTCGCTCGACGACGCCCTCGAGTGGGCCGCGCGAATCCCGGCAGCGGAGCACGGCGCGGTCGAGATCCGTGCCGTCCATGTCGACCAGGAGGCCTGAGATGCAGTACGCATTGCTCGTCTACGGAGACCAGTCGACTTGGGCCGGGCTCGACGAGGAGGAGGCGGCGCGGAGCCGTGCGGAGTCGATGCCGCGCTGGCTGGCTCTCTTCGACGAGATGGCGAAGGTGGATCCCGGCGTCACGGGTCGTGAGCTCGTCGCCGCCTCCGAGGCGAAGGTCGTCCGCATCGTGGACGGCGAGCGGGTCGTCACGGACGGCCCGTTCGCGGAGACGAAGGAGCAGATCGGCGGGCTCTTCGTCACGACGCTGCCCGACCTCGACGAGGCGATCCGCGTCGCCGCGCTCGTCCCGGCCGCCGAGACCGGGTCGCTCGAGATCCGCCCTATCGTGGAGCGGTGACGCAGACGCTCGAAACCACGTTCAGGGAGGAATGGCCTCGTGCGGTCGCGATTCTCGCCCGCGTCCTCGGCGACCTGGCCCTCGCCGAGGACGCGGTGCAGGACGCATTCACGAAAGCCCTCGAACGCTGGCCGCGCGACGGCACGCCGCGCTCGCCCGGCGCGTGGATCGTGGCCACCGCGCGCAACGGGGCGATCGACCGGATCCGCAGAGAGCGGACGTTCGCCCGGAAGGCGGAGCTACTCGCACGGCTGGAGGACGTGCCCGCCGAAGAAGACGCCGACGTGAGCGCGATCCCCGACGAACGCCTTGCACTGCTGTTCACGTGCTGCCACCCCGCGCTCGCGCTGGATGCACGCGTAGCCCTGACGCTGCGCGAGGTCGGCGGTCTCGCGACGCATGAGATCGCGCGGGCCTTCCTCGTCACCGAGCCGACCATGGCCCAGAGGCTCGTCCGCGCCAAGCGCCGCGTGCGCGACACGGGGATTCCCTTCCGCGTCCCGCCGGACGAGCTCTTGCCGGATCGTCTCCCCGACGTCCTCCGCGTCCTCTACCTCGTGTTCAACGAGGGCTACGCCGCGACGGCGGGGGAAACGCTCGTGCGGTCCGACCTCTGCGTCGAGGCGATCAGACTCGCCAAGCTCCTCTGCGTGCTGATGCCGGACGAGCCGGAGGCGCTCGGGCTTCTCTCCTCCTTCTGCTCCAGGACTCGCGTCGCGCGGCGCGGGTCGGCGCGGACGGCGAGATCGTGCTCCTCGCCGACCAGAATCGCTCCCTCTGGGACGGGAACGAGATCGACGAGGGCCTGCGCGTCCTGCGGCACGCGGAGGCGCACCGTCGCCCGGGCCCGTATCAGCTCCAGGCAGCGATCGCCGCCGGCCATGCCGAGGCTGCGAGCCCCGCCGCGATCGCGGCCGTCTACGACGCGCTCATGCGGATCGATCCGTCGCCCGTCGTGCAGCTCAACCGGGCCGTGGCGATCGCGATCGCGGGCGACCTCGAGACGGCGCTCGCGCTGGTCGACGAGCTCGACGAGCTCGGCGGGTACGGCTACTTCCATGCAGCGCGCGCGGATCTCCTTCGCCGACTCGGACGGGACGAGGAGTCGGCCGAGAGCTACCGCAATGCCCTTGCGCTCACCGACAACGCGCCCGAGCGTCGCTTTCTCGCGCGGCGGCTGCACGAGGTCGAGAGCAGCGGGCTCACACGTGAGTAACGGACGCGAGCGCGAGCTCCACAGCGTCCGTCGGGGTCGCAACGCGCGAGACACCCTCCACCTCCGGGCCGTCGCCCAGCTGAACGACCGGTCGCCCGAGCCCGAGGGCGAAGGCGATCTCCGCCAGCGTGCCGTGACTGCCGCCGACGGCGATCACGGCGTGCCCCGACGCGGCGACGGCGAGATTCCGCGCGTGTCCGATCCCGGTGACCACGACGGTGTCGGCCCACGGGTTCGCGGCCTCGTGCCGTTCTCCGGGGAGGATCGCGAGCGTCGTCCCCCCGGCCGACTTCGCCCCGCGGTGGGCGGCGGCCATCACCTCGCCGAGCCCGCCGGTCACGACCATGCACCCGCGTTCGGCCAGAAGCCGGCCGACCGTCTCCGCCTCCTCGACGCGATCGGATCCGCTTCCGATGACTGCGACCTGCAGCTGCGCCATCGTGCGATCGCTAGGCTGATGGCCGAGCGCCGCGAGGCAGTCGGAGGCACGCTGGTCATCGGCGGCGGCTTCGCCGGGGCGTACGTTGCACGCCTCCTCGGCAAGCGCGGGGCGACGATCGTGAACCCCGACAACTTCATGCTCTACACGCCGCTGCTCCCGGAGGCCGCCGCGGCCACGCTCGAGCCGCGCCACGTGGTCGTGCCGTTGCGGCAGATGTGCCCCAACGCGGAGCTCCTGCTCGGGCACGTGACGAGCCGTAACACGGCGCAGCGCACGGTCGTCGCCGACACGCTCGGCGGGACGTTCGAGATCGGCTACGAGAGGCTCGTCGTCGCGCTCGGCGCCGTGCCGAGGACGTTTCCGATCCCCGGGCTCGCAGAGCACGGGCGCGGCTTCAAGGACGTCGCCGACGCGATCGGGCTGCGAAACCACCTGCTCCGGTCGCTCGAGTCGGCCGCGGCCCGCCTCGACCGCGTGGAGGCGGAGCGCGACCTCGGCTTCGTGTTCGTCGGCGCCGGGTACGCGGGCGTGGAGGCGCTCGCCGAGCTCAACGACCTCGCACACGCCGCCGTCCGGCGGTCGTACCCGACGCTGCGCGACCTCCGACAACGGTGGGTGCTCGTCGACGCGGCGCCGGCGATCCTCTCCGAGATCCCGCGCAAGCTCGGGGAGTACACGCACCGCTACCTCGAGAAGCGCGGGATCGAGATTCACGTCGGGACGACGCTCGATTCGTTCGACGAGCGCGAGGCCGTGCTCGCCGACGGCACACGTATCCCGGCCCGGACGCTCGTCTGGGCCGCCGGCGTGCGGCCCAGTCCCGCACTCGCAACCCTCGACCTGCCTCTCGACGAGCGCGGGCGGGTGACGGTCGACGAGACGCTCCGGGTGACCGGCACCGAGGACGTGTGGGCGCTCGGCGACTGCGCGGCGGTGCCGAACACCCGCACGCCCGGCCGCTTCGACCCGCCGACGTGCCAGCACGCGCTGCGCCAGGCGCGGCGGCTCGCGAAGAACCTCGTCGGCGCACCGCGGCCCTACGGATACCGGATGCTGGGCCAGGTCGCGACCCTCGGCCGCTACAAGGGCATCGCCGAGCTTCCGGGCCTGCGCCTCCGCGGCTTCCCCGGCTGGTTCGTCGCCCGGACGTACCACCTGTACGCGCTCCCGACCTTCCGTCGCAAGATTCGCGTCGTGACCGACTGGACGGTGTCGCTCTTCTTCCGACGCGACATCGTCGAGCTCTCCGCCCTGAGCCATCCGCACAAGCTCGAGCCCTGACCGACATCGCGGTGGAGATCGTGGTCGTCGAGCCGTGCCGGGGGTAGGTCTCAGCGGACGGTGCGGAGCGCGGCGGCGAGCGACTGGCCGCCTTGCAGGACCCTGGCGAAGAGATCGCCGTCGCGCGCGACACGCCCCAGCACCACCTCCATCGTGAAGGCGTGGACGTCGAGCCCTGGCTCCACCTCGTCCCAGCGGAGCGGGGTCGAGACGGGCGCGCCTGCCCGGGGGCGCACTGAGTACACCGACGCCGTCGTCTTTCCCGGGCCGTTCTGGTTCGCGTCCACGAGAACGCCCTGCCGCTTCGCCTTCGTCCACTCCGTCGTCACGACCCCCGGGTGGGCACGGGCGAGCGCGCCCGCGACGATCCCCGCGAACTCCCGCACCTCTCCGAAGGAGTGCCGTCGCGCGATCGGCACGAGCACATGGATGCCGCGCGAGCCGCTCGTCTTCGGGACGGAGTCGAGGCCGAGCACGTCGAGGGTCTCGCGGACGAGCAACGCGACCGTCACGACGTCGTCGAACGTCGCCCCCTCGGAGGGGTCGAGGTCGAACATCACCCAGTCGGGCCGCTCGGGACGGTCGACGCGCGACGCCCACGCGTGCATGTCGATGCAGCCCATGTTGACCATCCAGAGCAGCGCGAGGTCGTCGTCGACGAGGGCGTAGTCGACGACGCGCTTCTCGCCGGCCCGGGTCGAGGCGGGGAACGGCGCGGTCGCGATCCAGTCGGGCATGTGGGACGGCGCCTGCTTCTGGAAGAAGCTCTTCCCCTGCCAGCCGTCCGGGTAGCGCTTCATCGTGAAGGGCCGCTTGCGCAGGTGGGGGACGAGCACCTCCGCAATGTCGCGGTAGTACGCGAGGAGCTCCCCCTTCGTTATGCCCTCGTCGGGCCAGAACGGCTTGTCGACGTTGGACAGGCGCAACGTCCTCTGGCCGCGGCGGATCTCCTCGGCGATGGGTGGGCGTTCCACGGGCACATCGTCTCGGACCCCGAGGAACACCGGGGCGCGGAGTCGCCCCTCTCGCGTCCGCTCGGCGTACGTCACCTGCGCGGACAGCACCGGCTCGACCCAGGTGACGTCCGAGGGGCGGACGCGGGCCATGCGCGGCTCGCGCACCAGCGGCGAGGTCGGCCGTGCGAGCGGTCGCAACGCTGCGAGCAGAGATGCGACGTCCCCGTCACCGAGACCCGAGCCGACGTTGCCCGCCCAGTGGAGGCCGTCGGCTTCGCGCCGGCCGAGGACGAGCGCACCGAGTGTCGCACGGCGACCCGTGCCGCGCGTGAAGCCGACGATCGGAAAGTCGTCCTCGAGGCGGAGCTTGAGCTTCTGCCACTCGGGCGTCCGCCGGCCGGAGCGGTACGGCGCGTCCGCCCGCTTGGCCACGACGCCTTCGAGGCCCTGTGCCGCCGCCGCCTCGAGCAGCGCAGGCCCGTCCTCGAACGCGGGCGACACGCGCACGCGCTCGGACTCCGGGTCGACGAGCTCCTCGAGAAGTCGTCGTCGCTCGGCCAGCGGGCGATCGTGTACGGGCTCGCCGTCGAGCGCGAGGAGGTCGAACACCATCAGCACGAGGCGGCCCGAGCCCGACTGGAGCGACTCGAAGCGTGCTGTCCCCGACTCGTCGAGCGCGCACACCTCGCCGTCGAGCACCGCTGACGGAGTGCGGATCGCGTGCACGACGGCACGCGCGATCTCCCGGAATCGCTCGGTCAGGTCGTTCCCGTTGCGGCTCGTCAGCGTCGCCTCGCCGCCGCGGACCGTCACGATCGCGCGGTAGCCGTCCCACTTCGGCTCGAAGAGCCAGCCCGGGCCGGTCGGCAGGCTGTCCGTGACGGTCGCGAGCTGCGGCCGCACGGCGGCGGTGCTCTCGCGAGGCGCGTCCTTGCGGAGGAGCAGCCAGTTCCGCTCGTCTCCGTCCAGGTGGGCTGGGACGAGCGTCCAGACGCCCTCGATCCGTTCGCCTCGGAGGCGGAACGTCAGGCCGCCGTCCCGCTTCTCCTCGAGCAGCTCGTACGTCCCCCGATCCCAGATCGCGACCGTGCCGGCGCCGTATTCACCGGCGGGGATCACGCCCTCGAAGGAGGCGTAGTCGAGCGGGTGGTCCTCGACGTGGACAGCGAGGTGGCGCTCGCCCGGCGCGAGGGGCAGCCCCTTCGGCACAGCCCAGCTCGCGAGGGCGCCGTCCCGCTCCAAGCGGAGGTCGTAGTGGAGCCGCCGTGCGTCGTGACGCTGGACGACGAAGACCGGCGCGTCGCCCGCCGCGCCGCCGCCGAACGGCTCGGGCGTCCGCCGTGGGTCGCGCTTGCGCCGGTAGTCGCCGAGCTGCGGCATCACCCGATCATCCCATGCGCCCCCATCCCTTAACACCGTCTCTACAGGTTCGAGAAAATACCTGCACGATGCGGTTTTCCCGGCCGGGGATAAGCCTGTGGAAAGTGTGGAGAGCCGCTCGCGGGATCAGACGGACGCCATCACGCCCATCGAGCGGAACTTCGCCCGACGAGCGCGGCGAAGCTCGTCCGCCGGGAGATCGCCCAACTCGTCGAGGTGGGCGACGAGCGCCTCTCGCAGGAGCACGGCCGCCGCGTCGTGATCCACCTGCGCGCCGCCCTCGGGCTCGGGCACGATCCCGTCGATCACCCGGAGCTCGAGGCAGTGCGCGGCGTCGGGCTTGAACGCGGAGGCGGCCTTCTTCGCCTGCGCCGCGTCGCGCCAGAGGATCGACGCGCAGCCCTCCGGCGAGATGACGGAGTAGATCGCGTTCTCCTGCATGAGGACGCGGTCGGCCACGGCGATCGCGATGGCGCCGCCCGAGCCTCCCTCGCCGATCACGACGGCGACCGTCGGGACGCCGAGGCGCAGCATCGCCGCCTGCGAGCGGGCGATGGCGCCACCCTGGCCGTGCTGCTCGGCGGCGATGCCCGGGTACGCGCCGGGCGTGTCGACGAGCGTGACGAGCGGGAAGCCGTGGCGATCGGCGAGCTCCATCGTCCGCATCGCCTTGCGGTAGCCCTCCGGGTAGGCCATGCCGAAGTTCCGGGTCGCGCGCTCCTTCAGGTCGCGGCCCTTCTGGTGCCCGATCAAAGCGATCGTGCGCCCGTCGAGCGCGCCGATACCGGCCACGATCGCGTGGTCATCCATGCGCCCACGGTCGCCGTGGAGCTCGAACCAGTCGTCGAGAATTCGCTCGACGTAGTCGAGCGTGTAGGGGCGATGCTCGTGGCGGGCGAGCTCGACGGAGCGCCAGATCTCCTCGTCCGTCGTGTCCTCGCGCAACCGCTCCAGCTGCCGCTGGAGGCGCTCGAGCTCCGCCGAGAGCTTCGTGCCGCGCAGGAGCTTGACGCCGGACAACTGGGCCAGCCGGTCGCGCAGGCCGAGCTCGGCCTCCTGGGTCATGCGCCGGCTCCGAACAGGCGCAGGAGCTGCGACAGCGTCGAGCGCAGCTCCGTGCGTGGGACGACGGCGTCGACGTGCCCGAAGCGAAGGTTGGACTCGGCGAGACCGAAGTCGTCCGGCAGCTTCTCGCGCGTCGTCTGCGCGACGACGCGCGGACCGGCGAACGAGGTCAGCGCTCCCGGCTCCGCGAGAATCACGTCGCCGAGGCTTGCGAAGCTCGCGGTGACGCCTCCGGTCGTGGGGTGGGCGAGCACCGAGACGAGCACGCCGCCCGCATCCTGGAGGTCGCCGACGGCCGCAACCGTCTTCGGCAGCTGCATCAGCGCGAGGATGCCCTCCTGCATGCGGGCGCCCCCCGAAGCGGAGACCGAGATCAGGGCGCCGCCGTCCTCGGCGGTTCTGTCACAGGCGCGGGCGAACCGCTCGCCGACGACGCTCCCCATCGAGCCACCCATGAACGAGAAATCCATCGCCGCGATGCGGCACGGCCTCCCCTCGACGGCCGCGCGGCCGGTGAGGATCGCGTCACCCAGGCCGGTGCCGAGCTCCGCTTCGGCGAGCCGCTCGACGTACGGCCTGAGGTCGAAGAACTCGAGTGGGTCGGCCGAGCGGAGGTCGCCGTCCTCCTCCTCGAACGTGCCGGCGTCGGCGAGCTGAGCAACACGCTCGCGCGCCCTGACCGGAAAATGGTGGCCGCACTGAGGGCAGACGCGCAGGTGCTCGGCCAGCTCGTCGTCACGATAGTGCGAGCCGCAGCTCGGGCACGTGTTCGGGTGGGAGCCTGCGCCGTCCCGACCGGTGGGCTCGGACTTCTTGTGCTCGATCGAGACGTCGATGTTCCCGGTCGTGGACATCCCGGGCATCTTAGTGCCGGTCCGTCAGAGGCCGGCCGCGCCTGCGAGCCTCGCAAGGATCGCGGGCTCGGCTCCCGGGACGAGGCCGGTGAAGCCCAGGCCGGCCACGTGCGCTCTGCTCGCGACCTCCTGCAGCAGCCGCTCCGCGTCCTCGAGGCCGAGCCCGCCCGCCACGGGCATGAAGGCAGGGACGAGACCGGGCTCGAGGACGTCCACGTCCAAGGCGACGTAGGCAGCGGCGACACCGTCGAGCGTGCGCGCGAGGTCGGCGTCGATTCCATGCCTCGCGACGAACTCGGCCTCCGGCGGGTCGAGGTCGCGGGCGCCGACGAGCGCGACGTCGCTCGCCCTCGCGCTTCCCTCGTCGATCGCCATCCGGAGCGGCATGCCCCAGAGATTCCCGGACGGGGACGTCTCGGGGGTGTTCAGGTCCCCATGGGCGTCGAGCCAGACGACGGCGAGCCGGTCGTGGCGCCGCGCGAGGGCGCGGATCGCGCCGACGTGCGCGCAGCAGCACCCGCCCAGGACGAGCGGCCGCCGGGGGAGGCCGTCCGCGACGGCCTCGCACTGCTCCTCGAGCGTGTCGCGCTCGACCACGAGCGTCTCGGGGTACGGCAGCTCGAGCGCGGCCGCCTCCGCCATCGCCTCGCCGCCCCGCCCCCACGCACGAGGGACGCGGACGAGGCCGGCCCCGAACGACGCACCGCAGCTGTGGCACTCGTAGAGCTCGTCGTAGGCGACGGCGGTCAGCGTGCGACAGTGCGGGCACCGCGCGCGGAGGGCGCTCATGCCGACGGCGCCGCGACGGATGCGGGCCGGAGCTCCTTCTGCCAGACGTCGGCCTGCCAGAGGACCTGCATCCCGGCGCGCTCGTACAGCCGCGTCGCGCCGGTCGGGTTCTCGACGTCCACGCCGAGCGCGGCGGTCGTCTCGCCCGTCGCCCGGAAGCGCCGGAAGGACTCGTGCAGCAGGGCAAGGCCGAGCCCGTGCCGGCGCCAGCGCGGCCGCACGGCCAGGATGCCGACCCAGCCCCAGTCGCCCATCCGCTTCGGATAGTTCAGCGCCACGCCGGCCAGCTCGTCACCGTCCCAGGCGGCCACGACGAGCGACGGATCGAAGCGCGGGACCCCGAAGACGCGCTCCGTCCAGGCGCCGTAGGGGCGAGCGACGTGCCCCCACTCGTCGACGAACGCCTCCTCGTGCGCCGCGTGCACGGCAGGCCCGTCGCGCTCCACGTCGAGCGCGCGGAGCTCGATGCCTTCCGGCCAGATCGGGGCCGGCGGCGGCTCCGTGACGTCGGCGACCATTCGGAAGAAGCTCCGGACGGGCGCAAATCCTCGAACCGAGAACAGGCGCGGCGCGCGCTCGTCACCGACGAGGTGCGCCGCCTCGAGCACGACTCGTTCGCCGTCCGGCCAGTCCGCGCGGAGCTCCAGGGCGCGCCCCTCGAGGAGCTTCAGGATCGTGTTCCCGACGCCACGGCCGGTCAGCTCGGGGTGGACGTACCCGTCGCCGACGAACCTCCCTCCCTTGCGGTCGACCAGGTGCGCGACCCCGGCCAGGTGGCCGTCGAGCTCGATCAGCCAGGCATCGTGCTCGAGATCGAGCCCGTCCCACTCCTCGCGCAGCTCGCCCGCGGTCCAGTCGGACTCTCCGAAGACGGCCTGGTCGGAGGCGCGCAGGAGCGCGAGCGTCTCGTCGAACCGATCGGCGGTCGGGCGGACGACGTCCATGTCGCAAGCGTACGGGTGCCCGGATGCCGCCAAGGTGCGGGAGGCCGCACGGTCGGGACGCGGGTCGCATAGCGTTGGCTGGTGTCGGCGATCGCGATCCGCGAGCTCACGCGCGACGACTGGCCCGCCGTCGCGCGCATCTACGCCAACGGCCTCGAGACCGGGCTCGCATCGTTCGAGACCGGGGTGCCGTCGTGGACGGAATGGGACGCCGGGCACCGGACCGCGCCACGGCTCGCCGCCGAGATCGAGGGGCACGTCGCCGGATGGACAGCGGTCACGCCCGTCTCGCAGCGCAGCTGCTACGCGGGCGTCGTCGAGCACTCGGTGTACGTCGACGAGGCGCTCCGCGGCCGCGGCATCGGCCGCGTGCTCCTCCTGCGGCTGCTCGAGGAGGCGGCAGGCCACGGGATCTGGACGATCCAGACCTCGATCATGGCGGAGAACAGCGCGAGCCGACGGCTCCACGAGTCCGTGGGCTTCCGTGTCGTCGGTCGCCGGGAGCGGATCGCCCAGCGCGACGGCCGCTGGCACGACACGATCCTCCTCGAGCACCGGCTCGCGTGAGGCGCACTGTCGGTGTCTGACACCGCACTGCGACGACCGCACGACGGCCGTCGACGAATGGCAGAGGAATCGCGGTAGCGGGGTCAGCCGTGCCAGCGGCGGAAGACGACGCAGGCGTTGTGGCCGCCGAAGCCGAACGAGTTCGAGACGCCGACCTCGACCTGCTGCTCGCGTGCCTCGTTGGGGATGTAGTCGAGGTCGCACTCGGGGTCGGCGACCTCCTGGTTGATCGTCGGCGGCAGCACCCCGCGCTCGAGCGCGAGGATCGTGAACGACGCCTCGACCGCGCCGGCCGCCCCGAGGCAGTGACCCGTCGCGCCCTTCGTCGACGAGACCGGAGTCGCGAACGCCTTCTCTTCCCCGAGCGCGAGCTTGATCACCCGGGTCTCGGCACTGTCACCAACGGGGGTTGACGTCCCGTGGGCGTTGACGTAGCCGACCTCGTCCGGCGAGATCGCTGCATCGTCGAACGCCATCCGGAGCGCACGTGCGGGGCTCGCCCCGGTGGGGTCGGGGTCGGACACGTGCGTCGCGTCGGACGAGACGCCGTAGCCGAGCAGCTCGGCATAGATCTTCGCTCCGCGAGCGCGCGCGTGGTCGAGCTCCTCGAGGACGACCATCGCTGCCGCCTCGCCCATCACGAACCCGTCCCGCTCGAGGTCGAACGGCCGCGACGCGCGCTTCGGGTCGTCGGTGCGACGCGAGATCGCCCGCATCGCCCCGAAGCCGGCGATCCCGACCCTCGAGACCGGCGCCTCGGTGCCGCCGCAGATCATCACGTCGGCACGGCCCAGCCTGATCGCGTCGAGCCCGTCGCCGAGCGCCATGTTCGAGGCGGCACAGGCGGTGCACTCGGAGAGCAGCGGGCCTTTCGTGCCGAGCTCCATGGAGACCCACCCGGCTGCGAGGTTCGGGATGATCTGGACGATCGAGAACGGATTGACGCGGTCCGGGCCGCGCTCGTCGAGCACCTGGATGCAGGACTCGAACGACTTGAGCCCGCCGATCCCCGTCGCGACCGCCGCACCCACACGATCCGCCTCGGCCGCGATGTCGAGGCCAGAGTCCGCCTCCGCCTGGCGCGCGGCCGCGAGAGCCAGATGCGTGAAGCGATCCATCCGGCGCGACGCCTTGTACTCCATGTAGTCCGTCACGTCGAGGTCCTTCACCTCGCAGGCGAAGTCCACGGGGAACCCCTCCGTGTCGAACTGCGTGATCACGCCGGCGCCCGACTCGCCGGCAATGAGAGCCGCCCACGTGTCCTCGACGGTGTTCCCGAGCGGGGTCACCATTCCGAGGCCGGTCACGACGACCCGGCGCCTGCCGTTCTGGCTCACCTCCGCCACGCTACATCCCGAGCCCGCCGTCGACGAGCAGGACGTCGCCCGTCACGAATGCGGCCGCATCGGAGCAGAGGAACCGCACCGCACCGGCGACGTCCTCCGGGTCGCCGAGCCGCCCGAGCGGCGTGTTGGTCAGCATCGCCTGGGTGGCCTCCTCCGGCAGCACGTCGGTCAGCTGCGTCGTCACGTAGCCCGGCGCAACGACGTTCGCGCGCACGTTGCGGCTGCCGAGCTCTCGAGCGAGCGACTTCGTGAACCCGATGATGCCCGCCTTCGAAGCGGCGTAGTTCGTCTGGCCCCAGTTGCCGTGGAGGCCGACGATCGAGGAGACGTTGACGATCGACCCGGCCCGCTTGCGCATCATCGGACGCGCTGCCGCGCGGCAGGTGTAGAAGACGGACGAGAGGTTCGTGTCGATCACCGTGCGCCAGTCCTCGTCGCTCATCCGTACCAGCAGCCCGTCGCGGGTCAGGCCGGCGTTGTTGACGAGGACGTCGACGTCGCCCGCCGCCTCGACGAGGGCCTTCGCGGACCCCGCGTCGGAGACGTCGGCCTCCACGGCGCGACCGCCGATCTCGGCGGCGACGGCCTCCGCCTCGTCGCGGCCGGTGCGATAGCCGACAACGACCTCTGCCCCCGCGCGTCCGAGCTCGAGAGCGATCGCGCGCCCGATACCCCGTGAGCCGCCGGTGACGAGGGCGACCTTCCCCTCGAGCGACGCGAACGAGCTCACGAGGTGCCGAGCGCCTCCCTGGCCTGCTCGAGGCTCGCGAGGTCGTTGATCGAGAACGTCCGCGCGCTCCGGTCGATGCGCTTCACGAGCCCGGACAGGACGCTGCCCGGCCCGATCTCGACGAAGGTCGTGACACCGCCGCGCATCAGCTCGCCGGCCGCCTGCGTGAAGCGGACGGGTGCGGTCAGCTGGTCGACGAGGAGCGCACCGAGCCGCTGCGCCGGCTCGATCTTCGCGGTCACGGTCGACATGAACGGCTTGACGGGATCGCTGAAGCGAATCCTGTCGATCGCCGGCTTGAGTGCCCGACCGGCCTGCCCGACAAGCGGGCTGTGGAACGCCCCTGACACCTTGAGGCGGATCGCTCGTCGGGCGCCGAGGCTCTCGGCCTCGGCGCAGCACTCCTCGACCGCGTCGTTCTCGCCGGAGACGACGATCTGGCCCGGGCAGTTGTAGTTGGCCGGCCAGACCCCGAGGATCTTCCGGCAGAGTGTCTCGACGAGGTGATCCTCGAGACCGAGGATCGCCGCCATCGCGCCGGGCCGCTCGCGGGCAGCGGCGGCCATCGCGAGGCCGCGCTCCCGTACCAGCCCGATCGCCTCGCCCTCGGTCATCGCTCCGACCGACGCCAGCGCCGCAAACTCGCCGACCGAGTGGCCGACGACGACGTCCGGCTCGATGCCGGCCTTGCGCACGGCGGCCAGGATCGCGAGGCTGGTCGCGACGAGGGTCGGCTGCTGCACCTCGGTTTCGACGAGCTCGTCGAGCGGCGACTCGAAGCACAGGTGCGCGAGGTCCATGCCGGTGACCTCCGAGCCGATGCGGTAGATCTCCATCGCCTCGGGGACGGCCTCCGCGATCTCCCTTCCCATCCCGACCTCGAGCGACCCCTGACCCGGGAAGCAGAACGCAACCTTCGTCATGCCCGGCTCCCTTCGGGATCCGGGCTGGAAGAACCGGTCATCACCTCTCTGGGATATCTCATGTCGCCGTCCTCATGGTCGCACGTAGCAGCTCTTCTAGCCTCGATCGCTCGAGGCGATCGAGGCGGGCGAGGCAGTCCACTCGAGGAGCGCAGAGCCCCATGTCAATCCTGCTCCCATGCCCGTCATCAGGACGAGCGCGCCGTCGCGCAGACGGCCGTCGGCCCGCGCGTCGGCGAGGGCCAGCGGGATGGAGCCTGACGAGGTGTTGCCGAACCGGTCCACGTTCACCACCGTTCGCTCGGGCGGGACGCCGAGCTTACCGACTGCATGGTCGATGATCCGCTTGTTCGCCTGGTGGGGGACGTACACGTCGACGTCGTCGATGGTACGACCGCACTCGGCGAGCACCGCCTCGGCCGACGACACCATCACCCGCGTGGCGAACTTGTACACCTCGCGGCCGTTCATCTTCAGCATCGACTCGGGGTTCTCGAACCGACGCGAGCCGCTCCCGGGGTACTGGAGATGGACGCCCCCGCCGCCGTCGGCGCCGAGCTCGAAGCCGAGGAAGCCGCCGCGCTCGA
Source organism: uncultured Actinomycetes bacterium (assembly GCA_963747125.1). Taxonomy (GTDB): domain Bacteria; phylum Actinomycetota; class Thermoleophilia; order Gaiellales; family Gaiellaceae; genus Gaiella. Next base: position 18,922 of record CAVVEN010000019.1, on the reverse strand, counting down.
CCGGCTCCATCACGACCGCGCCGGCGCCGTCGCCGAACAGGATGAGTGTCGAGCGGTCACTCCAGTCGAGGATCGAGGAGAGCACGTCGCCGCCGATCACGAGCGAGCGCCGCGAAAGGCCCGCAGCGAGCATGCCGTAGGCCTGGGCGATCGCGTACATGAAGCCCGTGCAGCCCGCGAGGAGGTCGTACGCGGCCGCCTTCTCGGCGCCCAGCGTGTCGGCCATCAGCGCGGAGGCGGTCGGGAACATCATGTCCGGCGTCACCGTGGCGCAGATGATCAGGTCGATCTGCTCGGCGGTCGCGCCCGCGTCCTCGAGCGCAGCCCGTGCGGCAGGGAGCGCGATGTCGGTGAGCGCCTCGTCCTCCGTGATCATCCGGCGCTCGCGGATCCCCGTGCGCTCGACGATCCACTCGTCCGACGTGTCGACGTACTGCGCCAGCTCGTCGTTCGTGACGACGCGGTCCGGGACGTGGACCCCGAGGCCGGTGATCCCGATGCGGGCCCCGTTCGCGGCGCCGATCATCGCTCCACCGCGAAGGTCAGGGTTCCGCGGGCGGCGAGCTCGGCTCCGACGTGCGCTGTTGCCTTGCCGCGGCCGATCGGGCCGCGCACCTGGTCGATCTCGCACGTGAGCGCGAGCGTCTCCCCCGGCGAGACGATACGCTTGAAGCGGCAGTCGTCGATGCCGGCGAAGAAGGCGATCCGGCCGCGGTTCTCCTCCTCCGCGAGCACGGCGACCGCGCCCGTCTGCGCCATTGCCTCCACTATGAGGACGCCCGGCATCACCGGCCGATCGGGGAAGTGGCCGGCGAACCACCAGCCGTCCTCGGGCACGCGGTACGTGGCCGAGACCCGCTCCCCGGGCACGAGCTCCGTCACCTCGTCGAGCAACAGGAAGGGCGCGCGATGGGGAAGGATCGACTCGATCTGCTGACGCCCGAAGGGCGCGCGGGGGATCACCTCGCGAGTTTACTGCCGGGCGCTCCGGTCTCGGCGCTCAGCGCCGGAACGTCGTGACGTTCCCGGCGGCGTCGCGCGCGACCACCACCAGCGTTCGGAGGCGCTCGATCCGGGGTATCGCGAGCACCCCGGGGCTGGCTGCGCGAACCGCCCTGCGCGCGCCGTTGACGCGAACGTCGAGCGTGACGGCCTCGGACACCCAGATCCGCGGCGGCTGCGCGGAGACGACACGCACGGTGGGCGCCGTCGCATCGAGGAGGAACGGCACCTCGACCGTGGAGGAGCCGATTGCGTCGACGACCTCGACGGACGCGACGTACGAGCCGTCGAGCGCCCTTCCGATCCGCTTGCTCCCGTCCCACGTCACGACCTGCGACCCCGGGCCGAGCGACGCCGCGAACGGCGTGGCCACCCAGCGACCGTCGCGCAGGATCCGGACGGTGAGCGTCGCGGGGGCCGTGAGCGGCACCGTGAGCGACAGCGTGTCGTCGCGGCCGTCGCCGTTCGGCGTCAGCGCCGGCGAGGCGAGCGTCAACCGGCCGAGTGTCCGGGTGACCGTGACCGGCACGTCGACGCCGGCCGTCCGGCCGCCAGTCCCGTTGGCAGCGACGTGAACGACGTACGCGCCGTCCGGCAGGTCCCTGCCATCGAAGACGGCCGATCGCGGGCCCGCTCGGCGCCACTGCTTCGCCTCGAGCTCGGCGACGGTGGCGCCGCTTGCGTCGACGACGGTAACGGCGACGTTCGCGTTCTGGCCGAGCGTGTACGAGATCGTCGTGGTGTCGGACTGGCCGTCGCCGTTGGGGGTGATCGTGGCGGGCTCCGCGCGCGCGTCGGTCAGCGTGAGCGCGCTCGCCGCGGTCCCCGCAAGCACGCCTTCGGCGGGTGTTGCCCCCGGCGTCTCGATCCGCCAGCGAGCGCCCACCGGCACCGGGGCGGCGGGGAGCCAGGTCCAGTCGACCGCGGGACCCGTTCCCTCGCCGCGCCCGAGCTCGACGCCGGTCGCGTCGGTCACCGTCACGGTCCACGGGAGGGCCGAGCTGACGCGCGCCGTGAAGCGTGTCCCGCCGGACTCGTCGGCGATCGCGGCCGGCGCGTAGAGCTTCGGCAGGCCGAGCGCAGCCACCCGTCGGGCGATCGCCGGGATCTGGTCGTAGAGGCGCTGCCCGGGGCACGTCGTGAGACCGGTGTCGCGGTGACCCGAGATTGCACGCAGGAAGACGGGGATTCCGGGCTGGAAGCGCTCGTTGCCGGAGGAGATCGCGGTGAACGTCGCAAGTGGGTCGACATGCGCGAGGTCGAGCCGCCAGGCGAGGGTGCGGACGAGAGCGTCGACCGCGGCGGCAGGCGGAGCGACCGTCCGGAAGTCGCCCATCACGGCGATTCCGAACGAGTCCGTGTTGAAGCCCTTCGCGTGCGCGCCGACGACGTTCCGCTCGATGCCCCCGTAGCGGCCCTCGTAGACCGTGCCGAACCGGTCGACCAGCGCGTTGTACCCGATGTCGTTCCAGCCGTTTCCCTTGACGTGGTAGACCTCGATCGCCCGCACGACGGCGGGCGCCTGGAGGCGGGTGTAGTCGTTCGTCCCTGCCGTGTGGTGGACGAACGCCATGCGCAGCGCGTCCGCGTAGACCGGCTTTGCGCGGCGGATCCCCTCGTCCGCCTGCCAGCCGCTCCGCGGCACGAGCTGCGGGATGCCGGCGGAGGCGACCGTGCGGAGCGGCACCTTCGACACCGGGCTCGTGACGGTGAGCGCCCGTGCCCGGGTGACGCGCCCGATCGCCCGCACCTCGAGCCCCTCGCCGCGACCCACCCAGACGGGGGCGCCCAACCGCCAGCCGCGCATCCCGCGGGCCTCGGCGGCGCCGGCGTCGGGCGCATCACCCTCGTCCTCCTGCACCGGCTGCCAGCGCATCCAGCCACGTGCGGTCCTGATCCGGAGCTCGAGTCGGCCTGGCCCCTGCCAGTGGATGCCGACGAGCTGGAACGGGTCGGTACCGCTCGACACCGCAAGCGAGCGTTCGCCGTGCAGGGGCAGATCGCGGACCTGGAGCGTCGCGAGGCCCGCCGACGCCGACGCCGGTGCGGCGAGCACGATCGCGGTGAGAGCGAGGAGGCGCCGGGCCATCGGAGAGGAAGACCAGCGTGACGCAGCACGCCTTCTCCGGCAAGGCGCGCGCCCCTTCCCTGACGGAATGCTTACGGGACGCGCAGAACCCCGGATCGGCGTTGCTACAGTCGGATCGACGTGAACGCGCGCCTCGTGCGGGGCCTCGGATCTCTCGTCGCGGCGGGCGCCGCCGCGCTTCTTCTCGCATTGCCCGCCGCGGGCGCCGAGTCTCCGCGCGTCCTGGTCGTCGAGTTCGACAACGACGTCAACCCGGTCACCCAGCAGTATCTCCAGGACGAGATGCACCGCGCCGAGCGGGACGGGCTCTCGGCCGTCGTGATCGAGATGGACACGCCCGGCGGGCTCGGAACGTCGATGCGCGAGATCGTGAAGACGATGCTCGCGCTGAAGGTGCCGGTCGTCGTCTACGTCGCGCCGCCGGGGTCGAGCGCCGACTCGGCGGGCGCGGTGATCGGCCAGGCCGCCGACGTCCTCGCGATGGCGCCCCAGACGAACATCGGGTCGTCGACCCCGATCTCGGCGACCGGCGAGAACATCGGCAGCGACCTGCGCAGAAAGGTCGTCAACGACGCGGCCGCCTACATGGGCGAGCTCGCGCGGGAGCACGGCCGGAACGCCGAGGCGGCGGAGGCGATGGTGCGTGAGGCCGCCAACTTCGGCGCGCGCGAGGCGCTCGCGAAGGGCGTCATCGACGTGATGGCGCCGAACGTCCCCGCGTTGCTCGAGAAGATCGACGGGACGAAGACCGTCCCGAAGGGGCTCGTCCTGCACACGGCCGGCGCCCAGGTCGAGCGGGTCGAGATGGGCTTCTGGAAGCGCGCGCTCGACCTGCTGATCGACCCGAACATCATCGCGCTGATGCTCTCGCTGGGCCTGGTGGGGATCCTCGTCGAGCTCTGGAACCCGGGGCTCATCCTCCCCGGGACGGTCGGCGTGATCTCGCTGCTCGTCGGTCTCTACGGGCTCCAGGTGCTGCCGGTGTCTGCGGCCGGCGTGCTCCTGATGCTCTTCGCAGCCGGGCTCTTCGTCGCGGAGGCTTTCGTGGTGAGCCACGGCGCGCTCGCCCTGGCCGGCGCCGTGACGTTCGTGATCGGGGCGCTGATGCTCTTCGACCCGGCCGGGCCCGCCTACCAGGTGTCGGTCTGGACCGCGCTGGCGATCGCGGGGACGCTGGCGCTCCTGACTCGGCGTCGCGCTGACGCGCGTCATGAAGGCGCGCCGGAACCCGGTCGAGGTCGGCGTCGGGAACATGGTCGGCGGCGAGGCCGTCGTGCGAAGCGTCGGCATGGTCTCCGTCGACGGCGAGCTCTGGCGGGCGCGGTCGGCCGACGGAAACCCCCTCGTTCCCGGCGAGCACGTCACCGTGGAGTCGATCGAGGAAGACCTCGAGCTCGTCGTAGGATCACCGAACCCGACCGAAAGGGCCTGATGTCCATCGCGCTGATCGTCCTCGCCGTCGTCGTCGTCCTCCTGCTCCTGGTGCTGTTCGCTGCGGTCAAGATCGCGCGGGAGTACGAGCGGGGCGTGATCTTCCGGCTCGGGCGGCTGCTCCCGGAGCCGAAGGGCCCGGGTCTTTTCGTGCTCATCCCGTTCGTCGACAAGATGGAGCGGGTCGACCTGCGCACGGTGACGCTCAACGTCCCGCCGCAGGAGGTCATCACGAAGGACAACGTTCCGGTGCGCGTCAACGCGGTGGCCTACTTCCGGATCGTCGAGCCGAAGGCCGCGATCGTCCAGGTCGAGAACTACATGGTTGCCACGTCGCAGATCGCGCAGACGACCCTGCGCTCGGTGCTCGGGCAGCACGTCCTCGACGAGCTGCTCTCGGAGCGGGACAAGATCAACCAGATCCTCCAGGGGATCATCGACGAGGCGACGTCGCCGTGGGGGATCAAGGTCTCGGTTGTCGAGGTGAAGGACGTCGAGATCCCGGGCGACATGCAGCGGGCGATGGCCCGCCAGGCGGAGGCCGAGCGCGAGCGTCGCGCCAAGGTGATCTCGGCCGAGGGCGAGTACCAGGCCTCCGAGCGGCTCAAGGACGCGGCCTCGGTGATGGCGCAGCAGCCGATCACGGTGCAGCTCCGCTACCTCCAGACCTTGCTCGAGATCGGCGCGACCAACAACTCGACGATCATCTTCCCGATCCCGATCGAGTTCCTCGAGACGCTCGGGATCCACCGGCCACCCAAAGCCTCGTAGTGCGGCTGCTGGTCGGCGTCCTCGTCGTCGTGCTGCTGCTCGCACCGCTTGCGGCCGTCTCCGCACGCGGCTTCCGACGCATCGGGCTGACCGGCCAGGTGGACGACGCCGGCCGAACGACGGTGCAGATGCTCGTCGAGGGCCTGATCGTGCTCGCCATCCTGATCATCGGCGTCCTCATCGTCGTCGCGCTCGCGACCTGAGCTGCAGCGGGTCAGTCGGCGACGACGATCCCGAGCGCCGCAGCGAACGTGGCCGCCCCGGCGACGACGTCCGGCCAGGGCATCCTGGCGCCGCGCAGGGACTCTGCCCCGCGGACGCCGTCGAGCTCGCAGCCGCGGAGCTCGACACGGTCGAGCGTGACGCCCGTGAGGGTCGCGCCGGCGAGCTTGCACCGCTCGAACAGGACGGATCGCAACCGCGCCTCGTAGAAGTCCGCTTCCTCCAGCCGGCAGTCGCGGAAGACGGCGCGGTCGAGCGTGGCGAACCGAAACGATGCGAGGTCGATCCGGCAGTCGTCGAAGGTGACGTCGGCCAGCGTCGACTCCGCGAACGAGCCGCCGGTCGCCCTGCAGCCCGTCAGCTCGACGCGGCGGAGCTCGGTGCGCTGGAGCTCGGCGTTCGCGAGCGAGCAGGAGCGCAGCCGGAGCTCCGTCAACCGCCCCTCGGGGAGGGCGAGGCCCGTGAGGTCTGCGCCCGTCAGCGTCCCGTGGGTGAGCACGACGCCCCGGCCGGGCGGCGGCGCTTCGAGCTCGGTGTCGGTCTCTTCGGGCGGGCGCGGTGCGAGCGGCGCGTCAGACGCCGTCGCCATCGACGCTCACGGCGAGGTCTGCGGGGTCTGCGGGTTCGGCCTCGTCCTCGTCGGAGCCGACCACCGGCGCGAGGCTCGAGACCTGCTCGCCCTCGCGGAGCCGCATCACGATCACGCCCTGCGTCGCCCGACCCGAGCGCTTGATCCCGTCGACCGCGGTGCGGATCACGGTGCCCCCGTCCGAGATGAGCATCACCTGGTAGCCGTCGCGGACGATCCGCGCGCCGGCGAGTCGCCCCTTGCCCTCGACGAGCTGGGCGGTCTTGACCCCCATCGTGCCGCGGCCCTTGACCGGGTAGTCGGCGACGCGGGTGCGCTTGCCCCATCCGTTCTCGGTCACGACGAGGAGGTCGGCGTCGTCGGAGGCGATGTCGACCTCGATCACCTCGTCCCCGGAGCGAAGCTTCATCCCGGCCACGCCGGACGCGGGCCGGCCCATCGAGCGAACGTCCTTCTCCGAGAACCGCACCGCCTGGCCCATGCGCGACACCATCAGGATGTCGTCCTCGCCGTCCGAGAGCCGCACGCCGATCAGCTCGTCGTCCTCGCGCATCCGGAGCGCAATGATCCCGTCCGCCTTGAGGGGGGTGTTGTACTCGAGGAACTCGGTCTTCTTGACGACGCCCTTCTTCGTCGCGAAGACGAGGTACCGCGCCTCCTTGTAGTCGCGCGTCGCGATCACCGCGCGGATCAGCTCGTCCTGCCGGAGCGGCAGCAGGTTGACGATCGCGCGCCCCTTCGACTGGCGCGAGCCGAGCGGCAGCTCGTGCACCTTGAGGCGATAGACCTTGCCGACGGTGGTGAAGAAGAGGATGAAGTCGTGCGTGGACGCGACGAAGAGGTGCTCGATGTAGTCCTCGTCCTTCATGTCCATGCCCATCACGCCGATCCCGCCGCGGCGCTGCTCGCGGTACGTCGTCACCGGGAGACGCTTGATGTAGCCCGACCGCGTGATCGCGATGACCATGTCCTCCTCCGCGATCATGTCCTCGAGCTCGAGCGAGTCCTCGCCGGCGACGATCTCTGTCCGGCGATCGTCCGTCTTGCCGTAGATCGCCTTCACCTCGAGGAGCTCCTCACGGATCAGGCCGTCGACCCTCGCGGGATCGCTCAGGATCGCGCGGAGCTCGGCGATCCGCTCGCGGAGGTCGGCGTGCTCGTCGGTGATCTCCTTCCGCGCAAGCCCGGTCAGGCGCGCGAGGCGGAGGTCGAGGATCGCCTGCGCCTGCTCCTCGGAGAGGCCGAACGTCGCCTGGAGACCCGTGCGCGCCTCATCCGTGTCCGCCGAGCCCCGGATCAGCGCGATCACTGCGTCGAGGTTGTCGAGCGCGATGAGGTAGCCCTCGAGGATGTGCGCGCGCTTCTCGGCCTGGCGGAGCTCGTACTTCGAGCGGCGGGTGACGATCTCGCGCTGGTAGTCGAGGTAGTGCCGGACCAGCTCGAGTAGCGACAGCGTCTTCGGGACCCCGCCGACGAGCGCGACGGCGTTGTAGCCGAACGTCGCCTGGAGCGACGTGTGCTTGAAGAGCTTGTTGAGGACGACCTGCGGGATCGCGTCGCGCTTCAGCTCGACCTGGATGCGCATCCCGGTCTTGTCCGAGTGGTCGGCGAGATCCGAGACCTCGGTGATCACCTTGTCGTTGACGAGGTCGGCGATCTTCTTGATCACCCCGGACTCGCCGCCCTTCTTGACGCCATAGGGCAGCTCGGTGACGACGATCGCGCTCTTGCCTCCGCGCAGCTCCTCGATGTGCGCACGTGCGCGCATCACGACGCGGCCGCGGCCCGTCCGGTACGCGTCGCGGATCCCGGAGCGGCCGACGACGATGGCGCCGGTGGGGAAGTCGGGGCCCTTGACGTGCTTCATCAGGTCCTCGACGTTGGCGTCGGGCTTGTCGATCAGCTGCACGACCGCGTCGATCGTCTCGCCGAGGTGATGCGGCGGGATGTTCGTTGCCATGCCGACTGCGATCCCGGTCGAGCCGTTGACGAGCAGGTTCGGGAAGCGCGACGGGAGGACGGTCGGGACCTTGCGCGACTCGTCGTAGTTCGGCCCGAGGTCGACCGTGTCCATGTCGATGTCGCGGAGCATCTCGGTCGCGAGCCGCGTCAGCCGGCACTCCGTGTACCGCATCGCCGCGGCCGGGTCGTCGTCGAGCGAGCCGAAGTTGCCCTGACCGTCGACGAGCGGGTAGCGCAGCGAGAAGGGCTGCGCCATCCGGACGAGCGTGTCGTAGATCGCGGAATCCCCGTGAGGGTGGTAGTTCCCCATCACGTAGCCGACGACGTTGGCGGACTTCTTGTACGGCCGGTTCGGCTGCATCCCCGACTCGTGCATCCCCCAGAGGACGCGCCGATGCACCGGCTTCAGCCCGTCGCGCACGTCCGGGAGCGCGCGACCGACGATGACGCTCATCGCGTAGTCGAGGTAGCTCGAGCGCATCTCCTGCTCGAGCTCGCGGGGCTCGATCCGCCCGGCGCCGAGCGGCTCGATGACATCAGACATTTAGCGTCCCTCCCGCTCGAGACGGTCGATCCGTGCGTGAACGGCACGCGGCCGGAGGCCGGCTTTGCCGGCCGGGAGGCCCGCGACGCGCCGTCCCATGCGCTGCGCAGAAGGAGGGGGCCCGCGAGGGAACCATGGGTTCCACCGCGTTTACACATCTAGGAATCGCACTTCCTGGGCGTTCTGCTCGATGAACTCGCGGCGCGGCTCGACGGCGTCGCCCATCAGCATCGAGAAGACGGCGTCGGCCGCTGCGGCGTCCTCGACCTCGACGCGGAGGAGCATCCGGTTGCCCGGATCCATCGTCGTCTCCCACAGCTGCTCGGGGTTCATCTCGCCGAGGCCCTTGAAGCGGCTGATCTGCATGCCGTCCTTCGCGAGGTCGAGCGCCGCTGCGCGGAGGCCGGCGAACGTGGCCGCGGACGCGTGCTTCTTCCCGTACGTCACGGTGTAGGGCGGCAGGCCGACCACCTCGGAGGTCTTCCCGTAGGCGCGGCGGAGCGCCGCGTACGCCGGGTCGTCGAACAGCGCGGCCGGCACGTCGACGAAGCTCGTCGCGCTCGTCTCGGTCTCCGTCACCTTGACACGGAGGAACGCCTCGAGCGTCTCGGCGACGCTCAGCTCGTACCCGTTCGCAGGCGTCGCCTCGACGGCCTGCTCGAGGCCCTTCGCGTCGGCGGTGTCGCCTTCCACGATCCGGTGGTCGACGACGAACGCGGCAGCCGAGCCGTGGTCGGAGGCGAGCTTCGCCTGCCACGCCTCGACGTCGCCGAGCTCGCGCGTGAAGCGGTTCCAGCGTGCCTCGGTCAGCACGAGATCATCGCCGTTCCGGTCGTGGACCGTCATGTCCTTGATGCGCTCGCGGGCAAGGAGCTCCTCGAGCTGGTGGTCCTTCTCGAAGTAGAGCTCCTGGCTCCCGAGCTTCACCTTGTACAGCGGCGGCACGGCGATGTAGACGTGGCCGCGCTCGAACAGCTCGGGCATCGTGCGGTAGAGGAACGTCAGCACGAGCGTGCGGATGTGCGCGCCGTCGACGTCGGCGTCCGTCATCACGATGATCCGCCCGTAGCGGATGTTCTCGATCGCGAACTCGTCGCCGAAGCCGGTGCCGATCGCCGTGATCATCGCCTGGATCTCGGTGTTCGAGAGGACCTTGCTGATCCGGTTCTTCTCGCTGTCGATGATCTTGCCGCGCAGCGGCAAGATCGCCTGGTACGTGCGGTCCCGCGCCTGCTTGGCGGAGCCGCCGGCGGAGTCGCCCTCGACGATGTAGAGCTCGCACGAGTCGGCGTCCTTCAGCGAGCAGTCCGCGAGCTTGCCGGGGAGCGCCGAGTTCTCGAGTGCGCTCTTGCGGCGTGTCAGCTCGCGCGCCTTCCGCGCGGCGAGTCGCGCCCGCGCGGCGGACACGGCCTTCGTGATGATCTGCCTGGCCTCGGTCGGGTTCTCCTCGAGGAACTCCGCGAGACGCTGGTTGACGACCGTCTTGACGAGGCTCTCGATCGGCGGGTTGCCGAGCTTCGTCTTCGTCTGGCCCTCGAACTGCGGGTTGCGGAGCTTCACGGAGATCACTGCCGCGAGCCCCTCGCGGACGTCCTCGCCCTCGAGGTTGTCCTCCTTCTCCTTCAAGAGCCCCTTGTCGCGCGCGTAGCGGTTGAGCGTGCCGGTGAGCGACGCGCGGAAGCCCGAGAGGTGCGTGCCGCCCTCCGTCGTGTTGATGTTGTTCGCGAACGAGAAGACGGACTCCACGTACGAGGTGTTCCACTGCATCGCGACCTCGACCTGGCCGTCCTCGTTCTCGCCCTCGAAGGCGACGACGTGCTTGTGGACGGTGTCCTTGCCCGAGTTCACGTGGGCGACGAAGTCGCTGATCCCGCCCTCGTAGTGGAACTCGTCGGTCTTGCCGCCGGGCCGCTCGTCGCGGAGAACGATTCGCAGTCCTCGGGTCAGGAATGCGGTCTCCCGCAGACGCTGCGCGAGCGTGGACGCGGAGAACTCGGTCTCGTCGAAGATCTCGCGGTCGGGGAGAAACGAGATCGTCGTCCCGCTCTCCGTCGTCTTGTCGGTCACCTCGACGTCGCCCTGGGCCACGCCGCGCGCGAACTCCTGGCGGTGCACCTTCCCGTCGCGACGAACCTCGGCGACGAGCCACTCCGAGAGCGCGTTGACGACGGAGATGCCGACACCGTGCAGGCCTCCCGAGACCTTGTAGCCGTCGCCGCCGAACTTCCCGCCGGCATGGAGCTTGGTGAGGACGACCGTGAGCGCCGAGAGGCCCTGCTCCGCCATGAGGTCGACCGGGATCCCGCGGCCTGCGTCGCGGACGGTGATCGAGTCGTCGGGGTGGATCGTGACGTCGACGAGGTCGTTGGAGCCCGCGAGCGCCTCGTCGACGGCGTTGTCGACGGCCTCGTAGACGAGGTGGTGGAGGCCCCGCGAGCCGGTCGAGCCGATGTACATCCCGGGCCTGAGCCGGACGGGCTCGAGCCCTTCGAGAACGGTGATGTCCTTTCCGGTGTACGCGGTGTCTGTCACGGGCCTCCTGAACGGAAAAATGCCTGCAAAACAAGGGTTTTGCGGGCTCTGTGAAGTATATCAGACGACACGGCCGGCGCGGGCCGCGGCGAGGCTTGCAGCGGCGGCCCTCCGCACGGCCGCACGGAGTTCCGGATCGTCGATCGCGGCGGTCAGCGACGCCGCGTCTGCTTCGTCCTGCGCGGTAGGCGGGGGAGGCGGAGGGGCGGTCTCCTCGACGGGGCCGGGGGAGGGGACGGGGCCGGGAGCGAAGCGAAGCGTCGATGGCGTCGACTCCCCGATCGCGACGCGGAGCTTCGCGCGGATCTCCTCCTCCATCCGACCCAGCTCGAAGGCCCACGTCGAGGAGACGGCGGTCACGTGGAGCGTCCCGTCGCGGGCGACACGCTGGGGCCACGCCGCCCGGGCGATCGCGGGCCCGACCGCGTCGGGCCAGGCGCGGGTCACCGCCGCGAGCACGCCGGCGTCCGGCACGCCGGCGCCGCGGAGCGCGCGGCGCACGGATCCGCCAAGCCGCTCCATCAGCCGGGCGTCACCTGCCCGGGCGTCACGACGAGCAGTTGCGCGGGGGCCAGCGGCAGCGCCTCGGCGCCCGTCGCCGTCACCAGCGTCTGCCCAACCCGTCCGAGCCGCTCGCTCAACGCGCGCCTGCGGTCGGCGTCCAGCTCCGAGAGCGCGTCGTCGAGCAGGAGCAACGGCGGGACCCCCACCTGCGACGCGAGCAGCTCGGACTCCGCGAGGAGGAGCGAGAGAACGGCCATCCGCTGCTCGCCCTGCGAGCCGAAGGTCCGCAGGTCGCGCTCGCCCGACAGGACCCTGATCTCGTCGAGATGGGGGCCGAGCCCGGTCGTACCGCGCTCGAGATCCCGCGTGAGGCGCTCCTCGAGGGCCTCACGGCTGGGCGGGTCGCCGTCGTAGCCGAGCGAGGCGTGCTCGAGCCCGAGCTCGGCTGCGCGGTCCGCGAAGACCGGGCCGAGCATCTCCAGCACCCGGATGCGGGCCGCCACAAGCTGCTCGCCGAGGGCGGCGACCTGCGCCGTCCAGGGCTCGAGCGCGGACGGGTCCGACAGTCCCGCCGCAACCCGCCGGAGCGCGGCGTTGCGTTGCCCGAGCGCCGCAGCATACGCCGTCGGCACGTCCGCGCGGGCCGGCAAGGCGCGGGCGACGACCCGGTCGAAGTACGCGCGTCGCGTCGCGGGGCCGCCCTTCACGACGGCCAGCCGGTCGGGGGTGAACGCCAGCGCGTGAACGCGTGACCGCAGCTCCTCGGCAGAGCCCACGGCCGCTCCGTTCCAGCGAATGCGCTTTGGCTCTCGATCGGAGAGCCGCACCTCCGTGGACACGGTGACATCGCCGCGGCGGCCCGCAACCCGTGCGACGCCTTCGCCGGCGCCGCGGCGGACGAGCTGGGCGTCCTGCCGTGTCCGGAAGGAGAGCCCCTGCGTCGCGACGTGCACCGCCTCGAGCAGGTTCGTCTTGCCCGCGCCGTTCCGGCCGGTGACGAGGACGAGACCCGGCTCGAGCCCGAGCTCCAGCCGCGGGTACGACCGCACGTCGCGGAGCGAGACCTGCTCCACGATCACCCTCCCGGGCTCGCGGATGGAGCGAATCCGCGCGACGAGTGCGTCGCGGGAGCGCGTCGCACTCGTCGCGCCTACTAGCCGGCCAGGCGGATCGGCATGATCAGGTACCAGAAGGCGTCGCCGTCAGCGCTGAGCAAGCCCGGCCGCAGCGGGTTGATCAGTTTGAGCTGCACCTCGTCCGAGGTCACCGACTCGAGCCCTTCGCGCAGGAACTCCGCGTTGAAGCCGATCTCGAGCGGGTCACCCGCATAGCCGACGGCGAGCGACTCGCGCGTCTCGCCGACGTCCTGGCTCTGCGCCGAGATCGTCAGCTCGCCCTCCGCGAAGCGCAAGCGCAGCGGCGTGTTCCTCTGCGCCATCACGGCTGCGCGGCGGACGGCTTCGAGCAGCTCTGCCCGGCTCAGCTCCAGCTCGACGTCGAACGTCTCCGGCTTGAGCTGCGACACGTTCGGGAACTGGCCGTCGATCCGCCTCGTCGTGAGCCACGCGTCGCCGGCGCCGAAGATCACGTGGTTCTCGTTCACCCCGAGCTGCACCGCCTCCGTGCCGGCCGCGACGCGGGCGAGTTCGTCGAGGGCGCGCGCCGGGATGATGGCCTCGAGCTCCGGCCCGGCCGAGGCGAGGTCGGTCTCCTTGACGGCCATCCGGTACGAGTCGGTCGCGGCCATCGTCAGCTTCGACCCCTCGAACCGAACGAGGATCCCGGTCAGCACCGGACGGGACTCGTCCCGCGACGCTGCACGCGACACGCGCTGGACGGTGTCGAGCAGCGACGCAGACTCGATCTCGTGGAGCGGCACGTCGATCGCCGGAAGGCGCGGGAAGTCCTCGGCCGCGAAGACGTTCAGTCGGCCGGAGTACGAGCCTGACTCGATCGACGCTGCGCCGTCCTCCGGACGGTGCTCGATCGTCACCTCGGCCGCGGGCAGCAGCCGCACGATGTCGCCGAGGAGCTTCGCCGGGACGACGATCGCGCCCTCGCCCTCCACGGTCGCTGCGACGGTCGTCCGCAGCGAGAGCTCCATGTCCGTCGCCTCGAGCTCGAGCAGGCCGTCGCGGGCACGCAGGAGGATGCCTCCCAGGACCTGAACGGCACCACGAGCCGAGGACGCACGAGCGACAAGGGCCAGCCTGCTTGCGAGCTCGTCCCGCGCGACCACCGCGCGAATCCCCGAGCCGACGGCGATGTCGGTTTCCATCATTTCTCTTTTAAACCTTTCGTCGTAGTCATAGGGAGTGTGGACGCTGGGGAAGACGGAGCGAAACCGTGTACTCATGCGGGATCGAGCGGTGGACGGCCGAGGTCGATCTTTGCACCGGACCCCCAGGCGCGATGCCGTCGAGCCCGCGGACGCGCGTGTCATCCACGATGCTTGATCCGGGCGGTCAGGTCTTGCACCAGGTTGTACACAGCTCTGTCCTCCTTGATCATCCGCGTGATCTTCGCGTTTGCGTGGAGGACGGTCGTGTGGTCGCGTCCGCCGAACTCCTTGCCGATCTTCGGGAGCGACGAGTCCGTCAGCTCGCGGGAGAGGTACATCGCGACCTGACGGGGATAGGCGACCGCCTGCGACCGTCGCGGCCTGACGAGCTCCTGGACGGTCAGGGAGAAGCGCTCGCAGACAGCTTCCTGGATGCGGCCGATCGTGACCTCGGGCAGGTCGCCGCTGGACGGGAACAGGTCCCGGAGGACCTGCTCGGCGAGGTCCACGTCGAGCGGGAGGCCTGTCAGCGACGAGAAGGCGACCACGCGCGTCAGGGCGCCCTCGAGCTCCCGGATGTTCGTCGTGACGCGGCCCGCGATGAACGTCAGCACCTCGGGGTCGCTCATTGCGATGCCGTCCGTCGTGACCTTCTTGCGGAGGATCGCGATGCGCGTCTCGAGGTCGGGCGGCTGGATGTCGGTGATGAGGCCCCACTCGAAGCGTGAGCGCAGCCGCTCCTCGAGCGTTGCGATCTCCTTCGGCGGCCGATCGGAGGAGATCACGATCTGCCGTCCCGCCTCGTAGAGCGTGTTGAAGGTGTGGAAGAACTCCTCCTGCGTCGCGCTCCTTCCCCGCGAGGAACTGGATGTCGTCGACGAGCAGGACGTCGTACGGCGCGGTAGCGATGCTTGAACTCCTCGATCCGCTTGTCGCGCAGCGAGTTGATGAAGTCGTTCGTGAAGGTCTCGCTCGTCACGTAGCGCGTCGTGAGGCCGCTTCGAGATGGTCGCTGACGTACGTCGCCGATCGCCTGCAGGAGGTGCGTCTTGCCGAGCCCCGTGCCGCCGTAGATGAAGAGCGGGTTGTACGCCTGGGCCGGTGCCTCGGCGACCGCGAGCGCCGCGGCGTGCGCGAAGCGGTTCGACGACCCGATGACGAAGTTGTCGAACGTGTACTTCGGGTTCGGTCCGGGTTGGCCATCGACGGCCACGCCGGCAGCCGCTGCACCCACCGGCCGGTCGTCCCGCTCGACCTGCGCCGCCTGGCCGATCTCGAGCACGATTCGCACGTCGCGGCCGAGGGCGTCTCGCACGGCCGCCTGCAGGAGCCCGAGGAAGTGGCTCTGGATCCAGTTCCGCGTGAAGTCGTTCGGCACGACGACCACGAAGGTGTCGTCGCGCAGCGCCGCCGGTCGCGCCGCCGCGAACCACGTCTCGAAGGTGGTCTCGTTCAGCGTGTCCCGTAGCCGGCGAGACGTCTCGTCCCAGATACGTTCGGCGGTCGGCTCGGGGGGGTTCTCCACGCGCTGCTCGGTGCTCCTTCGAGGTCGAGGAAGGGGCGGAGCATACCACCCCTCAAACGAGCCGTCGGGACTGTCCGAATGCCCGAACAAGACCAAAAAACAGGCAGTTTTGCAGGGATTTTCCACGTCTCCACACGAGTCTCCACAGCTGTGGACAAGCGCTCGAGCGACGCCCGCGGAGGCGACGCCCGCCCCACGTGAGCAGCCGTTTCCGGACAGCCACCTGCGCATTGCGTTGTGGATAACCGGTGAGCGCAAGCCCTCGTCTATACTCCGCGCTCCGCCGCGCCCCAGGGTGCGGGCAACTGTCCCAGCGAAGGGCCTCCTCTCCACCGTGAAGCGCACGTACCAGCCGAACGTCCGCCGCCGCAAGCGAAAGCACGGGTTCCGCGCACGCATGTCCAGCCGCGGCGGCCAGGCGATTCTCAAGCGCCGCCGCGCCAAGGGGCGGAAGCGCCTGTCAGCCTGAGCCCACTCGCCGTGGAGCGCCGGCAGCGCCTCTCCCGTTCGCGCGACTTCGACACCGTCTACCGACAGGGACGGTCGGTTTCGACGCGCTCTCTCACGCTCCACTGGTTCGTTCGTGACGAGGACCCGGAAGGGACACCGCGGCTCGGTCTCGCGATCCCACGCGCCGTCGGCTCTGCCGTCTCCCGGAACCGGGTCAAGCGTCAGCTGCGCGAGGTCTGGACGGAGCTCGGCCCGGACGTTCCGCCCGGGAGGGACTACGTCCTCGCTGCACGGCCGGGCCTCGCGGAGGCCTCGGAGTCGCGCGGGCACGAGTGGCTTCTCGAGCAGGTGCGCGAGGTGATCGGCAAGGTGCAGGCATGAAGTGGGTCGGGATCGGGCTCGTGCAGGCGTGGCGCCACACGCTCGGCCTCCTCACACCTGCCGGCACCTGCAAGTACCACCCGAGCTGCTCGCAGTACGCGCTCGACGCGTTTCGTGAGCTCGGCCTCGTCCGCGGCGGGATCCTCGCCGGCTGGCGGCTTCTCCGCTGCAACCCGTGGAGCCACGGCGGCGTCGACCGGGTCCGTGACCGGACGCTCTTCCGGCCCCGCGACGACCGCAAGGGTGCGCACACGTGATCGCCGTGTTCAACCCCCTGAAGCCGATCGAGGACTTCCTCACCAACCTCCTCGAGTGGCTCCACACGACCGCTGGCTTCTCGTGGGCCTGGTCGATCGTCGCGCTCGTGGTGCTCGTCCGGCTCGTCCTCGTGCCCGTGACGGTGCGCCAGATCCACTCGATGCAGAACCTCCAGGCGCACGCGCCGGAGATGAAAGAGATCCAGCAGCGCTGGAAGCACGACCGGCAGCGGCAAAACGAAGAGCTGATGAAGTTCTACAAGGAGAACAAGATCAACCCGGCCTCGTCGTGTCTGCCGATCGTCCTCCAGATCCCGATCTTCATCTCGCTCTTCTACGTCCTCAAGGGCTTCGAGCGAGAGGTGTTCCCGAACTATCCCGGGTCGAGCCTGGACTTCATCGGCCTCGTGGACATCACCCAGCCGACGAAGGACGGCTGGGGCCCGCTGCTGCTCGTGATCTACGTCGCGAGCCAGCTCACGTCGTCGTACTTCATGGCGGCCACGATGCAGAAGGCGCAGCGGATCATGCTGATGGTCCTCCCGATCGTCTTCATCCCCTTCATCCTCAACTTCCCGGCGGGGCTGATGATCTACTGGCTGACCACGAACCTGTGGACGACCGGCCAGGGCGTCGTGACCCGCAAGATGATGCCGCGGCCGGGCACGCCGCCGCCCCGCAGCTCGCGCACGCCGCCGAAGGAGACGCCGCCCGCGACGACCTCCTCGTCCCGCAAAGCGGGCGTGCCGGCCACCGACGGCGGTGCGCCCGCAAGCGCGGGGCCTCCCCGCCGCGTGAAGCGAAAGCGCAGCGGCGGCGGCAAGCGGCGATGAGCGACGAGCTCGTGTCGGTGGAAGCCACAGGCGAGACCGTCGGCGAGGCGAAATGGTCGGCGCTGCGGGAGCTCGAGCACCTCGCGCCGGGGATCGACCGGGAAGCGGTTCGCTTCCAGGTCCTGAGCGAGGGCGAGCGCGGTCTGCTCGGCGTCGGCTACACGCCGGCCCGCGTGATCGCGAGCGTCGAGCGGCCCCCACGGGCAGAGCCAACCGCTCCCACGGCCGGGGACGCTGCCGGGCCCGGCGCCGGCGAGGCGGGCGTCGCCCGTGCCCTGCTCGAGCGCTCGCTCGCTGCGCTCGGGGTCACGGGCACGGTGAGCGTTGCCGAGGACGCCGAGCAGGTCGTCGCGACCGTCTCCGGCAACGATCTCGGAGTCCTGATCGGCCGGCACGGGCAGATGATCGACGCGCTCCAGTACCTCGCGAACGCGGTCGCACACCGCGCGGTCGGCGACGAGCGACGCCGAATCGTGATCGACGCCGCCGGATACCGCGCCCGCCGCGCAGTGACGCTCGAATCGCTGGCGCGGCGCAGTGCCGAGCAGGCGTCGGCCACCGGCCGACGCGTCGAGCTCGAGCCGATGAGCTCGGTCGAGCGTCGGATAGTCCACGAGTCGCTCAAGGACGATCCCGAGGTCACGACGGAGAGCGAGGGGACCGAGCCGAGCCGCTTCGTCGTCGTCCTCCCGCGCCGTTCCGTCGACTGAGCGGTTCCGCGGTGGCCTCCGAGCTGCTCGACCGCTGGCTTGAGGCGGTTCTCGCCACACGCGGCCTCACGGCACTTCGCGACCCGGTCGCCGCGAGGCGAGTGCTTCTCGACGACGCGCTCGACGGCGTCGCCCTGGTCGCCGGCGTGGACGGCCCGATCGTCGACGTCGGCTCGGGTGGCGGGACGCCGGGGATCCCGCTCGCCGCGTCGCTCCCGAACCGTACGGTGACGCTGCTCGAGGCCGAGCGCCGGAAGTGCGACTTCCTCGACGGGTGGACGCAGGCGCTTCCCAACCTGCGTGTCCTGTGGGGCCGGGCCGAGGAGCAGCCGGTCGAGGAGTACGCGGTCGCGGTCGCGAAGGCCCTCGCGGAGCCTCCGGTGGCGGCCGAGTGGTGCCTGCCGCTCGTCCACGAAGGGGGTATCGCCGTGCTCTGGGTCGGGCCGTCGGCCGACCGCGACCGGGTCGCCCACGTAGCGGAGCGCCTCGCGGCCCGACTCGAGCCGTCGCCCGCCGGCTTCGTCGTCCTCCGCAAGACGGGCCCGACGCCACCGGGGCTCCCCCGCCGTCCGGGCGTCGCCCGCAAGCGTCCGCTCGCCTGAGCTCGCCGGCCCGGTGCGTGGTCTCGGTGTCCGGATGCCCGGGTACCGTGGTCCGTGCCGCCTCGAATCTACGCCATCGCGAACCAGAAGGGCGGCGTCGGCAAGACGACGACCGCGGTGAACCTGGCCGCATGCCTCGCGGAGGCCGGCGAGCGGTGCCTGATCGTCGACCTCGACCCGCAGGCGAACGCGACCTCCGGCCTGGGCCTCCGTGCGAACGGCCACTCCACCCTGGAT
>CAVVEN010000018.1:0-203739 GCA_963747125.1 uncultured Actinomycetes bacterium | reverse complement strand
AGACGCACCCGGCGAGGCCCGCCAGCGCCGCCCCGAGCGCCAGCGCCTGCAGGCGGTACGCGAAGACGTGCTTGCCGAGCGACGAGGTCGCGTCCTCGTCCTCGCGGATTGCGCGGAGCACCCGACCCCACGGGGTGCGCGCGAGCCGCGCGGTGAGCCAGACTAGGAGAAGCGCCGCGGCCCAGACGAGAAGCAGCATCACCACGTCCTTGTCACCGATGTGGAGCCGGGCGCCGACCCAGCGCTGGAGCCGCTCCCACTGCCCGTTGTACTGCGCGGCCGTTCCCTGACCCGCGAGGTTGATCGTTCCCTGAGCGCCGCCCGTCAGCCCGTCCTCGTTGGTCGCCACCCAGCGCACGATCTCGCTGAAGGCGATGGTGACGATCGCGAAGTAGTCGCCGCGGAGGCGAAGCGTCGGCAGGCCGACGAGGACGCCGGCGAGGGCCGCGGCGGCGATCGCGAGCGGGGTGGCGACCCACATGCTCCACCCCTCCTTCGCGACGAGGATCGCCATCGTGTAGGCGCCGATCGCCATGAACCCGACCTGGCCGAAGTTGAGGAGGCCCGCGAGACCGAACTGCACCTGCAGGCCGAGCGTGAACAGCGTGTAGATGCCCGCCATCACCCCGACGAACGCCCAGAACTCACCGCTCGTCAGCACGCTCATACGGCCCTCGCGTGCCCGAACAGGCCCTGCGGTCGGAGCAGCAGCGCCACGATCAGGACGACGAACGCGACGACCGGCTTGTAGACCGGGTCGACGCCGCCGCCGAATCCCTCCCAGGTCGAGAGCTCCGTCGCCACCCCGAGCACGAGCCCGCCGGCGAGTGCGCCGTACGCGCTCCCGATCCCACCCAGCACGACGGCCGCGAACACGGGCAGCAGCAGCTGGAAGCCGAAGTTCGGGTCGAACGTGCTCTGCACGAGCGCGGCGAGCACCCCGGCGAGGCCGGCGGTGACGCCCGAGATGATCCAGGTCACGACCACGACGCGGTCGATGTCGATTCCCGAGATCTGCGCGAGGGCCCGGTCGTCGGACATGGCGCGCATGACCCGCCCGGTCCGGGTCCGGGCGAGGAACAGCCCGATCGCGACAATCGCCACCGCCGCGGCGACGATCGTCGCGGCCTGGGCGAGCGACAGGCGGACGTCGCCGATGACATAGACCTTGAACGGGTCGACGTCGTACGTGCGGGGTTGCGGCCCCCAGACGAGGAGGATCGCCTGGCGCAGGACGAGGGCGACACCGATCGACGCGAGGAAGAGGCCCATGAACCCCGCCCGGCGGAGGCGGAGGGGCCGCCAGAGCACGACGTCGAGCGCGACCGAGAGCCCCGCACCTGCGACCATCGCGAACGCCGTCGACGCGATCATCGGCAGGCCGAGGGTCGCGTTTGCGAAGTACCCGGCGAACGCGCCGAAGGTCATCATGTCGCCGTAGGCGAAGTTGACGAGCCGGAGGATCCCGTAGACGAGGGAGATGCCGACGGCGGCGATCGCGTACACCGAGCCGGTGACGAGGCCGTTCACGAGCAGCTGCGCGAACACGCTCAGATCACCTGGGGCTCCGGGACCGTGCGCCCTTCCTGGAAGCGTCGGCTGTCGAGGATGTCGAGCACCGTATCGCGCTCACCGGCGACCCCGCCTGCGACGATCCGGCCGACGGCCGGCGCGATCATGAAGCCGTGACCGCTGAATCCGGCGGCGACGTGGAGACCGTCGTGACCGGCGATCGGACCGAGGATGGGCTGCCGATCCGGCGTGACGTCGTACGCTCCGCTCACCAGCACGTCCAGCCCGACGTACTCGAGGATCGGAAGGAGGTCGGAGATGGCCGAGCGCACGTTGCGCCGCCAGGCCGGCGCCTCCGTCTCCGGGTCACCCGTCGCGCCGAGGTCGCTCGCCAGGACCCGGCCACCCTGGAGCTGCTTCGCGGCGAACCGCCGCTCGGGCGCGATCACGAGCGGCTCGAGCAGACGCTCGTGGATCGGCGCGCTGAGGAAGAGGTGTCGAGGCTCGAGCTCGATCGGCAGGTCGACGCCGAGCGGCCCGACGAGCGCACGCGTGTCGGCTCCGGCCGCGACGACGACGGACGGCGCGATGAAGCGCCCGACCGTCGTGTCGACCGCCCAGGTTGCTCCCGCGGCAGCGATCGCCTCGACCGTCGCGCGGCGGATCTCGAGCTGCCGTGCGATCGCCGCGATCGCAGCCTGGGGCTCGCCCATGTACCCGTCCTCCGCACAGTACGACCCTCCCACGAGGGACGCGGCCCGAAGGCCGGGTACCAGCTCCCCCGCCTCCGCGGGCGAGACGACCCGCGACGGCACGCCCGCGGCGTTCTGGACTCGAACCGCCGCCGCCAGCCGCTCGAGCACTGCCGCGCTGTGCGCGACGAACAGGTAGCCGCAGGAGGCGAACGCGAGCGGCACCGGCGCGTCGAGCCGCTCGTCGGCGGTCGTCCACCACGCGCGCGACTCGATCGAGAGCCGACAATTGAGCGTCGTGCCCCACTGGAGGCGGATGCCGCCCGGCTGGATCCCGGACTGCCCCTCGGCCACGCCTGAGCGCTCGAGGACGACGACGTGCGCGCCGCGCGTCCGAAGCGCCAGGGCGATCGACAGGCCGACCACGCCGGCACCGACGACGAGGACGTCGGCCGAGGAGTGGGACGCGGCCATCGGAGTGGCATCCTAGAAAGACGACGCCGGATCGGGGATGATGCCCGGGCGTCCCTCGTGCCCGCGTCGCGATCCGAAGGAGGAGTGCATGACGAAGTTCACGAGGTCCATCCAGGTCGCGCTCGCGGCGGCTGCCGCCGTTGCCGCAGTCGCGGCGACAGCCACCGGCGCCACCGACTCCCGATCCGCGCCTCCGCGGAACTGTGCGTTCGAGCTCCGCATCGGAGACGTGCTGCCCTTCACGGGTGACCTCGCCGCGTACGGCGCGAACCTCGACCGGGCCGTGAAGCAGGCGGTCGTCCTCCAGAACGCGGCCCTCAAGAAGGCCGGGCTCACGAGGGCGTCGGTGAAGCTCGTCGGCTCGGAGGATGGTCAGACGCAGGCGTCCGCGTCGGTCGAGGCCGCGACGAAGCTGATCAAGGCCAACAAGGCCAACGTGATCATCGGGGAGATGGCATCCGGCGCGACGATCCCGATGGCGCAGTCCGTGACGATCCCGAACAACATCCTCCTCGTCTCTCCCACGTCGAGCGCGCCGCAGATCAGCGACCTCAAGGACAAGGGGCTCGTGTTCCGGGCCTACCCGTCGGACTCGCTCCAGAGCAAGGTGCTGGCGGGCGCCGCGCTGACGAAGTTCGGCAAGGGCGCGAAGCTCAACGTCGGGGCACGGAACGACGCCTTCGGAACGGCCCTGCAAGCGCTGTTCGTCTCCGAGTGGAAGCGGCTCGGGGGAAGCATCGGCGCGTCGGTGTCGTGGAACCCGGACCAGGCGAACTTCGATACGGACGCGGCGAAGCTCGTCGACGGAGACCCGGCGGGGTGGGTCGTGATCGACTTCCCCGACACCTTCGAGAAGTTCGCCCCGTCGCTCGTCCGGAGCGGGAAGTGGAGCGCGTCCAAGACGCTCGGGATCGAGGCGCTCCGGAACGCCGAGACGCTCGACAAGATCGGCGATCCGGTGAAGGGCCTCTCCGGCTCTGCCGGGAGCGCGGCGGGCGGTCCGGCCGGCAAGGCGTTCGCGGCCTACTGGAAGACGGCCGTCAAGGGCGCGAAGCCGTACACGGGGTTCGAGGGCACCTCGTTCGACGCCGCGATGACGGCGTTCCTCGCCGCAGTGCGCGGCTGCTCCGCCTCGCCGGCGAAGACCAAGGCGTTCATGCGGTCGGTCTCGGGGCCCCCGGGCATGAAGGTGACCTTCCAGAACCTCGCGGCGGGCGTGAAGGCCGCGGCCTCCGGGAAGGACATCAACTACGAAGGCGCGTTCAGCCCCGTCGACTTCGACGCCAAGGGCGACATCGGCTCCGCGGTGTACGAGATCTGGGAGTACCAGGGCAGCGGCAAGATCGTCACGCTGAAGACGATCACGTTCCGCGGCTCGTAGCCCGGCGGATGGGAGGCGGAGGTGTCCTCCGCCTCCCATCCGCCTACGGCGCGTCCGGCACGATCGCGTCGAGCTCCACCTCGACGAGGACGTCGGGGATGAAGCCCGCGACGATGTAGGTCGTGTTCGCGGGCGCTATCCCCGCGAACGCCTCGCCGTGGGCCCGCACCGCATCTTCCCACGCGGCGGCCGGCGCGAGCAGCATCCTCGTGCGGATGACGTCGCCCGGCGCGGCGCCGACCGCCTTGGCTGCAGCGAGCGCCTTCTCGATCGCCGCGACGGTCTGCCCGTAGGTGTCGCCTGGGTGGAGAACGCCCTCGGGCCCGATCGCGGCCGTGCCGCTGACGGCGACGTGGGCCCCAGCCCGCACCGCGCGCGAGTACGACGCGCGTTCCTCGAACGCTGTCCCGTCGCTGTGGGTCGTGCGTCCGTCGCTCACCGTTCCTCCTCGTGCGTCGGGACCGGACGACTCGTCGTCGCGGCTGCCGGCCCGGCGGGAACGCACTCTATGCTTGGCCGGTGACGGAGATGCGACTCTTCGACCTCCGCGTGACGGTCGAGCGGATCGAGGGGCGCTCGGTGTGCGGCCTCGAGGTCGGCGACTGGTTCGAGGTGACCGAGTCGTGCCGGGTCCGGATCCCGGAGGGCCACCACTTCTGTCTGTACGCGCTCCAGGCGGTGATGCCGATGCTGCCCGCGAAGATGCGCCGCCTGCCCGACGAGGACTGGCTCGAGCAGGACAACCTCGTCTGCTGCCCCGATCCCGACGAGCGAGTCGTGATGAGGATCGAGCGGCTCGCGGAGCGCTCCCTCGTCACGGAGGAGCTGACGTAGCGCGCGAGCTCGGGATCGGCCTTCTGACGGACCAGGAGCCGCCGGCCTACGAGGAGATCGCGCGGGAGATCGACGCGGCGGGGATCGACGTCCTCTCCGTCTACCACGACCTGCTCTACCAGCCGGCGATCGGTCCGCTGCTGCTCATGGCGCGGGTGACCGAGCGGGTGCGGCTCGGGCCTGCCGCCCTCAACCCCTTCACGCTGCATCCCTACGAGATCGCAGGACAGATCGCGATGCTCGACACGGTGTCGCACGGCCGGGCCTACCTCGGGCTGGCAAAGGGAGCGTGGCTCGATCGTCTCGGTATCGACGAACGGCGCCCGCTTGCTGGCGCTTCGCGAGGCCGCGGCGATCGTGCGGGCACTCCTCGCGGGGGACGAGGCCGGCGTGGCGGGCGAGCGATTCAGCCTCTCGCCCGGGACGCGGCTCGCCTACCCGCGGTTCCGGGAGGCCGTGCCGCTCCTCGTCGGCACCTGGGGTCGCGCGACGGCCGCCTGGGCGGGCTCCGTCGCCGACGAGCTCAAGGTCGGCGGAAGCGCCAACCCGGAACTCGTCCCGGTCGTCCGCGAATGGCTCGACAACGCGAACGTGGGGATCGTGCTCGGCGCCGTCACCGTCGTCGATGAGGATGGAGCCTGGGCGCGCGAGCGTGCGCGGGCCGCGGTCGCGCCGTATCTCGAGGTCGTCGCCCGGCTCGATCCGACGGTCGACCGCTCGGCTCCGCTCGAGCTCGACCGCTTCTGCATCGCCGGGACGCCGGAGGAGGTCGCGGCCCGGGTCGAGGAGCTCTGGGACGCCGGCGCCGATCGGGTCGAGCTCGGAACGCCGCAGGGTAGGACGACACCTGCGGGCGTCGCGCTGATCTGCAACCGAGTCCTCCCGCTGCTCCGGCGCTGATTCCTCCGCGCCCCGGGGACACCCGACCCGCGCGACGCCCTCCGAGGTAGGATCGCGGCGTGAGCCAGGCGCCTCCGTCGGCGCGCGTCGGCGCGGCCGTCCGCGCCGAGTTCCCGATCTTCGAGACCGCGACGTACCTGAACTCCTGCTCGCAGGGAGCCCTCTCGCATCGCGTCCGCGACGCCGTCGAGGGCTGGCTCGCCGGCTGGGACGAGAACGGCGCGGAGTGGGATTTCTGGGTCGAGCGGAACGAGGCGTTCCGCGCGGCGATCGGCGGGTTGCTCCACGCCGAGGCCGACGACGTCGCGGTCACCACGTCCGTTTCGCAGGGTGTCAGCGGGCTGGTGTCCGCGCTCGACCTCAACGGTGCGCGCAACCGGATCGTGATCTCCGAGTACGAGTTTCCGACCGTCGGCCAGATCGCGCATGCGCAGGAGCTGCGCGGCGCGGAGGTCGTGCACGTCCGGCCAGATCCGGACGGCTCCATCCCCCCGGGGCGCTTCGCCGACGTGATCGACGAGCGGACCGCGCTCGTCTGCTGTACGACGCTGTCCTACCGCTCCGGGCATCGGCACGACGTCGCCGCGATCGCAGAAGCGGCGCATGCCGCAGGCGCGATCGTGCTCGCCGACAGCTACCAGGCCTGCGGCGCGATCGAGCTCGACGTGCGCACGCTGGGAGCGGACGCGGTGACCGGAGGGACGGTCAAGTACCTGCTCGGGACCTCGGGGCTCGGTTTCATGTGGGTCAGGCCCGAGGTGCGCGAGCGGTTGGTCCCGACCCAGACAGGGTGGTTCGCCGACGAGGACATCTTCGCGATGTCGATCGCCGACTACTCGCCGCACCTGAGCGCCCGGCGGTTCGACGCCGGAACGCCGCCGGTGCCGTCGCTCTATGCGGGTGTCGCGGGCGTGTCGATCGTCGCCGAGGCGGGCGTGCCGGCGATCGAGGAGCACGTCGCCGGCCTCGTCGACCGACTGCTCGAGGGGCTCGACGAGCTCGGTGCGACCGTCGCGACGCCGCGCGACCCGCGACGCCGAGGGCCGCTCGTCTGCATCCGCTCCGGCGATGTCGACGCGCTCGTCGCGGCCCTCACGGCTGAACGGATCGTCGTCTCCTCCCGCGAGGACAAGCTCCGCATCGCCGTTCACCTCTACAACGTGGACGAGGACATCGACACCCTGCTCGCCGCCCTCGCTCGCCACCGGGCGCTGCTCGCCTGAGCTTGTGTTGAATCAGCACAAGCTCCGTCGGCGCACGGCCTGACATACTCGCCCGCATGGCCGACCCGGACGCCGCGACCGAGCTCGAGCGCACGATCGACCGCTACAACGAGGCGTGGAACGCGCACGACCTCGACGCGATCGTGTCGTTCCACGCGCCGGGGATGGTGTTCGAGAACCACACCGCCGGCGAGCGCGCCGAGGGCGACCAGGTGCGCCGCCACATCGGCGAGATCTTCGCCAACTGGCCCGACCTCGCCTTCCGCGGACGGCGGCTCTACGCTCGCGACGGGCTCGTCGTGAGCGAGTGGACGGCGAGCGCGACGGCCGCCGACGGACGACGGCTCGAGTGGGACGGGATCGACGTGTTCCCGTTCCAGAACGGCCTCATCGTGCGCAAGGACATCTACTCGGCGGGGCACCGGCCGAGAGTTCTCTCCTCGTAGCGGGGGAGGTCCCAGCTCGAGATGCCACGACCGAGGGTGCATCTCACCGCGCCGGTGCCGGCCGAGGTCGAAGCCGCGCTCGGCGACTTCGAGCTGGTCGAGCGGCCCGAGGGAGCCGACGGGATCCTGGTCGCGCTCACCGCGCGCATCGACGCCGCCTATCTCGACCGCGCCGGCCCGCAGCTCCGGGTCGTCGCGAACTACGCGGTCGGCCTCAACAACATCGATCTCGACGCGGCCGCTGCGCGCGGCGTCGTCGTGACGAACACGCCGGACGTGCTCACCCGCGCGACGGCGGAGCTCGCCGTCGGCCTGATGATCTCGCTGCTCCGCCGGATCACGGAGGGCGACCGCTTCATCCGGCGGCGCTCGGAATGGGAGTTCTCGCTCGAGTTCATGCTCGGCGCGAGCCTCGACGGGAAGGACGTGCTCGTCGTCGGGCCGGGGCGGATCGGGCGCGAGACGGCCCGCCTGGCGGAGGCGTTCGGGGCACGGACGGCGTTTGCCGGGCGGGACGCCGATCTGCACGGGCTGGTCGGTCGCGCAGACGTCGTGAGCCTCCACGTGCCGCTCACCGCGGGGACGCGCCACCTGATCGACGCCCGCGCGCTCGAGGCTATGCGCCCCTCGGCGGTGCTCGTCAACGTCGCGCGCGGGCCGGTCGTCGACGAGCGTGCGCTGGTCGCCGCGTTGCGTTCCGGCACGATCGCGGGCGCGGCGCTCGACGTCTACGAGCGGGAGCCGGACGTGGAAGAGGGCCTGCTCGAGCTCGAGAACGTCGTGCTCACCCCGCATCTCGGGAGCGCCACGCGCGCGACGCGTGTCGCGATGGGGATGCTCTGCGTCGATGCCCTCCGCGCGGTGCTGGTCGAGGGGCGCAGGCCGACGAACGCCGTCGGGTAGCCTGCCGCGCCGTGGACGGCTACGGCAGCGCGTCGATGTGGGGCCTGCTTCGGCGCGTGCTCGTGCGTCGCCCCCTCGCCGAGGACGCGGCGGCATGGGAGGCGTACGGCTGGCGCGCTGCGCCGGACGTCGCCGCGGCGCAGGCCGAGCACGAGGCCTTCTGCGCGCTCCTCGAGGACGCGGGTGCCGAGGTCGTCGTCTCCGAGCACGACCCAGGCAATCCCGACGCCATCTACACCTACGACCCGACGCTCGTCGGGCGAGACGGCGCGGTGCTGCTCCTTCCGGGCAAGGAGGGGCGACGTCGAGAGCCCGTGGCAACGGTTGCCGCGCTCGAGCGCGCGGGCGTCCCCGTCGCCGCGCGGATCGAGCCGCCTGCGACGGTCGAGGGCGGCGACACGGTCTGGCTCGACGCCGAGACGCTGCTGGTGGGGATCGGCTACCGCACGAGCCCCGGAGCGCTCGCGTCGCTGCGCAAAGCGTTCCCGGGGGTCGAGGTGATCTCCTTCGACCTCCCGCACTGGAACGGGGCCGGCGAGGTGATGCACCTGATGTCGTTCATCTCGCCGCTCGATCACGATCTCGCGCTGGTGTACCCGCGGATCGCCCCGACCCGACTGATGTGGCTCCTCGCCGAGCGCGGCATCCGCGTCGTCGAGGTGCCGGACGAGGAGTTCGAGTCGCAGGGCCCGAACGTCCTCGCGCTCGGCCCGCGGCACGCGCTGGCGCTCGAGGGCAACGACGAGACCCGGCGCCGGATGGAACGCGCGGGCGTCGACGTCGTCACCTATCGCGGCGACGAGATCTCGCGCAAGGGCGACGGCGGCCCGACCTGCCTGACGCGTCCGCTCTTGCGAGTCGGGTAGGCGTCGGGTCGCGCTGCCGGCGCCCGCTTCAGCTTCTTCGGGTTACGCGTCCGCGGGAGCGAATGAAAGCGGCCTGCGGGTCGGCGGTGCGCGACGGGGGACGACCTGCCTTACGTGCCCGCCGCTGCGAGTGGCAACGCTTGTGGTGATTCAACACAAGCGTTGTCTGAATCGGGCGCTCACACAACATCTTGTGGTGATTCAACACAAGCGTTGTCCGAGTCGCGCGCTCACAGCTCGTCGAAGCTCAGCTGGCGTGCTCCAGTGAGGCCGGAGACGCCGACTCCGACGAGCCGCAGCGCGCCGGGCCGGTCGCGGAGCCCGCGGTCGAGCAGCCGGCATGCGAGCTCGCCGATCCGCTCCGGCTCGTCGATCGGGGTCGGCAGGGTCGTCGAGCGGGAGCGGATCGAGAAGTCGCTGTAGCGGAGCTTCGTTGTCACGGTCCGGGCGGAGAGCCCGTCGCGTCGCAGGTGGGCCGCGACGTCCTCCGCCATCCGGCGGAGCTCGGCGTGGAGCGAGGCTCGGTCGGTCAGGTCCCGCTCGAACGTCTCCTCGGTCGAGATCGAGATCCGCTCGGTGTCCAGCTCGAGATCCCGAGGATCGATGCCGCGGGCACGGTCGCGCAGCAGGCGTCCGACCTGACCGGGGAGCACCGCGCGCAGCTCCGCGTCGGACAGCGCCGCGAGCTCGCCCATCGTGACGACTCCAGCCGCGGCGAGTCGCTCCTCGGCGCGCGGCCCCACGCCGGGAAGGGCTCGGGTCGGGAACGGCGCGAGAAAGGCGGCCTCGCGCCCGGGAGGGACGACGGTGATCCCACCCGGCTTGCGACGGTCGGAGGCGACCTTGCAGACGACCTTCGAGGTCGAGACGCCGAGCGAGCAGGAGAGCGACGTCGCCCCGCGCACCGCGACCTGCACCGCCTCGGCGATACGGCGTGCGCCCGCGAACGAGTCGAGGATCGTGCCGAGGTCGAGGTATCCCTCGTCGATCCCCGTCCGCTCGACGCGGGGGACGACTTCCTCGACGCACGTCCACACCGCCCGCGAGTACTGCCGGTAGAGGGCATGTCGCGGCCGCAGGAACACGACGTCCGGGCAGCGGCGGAGCGCTTCCGCGGAGCTCATCGCCGACCGGATCCCGTACCTTCGTGCGACGTAGTTCGCGGTCGCAACGACTCCGCGTCCACGCGGATCGCCGCCGACGACGAGCGGCCTCGTGCGCAGACGAGGGTCCTCGAGCTCCTCGACCGCGGCGAAGAACGCGTCGAGGTCGAGATGGGCGAGTATCGGCACAGCCCGGCCAAGGCTACGGTTCGCCTGTGATCGACGCCCCCGCTGCGCCCGCCCCACCGGTGATCGAGCGGCCGGCCGCGCATGAGGTCTCGTACGGCGTCGTCGAGGGCCGGGCCGCACCCGGCGCGCGCCGTGTGATCGTGCGCATCGACGGCAAGGTCGCGCGCGAGCTGCGCCTGGCGCAACGCACGTTCCGGCTCGAGGTCGACCTGCCGCCACGCGAGGTCAGGGTGCGGGTCGAGACCGTCGACGCGCGGGGTCGTCGTGCAGGGCGGACCGTCTCGAACGTGTTCGGGCTCCCGCGGGCGGCGCGTCCCCGGGTGCGCCTCTCGCAGTTCGACCCCGGGCTCGAGGTGGGCATCCGGAAGCTCGCGACGCGCTTCCGTGGCGCAGCCGGGGTCTACGTCCAGAACCTCGCGACGGGCGCCGCTGCCGCGTGGAACGCGAGGGCGACCTTCCCCGCCGCGTCCACGCTGAAGCTCGCGGTCGCGGTCACCGCGCTCTCCCGTGTCGACGGGCCTCCCCGGCCGGGCAGCTGGCTCGACCTCGTGCTCCGGCGGATGCTCGACGACTCGGACAACGAGTCGGCCAACCAACTCCTGGTCTCGCTCGGCGGGTCGACGAGCGGCGGCGGCCATGTCGTCGACTCGGTCATGCGCTCGATCGGGCTCGAACGGACGGTGATGTACGGCGGGTACGTCCTCGGCACATCGCTCGAGCCCTCGCGGGAGATCGCCTCGCGCGGCGTTCCGCTCGACGTCGTCGACCAACCGGCGTGGGGAGTGGGGAAGGCGACGACCGCGCTCGATCTGGCTCGACTGCATCGGGCGGTCTGGCTCGCGAGCGGAGGCCTGGGCCCGCTCGGCCAGGGCGGCTCCGGCGTCAGCCCGGCGGAGGCCCGGTACCTGCTCTACATGCTCGCGCACGTCGGTGACCGGGGCAAGCTCGACCGCTTCGTCGCCAAGAGGCCCGGGATCGTCGTGCTCCACAAGGCCGGATGGATCGACGCGGCCCGCCACGACGTGGGACTCGTCGTCTGGCACGGCGGCGTCTTCGTCGCCGCCGTGATGACGTACGACTCGGGTGGCGTAGGGCCGCGCTCGGACGTCCTCGCCGGGCAGGTCGCGCAGGCGGCCCTGCGCCGCTTCTCCGGCTGACACCGCACGCACGCACGCCGGCGCAGCGCAGCGCCGTGCGACGAGGCGCGAGGGCGCCGGGCGGCGCCCTCGCAGCGGGTCGGTGTGCGCCCTCGGAGTGCGCGTCCGTCCCCGTCCGGTGATCCCTGGGAGGCGGAGCGGGATCGCGGACTGCCTCCCCGGAATTGCAGCGACAGCCTGCGAAGGCTTTGTGAGGGATCGGTACGAGACCCGTCAGGAAACAGCCGCCGAGTGCGTAGTAGCTATACTCTTTGCACCAGCTACCGAGAAGTGCCCGTAGGAGGAGCGTGAACGAAACCGTGACCAAGCTGCTGCTCGTCCCGCTGGACGACATCGTCGTCTTCCCCCACATGAACGTCACGCTGACGGTCGACGTCGGTGACGAGGATCGCGTCCTGCTCGTGCCGAAGCACGAGGGCGAGTACGCGGCCGTCGGCACCGTCGCCAGCGTGACGGACCGCGTCCGTCTCCCGGGCGGCGCCGTCGCCGTCGCGATCGAGGGCCTGTACCGCGGCATCGCGGGTGCGGCAGAGACCGATCCGCAGGGCCGCCTGCTCGTCGAGGTGGAGGAGCGGAAGGACGGCGTCCCGACCGACGAGCGCACGCGCGAGCTCGAGACCGAGTACCGCGCGGTCGTCGAGGAGATCCTCGAGCTGCGCGGCGACGACGGGCGCATCCAGGCGTTCGTCCGCTCGATCACGGATCCCGGCCCCCTCGCGGACACATCGGGCTACTCGCCCGACCTGAGCTTCGCCCAGAAGGTCCAGCTGCTCGAGACCGTGGACGTGACCGAGCGGCTCGAGCTCGCCCTCTCGTTCCAGCGCGAGCGACTCTCGACGATGCAGATCCGCCAGCGGATCCGCGAGGACGTCAACGCCGGCATGGAGAAGCAGCAGCGCGAGTATCTCCTCCGACGGCAGATGGACTCGATCCGCAAGGAGCTCGGCGAGGACGACGCCTCCGTCGTCGAGGAGTACCGTCAGAAGATCGAGGCCGCGGGGATGCCCGAGGCCGTCCGCGAGCAGGCCGACAAGGAGCTCGCGCGCTTCGAGCGGATGGGCGAGAGCTCGCCCGAGTCGCAGATGATCCGGAGCTACCTCGACTGGCTGCTCGCCGTGCCCTGGGGCACCCGCTCCGACGAGGTGCTCGATCCCGAGCACACGCGCGAGATCCTGGACGCCGATCACGCCGGTCTCGAGGACGTCAAGGACCGGATCGTCGAGTACATCGCGGTCGCGAAGCTCCGCAAGGAGCGCGGCATCGAGCCGGACAAGCGCGCGGGCGCGATCCTGACCCTGATCGGCCCGCCCGGCACCGGCAAGACCTCGATCGGCGAGTCGATCGCGAAGGCCCTGAACCGCGAGTTCGTCCGGATGTCGCTCGGCGGCGTCCGCGACGAGGCCGAGATCCGCGGCCACCGGCGCACCTACATCGGCGCGCTTCCCGGCCGCCTCGTGCGCGCGCTGCGTGATGCGAAGACCATGAACCCCGTGATCCTTCTCGACGAGGTCGACAAGGTCGGCGCAGACTGGCGCGGCGACCCCTCGGCGGCGCTGCTCGAGGTGCTCGACCCGGCGCAGAACTCGACGTTCCGCGACCACTACCTCGACGTCGAGGTCGACCTCTCCCAGGTCTTCTTCATCGCGACGGCGAACATGGCCGAGACCATCCCCGGGCCGCTGCTCGACCGGATGGAGGTGATCCGCTTCGACGGCTACACCTCGGACGAGAAGGTCGCGATCGCGCGCGGCTACCTCTGGCCGCGGCAGCGCGAGCGTGCGGGGCTGACCGAGGACGAGGTGGCGATCGCCGACGACGTCCTCGAGACGGTGATCTCCGAGTACACACGCGAGGCCGGCGTCCGCCAGCTCGAGCGGGAGCTCGGCGCGATCCTCCGCAAGACCGCGACGAAGATCGTCACGAACGAGGCCGACCCGCCGGTCGAGGTCGACGTCGAGGCGGTGCGCGACGCGCTCGGACGTCAGAAGTTCTTCCGCGAGGCCGCTGAGCGGACGGCGGTCCCCGGGGTCGCGACGGGGCTTGCGGTCAACGCGACCGGCGGGGACGTCCTGTTCGTCGAGGCGACCGCGGTGCCGGGCGAGGGCCTCGTCCTGACCGGCCAGCTGGGCGACGTGATGAAGGAGTCGGCGCAGATCGCGCTCACCGCGGTGCGCTCCCAGGCCGACCGGCTCGGGATCGAGCAGGACGCGTTCGAGCGCAAGTTCCACGTGCACGTCCCCGCGGGCGCCATCCCGAAGGACGGCCCGAGCGCCGGCATCACGATGGCGACGGCGCTCGCATCGCTCCTCACGGGGCGTCCCGTGACGCACACCGTCGGCATGACCGGCGAGCTGACCTTGCAGGGTCGCGTCCTGCCGATCGGCGGGCTGAAGCAGAAGGTCCTCGCGGCCCACGCCGCCGGGCTGACCGACGTGGTCATCCCCGAGCGGAACCGCGCTGACCTCGACGACGTGCCCGAGCGCGTCCGCGAGGAGCTCAGGTTCCACCCGGTGATGTCCCTCGACGAGGTCCTCGGCATCGCGCTCGAGGCTGCCCCGTCCACCCGCCCGCGCGTCACTGCATGACCCGCTCGATGCAGCGGGTCACCGGCCGAGCACGATGTCGTCAGGACGCGCAGGCGGCCCCGAATGCTTCGTCCTCGGTCGCGTCCATATCCCACGGATATGGACGCTCCCTGCGTCCTCGTCTCGGGCCCGCCTGCCCGCCCCGACGACGGGTGGTCGACCGGTGACCCGCTGCCGCCAGTGCAGCCCCGTCCCGGAGGAGGTCCGCCGCGCGGCGGGCCTCCTCGAGGGACGCTGGACGGTGTCGATCCTGTGGGCGTCGTCCGAGGGTGCGAGCCGCTTCAACGAGCTCAAGCAGGCCGTGGGCGAGATCCCGCCGAGGACGCTCGCGCACCGGCTCGTGGAGCTCGAGTCCGCCGGGTTGCTCGAGCGACGCGTGATCGACGCCCGGCCGCCTCGCGTCGAGTACCGCCTGACGGACGACGGCCGGCGCCTCCGGGCCGTCCTCGACGCGCTCGCCGCCTACGCCGCCGTCTGAGAGGACGAGCCGCGGATCGTCCTCGAGGACGACGCCCGCCGCCCCGGGGTGGGCTACCGTCCTTCCATGGGATCCGGGCAGCCACGCGTGGCGCAGCACGCGGCCCTGGGCGGGCCGCAGGCGCGCGGGCGCGACGAGCTGCAGGTGAAGCTCGAGGCGGCGCGGACGGCGGCCGCCGAGCGCGCGGTGGCGGAAGAGCGTCAGCGGATCGCTCGCGAGCTCCACGACGTGATCGCCCATTCCGTGTCGGTGATGACGGTGCAGGCCGGTGCAGTGCGGCGGCTCCTCCACCCCGACCAGGAGCGGGAGCGGCTGGCCCTCGAGGCGATCGAGTCGACGGGCCGCGAGGCGCTCGCGGAGATGCGCCGGCTCGTCGGTCTGCTGCGCGAGCAGGGCGCGACGCCCGACTTCTCGCCGCAACCGTCGATGCGCGCCGTCGACGTGCTCGTGGGCACGATCTGCGAGGCGGGGCTGCCCGTCGAGCTGACCGTCGAGGGCGAGCCGGCCGAGCTCGTGCCCGGCGTCGACCTCGCCGCCTACCGCGTGATCCAGGAGGCGTTGACCAACGCCCTCAAGTACGCGGGGCCCGCGCGCGCATGGGTCACTGTGCGCTGGCGGGAGCGCGAGCTCGAGCTCGAGATCGCGAACGACGGCAGCTCGGAGCTCGGCGGCGACGGACGCGGTCACGGGCTGGTGGGGCTTCGCGAGCGCGTCGCCCTCGTGGGAGGCTCGATCGAGTCCGGCCCTCGCGCGGGTGGAGGCTTCGTCGTGACGGCGCGCCTGCCGTTCGGAGGGGCGGCATGACGATCAGGGTGCTGATCGTCGACGACCAGTCTCTCGTCCGCGCGGGCTTCCGGATGATCCTCGAGTCGGAGCCCGACATCGAGGTCGTCGGTGAGGCGGCCGACGGCCTCACCGCAGTGCTCGCGGCGCGCGAGACCGAGCCGGACGTGATCCTGATGGACGTCCGGATGCCGAACGTCGACGGGCTCGAGGCGACACGCCGCCTGCTCGACGGCAAGGAGCACGGCCCGCGCATCCTCATCCTGACCACCTTCGATCTCGACGAGTACGTGTACGAGGCGCTGCGGGCAGGCGCGAGCGGGTTCCTGCTCAAGGACACGCCGCCCGAGCAGCTCGTCGAGGCGATCAAGGTGGTCGCGGGCGGCGACGCGCTCCTCTCACCCGTCGTCACGCGCCGCGTCATCGCCGAGTTCGTCAGGAGGCCGCCGGCTGCCGCCCGGCCGGTCGCGCCGGGCCTGGACGAGCTCACGGCGCGAGAGCTCGAGATCCTGCGGCTGATCGCGCGCGGCCTGTCGAACGCCGAGATCGCGGCCGAGGCGTTCGTCAGCGAGACGACCGTGAAGACCCACGTCGCGCGGATCCTCATGAAGCTGCGGCTGCGCGACCGCGTCCAGGCGGTGGTCTTTGCCTACGAGCACGGCATCGTCCAGGCCGGCGACGCTGCCGTCTGAGTAGGAACTCGTTTCAGAATGAAGCCTTGAGCCGTCGGGTCGTCCTGTGCGGCGCCCGGAACGCCCCGCCGGCGAAGCGTCACTCTGAAACGAGTTCAAATCGCGCTATAGCTCGTTCGAGGGACTGCCGATACACGGGGCATGACTGCTCCGCAAACGCTTCCCTCCCGTCTGATCGGCGCGCTCTTCGTCGAGCGCGGCCTCGTGTCCGAGAGCCAGATCCGCGTTGCGCTCGAGATCCAGAGCGAGACCGGCCAGCAGCTCGGCCAGGTGCTCGTTGAGCGCTTCGGCGTCTCGCGCAAGGAGCTGGCGAGCGTCGTCGCGGAGCAGTGGGCCAAGCTCGGTGGGTCCGCCGGGCCGGAGGACAGCGCCAGCTGGCGTCGTCTCGGGGAGATCTTCGTCGACCGTGGCTTCGTCTCGCAGGACGAGCTCGACCAGGCCCTCGCCCGCCAACGTCAGACGGGCGAGCGGCTCGGCGAGGCGCTCGTCGCGCAGGGCGTCATCAGCAAGTTCGAGCTCGCCGGAGCGCTCGCCGAGCAGATGGCTGCGCTTGGAGAGTCGGCGGCCGCAGGCCAGGCGCCCGCGCCGCAGGAGCCGGCGACCGTGCACCAGCTCCCCGCGCGCGAAGAGAGCCCCGCCGACGCGGCCCCTTCGCCGGACAACGTCTTCGAGCTCGTGCCCGCGCAGGAATCGATCGTGGAGGCCGAGCCGATGCTCGACGCCGACGTCGTCAGCATCCAGGTGCCCGACGTCGCGCCCGAGTCCGAGCGCGAGAACGTCGAGACGATCGAGCCGTCGCTCGACCAGAGGAGCGAGAGCGTGGAGACGGGCGAGGCGCCTCCGGTAGCAGAGGTCGAAACGGTCGAGGACACAGAGCCGGACGCCGTCGAGCCGGTGGTGGAAGTCGAGGAGCCTGTGTCTGTCGAGGTGGCGGTGGCGGTCGAGGAGATCGCGCCGGACGCCGTCGAGCCGGTGGTGGAAGTCGAGGAGCCTGTGTCTGTCGAGGTGGCGGTGGCGGTCGAGGAGATCGCGCCGGACGCCGTCGAGCCGGTGGTGGAAGTCGACGAGTCTCTGTCCCCCGAGGTGGCGGCCGCCGATCGCGAGACGATCTCGAGCAACGGCATGGAGGCGGAGACCTCCGACGCCCTACTCGAGCCCGCGGCTGCTTGCTTCGCGTTCGCCCCCACGACGGACGGGTATCGACTCGTGGCCCTCGGCGTCCTCCCGGAGCCGGGCGAGACGATCGACGTCCCGGACGTCGGTGAGTGCGTCGTCCTTCGCGTCGGCCCCCGGCCGATCCCGGGCGACGACCGGCTGTATGCGTTCGTCGAGGAGCCTGTCACGGCGCCGTTCGAGCTCGCCGTCCACTAGCTCGCGCGCCGAGACCGGAGCCGCGGGCCGCCCCTACACTCCGGGCGAGGGCCGTTAGCTCAGCTGGTAGAGCAGGGGACTTTTAATCCCAAGGTCGCTGGTTCGATTCCAGCACGGCCCATCGAGGAAATGCCCGCAGATGCGTATGTCCTCGCACCGGCAAGACAGAGGCATCCTCCGCGCTCACATCTCGCTCACGCCCATCGTCAAGAGAGGCGCGCGCGTCTGCAATCGGCCTCGTGCGACGGTCTTTCCCGTCCCAGGAGGCCCATAGAAGATGTCACCAGCGCGGGGCGGCACGGGCCGCGGGCGTATTGCTACTGATCTGCACCCGAGCTTGCGTCCCGTTCTCCTGTCGGGCCGCCGTGCCAGTCCACACACAGCACTGTTGCGTCATCGCGGAGCTCCCCACCGCAGGCTTTGACCACCGCCTGGGTCAGCGCCTGTACTGCTTCGCGTGGATGAAGGTGTCGCGTCTCCGTGACGATCTCCATCGCGTTCACATTGGCCGCGTTGCGCTCGAGGATTCCGTCAGTCAGGAAGACGAGCCGGTCTCCGACTTCCAGCTGAAGCTCTTGGACGCGATGGTTGTAATCGAGTGCTACGCCGAACGGGAGTCCAGGGGCCAACGCAACGGTCTCGGCGCGGCCCTCCCCCCGGATCAGGATCGGCGAGGGATGTCCAGCGTTCACGATTCGCGCGACAGCGGACGCATGGTCGATCCGTACGACCTGCCCGGTCACGAAGTCGCCTTCATCGGCAAACCCGTATAGCGCCTCATTGGCAAGCTGCGTCTGTTCCGCGAGATTGACGCCGCGGCGGCGAGCGTTTCGCAACGCGCCCACGAACACTGTCGCCAGCACGGCCGCGTTCAGCGTGTGGCCCATCGCATCGGTCATGGAGAGATGCAAGGTGTCTCGCTCGACGCTGAAGTCGAACGTGTCTCCGCCGATATCGCCTGCGGGCTCCAGCCATCCGGCCAGCGTGAATTGGCCCCCCTCGCAGGTGTACGAGGCGGGCAGGAGTCGATGTTGGAGCTCTGCCTCCAACGAAAGCGGCACTGAACGCTGGCCCCAGTCGAACAGGTCGGTGAAGCGGCGGTTGGCGATCACGATGTAGGCAAGGGCATGCGCCCCAGCCGACACGACCGCGAGCGCCGGCTGGTCAGGCTCGGCCTCAAGTCCGAGCTCCAGCACGCCGACCGCCTCGCCTCGACTCGTCACGGGAGCAAAAACCCGGAATCCATCAGAGTCGTTCACGATCTGGACGTCCTGCTCCGCGAGCGCACGACCATGCGGTGTGCCGGCCAGCGCGACCGCCTGTCCGCGTTCGCGGCTTCCATCATCGTCAGCGTTCATGCGGCGGACGTGACTCAGCCGGATCAGTGACCGGCCGCTGTAGTCGGCGATCAGGAAGCTGACGTCGCGCGCCCCGAGAGCATCCGTCAAGGCGGCGGCGACGACTTCTGCCGCATCGATCGGCGGAGCCGCTTCCACGGAAGCGAGCAGCGTCTTCACATCCAGCGGGGCGACCACGCCCGATCGGTCGCTCTTTCGCGTCGTCACTAACCCGACCATAACTGTCCGGCTACCGCTGGTAAGCCAACGCGGGTCGAGCGAGGTCGAGCGGGGAGATGGCCCCCCTCCAGCGGCGCACGCTCCTCTACGTCTGCACGCCGCCCAGGTCGAGGGCATGCCCGGAGCGTAGAGCCTTGCCTGCGCCAGTGTTAGGGAATGTTCCCTGAGCCGATGCGCCTAACCTCGCCTGGCGGATGCGTATTCTCGTTAGATGGACGTGAGTGTCGCGAAGGACGGTGGCCTTCTTGCTGTGAAGCTCCAGACTGCCGCGTGTGAGATCAACTTCCGTGCGTCATTGGACGACTTACGCCAACTCGGGATGATCGACGGGGCAGACTGGGAACAACGCAAGAGCCTCCATGTCGGCGAGTCGGCAGGCGCACCCGTGTTCTGGGCGAAGGCGGACGCGGGCGCGATCCTCATGATCGGCGCCGACGACGAAACCTGGGACATCGCGCTGACCCTGCCATCGTTCAGCTCGCCGGCGGGTCTCGTCGCGGCTGGTTGCAGCTGCGCTGCTAGAACCCCCGCATGGTGAACCGGTGGGAGTACATGCTGCTCGCCGGGAAGGGTCTCGATGCCGAGCAGCTCCTGGACAAGCTGAACGAACTGGGCTCGGAGGGATGGGAAGTCGTTGCGCACGTCGGCTATGAGGTGGTCGATTCGATCGTTCTCAAGCGCCCGCGGGCGGCCGCGGGGAAGCGGCGCGGGCCGAGGGACGGAGCTTCCGCGGGGTGACCTAGCTTCGCGCTGCTAGTCGACGGAGGTTTCAAACCCGGCGAATCAGGCTATACCGGTTACGCGCGTTGGTTGTCTTTGACGGCGTCGAGGGGTTTGTCGGTTCCCTCTTCGATTGTCACCCCCGGCCTGAGCGCAGCAGAGAGTTCGTTCGGACTCCCTGTCCTGCACGGAACGAAGGAGCACCACATGTTCGCGACCATTCGCCGTTACGACGGTGTGGACCAGAATCGCACGGCCGAGTTGACCCGCAAGGT
Organism: uncultured Actinomycetes bacterium; assembly: GCA_963747125.1. Classification (GTDB taxonomy): domain Bacteria; phylum Actinomycetota; class Thermoleophilia; order Gaiellales; family Gaiellaceae; genus Gaiella. The sequence continues at coordinate 183,578 of CAVVEN010000018.1, read as the reverse complement.
CAACGAGACGCTCGTCCCGAAGCTGGAGAAGCTCTCCGGGTTCGCTGGCTACTGGCTGATCGAGGCCGATAACGGCGTCTTCAGCTCGCTCAGCCTCTTTGAGACTCCCGAGCAGAGCAAGGAGTCGACCAGGATCGTCGCCAGCTGGATTCGCGACGAGAAGCTCGAGACGATGATCCCCAACGAGCCCAAGATCACGAGCGGCAAGGTCGTCGTGCACAGCGACCGCGTCCTGGTCGCCGCGTAGCTCGACGGCACCGCATCCTGACGAGAGAGGGCCCGGCTTGCCGGGCCCCCTTCTCTCGTTGCGCCCTGTCGACCGCACTGCGCGGGCGCACGTCCGATGGCGCGTTGAGGCGGCAAGACAATTGGGTGCGCGAGCATCATCTCGCTTGGCTGACGGCCACCGCAGGTGGGTTCGTTTTGCACTACTTGCGTAGACGACACTGCCACCCACTTCTCGTCGAAAAGGTCCCCTGTGCTCACCGATTGCTCACGCACGCGTCAGCGCGGGCCGATACGTCTGACCACCAGACGTCACGCTGAGGGCTGCGATGACGGAACAAACGGCGCTTGGCGGTAGAAGACGACACCAGCCGTCACGTAGCCGCGGTGACTATTAATCCCAAGGTCGCTGGTTCGAGCCCAGCACGGCCCATCAGCGTCCATGCGGGTTCGGGGTTCGCTTGCACCTGACGCGATCGCGAAGGGGCCACAGACGGGGCAACAACTCATCTTCGCGGGGGACTGATGGACTCGAGCTCGACCTGGTGCTTGACAAGTACGCCGAGCCGTCCCCGTGAGTTCCGAAACGGCCTGGTTGAGCCGAGACCGCTTCTCGTCCCTACCCCCTAGTTCTCGTCAGTTCCTGCGGTTCGCTGACCCGCTGCTGACCCAGCTCTGCAAGCGCGAGCTCGATAGCTCGGCGCTGAACTGCAGCGTCGGAGCTTCAACTTCCCAAGAGCACGCGGCAGTGGTCGGAGTGGCTCAGGGCTCCGTTTCAAGCGCCTCGTCTCGTCGCCGCTGGGGCTACGTGGGGCAGCGCGACCTCGAGCGCGGCGCGGAGATCGGGGTGGCTCTTCCCGTTGGTGACGGCAAGGCCGACTACCACGAGCACGGAGCAGGTCAGGACCTGCGCCCCGACACATCTCGCGCAACGTCAGCGTCGCGGCGGATCCAAGCGCGGTGCAACCTGCCAGGAGGCCGTAGAGAAGCACTTGAGTGCCGGCGTGGAGCATTCCGAGGGCCGCACGTTACGCCAGCGGTGCGAAGCAGACAGCCTCGTCGCTGCCCCACGGATCTGGATGCCTGAAGCTGGGCTCAGAGCGGAGACGTCGGCTCACAACCTCGTCGCGTAGGGTTCCTCGCCGTGGGCCTGTCGCTCGTCGTCCTGATCGCCCTCGTGTATCCGTTCTCAGGCGATCTCGCGATCAACTCGGCACCGTTCAGGACCGGGAGCCTCGCCCAGTTCTTCGGACGGTGACGACGAGCAAATGGCCCTTCAACGGGGACTTTCGCGTCCGCCCGGACATCCTCCAGGAGGTCGAGCCGCGCGCTCCCTGAGTGGCGCGTCAGACCCCTATCTCGGCCGCGACGCGACCGGCCGCCACAGCCTCCTGCAGCGCCCGGTAGTCCCGCTCGTTCTGGTCGGCATAGGCCTCTGCGAACGAGGCCGTTGCGCGGTCGAAGGAGTTAGCCTTGCCGAGGTAGGCCGCGATCGCGATCCGATCACCGGAGCGGGCGTGGGCGCGCGCCAGGGTCCAGCCGCAGATTCGGCCGTACGCATCGAGTGCCGCCGGATCCATCAGCTCGACCTCCGCAGAACCCTTTGCGTCCCAGAGCTGCCGGACGTAGAAGTCCTTCTTCTCCCCGTCGATCGTCACGACCGTTCCCAGCCGAGCAGGATGTCGGGCGCCGCCTGCATCATCCGTTGCCCCTCGACGACCCGCTGTCCGTGCTGGGCGTACTGGCTCCGCCCGAGGAACGGCTCGAGCACCGACCTCTGCGCTTCCTTGAACTGGAGGAAGAGCGGGTCGTTGTCGTCGCGGCCGACCAGGAGCAGGATCCAGGTGCGAGCGCCGACGCTGCCGACGCCGACGACCTTCCGCGCCGCGTGCACGTATCGGTAGCTCTCGAGGAGGTTGCGGCGGTCGCGCGGCAGCGTGCGTCGGTAGGTGCGAATCATCCGCCGCGCCACGTCCTCGAGGTGTTGTCGTTCAGCACCCGGCAGGACGTCTTCGATCGGAGTAACGAGCGGCGGGTTGCCGACGATCCGCAGCTCGCCGTCGACGGTTCGGCAGAGCTTGGAGAGCGCGCGCAGGCTGTCCTTTGTGCGTACGTCGACGACGCTGGCCTTGAGACGCTTGATCTGCTTCCCCGATGATGCTGCCCGGAAGCGTCCCTGGATGCCCTCGAGGTCGAGCCGCGTATACCAGACGTCGACGTTGCGCATCTTGGCGAAGCGAGCCATCGCCTCGCGGTACTCGCCCACGGCCGTCATCACGACTGAGCGGCGCTCTGTCTCGCTGAGGCCACGGTCTCGGCCGGCCACCGCGAAGCTTGCCGCAAGCCGCTTGACGTCCCACTCGAACGGTCCCGGAAGCGTTTCGTCGAAATCGTTGATGCTGAAGACGCGCCTTCGGTCGGGTGCGGCGAAGATGCCAAAGTTGGACAGATGAGCATCGCCGCACAGCTGAGTCAGCAGCCCTGTCCGCGGACCACCCGCTAGGTCGGCCGCCATGAGGTAGGCGCCACCGCGGAAGAACGTGAACGGCGAGTCGAGCATACGTCCGTACCGGATCGGGCCGAGCTCGGGCAGCCGGGTCTGCGCCTGCTCCTCGAGGAGATCGACGGGGTCGCGGCGGGTTGGCCCCGGCTCCCAGGTGCCGTGCACCGAGCGCGGCAACTCGGCTCGTGCCGCCTTGCCGCGGGCCTGCCGCTCGGCTGGCGTGAAGTGGGACACCGCCTTCGGCCGGGGAGAGCTCTTCCCCTGCGGATCTGGCACGTACAGGACGTGCGTCGCGGCCTCGTCCGACGTCGAGGCGTCGCCGAGATCTGGCTCTCCCGGATTCTCGTTAGCCTCCGTCACGGTCCTGCTCCTCTCCCACGTTCCTGTTGGGTTTCGGGACGACCTGCGGGCAGCGTGTGAACCGCGTCGCGCACCGTGGCGAAGACCATGCCCGCACCGATCGCGTCGATCGCCCCGGCACGTTCCCAGAGGGCGAGGACCGGTGGATGGACGCGAGCGAGCGCCCCCTGTCCGAGCAGCTCCTCCTCGACCTGCATCAGCATGTCCGCGCCATCGGTGTCCGTCAAGTGCACGCCTCCGCATCGACGACGATGCACGTCGGCGCTTCCTCCTCCCGGACGAGTTCGTGCAGACGTTCACGGAACCGATCGGCGTCGGCGAAGAAGAGCGGACCGTCGACCCGCGCGATGACGATCCCGGGAATCGCTTCCAGTCCCTCGTGCCTCGTGACATCGTGGTAGCCGCCTGACCTGGGGTCGCGATGAAGGCGCCGGATGTTGGTGCGAGACGCCACCAAGACGGATTTAGCCTTGACCTGAGGGCTCATGCATTATCGAGCTCGGTTGAGCCCGACCGATCTGGCCCTCGAGGCGAGCCCAGCACGGCCCATCATTCGCCGTCACCGCTCGACGGCCGCAATGCTGTCGCCGACTTCGATCGAGCCGCCTTCGAGGATGTCGGCTCGGAGCCCGGCTCGATGCACCAGCGGCCGCAGCAGACCGGCGCCCGAGAGTCGCTCGAGATGCGCGCAGGGCTCTGCGAGCCTCCTTCCGATGCATTGGACGGCGCCGAGGGTGAACGGGCGGCCGACGAGCGCGTTCAGGTCGATACCTCGGGTGACGATGTTCCGGCGCGCCAGCTCCCATGAAAGCTCGAGTGATTCGAGCACCTCGGCTTCGACGAGCGTCAACTCGTACCCGCGCCCGGGCGCGCTGAACGTGCCCCGTCCGTGGTAGTAGCGATCTCCCTCGAGGCCTCGGCCGGCGAGGGCGTCGACCTTCCCGACGCGGGTGAGCGGGTGTTCGCCGTCGGGCGCGGTCAGGATCCCCTCGACGATGCCGACGCCACGAGCTGCGCCGTACGGCTCCTCGATCGGGAGTCGCACGTCCAGTCGCGCGACCAGCCAGCCTTCCTCGATCGTTCCGCCGCGGGCGAAGGCGCCGCCGGGGTCGTGGAGCGGCCCCGACGGAGAGCCGAACATCACGACGGCGTGGTCGCCCTCGCGCGTCCGGACACGTGCAAGCCAGGAGCCCGGCCACCCGAAGTTGCCGGGGTCTGCGATCGGCACGAGCCCGAGGTTCCGCCCGGCGAGCCACTGCCTGAAGAAGCGAGCCGCCTCGTCGTCGGGACGCGGCGGTCGCGTGCCGAGGACGAGCTCCAGGCATTCCCGGAGCTCTGCGTCGAAGTCGGCCACCTCTGGATCGTAGAGCTCACACTGCGATCGGCTTCTCCATCGCGACGCACTCGAGACGGACGCCGTCTTCCAACGCGACGTCGCGCTCCTCGACGGGCTCGAAGCCGTACGCGAGGTACAGCGGGACGCCGGACATGGTGGCGAGGAGCGCGAGGCGGCGGAAGCCCTCGTCGCGCGCGGCCGCCTCGCACGCCTCGAGGATCCGGCGGCCCAGGCCGCGTCGCGTCCAGTCGTCGCGGACGAACATCGCGCGGACGTTCGCGGGCTCGGTCACGGGATCGAGGAGCCGGGCGTCGTCGCCCGCGTCCCCGCTTCCCGTGTAGAGCCGGTGGCGGCGGCTCCAGCCGCCGCAGCCAACCGCTTCGCCGTTCACCTCGACGAGGAAGAAGGTGCCGTCGGCGAGCAGCATCGGGTCGACGTGGGCGACGAAACGGACGGCGCTTGCGGACTGGCGCTGGTCGTAGACGCGGGGGAAGAGCGAGGCCGCCGACCGCTTCATCAGCGCGTCGATGGCAAGCGCGTCCTCGGGCGTTGCGACCCGGAGCGTGGGCACGGGCTGGTCGTTCACGAGAACCCCCTGGGCGGCCTATACTCCTATCAGGAGCAAATGAATACTCCTATCGAGAGCAAAAAGCAAGGCCGTCGACCGACCACGACGTCGTACGCCGTCCTCGCCGTGCTCGCGCTGCGCGACCACTCGACGTACGAGCTCACGAAGCAGATGCAGCTCTCGCAGCACTACCTCTGGCCGCGGGCGGAGAGCAACATGTACGCCGAGCCCAAGCGGCTCGTCGCGGCCGGGCTCGCGGCGTCGCGCGAGGAGTGGACCGGCGGAAGGCGGCGCACCGTGTACTCGATCACGGAGGCGGGTCGGGCCGAGCTCGCGGGCTGGCTTGCGGCGCCGAGCGCCCGCCCGCGCTACGAGTCGGAGGCGCTCCTCAAGGTGTTCTTCGGCGAGAACGGCACCGTCGAGGACATGCTCGGGTCGATCCGGGCGCTCCGCGACGAGGCGACGAGCGCGCTCGAGCACTGGAACGCGATCGCCGACCGCTACGACGCGGGCGAGGGCGAGTACCCGCAGCGGTTCGCGCTCAGCGCCCTCGTCGCGCGGCTCCTCGGGGAGCAGCAGGCTGCGACCGTCCGCTGGGCCGAGTGGGCCGAGGGCGTGGTCACCGGGTGGGGTCGCCCGTCCCCGACGGATGTGGACTGGGGCGTGGACGCGATCCGCTCGACGGGCGAGCCGTTCGGCCGAGCGCAGCGTCTGGTCTAGGACGAGCTCGCGTCCTCCGATCCGGCGCGGAGCCACCGCCGACCTTCCGCGAGGTCGGCGAAGCGCCCGAGCGCGATGCCCTGCAGGAGGGCGTTGCCGAGGGCGGTCGCCTCCGTCGCGCCCGACACGACGGGGACGCGGGCGTGGTGCGCGATCCTCTCCAGCACGAATGACGACCCGGCGCCGCCGCCGACGACGGCAACCTCGTCGACTGGTATCGACTGGCGTCGAAGCTCGTCCAGCACGCGCGCCACCGCGGCCGCGACCGACTCGACGATCGATCGCGCGACGAGCGCCTGCGTGGCGTCGGGGCTGAGCCCTGCGGCGCCTCGCACTTCGTCGGCCATGCTCGCGGGGGCAAGGAACCGCTCCTCCCCGACGTCGAAGATCGGCGCCGCAGGCGCAGCGGCGGCGAGCTCGAGCAGGTGCCGTGTCGTCGTTCCCCAGTCGGCCGCGCAGCGCTCGAGGAGCCAGAAGCCGGTCACGTTCCTCAGGAACCGGAAGCCCCCGAGTGCCGCGACCTCGTTCGAGAAGTTCGCCGCCCGCGCGTTCTCCGACGTGTCCGCGAGCTCGCGCTCGACGCCGACGATGAACCACGTCCCCGCCGACACGAAGGCGCGCCCGCGGGTGTCCAGCGGGCTTGCGACGAACGCGCAGGCGGTGTCGTGCGCGGCGACGAGGTGCACGGGCGTGCCGTCGTGCTCGCCGAGCGCCCGGCCGACCGGCTCGAGTGGGGGCAGGATCCGAGGATCGACGCCGATCGCGACCGCGAGGTCACTCGCCCAGGTCCCGGTCGCAACGTCCAGGAGACCCGTGGTACCGGCGTTCGAGCGCTCGCCGACGGCCTCCCCCGTCAGCTCGTGGGCGACGAGCTCCGGCAGCATCACGAGTCTCCGCGCCCGGGCCAGCTCCTCGCGGTCGTGTGCCGCGAGCTGGAAGATCGTGTTGATGGGCATCAGCTGGATCCCCGTCCGGCGGTAGAGCTCCGCGCTCGTCGAGCGAGCGCAGGACGCTGCGCCACCCCTCGGTGCGGTGGCTGCGGTAGCTGTGGGGGTCGGAGAGCAGCTGCCCGTGCGCGTCGACGAGGCCGTAGTCGACCGCCCAGCCGTCGATGCCGATCGACGCGAGCGGCCCGAGCGCCTGCGCACGACCGATGCCGAGGCGGACGTTCTCGAGGAGCTCCTCCCAGCGCCAGCGCACCGACCCGTCCGGTCGGGTGTCGGGCCCGTGGGGCCAGCGGTGGACGATGTCGACCTCGGGCGCCTCCGCGTCGAGATCGATCACCGCGACGCGAACCGACGTCGCACCCATGTCGACCGCTGCGACGCGCATCGCGTCACGACCCGGTCGGTCGGGCGCTCATCCGACGACGGTCAGGTCGAGATCCAGAAGGTGCGCCACCTTCCGGAGGCGACCGACCTGGTGGCCGATCCCGAGCGCGACGTGGTGCGTGGGGCCTTCCGCGCACCAGCTGTCGAAGAAGGTCGCGGGATCGCCGGAGAAGCGGATGCGAGAATTCGTGTTGCCGATCCGGAACGTGGGCCCCGCAACCGACTCGCCTTCCGCCGCGAGGAGCTTGAGCCGGCCGTCGACGGTCTGCGTGAGACCGAGGATCGTGACCGATCCGAGCCGGACCTTCATCTCGATCGACAACCCGGCACCCGCCTTCCCGTGGTAGAGCCCGAGTGCTCGTGCGACCGGTCGACCGTCCGCGATCGCGAGATGGCCGGGGCCGTCGTGACCCATGAGGACGAAGCCCTCGTCGAAGTCGAGGCCGTAGAACTCCGTGTACGACCCACCGGCGTCGAGTCGATCGAGGAGGAGCATCGCGACGTCGGTCTTGAGATCTCCCTCTCCGGCGGCCGGGATGCCGCGCGCGGTGAGCAGCGAGTTGCCGACGATGAGGCCCGAGCTCACCCGCTCGGCGGGGTTGTCGCCGACGCCGCGGTAGTAGTACGTGAGCGCGTCGAGCTCGAAGTCGGCGACGAGGCGATCGAGCCCGACGGCGACGCGTGCCGACCAGGCGAGGACGTCCGGCGTGATCTCGGCGGCGATCGGGTCGTGTGCCGGCGTCAGCCAGGTCGAACACGTCCCTGATCTCGGACTCCTTTCGCGCGATCTCGTCGGCCCCGGCCGACTCGACCCGGGCGACGAGATCGTCGATCTCGAGCACCTCGACGTGCGCGCCGGTCTGCGCGTGCACTTGCGTGAAGTCGGAGTACATGTCGAGCATCCCCGGGTACGTGTGCCCGAGGAAGCCGATGCGCGCGGATCGGAGGCCGTGCACAGCGCGCGCCGCGTCGAGCCACTCGCGCAACGCGTCCCACGCGGGATCGCCGTCGAGCAGCGTCCCCGTCAGCGTCCGGTAGCCGATCCCCGCCCGGGTCAGCGCCCCCGCGATCTCCGGCACGCAGCAGGCGGAGCAGTTGGCGAGCCACTCGCCGGTCGTCATCCCCTCGTAGTCGAGCGCGCGCGTCGGTTGGAGGTTGAGGACGACGACCGGGGCGTCGACCGCCTGCACGACGGGGAGGACCTGGGACGACGTCGCGTAGGTCGCGGTGTAGAGGAGGAGGAGCTGGGGCCGCGCCGCGCCGAGCGTGTCGCCTGCCGACCGGGCCGCCTGCGGCGTGTCCACGAGCCCGGCCGAGACGATCTCCGCCCCCATCTCCTCGAGGCGCCGCTCGATCCCGCGCTGGTAGCCCTCGAGCCGCTCGCGCAGGCCGTCGAACTGCGGCCAGTACGCGGCGAGCCCGATGCCGAACACCGCGACCCGAGGGGGAGCGGCGCGGCTCACGATCCCTCCTCCGGTGTGGCAACCCCCGCGTGTCGCCGGGCTTCGGCACTTCGCAGCCGCGCGCGTGCACGCGCGTACATCTCGCCGAGGTTCGGCACGATGACGCTGGCGAGGAGGAGCCCGCCGACGACGATGTTCTGATCCTGCGCGGGGATCACGTCGGCCGTCATTGCCGTCTGGAGGGTGCCGAGAACGGCGACGGCCAGGACGACGCCGACGATCGTGCCGCGACCGCCGAAGATCGACACCCCGCCGAGCAGGACGACCGTGACGACGAAGAGCTCGATTCCGATGCCGGAGTCGTAGCGTGCGGATGCAAACCGAAGTGACCAGAGCACGCCCGCGAAGCCGCACATCGCTCCCGAGAGGACGAACAGCCAGAACTTGATCCGCCTGACGCGGATGCCCGAGTAGAAGGCCGCTTCCTGATTCGCGCCGATGGCGAAGATCGCGCGTCCGAGCGGCGTCGCATGCAGGACGATCCCGAAGACGACTGCGAGCACGAGAAAGAACAGGACCGAGTACGAGATGTGCGTGTGCGGGATCGGTATGACGCCGATGCTCGCGAGGCCCTGGGGGAACCCGCTGATCGTGTCGGACGGCAGGATCCCCTGTGCGATGCCGCGATAGAGCGTGAGCGTCCCGATCGTGACGGCGAGCGACGGCAAACCGAGTCGTGTGATCAGGAGGCCGTTGAAGGCGCCGAGGATCGCCCCGAGGACGACGGCCGCGATCATCGCCGGCCAGATCGGCCAGCCGTGCTTGAAGAGCTCGGCCATCGCGAGCCCGGTGAGGCCGAGCATCGACGCCACCGAGAGGTCGATCTCCCCCGTGACGATGATGAACGTCAGCGGCAGCGCGATGATCGCGATCTCGCCCACGTTCAGGCCGATGAAGAAGAGGTTCGTCCACTCCAGGAAGTAGGGGGAGACGCTCGCGCCGTACGCGATGGTGCCGAGCAGGAGGAAGACGAGCAGCGTCTCCCAGCGGACGAGGCGGCGCAGGCCCTGTCGCCAGCGCGGCGTGCCGCCCGTCGCGTCGTCGGGCCCGATGTTGACCTCAGACACGGGCCCTCCGTCGCGTCCGCATCGCGGGGGCGACCCTCAGCGCGATCAGCCGGTCGAATGCGATCGCAGCGAGCAGCAAGGCCCCCGCGAGCGCCGTGCTCCAGAACGAGGAGACGTTCACGACGACGAGCGCGCTGTTGATCGTGTACAGGAGGAGCGCGCCCAGCGCGGCGCCGAGCACGGTCCCGCTCCCGCCGAAGATCGCCACGCCGCCGACGACGACGGCCGCGATCACCTGGAACTCGTAGCCGACGCCCGCGATCGCGTCGACGGACGCGTAGAGCGACAGCCACAGCGCCCCGGTCACGCCCGCGATGGCGCCGCTCAGGACGAAGGCGAGGAACACGCGGGATCCGACGGGAATGCCGGCGAGGCGCGCCGCGGCCGGGTCGGAGCCGATCGCGTAGAAGTCGCGCGCCGTTCGGAAGCTGCGCATCCAGTAGGTCGCGACCGCGACCGCGATGATCGCGATCCAGCCGAGGTACGGGATCCCCAGCACGGTGGCATAACCGATCTTGTTGAAGCTCTCGGGCAGCATCGAGGCGTTCACCTGGTTGCCGCCCGCCCAGGCGCCGTCGATGCCGCGGATGATGTACAGCGTCCCGAGCGTGACGACGAGGCTGGGCACGCGGGCAACCGTGACGATCAGGCCGTTCACGACGCCGCAGGCAGCCCCGATCGCCAGCGCGAGGCCGAAGACGACGGGCAGCGCGACGTGCGGGTGGTGGACGTACAGCACGCCGGTTGCGTACGCGGAGACCCCGAGGATCGACCCGATCGAAAGGTCGACGTTCCGGGTGATGATGACGATCGTCTCGCCGATCGCGAGCAGGGCGATGATCGCCGAGCCGGCCAGGATCTGCTGGATGCTCGTGGCGCTGAGGAACAGATGGTTGTCGATCGTCGTCGCCCCGACGACGATCACGAGCGCGAGCACGATCCCGAGCTCGCGGAAGCGGGCCAGGAACTCTGCGAGCGCGTGCGAGCTCGGGCGACGCCCGACGCCCCCCTGCTCGTCGGCGATCGAGGTCATGCGGCCTCCTCGACCTGTCCGGTCGCGGCGTGCATGATCGCGTCCTCGTTGGCGTCGGCTCGCTGGAACTCGCGCATGACGCGGCCCTCGAAGAGCACGACGATGCGGTCGGCCATCCCGAGCACCTCCGGAAGCTCGGAAGAGATCATGAGCACCGCGACGCCCTGGGCGGCGAGCTCCGAGAGCAGGCGGTGCACCTCCGCCTTGGTTCCCACGTCGATGCCGCGCGTTGGCTCGTCGACGATCAGGAGCGTCGGCTTGCGGCCGAGCCATTTCGCAAGGACGGTCTTCTGCTGATTGCCGCCCGAAAGGGTCCAGACCGGGTTGGTCAGCCTCGCGTACTTCAGCCGCAGCCGGAGCGCCCAGTCCCGCGCGAAGGTGCGCTCGGACCCCCGAAGGATCAGACCCCCGCGCTGCACGGTGTCGAGCGAGGCGAGCGCGATGTTGCGCTCGATCGAGAAGTCCATGACCAGGCCCTGCTGGCGCCGGTCCTCCGGGACCAGGCCGATGCCCGCGGCCATCGCGGTGGAGGGCGATCCCGGCGGCAAGCGCCTGCCGTCGATCTCGACCGAGCCGGCGTCCCAGCGATCGATGCCGAAGATCGCGCGAGCGACTTCCGTCCGACCGGCGCCGACCAGGCCGGCGAGCGCGACGATCTCGCCGCTCCGCACGACGAAGGAGACGTCCGTGAAGTCGCCCTCGCGCGTCAGGCGGTCCACCTTCAGGACGACGCGGCCGGGCTCGGTCGGGACCTTCGGGAACAGGGCGTCCATGTCGCGACCGACCATCGCGCGGATGACCGACTGAATCGTCAGCTCGTCGATCGGCTTCGTCCAGACATGTCGGCCGTCCCGCATCACGGTGACGCGCTGGCAGATGTCGAAGATCTCCTCGAGCCGATGAGAGACGAAGAGCACCGCGTTGCCGCGGGCGCGCAGCGTCTCGACGATGCCGAACAGCCGCTCGACCTCGGTCGTCGCCAACGCCGCGGTGGGCTCGTCCATCACGATCACCCGCGCGTTCGTCGTCAAGGCCTTCGCGATCTCGACGAGCTGCTGGTCGGCGATCGAGAGGCCGCGAGCCAGCCTGTCCGGGTCGAGCCTGACGCCGAGCTGCTCGAACAGCGTCGCCGCCTCGCGGCGCATGCGCCTGCCGTCGATCCGGTGGAAGCGCTTGAGCGGCTGGACCCCGACGAAGATGTTCTCGGCGACGCTCAGGTCGGGGAAGAGCGTCGGCTCCTGGAAGATGATCGCGATGCCGGCGGCTTGCGACTGCTTGGCGTTGTCGAAGATCGCCTCCTCCCCGTCGATCAGGAGGCGGCCCGAGTCGGGGCGGTGCACGCCGGCGAGGATCTTGACGAGCGTGGACTTGCCGGCACCGTTCTCCCCGACGAGGCCGTGGACCTCGCCGCCGAACAACTCGATGTGCCCGTCCTCGAGCGCGTGGACCGCGCCGAAGCTCTTCTGCGCGTGCTCGAGGGCGATGACGGGCGCGTCCGGCGGAGTCGTCACGTTCGTGTTGGGGAGAGGATTGGGGCGCCGCGCTGGCGCGGCGCCCCGCTCGACCTTAGAACTTGAACTTGTCGACGTTCTTGACAGTGAACACGTACGGCGGTCCGAGAATCACCTGCGGCCGCTTGTCCGGGCCGAGGATGATCTTGTACGTGCCGAGCTTGCCGGCCTTGAAGGTCTCGCCGACCTTGCCCGTGATCGTGCCGTCCGCGAACGCGGTGATCGCATAGCCCGCGAGATACCCGAGGTCCTCGGGGTTCCAGAGGGCGAACGCCTTGACGGTGTTGTTGTGGACGTACTTCTTCATCTGGCTGGGCAGACCGAGGCCCGTCAGCGCGATCTTCCCCTTGTACTTCTTCGACGTGGAGAGGTACTGGGCGGCGGACGAGATCCCGACCGTGGTGGGGGACTCGATCCCCTTCAGGTTCGGGTACGCCTGCAGCATCGCCACCGTCGCCTGCCTCGACTGGGCCGGGTTGTCGTTGCCGTAGTAGATCTTGACGAGCTTCATGTTCTTGTAGCGCGGCTTCTTCATCTCCAGCTTCATGTACTTGATCCAGGCGTTCTGGTTCGTCGCCGTGGACGCCGCCGACAGGATCGCGAACTCGCCCTTGTACCCCATCAATTTCCCGAGCAGCGCGATCTGGCTGCGGCCGATCGTCTCGGTGTCGGCCTGGTTGATGAAGAGCTCACGGCAGCTCACGTCCGAGTCGAACGCGATGACGTGGGTGCCCGCGGCCTGTGCCTGCTTGAGAGCCGGGCACAACGCGTCCGGGTCGTTGCCTGCGATCACGATCCCCGCGGCACGTGCCTGGATCGCGGCCTGGACCGCCGGCTGCTGCGCTGCCGCGGTGTCCTCGGTGCCCGACTGGACGACCTGCTTCTCGCCGAGCTCGGTGAGCGCGATCTTGCCGCCGTTGTCCGCGATCACCTCGTACGGGTTGAGCGTGTCCTTCGGGATGAAGTAGAACGTCCTTCCTGCCGTCGAACGCGTCGGGCCGGCGAGTGCGGCTGCGACGGCGACGCCGGCGACGAGGAAGGCTGCGGCGAAGACCGCCCATCTGCGCACATGCATGGATGGATCCTTTCGCGTGAACATCTGGGACACGGAACGAGCGGACGGTGTGCGCCTCCTTCGCACTACCGGGGATAGGCGGCGGTCACCCCGCCGTCGACGTTGACCACATTTCCGGTCGATTTGCGCGAGCGAGGGCCGACGAAGAACGCGATCGCCTCGGCGACGTCCTCGGGCAGCACGGCGACGCCGAGCTTGGTGCGCGACTGGTAGTAGGTCTGGAGCTCGTCCTCGCTGACGCCGTAGGTGCTTGCACGCTCGGCCTTCCAGTCGGACGACCAGATGCTCGAGCCCTGGATCACGGCGTCGGGATTCACGCTGTTGACACGGATCCCGTGGGAGCCACCCTCCTCGGCGAGGCAACGCCCGAGGTGGAGGGCTGCCGCCTTCGCCGACGAGTACGCGGAGGCGTTCGCTCCCGCAACGAGCGCGTTCTTGGAGCCGACGAAGACGATCGAGCCGCCGCGGCCCTGCTCGACGAGGACGCGGAATGCCTCCCGCCCGGCGAGGAAATAGCCACGAGCCAGGACGGCGTAGCTCCGCTCCCAGTCGTCGAGCGTGGTGGCGGTCACGGCCGCGCTGGTCGCGAACCCGGCGGACGCGACGAGGAAGTCCAGGCCGCCGTACTCGAGCACCGTTCTGCGGACCATCGCCTCGACGTCGTTCTCGCTGGTGACGTCGACGGCGACCGCGACGGCGCGGCGGCTGCCGTAGGCCTCGATGAGCTCGTCCGCGACCTCCCTGGCGCCGTCCGCGTTCAGGTCGGCGACGACAACATGCGCGCCGCGCGAGGCGAGCAATCGGGCCGTCGCCCGGCCGATCCCGCTTGCCCCGCCCGTGATCAAAGCGATGCGCCCCGACAGCTCGCCCGATGGGGGCGCCTGTGCGAGCTTGTAGCGCTCGAGCGGCCAGTACTCGATCGCGAACGCCTCCGCCTCGCTGAGCGAGCGGAAGCCTCCGAGCGCCTCTGCAGCGTCCTGGACGGCGATTGCCCGATGGTAGAGGTCACGGGTCGTCCGGGCCCTCGCGGCGTCGACCCCGCTCGTCACGATGCCGACACCGGGGATGACCGTCACCCGCGGACCAACCGGGTCGATCGGGAACCGGCGCGTCTCGTCGTCGACGTGCGCCGCGTAGTACGCGCGATACCACGCGCCGTACTCCTCGACGCCGCGTCGAAGGGCCCCGGCGAGGGCGTCGGCGTCGTCGGTCGCCGGGTCGAACCCGACGACGAGCGGCCGATGCTTCGTGTTCACGAGGTGGTCCGGGCAGGGAGCTCCGATCTGGCTGACCTCCGGCGCCCGCGCGGACGACGAGAAGGCCAGTGCCGCCGGGCTGCGATCGACCTCCAGCACGGCGCCGTCAGCGTCGGCGAGCAGCGAGCCGCGGAGCACGGGGAGTGTCTGCGCCAGGAGGGCAAGGCACTCGCTCTCCCCGAGCTCCGCGCTCGCCCGACCGCCGAGACCGAAGCGGCCGGCTCCGACCCGGTCCACCGTCTCGGCAGCTCTCGTGATGACTGCGATCGTGCTTCGGTACGCCTCCTCCGCCGTCGACCCCCACGTCACGAGCCCGTGCCGCTCGAGCAGGACCGCGCGAGCGCCCGGATGGTTGTCGAGCAGCTCCGCGATCCGCCTCGACATGTCGAAGCCCGGACGCTGGTAGTCGAGCCAGACCGCGTCGTCGCCGAACGCCTCCTCGGCGAGCGCGCGCCCGTCGGGCGACGACGTCAGTGCAATGACGGCGTCGGGATGCGTGTGGTCGACGTGGGCGGCGCCGACGAACGCATGCAGAAGCGTCTCGATGGACGGGCGTGGCTGGTCGGGCCCGAGCGCGCAACGCCGCAGGTACTCGACCATCGACGCGTCGTCCATCGTCTCGCGCGAGCGGAGCGGCTCGACCTCGTCCAGCCGCAGCGCGGCGAACCCGCCGCGCGTGATGGTGGCGAGGTCGGTACCCGAGCCCTTGACCCACAGAATCCGCTGCTGCCGGCCCGCGTGGTCGACGAGGACGCCCTTTGCCGACGTGTTCCCCC
Source organism: uncultured Actinomycetes bacterium (assembly GCA_963747125.1). Lineage (GTDB taxonomy): Bacteria > Actinomycetota > Thermoleophilia > Gaiellales > Gaiellaceae > Gaiella. The sequence goes on along the minus strand of CAVVEN010000018.1, from coordinate 168,354 downwards.
CGCCCTGGTTCGCGACCGAGCGGTCTGCTCCAAGGAGGGTCGATCGGTAGACGAGCTCGTCCAGCGTGTCGCGGTTCGCCGCGGCGGTCGCATCCCAGAGATCGCGAGGCGCGATCCCTGCGAGGGCGACGGCGTGGGCGGCGCTCGTCATCAGGCCACTGCCTCGTCCGCCGGCGTGAAACGGCGGAGATCGCGCGGGCGGACGGGTGGCCATTCCCCCGGGCCAGGGTCGACCGTCATCACGTCGACGCCGGCTGCGCGCCACGCAGCGACCTCGGAGGAGGGTGCGCTGGAGTCGGTGACGATCCCCGTCAGCTCCTCGACCGGCACGAAGGCCAGGAGAGCGCTGCGATGCCACTTGGTGCCGTCGAAGATCCCGTACACCTGGTCGCACGCGTCGGCCATCTCCTGCTTGATCCGCACCTCGTCCGGGTTCAGGTCCATGAGGCCGCGCGACAAGCTCAGCCCGCGCGCGCCGAGGAACCCCTTGTTGATACGCGTCGTCCGGAGCACGTCCGTCCCGAGGTCGCCGACGAGCGACATCGCGGACAGGCGGAGGACACCGCCCGTGAGGAGCACCGTGATCCCGGGCGCGTCCGCGAGCGCCGTTGCGACGAGCAGGCCGTTCGTGACGACCACGAGCTCCCTCTTCGAGCACAGCTCGAGCGCGAGGTAGTAAGCGGTCGTGCTCGCGTCGAGCGCGACCGCCTCGCCCTCGTTCACCATCTCGGCCGCCGAGCGCGCGATCGCGCGCTTCGCGTCGACCTCGAGGCGCAGCCGCAGATCGAAGCCGAGCTCCGACTGGCCCTGTTGCAGGGCGCGGGCGCCACCACGGATCCGGGCGACGAGCCCCTGGCGTGCCAGCTGGCCGAGATCGCTGCGTACCGTGACCTCGGAAACAGCAAACGCTTCCGAAAGTTCCGCAACCTGAACGTAATCGCGCGTCTCGAGCAGGCGCAGCACGTGCTGCATTCTCTCGGTCTGCGAGAGGTTCTTGAGGTCGACTACGTCGTCGATACGGCGACAGTACGCCCCGGTCCCGTGGAAGTCAATACCTCTGTATTGCTTTCGAAACCGTCGGTATCGAAAGTCGGCTCGTAATCTGGCAGCGGATCAGGCAGACTCGCGCGATGGACGAACAGCACGTGCTCACGCGACTCGGTGCGCTCGAGATCGAGACGCCGTCGTGGGGGTACGGGAACTCCGGGACGCGATTCCACGTCTACCCGTGGCCCGGCGCCGCGCGAACGGTGCACGAGCGGATCGCCGATGCCGCGCTCGTCCACCGACTCACCGGCTGCTGCCCGACGGTCGCCGTGCACATCCCGTGGGACGCCGTCGACGACTACGGGGCCCTGCGACGCCACGCGGAGTCGGAGGGCGTCAGGCTCGGCGCCGTCAACCCGAACCTGTTCGGCGCGGATGCGTACCGGCTGGGCAGCCTCTGCAACCCGAGCGCCGACGTCCGCGCCCGGGCGCTCGAGCACTGTCGCGAGTGCGTCGAGATCGCGCGCGAGGTGGGGTCGACCACCATCAGCCTCTGGCTCGCCGACGGGACGAACTACGCCGGTCAGGACGACCTCGCAGCGAGGTTCGGGCGGCTCACGGAAGCGTCTCGAGCAGCTCTACGGCGATCTGCCCGACGAGATGACGCTGCTCGTCGAGTACAAGTTCTTCGAGCCCGGCTTCTACAGCACCGACCTTCCGGACTGGGGAACCGCTGCGCTCGTGTGCCGCCGGCTCGGCCCGCGCGCCAAGGTGCTCGTCGACACCGGTCACCATCCCCTGGGGACGAACGTCGAGCAGATCGTCGCGCTCCTCCTCGCCGAAGAGCTCCTGGGCGGCTTCCACTTCAACAACCGCAAGTACGCCGACGACGACCTGATCGTCGGCTCTGTCGACCCCTTCGAGCTCTTCCGGATCATGCGCGAGATCGCCCGGGTGGACGCGGCCGGGACCGTGGCGTTCATGATCGACCAGTCGCACAACGTCGAGGGGAAGATCGACGCGATGGTGCAGTCCGTGATGAACATCCAGACGGCGTATGCGAAGGCGCTGCTCGTGGACGAGCCGAGGCTCGCGGCGGCGCAGGCGGAGGGCGACGTGCTCGCCGCCCACCGGACCCTGCTGGAGGCGTTCGAGACGGACGTCCGCCCGCTCCTGTCGCGTCTTCGTGCGGACGCGGGCGTGGCGGCCGACCCGGTCGCCGCCTTCCGCGACGGCGGTTACGCGGAGGAGCGTATCCGGGAGCGGGGCACAACGTCGGTCGAGAGCGCGTACGAGCGGACGTGAGGCGCAGCCCGAGGTCGATCTGACGACGAAGGAGGCACCATGACTCAGCGCGGCGCGTTCGTCCTCGAGGTGCGCCCCGAGCGGATCGACGAGTACGTCGAGGCGCATCGGGCGGTCTGGCCGGAGATGCTCGATGCGCTCCGCCAGGCCGGGATCCGCAACTACACGATCTTCCGGAGCGGTACGCGGATGTTCGGGTACTTCGAGTCCGACGATCTCGAGGCCGCCTCCCGGTTCATGGCGGAGCAGGACGTCTCTGCGCGGTGGCAGGACGCCATGGCGGAGCTTCTCGAGGAACGGGTCCCGGACGGTGGGGCCCCCGGCCTCGAGGAGATCTTCCGGCTCGACTGACATGGAGACGAGTCGACGGATCGCGCGCGGGTCCGGGCTCCGTGGAGCGGCGCCGGGTCGATGACGACCGTTCGCTTCCTCGGTCCCGACACCGACGCGTACGTCGCGAGCGTCGATCGGCACGCGGGCGAGTTCGAGGACCGCACGGGGATCGAGCTGGAGGTGCGCATCGTCCCGAGTGACCGCTACTTCTCGAACCGGATCGCGCACCTCCTCGACGGCGAGGACGCGGCCGACGTCTTCATGTCGGGCCCGGTGCTGCTCTGGGAGCATCTCGACGCCGGGTTTGTCCAGCCCCTCGACGAGCTCCTCGAGCGGGCGAGCGACGACTACGACGCGGCCGATCTGTTCGAGCCGTTGCTGCGCTGCAACCGCTGGAGCGGACGCTTCGGCGATCCGCTGGGCGAGGGCCCTCTTCTCGAGATCCCGGTCAACTGGGAGTCGTACAACCTCGCGTACGTCGCGGAGGTGCTCGACAGTGCCGCGCTCGACGTTCCGGGCACCTGGGACGAGTACTTCGCGACGGCGCGGGCGGTCGTCGAGCGGACGGGGGGTCGGGTGCGCGGCTTCGCGCAGCGGGGCACCGCCGCGTGGCACACCATGTACACGGGGTTCGCGACCCAGCTGTGGTCCTACGGCGCCACGGACTTCGTCGACGGCCGCTGCGCGATCGCGTCGCCGGCTGCGGTGCACGCCACCAGGGACTTCCTGGACTCGGTACGGGTCGCGGGCCCGACCGACTGGCTCGACCAGCGGTGGTACGAGCTGGCTGTGGACTTCGGCAACGGCCGCTACGGCCTGATCGTCGACTCCGACCATTACGTCGCGTTCTTCGAGGACCCCGCGATCTCGCGACTCGCGGGCCGGATCGGCTACGCGCTGCCGCCGGTCGGGCCGACCGGAGAGCGGCGACCGAACCTGTGGACGTGGTCCGTCGTCATGAGCACGCGGGCGCGAGATCGAGCAGCGGTGTGGCGCTTCATCGAATGGGCCACGGGTGCGGAGTTCCTGCACCGGTCGACATTCGAGGGCAACATGAACCCGACCAGGAGGAGCATCTGCGACGACGAGCGCTTTCGCGCGCTCACGTCGTCGTGGGGCGCGTTCCACGACGTGGCGCGGACGCTGCTCGAGCGCGACGCGGCCGTCCTCGTGACGCCCGCTCCGAACTATCTCTCGATCGCAGCGAGGTGGGTCGAGGCGCTGCTCGACGCGTACGCCGGGCGCGCCGACCTCGAGGAGGCGTTGACGGCGGCGGCGACGGACATCGATGCGCTCACCTGAGCCCTCAGGCCGGTGCCGGAGCGACCGCGCCGCGCATGCGACAATAGAGCCGTGACCGAGGCCGAGCTCAGGCCGCGTCTGCGCGGCGTCTTCCATCAGTGGGCCTTCGTCGGCGCGGTCGCGGCAGGGATCGTCCTCGTCGCGCTGGCGGACAGCCCGAGTGAGATCGTCTCCTCCTGGGTCTACGCCGGAGCGCTCGCGGCCATGTTCGGCGCGAGCGCGCTCTATCACCGCTTCCCCTGGCAGAGCGCCGCGCGTCGGCTCTGGGCCCGGCGGCTCGACCATTCGATGATCTTCGTCTTCATCGCCGGCACGTACACGCCGTTCGCGCTCCTCTGCTTCTCGGGGACGACGCAGTGGCTCGTGCTCGTCATCGTGTGGGCCGGTGCGGCCCTCGGCCTGATGCTCGAGCTCGTGTGGATCGACTCGCCGCGCTGGCTGACGGCCGTCGCGTATCTCGCGGTCGGCTGGGTCGGGGTGCTCGCCGCGCCGCAGATGTTCTCCGGGATCGGTGTATCGGGCTCGGTGCTCGTGATCGTCGGCGGCGGCCTCTACACGCTCGGCGCCGTCATCTACGCCACGAAGTGGCCGAATCCGTTCCCGCGCACCTTCGGCTTCCACGAGATCTTCCACCTGCTCGTCGTCGCGGCCGCGGTGTCCCAGTTCGTCGCGGTCTCGCTGGTGGTGATGTAGGCGTGGCGCGTCGGGTCGAGCTGACCGACGCCGAGTGGCGCGAGCGCCTGACTCCGGAGCAGTACTCCGTGCTGCGCCGCCAGGGGACCGAGCGTGCGTTCACGGGCACATACACCGACACCGAGGACCCGGGTGTCTACCGCTGTGCCGGCTGCGGCGCGGAGCTCTTCCGCTCGGAGGCGAAGTTCCATTCCGGCTCCGGCTGGCCGAGCTTCGTCGAGCCGGCGGAGCTCGACGCCGTCGAGACGCACCTCGACACGAGCCTCGGGATGGTGCGGGAGGAAGTGATCTGCGCCGCCTGCGGTGGGCACCTCGGCCACGTCTTCGACGACGGGCCGCAGCCGACCGGCAAGCGCTTCTGCATCAACTCGTGCGCGCTCGACCTCGACGCGGCGGCGGATGGGCCGGCTGCCGGCTGACGCACGGCTCGGCGCGATCCGGCTCCGCGCCGGTGATGTTGACCGGCTCCGAAGCTTCTACGAGCAGACGATCGGGCTCGAGTCGCTTGTCGACGACGGGGACGTTGTCACGCTCGGCGTCGGCGGGACGCCGCTCGTCGAGCTCGTCGCGGACCCGGGTGCGCCGCCCCGGCCGCCGAGGACCACGGGCCTGTTCCACCTCGCGCTGCTCGTGCCGGCGCGCGCCGACCTGGCCCGAACGCTGCGTCGCGTCGCCGGCTCGGGGTGGCCGCTCTCCGGCGCGTCCGACCACCTCGTCTCGGAGGCGCTCTATCTCTCCGACCCGGAGGGCAACGGGATCGAGCTCTACCGCGACCGGCCGCGGGACGAATGGCCACGTCGCCGGCGACTCGGTCGAGATGGCGACGCTGCCACTCGACCTCGAAGACCTCCTCGGCGAGCCCGGCGGCGAAGCGGCGGCAGCGACGATGCCGGACGGCACGACGCTCGGCCACGTCCACCTCCAGGTGGCCGATCTCGACGCCGCCGAGGCGTTCTGGGTCGATGCCCTCGGCCTCGACGTCACGGCACGCGGCTACCCGGGCGCGCTCTTCACGTCCGCGGGCGGCTACCACCACCACGTGGGGCTGAACACGTGGGCGGGCGTCGGCGCCCCGTCACCGCCGCCCGGCGCGCGCGGGCTCGCGTGGTTCGAGGTCGTGCTTCCGGACGAGGCGGCGCTGGAGGAGGCTGCCGAGCGCCTGGGCCGCGTGACGTCCGTCGACCCCTTCGACGGCGGCGTCCGTGCGAGCGACCCGTCCGGCAACACGGTCCTCGTCGGCACGTGAGAGGTGCGAGCCGCCTCGTCTCCGCGTGGAGCGCCGATCCCAGCTGGTGATCCCGCAGGCCGCGAGGATGGCGCGCTCCGCTGATCTCTCGGTGGCTGTGCGAGGGCGACGTTGGTGGGTCGCCCTCGCACAGGCATGGCGTGTCGCGTTCTCAGCGAGCCTCTAGCTCCCGCTGGCTGTCCTGCCAGCGGACGATCAAGGCGTAGAGAATGATGATGTTGAGCGTCAGCGTGATCAGCAGCCACACCGTGTCGTTGGTGTTGCCGAGAAAGCCGAGTTGGCCAAACACGTTGATGCTCACCAGCACGATCGACACCCACCGCGCCCAGCTTGCGCCGTTGAGCAGACCGAGACCGACGAGCGCCAGGACGATGCCCCAGATCAGCATGATCCAGCCCCATCCGGTGACGTCGAAGAGCAGGTAGCCCGACGGTGTGACGACGTAGTAGTTGTCCCGCAGGAGCGCGATCAGCCCCTCGAAGAAGCTGATGCCACCGAGGATCACCATCAGGATGCCGGCAAACCCGATCCATCCGGCCATGCTTCGCGTATTCATCACTGCCTCCCGGTGAGGAGATGCGGTCGTCGCATCCGGTTCTAGGCGGATTCGTCGAAAAGCCGCTGCATCCTTGTTTCAGAGCGCGACGAGCGCGGAGCGTTGATCGGCGGATTCGCGTCGATCGCGATGCATCCCCCGGGAACGGCGAGGGTCACCAGCCGACGTGGTGCTAGAAACCCCGAATGCCCACGCCGCCGCGCATGATCCGCGGGGCGCGGGTCATCAGATACGCAGGCGATCCCTCGTGGTCCGAGCCCTGGTCCGAATCGCCGAGGTCGCTTGAACCTCCGCCGTGATCTGACATCCGTCTGACACGACGCCGCGACGCGTCTATTCACCAGCGATTCGGCGCGACCCCCGACTAGACGTGTCGGCGATCACGATCCGATCGGTGTGTCCGGGGACGGGGGCGCGGGCCCTTCCCCCCTCAACGTTTGGATCGACGCGGGGCCTGGTCCCGGGCTGGCCCCCTACTCACGAAGTCGGTGGTCACCGACCACACCCCCGAGACGAGGGCACCTTCGGGCCTTGGCAAACGGGGAACCTCGTCGCGGGCGCTAGCCCGGAACTACCGAGCTGTAGTCGGCACTGCGCGATACGTAGCGATGCTCGTAGCGATCGACCAGATCACGAGCGCGAGCACACCGGGAAAGAAGCCGAAGCCGAAGTAGCTGTCTTCACCGAGGCCGTCGAGAACCGCGACAAACGTGATCAGGAATGAAACCGCCCCGATCAGCGCCACGATGCCAGTCCACCGAGTGAAGACACCGGTGCGAAGCGTGACGAGCCCGGCAGCTCCAAGGAAAGCTGCGAACCCCATCGCTGCGACCAGAAACGGCCCGGCCGAGGCACTCGCCACCGCCCTGGTCACGACGGGATCTGCTGTTGCACCTTCGGAATCCGCCGAAGCGATGATCACGATGGCGGCCACCATTCCGGTGATGCCCGTTACGGCTCCTGCGAACGAGGCCCGTGCGAGTTGTGCGGAGCCGGCTACGGCGGACTCCGCTCTTCCGAGGACACTTCGGATCATCCCCGCGAAGTGCAGAAACACGAAGCCCGCGAGCAGCATCGCGAACGCACCGATGCGACTCTTCCACTGGTTATCGTCTGCCCAGTTAGTCCACGCCTGATCGGATGCGCCGTAGTCGGGCGCATCGCCACCGCTGGCGAACCAGCCAATTACGAAGAGCACCGCGAACACCACGCCGGAGAGAGCGAGCAGACGCTGCCACGACAGGGGTAGGGAGTTTGTCGATGGTTCTACGGGCGTAGGTGCCAAGCCAATGCTCATGTGGCTGTGGTGTTGCCGCGCCAGTTCGGTCGGACAATCGGAGAGTCCTTTCTGAATCCCCAGATGGCGCAGTAGATGCCGAGGAAACCCTCCCAGATGATTTCCGGGATGACCAAGAGGCTCGGAACAGTGCTGCCCGCGTCCCACCACTCAACGAGCGTGCCCACGCTCGAAATGAAGAGGATTGGCCCTCCGATCAGTCCGAACCAGGCCATGCGCCGTGGGACGAGGCCGGACTTGTACATCAAGTAGCCAAGGATCAGTCCGTTCCCGAAGGGGACGGTGAAGCCGGGGCCAAACAGGAACGTCCAGTCCTTGAGCGCGGCGAGCGTGAACGCAGCGTCGTGGGCGCTCGGAAGATCGTGCCGCAACCCCACCACTCCGAGCACGAAGAGAATGCCCGCTGCGATGAAGACGGACTCGATGATGCGAGCAGCGACATAGCCGATGGCGAGAGCCTCGTTCTGACGCCTCGCGATTGGGTAGAGAACGACTGCCGTGCCGACGTTCGAGATGACGAGGAAGAACTCCAGGAGAGCGCCCAGGTAGATCTGGTTGTCCTTCCCGCCGCCACTGACGTATCCGACTGGGTCGTCGAGGACGGGCTGGAAGAGCGCAAGCGCACCGATCGACGTGACAAATGTGATGATGAACAGCACCCCGAATATGTGGCCGTGCCTCTGGTCGTCAGCCATCCCGAAGCTCCTCCATGTCGCCCACCGAGTAGGCGGGCGAAACTACAACCCGAGCGCCATGATTTCCACTAGCCGAACGTCTAAACGCTCCGTGCTTGACCCCGGCAGGCCCCCCTCCCCCTCGCGACGTGACCGCGCCTCGGGGCCTGGTCTCCTCGGCGGAGACGGCTCACGGCTGAGCCGTGTCCCGACTAGGTACCCACCTCCGATCTCGGTATCTATCGCAGAGGGCGTTGTATTGAGCGAAGCGTGAGGTGGATGTCTCGGCCGCGCAGGAGTAACGTCAAGCCGTTGCTTCGGAGACTGCTGGTTCTTGTGCTTGTGCCAGTCGCCGTCTTTAGCGGTTGCGGCGGTGGTGGCGATGCTGATCCAGAGAGTGCTCGTTGCATGAGTCCGAACGCAACGTTCGGCGATGCGACTGACGTTGGCACTCATCGAGAGGTCGCCGTCCACTTCACCTGCGAGGACACCGCTCTCGCGGGGACGCTGTATTTGCCGAATGGATCGGGACGCCATCCGGCCGTCGTCTGGGTGCACGGCAGCGGAGAGCAGCCGAGGTTGCCGTACGAGGCTGACATCGTCGCTCCGCTCGTTGGCGACGGAATCGCGGTCTTCTCCTACGACAAGCGTGGCGTGGGTGAGTCCGAGGGCGACTGCTGCACGAATCCTGGGCAGTACAACGTGGTTGCCGCCGATGCCGACGGCGCGGTTCTCGCGGTTCGATCGCATCCCGAGATCGACGCTGACAAGGTTGGACTCTATGGGGCGAGCGAGGCCGGTTGGGTCGTGCCGCTGGCCGATTCACGCCTGAGCAAGCCTGTTGCTTTCACGGCACTCGTCGATGGGCCGTCGGTCACGACCGGTGAAGAGGAGGTTTGGAGCGACGCAGCGGGTGAAGACGAGGAAGGGCCGCTTACAGACGAGAAGAAGGCCGAGGCGACGCAGAAGTTGCAGGAAGCAGGCGCGTCCGGCTTCGATCCAGCCCCCTTGATCGAGCAGATGTCAACGCCGGGACTGTGGCTCTATGGCGGTGCGGACAAGTCGATCCCCACCGATCGAAGCGTGGAGATCCTGAGGCGGATGAAGGAGGCGGGGAAGGACTTCACGATTGTCGTATTCCCCGATGCCGGTCACGGACTGGTAGACACCGTCCCGACTGCACCCGATGCACCCGCGACCCTCGTCGAATGGATCCAGAAGACTGCGACGGAGGGCTAGACCGGACGTTAAGGCACTGGTTGACCATCGGTTGACCACGCCCCCGAAGGCGCATCAATGCTGGAATCGAGGCCTGGCCCCCTACTGTATTAGTCGGAGGCCACGCCGCCTCGGCGGCGAGATCACATCTCCGCGAGAACCGGGGAGGGGACGGGTAGAGGGGTACCCCCCTCGCTAGCTTCGACCGTTTGGAACCTGGTTCCGGGCCGTAGGCGAATGCGCATCGCTTCCTCTCGCGCGCACGCGCGCGCACGCGAGAAACGACCGCTCGAGGTATACCCCACCCCCTCACGGCGACATGATCGGATGCGCGCGTGAGCGTCGTAGGGGTCGGGGCAAGCCCCGCCCCTACGACACCGCCGGCGGGCCCGCTAGGGCCGGATGAGGATGTACGTCAGGGTCGCGCTCACCTTCGGCCCGCGGTTGCACTCGACGTGGATCGACCCTGCCCCCCCGGTACCCGTGTCGCCCCAGCAGTACGCCTCATCCCCCGGTGACGTATCGGCTCCGTTGCCCGGCGCCGCCAAGAAGAACGCGGCGCTGGTCGCCGCAGCGTCTTTGATCCCGAAGTCGGTCCTGCTGCCGTTGGGATTCCAGCCTGCAGCGTTCCCCGCCGGGTCGTTGCGAAGCACGACGATCTTTGCAAAGGAGCCGAGCTTCGTCCCGGGAGCACCGGGCAACCCCTGCAGGCCGCGCAGCCCGGGCGGTCCTGGGAGGCCTTGACTGCCCCGCTCCCCCTTCGCGCCAGTGTCGCCCTTCGCACCCGGTTGTCCTTGCGGCCCGACGGCGCCGATCGAGGCGGGCAGCTTTCCGTTGGCATCGACCACGGGAACGGTGTTCGGGAGCCCTGCAAGGCTGGAGGGCCTCCCGTTGAGCCGCTTGGCGTTGTCAGCAACGTTCGCCTTGCCCGCAACCTTCGCGAACGGAACGACGGAAGCGGCGATCTCTGCCGCTGCCGGACCGACCGACGTGCTTCCGAGCACCGCCACGAGCAGCGCAACGCTCGACAGTGCGAGCGGGAGATGCTTCATCCGATGACTCCTTCCTCTTCGTCGTAAAGGGCGCGACAGCGAACGCCGTGTCGCGTAAGCCTTCCCGACCCGCAGGTTCGCGGCAACCCGCTCCAGGTGCGGTATTGCCCAACCCGCAAAAACACGGCGCTTCCCCATTCCGCCGGCTCTTTCCGCCGCCAGCCAACCGCCTCAACCGGGTTCTAGCGCGATCCCTGACTTGCAGGGTCAGTGAATCTCGGTACCCACCTCCCCCTCGCGGATCATCGCGGTGGGACCTGGCGCCAGGCCGAAGGCCCGAACGCCCACGACTATCCTCGCACGCGCACGCGCGCACACGCGAGGACGCGCACCCACCCCCTGTTGTGATGATGGCAGTGGGGCCTGGTCGGGGGCGGATGCCGATGGAACTGGCGTTTCGGCGCTGGGTCAGATCGTTAGTCGACTGTTACAGGGCGATGGCAGGATCGGAGGGTCAGAGATCCTGAGGTTGAGAGATGGATCGTTTCCGAGACGCGTCGTACTCATCGGTTCTCGCGTGGTGTACTGCAAGCGCGTTCTTTGTCTGGCCGTGCTCGCCGGTTCCGCGCAATCGGCGCAGAGCGGCTGCGCGTGGCGGTCTGTCCCGCTCCCGGCTCTGGACGACGTGCGCCTATTCGACGTCGAGGTCGTCGCCGAAGACGACGTTTGGGTGGTAGGCGTGCGCGACGACTTCACGCGCTCGCTGATCCTCCACTACGACGGCAGGGCGTTCAGTGTCGTGCAAGCTCCAAGCCCGTTTCGATTCCAAAACTCGCTGCGTGCGGTCTCCGCCGTAGCGACCGACGACGTCTGGGCCGTTGGTTCAGGTGTCGTTCAGCAGGAACCCAACTTCGTCTACGTGCCGCTCGCGCTCCACTTCGACGGGACAGCCTGGAGACACGTTCCGCCCCCGCGCGTTCGGTCGAAGTTCGGCGGATCGCTCAACGCCATCGCCGCGATCTCCAGCAACGACGTGTGGGCCTTCGGAGACGCCGATCAGAACGGCGACTGGGTCGGCCTCGCACAGCGCTGGAACGGCATGCGGTGGCGCACCGTGAGCGTTCCTGGCGCGGGACCGTTCGGGGCCGTCGCGGCACTCGGCCCGGCGCGCCTGTGGGTCGCGACTCTGGACCTTGAGCTTTTCCGCTGGAACGGCCGGCGATGGCTACGCATCACTCCCGGCGCAATTACGAACGCCAGCGGCGGGTTTCACGGGTTCTCAGCGCTCACGGACAAGGAGGTCTGGGTCGTTGGTGCGTATGCAGCCGGCCCAATCGCGGCGCGCTTCGTCGGTCGAAGGCTCCGCGACTTGCCGATCCCCTATTCACACTTCAAAGGGAGCTACCAGGCGCGTGAAGACAGCTCGATGGGGGACGTGCTGGCATTCGCACCAAACGACGTCCTCGCCGTCAGCAACTTCGGGATCGAGCAGCATGACGGGCGACGCTGGAGGAAGGTGTCGCCCACGTCGTCTCTCTCGGCGCTTGACGCGGTGTCGCGCGACGACGTATGGGCCGTCGGGTCGAAGTACAAGAGCGGCGCCGGTTGGCAGGGAGTCGCGATGAGGTACTCCTGCTTGTGACAGCCGGCCTCGCTGAGGATCTGCGCTCACCACGACGATCGGCTCGCCTTACGGAGCCATGACTGGTCGGGCGCCCGAAGTAGGTGAGAGCCCCCCGCGACCACGCTCCATCTCCATGATCACCGTGAGGGGTAGGGGGTACCTCGACTCGGTCGCCTCGTGTGCGCATCGAGGGGGGAGGGAGTACCCTCGAGCGAGTCCTACACGCGCGAGGCTCAGGTGATCGAGGGTACGCCACCCCCTCGCGGTGATCATGACGGTGGGGCCTGCGCGGGGCCGCGGGTGCCGGACCCCCAGGCGCGGGCGTAGTCCCTCTTGGGGGCCGGTGTCGTGCTGGCAGTGCGGACGCACACCTGTCACGATGCTCTTCACCGCCCTTGGGCGGGTGTAGCGCGTGAGGTGTGTCTTGGAGTGGCTGCCGAAGTTGCCTGTAGCGGGCTTTGTGGGTGCGCTCGTCATCTTCGAGGCGCTTGTGGTCGGAGGCTGGGTCTACGGAGCGCCTACGCACGCACGCGCATCGTCAGCCAATCACGGGATCCCTCTCGCCAAACGCCTAGATGGCGTCATCGTGTACGCCGATGAAGAGGTTCTGCGGTCGATTTCTTTCGATGGAGGCGGCACCAGCGTCCTGACGGAGGCTGGCATGTGGCTTGACGACGAGCCGACGGTGTCGCCGGATGGCAAGCGCATCGCGTTCCGTCGGGACGACCGCATCTGGCTTATGCGCGTCGACGGTAAGGGCGCACGCCCTTTGACGAGGAGCCAGCACGACGAAGCATCGCCGACGTGGTCTCCAGACGGGAGACGCATAGCGTTTGCCCGGGACTTTCCCGACCACGAGGGGTATCCGATCGGTGAGCTGTTCGTCATCAACGCCGACGGGACAGGCGTGCGAAGACTCACTTTTTCAAGAGACATCGACGAAGGATCGCCGGCTTGGTCGCCTGACGGAGACACACTCGTTTTCGAGAAGGCCAGGAGCGCGACAATCGGCTCGAAGCGCCTTTATCTGATGAACCTCAGAACGGGAGACATGTGGCGCCTCACTCACTCCACGGACGCGATCGAACTGAATCCCGACTTCTCCCCGCACGGCAAACTCATCGCGTACGAACGCGACACCTCCAAAGGCGTGTCGATCAGGGTGATTCGTAGCGACGGACGGGCAAGGAGATCCCTCCCTCGGCCCTTAAACTCGAACGACATGGCGCCCACTTGGTCGCCGGATGGCAAGCACATCGCGTTTGTGTCAGAGCAAACGAATCAGGTCGGCGGCACCACCGGGATCTACGTCATGAACGCCAATGGGACGGAAAGGACAAGCGTGATCGACCGCCCCATATTCGAAAGCAGCCCGGACTGGGGACCAACACAAAAGTAACGACATCCATTCGCCGCACCCCGGCCCCGGCGCGGCCGAGCCGCGAGTTGGACTCCTTTCTGGGGCCCTCCAGACCCCGTTTAGGTCGTTCCCTTCTTCGGGTGATGGCGAGCGTCGGTAGTCGTGGTAGTTCGCTGGTCACGAGCGTTGGGAAGAAATGAGGAGCCAGTGGCGAGCGTGCAACGCACGTGGCGACGCTGTTGGACGAAGGCGCGGCGGAGCGCATTCCTCCTGTTCGTGCTTGGTGTTGCGGCCATCGCGGCCGGCACAGCACCAACAGCGGAGTCGACGACCGTCGCCCCCGCGACGCGATCCGTCTCTACGGCCACAAAGGACACGATCGCCTTCGACGCGACGCGCCGCGGAGACAACTCAGAAGACGTCGTGTATCTGGCAACCACGATCGGGACTGACGTCCACGCGATTACCCCGGAAGGATTCGGACAGCCGGCTTGGTCTCCCGACGGGAAGCGGATCGCCTTCTTCGGGCCGGGAGGGATCTGGGTGGCGCGCGCCGACGGAAGCAGCCGTCATCGGCTGACGCACGACGAGGGGTTCAGCCCTTCATGGTCGCCGGATGGCCAAGGGATCATCTACAGCACAAACGCCAACAAGCCGCAGGTACCGACCGACCGGTTCTTCATCGTCAAAGCAAGCGGGGGGCCGCCGAGGCCATTCCCGATGCCACTTTGGGATCTCGACGAGCACTTCGACCACGCGACATATTCACCCGACGGGAAGCGGATCGCGTTCTACGCCGAAGCGGACGGGGGCGCGTTCGATGGGATCTTCGTCGTCGGGGTTGACGGCACGCATCGCCGGATGATCATCGACGGGGGCACGGCCCCTGCCTGGTCACCGGACGGCCGGGCGATCGCTTACGAGTACTACGACTTCGCCAGGGGCGCGAGTCAGATCGGCCTCGCAACGGCCGACGGGAAGCATCAGCGACGGCTCGCTCTGCGCGGCCGCTCTCGTATCCCCCGTGAGCCGGGGCACCCGACTTGGTCACCCGAAGGCCGCAGGATCGTCTTCGCCGACGACCAACACGCGATCTGGATCGCAAACCGAGATGGCACCGCTGCGCATCGAATCATCGCGGCGCACCTGATCGACCGCGCCTGGGTCAGCTCCCCCACGTGGCAGCCGCGGCATCGTTAGGTGCTACCTCACATGCAACCTGCACCGTCTAGGCGACCCTCGGAAGGTGGTGCCACACGAATTCGTCTATTGATGAGGCTTGTCGATCTCGACATACGCGGACCGAGAGCTGCGTGGGCGACCGGCGGCTGTTGTTCTGCACTGTCTGCGCCGGCTTCGTGATGCCGGTCGGAACCACCGGAGCCACTTCTCTCCCGCGCGCACCCGCGCACGCGCGAGACACGGCCGGGTGGCAGGTACCCACCCCCCTCGCGAGGATCGTGAGCGTGGGGCCTGGTCTCGGGCGGGAAGCGGGAGCCGATCAGATCGTTCGCGAGGCGCGCTGGCCGATGGCGGGCGCCGTCCTTGCCGTGATGATCATGACGGGCCTGCTGCCGGACGCGCTGCGGCTGGGCCCCAAGTGGGCGCTCCCGGTCATCGAAGGGGTGCTGCTTGTTGCCTTGATCGCCGGCGACCCGGGCAGGATCAACCGGCGCGCCCGCTGGCTTCGAGCGCTCTCGATCTCGCTCGTGTCGGTGCTCGTGCTCGGTTCGCTATCCGCTACCGCACGGCTGGTCGACGACCTTATCAATGGCGGTGGCGTAACTGATTCCGCGCGTGAGCTGCTCGTGGCGGGAAACATCGTGTGGTTTTCGAACAACATCGCGTTCGCGCTCCTGTACTGGGAGCTCGACAGTGGGGGACCTGCAGTGCGCGCGCATCACCTCCGTGCCGTTCCCGATTTCGCGTTTCCCCAGCAGCTGAGCCCGGAGATCGCGCCTCCCGACTGGCGGCCGCGGTTTGTCGACTACTTCTACCTGGGCTTCACTAACGCGACCGCTTTCAGCCCGACGGATGCCATGCCGCTCGCGCCCTGGGCGAAGATCGCGATGGTCGTCCAGTCGCTCGTCTCACTCCTGATTCTCGGGCTGGTGATCGCGCGCGCCGTGAACGTGTTCGCCTAGAGGTACGGTGGCGCAATGGCCAAAATGGTCGAGGTATCCGACCTCACGCTGCCCTCACAGAACGGCTGTGCGATGGACTACCGAATCCGGCGCGAGGACGGCGAGGAGCTCCACGCGGAGGTTCGCTGTTGGGAAAAGGCGCAGGCTGCGGCCGAGAAGTCGGCAAACACAGATGCTCTTGCGTCAATGGTGGACCGCGGCCGAGCGGCTGCGCTCGAGTACGCGGAGCAGGTGGAGTCCCCGGCGACGCGTGGCGCCGTGCTGATCTCGATCTGGTTCGACCCCGTCGACGGGGGCCGTCTGCGCCATCGAGTCAGCTACGAACGCTCTCGTCTCGACGACGAAGGCTGACTAAACGCAGCTGCGAGGCCAAGGCGAGAAGGTCGGCTTCTCTGGCGTTGGCCATCCCCGACTCACCCAACTCCTCGACCGTTACAAGCTGGGGGTCGCCAGGTCGGGTTCTCGGCTCGTGTGTCGTATTCCCGAGGACAGCACCGGGGACAGCACGGGGTCGTAGGTCTCGCACCAATCGCGCGTGCGCAACTCCTGGTTGGCCAAATGCACCTGAGAGCTCACTGCGAAATGGGCGGTGCAGGACTCGAGCCACGACAGCAATGCTGGGTGTGGCGGCCTCGCAAATCCAGGACCATGCACCGTTCCGACGTCTGTGTCGTTAGTCGTCGTCGGCAGTCGTCTCACCATCGCGGGCCTTGACACCCCAGTCGCCGATCTACGATTGACTCCTCGGCGGACAACGAATCCCGGTCCGAGCACCGATCCAGCACCATCTGCTCTTTCACGCCCCTCGCGACACGCCTGGCGCGCAGTTTCAAGCCGTTTCTGCCTAGCCATGCAGGTCTCGATGGGCGCACTTGGGATCGAACAACCGATATGGACTCGAGTAAGCGCCAGGTCGCCCCAGCACGCCCGTCGGACGCCAGAAAAACGCCAGGACATCCGGATCCCGCGTACACATGCCCGCGCGTAGCGAAGCGGTCCGGCGACCACGAGGCCAGGATTCATGCATGATCCGGCGACTTTCGTTGTTGCCCGTCCTCTACCGTTCAACTGGCTCTCGCGGCCTGTCACGCCGGAGGTCGCTATTGGGCGATCGTTTCCCCGGCCGGGACGGCGCCGGGGACAGCACCACTTGCGACTTGGCGACATTCGCGGCACACCTGACGCACCGGTCCATGCCGATCCCTCATGGCTGCGACCGTCGGGATGCCCCCAGCGGGATTCGAACCCGCGCTACCACCTTGAAAGGGTGGCGACCTGGGCCGCTAGTCGATGGGGGCGGCGGAGCGAGGATACCCGCGGGCGGAGCTACCATCGGTGGCCGCCCGGGCGGTTAGCTCAGCTGGTAGAGCGCCTGCCTTACACGCAGGTGGCCGCAGGTTCGAGTCCTGCACCGCCCATGAGAAAGAGGGCCGCAAAAGCGACCCTCTTGTTTTCGGAAGTGACACCGACGAGCTACGAAATACCCGCCTGGTCAACCGTTTGGTCAACCGACGCGTTGCCGAACCCGATCGAAGCGAGCGACTTGCGCACCCTGTCACGCTCCTCCGCGTCCCTCAACGGCCGCGCACAACAGGCGTCGTAGACCTGCGGCGAATGGCCGGTCATCGCCGCCGCGATCACGACCGGGACTCGCGCATGTGCGGTCGCCGTCGCTACGGATCGTCGCAGAGCCTGCGCCGTGACCTTGCCGATGCCTGCCTTCCGCCCAGCCGCCGCCACGCCCCGCTTGGAGAGACGATCACGGCCCAGCGGTCGGCCGGTCTCCGACGTGAAGCAGAAGTCCGACTCGCTGCCGAGGCCCTTCGCCTGCTCGATCGCCAACTGGGCGACGAGTGCCTCGTAGGCACGGTCGAGCCCTCGAACTCGGGGCCGACGAGCCTGATCCACGACCGAAGTGCACGAAGCTCGTGAAGCTCGTTCATCGTCTTAGCCCTGAAAGCACAGCGGCTCTTGAGGGTCTAATGCGCGAGTGGGGCATCACATCGCCACCTGCACTAGAGGCTGCGCGCACGCTCAGCCGCCTGCTGGACGACTGGGCATCACCTCTCGTCGCGAACGTAGGGCTGGTGAACGCCGAGGTAGCTGACGAACCACAATCCTGACGCCTCACCGCGCGGGAGGTGGTCGTCACTACCCGGCTTGCGCGAGCCAGTTGCGCGCCAGTGAGCACCCGGATTCAGCAGTCGGGCGCCGTCGCCGTCAGTTGACCAACGGTTGACCACGCCCCGTGAGGGCGCATCAATGCGGGGCTCGCGGGATGGCCACCGACTGTCTCAGTAGGAGGTCGTCAGCGTCGTCGGGGGTATCCCGCCCCTCGGAGAGCTTGCCGTCGCGGGGCGTGCTCCCGCACCGGCGTCGCGGAGGCGCGACGGTGTGCAGCAGCCTTCTCCGCTCACGCCTCATTGGCGGTTCATCGCGACCTGCAAGCGCTCGTCGGCGGTGATCAGGTGGTCGGCGTCCTCCGCGTCCTCGCCGAGGTCGATCTGCACCCAGTTGACCGTGCCAGAGAAGTGGCTCGTCGCGCTGGTGTAGTCGTCGCTGACGGGAGAGGCAGTGTCGGAGCCGATGTCGGCAGTCTCATCGCCGGAGAAGACCATCGGCACCGTGCCCTCGACGCGGCCCTCGCCGACCTGCGTCCCGTCGAGGTACAGCGTGACCGTGCCGCCTTTGGCCAGTCCACCGCCGTCGTAGGAGAACTCCATTCGCACCTGATGCTCTCCCGGCGGGATCGCTGAGTCGCCCTGGATCTTGAAGCGCTGCAGCCCGAACAGGTTGTAACAGTAGGTCGGCTTGCCGTCCTTCGCGTACATGCTCCACCCGGCGTAGGCGCCGCCCTGAGCAATGATGACGCCCTCCGCCCCGGTCTCTGGGACGACCACCTCGGCCGACACGGCATGCGACTTGTTCTTGATGTTGATGGTCGTGTTCTCGGTCAGGCGCGCCATGCCGCCGAAGAGCAACTGCGTGTTGCCCTTGACGAGCGTCGGCCGACCCGCGAGGTCGGCATTGAAGCGCTCGACACGGCGATCGTCAAGCGGCAAGACGTTGTACTTGCGCGCTTCGTCAAGCCAGAGCTGCTGGAGCTCGGCGAGCTTCGCCGGCGTCTCGACTGCGAGATCGTGTCCCTGACTCCAGTCCGACGGCTCGTACAGCTCCCACACGTCGTCCTCGAGCGCGGGCAGCTCAGGCGTCATCACCCAAGGCGTCGAGTGCCGCGTAACGGCCGTCCATCCCTCGTGGTAGATGCCTCGGTTGCAGAACATCTCGAAGTACTGGGTGTCACGCCGATCCGCTTCGGCCGCGCCGTCGAACGAGTAGCGCATGCTCACGCCTTCGATCGGGTGCTGCTCGACGCCGTTGACGACGGCCGGGTGGGGCAGGCCGGCAGCCTCGAGCACCGTCGGCGCGATGTCGATCACGTGGTGGAACTGCGAGCGCATCTCGCCTCGCGCCGTGAACCCGTTCGGCCAGTGCACGATCGTGCCGTTGCGCGTCCCGCCCCAGTGAGACGCGACCTGTTTCGTCCACTGATACGGCGTGTCCATCGCGTGTGCCCAGCCGACCGCGTAGTGGTTGTACGCGGCGGGCGTGCCGAAGTCGTCGATGTGCGCCGCCATGAACTCGGTCGTCTCGAGCGCGGAGGCGCCATTGAGCATCATCATCTCGTTGAACGACCCCTGCACCGTCCCCTCGGCGCTCGCACCGTTGTCGCCGATCACGTAGTAGACGAGCGTGTCCTCGAGGACCCCGAGGTCTTCGAGCGCATCGATCACGCGCCCGACGTGGTGGTCGGTGTGCTCGAGAAAGCCCGCGTAGATCTCCATCTGGCGAGCGAGGATGGGCTTGAGGTCATCGGGCATGTCGTCCCAGGCAGGAATCTCCTCGTGCCGCGCGGTCAACGTCGTCTCCGGCGGTACGACGCCGAGTTCCTTCTGGCGTGCCAGGATCTCCTCGCGGAGCGCATCCCAGCCCTGGTCGAACCGGCCCTTGTACTTGTCGGACCACTCCTTCGGCACGTGATGCGGTGCGTGGGTCGCACCCGGCGCGTAGTAGACGAAGAACGGCTTGTCGGGCATGAGCGACTTCTGCGAGCGGATCCACGTAATCGCCTTGTCCGTCATGTCCTCGGTGAAGTGGTAGCCCTCCTCCGGCGTTTTGGCGGGCTCGATCGGAGTCGTTCCTTCGTAGATCGCGGGGTAGTACTGGTTCGTCTCACCGCCTATGAAGCCGTAGAAGTGTTCGAAGCCGCTGCCGGTCGGCCAGGCGTCGAACGGACCAAGCGCGCTCGTCTGCCAGACCGGCACCTCGTGGCATTTCCCGAACTGTGCGGTCGAATACCCGTTCATGACCAATGTCTGCGCAAGCGGAGAGCAGGTGTTCGGCCGTAGCGAGCTGTAGCCGGGAGCTGAGGTCGCAAGCTCCGTGATGACACCCATGCCGACCGTGTGGTGGTTTCGGCCTGTGAGCAATGCGGCTCTGGTTGGCGCGCAGAGCGCCGTCGTGTGGAAGCGGTTGTACTTGAGACCCTGCCCGGCGAGACGCTCGGCGGTCGGCGTCGCGCACGGACCGCCGAACGCAGTCGACGCGGCGAAGCCCACGTCGTCCAGCAGAATGACAAGTACGTTCGGCGCTCCGTCGGGCGGCCGCAGCGGCTCGATCGGCGGGAACTTGGCGTCCGGATCCTTTGTGTCGAACGGAACCGGGCCCGTATAGGGCCGATCCGGGATCGGAAGAACATCTCTCGGGGTTTCGGACTGACTCAACGCACACCACCTATCCGCTCGACGAACGAAGGACTAGCCCATGGGCGGCTCGGGCGTTCATCCACGGTCCTTCCGCTCATTTGCAATCAGAGCGCGCAGATGCTCGGTCTCACGATGACTCACTCTCGCCTGAGCGAGTCTATCGCCGACGCGGCTGAGCTTCCCCCTCCCCTCGCGTACCCCTCCGATCGCCACTGCTCTCATGGGACCTGCATCCGGGGAGCGGCTGGTCAACCTGTTGGTCAACCTCGCTCGTTGTGCGGGGTGTCGTGAGGTAATGCAGAGGCGTGCTTCCATGCGGTCTCGCAGCGTCAGGGAGGGTCCAGAGAGGTATCGCTCCGGCCTTACACGCAGGTGGCCGCAGGTTCGAGTCCTGCACCGCCCATCTCGACCCTGTATCCATGCGGAAACGGCATGAAACCTCGGCCAGGTAGGTCAGGGAGGCCACGGAGGCGCAGATCGTCCTCCCCTGGGTTCACCCCGGGGATCGACGAGCTGAGAGCGCGTCTGCGCGTCCGACGAGCTCGTACGAACGACGAATCGCGTCGGCGGCGGGACGGCGCGCAGGGCACCCTGATCTGCGCCTATGCGACGCCGACCCTGTTGTCGACTACGGCCGACACTTCGGCAAACCGCACGTGCGGCTCGACCCCGTAGAGCTCGACGATCCTCGCCTTGAGCTCCGGCGATGAGAAGAATGCGCGGGCGGCTGGCTCCGAATCCCACACGTAGGTACTGGTCACTGTCCCGGTCTCGTCGTCCCACATGAACACCTTGCTTCGGAGGCCGTCCATGCCCTCGAACATGGGTGCCTCCTGTTCGGCGACCGCTGAGGCGCGCTGGCGGTCGAGGTTCTCTCCTGGACCGAGGGTGACAATGACTCCGATCATGCCTCCACCTTTCCGCGTAGTCGCTCCGCCGGATCACCGGCCTCGGCTCACAGCGCAGTTCTATGCCTCTCCCGCCCAGCAAGCAACCGCCTGCCTCTGCGCAGGAGAGCGTCCTCGCCGGTGTCTCGATCGACAACGGGAGTACGAGCTTCCCCGACCGCACCTCATGACATGCACGGGGCCCGTGTGAGATGCTCGCGCCCGGCAGAGGGGAAGCGTGCTGGACGAGCTCGCCCGAGCGCCTCCGATCAGGATGCAGCGGCGGGCTCGTCGAGCGCGCCCCCTCGACGCCGGGACCTTTCCCCCACGACCCGGCGTCTACCGGGGGCGCGCTCAGAGATCGCACAGTCTGCACCTGCCCGCGTTGCGACAGGGTTACGCCTCGGACGTGCCGAGAACCGCGCCGCCGCGCGGATCACTCTCGGCAAGTCCCCCTCTACGCGAATCCCCCGAAACGCGCAACGCGAGTATCCATCGTCGAGGCTGCGACCGGGCCGTCCGATGGTCCAGGCTCGACCTATGCCTCGATCGAGGGATTCTGGCGCGACCGCGCAAGTTTCACCCGCTCCGCGCATCTACTCATGCAGAGACGGAATCGTGGGCGGCCGCCGGTTCGTGGCGGCGACGGCGCCGCCCCTCCGGCTCCCCCGCAGCGAAAGTCCGGGGTTACGGTCGAGCCGGATGCGCCTCGCCGGCCTCGACACGCCCGCCGACGACGTTCTCGAGCTCTCCCAGCTGCTCTCGACACCGCCTCAGCGGCCGTGCATCAGCATGAGCCGCTCGGCCAGCACCGCCGCGACCTGCGCCATGTCGAGGAGTGACGGGTCGGCCTCGGCGAGGTAGCGGGCGAGGTACTTGAGCGCGGCCCGCTCGTACTTCGGGTCGCCCTTCTCGGCGTACAGCTCGATCAGCGCGCGGGCGTTGACGAGGGGCACGAACGCCGTCTCGAAGAGGGCGGACTCGGCCTCGATCAGGTTACGGCGCTGGATCGCCCGCTGGAACCGCGCCCCTGGATGGCCCTCTGTCGTCATGAGAACATACGTTCGCACATTGCGGCACGCGTTCGCTTCGGCGCCGGCAACCGAGAGCGCCTTACGGCGCGAGCGTCAGCCTGCGTCCCGCTCGCCGGCGATGATCGGCACGACGCGTTCGCGGAACGTCTCCAGCTGCGCCTGCTCGTCGGCCAGGGGCCACAGGAAGACGCGTTGCGCGCCCGCGTGCTCGTATGCCAGCAGCTTCGCGGCGCACTCCTCAGCCGGACCGATGGGAAGTATCGAGCGGAGCGGCTCCACCGGACGATTGAGCATCGGTGCGAGCACGTCAGCGAGCATCGCGTCCGCGCGAGCGCGGTCCTCGGTGACGTAGCACCACATGGTCGCGATGCCGTTCGGGAACCGCGCGACGTCGCGCCCGTGTGCCGCCAGCGTTGCCTCGATGTCCGACCATGCCCGGGCGAACAGCTCCGGGGTCGTGTTGTAGCCGGAGGCCAGCCAGCCGTCGGCAAGGCGCGCAACGCGTCTCAGCCCCGCCGGGGAGCCCCAGCTCCCGATCCAGATCGGCGGACCGGGGCGTTGAGCCGGCGTCGGCTCCAGCGTGAAGCCGGCGCTGGAGTAGAACGTCCCCTCGAACGCGACGTCGTCGGCCCGCCAGTACGCGCGGAGAACCTGCACCGCCTCGTCCAGGCGCTTCCAGCGCTCCTCGAAGCTCACGCCGACCAACTCGTAGTCCCGGGCCGACGAACCGGGGCCGAGCCCGACCAGCAGCCGGCCGCCGGACAGCAGGTCGATCGCCGCGAGGATCTTTGCCGTTGCCGCCGGTCCACGGAGCACCGGCACGGCGACGGTCGTCGCGAGCGTCATCCGGCCGCTGTGCGCAAGCACCGCGGCGAGCGCCGTCGGCCCGTCGAGCCACGGACGCGAGAACACGAGATGGTCGTTCACGCAGACGTGCGTGTACCCGAGATCGCTCGCTGTCCTCGTGACCGCGAGGAGGTCCTCGAGCGAGCGCTGCTCGCCCATGAACGAGATCAGGGGAAGGTGGACACCGAATTCCATCCGAGCCACGTGCCTACCGCAGGTACGTGTCGGTGCCGTCGAGCCAGTCCTGGCGTGGCGGGCAGAAGATGTCCATGTCGAGCGTCCTCTCGAGCGCCTCGGCCCTGTGCGGCAGACCTGATGGGATGTGGAGGACCTCGCCGGCGTGGACGTCGACGACCTCCGCCTCGTCCTCGCCGACACAGAAACGGAGCACTCCCTCGAGGATGTAGGTCAGCTGCTCGTTCTCGTGCGCGTGCCGAGGGACGATGCAGCCCTTCTCCATGTAGACGTGCGCGACCATCATGCGCTCGGTGCTGACGAGCCGCCGGTGCAGATCGGGCTTCAGCTCGACCTTCGGCATGTCCTCCCAGCGGTAGAGCGTCGTGCCCAGCTCGTTCACGGCCTCCTCCTCTCGGGGTCGACAGAGCACCGTACCGGCTCGGGTCGGGCGACCAGCGTAGGATTCGCCGCCGTGAAGGCGCTCGTCAAGAGCCGGGCCGAGCCGGGGGTCTGGCTCGAGGACGTTGCCGAGCCCGAGTTCGGGATCAACGACGTCCTGATCCGGGTCGGCACGACGGGCATCTGCGGGACTGACGTCCATATCGACCGGTGGGACGCGTGGGCGCAACGGACGATCCCCGTGCCGCTCGTGATCGGCCACGAGTTCGTCGGGGAGGTCGTCGAGGTGGGCTCCAACGTCAGCGGGTTCGTCCCCGGCGACCGCGTCAGCGGGGAGGGCCACGTCGTCTGCGGGCGCTGCCGGAACTGCATGGCCGGGCGCCGGCACCTGTGCGCGCACTCGATCGGGCTCGGGGTGCAGCGGCCGGGCGCGTTCGCCGAGTACGTCGCGCTCCCGATGACGAACGTGTGGCACCACTGGCCGCGCGTCCCGGACGAGGTCGCCGCGATCTTCGACCCTCTCGGCAACGCGGTTCACACCGCGCTGACGTTTCCCGTCCTCGGGGAGGACGTGCTCGTGACGGGCGCCGGCCCGATCGGCTGCATGTCGGTGGCCGTCGCGCGCCATGCCGGTGCGCGGCACGTCGTCGTCACCGACCTCGAGCCGGAGCGCCTCGAGGTGGCCCGCCGGATGGGCGCGACGCTCGCCGTCGATCCACGAGCGAGCGATCTCGCCGACGTGCAGCGCGAGCTCGGGATGACGGAAGGGTTCGACGTGATGTTCGAGATGTCCGGCAACGCGGAGGCGCTGCGGACGGGGATCGGTCAGATGGCGCACGGCGGACGAATCGCCGTGCTCGGGATCCCGACCGCGCCGGTCGAGCTCGACCTCGACCCGATCATCTTCAACATGCTCACGGTGAAGGGGATCTACGGCCGCGAGATGTACGAGAGCTGGTACCAGATGAGCGTGATGATCGACTCCGGCCTCGACATCTCGCCGGTGATCACGCACCGGTTCGGCTACGCGGACTTCGCGGAGGCGTTCGCGGTCGCGGGCTCGGGCGAGGCCGGCAAGGTGCTCCTCGACTGGAAGGGGCACTGAATGTACGGCGCGGTGCGCGACGACCTGCAGGCACGGCTCGACGGGCTCGACAGCGACGGCCTCACGAAGCGCGAGCTCGTGATGACCACGCCGCAGGGGTCACACGTCGACGTCGCGGGCCGCGGCGAGCTTCTCAACCTCTGCGCGAACAACTATCTCGGTCTCGCGAACCACCCCGAGATGATCGCCGCGGCGCACGAGGCGCTCGACCGCTGGGGGTACGGGATGGCGTCGGTCAGGTTCATCTGCGGCACGCAGGCGCTCCATCGCGAGCTCGAGACGCGACTCTCGGAGTTCCTCGCGACGGACGACACGATCCTCTTTGGCTCGTGCTTCGACGCCAACGGCGGCGTGTTCGAGGCGCTCCTCGACGAGCGCGACGCCGTGATCTCCGATCAGCTGAACCACGCCTCGATCATCGACGGGATCCGGCTCTGCAAGGCTCGCCGGCTGCGGTACGCGAACGGTGACATGGACGAGCTCGAGGCCCGGCTCGTCGAGGCGGCCGACGCGCGCTTCCGGCTGATTGCGACCGACGGCGTCTTCTCGATGGACGGCTACGCCGCAAAGCTCGACCACATCTGCGACCTCGCCGACCGCCACGAGGCGCTCGTGCTCGTCGACGACTCGCATGCCGTCGGCTTCGTGGGGCCGCAGGGGCACGGCACCCACGCGCAGCTCGACGTGGTCGACCGCGTCGACATCCTCACCGGCACGCTCGGCAAGGCGGTCGGCGGCGCGAGCGGCGGCTACGTCTCGGGTCGGGCGGAGATCATCGAGATCCTCCGCCAGCGTGCCCGGCCGTACCTCTTCTCGAACAGCGTCGCACCCGTCGTCGTCGGTGCGAGCCTGCGGGCGCTCGACCTGATCGAGCGCTCTGACGACTTGCGCGACCGGCTCTGGTCGAACACGCGGAGCTTCCGCGCCCGGATGACCGACCTCGGCTTCGACGTGCTGCGCGGCGACCACCCGATCGTGCCGGTGATGATCGGCGATGCGTCGGAGGCGGGACGCTTCTCGCAGGCCCTCGTCGCGAACGGGGTCTTCGCCGTCGCGTTCTCCTATCCGGTCGTCCCGCTCGGGACAGCCCGGATCCGGACGCAGATGTCCGCAGCGCACACCGACGACGACCTCGAGCTCGCCGTCAGGGCGTTCGTCGCCGCGCGGGACGCCACGAGCAAGTAACAGTCTGTTGCTTGCTCGTCGGTTCGGCCGCGGCCGAACGAGTGGATGGCAGACACGCGCGCCGCACGCCAGGGCTCCGGCGGAGGGCGGCCGGCGACGGAGTCCCGCGAGACGCTTGACACGAGCTTCGAGCAGCCTCTACGTTGCCTGAGCCGCAATGTGCTCGGACGACCCGGTACTTCGGCTCCGCGACCTGCCACGGGGCACACGACGGGGGCGGCGGATCGCCCTCTCGCCGTCTCGGCGTGCGCTATCAGACAGCCGAATGCGTCGTCTATCCGTATGAGAGAAAATGCGTAACCCTTCTCGAAGAAAGGACGTGGAAGTGGTGAAGCACACATCTGCGCGCCTCGTCGCCGGCTTCGTCGGCGCTTTGGTCCTCGTCGCGTCGCTCGTCGTCGCGGCTGCGGGGACGGCGAGCAACCAGGCCCGGAGCGCCGCAGCCTTCCCGGCGCCCAAGGTGCCGAACGCCGCGGCCATCAAGAAGCAGTACGGCGGTCAGTCGATCACGTTCATCGGCGACTCCGTCGGCGGCAGTCACAACCGTGACGTCGCCCTCGCAAAGCGGTTCACGCAGGACACCGGCATCAAGGTCAAGGTCGTTCCGCACCCGGCGGCGTCCGACGCGTCGTACTCGCAACTCGCGCGCGTGTTCTCGTCGAAGTCGTCGTCGTTCGACGTCGCGATGATCGACGTGGTGTGGCCGGGTGCCTTCGCGCCGTACCTCGTCGATCTGAAGCCGAAGCTCGGCAAGGAGGCGAAGCAGCACGCGCAAGGGATCATCCAGAACGACACGATCGACGGGAAGCTCGTCGCGATGCCGTGGTTCGGTGACTTCGGGATCCTCTACTACCGCACCGACCTGCTGACCAAGTACGGCTACACGGCCCCGCCGAAGACCTGGACGCAGCTCTTCGCCATGGCGAAGAAGATCCAGGACGGCGAGCAGGCCGCCGGGAACTCGAGCTTCTACGGCTTCGTCTTCCAGGGCAACTCCTACGAAGGCCTGACCTGCGACGCGCTCGAGTGGTACCAGTCGGCGGGGGCCGGCGGGTTCGTCGACAACGGCAAGGCGACGATCAACAACAAGAAGGGTGCGGCGATCCTCGACCTGTTCGCCTCCCAGATCGGCAAGACCACGCCCCGCGACGTGACGACCTACCAGGAGGGCGAGGCCCACACCGCGTTCGTCGAGGGCAACGCCGCGTTCATGCGCAACTGGCCGTACGCCTATTCGATCGGAGCCGATCCGAAGACGTCGAAGATCGTCGGCAAGTTCAGCGTCACCGTCCTGCCGCACGCATCCGGGTCGTCGGTCGGCACGGTGGGCGGGTGGCAGCTCGCCGTGAACAAGTACTCGAAGCACGTGGACGCGTCGATCGAGTTCGTCCGCTACATGACGAGCGCGGCGGCGCAAAAGTTCTCTGCCATCACCAACACGAACGTGCCGACGATTCCTGCGGTCGCGAAGGACCCGGCGGTCGTGAAGGCGAACCCGTACCTGAAGCCCGAGATCGCCAGCGTCATCCGTGTCACGCGGCCGGCGCGCGACCTCAAGACGCACTACAACGAGGGCTCGAAGGCCATCTACCAGGGGATCAACCAGATCCTCAACGGCCGGCCGGCGAGCAGCGTTCTGCCCTCGATCCAGTCCAAGCTCGACAGGATTCTCCGCTAGCGCGGCGACCCGTTGCGGGGGAGGATGGCATCTGCCATCCTCCCCCTCCACTCGATGTCGACCGTCGCCGACCCAGCAGCCACCGCCCGCCGACGGCGCAAGCCGACGAAGCTGAAGCGGCGGCAGACGCGGCTCGCGTGGGTGCTACTGCTGCCGTCGCTCGCGGTGGTCGTGCTCGTCGCGCTCTACCCGCTCGGGAAGACGATCTACCAGAGCTTCACCGACCAGGAGTTCCTCGGGCTGGAGCCGGCTCAGTGGGTCGGGCTGCAGAACTATCGCGACCTTCTCGACGACACGATCTTCCGCGACGCCGTCTGGACGACGATCAAGTTCACGCTGATCACCGTCGTCTTCGAGTTCGCGCTCGGGTTGGCCATCGCCCTCGTCGTCAACTCGAACTTCAAGGGCCGCGGTGTGATGCGCGCAGTGATGCTCGTGCCGTGGGCGATCCCGACCGTGGTCGCCGCGCAGATGTGGAAATCGATGCTCCAGTCGAACGGCATCATCAGCGACGCCGGCACCCGGCTGCAGATCCTGTCGCACCCGCACGCGTGGATCGCCGACCCGGCAACGGCGCTCGGTGCCATCTGCGCAGTCGACATCTGGAAGACGGCGCCGTTTGTCGCGCTGCTCCTGCTCGCCGGGCTCCAGATCATCCCGCATGATCTCTACGAGGCCGCCGAGGTCGACGGCGCCAACCAGCTGCAGCAGTTCTGGAAGATCACCCTGCCGCTGCTCGCGCCTGCGATCCTCGTGACGCTGATCTTCCGGACGCTCGACGCCCTGCGCGTGTTCGACGTCTTCTACGTCTTCTTCGGGAACCGACTCGGCACGCAGTCGATGGCGATCTACGCGCAGAGCACGATCGTCGGCGACGGTTACGTCGGCTACGGCGCCGCGATCAGCATGGCGATCTTCCTCATCATCGCGCTCTTCGTCGTCATCTATGTGACCTTCCAGCGGGTGGCGATGCGGTGAGCGTCGCCGCCGAGACCACGACGCGCGTCGTCCGGCCCGTCAGCCGGAGCCGGGCATTCTGGCGCAGCCCGGTCGGACGCCTGGCCAAGAGGGTTCCCTTCTACGCGCTCGTCGTGCTGATCTTCGTCTACTGCCTCTTCCCGTTCGCTTGGGCCCTGCGGTGCGCGTTCACGCCCGAGAGCGATCTCTTCTCGACGCCGCTCCAGTACGTCCCGGACCACCCGACGCTCGACAACTTCAGGCAGGCATTCGAGGCCGAGTTCTTCCGCCGTGGGCTGCTGAACTCGGCGATCGTCGCCGGTGGGGTCACTTTGCTCTCGCTCGTCATCGGCACCCTGGCCGCGTTCGCGCTCGGTCGTTTTCACTTCCGCGGGCGGTCGTTCGTCATGTACCTGATGCTCTCGATGACGATGTTCCCGTCGATCGCGATCCTCGGAGCGCTCTACACGATGATCTCCGGCTTCAGCGTTGGGCCGATCGACTTCCCGAACATCTACGACACGCTGTGGTCGCTGCTCTTCACGTACCTGATCTTCACGCTCCCGTTCACGATCTGGGTGCTCACGAGCTTCATGCAAGCGCTGCCCGGCGATCTCGAGGAAGCGGCGTACGTCGACGGCGCGACGCCGTTCCAGGTGTTCTACAAGGTGTTGCTACCGCTGATCCTCCCGGGCCTCGTGACTACCGGGCTACTCGCGTTCATCTCCGCCTGGAACGAGTACCTGTTCGCCCTGTCGTTCATCCAGGACCCCGACAAGTACACGGTCCCATTGGCGATCACGTCGTTCGTCGGCGAGTCCGGCAGCTCGTTCCAGCAACCCTGGGGCACGATCATGGCGGCGACCATCATCGTCACCGTGCCGCTGGTCGCGCTCGTGCTGATCTTCCAGCGCTACATCCTCGCCGGCCTC
The DNA here is from genome assembly GCA_963747125.1 of uncultured Actinomycetes bacterium. Lineage (GTDB taxonomy): Bacteria > Actinomycetota > Thermoleophilia > Gaiellales > Gaiellaceae > Gaiella. Next base: position 138,657 of record CAVVEN010000018.1, on the reverse strand, counting down.
ACCGCCGGCGCCGTGAAGGGTTGATCGTGCTTCCGACGGCTCAGGCGTCGTCGCCGTAGATTCCCGCGCCCGTTTCGACGTCGAAGAAGTGCAGCTGGCGCGTGTCCACGGCGACGTCGATCTGCTCGCCGGGCTTCACGCGGGAACGCGCGCCGAAGCGGCCGACGATGACCGACGAGCTCTCCTTGGCGTGGGCCTCGAGGCGGTCGGCGCCGCCGGCGTCCTCCGCGAGCTCCTTGACCTCCTCCGTGATAGCGGAAGGCGCGTCGACCGCGAAGTGGATCATGATCTCGGCACCGAGCGCCTCGCGCAGCTTCACCGTCCCCGTGAGCCTCCCGCCGTGTGCGCTCTCACCGGCGAGCTGGTAGTCCTCGAGGTCCTCGGGCCGGATGCCGAGCACGATCGTGCGGCCCTCGTAGCCGTAGAGCCTCGGCCGCTGGCTCAGCGTCTCCGGGCCGAGCACGATCTCCTGCGAGCCTGTCACGACCCGCATCGTCCCGTTCTCGCGTTGCAGCGTCGCCTCGAGCATGTTCATCGCCGGGCTCCCGATGAAACCGGCGACGAAGAGATTGAGCGGATGGTCGTACAGCTCCTGCGGCTCTGCCGCCTGCTGTAGCTCGCCCTTCCGCATCACGGCGACGCGGTCGCCCATCGTCATCGCCTCGACCTGGTCGTGCGTCACGTAGATGGTCGTCACGCCGAGGCTGCGCTGGAGCCCGCTGATCTCGGCTCGCATCTGGACGCGCAGCTTGGCGTCGAGGTTGGAGAGCGGCTCGTCCATCAGAAACGCCGAGGGCTGGCGCACGATCGCACGGCCCATCGCCACACGCTGCCGCTGGCCGCCCGACAGCGCCCTCGGCTTGCGCTTGAGGAACGGCTCGAGGTCGAGGATGCGCGCCGCGTCGTTGACCCGCTTGTCTATCTCGGACTTCGGCAGCTTGTGCAGCTTGAGGCTGAACGCGATGTTGTCGTAGACCGAGAGGTGCGGGTAGAGTGCGTAGCTCTGGAAGACCATGGCGATGTCGCGCTCGCGGGGCGTCAGGTCGTTGACGACGAGGTCGTCGATCAGGATCTGTCCCTCGCTGATCTCCTCGAGCCCGGCGAGCATCCGCAGCGCAGTCGTCTTGCCGCACCCCGAGGGGCCGACGAGAACCATGAACTCGCCGTCCTCGATCTCCAGGTCGAAGTCCGCGACGGCCGAGGTGCCGTCCTCGTAGATCTTCGACACGTCCTCGTAGGCGATCCGGGCCATGGCGCACCTCCTGGGCGCGAGTCTAGAGGCTCCGGTGCCGGCCGCGCCACGATCGGACGAGCGGAACGAGGCTCACGAATCCCGACGGGTCGACGCCCCTGCCGAGGTCAGGCGGGCGGCCTCACGCGCCTGACGCTCGTAGGGGCTCCGGTCGTAGCCGGTGCGAAGGTAGCTCAGCGGCATCCGGACCGGCCTGTGCTGCATCTGCCAGACGTGGCAGAGCTCGTGCGTGATCAGGTCGTCACCGACATCGGTGCGGCGGAGAAAGACGACGAGATGCGTCGCGAAGCCGTCGAACCCGCGCCACGGGCGCAGGCGGAAGAGCCACGGCGCGATCACGATCCGCACTCCGGCGAGCTGCACCCGGCGCGGCCACCAATCGAGCCGATCGAGCCGATCCTTCGCGCGGACGAGCCGCGGATCGGGGCCGGGCACTACCCCTTGGGGAACGGCTGCAGCTGGAGGAGCGCGTCGCGCCCGCCGAGGAGCTGGTAGACGCCGTAGTAGAGGTTCGACCGGGTCAGCTGGTCGACGCGCCGTGCGACGTCCGCCCGCATCTGGCCGGGCTGCATGATCGATCCGGAGCCGGGAAGCGTCCTGCTGATCGGCTGCGAGAGGAGGCCAGGGTTCGCGTTCTCGAGGACGTTTCGCCGGTACATCAGCACGACGCCGTCGCTTCCGTCGGCGGGCATCGGGCGCAGGAAGACGGTCACGTTGTCGACGCTCGGGTCGAACTTCATCGTGCGCAGCGCGAGCTCGAGACCCATGCGCCGGACGAGGAGGCCGCGCTCCGCAGAGGCCGTCCCCGGGATCGTGCAGTTCGCGGCGGAGCCGCAGAGGGAGAACTGGATCGCGTCGTCGGGCTGGACGATCAGCGAGTCCTTGTCCTTCGTGCCGTCCGCCGGCCGGATGATCTGGTAGCCGACGCGGAGGTAGCCGAGGTTCCCGTCCTGGAGAGTGTTGCGGCTCGCGACGACGTTCACGAGCTCGTCGCCGTTCGACAGCCGGTAGTTGCGCTGCACCTGGTCGGCGATCTGCATCGCGCCGAGCTCGCCCGGCTCGGACGGGCGGAACTGCGTCGCACCCTTGGGAAACGTCTCCGCGGGCGCGGGGTCGCGGAGCGCCGCGACGATGAGCGCGCCGATTCCGATCCCCGCCACGAGCGCGAGCACCGCGTAGACGACGCCGAAGCGCCTGCGATAGCCCGAGAGGCGCGCGCGTTCCTTGCGCGGCACGGACTCGGTCGGATCGGCAGGCATCGCCATCGGCGCATCCACGAGGCGGGGCTCGACGCCTTCGCTCACTTGGCCTCGATCTCCTTCGGCGGCTGCCTGCGCTCGTGCGCGGAGACGGCGAAGAACGGCGAGGGCCAGACCGACTCGTCGCCGTAGTCGATCTCCGGGATCCGAATCCCGACCGAGTTGAGAAGGTCGAGCAGCTCGTCCCCGAAGATCTCCTTCTTCTCCATCACGCGCGTCGGCGATCCTCTCGATGCGCCTCGCGGTTCAGAAGGGCGAGATTGTGTGCGACGACATATGCCTGCCCGAGGATCTGGGCACCGACCCGTCGCTTCGCAGGGTCGGAGAGGCCGCCCGAGACGGGGTCGGGATTCATCGGCCCGCCGCCGCCCATCCGGTTCATGATCTGCAGCCCGATGCTCTCCATGCGGTCGAGCGCCCGCGCCGCGCGCCTGCTCCTCCGTCTCGCCTTCTGCCGGCGTCGACGACGAAGGGCTCGGGCCCATTGCGGCGCCCCCGACCATGCGGCTGACTGCGCGACGTGACGGACATCACGTCACCGCCGACGCCGAGCGAGTTCTCGTTGTAGAAGACACGCTCCGCCGCCATCGCGCCGAGCGTCCAGACGAGGTTGGCGAACTCCTCGCTCTGGAAGCGGATGAAGATCTCTTCCTTCGCATGGCGCCTGGTGGTGGCCGTCCGGACTCGCCTCGCCGGCGAATCGAGAGGCGCGTCGACTCGAAGTCCTTCATGTAGCTGTGCGCGGCGATCGCGTGGCCCGCCTCGTGGATCGCCGTCGAGCGAGCCTCGCGCTCGACGTATTCGATGCCGATCGCCGTCCCCGACTCGAGAGTCGTGATCGACTCGACGAGGTCCTCCCAGCTGAACCGCTCGCGGCCGGAGTGATGCGCGATCGTCAGCGCCATCGACGTGACCTGCTCGATCATCGCCGGCGAGTAGCCGTTCGTGACGCGGGCGATCTCGTCGCGCTTGCGCGGCATGTCGAGCTCGGGGTCGTGCGAGACCTTGTTGATGTAGAGGTCGATGATGTCGAGCCGGTCGTGCTGCGTCGGCGTCCGGAACCAGACGTGGCGGCCCATCCGGCCCGGGCGGATGAGCGCCGGGTCGAGCCGGTCGATCGGGACGTTCGTCGCGCCGATGAAGTACACCTGCTCGTCGCGCGGGCGCGGTGCCGGGAGCCGGAGCGACTTGCCGCGCAAGCGACGCGGCACGATGAAGCTCGCGTCGAGCAGCGTGTTCGTCTTGTTGGTGATCACCCGCTTCATGAACGGCGGGTTGTCGATCCCGTCCATCACGACGAGCAGCTGGTTGAGCGCCATGCCGCCCATGCCGCCGCCGCCGAATGCGCCCGGGAACATGAAGTTGTAGAGCCGCATCAGCTCGACGGCGAAGCCGCTCGGGCCCGATCGTCGGCGTCTCGCGGCTCGCGAACAGCCGATCGCGCCATTCCTTCGTCTCGTAGACCAGTCGCCGGACGGGTTGAGCGACGCCCCAGGGGCCGTAGTACAGCTCGTCGCTGCACGCTCACGGGCGTGAGCGGCGGCATGTCGATCCCCGCCGATCCCGGCGCCGAGCGAGGCGCGACGCATCCCGACCGCGTCGATCTCGTCGATGAAGACGATGCACGTGCCGCCCCACTTGCGCGCCGCCCGCTTCGCCTTCCAGGCGAGATAGCGGACGACGATCGCGTCGATCCCGATGAACGTCGCGGCGAAGCCCGAGCCCGGGATCGAGACGAACGGCGAGTTGAAGCCGGTCGCGAGCGCCTTCGCGAGCATCGTCTTCCCCGTGCCCGGGGGGCCGAAGAAGAGCACGCCGCGCTCGCGCTTGCCGCCGTGGCGCTCGAACTGCTCGCCCGACTGCCAGATCGAGACGACGCGCCGGACCTCTTCCTTCGCCTCGGCCTGGCCGCGCACGTCCTCGAGCTTCACGCCCCACTGCGCGTCGCCCGGCTCGAACGTCTTGATCTGCGTGAGGTTCATCGCGAGCAGCGGGCCGAACAGGATCCCGAAGTTCGCGATGAAGAGGAAGAAGACGAAGACGACCTGGATCCAGAGCGCCGGCGACGAGAGGATGTTCCCGATCCCGTCGAGGATGAAGCCGATCGTGCCCCACCACGTGCCGCCGCGGAAGAGCCAGACGACGTGATCGACGACGAAGAAGAAGGCGAAGATCTTGAACCAGAAGCGCCAGAACCAGGCGCGACGGCGTCCGACGATGTCCTCCTCGCGGAGCTCGCGGCTCTCGATGCCGAACAGGCTCGGCGCCGGGATCAGCTTCCGGAAGAGGAGGTCGGCGAAGCCACGGAAGACGATCACGCAGCCGAGGGTGGCGATCAGCGCCTTCCACCACGACAGGTCGGCCTGGCGCGTGAACCACACGTAGAGAGCAGGCGAGGTGATGACGGCGACGGCCGTCGCGGACCGTGTCAGGCGACGCCAGCTCTTCGCCAGGTCCTGCGAGGCTTCGGCCTGCGGCAGGGCTCCGACGGGTGGGTCGACAGTCGCCATCGAATCAGTGTACGCAGCGTGTGAAATGGCCAGATGTTGGCCGACGGTTAAGCGCCCCCAAGGGTACGCCTCGCGAGGTGCCCCGCGCCAGGGCGCTGCTAGCGTCACCCGTCATGACACAGGCGACGCTTCACACTACCGAGGGCCCGATCGAGCTCGAGCTCTACGCCGGCGAGGCCCCCAACACCGTCGAGAACTTCACCAAGCTTGCGTCGGACGGCTACTACGACGGGCTCTCGTTCCACCGCGTGATCCCCGACTTCATGATCCAGGGCGGCTGCCCGACCGGCGACGGCACCGGCGGCCCCGGCTACACCTTCGAGGACGAGTTCAACGAGCACAGGGTGGCGCGCGGCGCCCTCGCGATGGCGAACGCGGGCCCGAACACGAACGGCTCGCAGTTCTTCATCGTCACCGCCGACGCATGCCCCTGGCTCGACGGCAAGCACACGGTGTTCGGGCGCGTCACGTCGGGGCAGGACGTCGTCGACCGCATCTCGCTCGTCGAGCGCGACCCGCGCGACCGGCCGCAGACGCCTGTCACGATCGACCGCGTCGAGCTCGGCTAGCGCGACGCGTCCCGCGCGTCCTCGAGCACCGTTCGCTCGTCGGGGACGTGCCGGAGCACGTTCTCGACATACGACGCGACCGCGGTGTCGAGGCCGACGTCCGCCCCGGCGCCCTGGGACAGGTACCAGCGGTGCTCGAGGATCTCGTGGAAGATCTCGGCCGCCTCGCGCTTCCCGTGGAGCTCCGGCGGCACGGCGGCGATCGCGGGCTCGAACACCTCGGCGAGCCAGCGGAAGGCGACGATCGTCTCCGGCAGCGGCTTCCCCTCGTCGCGCTGGACCCCTGCCCGGAAGCCGGCGAGATCGTTGAGCAGCCTGCGGGCCTGGTTCTCCTGCGCGTGGAGCCCTGTGAGGGTCAGAAGGCGGCGTCGGTGGTGGCCCGGCTCGACGACCCGCGGGTGGAGCCGGAGCCGGTAGCCCTCGTCGGCGGCGAGCAGCTCGAGCTCCTCGACGTCGAAGCCCAGGTCGTTCAGGCGGTGGAGGCGCTGGTGGAGCCGGTAGCGCTCGTCGACGCCGAACAGCTCGTCGTGGACCAGCTCGTCCCAGAGCCCCCGGTAGCGGGCGACGAGCCCGGCGCCCGTCTCCTCCGCCGGCGTCGCAAGCGGCCGGCCGGTCTCGGCGGCCACGTCCTCGAGCTCGCCGGTCAGGTTCTCCTCCGCGATCTGCAGATCATGCTCCCGCTGGCCGTCGGTGAGCGTCTCGTGCAGCTCACCTGTCTCCGCGTCCACGAGATGGGCCGACAGCGCGCCGGCGTCCCGCCGGAAGAGCGTGTTCGAGAGCGAGCAGTCGCCCCAGAAGAACCCCGCCAGGTGGAGCCGCACGAGCAGCTCCGCCCCGGCGTCGAGGAGCCGGTCGCCGAGGTCGGGGCGCCCGGGACCGGAGAACAGCGTGCGAAAGGGCAACGAGTAGTCCAGGTGCCGGGTGATCAGCACCGCTTCGAGCGCCGCGTCGGTCCGGGTGGCCACACCGACGACCTCCACGACCGGCATCTCGGCGGCGCCGAGGTCGCGGAGGAGGCCGTACTCGTGGCGAGCGACGTCGTCCGGCAGCTCCTTGAGCGCATACACGGCGCCGTCGTAGTCGACGAATCGAACGACGTGGCGGCCGATCCCGCGGACGACGCGGACGAGGCGGCTCGAGCTCCACTCGTCCAGCGGCAGCTCCCACGGCAGATCGAGGAAGTCCGGATGACCCGTGCGGGCCTGGAGCTGGAGCCTCGGGGGCACGATGTGGCCGAGGCTAGTCGAGGACGACGTGCACGTCGGCCACGTCGCGACCGGCACGGCCTCCGCCCGCAGCTCGTCGTGACGCGTCCGTGCCCCAAGCCAACTACGCTCATCCCCGTGGAGCTTCGCGGCAAGACGGCGATCGTCACGGGGGCCTCGTCCGGGATCGGCGCCGCGACCGTCCGTCAGCTGCGAGAGGCCGGGGTGCGCGTCGCCGGCGGCGCGAGGCGCGTCGAGCGCGTCGACGCCGACGTCGCGCTCGAGGTCGACGTGCGGGGCGAGGCCTCGAGCCGCGCCTTCGTCGAGGCCGCAGTCGGGTCGCTCGGCGGGATCGACATCCTGTTCAACAACGCCGGGCTCGCGCTCGGCCGCGCGCCGTTCACCGAGTCGACGGCCGAGGACGAGGAGACCGTGATCCACACGAACGTCGACGGCGTCCTGCGGATCACGCGCCTCTGCCTGCCCTACGTCCGAGACGACGGGCACATCCTCTTCATGGGGTCGATCGCAGGTCGCCAGGCATACGTCAACGCCGCCTCCTACATCGCGTCGAAGTTCGCGGTCCGCGGCTTCACCTACGCGCTCCGCGAGGACCTGCTCGGCAGGCCGATCCGCATCACGACGATCGACGCCGGACTGGTCGAGTCGGAGTTCTCGATCGTCCGCTTCAAGGGAGACCGGGAGAAGGCGGACGCCGTCTACGAGGGCGTCGACCCGGTTACCCCCGAGGAGATCGCCGACTGCGTTCTCTTCGCCGTGACCCGGCCGCTGCATATGAACATCGACGAGATCGTGATCAAGGCGCTGGCCCAGTCGAACGGCGGGCGGGTGGTGCGGAGGGAGGCCTAGGCCGGTGTCCCTCACGATCCTCGAAGGGTCGACCTTCTGCATCTGCGACGAGCTCGGCGACCTCGAGGGCGGGCTCGACGGGCTCTACGCCCAGGACACGCGCTTCCTCTCCACGTTTGCGCTGACCGTCGACGGACGGCGCCCGCTGCTCCTCTCCTCGGGGAAGGTCGAGTACTTCTCGGCGGCGTTCTACGCCCGGAACGCGCCGACCGACGGCCTCTCGCAGGACGTCCTCTCGATCGCGCGTCACCGCTTCGTCGGGCAGAACGGGCTCCAGGACCACGTCGTGGTTCGCAACGAGACGCGGGCGCCGATCGCGTTCACGGTCGAGCTCGACTTCGGCACCGACTTCGCCGACATCATCAGCGTCAAGGAGCACGACTTCGCCCTCGGCGACCCGCTCCACGCGCCTGACCTGCCGCCACCCGCCGAGGCGCACTTCGACGACGACGGCAGCAGGATCGTGCTCACCGAGGGGGACGGGCGCGGCGGTCGCACGCAGGTGCTCCTCTCCCGCGCCGGCGAGGGGCGCGGCGGGGTGGTCCGCTTCCCGGTCGGCCTGGCGCCGCACGGCTCCTGGGACGTGCGGGTCGACGTCGCCGTCTCGCTCGACGGCGAGGTCGAGCAGCCGGAGACGGTCGAGCGGCAGTTCGGCACCGAGCGGGCGCGGGTCCGGGACTCGCTGTCCGCCTGGTCGTTGCGGCTGCCGCGGCTCTCGACGAACTGGGACGAGCTCCGGCTCGCCTTCGGCCAGTCGGTCGCCGACCTTGCGTCGCTGCGCCTCCGCGCGGGCGCCGGGACAGGGCTCCTCCCCGCGGCCGGCATGCCGTGGTTCATGACGGTTTTCGGCCGGGACACGATCCTCACGAGCCTCCAGTCGATGCTGCTCGGCCCGGAGCTCGCCGTCAGCGCGCTCTCCGCGCTGGCCGAGCTCCAGGCGGACGAGGACGACCCGTCGGTCGACGCCGAGCCGGGCAAGATCCTCCACGAGCTGCGGAGCGGGCGCGCGGCGGAGAAGTGGTTCGCGCGCTACTACGGGACGGCCGATGCGACGCCCCTCTACCTCGTGCTCCTCTCGGAGGTGTGGCGGTGGACGGGTGACCGTGATCTCGTCGAGCGGTTCCGCGGCCCTGCCCTCGCCGCGCTCCGCTGGATCGACGAGTACGGCGACCGCGACGGCGACGGCTTCGTCGAGTACGAGCGACGCTCGGCCCGCGGGCTCGAGAACCAGTCGTGGAAGGACTCCGGCGACTCGCAGCGCTTCCGCGACGGCCGCCTCGCGGAGACGCCGATCGCGCCCGCGGAGGTGCAGGGATACGTCTACGACGCCAAGCGCCGGCTCGCAGAGGTCGCGCGCGGCGCGTGGGACGACCAGCCGCTCGCGGCGCGGCTGGACGGCGAGGCGGACGTGCTGGCCGCGCGCTTCGACGAGGCCTTCTGGGTCCCGGACCGCGGCGGGTACTACGCGCTGGCGCTCGATCGCGACAAGCGCCGGGTGGACGCGCTCTGCTCGAACATCGGCCACCTCCTCTGGAGCGGCATCGTCCCCGAGGGCCGACTCGACCCGATCGTCGACGCGCTCATGCGCCACGAGCTCTGGTCGGGATGGGGGATCCGGACGATGTCGAAGTCCGACGCCGCGTACAACCCGCTCAGCTACCACAACGGGACGGTCTGGCCGCACGACACGGCGCTCGCAGCGTGGGGTCTCGCCCGCTACGGCTGCTGGGCACCCGTGCAGCGGATCACCCGCGCGCTGCTCGAGGCCGCGCGGCACCTCGACTGGTCGCTTCCGGAGGTGTTCGCCGGCTTCGACCGCTCCGAGACGCCCTTCCCGATCGCCTACCCGACGGCCGCGCGACCGCAGGCCTGGGCAGCCGGGACGCCGCTCCTCCTGCTCCGGCTGGTGCTCGGCCTGGAGCCAGACGTCGCGGAGGGCCGGCTCGGCCTCCTTCCCGGCGCCGCGTCGCTCGAGGGGGTCGACGTCTCCCTCGCCGGGGTGCGCGCGCTCGGACGATCCTGGGACGTGACCTCGTCCGCCGACGGGACGCTCGTCGAGGTCGCCGCGTGAGGATCGCCGTCCTCAGTCCCGTCTGGTTTCCCGTCCCGCCCGCAGGCTACGGGGGGATCGAGTGGATCGTGTCGCTCCTCGCGGACGGGCTGGTCGACGCGGGGCACGAGGTCACGCTCTTCACCTCCGGCGACTCGTACACGAAGGCCCGGCTCGAGTCCGTCTACGAGACGGCGCCGAGCGAATGGATCGGCCACACGTTCTGGGAGCTTCGCCACGCCGTCTCGTGCCTCGGTCGCGGCGGCGAGTTCGACGTCGTCTCCGACCACACCGGGCTGCTCGGCCTCGCGCTCGAGTCGATGGGCCCGACGCCGCTCGCACACACGGTGCACGGCCCGCTCTCGGGGGAGCCCGGAGCGCTCTACGAGCAGATCGTCGCGATGGTGCCCCATGCAGCGCTGATCGCGGTCTCCGACGAGCAGCGGAGGCCGAAGCCCGACCTGCCCTGGGTCGCGACGTGTCCGAACGCGCTCGACCTGTCCGTCTACCCGTTCGTCCCGGAACGGGGGGAGTACCTGCTCTTCCTCGGCCGCATGACGGCGGACAAGGGAGCACACCGGGCGGTCGCCGTCGCGGTCGAGAGCGGCCTGCCGCTCAAGCTCGCGGGCAAGTGCCGCGAGCCGCTCGAGCGCCAGTACTTCGAGGATCTCGTCCGGCCGCATCTCTCGGACACGATCGAGTACGTCGGCGAGGTGACCCACGGCGAGAAGGTGGAGCTCCTCCAGCACGCCCGCGCGACGCTCTTCCCGATCGAGTGGGACGAGCCGTTCGGCCTCGTGATGATCGAGTCGATGGCGTGCGGCACCCCCGTGATCGCGACGCGCTACGGCGCCGTCCCCGAGGTGATCGACGACGACGTCAGCGGCGTGATCGTCGACTCGTGGAGCGACATGGGGGCGGCGCTCGAGCGCGCCGATGCGATCGATCCCCGCGAGCAGCGACGAATCGTCGAGGAGCGCTTCTCCCCGGCACGCATGGTCGCCGACTACGTCGCCGCGTACGAGGCGACCATCGAGCGGTGGGCATCGACGTCCCGATAGCCCGGGTGCGCCTCCGCTCTCCCTACGACGGACACATCCTGCGCCTCGCGCTGCCGGCGCTCGGCGCGCTCGCCGCAGAGCCGCTGTACATCCTCGTCGACACCGCGATCGTCGGGCACCTCGGTCGCTCGCAGCTCGCTGCGCTCGGCGCGGCTGCGACCGCGCTCTCGGTGCTCGCCACCTTCAACTTCCTGCGGTACGGGACGACCGCCCAGGTCGCCCGCGCGAGCGGAGCCGGGGGGGACAGGGACGCGCGCCGGCTCGGCGCACAGGCGCTCTGGCTCTCGCTCGGGATCGGTGTCGCGCTCGCGATCGCGGTCGCCGCGCTCGCGGCGCCGATCGTGGCGCTCGTCGGCGTCGACGGCCAGACGGCCGACTACGCCGCGACCTACCTGCGGATCGTGGCACTCGGCGTGCCGTCGGCCTTCGTCGCGCTCGGCGGCCAGGGGTTCCTGCGCGGCGTCTCCGATCTCATTTCGCCGCTCGTCCTGATCGTGATCGGCAACACCCTCAACGTCGTCCTCGAGGTGCTGTTCGTCTACGGCTTCGACTGGGGGATCGAGGGGTCGGCCTGGGGGACGGCGGTCGCCCAGACCTGCATGGGTGTCGGGTTCGTCTGGCTCATCGTGCGACGCGTCGGGCGGGCCGACCTGGCTCCCGTCCTATCGCTTGCGCGGCGCCTGCTCTCGGTGGGCTCGTTCATCTTCCTGCGCACCGCGTCGCTGATCGCCGCGTTCCTGCTCGCAGGCGCGGTCGTGGCCCGGATGGGCGACGCGGAGCTCGGCGCCTACCAGATCTCGTTCCAGCTCTGGCTCTTCCTCGCGCTCGTGCTCGACTCCGTCGCGATCGCCGGCCAGATCATCGTCGGGCAGGAGCTCGGGGGCGGGAGGCCGGCTCGAGCATTCGCCGCCAGCTCACGGATGATCGTGCTGTCCGTCGCCCTGGGCGTCGTCTTCTCCGCCGCGCTGCTGCTGCTCCAGACCGTGCTTCCACGGGCGTTCACCGAGGACGCGGCTGTCCTCTTGCAGTGCGCGCTGCTCTGGCCTGTCTTCGTGGTCGTCCAGCCGCTGAGCGGTGCCATGTTCGCGCTCGACGGGATCCTGATCGGCGCGAGCGACGTCCGCTACATCGCGGGCTCGATGGTGGTCGCACTCGTCGCGTGCGCGGCAGCGCTCGCGGTGGCGGTCTCGCGAGATCTCGGCGTGCGGGGCGTCTGGGTCGCGATCGCGGTGCTCATCGCGGCTCGCGCCGTGACGATGGGAGCGCGCTTCGCGCGGCGGCGCTGGCTCGTGACCGGCTGGGCGTAGAGTCTGCGCTCGTGGAGGGTATGAACGTCGTCGGCGGGCCGCTCGAGTCGTGCAGCTTCGCGCCGCTCACCGGCTTCTGGCGCGACGGCACCTGCCGGACGGGCGGCGAGGACGTCGGTGTCCACGCCGTCTGCGCCGTCATGACCGAGGAGTTCCTTGCCTTCAGCGCGACCGCCGGGAACGACCTTTCGACGCCGCGCCCCGAGTACGGGTTCGGCGGGCTCCTGCCGGGCGACCGCTGGTGCCTCTGTGCGGATCGCTGGCAGGAGGCGCTCGAGGCGGGCGTCGCCCCGCCGGTCGTTCTCGAGGCGACGCACGCCCTCGCGCTCGAGTTCTCGTCGCTCGACGACCTGCAGGCGCACGCGGTCGAGCAGAAGTAGCGGGCTACGAGGGCGTCCGGCGGCGTAGCCGGTGGGCGACGACGTGGCGCTCCTCGAACCCGAAGCGGCGGATGTTGCGGAAGGACGCGCTCGGGTGCCCGTCGCTGAGCTCGCCGGTCTCGGTCACCAGCGTCGTGCAGCCCGCCTCGAGGGCCCGCTCGATCCTCGCGGCGAAGAGGGCGCCCTGGCCACCCTTGCCGCGGTGCTCGGGGAGCGTCGCGCCAAAGCCGAAGTACGCGGCGGGCGTGTCGATCCAGACGGCGGCTGCCGCGACCGGCTCGTCGGCCTCGAGCGCGAGAAACGCATGCCAGCCGGGCAGGGCCGGGACCGACTCGAGCCGCCCGAGCGCTGCGTCGGGGAGGCCGTAGCCCGTCGCCACGATCTGCGCCCACGACCCGGCCGCCGCGTTGGTGGCCTCGACCACCTGCAGGCTCGTCTCGGGTGCCGGGGCGCGCCCCGAGCCGCGCTCGAACATCATCCAGCCCCAGCCCTGCTCGAGCACTCTCGCCTCGAGAAGCCGGTCGAGCCCGGGCTCCGCGGAGGGCGAGACGGCGACGTAGAAGGTCGTGTCGCCCATCGAGGCGAGCGCCGCGTCGAGTGCGCTCTCGTCGACGCTGCCGCCGAGCCCGAGACCCACGATGCGGTTCAGCATCGGCGAGTCGGGCGCGTACGGGGCGCGCAGGCACGTCGCGCCGCCGACCTCGAGGACGTCCGTCCCGTAGATCGGGCGGTACGCAGCAAGCGAGATGCGCTCGAGCACGTGCACGACGCGATCCTGCGCGACCGTGCGTGAAATGTCTACGTGGCTGGCCCGGCCGCGCCGATCGCCTCGAGTCGCTTGCGCCAGTAGCGCTCGAGCCCGCGGTAGCAGTGCCATGAGGGTGCTGCTTGCTCGTACGTCTCCGCCTCGTCCGGGTCGGACGCGACGACGTCCGCACGTGCCGCTGCGACGAACGTCGGCTCGTCCATCCCGTGCCCGACCCGGTCGGCCCAGCTGCGGAGGGTGGCGCGGAGCGCCTCGAGATGGCGCTCCACGTCGTCGAAGACCCCGAAGTGGATCAGCGCGAGTCGGGACGGGGCGCGTCGCTCGATCTCCTCGATCGTGCGCTCCCACGCGTCGAGGTCGATCTCGGGCGGGGGCGTCGGCGCGAACACGAAGCGGCCCGGCGCGATCCGGACACCCACGGCGTCACCGTTGTAGAGCGTCCCGTCCTCGTGGTGGTAGGAGACCTGGTGCCATGCGTGGCCCGGTGTCGGGAAGCACGCGAGGCCGAGGACGCGTTCGTCGACGACGCGGATGTTCTCCTCCGGTACCGGCGCGAGCTCTCCCCACAGCTCGTCGAAGGCGTCGCCGTACAGCCGCCGGGCGCTCCCCTCGAGCCGGCTCGGGTCGGCCAGGTGGGGTGCGCCGATCTCCGAGACGTGGACGAGCAGCTCCGGGCTCTCGCGCACGAGCGCGCCCGCCGCGCCGGCGTGATCGAGGTGGATGTGCGAGAGCAGCAGGTGCTTCACGTCTCCGAGCTCGACTCCGCGGGCGTGGAGGGCGTCGTGGAGCGCGGGCACGCATGTCGTCGGGCCGCAGTCGAAGAGCGCAGGGCCGTCGTCGGTCTCGAGGAGATACGACGCAATCCGGCGCGGGTCTCCGCCGTGGAGGAGATCGAGTGGCTCCGGAGTCATGCTCAGACCGTACTCGTGGTAGCCGTACCGTGGCGGTGCGGGCGCGGGGGTACGGTCGACGTGCAGCGATGACTTTCGCGCGGCCCGGCGGTCATCAGCTGCGAACGGGATGACCCGACAAGGAGGCACACATGCCCGCACCGACGCTCGTCACCGGTGCTCCGTGCTGGATCGACCTGTACAGCTCGGACACCGACAAGGCGGTCGCGTTCTACCGCGACCTCCTCGGATGGCAGGCCGAGCCCGCGCTGGAGCAGTTTGGCGGCTACTTCACGTTCACCAAGGACGGCAGGCACGTCGCCGGCTGCATGCGCAACGACGGCGAGCAGGGGTACCCGGACGCGTGGGGCGTCCACCTCATGACCGACGACGTCGACGGTGTCGCGAAGGCGACGCCCGAGCACGGAGGCTCGGTCGAGATCGCGCCGATGGTCGTCGGCGAGAACGGCAGCTCGACGATGGTGAAGGACCCGGGCGGCGCGATCGTCGGCGCCTGGCAGCCCAACCAGCAGAAGGGCTTCGAGGTGACCGGAGAGATCGGCACGCCGGCCTGGTTCGAGCTCCACACGCGAGCCTACGAGCCGACCGTCGCGTTCTACCGCGACGTGTTCGGCTGGGACACGCACGTCATGAGCGACACGGACGAGTTCCGCTACACGACCCTCGGCGAGGGTGAGGGACAGCTCGCCGGGATCATGGACGACTCGTCGTACCCCGGGGACGAGCCCGCCCACTGGGCGGTCTACTTCGCGGTGAGCGATGCCGACGCGGCGATCGAGCGGATCGAGGAGCTCGGCGGACGCGTCGTGCGCCCGGCCGAGGACACGCCGTACGGCCGCCTGGCGACCGTCGCCGACCCGACCGGCTCGCAGTTCCGCATCGTCGCGAACAACGGCTGAGCTTCCCACCTCTGTTCGTGCGTGGGGGCGCGGCAGGCGAGGAGCGGTGTCTGATGCCGCTCCTCGCCGGGCCTGCGCACGGTGCCGCCAGTGTCGTCAGGCGCGCGAGGCGACGGACGTGAGCGCGCGCGCGAGGTCGTCGACGAGGTCGGCCGACGACTCGATCCCGACCGAGAGTCGGATGAGGTTCGACGGTGCGGCGAACGGCCCCGTCGCGGTCGAGGCGTGGGTCATGCGAGCGGGGTGCTCGATCAAGCTCTCGACGCCGCCGAGGCTCTCGGCGAGCGTCCACACGGTCGTCCGCGCGACGAGCTCGACCGCCTCCTCCTCGCTCTCGACGAGGAACGAAACCATTCCGCCGAAATCGCGCATCTGGCGCGCCGCGATCTCGTGCCCCGGGTGGTCCGGGAGCCCCGGCCAGAGCACCTGCGTCACGCGCGGCTGGGCGGAGAGGAACTCGACGACCGCCCGGGCGTTCTCGCAATGGCGATCCATGCGAACGGCGAGGGTCTTGAGGCCGCGAAGCACGAGCCACGCGTCGAACGGCCCGGGCACCGCCCCGAGCGACTTCTGGAGAAATCGCAACCGCTCGGCGATCGTCGGGTCGTTCGTCGCGGCAAAGCCCCCGATGACGTCCGAGTGGCCGCCCAGGTACTTCGTCGTCGAGTGCACAACGATGTCGGCGCCGAGGTCGAGTGGGGTCTGGAGATACGGCGTCGCGAACGTGTTGTCGACGACGAGCAGCGCGCCTGCAGCGCGGGTCGCTCGGGCGACCGCCGCGATGTCGACGAGGTTGAGGAGCGGGTTCGTCGGGGACTCGATCCAGACGAGCCGCGCGCCCCGCACCAGCGCCGCCGGGTCGGACGAGAGCTCCTCCGGCGTCGCGTAGGTGAACCGGTACCCCTTGGGCTCGTAGACCTGGGAGAACATCCGGTACGTCCCGCCGTAGACGTCGTTGACGCACACGACGTGGTCGCCGGGGTCGAGAAGGTGCACGATCGTCGTCGTTGCACCGATCCCCGATGAGAACGCGTGCCCGTGCGCCGCGTTCTCGAGCGATGCGAGGCACTCCTCGAGCGCCGTCCGTGTCGGGTTCGCGACCCGCGCGTAGTCGTAGCCCTTGTTGACCCCGACGGCCTCCTGCGCGAACGTCGAGGTCTGGTAGATCGGCGTGATCACGGCGCCCGTCGCCGGGTCCGGCTCCTGACCGGCGTGGATCGCGCGCGTCGCGAAGTCCATGCGGGCATGGTAGTCCCGTCGTGACGCTGCGGATCACCGGCGCCGCACGTGTGCGAGCCCGATCACGCGGCGCAGCCGGTCGAGCGCGCGGTCGAGCGCGTCGTCGAACGCACCCGATGGTCGAATGCCGGGCTCGCGGTGGACTGCACGGACGACCAGCTCGCCCGTCGCCCGCTCGGACTTGAGGTCGACGCGGCCGGCGATCCGATCGCCCTTGAGAAACGGGAGCACGTAGTAGCCGTACCGCCGCTCGTGCGGCCGCTTGTAGACCTCGATCAGATGGTCGAAGCCGAAGACACGGCGAGCGAAGGCTCGGTCCCAGAGAAGGTTGTCGAACGGGGACAGGAGTACCGCCGCGGTCGGAGCCGGTCGCTCGAGGCCGGTGCCCCCTGCCACGAGCACCGGCGGGCCGCCGTCCTCGGCGATCACGCGGTCGACGAGGCCGTCGCCCACGAGCGCGTCGACAACGGGACGCACGCGCGCCGTCCCGCCGCGGAGCCGCCAGTGCTCCACGACACCGGCCTCGGTCAGGACGCCCCGCGCTCGGACGGCCCGCAGCACCAGCTCGCGCAGGCGTTCGGGCTCCGTCTGCGTGGGCGCGTCGAGGATCGCGCGGGGCAGGACGCGCTCGGGCAGGTCGTAGAGCCGCTGGAAGCCCTGTCGTCCTGCGACGACGAGCTCACCGTGGTTCCAGAGGAGCTCGAGCATCTGCTTTGCCGGCTTCCAGCCCCACATCTCCCCCGTGCGCGCGGCCCCGTCGAAGTGCCGGGAGCCGAGCGGCCCGCGGTCACGGATCTCGTCGAGGACGTGCTCGCGGAGATGGGGATGCGTCCTGTCGATCTCCCCGTACCAGCGGCGCCCGCCCGCCTGCATGGCGGGCTGGAAGAGCGGCCAGTCCTCCGAGGGCAGGAGGCATGCCTCGTGCGCCCAGTACTCGATCAGGCGTCCCCGGCCGAGCAGATGCGAGACGGCCTCGCGTGGAAAGTCGCCGACGCGGCACCCGAGCGCGATCCGGTGGCTGCGCTCGACGGTCGAGATGGAGTCCAGCTGGACGCAGGAGAGACGGCGCACCGTTTCCTCCACCTCGGCGGTCGAGCCCCGTCGTCCCCGCGCCGTGTATCCCTGGGCGTGGACGGCCAGGCGTCGGACGCCGGCGAGAGGGATGGTTCTTGCCCGCACGCTGCCTGTTCTACCTGGCAGGACGACCGATCCACCTGTCACGCTTGCGCCCATGCGCCGTGTCCTCATCGTCTGCGCGATCGTGCTCGGACTTGCCTACGCGATCGGGATCCCGCTGTTCCTGAGACGAGACGACCCCTCGCCTCCGAGCTCCGTGGACGCCGTCGTGGCGCTGAGCGGCTCGGAGAGGACGCTGCCAGCGGCGCAGACCCTGGTCTTGGGCGGCGTCGCGCCCGTCCTGGTCCTGTCCACGGAGCGAAGCGCGCGAGCATCGGAGCGCGCGAAGCTCTGCCGGTCCCAGCCGAAGGAGATCGTCTGCGTCGCGCCCGATCCGTTCATGGCGAGCAGCGAGCAGCAGGTCATCGCCCGGCTCGCACGCGAGCGTCGCTGGGACACGCTCGTCGTCGTCGGGCCGGACGTCGAGCGGTACCGGATGGAGCGCGCGTTCGGGCGGTGTCCCGATGTCAACGTGGTCGTGAAGGGCGTCTCGGAGCCGTGGTGGCGGACGGCCGTCGAAGTCCCGCTCGAGTGGGTCAAGCTCGCCGTCTCCGAGACGGTTCGGCGCGGCTGCTGACGGCCTCGTCCAGCGGCTCAGCGCGGGACGGCGCCGGCGAGGATCTCCCCGAGCTGCTCGGGGTCGATGTTCCCGCCGGAGACGATGCAGACGACGCGGCCCTCACCGCCCCGGCCGGCGATCGCCGCCGCCACCGGCAGCGCGCCCGCGCCCTCGGCCACGACGTGCGCCCGCGTTGCCAGGAGCCGGACCGCTGCCGCGGCGTCGTCGATCGAGACGGCGACGGCGTCCGCGACCAGCGTCTGCGCCCGCTCCCACATCGCCGGAAGCAATGCCTTCGATCCCGCACCATCGACGAACGACGGGCGGTAGTCGACCGCGACCGGGGTGCCCGCGGCGAGGGACGCCGCCAGCGGCGCGCCCGTCTCCGGCTCGCAGGTGATCACGCGCGTTCCGGGCGACACGGCGGCGAGGGCGCTCGCGACACCCGTGGTGAGGCCGCCGCCGCCCCATGCGACGAGCACGGTGTCGATGCCGTCGAGCTGCTCGGCCAGCTCCAGCCCGATCACGCCGTTCCCCGCCATCACCCGCTCGTCGAGCACCGGGTGGACGAAGAGCCCTTCGAGACCCGGGTACGAGCCTGTCTCCATCGTCTCCCACCATGTCTCGAACGGAACCGTGATGGTGCGGCCACCGAGGCGCTCCACGGCGTCGAGCTTCGCGCGAGGTGCATGATCCGGCGCGATCACCGTGGCCGGGACGCCCAGCTCCCGCGCAACCCAGCAGACGCCCTGCGCCATGTTCCCCGCGCTCGTCGTCCACACGCCGCCGCGCCACGCGGCGGGCTCCGACTGCCGGATCGCGCTCGTGGCGCCGCGCAGCTTGAACGAGCCGATCGGCTGGAGGCACTCGAGCTTCAGCCAGAGCTCGCAGGGCGCGTCGACGTCCAGGCGCACGAGCGGGCTCGTGAGCACCGAGCGCGCGGTGACGCCGCGCGCCCGCTCGATCGCCCCGAGCGTGATCAGAACGGAACCTCGACGCCGATCCCTCGCTCGCGCGCGAGCTCGACGCAGAGCGCGGCCGCGGCGAGGTCCTCGACCGCGAGGCCGAGCGACTTGAAGAGGGTGAGCTCGACGTCGGATGTGCGGCCGGGGTGCGCGCCGACCAGCAGCTCGCCGAGCTCCGCGACGATGTGGTCGGGCCCGATCCCGCGCTCGGAGACCGCCGCCAGGTAGTCGCCCGACTCGTTGACCGTCGACTCGCGCCGATCGACGAAGAGCGACGCCTCGGCGACGACGTCGGCCTCGAGCTCGCGCGCCCACGGCCCCGACGAGCCGACGGCGTTGACGTGAGCCCCGGGCGCGAGCTCGGACAGCGCGACGATCGGCTCGGGAGACGCCGTGCAGGTGCAGACGACGTCGGCACCCGCGAGCGCCTCCGCGACGGTGCCGCACGCGAGCCCGTGCGCCTCGAGCGCGAGCGCCTCCGCGTGAGAGCGGTTCCGGCTCCAGACGCGAAGCTCGGCCTCCGGCAGCGCCTCGCGCATCGCGACGGCGTGCGAGCGGCCCTGCACCCCCGAGCCGAGGATCGCGACGTTGCGTGCATCCCGTCGCGCCAGGAGCTTCGTCGCGACGGCGGAGACGGCCGCCGTTCGGATCTCGGTGATCGGCGACGCGTTGAGCGCCGCGACGAGCTGTCCGGTTGTCCCGTCGTGGAGGAGCACCGCGCCCTGGTGCGGATCGAGCCCGCGGGCGGGGTTGCCCGGCACCACGACGACCTCCTTGAGGGCGACGACGGGCTCGGCGCCTCCTCGGTGCGCGGGCATGAGCCCGAAGCCCAGCACCGCCTCGTCCGGGATCGCGACGATCGAGCGGAGCGGCATCGACACCTCGTCGCGGGCGAGCGCGGCCAGGACGTCCTCCATCGCCTCGATGCACTGCGCCATGTCGAGCGTCGCCCGGACATCGGCATCCGAGAGGACGAGGACGGCACTCACGGGTCGATCACCCTGCGACGATACCGCGACGAGCAGCGTCGTTCGGAGACGGTCGGAGGGATCAGAGGTTGCTGACCAGATCCGGCCGCGAGATCTGTCGAAACGCGCGGCGAAAGCGCTCGTACGGAACGGGGCCGACGACGGGCTCGAGCTTCGCGTAGAGGTAGTGACTGTCCCGCACGCTTCGGGGAAAGCCGATCAGGGTCACAGGGACGGTCGAGTCGGCCAGCTCGACGAGCAGCTTGGCGAGCTTCGCCCCCAGGACGGCCTCTTGCCGGTCGCGCCGCCGAGACCTCGTGTCCCACAGCCCGCCGTGCGCAGCGACGTGCCTGAACCGCGCCGTCAGGCGCGCGTGCGCCGGAAGCCGACGCCGCGTGCGCACGTCGACCTGACGGCGGCTCTCCGCCGCGCTCCCGAGATCCCGGATGGGCAGAAGGACGTGGTCGATCACGAGGCGCTCGTCCTAGAGAACGTCGGCGGCGTACTCCATGAACCACGGGCTCTTGACGACGTACGGTGCATCATCCGACCGGATGTCACGCTCGAGCCCGGCGTGCGCCACGGGATCGATCCCCGAGCGGACGCTCACCGGGTCGAAGCCGGTGTCCAGCCCGAGGTAGGTGAGGAGCTCGACGAGGAAGGTCGTGCCGGAGCGCCCGGTGCCGGTGATGACGAGGTGATGCCGCAGACCGCCGCCACCGAGACCCGCCGCTTGCTGCCCCTCGGCGAGGCTCACCGGAACATCCCGTGCAAGCGGTCGCGCTCCTCCTCCGAGAGGCGAACATCGAGCGCTTCCCTGACGGGCGAGAGGTGCGCGGCGAGACCAGGTCCGACGACGACGGCGGTGATTTCCGGAGTATGCAGGAGCCATGCGATGGCAAGCGCGGCCATCGAGACGTCGCGCTCGCGTGCCTCCCGCTCGAACGCCTCGAGGGCGTCGAAGGTCGCGTCGGCCCAGTAATGCTCGCGCCCCTCCGGGCGGACGGTCATGCGCGATCCGGCGGGCGGCGGCTCGCCCCGACGATACTTGCCGGTCAGCCACCCACCGGCGAGCGGGCTGAACGGCGTGTAGCCCAGACCGTGCTCATGGCAGAGCGGAAACACGGTCTCCCGGTCATCCTGTTCGAGCAGCGAGAAGCCGTTCTGCACCCACTCGTAGCGCGTCAGCCCTTCGAGCGTCGAGAGCTCGAGCGCCTCCGCGAGTTGCTCCGCGGAGAAGTTGGACGCGCCCACGGCGCCGACGATCCCGTGACGGACGAGACCGTCGAACGCGCCGAGCGTCTCCTCCTGCGGGACGTCGGGATCGAAATCGTGGGCGAGGTAGAGCGGGATGCGATCGACGCCGAGCCGGCGTCGGCTCGCCTCGACCTGCCGGCGGATGCGGGCAGCGCCGAGACCGTGGTCGGCGCCCTCGGCCATCGGGTTGTAGGTCTTGGTCGAGAGCACGACACGGTCGCGCACCGCTGCCGGCTTGGTCCACAGCCACTCGCCGATGTACTCCTCGCTGCTGCCCAGGCCGTACGCGTCGGCCGTGTCGAGCGTCGTGATGCCGAGGTCCCAGGCCGCGTCCAGCAGCCGGAATGCCTCTTCCTTCGGTGTCCCGCGCCCGACGAGCGCCGGCGCCGAGCCGACGCCTCCGAAGTTGCCGCAGCCGAGGACGACGCGTGAGACCGCGATTCCGCTCCGACCCAGCGCACGTTGCTCCACCGCGCGATCGTACGCGGCACCGGCGGCCTGCCGTCCCCGATAGGTCTCCTCGATCGGACGGCGAACACCGGCGATGTGGACGACGAGAAACTGCGATCGGCAGCGCGCGAGGCGCGTCTCGAGGCGGCGCCGTTCGCGTTCGCGATCATGGTCGCGAACGGGTTCCTGGCCGTCGTGAGCCTGAGCGCCGGTTGGGAGCTCTTCGGGCGGAGCGACTGGTGGCTGTGGCTCGTCGTCGGCGCCCCGTCGGTTCTCCTCTTCGCGGTGTTCACGATCGGCCCGCAGCGTCTCGGGCTCGACCATCTCCGACGCGACCTTGCGATCGTCCTACTCGGTTTCCTGTGGGCCGGGACGACCCTCGGGATCACGTGCGTGATCGTGTCGCTGATGCACTGGCGGCCGAGCGGGACGCAGCTGCTCGCGAGCGCGGGGGTCGTCCTCTTCACGAACGTCCTCACCTTCTCGCTCGTCTTCTGGGAGCTCGACAGCGGCGGGCCGGTGAGGCGCGCGCTGGCCACCTCGCGCATCCGGCCGGACTTCCAGTTCCCGCAAGACGAGAACCCGCAGCTCGCGACTCCGGACTGGAGGCCGGCGCTATCCGACTTCCTCTACGTCTCGGTGACCAACTCGATCGCGTTCAGCCCCACCGATGCGATGCCGTTGACGCACCGCGCGAAGCTGTTCATGGGGCTCGAGGCGGGCGTCTCCGGGGTGACGGTCCTGGTCGTCGCGGCGCGGGCCATCAACATCCTCGGGAGCTAGCGCCGCTCCCGGCGCCACACGAGGCGAAGCCCCGACCACGTGGCGTCGACCGCGGCGACCTTCGTGTCGACCAGGCCGAGGGGCAGCGCGACCTCGCGGACGACGTCCTCCGTCATGTCCGTGGGGACGCGCGATGCGGGCTTCGGCCACGCGACCCAGAGCATCCGGTCGGGGTGGATCCCGGCGGCGAGCTCGTCGATCCTCGCCTCGAGCTCGTGCCGCGCGGTGGTGAAGATGACGACGACATCGGCCTCCCGCGGGTCCTCGACCTTCCGGGCACCCGCCGGAAGCGGCTCGAGGAGCTCGGCGACGTTCCCCGGGTCGGCGATGATCGCGTACGTGCCGCCCTCGCCGATCCCGAGCTTGCGCGGGAGCGGCGTTCCCGAGTAGCCGGCGCTCAGAGCACGACCGAGCCGTCGTCGGTGATCGTCCAGTATGGGTTGTGCGCCACCTCCCACGGGTGGCCGTCCGGATCGACGAACACACCCGAGTACCCGCCCCAGAACGTCCTGGCCGGCTCACGCGCGATGCGGCCGCCGGCGGCGCGCGCCTCCTCGATGACGGCGTCGACCTCGGCGGGCGAGCGGACGTTGTGTGCCAGCGTGACGCCGCCCCAGCCGCCGGCGTCCTCGACGCCGCTGTCCTCGGCGAGGTCGGTCCGGCGCCAGAGCCCGACGACGAGGCAGCCCGCCTGGAAAAAGACGACGCCTTCGGCCCGCGGCGCCGGCGACCAGCCGAGCGACTCGTAGAACTCGCGCGCCGTGTCGAGGTCCGCGACCCCGAGCGTCACGAGGCTGAGCCGCTGCTCCACGTCTCGATCCTGTCAGGGCCGGGCGCGGCCGCGACGCGCGCGAACGCCCGGTAAGCCGGCTCGAGCGCCTCCGAGAGGTCGCGGCCGTCGACGCGGATGCCGCTCCGGCCGAGGCGCTTGACGACGGCCCCCGGCGGCAGGGGACGCAGCGGCCGCGGCGGCGGGAGCGGCCCCGCGCTCCACGCGTCGCCGCTCCGCGACGCGGGCACCGCGGCGGGCTCGCAGCCGCGCCAGCGCAGCAACAACGAGGGGTCGGCGTCGATCGCGTCTGCGACCACGAAGGCCAGGGCGGCGATGTGCTTGCACACCGAGGAGCGCTCGCGATCGGGGCACGTGCAGCTGGTGCGGAGGCCCCGCGACGGCGGTACGAGGGCCGCGCGCTGCTCCGTCTCGAGGTAGTGCGCGAGGTGGACGGACTGGACCGTGCCCTCGACGCCCGCCTCGAGGGAGGGGCGCGTCCGTGCGGCGCGCAGGGACTCCGACCACACCTGCGAGGGGAGGACGGCGGTCTCCAGCGACACGGCGTAGTCCGAGCCGCTCGAGCCGCGCACGCGTCCGCGGATCGCACCCTCCTGGACGGAGACACCCGACACCGCGCCGTCCCGCGCCAGCTCCCGGCCGCGCTCGGCGCGCGCCGAGCCCTCGTCCGGTACCACCGCGCTCGCGAGGAGCCGGGCCCACGGACCAGCGCCGATGCGATCGTCGTCTCCCCCGACCGCCACCGGGCCGCCGTCTCGCAGGTGGATCGCGGTCACGCTGCCGCGGCCTCCCCGGTCGCCTCGGGCCTCAGCGCGACCGCCGCGCGGATCGCGTCCAGGTCGAGATCGGCGAGCCAGTCGTCCGCGCGACCCGACAGCACCTCGGCGGCGAGCTCACGTTTCGCGTCGAGCAGCGCGTCGATCCGCTCCTCGAGCGTGGCCGTGCAGACCAGGCTCGAGACGAAGACCGGCTTCCGCTGGCCGAGCCGGTGGACGCGGTCGGTCGCCTGCTGCTCGACGGCAGGGTTCCACCAGCGGTCGAAGTGGACGACGTGGTTCGCGGCAGGGAGGTTGAGGCCCCTCCCGCCCGCGCGGAGGGAGACGACGAGCACCGACGGTCCCGTCTCGGACTCGAACCGGGCCACGAGCTCGTCGCGCGCGCGGATCGAGAGGCCTCCGTGGAAGAAGCCGACCTGCCGGGCGAGCCGTTGCTCGAGATGGGGTGCGAGCCGGGCGAAGCCCGGGTACTGCGTGAAGACGAGCGCCTTGTCGTTCTCGGGGACGGCCGCGAGGAGCTCGACGAGACGCTCGAGCTTCCCCGAGCGGCCCTCGAGCGCACGGCCGGTCGGCAGCACCAGCTCCGGGTGGTTGCAGACCTGCTTGAGCTGGCCGAGCATCGCGAGCACGGCGCCGCGGCGGTCGAACGCCTTCTCGTGCTCTTCGATCCGCGGCATCCAACGGTCGACCGTCGCCCGGTAGAGGCCGGCCTGCTCGACGGTCAGGTGGCACGGCACCTTCGCGATCGTGATCGGCGGCAGGTCCAGGTCGACCTCGGGCGCGTCCTTCGCCCTGCGCAGGACGAACGGCCCGACGAGCATGCGGAGCCGCTCGAGCGCCTGTGCGTCGCGCCGTGCCTCGATGGGGCGGGCGAGCGAACGCTCGAACGACTCGCGCGTCCCGAGCAGGCCCGGATTGACGAGGTCCATGATCGCCCAGAGCTCGCCGAGGCGGTTCTCGATCGGCGTCCCGGTCAGGGCGACGGCCCGCCGGCGCGGGATCCGGCGGAGTGCGCGGTGCCGCTTCGTGCGCGGATTCTTCGCGTCCTGCGCCTCGTCGAGGAGGAGCCGGTCCCACTCGACGCGGGTGAGCAGCTCGACGTCGCGTGTGGCGACGTCGTACGACGTGACGACGACGTCCGTCTGCTCGACCTCGGCGACGAACGCGTCGCCCGCCAACCGCGACGGGCCGTGGTGGAGGTGGACACGGAGGTCGGGCGCGAACCGCGCGATCTCCCGCGCCCACTGCTGGGCGACGCTCATCGGGCTGACGACCAGCGTGGGACCGACCTCGCCGCCGGCCTCCTCGCGCTCGGAGACGAAGGTGGCAATCGCCTGGACCGTCTTGCCGAGGCCCATGTCGTCGGCGAGGATGCCGCCGACCCGGAGATCGCCGAGGAGTCGTAGCCAGCCGTGGCCGCGCTCCTGGAAGGGGAAGAGGTCGTGCCGCATCCCGGATGGGGTTCCGAGCGGCCGGAAGCGGCGCTCGTCCGCACCGGCGAGGAGGTCTCCGAGCGCCGCGTCGAGCGTGACCTCACCGAGCTCGACGCCGGCCTCGTCCGTCTCGAGGCCGGAGACGGCCCGGACGAGCTGGACGACGCCCGCGGCGCGGCCGCGCGTCTCGAGGAACCGGAGCGCGCGGTCGACGTCGCTCGCGCGCAGCGCGTGCCACTTGCCCCGCAGCCGGATCAACGGCTCCTTCGCCGCCGCCAGCTCGCGCAGCTCGTCCTCGCTCAGCTCGACGTCGCCGACCGCGAGCCGCCAGTCGAACGAGGCGATCGCGTCCCGCGTGAGCAGACCGCTCGAGACCGCCGCCGCATCGGTCGCCACGAGGTTGACGCGGACCCGGCTCGACGAGGAGACCCACTCGCGCGGAAGGCGCAGCGGGACTCCGAGCGCTTCGAGGCGGGGCATGGCATCGCGCAGAAATGCCCGAACCTGGTCTCCGTCCAGCGCCGCATGGGTCGGAGGGTCGCCGGCGAGCGCGATGCCGGCCTCCGCGAGGATCGGCTCGATCGTCGCGAGTCTGCGGTCGAGGGCGCGCCGCGGGTCGCTGTCGCGCAGGAACCCGAAGACCTCCTCGGCCCCCGTCGCGAGGAGAGCCGCGGGGAGCGCAAGCGTCGGGTCGTCGGCTGCCTCGAGCCACAGCTCGAGGACGACCGACGCGGCGTCGGTCGCGGCGGTCTCGGCCTCGTTCAGCCGCAAACCGAGGTTCCACGGCGCCCGGGACCGCCGCGCGAGGCCCCCGTCGACCCAACCGGTGAGGCGACGCTCGAGCGCGGCGTACCCGGCGTCGGGCGGTAGCTCGGGGGAGGGCGCGGTCAGCCCGACGAGGACACGCTCGGCGACGCCGCGCGGCCGCGGGGAGCCAGCCGCAAGGGTGACGCCCGCGTCCCGGATCGCGCGGCGGGCGAGCTCGTCGACGGCGCACGCGTACAGGTCGTCGACGAACACGCGTGTGTCTCGGTCGAACGCGTCGGCGGCGGCGGCCGGCGCCGCGCGCGCGAGCGCGTCGAGCTCGTCTGTCACGTGCTCGTCGAGCGTCGCCCCCCAGAGGGCGTGCCAGCGGCCGTCCGCGGCCTCGAGATGGGGATGGACAAGGCCCGCCGCCACCGAGCGCCTTGCGACGTCGAGCACCGCGAGGACGACCTGCGAGGTGCCGCCGAGCTCGATCCCCGCGGGCAGCGACGGCACCCCGGTGAGGTCGAGCAACTCGCCGAGCTCGAGCCGCCGTGCGCTGACGCCGTGCCCGGCGTGGACGAGATCGGCGACCGCGGGGATGCCCACCTGGAGGCCTCCCGCCGAGAGCGTCCCGTCCGCAGCACGGACGAGGACGTACGCGCTCGCGTCCTCCTGCCAGAGGATCTCGAGCGTCGGGAGGACGACCGGGTGCGCGGCTTCGGACACGAACCCACAAGCATAGGCGCGACGGCCGATGTCGCCGCCGCGGTGGGGGCGCTACGAGCCCGAGACGAACGCGGCGACGTCCTGGATCTGCTGCGGCGTCAGGTCGTCCTCGAAGGACGGCATCACGCCGCCGCCGCTGGTCACCTGGGAGACGACCTTGTCGTACGACGGCGCCGCGTCGTCGAGGTTCGGCCCGACGCTTCCGCTCGAGCCCGCGTCCGAGAACGTGTGGCAGCCGCCGCACCCGGCGGAGGCGAAGACCTCCTTGCCTGCGGCGGCGTCGCCGCTCCCCCCGCCGGTCGTCGCGGTACCGGTCGTCGAGGCCTCGGTTGTCCCGTCGTCACCGCCGCCTCCACAGCCTGCGCCGGCGAGCGCGAGCGCCACGGCGATGAGGACGAAGGCGAGCACGCGCACAGGGCAGTTTCTACCCGGAACCGGTGCGTGCCGGTGGAGATGGAGTCCCGGTCTGGTCAGCGCTCGTTCGAGCACACGTGGTCATCGGTCCCGACGAGCCTGTCGAAGAGCGCGTTGTAGACCGCGTCCCGCGCGGGGTCGTACGGGCCAAGGGGCGGGCCCTCCCATTGCACGTCGGGTGTCACGCCCGGCCCCATGACGGTGACGCGGTGTAGGTCGCCGACGGCCGGGCCTCGCGGCGCGCTGTCGGGGTAGCCAGGTGGCGGCGTCTGCGGCACGAAGCTGTAACAGAAGGCGCCGTTGCGGAGGTGGAGCACCTTCCCCGCGTCGTGTCTCCAGCCAGGTCCGTAGACGGAATTGCGCGTGTCGATGTAGACGAAGCGTCCGTAGGTGTCGCGTTTGGTCGCCGACGGCGTACGCGTCCCGAAGACGGGCATGCCGGCATACGTCAGCCGCCCGAAGATGCCTTGCCATTGGCCACCGTAGGTCCAGTTCGTCGATACCTCGAGCTGTGCGACCGGTCCAGACCAGTGTGAAAGATGGAACTCCGTTGCCGCCTGACTCGGCTTCCAGGGCTCGAAGCCGCGCATCGGCAGCAGCCTTTGCCAGGCCTGCACTGCCCAAAACGTCCCGTCGGCCGCCGTGCACGCGACGACCAGGAACGGCAGTGACGGCCCGGTGTACGGCTTGCAGCGATCGACGAAGCGGGCCCAGACGACGCGGCCGCGCGATTTCCAGCCGCCGCTGAAGTCACGCCGAAACGACGTCTGCGGCGCCTGCGATCCCGAAGCGAGCGCGTTGATCGCTCCCCACGCGAGCAGGTGACGACGCTTTCCCCTGACCGTGTACGAGATCAGCGCGGTGTCGCCGTTGACCTGGAGGGTCAGGTCCTGGGCGTCAACGGAGAAGACCTCCGACGCCGCAGCCGGAGCCGCAAGGACGAGCGCGACCGCCACGCACACGAGCAGTCTCAAAGCAGGGAGGACGGTAGCGGACGTCGGGCGCGTCCACGTTCAGCGGAGCCGCACGACGGTTGCGCCGTCGGCGGAGTCCGACTCGTGGGAGGCGACGAGCGGATGCCGCGCGAGCTCGTCTCGCACCGCGGCGCGAACGGCGCCGGTGCCGCGGCCGTGGATCACGCGCAGCTCGTCGCGCCCGGCGAGCGCAGCTGTGTCGACGAATGCGCGGAGCGCCTCACGTGCCTCCTGGGCGGTCCGTCCGCGCACGTCGAGCTCTCCGGGCGCGTGGGTCGGCGCGGGGGTACGGATCGTGACGGCCGGCTCGGGCGGCGCGTCCGCGCGGCCGTCGCGATCGGGCCGGAGCTGCTCGAGCGGGACGCGGACGCGCTGACCGCCGCGCCCGAGCACGACCGCCTCCTCGCGCACGATCTCGGCGATCGTCCCGCGTACCCCGAGCGTCGGGGCGACGACCGGATCGCCGGCCGCGAGCGGCGAGGAGGCCTCGAGCGGCTCGTCCGCGGCGCGGAGCGTGCGCCCGGCTCGCGCGGCGCGCTCGCTCGCCGCGCCCAGGCGGCGGTCGCGCTCCCGTTCCTTCGCGAGCGCTCTCGGCGTCGACGCCGCGCGGCGCTCGCGCTCCAGCCGCCGTGCCGCGCGGATCTCGGCGCGGAGTGCGTCGAGCTCGCGACCGCGTCCCCGTCAGCTCGCGCTGCGCGTCCGCGAGCGCACGCTCGCGCTCGTGGCGCGCGGAGGCGCGCACCCGCTCGATCTCTGCCTCGAGCTCGGCGACCCGGGCCTCTGCGTCGCGTCGCGCCTCCTCCGCCTGCCGCTCGATCGGACGCCGCGCGCTCGCGCTCGCCCGCCGCCCGCTCCTCGGCCGTCTCGGCCTCGGCGAGGAGCTCCGCGACGCGGCGCCGCTCCGGGGCGATCAGACCGCTCGCCTGCTCGACCAGCTCGGCGGCCAGGCCGAGGCGGGCCGGCGATGCGGAGTGCGTGCGAAGTGCCCGGACGCCCGAGCGCGACGCGAAAGAGAGGCTCCTCCGTCGCGGGATCGAAGCCCGTCGCGGCGTTCGCGGCCGAGTCCGCCGAGCTCGCCCACTCCTTCAGCTCGGGGTAGTGGCTCGTCGCCACCGTGAGGCGTGCCTGGTCGGCGAGCCGCTGCGAGCAGCGCCTGCGCGAGCGCCGCTCCCTCGACGGGATCGGTCCCGGCCGCAACCTCGTCGAGCAGCACGAGCGACCGGTCGGTCGCGCGCTCGAGGATCGCGACGAGGTTCGGACGTGGCCGGAGAACGTCGAAAGGCTCATCGCGATCGACTGCTCGTCGCCGATGTCCGCGAGCACCTCGTCGAACACCGGCAGCTCGGCGTCGCGCGCCGGCGGGCGGAGGCCGCACTGGTGGAGGAGCGCCGCGAGCCCGAGCGTCTTCAGCGCCGACGGTCTTGCCGCCGGTGTTCGGGCCCGAGACGACGACGGCCGCGGAGGCGGCCGAGCTCGAGGTCGATCGGCACCGCGTCCGCCGGGTCGAGCAGCGGATGGCGCGCGCCGCGCAGGCCAACCGCGTCGCCGATCTCCACCGGAGCGCCGCGCCACGTCCGCGAGAGCGTCGCCGCGGGCGAGCGCACAGATCGATCGTCGCGACCGCCTCGACGAGCGCCACGAGCGGCTCCGCTCGTGCGCCGACCGTGGCCGACAGCTCACCGAGGATGCGCGCGACCTCCTCACGCTCGGCACTCTCCGACTCGCGGAGCCGGTTCGAGTCGTCGACGACCGCGAAGGGCTCGACGAACAGCGTCTGGCCGGTGCCCGAGCTGTCGTGGACGATCCCGGGCACGGCTCCTCGCGCGGTTGCCCGGAGCGCGAGCACGGGCCGGCCGCCGCGCTCGGTGACGAAGTCGTCCTGCAGGTGCGTCCTTCAGCGACGGGTCACGCGCGAGTGCGCGAAGGCGCTCGGCGAGACGGGCGCGGCCCTCGCGCAGCTCCCGTCGAAGCCGGCGCAGGGCGGGCGAGGCGCTGTCGCGGAGGTCGGAGCCGTCGTCTTCGACGGCCTTCGCGATGGCGTCGGCGATCTGCGCGAGTGCCGGATCAATCCGCTCTCCGAGTCGGGAGAGCTCCGGCAGGTCGTCGACGCCGTCCAGCACCGCGCGGGCGCCGAGCCCGGCGGTCACCGTCGTCGCGACCGCACGCAGCGCGCGCGGCTCGAGCACGCCTCCACGGGCGGCCAGCTCGGTGGCGGGGCCGACGTCCAGCGCGCCGGCGAGATCAGGCTCCTCGGATCGCTCGAGCAGCGCGATCGCCTCGGTCGTCAGGACCTGGCGGCGAACGACCTCGGCAGGATCCGGCGTCCGGGACGAGCGCGCGTGCCAGCTCGCTGCCGGGCTCGCTCGCCGTGACGGCCGCGAGTCGTTCGAGGATCTCTGGCAGCTCCAGGAGCTCGAGGGCTCGTGGATCCATCGCGGCAGTGTAGGGCGGCCGGCGGGCCGGTCGATCGCGTCAGTCCTGCTCGAGCCGGAGGTCGAAGCCCGCCGGCGCGTGCAGGTTGAGGAAGCGCGCGGGCTCGTCGGTGCGGTTCGCGAATGTGTGCCTGACACCCGGCGGGACCAGGATGAAGGTTCCCGGCGGCGCGACCACCTCCTCGCCGTCGGCTGTGAAGACGAGCTCGCCTTCGAGCATGTAGAAGGCGTCGTCCTCGTCGCCGTGGGCATGGGCCGCCGGCCCCTCGCGCTGCGGTCGCACCGTGACGATCGAGAGGTTGAAGCGCGCGGTGTCCGCCGACCGTGCCAGGAACTCGACGTTCCCGATCCGGTACCCGTTGCCCGGTGGCACGACCACAACGCGGTCAGCGGACATCGATCTCCTCCGGCCGAGACGCGCTTACCCGGAGGTCCCGCAGCAGGCCGTCCTCGAGCCCGTACACGAATCCGTGCACCGTCACCGCCTGTCCACGGGCCCATGCGTCCTCGACGACCGTCGTCTGCGAGACGTTCACCACCTGCTCGACCACGTTCAGCTCGCACAGCCGGTCGAGCCGCGATCTTCGGGGATCGCTCGAGCTCGTCCGCGTGCTCGTCGCGCGACGTCCTGGACGTGCCGGAGCCAGTTGTCGATCAGGCCGTGCCGCGCACCGTCGAGCGCCGCCGCGACGCCGCCGCAGCCGTAGTGGCCGCAGACGATCACGTGCTCGACGTGCAGCACGTCGACCGCGTACTGGAGCGACCGACAGGCAGTTGAGATCGGTGTGCACGACGACGTTCGCGACGTTGCGATGGACGAACACCTCGCCCGGCGCGAGGCCGACGATCTGGTTGGCCGGGACGCGGCTGTCGGAGCAGCCGATCCAGAGGTATCGGGGCGACTGCAGCGTCGGCGAGGTTGCTGAAGAAGCCGGGGTCGTCGGCCACCATCGACGCCGCCCACGCGCGGTTCCGCTCGAACAGGCTCGGCGAGGTCGTTCACGGGGCGGAGGCTAGACGATCGGCCCCGGAGCGCCGGCGCGCTTGCCGACCCGCTGGCACCTGCGCATGATGGCGGTCGTGGCCGGGGGGACGATCAGGACCGACGTGGCGGTCCTCGGAGGCGGGCTCGCGGGGCTGTCGGCGGCGATCGGTTTCGCGCGACGCGGCCGCCGCGTCCATGTGCTCGAGCGTGACCCGCCGGGCGGCGCGGACGGCGATCCCGACCTCGTCTTCGACGGGTGGGAGCGGCCGGGCATCGCGCATTTCCGCCAGCCGCACAACTTCCTCGGGCTCGGCCGCCGGGCGCTCCTGGAGCACGCGCCCGGCGTGCTCGATCGCGTCCTCGCAAGCGGCGCATTCGAGAACCGGCAGTTCGAGCTCGTCTCGGGCGACCCCGAGCCGGCCGACGCAGCACTCGTCTCGATCTGCGCGAGGCGGCCCGTGTTCGAGAGCGTGCTCCGCTCGACGGCCGAGGCCGAGGCGAACGTCACGATCGAGACGGGAGCCCGTGTCACGGGCCTCGTCGGTGCCGTGGAACCGGGAGACGGCCCGGTCCGCGTCACCGGAGCGCGGACGACGGACGGGACAGTCGAGGCGGACCTCGTCGTCGACGCGCTGGGGCGGACGTCGCGGCTCCGCTCGTGGCTCGACGAGCTCGGCGCGCGTCCCCTGGCCGAGCGGCGCACCGACTGCGGCCTCCTCTACTACAGCCGTCACTTCCGGCTGCGCCCCGGTGTCGAGATGCCCGCACTCCCGTCCCTCCTGCGCGGGCCTCGCGGCGAGACCGGGTGCCTCGTGTTCGCCGTCTTCCTGGGCGACAACCGGACGTTCGCCCTCGTGCTGACGATCCCGCCCTGGGATCGGGAGCTGCGCGTCCTCAAGTCGGAGACGGCCTACATGACGGCGGCGCTCGCCATCCCGCCGCTCGTCGCGTGGGTCGATCCGGACTGCTCCGAGCCGATCACGCCCGTCCTTCCGATGGGGAGCCTCCAGAACGTCCATCGCTCGCTCGTCGTCGACGGTGAGCCCGTGGCGATCGGCGTCCAGCCGATCGGCGACGCGCTCTGCCACACGAACCCGACCTTCGCCCTCGGCGCGTCCCTGTCGATCGCCCACGGCTTCGCGCTCGCCGACGGCGCAGCCGCCGAGGACGACGCCCGGGCGCTCTGCCTCGCCTTCGACGGCTCGGTCGGCGCCGAGGCGGTCGCTCACTTCGACGCCGTCTCCGACGAGGACCGCGACCGGATCCGGCTGTGGCAGGGCGAGCCGATCGACATCCGCGACCCGGCCGACAGCATGGCGTTGTTCCTCCGGCTGACCGCCTATCCCGCCTCGGCCAGGGATCCCGGCCTCTTCCGTGCGGTCGCACGCCGCGTGAACGCCCTCGATCCGCCGGACGCGCTCTCGCGGGACGAGGCGCTCGTCGCCCGCGCGCTGGAGCTGGCGGAGGACGGCGCGCCGCCGCGCGTCGGTCCCACCCGGGACGAGCTGCTGTCGCTGCTCGCCGAGGCGCCGGCGACGGCGCGACCGGGCAAGTAGGTCAGTGCCGGGCGCGCTGCGCGATCTGGCTGTCGGCCGGCCGCAGCATTGTGTACACGAGGATGCCGATCAACGGGACGATCAGCATGATGATCGTCCACGCGGCCTTCGCCGCGGCGCTGAGATCGGCCCGGCGGCGGAAGACGTCGACGACCGCCCGCACCCAGAGCACGAGGAAGAGGACGACAGCGATAAGGACGAGCACGCGCACGGCGCGACCCTACACGCGCGCGGGCCAGGAGGTCAGAGCCCCGCGACGACGTCCGCGATCGCGGCCGCGATCCCGTCGACGACGGTCGTGAGCTCCGCCTCGTCGATCACGAGCGGCGGCGAGATCTGCAGCGCCACCCCGCGGAGGAGCCGCGTGAGGACGCCGTGTCGCCGTGCGGCGAGGACGACCGCAGGCCCCGCGTTCGGCTGCTCTGCGAGGAGATCGGCGTCGAGCTCGACGGCACCGGCCAGCCCGATGCTCCGTACGGCGCCGACGCCGGGCTGCCCGGCGAGCGGCGCGAGGTACGCGGCGAGGACGCGCTCGAGAGCGGCCACCCGCTCGACGAGGCCTTCCCGCTCGAGGATGTCGAGGTTGACGAGGCCCGCAACACACGCGCCGGGATGCCCCGCGTACGTGCCGCCGTGGACGAACGGCGCAGCGTCCTCGCGCCAGAATGGCTCGCGCACCCGTCCGCTCACGACGACCGCGCCGAGCGGGACGTACCCCGACGAGATCCCCTTTGCGCACGTCATCAGGTCGGGGGTGAAGCCGTAGCGCTCGCAGCCGAACCAGCGCCCGAGGCGCCCGAAGCCGGAGATGACCTCGTCGGCGACAAGCAGCACGTCACGCTCCCGGCAGATCCGCTCGACGGCTTCCCAGTACCCGTCGACCGCCGGGATCGCCCCGCCCGCGCCGATCATCGGCTCCCCGAGGAATCCGGCGGCGCGTGACCCCAGCTCGTCGAGCACCCGCGCGAGGTCGTCGGCGTCGTCGTGGGCGACCTCTGCGACGTCGCCGACGAGCGTCCCGTACCCATCCCGCACTGCCGGGATGCCGGAGAGCGAGGTGCCGTACGCGTTCGTGCCGTGGTACGCGAAGCGGCGGGAGACGATGACGGTGCGCTCGGGCTGTCCCTGGAGCGCCCAGTAGCGCCGGACGATCTTCGCGGCGGTGTCGACGGCCTCGCCGCCGCCCGTGCCGAAGAAGACGGCGGCGTCCTCGATCGGTGCGAGGTCGGCGACCCGCTGCGCAAGGTCGAGCGCCGGCTGGTTCGCGTGGTCGCCGAAGACGTGGTGCGCCGCCAGCGTGCGGAGCTGCTCGGCGACGGCGTCCGCGATCTCGACGCGACCGTGGCCGACGTTGCAGAACCAGAGACCGGCCGTCGCGTCGACATACTCGGCCCCGTCTGCGTCCCAGACCCGGGAGCCCTCGCCGCGGGCGAGGACGAGCTCGTGCCCGTCGACCTTCCCCATCGCCGCGAAGGGGTGCCAGAGGCGCGTGGACGGACTCGTCACGAGGCAAACGTATCGAGTTCGTGCGACCCGACTAGCGTCGGTCGACGACGCGCACGGCCTTGCCCTCGCTCCGTGGAACCGCTCCGGGCTCGAGCACGTCGACCCGCACGCGGATGCCGAGGTGCTCGCGCAGCACCCGCTCGGCGTCGGTCCGCAGGCCCGCGGCGTCGACCTCCGCGCCGACGGGCTCGCACTGCACCGTCAGCTCGTCCATCGCGCCCGATCGCTCCACCAGGAGCTGGTAATGCGGAGCGGCGTCGGGGAGCGAGAGCAGCGCGTGCTCGACGTTCGAGGGGTACACGTTGACGCCGCGGACGATGACCATGTCGTCCCGCCGCCCGCGCAGACCGCGGATCCGCGTCGTCGTCCGGCCGCAGCGGCACGGCTCCGACGAGACCGACGCGATGTCCGCGGTGCGGTAGCGGAGAAACGGCATCGCCTCCTTCTGCAAGGTCGTGAACACGAGCTCGCCCTCCTCCCCCTCGCCGAGCGGAGCGCCGGACTCCGGGTCGACGATCTCGACGAGGAAGTGATCCTCGTGCACGTGGAGGCCGTCCCGCACCTCGAGGCACTCGGCCGCGACGCCGGGGCCGCACATCTCGGACAGGCCGTAGAAGTTCACGGCTCGGAGACCAGGCAACGCGCGCTCGATCTCCCCGCGCAGCCCGTCCGTCCAGGGCTCGCCGCCGAACAGGCCGAGCTCGAGCTTCAACGACGCGGGATCGATGCCCGCGTCCCGTACGGCCTGCGCGATGACGATCGCGTACGAGGGTGTCGAGACGAGCACCTGCGCGCCGAGATCATGGAGGAGCATCGCCTGGCGCGCCGAGAGACCGCCCGAAACCGGGACGACCGGCGCGCCGATCCGCTCCGCGCCCTGGTGGAATCCGTGCCCACCCGTGAACAGCCCGTAGGTGTTCGCGTTGTGGACGAGCATCCCGGGCCGCACTCCGGCCAGGGTCATGCAGCGCGCCATCAGCTCGGTCCACGCCTCGAGGTCTGCGGGCGTGTAGCCGACCACCGTCGGCTTGCCGTATGTCCCGCTCGACGCGTGCAGGCGGGCAAGCGACCCGACCGGCACGCGTAGCAACCCGAACGGATACGCCTCGCGGAGCGAGGACTTGCCCGTGAACGGCAGCTCGGAGAGCCCGTCGAGCGAGTCGAGCTCCAGCCCGAACGTGGACCGCAAGCGGTCGAGCTGCAAGGCGCGCAGCTCCGCTCGCGGCAGCCGCTCGGCCGCGCTCCAGATCACGGCCTCAGAGCCGGCGCTCGTGGGCGTTCCAGTGCTGTTCGAGATTCCGCACGAGCGCCGGGCTGAAGTGGCAGTGCGCCTGCTCGCGGCAGAAGGTGGCCATGTACTGCCGGAAGACGTCGAGCGGCTCGGCGCCGACGCGCAGCGCGCGCCGGTTGCCCGCGGCGTTCACGAGCCCGGAGCTCGTCAGGGCCTCGACGCGCCGGGCCACGGCGTCGTCCATCTCGTCGGACGAGTCGACCACCTCGTCGCAGAGGAGGTCGCCGTGCGGCGTCCCCGCCTCGAACTCCAGCCCGGAGAGGATCGCCTGGCGCGCCAGCCGGTCTCCGATCGACCGGGGCAGCCGCAGGTTGGACGCGCCGGGAAGGATCCCTTCCTTGCGCGCCGGAAGGTAGAGGCGCGTCCCACGCGTCGCGATCACGTGGTCGACCGTGTGCAGGATCTGGCACGCGCCGCCGATCGCGAAGGTCTCGACCGCCGCGACCCACAGCTTCTCGGTCGTCTCCTCCGGCTCGGCCGGCCGGTGCTCGTCGGCGCTCAGCCCCCGGAAGAGCTTGTTCACGTAGCCCAGGTCGCGCGTGACGAAGAACATGAAGTCGAGGCGGCCGTGGTAGAGGTGCGTGAGGTTGAGGCCCGCGCCGAAGATGCGCCGTTCGGCGTAGCGGGGGTGGCTGACGACGGCGCCCCGGATGACGCCGACCTCGACGTCGGGGTCGAGTAGCGCAAGGTCGACCGCGACCTCCGTCGTGGGGAGCGTCTCGCAGTCCTCCGCGTTCAGGTGGCGGTCGTTCCGGATCTCGAGGTAGGCCGCCTTGCCGCGGCGCTCGAGGTACGTCCCGCCGAGGTCGGCGACACCCGTGGCACGGAACTCGTCGAGGCGCGCGAGCGCCGCCTCGGTGGGGCGGAGCATCGACCAGACGAGATGGGCGCCGCAGCGCGGGGAGGCGAGCACGTACGAGAGGAAGAGGCCCTGCGCGATCTCGATCCCCTCCTTGTCGGGGAGCGGGCGGGAGCGCTCGACCGCGACCGCGGCACGGGTCGGTACCAGGCCGGGGAACCGCTCCGACGCCGCGTAGACGAGCTCCTCGTCCCTGACCGCTCGGCGCAGATTGTCCGTCAGCGCGGCGTAGACCGCCTCGGCGTGACCGCGGAGGAACCGCGAGCGCTCGGCGTCGAGCGCAGACGTGAGAGCCGCCGCTGCCTCCGTCTCCGTCTCGGTCCGGTCGGGGCGCGCGGGAAGACCGCCGAGCAGCTCCTCACCCCGGACGAGATGGGCACAGGTCGCCGCGGCCGCGGCGTCGAGTGAGGCCTCGTCGCTCGGCGCGCTCGCGCGCCAGGCATCGATCTCGGTCGACGGGAGGCCCGCTGCCTCGAGGACCGCGTCCGCCTCAGGCATCGGCGAGCAGAAACTCGGCGGCGCGCTCGCCGATCATGATCGAGGGCGCGTTCGTGTTGCCGGTCGTGACGGCCGGCATGATCGACGCGTCGGCGACGCGGAGACCCTCGAGGCCGTGCACGCGAAGCCGGGGGTCGACGACGGCGGCCGCATCGGTGCCCATCTTGCACGTGCCGACCTGGTGGTGATACGTGATCGCCGTCTCGCGCACGTACGCCTGCACGGCCTGGGCGGTGTCCACCGATGGTCCCGGGTATCGCTCTGTCGCGCCCCACTCGCGGAGAGCCGAGGCCGCGCCGATCCGGCGGCACAGCTCGACGGCCGCGACCATGCTCTCGAGGTCGGCGTCGCAGGCGAGGATGTTCGGGTCGAGCGCGACGGGATCCTCGGGCGCGGGTCCCGTGAGCCGGAGCGTTCCCCGGCTGACCGGGCGCACCATCCCGCCGAGCAGCGTGAAGCCGTTGTCGGGCCCCTCCATCCACGGCTCGTACATCGGCACCATGAAGTGGATCGGCTGGAGGTCGGGCACCGGCAGGCCCGGGCGCGAGCGCCAGAAGAGGTGCGTCTGGCAGGCGGGCAGGCCGGGTGAGGGCGGACCGATCTCGCGGTCCGCGGTGAAGATCACGGGCGACAGCAGGTGGTCGTGCAGGTTCTCTCCCACGCCGGGGAGGTCGGCGACGACGTCGATCCCGTGCGAGCGCAGGTGCTCCGCCGGCCCGATCCCCGAGAGCAGGAGCAGCTGCGCCGAGCCGATGGTGCCTCCGCAGACGACGACCTGCCCGCCGCGCGCACGCTCGCTCCGGCCGCCCGCCGACCACTCCACGCCGACGCACCGCGTGCCCTCGAAGCGCAGGCGCCGCGCGGTCACGCCGGTGACGAGCCGGAGGTTGGCGTCGGCCTCGACGGGCCGGATGTACGCCGCCGCCGTGCTGTGGCGGACACCGTCCTCGATCGAGTACTGCATGAACGACACGCCGTCCTGCGAAACGCCGTTGTAGTCGGCGTTCCAGGGGATGCCGCACTCCCTGGCCGCGTCCGCGATCGACACGTGGATCGCGTCCGGCTCGAACGAGGTGACGAGGCTCACGGTGCCCGGCCCGTCGGGCGCGCGCCGCTCGATCCGCTCGTAGACCGGCAGCACGTCCTCCCACGACCAGCCGTCCGCGCCGAGGTAGGCCCACGTGTCGAAGTCCTCGGGGGCGCCGCGCACCCAGATCATCGCGTTCAGGCAGCTCGATCCCCCGAGCACCTTGCCGCGGGGCCACGCAAGGCGTCGTCCGGCCGCATGGGTCTGCGGCACCGTCTCGTAGGCCCAATCGACCTCGGAGAGCCAGAGCTCGTGAGCCCGGCCCGGGTCGTGGATCGCGGGGCTGACGTCCTGCCCGCCGGCCTCGAGCAGGAGGACGCTGGCGCCGCCGTCCACCAGCCGGCGGGCGACGACGGCCCCGGCCGACCCTGCTCCGACGACGATGACGTCGGCGTCGTGCTCGCTCACGGCCGTCTCGCCTCGGTCATGGGGAGACACTAGAGCTGTCGCGGGTCGCGCGCCAGGTGCACCGACGAACGGTCAGGCAACCCACGCGACGACCGGGATCTCCATCTCCTGCGGGCTCAGTCCGCCGTGCTGGCCATGGAGGTGCTGGTCGAAGCGGCCCGGCTCGCGCCAGTAGACCGCTTCGCCGTAGCGGGGGAGCACGACGACGTTCGCGAGCCGGGCGTCGAGGCGCGGCGACGGCTCGGAGACGATGCCCTCGCCGATCAGCTGCTCGACTGCGACGACGTCGGCGAAGCCGTCGAGGCGCTCGCCGAGCCCGCTGCAGACGTCGTCGACATGCCCGTCGCGGACGTGGAGGAAGAGGTCGCGGCACGAGCCGGCCGGCGCAAGCGGCTTGCCGTCGGCGCCGGTCTCGAGGTGCAGGGCCAGAGCGGGCCACAGCTCGTTGACGAAGACGGTCCGCGCGGGATCGACGGGGGCCATGCCGTGGTCGGCGGTGAGGAGCACGAGTGTCCCCGCAGGGAAGGTCGCGCCGACGAGCGCGTCCAGCACGAGCCGCGCCCCGGCCTCCGCGAGAGGATCGTCGGGCCCGACGGCGTGCATCAGCGAATCGAGCTCGTCGAGGTACACGTGCGCGTACCCGCCATCGCCCGCGACAGCGCCTGCGGCCGCGCCCAGGCCCGTCTCCACGGTCGAGAACGGGACGACGTCCGTTCCGCGGAGCAGTGCGATGTTCGGCGCCGCACCGGCGATTGCGTCGGGAAGCACGACGCTGCTGCGCACGCCGCTCGCGCCCAGGCGGGCGTAGAGAGACTCGTGGGGGAAGAGAGCGTCCGGGTCGATGTGGCCGACGAGCGTTCCGCGCCTGCCGTCCCCGGCGAACGAGAACAGGAGCGGCGTGATCAGGCGGTCGAGCGAGGGCTCGTAGACGTGCCACTCGTACAGTCCGTGCTCTGCGACCGTGAGCCCGCTGTGGATCGTCGTCACCTGCGCGGTGGTGGTCGACGGGAACTGCGCCGTCAGCTGGACGAGAAGTCCGTCTGCGCGTGCCCGCGCGAAGAGCGGGTGGTCCGCATGGCGCTCGAGGAACGCCCACCCGAACGCGTCGAAGTAGACGAAGACGACGCGCTCGAAGCGCTCCCGGAGCAGCGGCTCGTCGAGCGCCGGCCCGTCCGTCTCCCCGGTCAGGAGGCGCTCGAGCGTCGCCGGCAGCTGGTCGAAGCACCGCCGCCCCTGCTCCGGCCGACACCATTCGCGCATCGAGCCAACCTAGATGATCGGCTCCCGGCGACGACCGAGGTCAGGGACGTTGGAGGCCGAAGTCGATTGTCGTACGATCGACGTGGCGGGGGGGACGGACGAGGGAGAGTGACCATGGCAGGTGTCGAAGCGCGCGATTTCAGCTCGCCCGACGAGACGCGCAGTCCGGACAAGACGCGCAGCGAGATCGTCCGGATGTCCGGGGCGACGGTTGCCCGTCTGACGCTCGAGCCGGGATGGCGGTGGTCGGAGTGCGTGAAGCCGGTCGTCGGCACCGAGAGCTGTCAGGCCCGACACGTCGGCGTGCTCACGCAGGGTCGGCTCGGCGTCCAGCACGACGACGGCTCCGAGGCGGAGATCGGGACAGGCGACGCGTACGTGATCGAGCCCGGGCACGACGCGTGGGTGATCGGCGACGAGAGCGCGATCGGATTCGAGTTCGAGTCGGCCGAGGAGTACGCGCGCGGGTAGATGGAGGCCGGGGACGGCGCCCCAGGCGGCGGCACTGTACCCCGTCGCCGAACCTCGTGCAGGCGTCGAAACCCCCGAGGTCGGGGGGTTTCGACGCCCGAGCGCTACGACCAGAACGTCGTCCCAGCTGCCGAGG
Organism: uncultured Actinomycetes bacterium; assembly: GCA_963747125.1. GTDB lineage: Bacteria > Actinomycetota > Thermoleophilia > Gaiellales > Gaiellaceae > Gaiella. Next base: position 97,872 of record CAVVEN010000018.1, on the reverse strand, counting down.
TCGAAGAAGTGCTCCCGGCCGGACACCAGGCGGCCGTCGACGATCTCGAAGACGATGCAGCAGTCGGTGTCGAGCCGCCTGCCGTTCCGCTCGCCGCTCGTTGCGGTGCAGGCCGATCACGCGGCCGTCGTCGCTCGTGAACACCTGCTTCAGCTCGGCCTTGAAGGTTCCGCCCGTGTCGCCTCCGTAACGGCCGAACTGCCCGAAGACGGCGTCGCGGCCCTGGTACTCGCCGGCGATCGGGCTGTGGCCCGGTGTGTGCCACGAGGCGTTCTCGTCGAGGAGCTCGGTCAGCGTCGCGATGTCGGCCTCGTTGAACGCGTCGTATCCGCGGCGCACGAGCTCGGCGTTCTCGCTCGCTCTCATCGTGTTCTCCTCGCAGCTCGTGAGCGTCAGGCGTCGTACGTGCCGCTGAGCTCCAGCACCTGGGGCCGCCCCTTGTGCCCGGCCTCCTGCATGATCGCCGGGACCTCGGGGTCGGTAGGCGAAGCTCTGCCAGCCCTCCGTGTCCCAGTCGAAGATCGCCCAGACCCGATCGCTCTCGTTGGGATCGCGGAAGACGCGCGAGCCCTTGGACCCGTGCTGCTTCCGCTTCTCGGCGCCCTTGGTGGAGTAGATCTCCACGAAGCGGTCGAAGTCCTCGACCGTCGTCGTTGCCAGGATCATCTGTCGTCCTCCTGTCGTGGCTCTCGGCGTCGCCGATCGACTCCGATGGTGCGGCGAGTCTGTCTCGGCAGACGGCCCGACCACCATCGGGCGAACGCCCTATGCGCTGCGCACGAGATCGTTCTCGAACGCCCAGAGCGTCGCAGCGGCCCGGCTGCGAACCCCCGCCTTCTCGTACACGTGCTGGACGTGGTGACCGACGGTCTTGGCCGAGATCCCGAGCTGCGTCGGCGATCTCCTGGTTGGACTCGCCGCGCACGAGCACGAGGAGCACCTCGAGCTCGCGCTCCGTCAGCCCGGCCGGCAGGTCGCGCGGGCGCTGCCGCGTGGCATGACCGGCGGCCGCGAGGACCGCGTCGACGGCTTCCGCGTCGAGCCGCCCTTCGTCGACCTCCCGGAGCAGCTCCGCCTCTGCCGCCGCCGCGTCGAGAGCCGGTCGGTGCGGACGCGGCTCGCGCATGGCCGCCGTAGCAGTCGGCCGCCGCGAGGATCCGGGCTGCCTGATCGAGCGCGGGACCGCGCGTGCCGCGGTGGTAGCCCGAGCCGTCGAGCCGTTCGTGGTGAGATCCCGCCAGCATGCCGATCGGAGCGAGCGCAGGCGACTGGGCGAAGGCCCGCTCGGTGAAGTGCGGGTGGAGTCGCACCCGCTCCCACTCGCCGAATCCGAGCGGCCCCGGCTTCTCCCAGATCGCGTTCGACACGCCGATCCGGCCGAGATCGTGCGCGAGCGCCGCCCGTCGCACGAGCGTGACCGCGTCCGCCGAGAAGCCAAGGCGCCATGCGGCCGCCTCGGCGAGCTCGGCGACCCCTGTCGAATGCTCGCGCAGCCACGGCGACTTGAGTCCGGTGAGCGCGGCGATCGCCCTGAACGCGGCGTCGACCCGCTCGCCGGCGATCCAGATCTTGGGAAACGGCTCGACCGCGATCGCCTGCTCCCACAGCTGCGTCTCGTCGAGCCCCGAGAGAAGCTCGTCGAAGTTCCCGAGCGCGATCCCCGCGAGCCGGGGGTCGTAGGCGGCGGCCCGTTCGACGCTCGACGACGGCCCGCGCGTCGTCGGGGCCTGCGGCCGTGAGGAAGAGGGAGATATCCCTCGCTACGTGCAGCAGCCGCATCGGCAACGGGATCTCGTCGCCGCGGGTGTCGGGGAAGCCCTTCCCGTCCCAACGCGCGAAGACGAACTCGAGGCCCTCCTGGACGCTCGCGCCGAGGTCGAGCCACCCGGCGAAGCGCTGCGCGACCTCGCACATCGTTGCGAACGCGGCACGAGCCCTCGGACCGGCGTTCGCGATCGCGTCCTCGATCATCGTTGCCCGGACCTCCGGGCTGCGACCGGCCCCGACGTGGGCGCGGTAGAACGCCAGGACCTCGGCGGGGTTGGTCGTGTCGATGAGGAAGAACGCGGCGCGGTGCGCGATGTCGTCGCCGTAGAGCTGCGTCGCCTCGTGGCCGTTCGACGTGCAGCCGGAGGCGTGGAGGAGCGCGATGTAGTACGTGTCGGCGAGCTCCTGCGCCGACGCACCGGCGAGCTCACCGAGACGGACCGCGAGGACGGCGCTGCGCAACGCGTGCTCGAGCGGCTGTCCGGTGCCGAGGTCGGTGGCGAGCGAGAGGGCGCCGACGACCTCGGCCGCGCGGATCGGCGGCTCGCTCGACGGCAGTGCTACCGCGACGGCACCTGGTTCCGGCGTCACACCGGGATCCTAGGTGTCCCTGCGGCTCCGGTCGGTTCGCGTGAACCTCGGCGGCGGTCGTGCCGCAGGCGCCCGCCTGCGTGGGCGAGGATGGGCGCGTGAAGAAGATCGGGTTCCTGTCCTTCGGCCACTGGGGACCGTCGCCGGCGTCGCGGGTGATCACGGCGTCGGACGCGCTCCTCCAGTCGGTGGAGCTGGCGGTCGCCGCCGAGGAGGTGGGGGCCGACGGCGCCTACTTCCGCGTGCACCACTACGCGCGGCAGCTCGGCTCGCCGTTCCCGCTGCTGGCGGCGGTGGGAGCGCGGACGTCGAGGATCGAGATCGGCACCGCGGTGATCGACATGCGCTACGAGAACCCGCTCTACATGGTGGAGGACGCTGGCGCGGCCGACCTCCTTGCGGGCGGGCGGCTCCAGCTCGGCATCAGCCGCGGGTCGCCGGAGCAGGTCGTCGACGGCTGGCGGTACTTCGGGTATCGGCCCGCGGACGGCGAGAGCGACGCGGACATGGCGCGCAGCCACACGCAGGTCCTCCTCGACCTGCTGCGCGGAGAGGGCTTCGCCGAGCCCAGCCCGCAGCCGATGTTCCCGAACCCGCCGGGCCTGCTGCGGCTCGAGCCGCACTCACCGGGCTTGCGCGAGCGGATCTGGTGGGGCGCCGCCTCGGCGGAGACCGCGTCCTGGGCGGCCGGGCTCGGCATGAACCTGATGAGCTCCACCCTGGTCTTCGACGACGCGACCGGCGACCCGTTCCATGTCGTGCAGGCGCGGCACATCCAGTCCTTCCGGGACGCGTGGAAGGAAGCCGGGCACGAGCGGGAGCCGCGCGTCTCCGTCAGCCGCAGCATCTTCGCGCTCGTCGACGATCTGGATCGCAGGTACTTCGGGGGCGGGCGCGGCGACGGCGATCACGTCGGCTACATCGACGCGAGCACGCGGGCCATCTTCGGCCGCACGTATGCAGCGGAGCCGGACGTCCTCGTCGCGCAGCTCGCAGAGGACGAGGCGATCGCCGCCGCCGACACCCTGCTCCTCACGGTCCCGAACCAACTCGGCGTCGACTACAACGCCCACGTGATCGAGAGCGTCCTCACACACGTCGCGCCGGCCCTCGGCTGGCGCTGATCCCGAGATCGCCGCCGTCGGCGGGCGCACAGCTGGCGACATCATTCCGCAAGGCGTGTTGTCATCTCACGCAACGTCGTGGCGATCGATCTGACCATCACGCGCACGTCGAACTGATCTGCGAACGCCTCGACCGTCGTGTCGTCAAAGGCGAAGATGAAGTGGTGCAAGGTGTTGGGCATGTCGAGTCGCGGAGGCATAGGCTGTCTGCACCCCGCGCAGCTGTGCAGCCATCGGATCGCAAGGAGGCGCAAGTGCCTACCGTTATTGGCTACCACGACGTGAAGGACAAGGACCGCTGGCTCGCCTCGCCCAAGCGTGACGAGTTCTTCGGCCCTCTCGGCGTCACGAACATCCGGACCTTCGTCGATCCGCAGAGCCCCACGAGGGTCGGCTTGCTGATGGACGTCCCGGATATGGACGCCGTCATGGCTGCGATGGAGACGGAGGCGGCTGCCGAGGCGATGGCGCACGACGGAGTCGTCCCGGAGACGCTCGTGATCCTCGTCGAGGCCTGACCGATCCCGGCGCCTTTCGCGGCGCGCCGGAAGCCAGCATTCCCCCACACGCCGTCATCGTGAACGGAGGACCCGATGGATCATGCGGCGACGATGAGGCGCCTGTACGACCTGATCAACGCAGGAGATATCGACGGGTTTGGCGAGCTCCTCACGGAGGACTTCGTCGAGCACGAGGAAATGCCGGGGCTCGAGCCGAGCAGGGAAGGGGTCAAGCAGCTCTTCCACATGTACAGGGCGGCGTTTCCCGATCTGCGCATGGAGGTGCAGGACGTCCTCGTGAGCGGTGACAAGGCGGTTGCGCGCGTTCGAGCGACCGGAACGCATCAGGGCGAGTTCCTGGGCATGCCCGCCACCGGCAAGAGCGTCGACGTCCAGCTGATCGACATTACCCGGTTCGGTGACGATGGCCTGGCCCACGAGCACTGGGGCGTCTTCGACGCGCTGGCGATGATGCAGCAGCTGGGCGCTATCCCGCAAAGTCCCCCCGGATAGATCGATCGGCCTCGCCACTCGTCGCGGACACGGCAGCGACCGAGCGGTGGCTCTCGAGTGACACTCTCGAGCACTCGGGCAGCCTGGCGGCGCGTCGTCGTTTAGCTCGATTCGCCTGCTTGCGGGTTGGGGGTGAACAGCTTCCAGTGGCCCTCGGAGACGACTTCGACGGTGCCGTCGGCCACCCTGATGGCGGTCTCGTCGTCGATCGCGTACGCCGGGTTCGGGATCTCGGCCGCCCATCTCTCTGCGTCGGCCATGGTGTTCTCCGGCAGGAGCTCGTGATCGAGGTGCGGGAAGATCGAGAAGTCGACGATGCCCAGCGTGCTGTCGCCGCCGGTGGGCGGCTTCCAGCCGACGAAGTCCTCCCCGATCCGGGGGGTCATCACCATGCTCCCGGCACTCAGTCCCACCCAGACCGTCTCGTGCAGCGACGGCAAGAGGTCCGCCAGCCCCGACTGCCGCATCCAGTGGCACAGGTACAGGGCGTCGCCGCCATTCACCAGCAAGACGTCTGCCTCCTTGACCCAGGGGATCCAGCGCTCTTCGCCGACGCTGGGCAGCGCGGTGAGCTCCAGCACGCCCAGCGACTTCCACCCCAGCTCGCACATCGGTGTGGTGGCCTGACCGGTGATGAAACGCCATGCCCCACCGGGACTGCCCTGGGGGTGCCCGTACCCCGCGGTGGGGATGCAGAGCGCGTTGGACTCGGCGATCGGCTTGCCCAGCAGGTCGACCAACGCGTCGCCGATGCTCGCGTTCTTGATGCCAGCGGACGTGAGAAGGAACCGCATGCTGCCTCCCTGAGTCATTGCTGCAGACGAGAACGTTCTGGGCGCTCACGGATGCGTCCGCCGTAAAGACTGGCGGACCACCCGAAACTCACCGGCTCTGGCCAGATCGAGCCTCACGTCCTCGACGGACATTCCGGTGCCGGCGCAGGCGAGAGCTGAGTTGCGAACATCCGCCTCGCGGAGTGGTGCCGCTAGGTGTGGGCGTGGTCCGTGCTGGCTGCGACGAGCAGCGCAGTGAAGCGCTCGGTGGCGGGGGTCAGGTATCGGGTGGACAGACGAACCGCTGATATGCGGCGCATGGGTGGGTCGGTCGCGAGCGGCCTGATCGCGACTCCTGGGTGTGTCGCTTGGAGCATGATGCGTGGAAGAAGAGCGATTCCTTCGCCTGCGGCGACAAGGGCCTGTGCCATCTGGCAGTCGTTGACGCGATAGACGACGTTCGGGTCGAAGCCCGCGTCGCGGCAGCGGCGGTCGATCATGCGGAAGCTGGGGCTGTCGGCGCCGAAGTCTCCCAGCAGCCAGCTCTCTCCGCCCAGCTCGGCGAAGCGAATCGTCCGCTCGCGTTCGAGCCTGTGGCCGCGCGGCACAACGACGTCGAAGGGATCGTCGAGGAGATGGACCGTGGCGAGGTCCTCGTCGAACGTGTCGCCGATCTCGGGATGGTCGAACGAGACACCGAGGTCGAGGTCGCCGCGTCGGAGCGAGCGGGTGAGCGCAGAGGGCATCCCGATCTCGGTGATCGAAAAGTCGACGTCGGGATGGCTCTTTCGGAAGGCGCGCAGTGCGTCGACCACGATTGCCGCGCCTGCGCTCGAGAACGTCCCGACCCGCAGGCTGCCGCCGGAAAGGTTGGCGATCGCCTCCACTTCGAGCTCGGCCGCCGCGATCTGCTCGAACGCTGCAGCTGCGCGTAGAACGACCGCGCTCCCGGCCTCCGTCAGCCGGAGAGGCCGGATGCCGCGGTCGACCAGCGTCGTGCCCAGCTGGCGTTCCAAGGTCGCGACGATCTTCGAGATCGCCGGCTGCGTGTAGTCGAGCCGGTCTGCGGCGGCGGAGAACGAGCCGGTTTCGCCGACCGCCTGCAAGACGCGAAGCTGCTTGAGTTCCATTCCTCAAGGGAATGCTAGCGAGTACATCTCTTCCTTGTAAGAATGACACGAGCATGCGAGTCTCTCCTCCGACCGGTATGACAACGCGAAGGAGACGAAAGAACATGACTGAGACCATCCTCAAGCCCTACCGCATCGCGTCCGGCGAGGGCCTCGCCGACGTCTGGTGGAAGAGCGGCCGCGTCACCGTCAAAGCGGCCGGTGCCGAGGCCGGCAACGCGTTTTCGCAGATCGAGGTCGACGACCCGCGCGGCAGCGGGCCTCCCTTGCACCTTCACCACAACGAGGACGAGACGTTCTACGTCCTCGAGGGCGAGGTCACCATCCTCGTCGGCCAGGAGCGGCTCGACCTCGTGGCGGGCGACTTCCTCTTCGCCCCCCGCGAGATCCCGCACGCCTACGTCATCCGCTCGGAGCGCGCACGGATGCTCGTCACCGCCAGCCCCGGTGGCGTCGAGCAGGTTTTCGTCAACCATGGCGTTCCCGTCACCGGCTCCGAACCCCCGACCGACTCGGTCATGCCGCCCATGGACGAGCTCGTGCGCCTGTTCGCAGAATACGGCTGCGAGATCGTCGGCCCCCCGCTCTCGCTCAGCGACCTCTCCTAGCCTCGAGCTCGGTCGACCGGATCCCTACCGGCGAAGCCGGGCGGGCGCAGGAACCCGCCCGGCTCAGCGCTCTCTCCGCGCACTCGACGAGCCGATGGCTCAGCTGCAGCCGGTGTTCGTGCCGCAGTCGCGACACGTGTAGCAGGAGCCCGTGCGCACCATGCGGCCGCCGCAGCGGGCGCATTCGACGGCGTCCTCCCACTGGTTGAAGAGCGCCGTCTGGCCCGGCGGGGCGGACTCGACCGCCGCGGCGGCGGCTCCTGCGCCCGGGTTCTCGGTGTACGCCGCCGCCAGGCGAGCCTTCACCTCGGGCGTCAAGATCCCCGCCTCCTCCTGCTGGTCGGCCGAGAGGAACTTCTTGCCCATCCAGCGGAAGATGTAGTCCACGATCGACTTCGCGACGCGGATGTCTGCGTCGTTCGTCATCCCGCTCGGCTCGAAGCGCATGTGGCTGAACTTCGAGACGTATACCTCGAGCGGCACGCCGTACTGGAGCCCGAGCGAGACCGAGATCATGAACGAGTTCATGAGGCCGGCGAGGGTCGTGCCCTCCTTGGCGATGTCGACGAAGATGTCGCCCGGCGTCCCGTCCTCGAAGAGGCCGACGTGGATGTAGCCCTCGTAGTCGCCGACCTTGAACTTGCGGCCGACCTCGGTGCGGTCGTCGGGCAGCCGCCGACGCTGCGGATGGGGGACGACACCCGTCGCGCCGACCGGCAGCACGACGGCGGGGCCGTCCTTCGACGACGAGAGCGGCTGCGCGACCTTGCAGTTGTCGCGGTAGATCGCGATCGCCTTGACGCCGAGCTGCCACGACTCGACCAGCAGCTGCGCGACCTCGTCGATCGTCGTCTGCTCGGGGAGGTTGACCGTCTTCGAGATCGCGCCCGAGATGAACGGCTGCACCGCCCCCATCATCTTCACGTGGCCCATGTAGTGGATCGCGCGCTCGCCGATCGCGCAGTCGAACACGGGGTAGTGCTCGGTCTTCAGGTGCGGGGCGCCGACCACGCCACCGCGCTCGTCGATGTACGCGACGATCTCCTCGACCTCGCGCGGCGCGTAGCCGAGCTCTGAGAGCGCCATCGGCACCGTCTTGTTGACGATCGTGATCTCGCCGCCGCCGACGAGCTTCTTCGACTTGACGAGCGAGAAGTCCGGCTCCACGCCGGTCGTATCGCAGTCCATCATGAAGCTGATCGTCCCGGTCGGCGCGAGCACCGTCGCCTGCGCGTTGCGGAAGCCGTGCACCTCGCCGATCTCGAGCGCCTCGTCCCACGCCCGCCGCGCGGCGCCCAGGAGGTCGTCGGGCACGGACTCCTGGTGGTCGATGTTGCCGACCGCGGCGCGGTGCTTCGCGATCACGCCGACCATCGCCGCGCGGTTCTCGGCGTAGCCGGTGTGCGGGCTCATCCGTTGCCCGACCTGGGCGGACTTGCGGTACGCCCGGCCGGTCATGAGCGCCGTGATCGCCGCTGCGTACGCACGACCCTCGTCCGAGTCGTACGGGAGGCCGCGCGCCATGAGGAGCGCGCCGAGGTTCGCGTACCCCAGGCCGAGCTGGCGGAACTTCTTCGCGTTCCGGCCGATCTCGGGCGTCGGGTAGGAGGAATAGCCGACGAGGATCTCCTGCGCGAGGAACATCACGTCGACCGCGTGCTCGAACATCTCGACGTCGAGCTCGCCGTCCTCCTTGCGGAATTTCAGGAGATTGAGCGATGCCAAGTTGCACGCCGAATCATCGATGTGCATGTACTCCGAGCACGGGTTCGACGCGTTGATGCGACCCGTGTTCGGTGAGGTGTGCCATGCGTTGATCGTCGTGTCGTATTGCACGCCGGGGTCGGCGCACTCCCACGCCGCGGCCGCGATGTCGCGCAGCAGGCCACGGGCGTCGACCGTCTCGACGACGGTCCCGTCGGTGCGCGCGGTGAGCGCCCATTCCTTGCCCTCGCTGACGGCCTCCATGAACGCGTCCGTGACGCGGACGGAGTTGTTCGCGTTCTGGTACTGGATCGACGCCCAGTCGGGCGAGTCGAGCGACATGTCGTAGCCGGCCTGCTCGAGCACGCGCGCCTTGCGCTCCTCGCGCGCCTTGCACCAGATGAACTCGTCGACGTCCGGGTGGTCGACGTCGAGCACGACCATCTTCGCCGCGCGTCGCGTCTTGCCGCCCGACTTGATCGTCCCTGCGGACGCGTCGGCGCCGCGCATGAACGACACCGGCCCGGAGGCGTAGCCGCCCTTCGAGAGCTGCTCCTTCGAGGAGCGCAGCCGCGACAGGTTGAGACCCGAGCCCGAGCCGCCGCGGAAGATGATCCCCTCGCGGCGGATCCAGTCGAGGATCGACTCCATCGAGTCGTCGATCGAGAGGATGAAGCACGCCGAGCACTGCGGCGTCTCCTCGAAGCCGACGTTGAACCAGACCGGCGAGTTGAACGACGCGTACTGATTGACGAGGATCGCCTTCAGCTCGGCGTGGAAGGTCTCCGCCTCCTCGTCCGAGGCGAAGTAGCCGCCCTGCTTGCCCCACGCGGTGGCCGTGTCCGCGACCCGGCCGACCATCTGCTTGACGCTCCGCTCCCGCTCGGGGGAGGCCATGCGCCCGCGGAAGTACTTCTGCGCGACGATGTTCGTCGCGGTCTGCGACCAGAACCGGGGGAACTCGACATCGCGTTGCTCGAAGGCGGGCCCGCTCTTGCCCGGGATCAGCGCGTCACGCGTCTCCCACTCGATCTCGTCGAATGGGTCGCGGCCCGGGATGGTGAAGTAGCGCGGCGGGGTGACGCTCGCCGTGTCGTCGAGCACGCTGTTGACGAACTCCCCTCCTTCCTCCGTCTGCGGTGCCTGCGTCGCCTGCTTCGCGCTAGCCATCCTGTCCTCCCGGCCGAGCTGTCGTGTTACGCGGCGTGCTTCCTAACGACTCCGTGCCGGGCGCGTGGGGACGCGTCCTGCGAGCGGACCGGGCATCCTCAGGACGCGAGTCGGACGACACCAGAAATCCGCAATTTGCAGGAAAATCGGTTGTTGCCGTCACTCGTTGATTCTAGCGGTCCGGTGGGCCGGTCCGTCGTCGGCGCCGTGACTCCAGCGCTGCCGCTCCTGCGGCGGCGAAGAGCATCGCTGCCAGCGTCAAGAGCATGACCAGCGGCACGGGAAGCCCCGCACCGTCGGTGCCGCCCCTCGCGCTCGCGAGGCTGACAGGCGTGTCGGGAGCGGGCGCGGGCGTGGTCGCGCCGGCTTTCGACCCCTCGCTCCGGGACGGGATCGCGGGGGCGGCCCGTGCGAGGGAAGACAGGGATGTCGATTGGGACCGGGCGGCCTCCGAGCCCGGGTCGCGCAGACCGCGGCGCGCGTACGCGAGCGCACGGGCGATCTCGCGGTTGGCGTCGGAGTACTGGCGCACGTCCTCCGGCAGCGCCCGCATCGCTGCTCGGTAGCACCGCAGCGGATAGACGCCGTCGACCTTCCCGCCCGCGTACCAGTCGCGGATCACGCGCTGCGCGCAGGCATCGGGTTTTCCCGCACCCACCGGCACCGCGAACGTCACGAACGAGACGGCGACGAGGGCGCCGAGGACGATCCGGAGCGTGGCGGGCATCCCGGGCGCATGCCCGCGTCCGCCGGTCGCGAAACGTCTGGACCGGGCACACCGCCGGGGCGGGGCGGGATGTGGGCCAGGTCAGGCCGGGCCGGGAGGCCCGCCGTCGCGGCGCGCCTGCGCGCGGCGGCTCAGGTACCCGGCGCCGCCCGCGGCGAGCAGGAGCAGCGCGAGCCCGCCGAGGATGAGGAGGGGGATCGGGATGGACGACGGGCCGGACGTGTCAACGCCGGGGGCGGCGCTGGTGTCGCTTCCGGGGTCCTCGCTCGAGTCGATCGGCGTCCCCGATCCGGTCCCTCCGCCGCCCGTCGTCGTCGGCGGCTCCGCGACCGTCCCGGTCTCGGTCGGTGCGGGCCCCCCGGTCGGGCCGGGGTCGGCCTTGTGCAGCCGCGCGTATGCGAGCGCGCGCCGGATGTCCTCCTCGGCGTTCGAATAGTCCTTGACGTCGACGGGGAGCGAGCGGATCGCGTCGAGGTAGCAGTGCGCCGGGAAGATCTGGTCGACCCTGCCGTCGCCGTACCAGTCGTCGACGACCTTCTCGCCGCAGGTCTTCACCTCGGCGCTCGCGCCCGGCGCAGCGCCGAGCGCGGCCAGCGCCACGAGCACGATGAGCGCGGCCGGAACGAGGAAGCGACGGGAGAGGACGTCGGGCACGGGGTTATCGACGGACGAGGCGAGGTTGAGTCTCCCCACCCTCCGTGGGTCAGCGATCAGGGAAGGGTAAACGATGTGTAAGACGCCGTTCGCGGCAACCGATCCTGCTCGTTCGCGCGTCGGGCCGCATGGTAGCCTCGCCGCGTCATGAACGCGGCCCCGCGACCCGGACGCGTCGCGGAGTCCGCGCTCGTCGCGGCCGTCGGAGTGCTGCTCGCCTGGGCCGTGCTCTCGGGCGGAGGCTCACGGGACAGCGCGCTCGCGACCGCCGGCATCGTCGCGATCGCGTGCGCCGCGCTCGCCCTCGCCGCGGGGCTGCGCGGCGTCCTCCCGGTGCCGCGGCTCGAAACGGCCGGGGCCGTCACGGTGCTGGCCGCCTCGGCGCTGACGGTCTGGGCGGGCATCTCGATCTCGTGGTCGATCGCGGGCGACCTCTCGTGGGAGTGGCTCGCGCGCGGGCTCGTCTACGTGGCCTTCCTGGTGCTCGGCGTGCTCGCGGGCGCGCTCATGGGCGGCGCGCGCCGCGTCGCGGCCCTCGCCGCGCTCGTGCTCGCCGCCGCCCTGGGCTGGGCGCTGCTCGGCGTCGCGATCCCGTCGCTCTTTCCCGACGGGGACCGCATCGCCCGCCTCCGTGAGCCGCTCGGCTACTGGAACGCGCTCGCGCTGCTCGCCGACGCCGGGATCGCGTTCGGCCTCTGGGTGGCGCGCGGGGGGAGGGCGGGCTGGCGGGTTGCAGGTTGCCTCCTGGTCTACGGCGCGGTGCTCGTCGCCTTGCTGACGCAGTCCCGGGCGGGCCTCGTCGGCGCGATCGCGGTGGTCTGCCTCTGGCTCGCACTCTCCGACGACAGGCTCGTGGATGCGTCGCGCGCGGCCTTCGCCGCGGTCCCGGCGCTCCTTGTCGCGGGCTGGGTGTTCACCCGGCCCGCCCTCGTCGACGACGGCGCCCTCCGGGCCGATCGCGTTGCCGACGGGAAGGTGTTCGCCGCGCTGACGCTCGTCGGCGCTCTCGTCGTCGGGGTCGCCGCGTGGCGCGCCCCGGTGCGGCGGCTCGCTGCCGAGCGCGGCCGCGCTGTCCGGGTGGCGCTGGCCGGCGCCTGTGCGCTCGCGGTGGTCGCCGCGGTCATCGGCGTGGCCGCGGGGTCGGGCAATCCGTTCTCGTGGGCACGATCCCAGCTCTCGGGCGGTGAATGCGTCAACCAGCCCGGCCGCCTCGCCGACCTGTGCGCAAACAACCGGCTCCAGTGGTGGCGGGAGGCGCTCGACATCGCAGCCGACCGCCCACTCGGCGGGTCGGGAGCCGGCACGTTCTCGCTCGCGCGCCTGCGCTACCGCTCGAATGCGATTCCCGTCGCCCAGCCGCACAGCGTCCCGCTCCAGCTGCTCGCCGATCTCGGCATCGTCGGGCTCGCGCTCGGCCTCGGCGTCGTGGGCGGAGCGATCATCGGGGCGCGTCGGAGCCTGCGCCGGCTGCCGGGCGCCGACCGCGCGGCCGGGGCGGCGCTCGGATGCCTCGTCCTCGCGTACGGCGTGCATGCGCTCGTGGACTACGACCTCGACTTCCTCGCCGTGACCGCTCCGATGCTCATTGCGCTGGGAGCTCTCCTCGCCGCCGGACGGCCGCTGTCGACGGTCAGGGCAGGGGTTCCGGGGCTGGTCGCGGTCGCGACTGTCGCTGCGGCGGCCGTCGTCGCGGTCGCGCTGCCCGCGCTGTCCGACCGCCAGGTCGATCGGGCGCTCGAGGCGATCGACGCCGGCAACCTGACCGACGCCGTCGACGCGGCCGATCGGGCGCGTCACCTCAACCCGCTCTCGCTCGGGCCGCTTCAGGCACGCGCACTCGTCGCGGATGCGGCCGGCGACAGGGTCGCGGCGGTCGCGTGGTACGAGAAGGCGACCGAGCTCCAGCCCGAGAATCCGGATCCCTGGTACGACCTGGGCCTCTTCCAGGCCATCGCAGTGGATGACCAGTGCGCCGCCTACGCCGCGCTGAACCGCTCGTACACGCTCGACCCGAGCGCGAGCCGATGGGTCCCAGGAGGTCCGCTCGACGTCGCACGCGACGCCGTCAATGCCGGCGCCTGCGAGCGCTGAGTCCGGGACGGTTGGCTAGCCGCCGAGGATCAGCACGGCCTGCGCGCCGTGGAGCTGGCTCGGCTTGACGCCGTCGAGAGGGCTCACGACCTTGACCCCGAGGTCCCGCGCGAGCCGGCGCCCCTCTCCCTGGAACCCGGGGCGGTACATCACGAGCGACGTCGCGTAGTCGTGACTCGGTGCGTTCGCAACGAGGCCGACCCGGTAGCCCCTGGTGCTCACACGCGACGCGGCGGTGGCGGCGGCGCCCCGGCGGCCGTTGCCGTTCAATACGACGACCGTCACCTTGCGTCGTGGGAGCTGTGCCACCGCCGCCGTCTTCGGCTTCGCCGGGGCCGGCCTCGGCTTCGTGGCCCGCTTCACTGCGGCGGCCTTCGCCGGCGCGGCCGTCCAGCTCGTCGAAGCGGTCGTCGGCTTTGCAAGCAACGCGCCGCCGACCATCACGAGCAGGACGAGCTCGACGGCGGCGATCGCGGCAACCACGAGGGCCGCGGCCCGCCAGGGGCGAACGGCGAGCTCGATCTGGTCGAGGTGAACGGGATGGTCCACGGCGCGAACAGGTTCGCGCGCGCCGGCGCGACTCCTTCCGCTCTCAGTCTCAGCCGAGGGCGTCGTCGCGCAGGACCGCGTGCACGCCCTGCACGTGGTTCACGATCTGCGTCACGCGCAGGTCGACGGCGACGGAGGCCAGGGCGAGGGCGTCGCCGCGGTCGATCCCGTGCTCTCGCTCCATCAGGTCGAGCATGCCGTCGAGCGCGATGCGCGCGGCGCGGCCGAGGTCCTCGTCGAAGCCGAGCGTCAGCCAGGCGTCGGCCGTGCGGGCGGTCGGCCAGGCGAGGTCGAGGTCGTCCCGGACGTCGAGCGTCAGCTGCGCCTCGACCGGGCATTCGATCGCCCAGCCGCTGACCTCGCCGTCACCCTGGGCGCCGTGACCGTCGCCCGCCGAGAAGCGCGCGCCGTCGACCGGGATCGGCAGGAGGAGGGTCGTCCCTGCGACGAGCTCCTTGCAGTCGATGTTGCCGCCGAAGCGCCGCGGCGGGCGCGTGGAGTGGGCCCCGGGCTCGGGCGGTGGCATGCCGAGCACGCCGAGGAAGGGCGCGAGGTGCACGGTGCGACCCGCCGCGTGACCGAGCCCGTCCTCGAGCTTCCACTCGAGATGCCTGCCGGCATCGCCGAAGTTCTCGCCCCAGGCCCCCGCGACGACCTCGTCGATCCGCACGGCGAGCACCTGCCCGGCGACCGCCCCGCGCACCTCGAGCGGGCCGATCATCGCGTGCCCCGTGTCGAGCGCTGGGTCCGTCGGGTCGATCGCCTCATCGGGCCCGAGGCGCCAGGCGGAGTTCGGCAGCGCGAACCGCACCGAGTCGCCCGGGTCGATCGCCAGCACGGGAGGAAGGTCGCGAGAGAAGTGCCCGTGGAGCGGGACCGCGCCGAGCGGGAGCTCGTGGATCACGCCGCGGCGATCGTCGACGCGATCCCGTCGGCGAGCGCCACCTTCGCGTCGAAGCCGAGCTCGCGCGACGCCCGGGAGGTGTCGAGCACGCTGCGCTCGGCGTCGCCGGCGCGCGGAGGCCCGAAGGTCGGGGGCGCGTCGACGCCGACCGCGCGCTCGCACAGGGCATGCAGGTCGGCAACGGTCGTCCCGATCCCCGTGCCGACGTTGAAGACGCCGCCGTCGTGGTCAGCCGCGAGCAGCAGCGCGCGGACGACATCGTCGACGTGGACGAAGTCCCGGGTGATCGACCCGTCGCCGAAGATCGTCGTCGGGTCGCCAGCCGCCAGCCGCTCGACGAAGATCGCGACGACGCCTCCCTCGAGCGACGACGACTGCCGCGGCCCATAGACGTTGGCGAAGCGCAACGCGACGTGTCGCGTCGCGAAGATCCGGTTCCAGCCGTCGAGGTACACCTCGGCCGCTCGTTTCGCAAGGCCGTATGCCGAGACGGGGAGGAGCGGCGAGTCCTCGCGCGCCGGCTCCACGACCGACCCGTAGATCGCGCCGCCGGTCGAGGCGAACACGAGCCGCGCCCCGGCCCCGCGCGCAGCCTCGAGCGCGTTCACCGTGCCGACGACGTTCACCTGGGCGTCGAACGAGGGCCTCTCCATCGACGTCCCGACGTCCGCCTGGGCGGCGAGATGGAAGACGACGTCCGCATCGACCTCGAACGGGTCGCGGACGTCGTGCTCGATCAGCGTCGCGGCGGGGTTGACGAACGCCCGTCGTCCCGTGCTGAGATCGTCCACCACGACCACGGCGTCCCCGCGCGCGACGAGCGCGTCGACGAGGTGCGAGCCGATGAAGCCGGCCCCGCCGGTGACGACCGCGCGCATCGGCGCAGCCTAGATGGCTGATCGGCAACTGGCGCGAACCGGACGGCGCCCCAGACGCGGCGCCGGATCACTCCGGCAGGGTACGGCCCGTACGTCCGGTACGAGCCGCACCCTGCCGGTGCGCCCGGCTTGGTCTGGTACGCCCCCGGACGTCACGCCCGTCACCGATCAACCATCTAACGTCCCGGCGGATGTTCGTCACCTTCGAAGGGCTCGACGGCTGCGGCAAGACGACCCAGGCCCGGCTGCTCGCCCGCTCGCTCGAGGAGGACGGGGTCGACGTCGTCTCGACCCGCGAGCCGGGCGGGACGCCGCTCGGCGAGGCCGTCCGCGACCTCGTCCTCCACGGTGACCACGTCGCGCCCTGGGCCGAAGCTGCGCTCTACGCCGCCGCCCGCGCGCAGCACGTCGAGGAGCTGATCCGGCCCGCGCTCGCGCGCGGGGCGACCGTCGTCTGCGACCGCTACGTCGACTCGTCGGTCGCCTACCAGGGCGCGGGCCGCGGGCTCGGCGTGGAGGACGTCCTCGCGCTCAACCTCACGGTCGTCGGAGGGCTGCTTCCGGACAGGACCTTCCTCGTCGCGATCGACGCAGAGACCGCATCCGCGCGCGTTGGGGGCACGCGCGACCGGATCGAGCGCGCCGGAGCCGACCTCTGGGCGCGAGTTGCCGAGGCGTACGCCGGCCTCGCCGCCCGCTATCCCGAGCGCTACGTCGTCCTCGACGGGCGACGGTCGATCCCCGAGATCGCCGCCGAGGTCCGTGACCACCTTCGCTGACGTTCCCGAGCAGGCCGAGGCGAAGCGCCTGCTCGAGGCGGCGCTGGCCCAGGGGCCCGCCCACGCATACCTCCTCCACGGGCCCGCGGGGGTCGGGAAGCGCCCGGCCGCGCAGGCGTTTGCAGGTGCGTTGCTCGGCGACCCGCGCCGTGTCGACGCCCGGACGCACCCCGACCTGCGGGTGACCGAGGCCCTCGGCGAGATGATCCGGATCGACGAGATCCGCGCCCTCCACCACGACCTGCACATGCGGCCCTTCGAGGCCGACCGGCGCGTCTATCTGATCCTCGACGCCGACCGCATGAACGACGACGCCGCCGCGGCCTTGCTCAAGGATCTCGAGGAGCCGCCCGCCTACGCGACGATCGTGCTCGTCGCCGACGAGCTCGGCCAGCTGCCGGAGACGATCCGCTCGCGCTGCCAGCTCGTCCCGTTCAGGCGGCTCTCGCGCGGCGCGGTCGAGGGCTGGATCGCGGGCCGCGCGCCCGAGCTCGGTGACGACGACGTGGCCGTGCTCGGCCGGCTCGCCGGCGGCCGCCTCGACCGGGCGGCCCGTCAGCTCGACCCCGACGCCCGCGCCCGGCGCGCCGCGCTCCTCGACGCCGCCCGCGGCGCGTACGCCGACGAGGACTTCGACCCCGCCGCGGCCGCGGCCGTGATCCTCGACGGGGCGCGCGGGCTCGGCACGGAGGCCCGGCGTCGCGAGCAGGAGCTCGTCGACACCCTCGACCTGCCGCCGCGCGAGGCCGAGCAGCGGGTCCGCCGCGCCGAGTTCGGTGCGGAGCGCGCCGAGGCGCTGGCCTCGCTCGACGACCTCGCGGCCTGGTATCGCGACCTCGTCGTCGTCGCGGCGGGCGCCGAGGGCGCCGTTGTCCACGCCGACCGTCTTTCCGTGCTCCGGGACGACATCGCCGACCCCGCTGCCGCCCGTGCCGACGAGGCGGCCGAGGTCGTCCGGCAGGCGTGGCGCGAGCTGGAGGAGCTGAACCTGAACCTCCCGCTCTTCCTCGAGGCCCTCTTCGTCCGCCTGCGACGCACGTTCGTCTGACTCGAGGCAAACCCCCGTTTCGGGGGATCTGGTCGAGCCGAAGCACGCCCGACGACGGAAATGAGGCACGGCCGTCGCGGGCGGCCCGACGTGTCGGGCAACTGCGGTATCCGGCAGGCACGACCTGCCGTCGGCCTTCTCGAGCGCGCGACGTGGCTCTGGCGATGGTGCCCGCCGGCGCCACGCCGCCGCGTGGGCCGTCCGCCGACGAGCGGCTAGAATCCGCTGCCTGCCGACGTAGCTCAGCTGGTAGAGCACTTCACTCGTAATGAAGGGGTCCGCGGTTCGAGTCCGCGCGTCGGCTCCACGGAAACCCCCGCAAACGCGGGGGTTTCGCTTCTGATCGGGCGATCTACTCCGAGACGCGCAAGGAGGAAGAGCCCCACTGCCCGTCGGCGCGGAGCGCGGCCAAGCGCCTGATGCCTTCTGCAAGGACGATGAGATATGCCGCGAAGAGCGGAAGGTTGACGAGCACGAGTCGGTACGGGACGAGGAAGTCGGCGACGTCGGTCGTCCAATCCGAGTTCCCGAGCGCTGCGGGCACCCATGCGCCGAGCCACGGAATGAACCCGTATTCGAAGATGTACGTGAGGCCGGCAACCACGTAGGCGATGCGTAGCAGCCGGCGCCAGGCATCGTCGAGTAGGACGTAGGTGGCGACGAGCGCGGGAAGGAACCAGTAGCCGTACTGCGGCCCGTAGCCGGACCCGAAAGCGACGACGAGCATGAGCGCCATTGCGACGAAGAGGAACAATGCCTGTGGTGACAACGGCGGTTCCGGCCAGAAGCGCCACACCAGCCCGACGACGGTTGCGACGATGACGAGGGTGAAGAGAGTTCCGTAGTGCTCGCGAACGTCGATGGTCGAGAGGCGATCGAAAAGGACGGCAAGCCCGAGGACGGCCGCGACGTAGGCGAACGTCCCGAGCAGGAAGACACGCGTCGCTGACAACCCGTCCTTGGACGGCCGGGGCAAGCGCAGGACGACGACCGCCGCGACCACGAGCGCCAGGATCACGAGCGGACCGACCCACGTGCCGACGGTCGTGACGTCCCGCAGCAGTCCGTGAACCCCGAAGTAGCCGGGAAAGGACCGGTATCGGATCACGTTCTCCTTGGTCGCATCAGGGGCCAGGGCCGCGATCACGCTCACGCCGAGCGCGGCCGGGCCGAGAAAGAGCGCGGCCGCGAGCACCCTCCCTGCCCATCCGGCAAGCCGCGCACCAGGCGCGAGAGCGGGCGCGAGGACGAGGGGCACGGTCTTGGCCAGCACGCCGATTCCAAGGAGAAGACAGCCACCCAGCCAGAAGACGATGTCGCGCGACCCGGAATAGGCGATCAGAGCGGCGACCGCGAGGGTGACGAGCAGGCCGACGTTGATGTCGCTGTTCCCGTGCAGGCAGACGAGAAGGATCGCCACGGGATTGAGGGCTATACCGACGAGCAGCGCTCGCCGGACGGCGTCGCGATCGGCTCCCACCGAGATCAAGGTGAAGTAGAGAGTCACGATGAGCGCGGACTCGGCCACGATCAGATAGACGCGGAGCACTGTCCAGAACGAGCTGTCGATGTAGTTGGCGACGGCGTTCGCGAGCGTGATGATCTGGAGCCAGAAGGGCGGCCAGTTCAGCACGCCCGTCTCATACGGGTTCTGTCCGTGGCGCTCGACGTCGAGCGCACGCTGCCACGAGTCGACATCCAAGGAATGCGCGTCGCCGATCGCGGTGATGAATGCGACTCGTACGAGCCAGGACACCCCGAGCACGATCGCGAGATCGAAAAACCCCTCGGTCGCCGCACCACCGAGAGCACCCCGCCGCGACGTGCTGCTCACCTCTTCCTCCAGAGACGGTGATGCGACCCTAAATGATTGATGCCACGATCTCGTGCGTCCGGATGCGCGAGCTGGCGCGTCTGGCCGCTTCCAGGGGTGGTGAGCCCGCACGGCGGGCCTCACCACCCCGCCGCGCCCAGAGCGGCCAGCTCACGCTCCGGAGCCGACGATCCCGTGGCATCGATCATCTGGACTGCGAGTTCCGAATGCGAGCATGGCCCGCTCCGTCCCCGCAGGGATCGCCGGGCGCTTCGGAAAAGCCGCACCACACCTGCGCTCCGTACCGATGCGGCCCCGTCCCGACCGGTGCAGGCTCTGGGCGAAAGGAGGAACGCATGACCACTCACGCCTTGGGTCGCGCCGAAAGCGGCGCGCGTGTGTGGCACGGCCTGTCCGCTCACTGGGCGTGGCTCGCGGGCGGCTTCGCGCTCGCCTTCACCGTGCCGTTTCTGTTCGCCGACCTGCTCGCCGTGGACCGCGACCTGTTCTACGGGATCTACGCTCTCTCTGTCGTCGCGCTCTTCTGGCTCTGGTCACGTTCGACCGGGTACGACCTCGTCGAGGCAATGAAGAGACGGTGGCTCACAGCGCTCGTGCTCGGGCTCGCAGCCGCGGGTCTGCTCGCGCTCGTCGTCGTTCGCACGGAGGACGCGACACCTCGGCCAGAGGGGTTGGATCTCGTCGGCGCCCTCGCCTGGCGCGGGGTCGTGTACGGCATCACGGACGGGCTGCTGCTGTCGGCCTTCCCGATCCTCGTGGTTTTCGCAGCGTTGGCCGGAACCCGGCTCGACCGTGGCCTCGCCGGCAAGGTCGTGATCGGGGTCGTCGCCCTTGCTGCGTCGCTGGCGATGACGTTCGCCTACCACTCCGGCTACAGCGACTTCCGCTCGGACAAGATGTCGAAGCCGCTTCGAGGCGACGTCATGTGGAGCGTCCCGACGCTTCTCACGCTGAACCCGATCGGGGCACCGATCGCACACGTCGGCCTGCACACGTCTGCCGTGCTCCACAGCTACGAGACCGACACGTTCCTGCCGCCGCACCGCTAGGAGGTTGTTCCGGGGACAAAGGTCAGCACGCCTTCCAAGATGCTGACGCCGAGGACGTCGGACTCGCGCTCCCCTCGTTACCCCGTCCTCGGGCTGGGGTCTCCCGAGGGAGCGCGGATCGCCTGGTAGAGGATCGCGCCGAGCGCCGCGCCCGAGACCGGGCCGACGACGTAGATCCAGAACTGCGTCCACTCGCCTGCCACCAGGGCCGGGCCGAACGAGCGCGCCGGGTTCATCGAGGCCCCGGTCACGTCGCCGCCGAAGAGCGCATCGAGCCCCACCGTCGCCCCGATCGCGATCGCCGCTGCCTCGCCGATGGCGCGCGTGTCGGTTGCCACGGCGACGATCACGAACATCAGCAGCGCTGTCATCACGAGCTCGTAGGCCAGCGCGGCCGTCGCCCCGACCGAGGGCACGGTCGCTCCCAGATCGGCAGGGGTCCCCTCCCACGTCAGGCGAAGGAGGAGCGCCGCCGCGACGGCCCCGGTGAGCTGTGCTGGAATGTATGCGGCCGCGTCCCTGGTCGGGAAGTGTCGGGTGAGCGTGAAGGCGACGGTCACCGCGGGGTTGATGTGCGCGCCCGACAGGTGCCCCGTGGCGTAGATCATTGCCAGGATCGCCAGTCCGAAGACCGCTGCGATGCCGACGGTGCCGAGTGCCTGATCGCGCTCGGCGTTGGCGACAATGGCCCCGCACCCCGCGAAGACCAGCGCGAACGTCGCGACGCCCTCCGCCAGGGCCCGCCTGGCGAGCCCCGGTCTAGGCAACGAGGTCGGAGACGAGTCGCTGGACGCGGGTGTCGATCTCGTCTCGGATGCGCCGGACGGTCTCCACGTCCTGTCCGGCGGGGTCGTCGAGCGTCCAGTCCTCGTAACGCTTGCCCGGATAGATCGGGCACGCATCGCCGCAGCCCATCGTAATTACGACGTCGGCGGCTCGGACGACTTCGTCGGTGAGGGGCTTGGGGAACTCCTCGCTCATGTCCACTCCGACTTCAGCCATTGCCTCGACCACGGCCGGATTGATCCCCTCGCCCGGATCGCTGCCGGCCGAGCGGACATGGATACGTCCCTCAGAGCGAAGGTTGACGAGCCCTGCCGCCATCTGGCTGCGGCCCGCGTTGTGGACGCAGACGAACAGCACCTCCGGCATCTCCTTCGTCATCAATCCCTCCATCTGCGCAAGCGCCTGGAGGCGCTCACGCGCGAAGCGATGCGCGAGCACCGGCACGAAGACGTTGATCTTGCTCGGCCCCAGAAGGTCGAGTGACTCAGCGATATACCGCTCGATCGTCTCCTCGGAGAAAACCCCGGCGAACTCGCCGCTGAGAGCTTCGGCGGCCTGCCGGACATGGTGCTGGGTGACTGGATCAAGCATCTGGCTCATTTCGTTCCCTCCAACGCGTTGTCTGGTCAGCAGCAGCCAGCCGCCGCGGCGGGCTCCACGATGGGTAGACCCTTACGCTCGGGCTGGTGCGTCTTGATCGCCTGCACGATCGCGCCGTGCATGCCGTCGGCCACCTCCTGGGTGAAGATCACGGAGACGTCCTCGAAGCCCGCTGCCTCCAGTCCGGCCTCGTACTCGCCCTTCGAGAGTGCGCCGGCAATGCAGCCGACGAAGCTCCCGCGCGCCGATCGCTCCGCCGCGGAGAGGCGATCCTCGGCCACGACATCGCTGATCCCGATCCTTCCTCCCGGGCGCAGCACCCGCGCGATCTCGGTCAGGACGGCGGGCTTGTCGACGGAGAGATTGATCACGCAGTTCGAGATGACGACGTCGACCGACGCGGCGGGCAGGGGGATCTGCTCGATCACGCCCTTCAGGAAGTGCACGTTGGGCACGTCCGCTTCCCGGGCGTTGCTCGTCGCGAGCGCGAGCATCTCGTCGGTCATGTCGAGGCCGTACGCGGTCCCGGTCGGCCCGACGCGTCGCGCTGAGAGGATCACGTCGATGCCGCCGCCCGAGCCGAGGTCGAGCACCGTCTCGCCCTCGCGCAGGTCGGCGACAGCCGTCGGGTTCCCGCACCCGAGGGACGCCAGCACCGCCGTCTCCGGGAGCTCGCCGCGCTGCTCGGCGTCGTAGAGCACCTCGCCGAACCGCTCGGCCGCGGCATCGCCCTCGGAGCAGCACGAGCCGCTCCCGCAGCCGCAGTCGCTCGATCCTTCGGTCACCGCGCGCGCGGACTCGGCGTAACGGCGCCTGACCTCCTCACGAAGCTCCTCGGCGGTCGCGGACATCAGCAGCACGCTCCCTTCAGGTCGGCGACGAGGGCGAGACGCTCGACGGCCTCGCGGCGCAGAGAGAAGAACGCCCACCTCCCGCGCTGCTCGCGCTCGAGGAGCCCGGCGTCCGTCAGCTTCTTGAGGTGGTGGCTCACCGTCGGCTGCGACAACCCGAGCGCCGGCTCGAACTCGCAGGCGCACACCGCCTCGCCGCTCTGCGCAAGCGCGTTGACGATGCGGACGCGGGCGGGGTCGGCGAGAGCCTTGAACAGCTCGGCCGTCATCTGCGCCTCTCGCTCGTCGAGCATCGGCGCCGCCAGGGGCGTCGCACAGCATGCGACGGACGACTCGACCGTCGCCATCAGATCCTCGTCCCCGCCACGAGAACACAAGACGACGTCCGTCCGCCCACGGCATCGGCGCGACGCCGCCCGTCGCACACCTCGCTGCAGCGGTCACCGACCCGCGACACCCTCGCCCTTCGGAAAAGACTCATCTGCCACCACCTCGTATCGACGATGGTCAATATATCGACCATCGTCGATCCGTGCAAGTCGTCCCGATTCGACCCTGCTTCCTTCTCGTTCCTCCCACCGCGTGAGTAGCGGTGCTGACCGCGTCGAGCTCACGCCCGTGTAAGAGTGTGGGCGTGAGCACGGCACACGAGAGCAATGAGCGCGAGCCGTATCCGCTCCGGATCGAGGGTCGCCGCGATCCGGATCTGAGCCGCTGGCTCTGGATCGTCAAATGGCTGCTCGCGATTCCGCACTACATCCTGCTGGCGTTCCTCTGGCTCGCCTTCTCCGTGCTCACGGTCGTCGCGTTCTTCGCGATCCTCGTGACCGGGCGCTATCCGCGCGGGATCTTCGACTTCAACGTCGGCGTCCTTCGCTGGACCTGGCGGGTCGGCTTCTACTCGTACGCCGCCCTCGGCACCGATCGGTACCCGCCGTTCACGCTCGAGGACGTGCCCGACTACCCCGCGCGGCTCGAGGTCGACTACCCCGAGCGCCTGTCGCGCGGGCTCGTGCTCGTGAAGTGGTGGGTGCTCGCGATCCCGCAGTACGCCATCGTGGGGATCTTCCTCGGCGGGGGCGGGTGGGCCGTCCAGGCCGCGGATGACCAGGCGTGGGGTGGCGGCTTCCACGGCGGGCTGATCGGGTTGCTCGTGTTCTTCGGCGCGATCGCGCTCCTCTTCATGGGGCGTTACCCGAGCGGCATCTTCGACGTCGTCCTCGGGCTCGACCGCTGGGTCGCGCGCGTCGCCGCGTACGCCGGCCTGATGACCGACCGATATCCGCCGTTCCGCCTCGACCAGGGCGGCGACGAGCCGGTCGACCGACAACTCGAGCTGCCAGCGCCCGGAGAGCAGACCGTCGCCCTGGAGGGGGTGGAGGTGGCCGCCCCGGCCAGACGCCGGGGCGCACGGGTCGTGCTCATTGTCCTCGGCAGCATCCTCGCGATCTTCGCCTTCGGGTTCCTCGCGGGCGGGTGCGCGCTGGTCGCCGTCGACCAGATCCAACGAGACGACGACGGCTTCCTCATGTCGCCGAGCGAGGAGTTCTCGTCACCGGCCTACGCGATCGTCTCGGAGAGCGCGGACATCGACACGGGAGGAGCGGAGTGGGTGCTGGACAGCTTCCTCGGCACGGTTCGCATTCGCAGCGAGAGCGATCGGCCCGTGTTCATCGGCATCGCGCCCGAGGCGCAGGCGGCCGCGTATCTCCGCGGCATCGATCGCGACGTCGTCACCGACCTCGATCGCAAGCCGCACTACGACCGCCTGTCCGGCGGGACGCCGTCCGGGCCGCCGGGCGAGCAGACGTTCTGGGTCGCGTCGGCGTCTGGATCGGGCGAGCAGACGCTCGACTGGGAGCCCGAGGACGGCGACTGGCGGTTCGTCCTGATGAACGTCGACGGCTCGCGCGGCGTCTCGTCCGACCTCTCGATCGGGGCAGAGCTCGACTCGGTGCTCTGGATCGGAATCGGGCTCCTGCTCGCCGGCATCCTGCTCGCGGCGCTCGCCGCCCTCGCGATCACCGCTGGCGTTCGGCGTGGGAAGGGCGCGGGAGCGATCCAGCCCGGCCGCTGAGCGGGGACGATGCTGCGTCACCTGTTCCGGATCTTGGCCATCGGCACGACGGATCGCACCGGCGGCAACACGTGTCCGACCCGCGGCTACCGCCGAGGCGCATCGACCTGAACCAATCGGGCGCCCAGCGTTGCCGCGAGCGTCCTGTGCGCGGGCGAGGTGCCGACCAGCACCGAGCGGGTCGTGTCGACCGCATGCGTCCGGGCGAAGGCGAGCGGCAGCCCGGGAAGCGGCGGCCGGCACCAGCAGGCTGGCGGCCCGCCGCCGTGCGGGCAGACGGCGCGCTCGATCCGGCCGCTGATCGTCGCGGCAAGAGCCGCGGCCGCGTCGGCGAGATCGTCGGGCGAGCCCTCCGGGATCCAGTCGAAGACGAGGTGGGGCGCGGACGGGTCGACCGCGGCGAGCGTCTCGGCCCACCCCGGCACGCCGAGCACGGCCGCCGCGACGAAGACGCCGGCGTCGCCGCCGGGGTGCTGTCGCTCGAACGGCACTCGGTCGACCGTCGCGAACCCCTCGTCGAGAGACGGCGGCTCGAGCTCGCGGAGCACGCGCATCTGCGAGGTCGGCGACATCACGCCCGGCTCGCGACGCGCCGCCGCCTTCAGCTCTTCGGGCGACGGGAGCGAGCCGAACCGGTCGAGGAGCCGCTCGACCATGTTCACCTGCGCCTGCGCGAGCGGCGTGTCGAGCCACACGCAGCGCACCGGAGCGCCGTGCCGCGCCGCGGCCTCGACCACGTGGCTCCGCGACGCGCGGGTCGCGTAGGTGTTGTCGAGGACGACCCGCCGCGTCCCGGCCGCGAGCGCCGCCTCGAGCTCGCCGGCGAGCGCGCGGAGCGACCCTCCGCGCTCGTCGCGGTTGAGGCGAAGGTGGCCACGTGCTGCGATCTCCCCCGCGACACGGCTCTTCCCGGCGCCGGGGATTCCCATCACGAGCATGACCTCGGCGTCGCGGCGCGTCGAGGCAACGGTGCGCCGGCGACGGGACGGCACCAGGCGCTCCCGCTCGTCGGAGTCGAGCACGAGCGCCGCCGCGCGCGCCGCTGAGCGCACCGTCTCCGGCCGTCGTGCGCCCGGGATCGCGACGACGTTCGCTCCGAGGTCGAGGATCCACGCGAGGGCGACCTCGGCGGGCGTCGCGCTATGGGCTTCGGCGACGGCGCGCAACTCGGCCCGCCGGGCGAGACCGGGCGCGCGGCGCGGCCCGCCGAGAGGCGAGTGGGCGATCAGCGTGATCCCTGCCTCCGCGCACCGCTCGGCCACGCCCCCGCGGAGCGCGCGGTCGTCCACCACGCTCAGGGGAACCTGCACGGCGGCGATCGGGGCGAGCGCGAGCGCCTCGTCGAGCTGACCGCGGGTGACGTTCGCGAGACCGACACGCGGCACGAGCCCGTCGTCGACGAGTCGCGCCAGCGCCCGCATCGACGTGCGCCACGGCGTCCGCGGGTCGGGCGCATGGAGGAGGTAGAGATCGATCGGTAACCCGTCGAGCGCCTGAAGACTCGCCTCGCAGTCCGCGCGAAGGACCTTCGCCCTACCGTCCGGCGCCCATTGCCCGCCGGGCCGCGCCATGCCGCCCTTCGTGACGATCCGCGCACGGGCGGCCGCGCCCGCCGCTCGCAGCGCCCGGGCGAGCAGCCGCTCGTTGGCGCCCGGCTCGTCGCCGTATGCGTGAGCGGTGTCGAAGACCGTGATGCCCGCTTCGGCGGCCGCGGCGATCGTCGTCTCGGCCGCGTCCTCGCGTCCCTCGCCTGTCGCGACGCGCATGCATCCGAGCCCGATCCGGAGCTCGTCCGGCGCGAGCCATGCGCGGATGTCGTTGCCGTGCGCGATGGGCCTCATCGTGCCCGAGTCGACGACGACATATACCCAGATAGGGTATAGTCGAGCATCATGGAAACACGCCGCTACGTCGTTCCGGGGATGCACTGCGCCCACTGCGAGGCGGCCGTGCGGGAGGAAGTGACCGAGGTCGAGGGAGTCGCGTCCGTCGCGGTCGACCTGGAGTCGAAGCACGTCGACGTCGTGGGCGAGGCCCTCGACGACTCGGCGATCCGTGCTGCGATCGAGGAAGCCGGATACGAGGCGGCGTGATGGCCGTCGCCACCCGCGACCGAGAGCGTCTCCGCCTCGACGTCGAGGGAATGACCTGCGCCTCCTGTGCCGCGCGCATCGAGCGGAAGCTGAACCGGCTCGACGGCGTCGAGGCGACCGTCAACTACGCGACCGAGGACGCGGCCGTCTGGTTCGACCCGTCCGCGGTGTCGGTCGACGACCTGATCGCGACCGTGGAGGCGACGGGGTATCACGCAGCGCTCCCCGGCGACCTCGCGGAGCCGGCGGACGCGGCCGGGGCCGTTCGCTCGAGGCTCGTCGTCGCGACGGTGCTCACCGCGCCGCTCGTGCTGCTGACGATGGCAGCGCCGCTGCGGTTCGGGGGCTGGGAGTGGCTCGCGCTGGCGCTCGCGACGCCGGTCGTCTTCTGGTGCGGCGCGGGGTTCCACCAGGCGACGCTGTTGAACGCGCGGCATCGCGCAGCGACGATGGACACGCTGATCTCGGTCGGCACGATCGCCGCGTGGGCCTGGTCGGCCGTCGTGCTCGTCGCGGGGATCGACGCCCACACCTACTTCGAGGTCGCGGCCGTGATCACGACGTTGATCCTCCTTGGCCGCTGGTTCGAGCTCCGCGCGCGCGGGCGCTCGAGCGAGGCGATCCGCTCGCTGCTCGAGCTCGGCGCGCACGAGGCACGCGTGCTCCGCGACGGCGTGGAGATCGAGGTCCCGGTCGACGCGCTCGCGGTCGGCGACCTGTTCGTCGTGCGGCCCGGCGACAAGATCGCGACGGACGGCGTCGTCGTCGAGGGCGCATCGGCCGCGGTCGACCAGTCGATGCTCACCGGCGAGTCGATGCCGGTCGAGACGGTGCCTGGGGCCGCGGTCGCGGGCGGGACGGTCGCCGTCTCGGGGCGCATCGTCGTGCGCGCGACCGCGTCGGGGCGGACACTGCGCTCGCGCAGATCGCAAGGCTCGTCGCCGAGGCGCAGTCCGGGAAGGCGCCGATCCAGCGGCTCGCCGACCGGTCGCCTCGGTGTTCGTGCCGATCGTGCTCGCGATCGCGCTCCTGACGCTCGTGGGCTGGCTCGTCGCGACCGGCGACCTCGGCCGCGTTCACTGCCGCGGTCGCCGTGCTGATCATCGCCTGCCCGTGCGCGCTCGGCCTCGCGACGCCAACCGCGCTCATGGTGGGGACAGGCCGGGGCGCGCAGCTCGGGATCGTCGTCAAGGGCGCCCGAGGTGCTCGAGCAGACGCGACGGATCACGACCGTCGTGCTCGACAAGACGGGGACCGTGACCGGGGGCGCAGCGCGTCGAGGACGTCGTCCCGGCGCACGGCCGGAGCCGCGCGGACCTGCTGCGCCTCGCCGGCGCAGCGCGAGGCCGCGAGCGAGCACCCCATCGCCGAGGCGATCGCTGCTCACGCCCGCGAGGCCGACGCACAGCTGCCCGCGGTCGAGAGCTTCGCGAGCACCGCGGGCTCGGTGTCGAGGCGGTCGTCGACGGACACGCGATCGTCGTCGGCAGCCCGGCGCTCCTCGCCGACCGGGGCGCCGTGCTCGACGGCGAGCTGGCAGAGCGGCTCGCGGCCGAGGAGGCGCGCGGCCGGACGGTCGTCGCCGCCGCGATCGACGGCGTGCCTGCCGGGGTGTTCGTCGTCGCGGACAGGCTCAAGCCGACGTCGGTGGAGGCCGTCGCCGGGCTCCGCCGGCTCGGGCTCGAGCCGCTGCTGCTGACGGGCGACAACGAGCGCACCGCCGCGACGGTCGCCGGCGAGGTGGGGATCGACAGAGTGCAGGCGGGTGTCCTCCCCGGCGACAAGAGCGCCGCGGTGGAGGCGTTGCAGCGGGCGGGGGAGGTCGTCGCGATGGTCGGCGACGGCGTCAACGACGCGCCGGCGCTCGCGCGGGCGGACCTGGGGCTCGCGCTCGGGACGGGCACGGACGTTGCGATCGAGGCGAGCGACCTGACGCTCGTCTCCGGCGACCTCCGCGCGGCCGTCGACGCGATCCGCCTCTCGCGACGGACGCTGCGCACGATCGAGGTGAACCTCTTCTGGGCGTTCGCCTACAACGTCGCTGCGATCCCGCTCGCGATGGCGGGCCTCCTGAGCCCTGTCGTCGCCGCCGCCGCCATGGCGTTCTCGAGCGTCTTCGTCGTCACCAACAGCCTGCGCCTTCGGCGCTTTCGCTCGATCCGGGAGGTCATCTGATGCACGGCTACGCGAAGGACAAGGACGCGCTCACGAAGCGCCTGCACCGCATCGAGGGGCAGGTGCGCGGCGTCGAGCGGATGATCGAGGAGGATCGCTACTGCATCGACATCCTCACGCAGGTCGCCGCGGTGAAGACCGCGCTCGAACAGGTCGCGGCGAAGCTGCTCGAGGGCCACGTCACCCACTGCGTCGCTGAGGCGCTCGCGTCGGGCGATCCGGACGTCGCCGGGGAGAAGAGCGAGGAGCTGCTCGCGGCCGTGCAACGCTTCTCGCGGACGCGTTGACGTGGGGTCGCGGTCGGGCACGGTTGTTACGCTTCGGGCATGAGTGGGTGGGGCCTCTACTTCGCGTTCCTCATTCCGCCGCTGGTTATCGGCATCGCCGTCCAGTCGTGGCTGAAGAAGACGGTGGCGCGGAACATGCAGGTACAGGTCGCGAACGGCCTGACCGGCGCCGATATCGCGCGCCAGATCCTCGACCGGAACGGCCTCCAGGGCGTTCCCGTCGACACCTCGCCCGGCGGCCCGCTCTCCGACCACTACGACCCGCGCAAGAAGTCGGTGCACCTGTCGGAGCCCGTCTACGGCGGGCATTCGGTCGCGTCGACCGCGATCGCCGCGCACGAGGTGGGGCACGCGATCCAGCACCAGAAGGCGTACACGCCCTTCCGGCTCCGCTCGGCGATGTGGCCCGCGATGGCGTTCGCCTCCAAGACGTGGGGCATCCTCCTGATGGTCGGGCTCTTCGCCCAGATCGCCGGCCTGATGACCTTCGCGATCATCCTGTTCTCCGTCGTCGTGCTCTTCCAGCTGGTCACGCTGCCGGTCGAGTTCGACGCCTCCCGCCGAGCGATGGGCCAGCTCAGGGAGCTCGGGCTGGTCACGACGGGCGAGTCGCAGGGCGCCCGCAAGGTGCTGACCGCCGCCGCGATGACGTACGTGGCCGCCGCGCTGGCCGCTCTCACGCAGCTCGCGTACTGGCTCATCGTCCTCAACAACCGCCGCTAGGCGCCAAGTGCGGGTCGTCGCGCTGATCGTGCGCGCGGGCGCCGTCGTGGCGGCCAGCGCGTTCGTGTTCTCGCTCCTCGTCGACGGCGGGCCGAAGCCCGCGACGGCGGCGCGGCCCGACCGCTCGACGGTCGAGCAGCCCGCCCCCAAGCCGAAGCCGACGCCGACACGGAAGCCCGCCGCGTCGAGGCTGCCGCCGGGCGTCGTCGCAATCGTCGCGACCGGCGACATCGTGATGGGCTCCACGCCGAACCTGCCGCCGGACGGTGGCAGCGCGTTCTTCTCCGACGTGCAGACCGACCTCGCCGGCGACGTCGTGCTCGGGAACCTCGAGGGGACGCTCTCGACCGGGGGCCAGTCGAAATGCGGCGCCGGCAGCGCGAACTGCTTCGCGTTCCAGACGCCGCCCGCCTACGCCGGCCGGCTGAAGCAGGCGGGGTTCACCGTGATGAACCTCGCGAACAACCATGCGTACGACTTCGGCGCAGACGGGCTTCGGCAGACCACCGACGCGCTCGCGGGCATCGGTCTCGAATGGACGGGGCGGCCGGGGCAGGTCACGGTGCAGAAGGTCGGGGGGATCCGGGTGGCCGTGGTCGGGTTCGCTCCGTATCGCTGGGCCCAGTCCCTGACCGACGTCGCCGCCGCGAAGCGGCTCGTCCGCAAGGCGGGCTCGAAAGCAGACGTCGTCGTCGTGACGATGCACGCCGGCGGTGAGGGGAGTGACCGCCAGCACGTCCGGCGTGGGACCGAGCGATTCCTCGGGGAGAACCGAGGCGACCCGATCCGCTTCGCCCACGCGGTCGTGGACGCCGGCGCCGACCTCGTGGTGGGCCACGGCCCGCACGTCCTGCGCGGGATGGAGTGGTACAAAGGCCGGCTGATCGCCTACTCCCTCGGCAACTTCGCCGGCTACAAGGTGTTCGCGCTGGGCGGGCCGCTTTCGACGAGCGGGATCCTCCGGGTCACGCTGCGCGGCGACGGGAAGTTCGAGACCGGGCGGCTCGTGCCGACGCACCTCGTCGGCGGCGGGCTCCCCGCGATCGACCCGTCCGAGGCGGCGCACGGTGTCGTGCGCACGCTGTCGCGCGAGGACTTCGGCGCGCGGGCGGTGAAGGTCTCGCGCGACGGGATCCTCTCGCGGTAGCCCGGCGCCGTGGGCATCAGGGCGTGGCTTCAGCCGCGCCCTTCGTCGTCAAACCATGAGGAGCGAGGCTGAAGTCACGCCGGGGCGACGCACGCCGTTTGCGCTCGGCATGCGCGTCCGTGCAGACTGAACGTGGAGGCACCACGATCGTGAACGAGCTCGTCACACCCCGGGCGGAATCTGCCGGCAGGCCGCGTACCGCGCGCCAGACATTCCGCGTGGTAGCGATCGAGGCCCTCGGGCCGCTGACGATCCTCGGCGGCATCGTCTGGGCGTTCGCGCAACCGTACCGTGTCACGTTCTTCTATCCCGACGGCAAGGGGTTCTGGGACTGGGCCGTTCAACCGCCGCTGCTCGTCGTGCTGGTCGGCCTCCTCTTCTCGCTCTTCGTCGCCCCAGGGCTCGTCGAGGACCTGGAAGGGGCGGACAGGGCACGCGGAGATGCTCCCTCGCGCTGAGATCGCGCACTGGCTGTTCGCGGCCGGCTTTCTCTTCTTCGGTCTCGTGTTGCTCGCCGAGGCGATCGTCGGGCAGGCGATCTTCCGCAGCCGTCCGTGGCGTGCCTACCTCTGGCCGTCGCTCGCGCTCTTCGCGGGCGTCTGGCTCTGGCTGATCGCGGTCTTCTCGACGTTCTCGACGCTGCACCTGGTCGCGCACTCGATCTGGGCGCAGGCCGCGACGGCGGCTGGGGCGGTGGAGCTCGCGCGAGTGCGCGGACGACTCCACTCGGCGTACTGGTCGCTCGTCACCGCAGCGGGGCTCTTCGTCTCCGGCGCCTCGTTCCTCGTACACGAGCAGAACGGCTGGCTGTTCGCCCGCTCGGCGTTCCTCCACCACCTGATCGGGTGGACGCTCGTTGTCGCCTCCGTGTTCCCGCTCGGCGCGGCGCTCCGTCCGCGCCGCGCGGCGTGGTCGTACGGCTTCGCGCTGACTTTCGTCGCGGTGGCGGTGATGCTGTTCGCGGACCGCGACGTCGCCTCGATCTTCGGCCATCTCTCCGAGCTCGCAGGCGGAAGGCCGTGAGACGGCGGACCGTCCTCGCCGCCGTTCTCCTCGCGCTGGTCGTGCCCGCAGCCGCGTCGGCCCACGCGACGATGAAGGAAGCGCATCCCGCGGAGCAGGGCCGGGTCGACACGCCGCCAACGGAGGTCACGCTCCGCTTCGACCAGTCCGTCGAGGCGCCGCCGAACGCGATCGTCGTGTACGCGCCAGACGGGCGCCGGCTCTCCGGGGCCGTCGCGCGAACGGACCGGGACACCGTCATGCGCGCGCCGATCCGCGGAGCCGTGAGGGGCCAGGCGTACACCGTGCGCTGGCGCGTCGTCTCCGCCGACGGTCACGTGGGGACGGGCGTCTTCACGTTCGGCGTCGGCGTCACGCCGCCCCCGCCGACCGAGGCCGTCGGGGCGTCCGGCGTGACATGGCGCGACGACGTCGCCCGCTGGGCGTTGTTCGCGTCGCTCGCGCTCATGATCGGCGTGGTCGGGGTCCGGCTGCTCGTGCTGCCGCGGGTCGTCGACCCTCGCGTCGAGCGGCGCGTGCACCTCCTCGGCACGCTCGGCGCGTTCCTCGCGCTGAACACCGGCATCGCCGGCTTCGTGATCCGCTCGGCGAACGCGCTCCAGGTCTCCGGGGTCGACCTGCTCTACGCCGACCTGTCGCCGTTCGCGGAGTCGACGCGCTTCGGGATCGCGTTCCTCGTGACGACGTTCGGCTTCGGCATCTGCCTCACGATTCTCGTGCTCGCATGGGTGCTCGACCTGCCGCTGCTCCGCTGGCCGGCCTTCCTCCTCGCGCTCGTCCTGGTCTGGGGCTACCCGCTCTCGGGCCACCAGGCGACCGAGCCGAACGCAACGCTCCTCGGCGAGATCGCCGACTGGGTGCACCTCGTCTGCGCGATGCTCTGGGTCGGCGGCGTGCTGACCCTCGCGGTGGTCGTCTGGCCGCTCTCGCGTGATCTGCGCCGGGTCGCGTTCCTGCGCTTCTCGCGGATCGCGGTCGCTCTGATCGCGCTGCTTCTCGTGGCGGGGACCGTCGTCTCGATCGAGCGGCTGCCGGAGCTCGACGACCTGTGGGACACCGCCTACGGGCGGACGCTCCTCGTCAAGATCGCGCTCGTGCTCGTCGCGCTCGCGTGGGGGGGCTTCCACCACACGTACGTCCGGCCGCGGCTCGAGCGCGGTGAGTCGCCGCCCGGCGTGGGGCGGAGCCTGCTCGGCGAGAGCGTCGTCGCGCTCGCCGTGCTGTTCGCGGCCGCGGTGCTGGTCAACAGCGCGCCGCCGCCCGTCGACGCCGGCTCGACGAGCGCCACCCGTAGCGCCGGCCCGTAGCGCGGCCCCGAGCGCCGGCGGCGGCACCCGCGTCGAACGGCGGGCCGAAGGCGTCGGGACAACGCTTGTGTTGAATCAACACAAGCGTCCCTGGCCGCCTCGGATGGGTGGGAAGCGGTTTCCGGGTCGCGGCATCTCGGTAGCGTTCCGCGCCGTGCTCGTCGCGATCTCCGGCGGCGCGGGCTTCCTCGGCCTGCACCTCGCACGGCGCCTCGTCGCCGACGGTCACGCTGTCCGGACGCTCGATCTCGCTCCGCTCGACGACACTGAGCTCGAGGGACGGATCGATGAGCGGCGCGGCGACGTCAGGCTGACGGCCGACGCGCGTGCCCTCGTCGCCGGCGCCGACGTGCTCGTGCACGCGGCCGCCGCCCTCCCGATCCAGGAGAGCCGCGCCGCGATCCGCTCGGTGAACGTCGAGGGTGCGGCGGTCACGTTCGCGGCGGCCGCCGAGGCCGGCGTCCGCCGGGTCGTCCTCGTGTCGTCGACGGCGGTCTACGGCGTGCCCGAACGGCACCCGATCCACGAGGACGATCCGCTCGTCGGCGTGGGCCACTACGGCGAGTCGAAGATCGAGGCCGAGCGGCTCAGCGAGGCCTTCGCGCGCCGCGGGCTCGAGACGGTGATCGTGCGCCCGAAGACCTTCGTCGGCCCGGAGCGCCTCGGCGTGTTCGAGATCCTCTTCGACTGGGTGCGCGAGGGCCGTCGCATCCCGATCCTGGGCGACGGGACGAACCGCTACCAGTTGCTCGCCGTCGAGGATCTCGTCGACGCGATCGTCCGCTGCCTCGATGCACCCGTCGCCGGGGAGGCACTGAACATCGGCGCGGCCCGGTTCGGGACGGTGCGCGAGGACCTCGAGGCGCTTGCCGCGCACGCGGGTTCCGGTGCGCGGCTCTTCCCCGTGCCGGCGCGTCCGGCCGAGGTTGCCCTGCGCGCGCTCGAGCTCGCGCGGCTCTCGCCGCTCGCCGAGTGGCACTACCGCACCGCCCACAAGGACTCCTTCGTCTCGATCGACAAGGCGCGGGCGCTGCTCGGCTGGGAGCCGCGGCTCTCGAACGCGGAGACGCTGACGGCGACCTACGACTGGTACCTGGGCCACCGGGACGAGCTCCGCGCAGCCGGCCTCACGCACCGCGTGCCCTGGGATCAGCGGGCGCTCGGCGTGCTCAAGCGCATCGCGTAGCGGCGCCCGTCACGCGGTCACGGGACGAGCACGAGCGCGCCGCGCACGTCGCCGGAGCGCAGTCGTGCGAGCGCGTCGTCGGCGCGAGCGAGCGGGACCGCCTCGACCCGGGTGCGAACGGGCACCGCGGGGGCGATCGAGAGCAGCTCGTCGCCGTCCGCCCGCGCCAGGTTGGCGACCGAGCGGACGAGCCGCTCGCCCCAGAGCAGCTCGTACGGGAAGGACGGAATGTCGCTCATGTGGATCCCGGCGCAGACGACCGAGCCGCCCTTGCGGACCTGGCCGAGCGCTGTCGGCACGAGCTCCCCGGCCGGCGCGAACAGGATCGCGGCGTCGAGCTCGGCGGGAGGCCCCTGCGCCGTGTCGCCGGCCCACGTCGCGCCGAGCGACCGCGCGAACGCCTGCGCCTCCTCGTCGCCGGGCCGCGTGAGCGCGAAGACCTCGCGGCCCTCGTGGAGCGCGACCTGGCATACGATGTGCGCCGCCGCACCGAACCCGTACAACCCGAGCCGGGCCGGGTCGCCGGCGAGCCGGAGTGACCGGTATCCGATCAGGCCCGCACACAGGAGCGGCGCGGCCTCGAGGTCGCTGTAGGACGACGGGAGCGGGAAGCAGAAGCGCTCGTCGGCGACGCAGAGCTCGGCATAGCCGCCGTCGAGGTCGTAGCCGGTGAACCGCGCGCGGTCGCAGAGATTCTCGCGGCCGGCGAGGCAGTACTGGCACGCGCCGCACGTCCATCCGAGCCACGGGACCCCGACGCGGTCGCCCGGCGCGAACCGCCCCGCGCTCGCCGCGACCTCGGCCACGATCTCGTGACCGGGGACGAGCGGGAGCTTCGGGTGCGTCAGCTCGCCGTCGACGACGTGCAGGTCGGTCCGGCACACGCCGCACGCAAGCACCCGGAGGAGCGCCTGGCCGGGCCCCGGCTCGGGGTCGTCCAGCACGACCTCCTCGAGCGGAAGGCCCGCCGCCTGCAGCACCATCGCCCTCACCGCTGCTTCTCTACCCTCCCCGTGATGCGCGAGCTCCTCGACTACCGCACCGAGTTCCCGATCCTCGGGCACACGACCTACCTGATCAACCACTCGCTCGCGGCGATGCCGCGGCGCGCGGAGGATCGCCTGCGAGAGTACGCCCGCCTGTGGGCGGAGCGCGGCATCCGGGCGTGGGGCGAGGGCTGGTGGACGACCCCGATCACGGTCGGCGACCAGGTCGGGAGGATCGTCGGCGCCCCGGCGGGCTCGACCGTGATGCACCAGAACGTCGCGGTCGCCGAGGCGGTGGTGCTCTCGTGCTTCCGCCCCTTCGACCTGTCGCGCAACCGGATCGTCTACGAGCGCGGCAACTTCCCGTCCGTCCGCTACCTGTACCAGGCACAGCCGGACCTCGAGGTCGTTGTCTGCGAAGACGACGAAGGTATCGTCGAGGCGATCGACGAGCGGACGCTGCTCGTGCCGATCAGCCACGTCCTCTTCAAGACCGGCGAGATCCAGGACGTCGAGCCGATCGTCCGCCGCGCACACGAGGTCGGTGCGCACGTAATCCTCGACTGCTACCAGTCCGCCGGGATCGTCCCCCTCGACGTGACGGCGCTCGGCGTCGACTTTGCCGTAGGCGGCTCGGTGAAATGGCTCTGTGGGGGGCCTGGCAACGGCTGGCTGTACGTGAGGCCCGACCTCGCCGAGCGGCTCGAGCCGACGCTCACGGGCTGGCAGGCGCACGAGGCGCCGTTCGCGTTCGAGGAGGAGATGCGCTACGCAGCCGGCGCCGCACGCTTCCTCACGGGAACGCCGAACGTCCCCGCGCATTTCGCCGCGACGGCTGGGTACGACCTGATCGAGGAGGTCGGGATCGACCGCATCCGGGCGAACTCGCTCCGCCAGACCCAGCTGCTGATCGACCTCGCGGACACGGCGGGCTTCGAGGTGCGCAGCCCGCGCTCGCCCGCGCGGCGCGGCGGGACGGTGACCGTCCACGTGCCGGACTTCCCGGCCGTGCATCGGGAGTTGGCCGAGCGGCAGATCCTCTGCGACTTCCGCCCCGATGCCGGGATCCGTCTCGGTCCGCACTACTTCACCTCGGACGACGAGCTCCGCTTCGCCGTCGACCAGATCGGCGAGATCCTCGAGACGGGCGCCCACGAGCGCCACGTCGGCGTGGTCGCCCAGCACTGAGCGGCGCCCCATCGCCGCCGGAGGCCCGGGTGCTGAGACCCCCGACGTCGCCCTTCGCAGGGGCAACGCGGGGAGGAAGGATCCAAGTGACACTGTGTCACTTGCAGGCGTCTCCCGCGTCCGGCGGTGCTGCGCGGGGCTTGTCCGGGATGGCGGGTGCCCTCGGGCCTCGGGCCGCGCAGGCGCGTCTCCCGGCACGGTCGGCGTGCGCGAGATATATCTCGCGCACCACGTCGAGCCGCCCAGGGAGGATTGATCGATGCTGTCGAGTCTCGAGATCGCGCAGGAGGCAACGCTTCGCCCGATCGCCGACGTCGCCGACGAGGCGGGGATCGAGCCGGACGAGCTCGAGCTCTACGGCCGCTACAAGGCCAAGGTCGACCTCTCGATCCTCGAGCGGCTTGCGGACCAGCCGGACGGGAAGATCGTCAACGTCACCGCGATCACCCCGACGCCGGCGGGCGAAGGCAAGACGACGACCTCCGTGGCGCTCACCCAGGGACTGGGCCAGATCGGCCGCAAAGCGGTGCTCGCCCTGCGCGAGGCCTCGCTCGGGCCCGTCTTCGGGGTGAAGGGAGGGGCGGCAGGAGGCGGCTACACGCAGGTCGTCCCGATGGAAGACCTGAACCTCCACTTCACGGGGGACCTGCACGCGATCACGGCCGCGAACAACCTGCTCTCCGCGCTGATCGACGCGCACCTCCTGCACGGCAACGAGCTGCGCATGGACCCGCTGACGATCTCGTGGCGGCGGTGCATGGACATGAACGACCGGTCGCTGCGCGACATCGTCACGTCGCTCGGGGGCCGGGTCAACGGCTATCCGCGGCAGACGGGCTTCGACATCACCGCCGCGAGCGAGATCATGGCGCTCGTCGCAGTGGCGCGCGATCTCGGCGACCTGCGCGCCCGTCTCGGGCGGATCACGATCGGTCAGACCTTCGAGGGCGAGCCGGTGACGGCCGAGCAGCTGAAGGCCGCCGGCTCGATGGCCGTCCTGCTCAAGGATGCGATCAAGCCGAACCTCGTGCAGACGCTGGAGGGGCAGCCGGCGTTCATCCACTGCGGCCCCTTCGCGAACATCGCGCACGGGAACAACTCGCTTGTCGCCGACCGGGTCGGGCTCAAGCTGGGCGACTACCTGATCACGGAGTCGGGCTTCGCCTCGGACATGGGAATGGAGAAGTTCTTCGACATCACCTGCCGGATCGGCGGGCTCCGCTCGAGTGCGACGGTGCTCGTCGCGACGGTGCGCGCGCTCAAGCACCACGGCGGGAACATCAACGGCGGGATGGCCGAGATCGAGGGGGGCGCCGCGAACCTTGCCCGCCACATCGGGATCGTGAAGCACTTCGGCCTGAACGCGGTCGTCGCGGTCAACAAGTTCCCGACCGACACGGCGGACGAGCTCGAGCTCGTGAAGCGGCTCGCGCTCGAGCACGGCGCCTACGCCGCCGAGATCAACGCCGGCTTCGAGCAGGGCGGGAAGGGCGCCACGGCGCTCGCGGAGGCGGTCGTCGCGGCCGCGGACGAGCCGAACGAGTTTCGCTTCGCCTACGCGTACGACGCGCCGATCGAGGAGAAGATCCGCGCGATCGCGAAGGGCGTCTACGGCGCGGACGACGTGTTCCTCCTGAAGACGGCGAAAGACAAGGCGGCGGCCTTCGAGGCGTCGGGCCTCGGCCAGCTGCCGATCTGCATGGCGAAGACGCACCTCTCGCTCTCCCACGACGCGTCGCTCCTGAACGCGCCCACCGGGTTCACGGTCACCGTCCGCGACCTCCGGCCGTACACGGGAGCCGGCTGGATCGTCGCGCTCTGCGGCGACATGCAGACGATGCCCGGGCTTGGCAAGGCGCCCGCCGCCTTCGCGATCGACGTCGACGAAGGCGGGAACATCGTCGGTTTGTTCTGAGCGGTTGGTGTCCGACTTAAAGTCGGACACTAGGCGGGTCGCCGACCCGGTTGGCACAATCGAGGCGTGGAGCAGTACCTCTCGCTTCTCCGGCGTACGCTCGACGAGGGCGCGCGCAAGGAGGACCGCACGGGCACGGGGACGCTGTCGGTGTTCGGGCACCAGATGCGCTTCGACTTGCGGGACGGTTTCCCGCTCGTGACGACGAAGAAGGTGCACGTCCCGTCCGTTGTTGGAGAGCTGATCTGGTTCCTCCGCGGCGACACGAACGTCTCGTGGCTGCACGAGCACGGCGTCACGATCTGGGACGAGTGGGCCGACGAGACGGGCGACCTCGGGCCGATCTACGGGTACCAGTGGCGTTCCTGGCCGGCGCCGGACGGTCGGCACGTCGATCAGCTCGCCAACGTGATCGAGCAGATCCGGGACGATCCCGACTCGCGCCGCCTCGTCGTCAGCGCCTGGAACGTCGCCGACCTACCACGGATGGCGCTTGCACCGTGCCACGCGCTCTTCCAGTTCTACGTCGCGGACGGCAGGCTCTCGTGCCAGCTCTACCAGCGGTCGGCCGACCTGTTCCTCGGCGTCCCGTTCAACATCGCCTCGTACGCGTTACTGACGCACATGGTCGCCCAGGTCACCGACCTCGAGGTGGGTGACTTCGTCCATACGCTCGGCGACGCGCACCTCTATCTCAATCACGTCGACCAGGCCCGCGAGCAGCTCGCGCGCGCGCCACGGGCGCTCCCCGAGCTCCGCCTCGACCCGGCGTGCCGCACGATCGACGCGTTCGAGCCCGAGGCGGTGCAGGTCGTCGGCTACGAACCGCATCCGGCGATCCGCGCACCGATCGCGGTGTAGCGCCCGTGCCGGTCACGATCGTCGCCGCCGTCGCGCGGAACGGCGTCATCGGCGTCGACGGTGGGCTCCCGTGGCACCTTCCCGACGACCTGCGCCGGTTCAAGGAGCTGACGCTCGGCCACGTGCTCGTGATGGGGAGGAAGACGTACGAGTCGATCGGCCGCCCACTCCCGGGCCGAACGACGGTCGTCGTCACGCGCACGACCGGCTGGGACCCGGGGTCGAGCGAGGTTCTCGTGTCGGGCAGCGTCCCGGCGGCGCTCGATGCGGCCGCCGCGATCGACGGGGAGGTGTTCGTCGTCGGCGGCGCGCAGGTCTACGTCGACGCGATGCCGCTCGCCGACCGGCTCGACCTCACCTTCGTCGACGCCGAGCCGGACGGCGACACCCATTTCCCGGTCGTCGACTGGCGCGAGTGGCGCGAGCTCCGCCGAGAGAAGGGCGACGGCGTAACCCACGTCACATACCAGCGCTCGGACGCCGTCGAGCGGTAGCCTCAGCCCGATGAGCGACACCGGCGAGGTGCTGACGAGCGAGCAGATGAGCGCCCTGCAGGCCGAGCTCACGGAGCTCGAGGGGCCCCGCCGCGCTGCCGCCATCGAGGCGATCGCGACGGCCCGGGCGTTCGGCGACCTCTCGGAGAACTTCGAGTACCACGCAGCGAAGAACGAGCAGGGGTTGCTCGAGGCCCGCATCGTGAAGCTGCGCGCCCGGATCGCCTCGGCCGTCGTCGTCGACCACGACACGGACGATCACGTCGGGCCCGGCTCGATCGTCGAGATCGCGGACGACCAGGGCGACGTGATGGAGGTGACGATCTCGTCCGTGGGCGGCGGCGTGTCGTCCGACTCGCCTCTCGGGGCGGCGTT
Organism: uncultured Actinomycetes bacterium; assembly: GCA_963747125.1. GTDB lineage: Bacteria > Actinomycetota > Thermoleophilia > Gaiellales > Gaiellaceae > Gaiella. The sequence goes on along the minus strand of CAVVEN010000018.1, from coordinate 57,405 downwards.
GATGGGGAAGGCCGTGGGCGACGTCGTCTCGGTGGCTGCACCGCGCGGCTCGTGGCAGGCGACGGTTCGCTCGATCCGTCGGACGTGACGGAGCGCCTCCCGGCGCTCCAGCGCCGCGAGGAAGAGCGCTTCGCACGAGAGCATCCCCGTTCGCGCGCGCTCGCCGCAGACGCGCAGCGGCACCTCCTCGCAGGGGTGCCGATGCACTGGATGGCGAAGTGGCCGGGCGGATTCCCGCTCTTCGTCGCGGACGCACGCGGCGGCCGGTTCACCGACGTCGACGGCCTCGAGTACGTCGACTTCTGCCTCGGTGACACGGGAGCGATGAGCGGCCACGCACCCGAGGCGACGCTCCGCGCGATCGCGGAGCAGGCGACGCGCGGGATCACGACGATGCTCCCGACCGAGGACGCCCTCTGGGTCGCCGAGGAGCTCACCCGCCGCTTCGGCGTCACGCGCTGGCAGTTCGCGTTGACGGCGACGGACGCCAATCGGTTCTCGATCCGTCTCGCGCGGCACGTCACACGGCGGCCGAAGGTCCTCGTCTTCAACTGGTGCTACCACGGTAGCGTCGACGAGGCTTTCGCCACGCTCGACGGTGGCCGCGTGGTGGCGCGGCGAGGCAATCTCGGCCCGCCCGTCCCGCCGGCGGAGACGACGAAGGTGGTCGAGTGGAACGACGTCGCGGGTCTCGAGGCGGCGCTCGAGCCGGGTGACGTCGCGCTCGTCCTCACGGAGCCTGCGCTCACGAACGTCGGGATCGTCCATCCCGGGCCGGGCTTCCACGAGGCGCTGCGTACGTTGACGCGCGACACCGGGACCCTGCTTGCGATCGACGAGACGCACACGATCTGCTGTGGGCCGGGCGGCTTCACGAAGGAGCACGGGCTCGAGCCGGACATCGTCACGGTCGGCAAGCCGATCGCCGGCGGCATTCCCGCTGCGGCGTACGGGTTCAGCGACGAGCTGGCCGACCGGGTCGCCGGCTCGATCGAGCTCGAGGACGTCGACGTCGGCGGAGTCGGCGGGACGCTCGCTGCGAACGCGCTCTCGCTCGCTGCGATGCGCGCGACGCTCGCCGAGGTGCTCACCGACGACGCCTTCGCGCGGATGATCCCCCTCGCTGAGCGCTGGACGACGGGTGTCGAGGACGCGATCGCCGAGACAGGCTCGCCGTGGCACGTGACACGCCTCGGCTGCCGCGCGGAATACCTGTTCGCCCCGGACCGGCCGCGGAACGGCAGCGAGGCGCATGCCGCCGGCGACGTCGGGCTCGAGCGCTTCATGCACCTCTACGCGCTGAACCGCGGAGTCCTCCTCACCCCGTTCCACAACATGGCGCTGATGTCGCCGGCGACGGAGGCCGCCGACGTCGACCGTCATACGGAGGTCTTTCGCGAGGCGGTGCGCGACCTCATGACCTGACGAAAAAACCGCAATTTGCGAAAGTCGGGCTCGACGTCCTCTTGCGCCCCGGGCGCGGCCGTCACTAGGGTGCGTCCATCTGAGCCGGCGGGCCTTCGGGTTTGCCGGCTCAGTGTTTTTCCGGGCTTGACCGCGTGCCGCCGGTCGCCGAACATCCCCCGGGAGAGGGTCGTTTCTCATGGCCGTACCCCGGGCGTCCGATGCCGCGGTCGTAGGCCGAGAGGAAGGGGAACCGATGGAGCGGATACATGGACGGCTCGCAGCGGTTGCGATCGGTGCCGCTCTACTCTTTGCCGCGCTCGGCGGCGCCGCGCTCGCCGCCGTCGCGACGAAGCCGGACAAGACGAAGGGCGCTCAGACGTCGACGTCGACGACCACGTCGACGCAGACCGAGACGTCGGCCACGCCGAAGAAGGTCACGATCTGCCACAAGGGCAAGGTGACGCTCAGCGTGTCGGCCAGCGCTGTGACCGCACACCAGCAACAGCACCGCGACACGCTCGGCGCGTGCCCGACCGGGCCCGCGTCTGCCACGAAGAACGGGAAGGCCGACAAGGCGCCGAAGGAGAACAAGAGCTCCTAGCACCCGTTATCGGGGTCGGGCGCAGACAGTGCCCGACCCCGAGGCGCGTGACCTCAGGTCGTGAGGACGGGAGCCGTGTCGCCGGACGGGACCACGACCCATCCGTCGAAGTCCCGCAACACGTATGGGGCGTTCAGCGGCACCGTCGTCTCGCCCGCCGCGACGGCGAACGCCCCGCAGGGCTCCGCGAGCTTCCCGCCGCGCGTGAGCCAGAGCTCGTAGCGGCCCGGCTGGAGGCCGTTGACGCGGAGCTCCATCGGCCAGTTCCCGGCGGCGTCCTTCTCGAACACGTCGAGCTCGGCGGTGGCCTGGCTCGCGCCCGACATGGAGATCGTCTTCAAAGGCTCGGTGCCTCCATCGCCGCCTACGACGTACCCCAGGCCGAACAGCGCGCATGCGGCCGCGACCGCCGCCGCAACTGCCGTGTAGCGATAGCGCCGCGGGAACGGGACCACGTCAGCCACCGGCGGCTCGGGCGCATGCTCGAGCGCCGGCGACAGTTCCGGCGGCGGGCCGGCCTGCGCGAGCAGCGCATGGACGCGCTCGAGCCGCTCGCGCTCCCCGGGCTCGAGGTCGTCGCCGAGGATGTCGTTCAGGTCGTTCATCCGAGCTCGTCCTCCAGCTCGCCGGCCAGACGCCCGAGCGCCGCCCGCGTGCGGGTCTTGACGGTACCGAGCGGCAGCCCGAGGTACTCCGCGATCTCGCTTTGCGAGAGGCCGCTCCAGTAGGCGAGCTCGACGAGCGAGCGCTCGTGCTCGGGCAGCGTCTCGAGGGCGCGATGGACGCGCCAGGAGACCCACTCGGTCTCGGCTGCGTCGGCCGGCCCCGGGTCGCTTGCTGCGACGTCCGGGGGGTCGGCCACCGTCGGGTCGGGCGTCCGCCGGAGCCCGTCGATGATCGCGTTCCGCGCCACCGCGTACAGCCACGACGTGGGCCGCCCGCGCGCCGGGTCGTAGCGCGACGCCGAGCGCCAGACGCTCGCGAACGTGTCCTGGGTGGCGTCCTCCGCGCGACCACGGTCTCCGATCCGGCGGAGCGCGATGCCGAGGACGGAGCGCGCGTAGCGGCGGTAGAGCTCCTCGAAGGCGGGACGGTCGCCCCCGGCGATCAGCCGGAGCAACTCGGCGTCGGTGCGGGGGTCCGGGGCCATTGCGAGGATGCTCGCGACTCGGCGACGCGAGGGCAAGTCGTGCCGGCATGCGACCGCAGCATCCATCGAGACGTACTACGGGATGTCGCGCCCGCCGGATTCGGCCGTGGAGCGGTGCCCGCCCCACGGCCGAGGCCGGTCGAAGCCCTGCGACGTCAGCTCGAGCGTGCCGCGTCGAGCTTCGCGCCGACCGCGTCCCAGTCGACGACGTTCCACCATGCCGCCAGGTAGTCGGGCCGGCGGTTCTGGTAGTTCAGGTAGTAGGCGTGCTCCCACACGTCGACGCCGAGGATCGGTGTCTTGCCTTCGGTCACCGGCGAGTCCTGGTTCGGGGTCGAGAGCACCGCGAGACCCGTTCCGTCCCAGACGAGCCAGCTCCACCCGGAGCCGAAGCGCTTGACGCCCGCATCGTTGACCTGGGCCTTGAGGTCGTCGAGAGAGCCGAAGGTGTCGGCGATCGCCGCCGCGAGGTCACCCGACGGCTCGCCACCGCCGTCCGGCCCCATGATCTCCCAGAAGAGCGTGTGGTTGGCATGGCCGCCGCCGTTGTTGCGGACGGCTGCGCGCTTGTCCTCGGGAATGATCTCGAGGTTCGAGAGGACGGTCTCGATCGGCCGGTCCATCCACTCGGTGCCCTCGAGCGCAGCGTTCAGGTTCGTGACGTACGCGGCGTGGTGCTTGTCGTGATGGATCTCCATCGTGCGCGCGTCGATATGCGGCTCGAGCGCATCGAACGGGTACGCGAGATCGGGGACGGAGTACGCCATGGTTGTCTCCTTCGGTCGTCGACGCTTCACCCCAAGGATATGCTCCGGCCGGTTCCGCCACGCCGATCGAGGAGCGCCATGCCGACCCCGAAGGAGATCTCCCCGCGCCCGCTCGACCCGAGGCTCCTGCAGCTGTCCGGGATCTCACGCGCGTCCGTCGAGGCGCACCACCGCCTGTACCAGGGCTACGTCGCGAAGCGCAACGAGATCCTCGGCGCGCTCGAGGAGGTCGACCTGCAGGCGGCCAACCAGGTCTTCTCCGAGCTGCGCGCGCTCAAGGTCGACCTCACGTTCGCGATCGGCGGGATCAAGAACCACGAGCTCTACTTCGCGCACCTCGGCGGCGAGGGGGGCGATCCGGACGGCCCGTTCCGGACCCTGGTCGAACGCGACTTCGGCTCGGTCGACGCGTGGCGCGCCGATCTCCGGGCGACCGCGCTGGCCGCGCGGGGCTGGGCGTGGACGGCCTACGACTGGGACGAGCGGCGAGTCGCGAACTACATCGGCGATGCGCAGAACACGTTCCCCGTGTGGAACGCGACGCCGCTCGTGGCACTCGACGTCTACGAGCACGCCTACTTCCTCGACTACCAGACCGATCGAGCCTCGTATGTCGACGCGTTCTTCGAGAACCTCGACTGGCACGCGGTGAACGGGTGGATCTCGGCGTACGCGATCCCGTTCTGAGCCGGCGCGGGCGCCGTCCGTGACCGCGGACGTTCCGATCGTCCTCGGCGGCTACCTGCTCGGCTCGATCCCGTTCGGCTACGTCATCCCCCGGCTCGTCCGCGGCGACGACGTCCGCCGGCACGGGAGCGGCAACGTCGGCGCGTCGAACGTCTGGCGTGTCTACGGACGGTCGCTCGGGATCCCGGTTGCGCTCCTCGACGTGGCGAAGGGCTTCGTGCCCGCCCTCATCGGCGTCAAGGTCGGGGGCGACTGGGTGGGCGTGCTCGCAGGCGCCGCTGCGATGGTGGGGCACGCGCGCCCGATCTTCCTCGGGTTCTCGAAGGGCGGGAAGATGGTCGCGACGGCGGGCGGCGTCGCCCTCGCGCTCGCCCCGCTCGCAGCGCTCGTGTGCGTCGTGGTGTGGTTGATCGTGTTCGCGGCGTTCCGCTATGCGTCGCTGGCGTCGATGGCGACGGCGGCAGCGCTGCCGGTCGCGTGTCTCGCGCTGGGTGAGTCGTGGCCCGTCGTCGGGTTCGCGGCGGTCGCGGCGGTCGCCGTGCTCGCCCTCCATCGGCACAACGTCCATCGCCTGCTCGCCGGCAGCGAGCCGCGGTTCAACGGCAGGCTGCTCGGAGGTGCCCGGTGAGGCGCGGGGCCGTGGTCGCGTTCGCGTGCGCCGTCGCCACGGCCGCAGCCCTCGGCGTCATCACGGAGAACGCCGCCGCTGCGTCATGGTGCGGCACGACGACGACGCAGGATCGGCCGCCGGGGCTCACGGGCGCCACGATCCACGTCGTCTACGCCTACCCCGAAGGAGCCCCCGACCGGAGCGCCGAACTCGCGCCGCGCATGTCGTCGGACGTCGACGAGATCGACGCCTGGTGGCGTGGACAGGATGCGGCGCGCGAGCCGCGGTTCGACCGAACGTCCTTCGCCTGCGGCCTCCAGGCCGACGTCGTCGTGCAGCGGGTACGGACCGGCGACGGCGGTATTGCCAACCACATACTGGCCTCGATGCCCGTCACGGGCAGCCAGCTGTACGACCGGTACCTCATCTACTACGACGGGCAGGGCGACGAGCCGGACATCTGTGGCGAGGGGGGCCCGTCCCGGTCGGGCCTCACGGTCGCGATCGTGTATCTCGCCTCCTGCACCGACGTTCCCAACGCGGCGGTGGCCGCGCACGAGATCCTGCATGCGCTCGGGGCACTGCCCGCCGGGGCGCCGCACGCCTGCCCGGACACGCCCGGCCATCCGTGCGACAGCACCCTCGACGTGCTCTATCCGTACGCATCCGGCGCGCCGCTCGCGTCGCTCGTGCTCGACGTCGGGCGCGACGACTACTACGGGCACTCGGGGAGCTGGCCGGACGTGCAGGATTCGCCGTGGCTTCGCCTCGTGGCGCAGCAGCTGCGGCTCTCGCTCGCGATCGCCGGTCAGGGGTCGGTCGCGAGCGACGTGCCCGGCGTCGACTGCGCGACCTCGTGCGCGACGGACTGGGATGCCGGCAGCCTCGTCGAGCTTCTCGCCCACCCGCGCGGCGGGCAGCGGTTCGTGCGCTGGACGGGCGCCTGCAGCGGGACGGCACGCTGCGCGCTGACGCTCGATGCGGCGAAGTCCGTGACCGCGCTGTTCGCGCCCGAGCAGTTCGGGATCGTCGTCTCCGTCGTCGGCAAGGGGCGCGTGGCGGGCGTCGGTGCCTCGTGCGCCGTCTCTCGCTGCGCACGGTCCGGCCGGTCGTACACGCCGGTGCGCCTGCGCGCGACCCCCGCAGCTGGTTGGCGGCTCGCGGGCTGGAGCGGCGCCTGCGCCGGGCGCTCCGCAACCTGCACCGTCCCGATGACGAAAGCGAGCGTCGTCCGCGCGCGCTTCGTCAGGCTCTGAGCCAGGCCTCGAGCGTCGTCTGCCCGGCGGAGGGCGCGGCGCCCCCGAGCTCGGCCCGGATCTCCCCGACCATCCCCCAGCGCTCGGCGACGACGTCGTGGTCGTGGATCGTCTCGAGGTTGCGCTGGCGCGCGAGGACGAAGTCGTCGTCGTCCAGCTCGGGCGTCGTCCGGAGCAGCTCCTCGATCGCGATGCGCACCGAGTCCTCGACGAACCGCGGGTGGCGGTGCGCCTGCTCGACGACGTGCAGCTCGTCGGGGCGCTTGAGAAGCTCGTAGACGGGCGCGCTCATCGAGCGCTCGATGATCCCGGCGAGATCCTCGGCGTCGAGCTCGCGTGACGTGCCGACGAGCAAGGTCCCGCGCCCGCGCTGGTTGTGGGTCGCGACGGGGACGATGTCGAGAATCCGCTCCGCGTCGTCGCCGAAGCCCGCCTCGGCGAGCCGCTCGGCCGCATGGCCCCGCACGAGGTCCTGTGCGCACGGGCAGGCGTTGATCCCGGTGGCCTCCACGCCGACCACCCGCCGGGCTCGCTCGCGGCTCGCGGCGGCGATCCCGATCAGCGAGACGATCTCCTGCGTCTGCAGGCCCGTCACGGGGGTCCGTCGGCGCTGGGGCCATCCGGCGACGATCCTGACCTCGGCGCGCACGGCGTTCTGCCTCCGGACGATCTCGTTCGCGATGTGCTCGGCGAGCACCTCCACGAGCAAGCCCTTCCCGAGGACGACCTCGTCGATCGCCTCGTCGAACAGCTCCGGGAAGCGCGACATGTGGACGCCCTTCTGGTCGCGCGCGAGGTCGACCGTGCAGTCGATCTCCGCGCCCATCAGGATCTCGTGGTCGCCCTGACGGACCCGGATCGCCTTGCGCACGCCGGTCACGCCCGCCCGCGAGAGGGCGAGCCCCACCGGCGGGACCGACGCCTGCATGTCGCGGAGCACCGGGGTGTCGCTCACGGCGGCACGCTACACCGAGAGGAACGACAGCACGGTGCGCGCGAACGCCTCGGGCCGTTCGAGCGGCGGCAGGTGCGCGACGCCGGGCAGCTCTTCGAAGCGCGCGCCGGGGATCTCCGCCGCGAGGTACCGCGCGATCTTCCGGAAGTCACGCTGGTCGAGCGCGCCGACGAGGACGAGCGTCGGCGCCGCGACGTCGCCAAGGTGCTCGCGGCGGCTCGGCGTCAGCCAGCCGCCGGTCGCGGCGGGGTTCTCGTGGTCGAGCGCGAGGCGCTGCATCTCGAACACGCGTCTCCGCAACGCGGCGGGGACGTCGCTCGCGTTCCGCATCGGTCCGTCGAGCCACGTGGCGACGTTCATCCACGCCACCTCGTCGAGCTCGCCGCGCTCGAACGCGGCCTCCTCCTCGGCCCAGGCGTCGGTCAGGCCCCGCTCGTGCTCCCAGCCGTCGATCCCTGCGCCGACGAGCACGAGGTGGTCGACGAGCTCCGGCCGCGCGAGCGCGAGGTCGAGCGCGACGTGGCCGCCCATCGAGACGCCGACCACGTGCGCACGCTCGATCTCGAGCGCCTCGAGCAGGGCCGCCACGTCCGCCGCGTACACGAACGTCCCGTCCGGCAGCGGCGTCTCGCCGAAGCCGCGGAGGTCGGGAGCGATCACGCGGTGGCGCTCGGCGAGCATCGGAGCCGCGTCGTCCCACATCGACCGATCCGCAATGCCGGCGTGGAGCAGGACGACCGGCGGGCCGCTGCCCGCGACGTCGTACGCCACGTCCACTCCGTTGACGCGCTGCGTCGGCACCGGAATCAGGGTACTGCGGAGGGGTCAGCGCAGGAGACGGGAGAGCCGACGGTCCTTCAGGATGCGGCCGCCCGTCTGGCAGGAAGGGCAGTACGTGATCGTGTGCTCCTCGAAGTCCACCCGCTGCAGGGTGTCGCCGCACCGTGCGCACGGCTCGCCGAAGCGCCCGTGGACGCGGTAGACGTCGGCGTCGCCCTTCCCGGCCAGGCGCAGGTCGAGCGCGCGCGCGAGGTCGTCGTGGATCGCCGTCGCCAGCGCCTCCACCTCCTCGCCGCCAAGATCGGTCGAGAGCCGGAAGGGCGACAGCCGTGCGACCCAGAGAACCTCGTTCGCGTGCGCGCGGCCGATCCCGGCGAGCGCCCGCTGATCGCGGAGCAACGGGTGGAGCTGGCGGCGATCACGGGAGAGGATCGCCCCGAGCGTGTCGGCGTCGAGGTCGAGCGCGTCGGGACCGAGGTGCGCGAGCTCCGCCTCGAGCCCGGCGGGGGTGAGGAGCCAGACACCCGCGCGCTTCTTCTTCCCTGCCTCGGTCAGGTCGAGCTCCCCGCCGTCGGCGAACCGCACGTGGAACATCGGCTTCGCCGGCGCCTTCTTACCGGGCGGGACGTACCGAAGCCGTCCGGCGCTCATCAGGTGCACGCGGAGGACGAGCTCGCCGTCGGAGGTCGGGAAGACGAGGTTCTTCCCTCGCCGGCTCGCGCCCTCGAAGGTGCGGTCCACGAGCGCCGCGGGCGGTGGGTCGAACGTCTTCAGCGTCGCGACGTGCCCGGGCCGCGCGGCGTCGATCGGCGCACGCGAGACCAGCGGGTCGAGCTCCCGCACCCAGGCCTCGACCTCGGGTAGCTCGGGCATGCCGAGAGCGTAGAGGCTCGGTGCGCCTCGGATAGGCTCGCCGCCGTGGAGCCGATCGTCGTCGAGGTGACCCGCGGCGAGGTCCTGGAGGCGCGGCACGTGGTCCATGCGGTGGCCGTCCGGGACGGCGGGGTCGAGCTGGCCGCAGGGGATCCGTCGCTGGTCACGTATCTCAGGTCGTCCGCGAAGCCGATCCAGGCCCTCCCCGTGGTGCGGGCGCGACCGGACCTCGACGACGAGCAGATCGCGCTGGTCTGCGCCTCCCACCTCGCCGCGCCCGAGCAGCTCGCCATCGTCCGCCGCATCCTTGCCGACGCGACGGCGACCGAGGACGAGCTCGAGTGCGGGCCCGTAGCGACGGCGATCGAGCACAACTGCTCCGGCAAGCACGCCGGCTTCCTGGCGCTGTGCCGCGCGCGGGACTGGCCCACGCCCGGCTACCGGATGCTCGAGCATCCGTGCCAGCAGGCGATGCTGCACGAGGTCGCGGCGGCCGCCGAGGTGGAGCCCTCATCGCTCCTCGTGGGTGTCGACGGCTGCGGCGTGCCGACGTTCGCGCTTCCGCTCGAGCGCGCGGCGCACGCCTTCACGCGGCTCGCCTCGCTCGACGGGGGAGAGCGCGTGGTGCGCGCGATTCGCGCCAACCCGGCGCTGCTCCGCGGCCCGGTCGGCACCGACGTGGTGCTCATCGAGGCGCTCGACGGATGGGTTGCCAAGGGCGGGGCCGAAGGGCTGCTCTGCGCCGCGTCGCCCGACGGCCTCGGGCTCGCGCTCAAGGTCGTGGACGGAGCGTTCCGCGCCATCCAGCCGGCGCTCGCGCATGTTCTGACCGCCCTCGGGCTCGAGCCCGGGCCTCTCGCCGCGAGCCCGGTGTCGAACAGCCACGGCGACCAGGTCGGCGCGCTCCGGGTGTCGACGCACGGATGATCGAGAATCGAGAATCCGTTCCCTTCCCAAAGGCCGGGGGCGTGTATACGATGCGCCGGCTGTAGGTCTGAGCCGGAGCCGAGATCCGGCTCGTTGCGTTCGAGGGTCTGTCTTTCGTCAACCGTCCAGGGAGAAAGAGGGGTCAATGCTCTCGGTCGAAACCGCCCTTCCGGAGGTCGAGGAGCTGCAGAAGCTCGTCGAGCAAGGCCAGGAGAAGGGGTTCCTGACGTACGACGAGATCGTCAAGTCGCTCGAGGACGTCGATCTCTCGAAGGAGCAGCTGGAGGACTTCACGACGTACCTGATCGACCACTCGATCGAGCTGGTCGAGGGGGAGCAGCACAAGGCGCTTCCGCACGAGCGGCCGATCGTCGAGCCGGAGGAGGTCGCCGCGGCCCCGAAGCTCGACCTCACGGTCGAGCCGTCGCTCGACTCGCTCCGCCTCTACTTGCGCGAGATCGGAAAGGTGCCCCTGCTCACGGCCGACCAGGAGGTCTCGCTCGCGAAGCGGATCGAGCGCGGCGACGAGCGCGCGAAGCAGCACATGATCGAGGCCAACCTTCGGCTCGTCGTCTCGATCGCCAAGGGCTATCTCGGTCGCGGGCTGACGTTCCTCGATCTGATCCAGGAGGGGTCGCTCGGGCTCATCCGCGCGGTGGAGAAGTTCGACCATCGGAAGGGCTTCAAGTTCTCGACGTACGCCACGTGGTGGATCCGCCAGGCGGTGACGCGGGCCATCGCGGACAAGGCGCGCACGATCCGGATCCCGGTGCACATGGTCGAGAAGCTGAACAAGGTCGTCCACATCGAGCGTCAGCTCGTTCAGCGCCTCGGCCGCGAGCCGCGGCCGGAGGAGGTCGCAGAGGAGCTCGAGATGTCGGTCGAGGAGGTGCGGGAGATCCTCCGGATGGCCCAGCTTCCCGTGTCGCTCGAGAAGCCGATCGGCGAGGAGGAGGACTCCTCGCTCGGCGACTTCGTCCCCGACGACCAGGCCGAGTCGCCCTTCGACACGGCATCGGTCTCCCTCCGTCGCGAGGACATCGAGCTCGCCCTCGGCTCGCTGCCCGAGCGGGACCGCAAGGTGATCGAGCTGCGCTACGGCCTTCTCGGCGAGGCGCCGTGCACGCTCGAGGAGGTCGGTCGCGCGTTCGGCGTCACGCGCGAGCGGATCCGCCAGATCGAGAACAACACGCTGAAGCGGCTCGAGACGCTGCCCGAGGCGCAGGCGCTGCGCGACTGCGTCTAGTAGCGCGGGGGAACCCGTGGTTCCCCCGCGAGCCCCCTCCTTCTCCATCGCGCACGGGCAGCCGTCGTCTGGCCTCCCGGCCGGCAAAGCCGGCCTCCGGCGGCGCCGGTTTGGCTCACCGGACGCCCGTGTGCGTACCCCTCATCCGGTGTCGGCCTTCAGTCCGACACCGGAGTGCCTCAGGCACTCCCCGCCAGGTAGCCGGCGTCCCCGAGCGCGCCGAGCACGGCCTCGCGCACGTCCGAGCCGAGCTGGATCACGTCCGCGTCGAGCGGCGCGGAGGCCATAGCGGTCAGCCAGACGGCGTTCCCGCTCACGTCGCCGACGAGCACCTTCGACTCGCTGCGATGGAGACCCTCGACGCCGTCGAGCGCGCCGAGCGCCGCCGCCCGTGCCTCGTCGATCGGGGCCCCGAGGCGCACGGGAAGGGACGCCGAGACGATCCTGCGCGGATCGCGGATCGTCCGGTTGACGATCATCGTCGCCGTGAGCTGGCTGTTCGGGATGAAGACGCGCCTCGCGTCGTCGGTGACGAGCGTCGTGTAGAGGAGGTCCATCTCCTCGACGAACCCCGTCTGCTCGCCAACCGTGACACGGTCGCCGATCCGCAGCGGCTGCGCGAAGGCGACGAGCATTCCCGAGCCGAGATTCGAGAGCGGCGTGTTGAAGGCGAGGCCGACGAAGATCGCGAGGACGGCGCTCGAGGCGAGGAGCGCGCTCACGAGCTGATCGGTGCTCGGGTAGAGCGACAGCACCTTCCAGATGGCGAGCCCCGCGACGAACGCGACGATGACCTTGCGCAGGAACCCCAGCGTCGTCCGGCGCCGCGCCGCGAGGCCCGGGTCCCTGACCGCGAGGCGCCGCTCGTAGCGGTCGAAGGCGATGCCGAGCAGCCAGCGCACCACGACGACGACGACGAGGCCGATGCCGGCCGTGATCAGTGCCTCGACGGTGCGACTGCTCACGTGGTTCGGTTCGGCGCGGCCCTCGCGGTGCCTGCCTTCCGCGAAGCCTCAATGCGCTTCGCACGATGCAGTTGCGACCGCGAAGCGGGCGCCTTCAGGGATGTGCCCCCGCCGGAGGCGGGGGATCAAGCCGCAGGAATCCGCTCCGGCGGATTCCTGCCTGGCGAGCGAGAAAGGCTCAGATCGTGGGCTCGAGCTGCGGCTCGCCCTCGAGCGCGAACGCGTCGTGCAGTGCCCGGATGGCCTCGGGGATCCGGTCGCGGTCGATCATGCAGGAGATCTTGATCGGCGAGGTCGAGATCATCTCCAGGTTGATCCCCAGGTCGGCGAGCGTGCGGAACATCGTCGCGGCGACGCCGGGGTGCGAGCGCATGCCCGCGCCGATCAGCGACACCTTGCCGAGGCGCTCGTTCATGCCGACGTCGAACGCTCCGAGCTCGTCCTCGGCCGCCGTGATCGCGGCCCGGGTCGCCGGCACGTCCTCGGCCGGCACCGAGAAGGACATCTCGGCCTTCCCGTGGACGACGTTCTGGATGATCGTGTCGACATTCACCTGCGACTGCGCGACGCGATCGAAGATCATCGCGGCGACACCCGGTCGGTCCGGGATGCCCGTCAGCGTGAACACGACGTCCGCCTCCGAGTGCGTGACGGCCGAGATGATCGCCTGCTCCATTCCCTTGTGATCGGTCACCCAGGTTCCCTCCTCGTCCGAGAACGTCGATCGTGCATGAATGCGGACCCCGTGGCTCCGCGCGAGCTCGACCGAGCGGAGCATCAGCACCTTCGCCCCGGAGGCGGCCATCTCGAGCATCTCGTCGTACGAGACGACGGGGAGCTTGCGTGCGTTCGGGACAATCCGCGGATCTGCCGTGAACACGCCCGGGACGTCCGAGTAGATCTCGCACGCGGCGTCGAGCGCGGCGGCGAGGGCGACGGCAGTGGCGTCAGTGCCTCCTCGGCCGAGCGTCGTGATCTCCATCGTGTCGCGCGAGAAGCCCTGGAAGCCGGCGACGAGCACGATCTTTCCCTCGTCGAGCGACGTCGCGGATGCGGTCGCCGCGGATCTCGCGGATCTTCGCCCTCGTGTGCGCGGCGTCGGTGAGGATGCCCGCCTGCGAGCCGGTGTAGGACACGGCCTCCTCGCCGAGGTCGTGGATCGCCATCGCCACGAGCGCGCACGCGATGCGCTCGCCGGTGGAGAGGAGCATGTCGAGCTCGCGCGGGCTCGGCGCGGGGGAGACGTCGCCGGCGAGAGCGAGCAGCTGGTCGGTCGTCTTGCCCATCGCGGAGACCGTCCCCACGACGTCGAGGCCGCGCCGCTTCGCGTCGACGAACCGCTGCGCGACGTGGCGAATCTTGTCGGGGTCGGCGACGGACGAGCCGCCGAACTTCATCACCACCGTGTCGAACGAAGCCTGCGCCATCGAAGCGGAGTGTAGGGCGAGGGTCGTCTGACAACGCTTGTGGTGATTCAACACAAGCAGGTTCGCGCGCTGCGCTCTTCTACGGGACGAGACCCTCGCGCCGGTACGGGCGGAGCCCCGGAGGGACCGGGATGCCGTCCCGCAGCGCCGGATCGGGTACCGGGTCGAGCGCCCTCACGACGAGGGGGAGGTGCCCGGCCCAGACCTCGAGCTCGGCATCCGGCGTGTCGCCGTCCTCGGGGCCGCCGTCGCGGATCTTCGCCGACGCCTCGTCGAGCGGCAGGCGGAGCACGGAAGTCGCCTTGAGCTCCTTCGGCGTCGGCGGCCGCGCCTCCGCCCATCGTCCCGGGAGGAGCTTCTCGGTGAATGCCTCGAGCGCGGTCAACTTCTCTTCGGGCTCCACGACTGGCGTCGCGTGCCCGAGCACGACGACCGAGCGGTAATTCATCGAGTGCTCGAACACCGACCGCGCGAGCACGATCCCGTCGAGCAGCGTGACGGTGAGGCACGCCGGGATCCCGCCCGAGAGCTCGCGGAGCGTCCGGCTCGCGGACGAGCCGTGTACGTAGACGTCGTCGCCCACCCGGGCGTGGAGCGTCGGGATCACGAACGGCTGGCCCTCGGAGACGACGCCGAGATGGGCGACGAGACCCGCGTCCAGGACCGCATCGATCGCCTCGCGGTCGTAGCGCCCGCGCTCGGGCAGGCGTCGGACGCGAGCTCTCGCCGACGGGGCCGGATGCGCGCGGCGGGAGGGCATCACGCAAGCCTACGGGCAGCCTCGCGGGCTCCCGGCTCCCGACGGGGTGACGGCAGGCATAGTGATCCGGCAACGGCACACGTCCATCCGAGGAGGAGCATGACGAGCAAGGGCTTGATCGCGATCCTGGCGAGCGGCGTCGCGGCACTCGCCATCGCGCTACCGGCTGCCTTCGGCGCCTCGAAGGCGTCGATCGTCAACGTGACCGCCGGCAAGCCGTCGGAGCTCAGCTTCACATTGTCCAAGAAGGCGGCTGCAAAGGGCATCGTCACGTTCAGGGTGACGAACAGAGGGAAGGCCGAGCACGACTTCAAGATCGGCGGAAAGGTGACCAAGAAGCTGAAGCCCGGCACGACGGCGACGCTCACGGTCACGCTCAAGGGCGGAAAGTACGCGTACCTGTGCACCGTCCCCGGCCACGCGGCCGCGGGCATGAAGGGCGTCTTCGTCGTCAAGTGACTCCTCGTCCACGGGGGGCGGCGGTGCCGCCGCCCCCCGTGGACGGGACAACGCCCACGCGACGCGATACAACCTGAGGTATGCGCGCCGTTGCCTCGTGGCTCGACACGATCGGCCGGGTCTTCCAGGTCATCCCGGACCTCGCAACCCCGGAGCAGGTCGAGGCGGCGCTGCGCGACATCCTCGACGACCCCGGATTGCGGGTCTACTGGTGGGACTGGGAGCAGGAGCGCTACGTCGACGTCCGCGGCGCGGTTGCGAAGCCTGCCGTCTGGGCCTCGGACGAGCCCGGGACCGTCGTCGCCTGGCTCGGCTACGAGAGCCGCAGGATCGGCGCAATCGTCCACGCGGCCCGGCTGCTCGAGGACCCCGAGTTCACCGAGACGTTCCTCCCGCTCCTCCGGATCGCGATGGAGCGCGACCGGCTGCACCGCGACCTCGTGGCGAAGCTGGAGCAGCTGAGCGCCTCGCGGCTGCGGATCCTCCAGGCCGGCGACGACGCTCGGCGCCGTCTCGAGCGCAACCTCCACGACGGGGCGCAGCAGCGGCTCACCGCCGCGCTGCTCGGACTGCGCACGCTGGCCACAGACGTCGCGGAGGACGCAGCGCTCGGCCCGCACGCCGCGAGCGTCCTCGCCGAGCTGGAGGGAGGGATCGACGACCTCCGCGAGCTCTCGCGCGGGCTCGAGCCCCCGCTCCTCGCGCGTCACGGGCTCGAGGCGGCGGTCCGCGCAGGCGCGGAGCGTTCCTCCCTGCCGGTGGAGCTCGACCTCGTGCTGCCGCGTCGTCTGCCCCCGGCGATCGAGGCCGCCGCCTACTACGTCTGCGCGGAGGCCGTCACGAACGCGGTCCGGCACGCGCGGGCGACGCACGCCTGGCTCGGCGTCGTCGACGACGGCACGACCCTCACGGTCACCGTCCGCGACGACGGCGTCGGCGGTGCCTGCATCGAGTGCCAGGAGGAGGCGACCGGCCTCGGCGGGCTCGTCGATCGCGTCGAGGCGCTCGGCGGGACGCTTGCCCTCACGAGCCCGGAGGGCGCCGGGACGACGCTCACCGCCGTGATCCCTCTCGACCCGAGCTAGCGCCGACTGCTCCCGGCAGACCCGGCCCTCACAGCTCCATCACAGCCCTCCCGTAGCCTGCCGCGATGCTTCCGGGCCTCCGACCGCTCGCCCTCGCGCTCGCCTGCGCATCGATCTGGCTCGTCGCGGCGCAGCCTGCCTCGGCGGCAGGCTCGTCGCAGGACGCGCCGGTGCCCTCGCTCGCGCCGCAGGCGACGCAGGCGCTCTGGAACCGGCTCGTCCATCGACCTGTGTTCCGTCCCTACGCCATGGAGGCCGGGTGCCGTCCGCTCCGCGCCGTCTTCTATGCCGCGACGGACTGGCTGCGGCTCACGACGACGCTCGCGGCGACCGCGTCGCCGTGCGCCCAGTACTCCATCTCCGTGCCGCCCGTCGTCGCGGACAAGACGAAGCCGCGACCCGATCAGGCGGGGCGCATCCGGGCGCTCGGGCCGAGCTTCCACGCCCTCGCGGAGATCCACTTCACCGCCTGGCAGAAGTGGGTCGCGAGCACCGGCTCGTCGTGGTACCAGGCGGGCGTCGAGGCGCGGCGGCGGATGGCCGCGGCGGGCTACGACGTGTCCGCCGGGGACACGTGGGCCCTCAACGAGGTCTCGTCCGCCGTGCGGCGCGGCGACGGCAACGCCCGCGGGAACCTCGCGGAGCTCCTGCGCGGGCTCTACGACGCGGCGGGCGAGGGCCCGCCGACGCGCGGCGTCGTGTTCGTCGTGGGGCTCGGGCAGCGCGTTCCCGCGCTCGCGACGTACAAGGCGCGCACCCAGGAGTGGCTCCAGGACGCCGCGTTCTGGAGCGCGATGAACGCGTACGTGAGCGACTGGTCGCAGGAGGTCTACGGCGACGTCCGCAGCTACGCCGTGCCCGGCGCGCCACTGCCGAACCGGCGTGACGTCCTCGTGGAGTACCTCCGGCATCAGGACCTGCTGGCGGCGGCCGGAGGGTCGGCGTCCGGCACCGCCAACGCGTTCTTCGACAACGCGGCAAGTGCGCTCGCGAACGCCGCATGGCAATGGGGCTCCGCCTACGGCTGGACGCTTGTCGACCCGACGCTCATGCAGCAGTACGTCTCGTCGCAGGTCTATGCGCTGCGGAACCACGGCGCGCGGGCCGGTCGCACGACCGACCGCTTCGGTTTCGCCTGGGCGCCCAAGAACTCGGACGGGCTCGCGCCGAGCGACTTCGCGCAGCAGACGGGGGCGCTCCTCGCCCGGATGGCCGCTGCGATCGACGACTCCGCGGCCGACACGCCGGCCGACCCGGGGATCGGCGCCTGCACCGCGCCGCCACAGGGGACATGGTGCGCCGGCGACCTCTCCGGCGCGACGCTCCCGGCCGGCTGGAAGTCGTTCCGCTCCTGGTCGCCGACGACGCTGGCCTTCGTCTCGCCGCCACAGACGATCGCGGCCGGCGTGGTCTCGGGGCCGATCACGCTCCAGATCCAGGTCGCCGGTGTCGCGACCCGGCCCGCGGCGGCCGTCACGGCGGCGGTCGCGTCGTCGTCCCCGACCGGGACCTTCGCGACGAGCGCCGCGGGCCCGTTCACGTCGACGCTCACCTTCGCGCTCCCCGCCGGGGCATACTCGACCGTGCAGCTCTACTACCAGGACCCGACCGCCGGAACTCCGACCCTGACGGCGTCCGGGGCCGGCGTGGTCACGGGCACGCAGACGCTCACCGTCGGCGGCGCGGCACCGGTGTCACTCCGCGTCGAGCCCACCGCCTCGACCCTCTTCCCGGCAGGCACCGCCACCTTCAAGGCAGTCGGGGTCGACGCGTTCGGCAACGCCACACCCACGCCGGCGCTCTGGACGATGACACCCGACACGCTGGGCACGCTCTCCAGCGCGTCCGGGACGACGACGACCTTCACCGCGGGAGCCGGTCCGGGCATCGCGCAGCTGACCGCGACGATCACGACGCCGACAGGCACGCTGACCGCGACCGCTGCGGTCACGGTGACGCCCCCGCCCGTCGTCCGCGTCTCGGCAGTGCGCTACGGGGTCGCCAAGAAGCTGCTGCATGTCTACGTCACGGTCGTCGACGCGCAGGGACGGCGCGTGCGCGACGCCGCGGTGACCGTCGCGCTGTATCGCGAGGGCAAGGTCTACGCGCGGGCGGCGGGGACGACGGCCAGCGGGAGCATGACGTTCACCCGGCTCGCGTCGATCGGCACCTACCGGACGAAGGTGACGCGGGTCGCCGCCGCGACCCGCGTATGGGACGGCGTCACGCCGGCGAACGGCTTCCGCAAGGCTCCGGCGCCTCGAAAACGCTGACAGCCGGCCGGGCCGTGCGGCGGCCCCGCCCTGTTTCGGAATGCCGGCCGCGTCCCCAACCGACAGAAGGCATCGGGTGCGGCCGACCCTCGTCTTCAATGCTTCAATTGTGGAAGAATCGCACTGGCGCGCGCGTTGACGCCAGGACACGTGTCGCGCGGATGGTCGCGCGGCGTTCGACCCGGGAGGATGGAATGGCATTGACGATCGGTGACACCGCACCGGACTTCGAGGCGGACTCGACGGAGGGGCGCATCTCGTTCCACGACTGGATCGGCGATTCGTGGGCCGTGCTCTTCTCGCACCCCAAGGACTTCACGCCGGTCTGCACGACGGAGCTCGGCTACATGGCACGCATCAAGCCGGAGTTCGACCGCCGCGACGTCAAGATCATCGGACTGTCCGTCGACCCGACGGGAGCCCACGAGGGCTGGGTCCGAGACATCGAGGAGACGCAGGGCCACGCGCCCAACTACCCGATCATCGGCGACTCGGACTTCACGATCTCGAAGCTGTACGGGATGCTCGGGGCGGACGTGAGCGGTGATCCCGGCGACCGGACGGCCGCCGACAACCAGACCGTGCGCAACGTGTTCGTCGTCGGCCCCGACAAGAAGATCAAGCTGGTGCTCGTCTACCCGATGACGACGGGGCGCAACTTCGACGAGGTGCTCCGGGTGATCGACTCGCTCCAGCTGACGGCCGACCACAAGGTCTCGACGCCGGTCAACTGGCAGCCGGGGGAAGACGTGATCATCGCCGGCTCGGTCTCGAACGACCAGGCGCGCGAGATCTGGCCGGACGGTTGGGTGGAGCCCAAGCCGTACATCCGGATCGTTCCCGCGCCGGCCACCCGCGTCGGCGACGGCGCGGCGACGAAGTAGCGCAGCTCCGCGTCGCCACGACGCGGGTTGCACACGTTCCCGGCCCGCTCGGTCATCGACCGGGCCGGGAACGCCTCTCCCCAGGTACTACAAGGGAAGAACGCGAACCCCAAGATTTGGCGTCCGCCAGGTGTTGTCGTAAGTTAGGACGTCGCCACACGTGGTGTCGAGGCTACGAAGGGTGGACGATGAGCGAGCAGCTTGAGCGGGCTGAGAGTGGGGTCCTCGGCTGGATCGATCGGGACATCACCGGGCCGATGGCCGACTTCCAAGACCCGAGCCAGGAGTGGCGCCGGTTGTTCTCGGAGTTCTACGGGACGTTCCTGCTCGTCCTCGTAGCCGCGGGCGGTGGGATGATGGGCCAGGCGTTCCCGAACACGATCACCCGGTCTGCGGCCGTGGTCGCACACTTCCCATGGCGGGGCGTCCGGGCTACGGCCTTCGGCCGTCGCGAAACGCTGCTTTGGCTCGCTCATCGGGGTCCGAGCCTCGGTCGCACCAGGCCGCTTGTACTGCGGCCTGTACGTGGGGCCCCGCGGCGCTTCGCGGTTCGTGTCCGGCTTCGTCGCCCGCCAGGCGTCGAAGGCGACCTTGAAGTCGGGACGGAACCGTCGTTCCGCCAGCCGCATCGCCGGCTTGTTGCCCGCGATGTAGGCGGCGGAGAACCAGGCCTCGAAGGTGGGCGAGGCGTCAGCTGCGGAGCTCATAAGGCGTCGGCGTCCACCCGGCTCCCCGATCCGAAGGCTCGACGCCGGGCGAGCTCGACGCGCGACTCGGTTGCCCACTTTGAGGCCGCGTAGCCCGACCACGCCGGTACGGCCCAGCCACCCAGAGGAGGACGGCCCCGGTGATGGAGATGAGCTGGTCGCGTCGCTCGTGCGGGTCGGCGTGCTTCGCGTGCTCGCTGATCTCTGTCCCAACCTCGCGCGCCGTAAGCCCTTCCGGCATCGAGGGAGCCTACTCCGAAGGGGCGAGGTCATCACGGTCGATGACCGTTCCCGCACGAGTCTCCGGGCGTCCCCGTCTGGGGCTCTCGCCAGGGTGATGCCGCGCTCTTTGCTCGTGGGACTCAATTCCCGAATCACTCCGCGGCGGATGTCTGCCAGTGATGTTCCGAGCAGAGAGCCCGGCACCGGCCTGGCGCCCGCTTGCTGGCGCTGGCAGAAGCCTGTCCGCCCGGCGAGGGGTGTGACCCGTCACAGTTCTGCCGCGCGCGGTTCCACGCCCCAGACCGGCACCGGGACTTGTCCCCCAACCTGGGCTGGAGGTCGATCCGGATGCTCGCAGATCAACTGGACTACGTCGTCGGCGTCGACCCGCACCGAGACGCGCACTCGATCGGGATCGTCGACGACGGACGGCGCGGTCGTATTCGAAGCCGCCGTCGGAGCAGACAACGCCGGCTACGCGGAGGCGCTGCGATTCGCCGAGCTGCATGCGCCGAGCCGGCGCGCGTTCGGCCGTCGAGGGTGCCGCTTCCTTCGGCGCCGGTCTGACCCGCTTCCTCGGGACCCTGGCGAGCAGGTGTTCGAGGTCGGCCGGGTACCGAACTGTCGTCGCGTCACAAGTGCCTCCAGGGCGTCCATGATTCTCTGGCCGATCCCCTGTCCTTGGGCATCCGGATCGACAACGACATCGACCGCGAAGCAGTACATCCGGCCGTCGCCAACAAGCCGTCCCATGCCGACGACCGCCTTGCGCTCGTCCACCGCGCAGATCGCCGTGAGGCTCCCGCCGAGGGCACGATGGCAGTCCTCGACCGGGGGCGTCGTCCAGCCAACTCGGCGCAGTAGTTCGACGTACTCGTCGGCCGTCGGGAGGCGATCGACAAGCTCCACGGCCTGATCATCGCGCTTTGTACCGTGTCCCGCTCCTGGGTAATTCCGAACACTGGTGCATGCGACGATTGCCCGTCTCGTTTCCCGGCGAGTTAGTTCAGTAGGAATCCGGCGAGTGTGTCGTTGACGCGCTCGGGAGCCTGGATGTCGGGCCGGTGGTCGGCCCCGGGGAGGATTTCGAATCGGGCATCGGGGACGAGGTCAGCGATGGCCTGGACAGCTGAGACGGGCCACGTGATGTCGGAGTCGCCGTGAATGAAGAGGGTTGGGCAGGTCACCTTCGGAAGCAAGCTGGGAGCGAGTTCCCAGTCGAGCTCATGCTTTTGAGTGATGAGTGCCTCTGGTGATGCGTCGAGCGCGATTTCCACGAGCTCGTCGATCAGGGCGGCGGAATCCGGCTCGGCGAAGCATGCTTGCATGAAGAACCGGGCGAAGCCGGGCCAGTCACTGCGCCAGGCGTCGTCGCTGAACCAGTTGCGTCCTCCGTTCGATTCTGGTGACGCCCATCTCGGATCTTCGTCAGCTGGTACCGGGAGGGCGAGATGAGGGGCGATCGCGGCCAGGCGGTCGACCCTGCCCGGGTGCTCGACTTGGGCGATGACGGCAGCGTTCAGGCCCATCGATGCCGTGACGATTCCGGCGCACTCGACCCCGAGTTCGTCGAATACAGCGATCCCATCGGCTGCATGGGCTTGGAAGGTGTAGCCGTTGGAGGGACGGTCGCTCGCTCCGCTGCCGCGCGCGTCGTAGGTGATGACCGTGCAATGCCGGGCGAGAAACTCGACCTGGTGACCCACGACGCGCGCATCGACGAGGTTCCAGGTGGGGAAGAACACGACGACTCTGTCGCCCGCTCCGTAGCGATACCACGCGATCGCGCAGCCGTCCTCACCCTCGACGAACCCCCGGTCGCGAGGAACCGGCCTCGGGATCAACATCCCCGACGGCCCACCGATCGGCTTCGCTCAACGAGGCACGAGCAACGCATGAGCGGAGTATGCGACCTACGTCCCCTTGAGTGCATGTCGCTCCACGAAGCCAGGCTCACGCAACATTCCCGCGGACGACTTCACAGACATGGAAGCATCACGTGCGCAGGTGAGCGCCATTGGGGCACCGATGACTTCCGGGCGGCAGTCGCGTCTGAGGCAATGGCGACGACCGCAGACGCCGCGGTCACGCGAGCGCTGCGGCCCGGGGCCCCGAAGATCCGAGACATGGAGGTCTGATCATGCGGAAGCTGATCGCGACGGTGTTCAACTACTCGCTCGATGGTCTTCTCGCGGACGAGGGCACCGAGTTCTGGAAGTTCTGCTTCGACCTGCCCGAAAACCGTGAGCCCGGCGAGCCGGCCCAACTCGACTTTCTCCGGA
Organism: uncultured Actinomycetes bacterium; assembly: GCA_963747125.1. Lineage (GTDB taxonomy): Bacteria > Actinomycetota > Thermoleophilia > Gaiellales > Gaiellaceae > Gaiella. The sequence goes on along the minus strand of CAVVEN010000018.1, from coordinate 35,082 downwards.
GCGCGTACGCGCACATCATGGGCCGCACTGCCTACGAGGGCATCGCCGGGGCGATGACAACGTCGACCGACCACCCGTTCGCCGACATCCTGACCGCCGGGCGCAAGGTCGTCTTCTCCCGGACGCTCGAGACGGCCAACTGGGCGAACACCACCATCGCCGCCGGTGAGACGGCAGCAGAGATCGACAGGCTCAGGCAGGGCGGCGACGGCTACATCGTGGTCTGGGGCGGCGTCAGCCTCTGGCGGTCGCTCATGCGGCTCGACCTGATCGACGAGGTCCGGCTGAGCTTGTTCCCCTATGTGGCGGGCGAGGGCACCAGGCTGTTCGACGGCGTCCCCGAGTCCTACCGGCTCGATCTGGTCTCCAGCACCGCCTCCCGCAACGGGATCCTCGAGCTGGAGTACCGCCGGCACCGCTAACCCGGCGGCCCAGTCCGTATGGAGGCCGGTGGAGGGTGCGGCTAGCCGAACCGCGGGCGGCCGAACGGGTCTCCTACGATGGAGTGTGTGAGCGTCGCCACGCAGGACGTCGTCGGGCAGCTCGAGCAGCACCGCCGCGAGCTGACCGGCTACTGCTACCGGATGCTCGGCTCGCCGTTCGAGGCCGAGGACGCGGTGCAGGAGACGATGCTCCGCGCGTGGAAGGCGCTCGACCGCTTCGAGGGCCGCGCCGCGCTGCGCTCGTGGCTCTACCGGATCGCGACGAACGTCTGCCTCGACATGCTCGAGCGGCCGCGAGCGCCGCGCGCGCCCGATGGACCTCGGGCCGGCCCGCGAGCCCGACGTGGCGAACCTCAACACGCTGCCCGAGGTGACGTGGATCGAGCCGGTCCCCGACGGGCTGATCGTCCCCGACGGCGATCCCGCCGAGGTCGCGGTGGCGCGCGAGACGCTGCGCCTGGCGTTCGTCGCCGCGCTCCAGCACCTGCCGCCGCGCCAGCGCGCGGTCCTGATCCTCTGCGAGGTGCTGCGCTGGAAGGCGCGCGAGGTCGCCGAGCTGCTCGAGACGAGCGTCGCGTCGGTCAACAGCGCGCTGCAGCGCGCCCGCGCGACGATCGAGGCGAGTGACCTCAGCGGCCGCGCGACGTCGCCGTCCGCTCGAGCCGCCGGACGCAGAGCTGCTGGCGCGCTACGTCGAGGCGTTCGAGCGCTACGACATGGAGGCGCTGACCTCGCTGATCCGCGAGGACGCGACCCAGTCGATGCCGCCGTACGACCTGTGGCTCCGCGGCCGCGACGACATCCTCGGCTGGTGGGTCGGGCCCGGGCATCGGCTGCAGCGGCTCGCGCGTGATCCCGGCGGTCGCCGCGAACGGCTCGCCCGCGTTCGGCCAGTACAAGCCGAGCGAGACGGGGAGCGGCTACGACCCGTGGGCGCTGCAGGTGCTCGAGATCGAGGACGGGCCAGATCGTCGAGCTCACGTTCTTCCTCGACACCGAGCGCGTGTTCCCGCTGTTCGGCCTGCCGCCGCGGCTCGACGTAGGCCGGCGAGGACGTCGTCGAGTCCCATGAACGCGACCAGCTCGCGGAGCTCGCCGAGGCGTTCCGGAGCGATCACCCGGCAGCCGTGACGGCGCGCGGCGAGCTGCAGCCGCGCGAGGGCGTCGACGGTCACGGCGTCGGGCCGACATCGCGCACGTCGCAGAGGGCGACGTCGGGCTCGCTCGCTCGAGCAGCGCGCACACGCGGTCGCAGAGTCCGGGCAGGTCGCGCGCGCGCAATCGGCCCGTGGACGGCGAATTCGAGCATGCGCGGAGCTTCCAGGGCCATCGAAGCTTCGACCGTCACACGCATCGCAAGTCATCGGCGGCCGCGGCGATGAGTTCCGGGCCGCCCGGGCGTCCAACCCTCGACACCGCGTCGCGACCAGCCGGAAGGAGACCCAGATGACGATCGCCGACACCCGAACACGCTGGCTCGCGCTGATCGTCCTCTGCCTGGGCGACCTCATGATCGTGCTCGACGTGACGATCGTCGGGGTTGCGCTCCCATCGATCCGGGAGGACCTCGGCTTCTCGGAAGAGTCGCTCGCATGGGTCGTGAACGCGTACCTGCTGACCTTCGGCGGCTTCCTGCTCCTCGGTGGACGGCTCGGCGACATCGTTGGCCACCGGCGGATGTTCCTGGCGGGGATCTCGCTGTTCACCCTGGCGTCGGTCGGCTGCGGCCTCGCGAGCTCCCAGGGGCTGCTCGTTGCCGCGCGCGCCGTGCAGGGGGTCGGCGGGGCGATCGTCTCGGCAGTCGCGCTCTCGCTCATCATCACGCTGTTCACCGAGCCCGCGGAGCGCGCGAAGGCGATGGGCGTCTTCGGGTTCGTCGCCTCCGGTGGCGGCTCGATCGGCGTCCTGCTCGGCGGCGTGCTCACCGACGCGCTCGACTGGCACTGGATCTTCCTGGTCAACGTCCCGGTCGGCATCGCGGTCTTCTGCCTCACGCTGGTGCTGCTCCCCGCCGCCCGCGGCGAGGCGACCGGGCGTCTCGACGTCGCCGGCGCCGTCACCATCACCGTTGCCTCGATGGTCGCGGTCTACGCGATCGTGAACGGGAACGAGGTGGGCTGGGCGACAACGCGGACGCTCGGTCTGCTCACCGTCGCGGCCGGGCTCGTCGGCCTTTTCCTCTGGATCGAGTCGCGGGCACAGGCGCCCCTCGTCCCGCTCCGCCTTTTCCGGCTGCGGAACCTGGCGACGGCCAACGTGGTCGGCGTGCTGTGGTCGGCCGCGATGTTCGCGTGGTTCTTCCTGACGGCGCTCTACCTCCAGCTCGTCCTGGGGTACAGCCCGCTCCAGGTGGGGCTCGCGTTCCTGCCCGGGAACCTGATCATGGGCCTGCTCTCGCTCGGCGTCTCCGCGAAACTCGTGCTGCGCTTCGGGATCCGGCCGCCGCTGGTCGCCGGTCTCGGGACGGCGGCGGTCGGCCTGCTCCTGTTCGCGCGCGCGCCGGTCGACGGGTCGTTCGTCGTCGACGTGCTGCCCGGGATGATCCTGCTCGGGGTCGGCGCCGGAATCGCGTTCAATCCAGTGCTCCTCGCCGCGATGAGCGACGTGGAGCCCGCGGAGGCCGGCCTCGCCTCCGGCGTCGTCAACACGTCGTTCATGATGGGCGGCGCGCTCGGGCTGGCGGTGCTGGCGAGCGTCGCCGCGTCCCGAACGGAGACCCTGAGCGCATCCGGCGACAGCGCGCTCGAGGCGCTGAACGGCGGCTACCAGCTCGCGTTCCTGGCGGGCGCGCTCTTCGCCGCGCTGGCCGCGACGGTGGGCGGGCTGCTCTTCCGGGTCGCTCGGTCGGCACCGGCGCCCGGCCACGACATCGCCGCCGCGCCGGCCACGGCCGACGCCGACTGACGATCGTCAGGGCGCGAAGAGAACGAGGACGATCGAGGCCACGCCGGTCGCCACGCCGATCCCGGCGAGCAGGAACAGGGCCCGGTCGTGCCTCGCCGGCTCGCGGCCCTCGCGGAGCGCGGCGTCGAGCTCGCGGTAGCGCACGACGCCGTACACGAACGCGAGCAACCCCGCGGCAGTCAGCGCCGCCCCGACGACGACGTACGGCCAGCTCCGCCCCTCGACGACCTCGGGGACCACCCGCCCGACGGCGAACCCTGCCGCCACCCCGGCGATCCCCGTGCGCCACCAGGCGAGGTACGTCCGCTCGTTCGCGAGGCGCGTGCGTTCCAGGTCTCCGCTCGCCACGCCGTGATTCTCGCTCCTCGGGCGGCGACGCGTCGGGGTTGGACAACGCTTGTGTTGAATCAACACAAGCGTTGTCAGGCCGGCGCGCTCGCGGACGTCAGGCGTCGTCGAGCACCTGGGCGCGCAGCCACGTCCGCACGGCCTCGGCCACCGCGTCGAGGTCGGAGCGGAGCGCGTGGTCACCGCGGACGACGGCGACCGCCCGCCCGGGCGCCGCCGGTGGGACGCCGAACCGGTCGCGCTCGCCCTGGACGACGAGCGTCGGGACGGTCACCGCCTCGAGCTCGGGCAGCCGGCTCGGACCCGCAGCACGGCCCTGGCGCGCGGGTGGCCGGAGCGGGAACGCGAGGCAGAGCACCGCGTCGGCCCCCGTCTCGGCGGCGGTGCGGCACGCGACGCGGGCGCCGGAGGAGCGTCCGCCGACGACGAGCGGCCCGTCGGCGAGCTCGTCGTCGCGGAGGCGCTCGACGACGGCGATCCACGCCGCATCGAGCTGGTGTGCTGGCGCGGGGGAGCGCCGGCCCGCGACGCAGTAGGGCTGCTCGACGAGCGCAACCGAGAGGTCCAGCGCTTGCGCGACGGCGGCGGCGGTCGCGAGGTCGCGGGCGGAGACGCCGCCACCCGCGCCGTGCCCCAGGACGAGCGCGCCGCGCGCGCTCCCGACCGGAGCAAGGTCGAGGTGGGCGTGCGCGGGGCCGTGCGGCGTAGCAATCTCGATCACCATCGGGTCAGCGAATCAGAGCACGTGTCGATCCCGCGCTCGACCGTTCGTCTGACCGAGAGAGGAGGCGACCGCCTCCCCGGAGACGAGAGGAGCACGGCATGGCTGGAAAGCCCGTTCACGTCGAGATCCCGGCGGCGGACGCCGCAAAGGCGAGCGCGTTCTGGAGCGGTCTCTTCGGGTGGGAGCTCCAGGCGTTCGAGGAGCCCCGTCCCCGTACCTGATGACCCGCTTCTCCGAGGAGAGCGGCGGGGCGATCTACGAGGACGCGTCGGCGCGGGGGATGCGCGTGTACTTCGACGTCGACGACATCGAGACGGGAGCCGGGAAGGTGCGCGAGCTCGGCGGCGAGGCCGGCGACAGGATGCCGGTGCCCTCGATGGGCTGGTTCGCGCACTGCACCGATCCTTCGGGAAACGAGTTCGGCCTCTGGCAGAACGACCCCTCGGCGTCGATGTGAGACCGGCTCAGGCGGCCGCCGCGTCGAGCGGCGGCCGCAGCGCCGGCCGGCCCGTGTGCACCGCGCGGCGGAGAAGTAGAGGGCGACGAGGACGGCCGGCGCCGGCCTGCCGACCCGGACGCCGCGGCTCACGCTGCCGCGAGCGCGACCGGCGTGAGCTGATCGACCTCGGCGCGCGAGCTCACGCAGCGGCGAGCGCGCGTGGGAAGAGCACGTTGTTCTCCTCGTGGATGTGCTGGTGGAGATCGAGCTCGAGCTCGCGGAGGCCGTCGAGCGTCGCGCGGTGCGTGTTGCAGAGCGCGCGATCGAGGTCGTATCCAGCCGACAGCTCCCGCAGCTTCGCGAGCGCCACCCCGGCCTCTTCGTGATCGTGCTCGAGCTCTGCGACGTTGTCGGCGTCGTACGGTCCGCCGACGCGAACAAGCGGGAAGAGCTCCTCCTCCTCGACGGTCATGTGCTCCTCGAGCTCCGAGCGGAGAGCAACGAACGTCTGGTGCAGTTCGGCAAGCTCGGGGCGCTCGTCGCCGTGCGCCCGCACGACCTTCTCGAGCATGCCGTCGAGACGGGGGAGCTCCTCGCGCAGGCGGTCGTGGTGCATCGCGACGATGTGGTCGCACAGCTCGGGGAGCGGGATCTGCGTCCAGTCTCGCTCGGATGAGGAGACGGCGGCCGGCCACTCGAGTGCCGCGACGGCGTCGCCCACGTCCAGGCCGCGCGCGTCACATGCGGAGGCGAGGCTCTGCTTGCCGCCGCAGCAGTAGTCGACGCCGAGCTCTTCGAACACGCGTGCGCGTGAGGGCTGCTCGAGCACGAGCACGGCGACGGTGCGGGACGGATCGATCATGGCTGCTCCTCGGTGTCGCTGCATACGGGTCGGGCGGCGTGGCACGGCGCGCCGCGACGGAATGACCGTAGCCCCCGGCCGGCTGCGGGGCGTCCGCGCCCTACCGCCGCATCGTTGCGGGGGACTACGGATGCGACGACCCCCGTGACGGGACACGCTGACGGCTCCGCAGCCCCAGCCGACTAGAGCCGCTCCTGCGCGGTCTGGCCCGGCGGGAGGCTGCGCCCCCCGAGGGTCTGTCGCCGTCATGGAGGCCGGCCCTTGTCTCCCGCGTCGGGCGCGCTGGCGGAACCCGGGCTCCGAGGCGGATCGACGCTCGCGCCGCGGCGTGCTATCCCTCCCCTGGTGAAGCCTCGCGTCGCGGCGCCGGTTCTCGCCGGCGGGTTGCTCGCCGTCCTCGTCGCGGTCGCCGCGGTGACGGTCGCCTGGCTTCTGTGGGCTCGCGCCGACGATCGGGAGCGCGATCACGACGACCGCGCGGCGCAGGCCGTGAACGAAGCGCTCCAGAACAGCGTGGGCAGGACGTTGACGAGCCTTCGCGCCGCGGCCGGTCTCGTCGGGGCGAACGGCGAGGTCGACCGGGCGAGCTTCAGCGCCTACGCGCGAGCCGTCGGGTCGATCGGAGCGACCGACGGGCTGGCGCTGGCGACGATCGTCCCGAACGGCGCGCGACAGCATTTCGAGGCGGCAACGGGCCGTCGGATCACCGAGCCCGCTCGACCCGGAGTGCTGCGCCGAGCGGCCAACCGCACCTCCTATGTCCCGATCGTCGCCGTCTGGCCAGAGGTCGGTGAGCTCACCTCCCTGATCGGGTTCGATCTGACGAGCGAGCCCTTCCGGCAGAGCGCACTCGAGCACGCGAAGACGACGCGGCGGACCGTGCTCACGGGGGACATTCCGTTCGTGCTCGGCGGACGCGGGTTCCAGGCCCTCCGGCCCGTCTTCGCACCGACCGAAAGCGGTGGCGCGCCCGTCGCGTACGTGAGCGCGTGGTTCAGCCGCGGGAGGGTCGCGAACGCGCTCTCCCACCTGCCGGCCGACGTGCGCGCCCGCGTGACGATGGGCGACACCCAGCTGTATGCGACCAGGGACCCTCCGTCGGACGGGGCGATGCGCGCGATCGCGCTGGGCGGCCGTCGGTGGCTCGTGGTCGCCCGGGGTGAGGCTGTGTCCCGCTCGTCGTCTCTCGCCGTCCTGATCGGCGGTGCGCTGCTGGCCCTGATGCTCGCGGCGTTCACGTGGGCTCGGACAGCGTCGGAGCGCCGGCTCGTCCGCGCCCGCGACGCCGAGCGCGCAGCACGCGAGCGGTCCGAGCTGCTCGAGCGCACGGCCGCGCACTTCGTCGTCGCGGCGACCGCGTCCGACGTGGCAGCCTCGGCCGTCGCCGACCTCGCGGCCGGGGGCGTCGACCTCGCTGCCGTCTACATCCGGCTGGGCGAGGACGAGGAGCGGCTCGCCGAGAGCGGCTCCACGGCCGACCTCGTCGAGGCGGACGCAGCCGCAGCCACGGCGATGTGGACGGGGAAGGCCGTCGAGCTTCCTTCAGCCGGAGTGGAAGGCGAGCCGAACGTTGCCGCAGGCCTGTCGCTACTCGGCATCCCGCTCCTTGGCGCGCGACGCGAGACGGTGGGTGCGCTCGTGGCCGGGTCACGGAAGGCGGGCTGGCTCATCCCGGGCATGCAGCCCGTCGTCGTGGGCGTCGCGGAGCAGTGCGGGGTCGCGTTGCAGCTGGCGCGGCTTCGCTCCGTCGAGGACGAGGCGCGACGTCGGGCCGACATCATGCAGCGCCTCGCGGCGAGCCTGTCGGGCGCCGCGTTGCCGACCGAGGTGGCGGAGGCGAGCATCCCGTACCTCCTCGAGGCGTTCGACGCCGATCTCGCGACCGTCGGCGTCGCTGCCGGGGACGACGTTCGCACGCTCAAGGTTCCGGCCGGGCTCGACCGGGCCGCCTGGCGCTGGAGGCCCGTGCCGCGCGAGACCTCGACGCCGACGGCCGACGCGATGCGAGACCGCCGCCTGATCGAGATCCACGGACGGGCACGGATCCAGGAGGAATATCCACCCGAGATCGAGCAACTGTTGTCCGGGGTGGCGTCGATGGTGGTCGTGCCGTTCCCCCGCGCCACGGGAGCCGTCGGAGTGGCGTTCCACGAGGACCGGCAGCTCACGTACGACGAGCGTCGAATGCTCGACGAGATCGCCGAGGAGCTCACGGGCTCGCTGGAGCGGGCCGCTCTCCTCGAGGGCGAGCGGGACGCACGGCTTCAGGCCGAGCTGATGGAACGCCACGCTGCGCGGCTCGCCGCGGCCACCACCGACGCGGAGGTTGCTGCGGCCACCGTGGCGGAGATCGAGGCCTTTGGGGCGGACGCGGTGTTCGTGTGGTCGCTCGGCGAGGAGTCGAGCCTCGAGGTTCTGGCAGCGTCCGCCGTCCCGGAGGAGACGAGCGACCGGTTCGGCCTCTACCCGCTCGAGCGCTCGGGGCTCGTCTCCGACGCGATGAAAGAGCGCACCCTCGTCGCTTTCGGCTCGGGAGAGGAGTACGACGCCCGCTATCCCGCGCTCGCGGAGGAGCGGAAGAGGCTCGGCGCCGAGTCACTCGTCGCGTTACCGCTCCGGACGGCCAGAGGAGAGGTCATCGGTGCGATCTTCGCGGCATCGAGGCGCCAACGCTGGATCTCGGCAGAGCGCCGGCCCCTGGTCCTCGGCATCGCGGAGCAGACCGGAGTCGCGCTGGAGCGGGCGCAACTCCAGACGGAGGCCGAGCGTGTCGCCGCCGACAACTCCTTCCTTGCGCTCTTCGGTGAGTCGCTCGAGCGCGAGACGACGGTGAGCGGACGAGCGCGGCGCGTTGTCGAGGAGCTGATCGAGGGACGTGCGACGTTCGCCGCCGTCCACCTCGTGGACGAGAAGGGCGCGGTCGAGGAGCTCGCAAGCGGCGGCTCGCGGCCGCCGCAGCTCGTCGACGACGGGCGCTGGAACGAGTGGGTGGAGCGCGCGGTGTCGAGCGGGCGCGCACCGAGCCCCGGTGTGCCGCCCTCGCTCCTGGTACTCCCGCTCCGAGCGCGCGGGCACAGCCTCGGCGCCCTGACCCTCCGCAGCGCGGCGGGCGCCGACTGGAAGCCCGTGATCACGCCGACGCTCGCGCGTGAGATCGCGGGCCGGGCCGCCCTCGCGCTCGACAACGCGCTCCTCTACGAGCGCGAACGGGGCGTGTCCCACACCTTGCAGCTAGGCCTGCTCGGCGGCGCGCTGCCCGACTTCGAAAAGGTGGTCGTCACGCCCGCCTACAGGGCCGGCACGGCTGCGCTCGAGATCGGCGGCGACTGGTACGACGCGTTCTCCCTGCTCTCCGGATCGGTGGCTTTCGTCGTCGGCGACGTCGTCGGGCACGGGCTCGAGGCCGCCGTGGCGATGGGCCAGCTGCGAGGAGCGGTGAGCGCGCTCGCGCAGACGTCCACACCGTCCGAGCTGCTCGACCGACTCGACGCATTCGTCGAGAACGTGCCGTCGGCGGCGACAGCGACGCTCGCGTTCGTCGAGCTCGACTGCGACACCGGCGACCTCCGGTACGCGTGCGCCGGTCATCCCCCGCCGCTCGTGATCTCTCCCGACGGCCGGACGCGGTACCTGTGGGACGGACGCTCCGCGCCGCTCGGGTCGATGCTCGGCGACCGGCGCGGCGACGCGTCGGAGCATCTCGCCGACGGCGAGACGCTCGTCCTCTACACGGACGGCCTGGTCGAGCGCCGAACGGAGAGCATCGACGCCGGGCTCGAGCGCCTGGCCGACGTCGCGCGGCTGAGCGCGCTGGGTGATCGGGCGCGTGCGGACGACATCTGTGACGCGCTGATCGACGCACGGGCCCAGGACGACGATGTTTGCGTTCTGACGATTCATCGCATCCCTGCTTCAACCATGTTCAGTCGTTCGTTCCGTGCCGCGCCGGCCGAGCTCGCGGACCTCCGGGAGCACCTTCGCGGCTGGCTGGCGGAGAACGGCGTCGGGGAGGAGCTCGGACGAGGAGTGGTTCTCGCGGTCTCCGAAGCGGCCGCGAACGCTGTCGAGCACGCGTATGGCTGCGACGGCGCCGGAATCGTGACCGTCATGGCGTGCCTCGCGGGCGACCGGCTCGAGATCACGGTGCGCGACGAGGGAGCCTGGCGCGAGCCACGGCACGACACCGAACGCGGCCGCGGGCTTGCGATCATGCGCGCGATCGTGGACGAGGTGGCGATCGAGCGCGACGATGCGGCTACCGTGGTTCGCATGAGGCAGGCGACCCGGGAAACCGCATCGGCGTGACGGGCGACGAACAGGGCATCGCCGAGATCACGCGTGACGACCGGGAGGGCATCGACGTCATCCGGGTCGGCGGCGAAGTCGATCTGACGAACGCCGACGCCGTCCAGGCCGCGGTCGAGGCGACGCGATCGGCGTCCGTCGTGCTCGATCTGACGCGCGTCGCGTACCTCGACAGCTCGGGGATCAGGGCCATCGACCGTGGTCACCGGCACCTGGTCGCCGGCCGCCGTACCCTTGTCATCGTCTCTCCCCCCGAAACGGCGGCGGACTGGACGTTCCGGGTCGCGGGATTCAAGTCGGAGCTGCTCGTCTCGAGCCTGGAGGCAGCCCTCACCGTGGTCGAGGGTCACGGGCGACCGGAAAGAGCTCCGTCAGATCCAGCGGCGTAGCCGCGCGACGACGAGCGTGGTCGCGGCGATCGCGAGAATTAGCGCGAGGACGCCCCAGAAGAGCTCCGGATGCGCGAAGAGCCCGACCTTGAAGTTCATCCCCATCACGCCGGCGACAAGCGTGCCGGGCAGCAGGGCAACGGAAGCGAGCGTCAGCACCTTCATGATGTCGTTGGTGCGCTGCGCCGTCCGCGCGATGACGACGTCGAACGAGCTCACAACGCTCGTTCGCGCGTCGCGAGCGACCTGTAGCGTCGTCTCGTAGTCGTCGAGCAGGCTGCGGAAGCGCTTGGCGATCGACTCGTCGCCGAGCGCTTCGAGCTCGGGTTGCGTCAGGGCGAGCAGCGCGGGACGGTGCGCCCCGAGCGAGCGTCGCAGGCGCGCCCCACGGCGCCGGAGGTCGACGAGCGTCTCGATGTGCGAGTCGGTCGATCCCCGCCCGCGCATCGCGCGCTCGTCGAGCGTCTGAAGCTCGTCCTCCAGGCCCTCGAAGCCCGCTACGTATGCGTTGAGCACCCACGCAACCAGCGTGGCGAGGAACGACGGCCCGGTCAGCTCACCGGTCGGCCCCGAGCCGCGAGCGAGCTCGGCGACGTCTTCAAATGCTGCGACCGGCCGTTCGTGCGCGGTAAGGATCCATTCATCGCCGACGACGCACGTTACCTCGGTGGCCTCGTCGTCGTCCTCAGGCGCCCAGACGGTGAGCACGGCAAAGCGGTCGCACTGGCGGAGGCCCCGTGAGGATCTCGCCGCGAACTCGGACGGCGCGCTGTCCCCGAGCTCGAGGGCGGAGGCAAGGCGATCGGTGAGATCGCTGGACATCTGGTCCGTGTCGATCCACAGGAACCTCGACCCTCCTAGACGCGCGGCCACCTCGTCGAGCTCGTCGAGGTCAATGTGCTCGACGTCCTCTCCGTCGAACAGCGTCAGCCTCGCGCCGGTCCGGGGCACGCGGGCGGACCGCTCTCGCGCCGTCGACGTCACAGACGACGGTTACCCGTTTCGCGTGTCTGTCAATCCGCCGCTGCGGTTTGCCGGCGCGGGGCTCCGGGTAAGGCTTGGAGCATGTCCGATCAGGCAACCTCCAAGCCCGAGGCGAGCGAACAGCACGCGGGCGGGACAGAATCCGCGTTCGAGCCGGTCGTTGCACGGGGTCGCCGGGCGGAAACACCCTTCCTGCTCGTGGGCGGCACCGCGCTCGTCGTCTGGTCGGTGGTCGCGCTCGTCGCCGGCGCCGTGCTGGTCGTCTGGTGGCTCGTCTGAGAAAGGAGTGCTCGAGCATGTACATCGGCGTAGGAACGCTCGTCGTCATCCTCATCATCATCCTGTTGATCATCCTCTTGTAGGGAATCGATCGGGGCGTGCGGCGTCACGCCGCGCGCCCCGCCTCCCCGGGGGGACGTGGATGAGAGTCGGTATGGCGCGAGATCATCCGCGTGATCTCCTTGCCCGTCACGCGTCCCTCGCAGCGGTCGAGGACGCGTCGGCCCTGGAGCAGGACGAGCGTCGGCACGATGGTGACCTCGAGCGCGCTCGCGAGCTCCGCGTGGTCCTCGGCGTCCACCTCGACCACCCGCAGCCGCTTCTTCTGCGTCACGCCGAACCACGCGACGAGGCTCGACATGCGCCGCGCAGGGCCCGACCGCCGGTTCGAGAAGAACAGCAGGAGCGGACGCTCGTCACCCCGGGTATCTCGCTGCGCGCGTTGCATTCCTCGATGCGGATACCACGTGTTCGGGAGCGGAAAACGTTTGTGAGGTGACGACCGGGGGAATGAGCCCGACGTGGGGAGTGCGGCTCGACCGAGAAATCGTGCGAGCCGCCGAGGGGGTCGGAAGCCCGACCCCCTCGTCATTGACGAGGGCCCTCGCCGGTGGCGCGACGACGCTCTCTCCTTTCCTGGCCGCAAATCGCACGTTTCCGGCGAGCAATGGACGGGTACACGGCAGAAGCACGAACGAACAGTCCGTGCCAACGAAGCAACAGAAACAAGGGGTGAGAAAACGATGGGTATCGGCGTAAGCCTCGTGTTGATTGCGGTCGGCGCGATCCTGACCTGGGCCGTGACGGCCGAGGTGTCGGGTATCGACCTGAACACGGTCGGCGTGATTCTGATGGTGGTTGGCGCAGCAGGGGCCCTCATCTCGCTGGTCTTCTGGTCGAGCTGGGGCGGTTTCGGTGCAGCCACCCGCGAGACCGTGATCCGCGAAGGCGACAGGGTTGTCGAACGCTGATTCGACGTCGAGCCGCTGCTCCCGGAGGCGCGCGACGGGCGCCTCCGGGCATGATGGGCCGCGATGAGCGACCACTTCGAGGTGCTGGACGGCCGCTGCGTCGTCACGCTCAGCGGCGAGCTCGACGCACACGACGCGCCGCGGTTGCGTGAGCTGTTCGCGAGCGCGCTCGCGAGCACGAACGGCGGCCGGGTGCTCCTCGACCTCGGCCAGGTCTCCTTCCTGGACTCGACCGCGCTCGGGTGCATCGTCGGCCTGCTCCGACGCTCGAGGGAGGCGGGTGGCGATCTCGATGTCGTGCTGCCGCGCGGAAACGCCGAGCGGATCTTCGCGATCACCGGGCTGGACACGATCCTCACCACGTACCCCACCCGGGCCGCCGCGCTCGAGACGTGACGCTCGTAGGGAGCAGCGCAGCAGGAGGTTTCGTTTCTCGCCGCGCCGGGTAGGGATGCCATCGCACGTCCCGCCCATCCCCCGCGCGAGCAGCGAGCGAGACGCACGCAGGCCACCCTCCTCCTCGCCTGCGTCCCGCTCGCTGTTGCGCGGGTCGGGCCGGAGAGCCGGAGCTAGCGGCTTGAAGCCGAGGTGTCAGAGAGGCGGCGACGCATCCGGACCGTGGTGCCACGACCGTCCGCGCCCGGGCCGATCTCGACCTCGTCGACGAGAGCGTCGATGATGGCGAGCCCCATACCGCTCTCGGACAGCTCGACAGGCGGGAGGCCGCCCGGAACGGGGGTCGGCATGCCGGGCCCGTCGTCGTCGACACGGATCTCGATCGCGTCGTCCTCGACGGCGTAGCGGACGCGGACGACGCCCTCCCCGACGGGCTGGGCGTGGCGGATGGCGTTGCCGCACGCCTCGGTCACGGCGAGCTTCAGGTCGGCGAGCGTCGCCTGATCGAGCTCGACCTGGCGGGCGATCCCCGCGAGCGCGAGCCGCGCAAGGATCAGGTACTCGGTCCGGGCCGGGAGGGTGAGCGTCACCACGTCCACGCTCATGTGAGGTTGCCCCGCATCGAGTCCTCCAGTCGACCATGCATCACGTGGAGAGCCTTGCGCAACAGGCGGGAGACATGCATCTGCGAGATGCCCACCCGCGCAGCGATCTCGGACTGGGTCAGCCCTTCGAAGAATCGGAGCTCGACGATGAGGCGCTCGCGCTCGTCCAGCGCCTCGAGGCCTGCCTCGACGACGACGCTGTCCTCGACTTCGGCGAAGCCGTCGTCGTCGGCGCCAATCACGTCCTGCATCGTCTCCTCTCGACCCTCGTTGCCGAGAGGTTGGGAGAGCGACAGGGTCGAGTAGGCCTCCCACGTCTGCAGAGCCTCGATCACCTCGTCCTCTTCCGCGCCCGTGATCTTGGCGAGCTCCGAGACCGTCGGCGCACGCCCGCGCTGGGCCGTCTCGGCCTCGATCACGCGGTTCAGCTTCGTGCTCAGCTCCTTCATCCGACGAGGAACATGGAGCGCCCAGGACCGGTCGCGGAAGTGGCGCTGGATCTCGCCGACGATCGTGGGCACCGCGTAGGTCGTGAACTGGACGTCCCGTGACGTGTCGAAGCGCTCGATCGAGAGGAGCAGCCCGATGGCGCCGACCTGGACGAGGTCCTCGTGCGGCTCCCCACGGCCGGAGTAGCGCCCGGCGAGGCTGCGGACGAGCGGCATGTACCGCTCGACGAGCGCGTCACGAGCCTTCTCGTCGCCGGCCCGGTACGCCTCGATCAGCGCGACGAAGTCGACGTCATGCGGCACGCTCACGATCCGTCGCGGCCGGAAGGGACGACGCCGAGCTCGATCGATACACGGTTCTTCGGGTCGGCCGAGCTCTCTGCGACCGTGTCGACGAGACGCGAAAGCACGCGGCGCAGCCCTCCGTCGTCGAGCCGGCCGGGCGGGAACGGTCCGACCCGAACAACGAGAGCCGTCGGGCTCGCATCCGTCTCGATCCGGACCGTCTCGTCCAACACGTCCTGCATGAGGAGGCTGTCGACCGCGAGTAACAGGTCGTCGACCCGGTCGACCGGAAGCTCGAAGCGCGCGGCGACGCCGCCGATCACGAGGACCGCCACGTCCGAGTAGCCCCGCCTCGCGGGGATCTCGACAGTTGTGCGGGCCGCTTCGCGGCCGTCCGCCACGGCCGTCACGGCCTCGCGTCAGTCCCCGGCCGCCGCGAGCGCCGAGTCGAGCGTCTCGTGCAGAGCGAACACGTGATCGAGGAGCGTGATCTCGAAGACGCGGCGAATGTGGGGCGAGCGGCAAACGATTGCGAGCTGGCCGCCGCTCGGACGCAGTCGTTTCACGGCGCCGAGCAGGACGCCGAGCGTCATGGAGTCGACGAACGTCGCGTCGGAAAGATCCACGATCACGCCCGGCGCTCCGTCGTCGATCGCCTCCGTGAGCGCGTCGCGCAACGCAGGGGCCGTGTGGAGGTCGGCCTGTCCGTGGACGGCGAGCACGGGGATCGACGAGCCGGCGTCGACGCGCTCGACCCCGAAGTCGGTCGTATCCAACTCGCTCATCGTCTGTCCGTCGTCCATTCCCGCCTGCTCTTCACTACCCGGCACGGAGTCGGGCCAAACCTAGCGCGCGCCGGTCGCTCGATCCGGCGGGGCGGGAGCGGAGGCCTCGAGGCGCCCTGGGCGGCGGGCTGCCCGTCAGCCCCGCCCGCCGAGCGCGCGCGTGAGCTCGGCCTTGGTCATCTTCGAGCGCCCTTCGATGCCGCGCCGCTTCGCCTCCGCGTACAGCTGCTCCTTCGTCCGGCCGCGCGGGCTTCTGCGGTGGGAGCGGATCCCGCCACGTCGTCCGGACGAGATGTCCTCGCGCGAGAGCCGAGAGGACTCCCGTGCCTCGCCGTGGCGCGCGCGCTCCTTGTTGACCGTCCGCGCCGCGATCTCCTCCGCGGTGTCCTCGGACTTGCCCTGGCGCTTCACGGAGTGCTTGATGTGCTCGTACTGTCGGGCTCTCTTCGTTCCCTTCTTCACTCCACGTGGCGGCATGTCAGCCTCCGTTTCCCTCGTTTTCGCGTTGATCCGCCCGTACCCCCACGATCGCCGACGGAAACACGACCATCGAGCGGCATCGCCGGGGACGCCTCGCAGCAGGCCGGGCCGGCTCAGGCCTCGGAGCGGCGCGGGATGAAGCTGATCTGACCGTTGCCTTCGACGATCGCCCACTCGACGTCGTCGAGGGAGCCGATCTGCTGGAGCCGAGCCGCGCTCGCGATCTCCTCGAGCGTCAGGCGCTCCGCGCGCATGTTGTGGTCGACCGTCGCGCCGTGCTCGACCACGACGAGGGGTGATGCCTCGAGCACCTTCCGCAGCGATCTGAAGCGGTGGCTGAGCCATGAGGTCGCGATCGCAAGCACGGAGAAGGTCCCCACGGCGAGCGGCGCGTATTCGATCGCGACGCGGCCGTTGTCGCTCCGGCTCGAGATCGGCTGGGGCTCGATGCAGTTGACGGTGTTCGCGTCCGACCAACCGCGGGCGGCGAGCACGAGGGTGGGCTTCCGCAGCGCTCTTTTCGCCCTGATCTCGAGCTTCCCCTGGAACAGCAGGCCGCTTCTGAGAGCCGCCGGGCCGAGACCGTGAGCGCCGCCGCCTCACCGCCCCGGCGAATCGTCCCCTATATACCCTGGTAGGGTACTGCTGTGAACGACGCGCACGGGGATCGGCACGGCGGCTCGCTCGATCGCGTGGCAGCGCTCGCCACGCTCCATTGCCTCACCGGTTGCGCGATCGGCGAAGTGCTCGGGATGGTGATCGGCACCGCGGTCGGCCTCGGCAACCCGGCGACGATCGCGCTTTCCGTCCTTCTCGCGTTCGTCTTCGGCTACTCGCTGACGATGCTTCCCCTCCTTCGCGCCGGCATTGCGTTGTCGGTCGCGATGCCGCTTGCATTCGCGTCCGACTCGTTCTCGATCGCGGTGATGGAGATCGTCGACAACGGCGTCATGCTCGCCGTGCCCGGCGCGCTGGACGCCGGCCTGGCCGACCCGCTCTTCTGGGGTGCCCTAGCGTTCTCGCTGGTGGTCGCTTTCGTCGCCGCCTTTCCGCTCAACCGGGCGCTGATCAGGCGCGGGCAGGGTCACGCCGTCGTGCACTCGCATGCCGGCCACGACGGCGGTCCCCCCAACGTGCCTGCATCCTCGCGGAAGCTGATCCTCCTCGGCGTCGCGTCGATCGCCGTGACGCTCGTCGTCGCGACCGGCAGCGCGCTCGTCGTCGAGTCCCGCCGCGGCGACGGGCACGCCGCGGATGCCTACGGTGTGCGCCTGCGAAGCGTTGCCGCGCCGAGAACCAGCGCGAGCACGGTGCACCCGACCAGCACGGCGATGTCGAGTGCGAGGCGCCAGTCGTACGAGCCTTCGACGCCGACACGCTCGAGCGCGTCGTACGCGTAGGTCAGCGGCAGCGCGTACGACAGGAGCTCGAGCGGCCTCGCCATCTGGTCGGTCGGGACGAACAGGCCGCAGAGGAGGAGCTGCGGCAGCACGAACGCCGGCATGAACTGCACCGCCTGGAACTCGGTGCGGGCGAATGCGCTCGCGAAGAGGCCGAGCGCGCTTCCGAGCACCGCGTTGAGGATCGCGAGGGCGACGATCAGCCACGGCGAACCGGCGACGTCGAGCCCGAGGAGGAGGAACGCGACGGTCGAGACGAGCACCGCCTGCACGGCAGCGGCGAGCGCGAAGGCGACCCCGTACCCGCCCAGCAGGTCGAGCTTGGAGAGCGGCAGGGTCATCAGACGCTCGAGCGTGCCGGTCGTCCGCTCGCGCAGCATCGTGATCGACGTGACGACGAACATCGCGATGAAGGGGAAGAGCCCGAGGAGCGGTGCGCCGATGCGGTCGAAGACGCCGGGCGAGTCGACGAAGAGCCAGTCGAGCAGGGACACGAGCACGCACGGCACGAGGAGGAGCAGGGCGACCGTGCGCGGGTCGCGACGGAGCTGGAGGAGCACCCGCGCGCTTGTCGCGGCGAGCGCGGTCATGCGCCGATGCCCGGGGTGACGAGCCGCAGGAACGCCTCGTCCATGCCTTCCGCGCCGGTCCGCGCCCGGATCTCGGTGGGGGTGCCGCGCGAGAGGAGCCGTCCCTCGCGGAGGAGCAGGAGCTCGTCGCAGCGCTCCGCCTCGTCCATCACGTGGCTCGAGACGAGCAGCGTCGCTCCGTCGGCCGCGAGCCGGCCGAATGTCTGCCAGAGGTCGCGCCGCAGCAGCGGGTCGAGCCCAACCGTGGGCTCGTCGAGCACGAGCACCTCCGGCCGTCCGACGAGCGCCGTCGCGAGCGACACGCGCGACCGCTGGCCGCCCGAGAGCCGGCCGACGACGCTCGAGGCGTCGTCGCCGAGCCCGACGAGCTCGATCGCCTCGTCGGCCTCGTTCCCCGGGGCGCCGACGAGACGCGCGAAGTAGCGGACGTTCTCGCGCACGGTCAGATCGCCGTAGACGGCGGGGCTCTGAGTCGTGTACGCGACCCGCCGCCGCAGGCCCGCCGAGCCCGCCGGCTCGCCGAGCACCGTCACCGAGCCCGATGCAACGACCTGCGTGCCGACGATCGCCCGCATGAGCGTCGACTTGCCGCTGCCGCTCGGGCCGAGCAGCCCGGTGACGGCCCCGGCGCGGACGGCGAGCGTGATCCGGTCGAGCGCGTCGCGGCCGCCCCGCACGACATGGAGACGGTCGACCGCGACGGCGTGTTCGCCGGACATCGGGCCTTTCTATCGTAGGCGACCCCCGGCGGTGTCCGACTTGAAGTCGGACACCAGCGCCCAGGAGATACCGCACGCCTGCGCCCGTGCTCAGATCGTCTCGGGCACCATCTCGATCGCCCCGCAGGGGCACTCGGCGACGCAGATCCCGCAACCCTTGCAGAAGTCGTAGTCGAACGCGTACCCGCGGCCCGCCGCCTCACGGTCCCGGCCTTCGAGCTTGATCACCGAGTTGTCCGGGCAGACGCCGAAGCAGTTGTCGCAGTCGAAGCAGTTGCCGCACGAGAGGCACCGACGCGCCTCGAAGAGCGCGGTCGTCTCGTCGAGCCCGCCCACGACCTCCTCGAACGTCGAGCTCCTCCGGGCGAGCTCGAGCGTCGGCTGCACCGCGCGCGGCGCGTCCGAGTAGTACCAGGTGTTGAGCGTCTCGAGCCCGGCGATCCCGTGCTTGGGTGCGGCCTCGTAGGCGCCGGCTCGGAGCCAGGCGTCGATGTGCCGCGTCGCCTTCTTCCCATGGCCGACGGCGACGGTCACCGTCCGCTCGGCCGGAACCATGTCGCCGCCGGCGAAGATCCCCGGGTGGCCCGTCATGAGGTTCGGGCCGACCTGCACCACGCCGTCGTCGACCTCGATCCCCGGAACGCCGTCGAGTAGCGCGAGATCGGACTCCTGGCCGAGCGCGAGCACGAGCGCGTCGGCCTCGAGCTCCTCGAGTTCGCCCGTGGGCTGCGGGAATCCCGTCTCGTCGAGCTCCATCCGCTCGATCGTGAGCACTCCGGCTTCGGCCCGCTTGACAGTCGAGAGCCACTTCATCCGCACGCCCTCCTCCTCGGCCTCCTCGACCTCGAAGTCGTGCGCGGGCATCCGGTCGCGGGTGCGGCGGTAGACGACGACGGCCTCGGTCGCGCCGAGTCGCCGCGCAGTGCGCGCGACGTCCATCGCCGTGTTGCCGCCGCCGTACACCGCGACGCGGCGGCCGAGCAACGGCTTGTCCTCGCCCTCCATCGAGTGGAGGACGGTGACGGCGTCGAGGATCCGCGCCGCCTCCCCCGCCGGGACGTACGCGCGCTTTCCGATGTGCGCGCCGACCGCGAGGAAGACGGCATCGAATCCTTCGTCGTGCACCGCGCCGAGGACGTCGGTCACCTTGACGCCGAGCTCGAGCGTCACGCCGAGCGAGACGATCCGGGCGACCTCCGCGTCGAGGACCTCGCGCGGCAGGCGATAGCGGGGAATGCCGTAGCGCATCATCCCGCCCGCGTGCTCCTCGGCATCCCGCACCGTGACGTCGTGGCCGAGGCGGGCCAGGTGGTACGCGGCCGAGAGCCCGGACGGGCCGGCGCCGACGACGAGCACCCGCTTGCCGGAGGCGGCCGCCTCTGCCGTCACCTTCCAGCCCTGGGCGATCGCCTCGTCGCCGAGGAAGCGCTCGACGGCGTTGATCCCGACCGCCGAGTCGAGCTGCGCCCGGTTGCAGGCCGTCTCGCAGGGGTGGTAGCAGACGCGCCCCATGATCGCCGGGAACGGGTTGTCCTCCATCAGCTTGCGCCACGCCCGCTCGTACCCGTCGCCGCCCTCCTCGGCCTCGTAGAGCCAGGCCTGGATGTTCTCGCCGGCGGGGCAGGCGTCGTTGCAGGGTGGGAGGAGGTCGCGGTACACGGGACGCTCGGTGCGCCAGCTGCCGGTCTTGTTGGCGAGGCTCGAGCCGACGTCGAGCGTGATGGCGAACGGCTTCTTCATGCGGCCGGCACCTCCTCGAGCAGCCCGAAGCGCCGGATGTTTCGGTCGGCGATCGCCTGCAGCCGCTCGATCACGTCGGTCCTGGGCGGTTCGCCGAACAGGTGGGCGAAGCGGCGCTGGAGGCGCAGGTACTCCTCGACCGGAGCCTGGCGCCTGATCCTCGAGACCGAGACGACCTCGCCGTGCTCCGCCTCGAACACGGGGAAGAGGCCCGTCTCCTTCGCGAGGCGCGCGAGGCGGATCGTGTCCTTCGACGCGGAGCCCCAGCCAAGGGGGCAGGGGACGAAGACGTGCAGGTAGCGCGCGCCGTGGAGCTCCATCGCGCGCTCGACCTTCGCCTCGAGGTCGTGCAGCTCGGCGACCGTGGCGGTGGCGACGTACGGAATCTCGTGGGCCATGGCGATGAGCGGCGCGTTCTTCCCCTGGCCGAAGGCGTTCCCGGGCTCGGCGCCGACCGGCTTGGTCGTCGCGGTACGCGCGGCGGGCGGTGTCGCGCCCGAGCGCTGCACGCCGGTGTTCATGTACGCCTCGTTGTCGTAACAGACGTACAGCACGTCGTCGCCACGCTCGAACATCCCCGAGAGGCACCCGAAGCCGATGTCGAGGGTGCCGCCGTCGCCGCCCTGGCCGATGACCCTAATGTCGGTGCGTCCCTTCGCCTTGAGCGCGGCGGCGATCCCCGACGCGACGGCCGGCGCGTTGCCGAACAGCGAGTGCAGCCAGGGTAGCTGCCAGGAGCTTTCCGGGTACGGGGTCGAGAAGACCTCGAGGCACCCCGTCGCGTTGGCCGCGATCAGCCGGCCCTCGGTCGCGCGCATCGCCGCGTCGAGCACGTACCGCGCGCCGAGGGCCTCGCCGCAGCCCTGGCAGGCGCGGTGGCCCTTCGTGAGCGTGTTCGAGCGCTCGCGGTCGGACTGCACCGACCGCGCCTCCTCGTCGAGGAGGCGGTTGCCGACGGCGAAGCTGCCGACCTGGAAGAACTTGACCGGGCGAGCGGTCATCCGTGTGACCCCCCCGCGACAACCCCGACGTCCCGCAGGATGTTCTCCGCGTGCGGCCCGGAGCGCCGCGACTCCTGGAGCCGCTGGAGCTCGCGCTCCACGAGCTTCCAGTCCAGGTCGAGAAAGTGGAGGCGGTTCGGCTCGATCCGGCCGAGATGGACGTCCTCCACCAGCCCGGTGAGCGAGCGGCGCGTGACCGGACGGCCGCCGAGCCCGGCGACCACGTCGTAGACCACCGGCGGCAGCCCGGCCAGCGCGAGCCGGACGTTCTGCCCGACGATGCCGCCGATCCCGACGGCGAAGGCCCGCTCGACGACGACGACCCGCGTCGCGCCGGCGAGCGCCGCGCGGATCTCGTCGAGCGGGAAGGGGCGGAAGCACGTGACCCCGAGCGCGCCGATGCGGGTTCCCTGGTCGCGCAGCTCGTCGACGACGTCCTCGATCGTGCCGAGCACCGAGCCGAGCGCGACGAGGATCGTCTCCGCGCCCTCGGTGCGGTAACGGCGCAGCAGGCCCCCCGAGGGGCGGCCGAAGGACGCCGCGTACTCCGCGGCGAGCTCCGGCACGAGGTCGAGCGCTTGCATCTGCTTCGCGTGGGCGAGGTAGCGAACCTCCGTGAACGCCTCCGGGCCGACCATCGCTCCGATCGTCACGGGCTCGTCGGGGTCGAGCACCTGGCGCGGCGCGTAGGGGGGCAGGTAGGCGTCGACCTGCTCCTGCGAGGGGATCTCGAGCGGCTCGACGGCGTGCGTCAGCACGAACCCGTCCATGCAGACCATCACGGGGAGCGAGAGCTCCTCCGCGAGCTTGAACGCCTGGATGTGGAGGTCGACCGCCGCCTGGTTGGACTCGGCGAAGAGCTGGATCCAGCCCGAGTCGCGCTGCGACATCGCGTCCGAGTGGTCGTTCCAGATGTTGATCGGCGCGCCGATCGCGCGGTTCGCGAGCGTCATCACGATCGGCAGACCGAGCCCCGACGCGTTGTAGAGCGCCTCCGCCATGAAGAGAAGCCCTTGGCTCGCGGTGGCGGTGTACGCGCGCGCTCCCGCTGCGGAGGCGCCGATCGCCGCTGACATGGCGGCGAACTCGGACTCGACGAGGAGGTACTCGCACGGCGCGAGCTCGCCGGCTCGCACCATGTCGGAGAGCGCCTCGACGATGTGGGTCTGCGGCGAGATCGGATAGGCGCTCACCACCTCGGGTCGGCAGAGCGCCACGGCTCGCGCGACGGCCTGGGAGCCCTCGAGCTGGTCACGCACGGACGGTCCTCCCCTCGCAGACGGCATCGGCTGCCGCGAGCGCGGCGGCGACGTTGCCCTCGGCGGTCTTGCCGGAGAAGCGCCCCCGGATGGCGTTCGCCACGGACTCGACCGACACCACGCCGGTCAGCGCTGCGAACCCGCCGAGCAGCGCGGCGTTCGGCAGCGGCCGGCCGAGGTGCTCCCGTGCCAGCTCGGTCGCGGCGACCGTCACCACGCGCTCGGGGTGAAAGCGGCTCGCCGCGAAGTCGTCGAGCCCGAGCTCGTCGAGGCCGCGGCCCGTGTTGATCAGGACGTACGCCTCGGGACCGACCCCGCCGAAGAGGTCGACCTGGTGGAGCAGCGTCGTGTCCTGGACGATCAGCGCATCGGGCTCGACGATCGGCTCGCGCGAGCGGATCGGGCGGTCGGCAATGCGGCAGAACGCCGTCACGGGGGCGCCGGTCCGCTCGGAGCCGAAGGTCGGGAACGCGAGCGCGTTCCTTCCCTCGGCGAACGCCGCGACGGAGAGCAGCTCGGCCGCCGTGACGACGCCCTGCCCGCCGCGACCGTGGATGCGAACCTCGAACACGTCGTCATCGTCGGCCGGAAGGGCCGCGGGGCGCATCAGCGCGGCTGCGGTTTCCGCTCCGTAGTTCCCCGCGCATCGTCGCCCGTCCGCCGTCGGAGGTACACGAACCAGTAGACGGCTCCGACGAGCAAGCCGCCCCCGATCACGTTCCCGATCGTGACGGGCAGGAGGTTGTCGACGAGGAAGCTCCCCCAGCTGAGCCCGCTCGTGTCGGGCACGCCGGTCGTCGACGCCATCCATGACGTGTCCCGCTCGATGAGCAGAGCGACCGGGACGAAGTACATGTTCGCCACGGAGTGCTCGAAGCCCATGGCGACGAACGCGGTGATCGGCGGCACGATCGCGAGGATCTTGTCGGTGGTGGTGTGCGCGCCGTACGTGAGCCACACGGCGAGGCAGACGAGCGCGTTGCAGAGCACCCCGAGCGCGATCGCCTGCCCGAACCCGAGAGAGACCTTCGTCGTGGCGATCGTCAGCGCCGTCGTGCCGACGGACCCGCCGCCGAAGGTGTACTGCTTGCCGAGCCAGACGAGGACCGCGGTGCCGAACGCCCCGACGAAGTTCCCGGCGTAGACGATCGCCCAGTTCCGCAGCAGGGCCCACGTCCCGATCCGTCCGCTCGCCCGGGCCATCACGATCAGGTTGTTGCCGGTGAACAGCTCCGCTCCGGCGACGACCACGAGGATCAGGCCGAGCGTGAAGGCAAGGCCGGCAAGCAACCGCGTGACGCCGTAAGGCAGGTCGCTGCTGCTCGCGACCGTCGTCGCGAACGCGGCGCCGAGCGCGATGAACGCGCCCGCGAGCACGGCGAGAACGAAGAGGTCGACCGCCGACATGCCGGCCTTGACGACGCCTACAGCCTCCGCCTTGCGCGCGACGTCGGCCGGCGGCAGCGCGTCGAGCGATGCCGGCGCGAATCCGGATGTGTCCGCCATCGTCCCGAGCGTCCCAGGCACGTCCGTCTGCCTCATCCGCGCGCCTGCGGATCGTCGCTGCGGCTTTCCCGCCGACGCCGTGGCTCCCCGCGCCGCCGGATCTGCGCTCTGCGCCACTCGTCGGCGCCCCAGACGATGACGGGGAATGCCGCGAGAACGGCGATCTCCGCGGGACCGAGACCGGCGGTGCCGAAGACGTTCTGGAGGAACGGGACGTACACGACGGCGGCACAGAACAGAACCTCGAAGAGGATGCCCCAGACGAGCATCGGGTTGGTGAAGACGCCGACCGAGCGCAGCGAGGCCCGCTCGGTGCGCGCGGCGACAGCCGTGCCGATCTGGCACGCGACGATGCCCGCGAAGGTCATCGTCGTCGCGCGCAGGTAGTCGTCGTGCAGCGGCGTGCCGGCGGCCGTGTCGTCGCCGGGGCTCCAGCCGGCGCGGACGAGGACCCAGAAGAAGCCTGCGAGGACGAGCCCAGCCTCGATCAGCCCGAGGAAGACCCATGCGCGATACAGGAGCGAGCGGCGGATCACGCCTTCCGACCGCGGGCGCGGCGGCCGTTCCATCAGGCCCGGCTCGGCCGGCTCGCGGCCGAGCGCAAGCGCGGGCAGGACCTCCGTGCCGAGGTCGATCGCGAGGATCTGCAGCACGGTGAGCGGCAGGGGCACGGCGCCACCCGAGAGCGCAAAGACCAGGAACGGCACGATCTCGGGCGTGGCGTGGGCGAAGATGTAGAGGATGAACTTGCGAATGTTGTCGTAGACACGACGGCCCGCCGCGACGGCGCTCACCACGGTGGCGAAGTTGTCGTCGGTGAGCACCATCGTCGCGGACTCGCGCGCCACGTCCGTCCCCGAGATCCCCATGGCGACGCCGATGTCGGCGCGGCGCAGCGCAGGCGCGTCGTTCACGCCGTCGCCGGTCATCGCGACCACGTGGCCTTCCGCGCGGAGCGCGTCCGCAATGCGCAGCTTCGCCTCCGGCGAGGCGCGTGCGAAGACGATCTCTCTCCCGGTTCGCAGGAGGTCGTCGAGCTCGGGCTCTGTCATCCGCTCCAGCTCCTCGCCGGTGACCGCCACACCTCCGTCGCGGCTGATCCCGATCCTGCGTGCGATCTCGAGCGCCGTGAGCCCGTAGTCCCCGGTGACGACGAGAATGCGGATGCCTGCGTCGTGACAGCGCGCGACGGCGTCGGAGACCTCCGGTCGCGGTGGATCGAAGAGGGCGACCAGCCCGAGCAGGACGAGGTCACGCTCGGCGTCCTCGCGACTCTCGGGCCGTCGCGCGCCTTCGGGCAGGCGCCGGCGCGCGACGGCGATGACGCGGAGACCCTGCGATGCGTAGCGCTCGAGCACCGCGAGCACGTCGCTCCGGCCCTCGTCCGAGAGGCGTACGTGATCGACGCGGCCGCCGATCATCGTCGAGCGGGCGAGCACCTCCTCCGGCGCGCCTTTCGCGTGCACGGTGATGCCCCCGTCGGCCCGCCGGTCGACCGTCGACATCAGCCGCAGCTTCGGATCGAAGCGATTGACCTCGAGGCGGTCATGCTCGCGCCGGGCGACGGCGACGTCGACCCCGAGCGTCCGCGCCGCCTCGAGGAGCCCGACCTCGGTCGCCTCGCCGCGAGACGTCTGGGTCCGGTCCGAGGCAAGCTCGGCCGTGGAGCACGTTGCGAGCGCGCGTCCGAGGAAGCCGAGCACGGGGTCGGCGCGGGCGGCGTCGGCGAGGTCGGCCTCGGTCTCGAGGTCGAGCTCGGTCACCGGCGTCCAGACGCGGACCGCCCGCATCCGGTTCTCGGTCAGCGTTCCCGTCTTGTCGGTGCAGATGACGGTGGTCGAGCCGAGCGTCTCCACCGCGCTCAGGCGCTTGACGAGCGCACCCCGGCGGGCGAGCCCCGCGACACCGACCGCGAGCGCCAGTGTCAGCGTCGGCAGAAGGCCCTCGGGGACGTTCGCGACGATCAGTCCGACCGTGAAGGTGAAGGCGTCCTGGAGCGGCAGGCCGGCGACGAGCCAGCCGATCGGCAGGAACGCCAGGCCCCCGACGACCGCGACGAGCGCGATCAGCCACGCGACCCGCCGGACCTGGTGCTCGAGGGGGCTCTCTGCAACCTCGACTCGCTCGGAGAGCGCTGCGATCCGGCCGAGCTCCGTCCGCATCCCCGTGGCGAAGACGAGCGCCTCGGCCTCTCCGCCGACACAGGACGTCCCGCTGAAGACGAGCTCGCGGGCTTCGAGCAGCGGACCCGTCGCGTCGGTGAACTCCGACGAGCGGAGGACCGGCTGCGACTCGCCGGTGAGCGTGGACATGTCGACGTCGAGCGCGCCCCGGAGCAGGCGGGCGTCGGCCGAGATCCGATCCCCCTCCGCGACGAGCAGGACGTCGCCCGGGACGAGCTCGCGCGCGTCGACCAGCTGACGCTCGCCGTCCCGTCTCACAGCCGCCTGCTGGGGCAGGTAGCGGTTGAGGGCCTCCACGGCCCGCTCTGCCTGGCGCTCCTGGGCGAACGCGAACAGCGCGTTCAGCATGACCACGGCGACGATCGCGACGCCGAGCGCCGGCGCCCCACCGATGAAGGCCAGCGCTCCGGCGAGCCAGAGAAGGAGTGCGAGGGGATGGACGAACTGCTTCGCGAGCTGGCGCGGCCACGCCCTGCCGCCCCGCCGCTGGAGCGCGTTCGGCCCGTGGGCGACCAGGCGCCTTCCGGCCTCGCGGCTCGAGAGCCCGCCGGGGCCAGCGCGCAGATCGCGCTGCAGGCGGCGGAGCGGATCGCGCGGGTCCGCTGCCTCGTCCGGCGTCGGACGCTCGGCCGGTGCCGCGCCCGTGCTCACCGCGGCTGCCTCCCGTCCGCCCGACCCGACCGTCCCATGGCCTCACCGCCCGCCTCGCCGGTGTCGTTGTCGCAACGAGCGTCGCAGCGCGTTGCGCTTCGAGCATCGGCGCACATGCGGAACGCCTCTCAGGGAAAACCCGAAGCGGCCGGGCAGGGTGGCCGCGAAGGTGCTCTAGCCTTCGAGGCCGAGCACGAACTCGCGCTCGCGCCCGTGCCACGAGACGTGGAGCGAATCCGCGACGCGGCGCAGCAGCGAGACGACCGCTGCGTTGTCGCCGCACACGGTGGCGACGAGCTCGGTGATCCCCGCAGCGCGTGCGTCGGCCGCTAGTTCGCGGGCGAGGAGCGAGCCGAGGCCGCGTCCCTGGTGGGCGTCGGCGACCTCGAACGCGATCTCTGCCGACCGTCCCGTGCGCACGAGCCGCGCCATCCCGGCGGGCTCCGGGTCGCCGTCGACGAAGGCCACGAGGACGTGGTGGTCGGCGTCGACGCGCGCGAGCGCGACCAACTCGTGCGCGGCGAGCCGCGGTTTCGCGCCGCAGAAGCGCTGCTCGCGCGAGCGCGCGCCGAGGCGCTCGAACAGCGCGGCGACCGTGGCAGAGTCGCCGTGCCGCAGCTGCCTGATCGTGATCCCGTCGACGTACCGTGCGTGCATATGGAGAGAGTGAACGCCCGAGGGGGCCGATCGCTTCCCCGTCGCGGGCCATCTTCTTGACATGGCCCGGTCGGGCCATCACCATCCGCGGGTGATGGAGCAGGACATCCGCTTCTGTGAGCTCGACGGCCGTCGCATCGCGTACGCGTCCGTCGGCGAGGGGCCGGTCGTCCTCTTCGGCGGCAGGTGGGTGTCGCATCTCGAAGAGGAATGGGACGACCCCAGCGCGAGGGCGTTCTACGAGGAGCTCGCGCGGACACACCGCGTCGTCCGCTACGACCGGATCGGCGCGGGGCTCTCCGAGCGCGCGCTCGAGCGGACGCCGTCACCCGAGTGGGAGACCGCACAGCTCCGCGCGGTGCTCGACGCCTCCACCGACGAGCCGGCGACGCTGTTCGCGTGCTCGTGCGCCGGCCTGGCGACCGCGCGCCTTGCGAGCGAGGCGCCCGAGCGGGTGCAGAGGATCGTCTTCTTCGGCGCATACGCCTCGCGCGACGACATCCCGGCCGCCACCCGCCGGTCGCTCGTCGACTTCGTCCACGTGAACTGGATGCTCGCCGCCCAGATGCTCGCCGGGCTCTTCGTCCCTCGCGGAAGCGGTGAGGAGATCGAGTCCCTGAGCCGCTACCAGCGTCACGCGGCGGACGCAGCCGTCGCCTCGGCGTTCCTCGACCTCGACCTCGCCTCGGACGCCCGCGCCTTCCTCCCCCAGGTCCGGGCGCAGGCGCTCGTCCTCCATCGGCGCGGCGACCGCACCGTGCCGATCGGCCGCGGGCGGGAGCTTGCGTCGCTCCTTCCGAACGCCCGCTTCGTCGCGCTCTCCGGCGACTCGCACCTGCCCTGGAAGGACGACCGGCGCGACCTCCAGCGCGCGCTCGCGGGGTTTCTCGGCGATGTGTCGGACGCCGGGGGGAACGGCGACTCCCCGCTCAGCCGGCGCGAGACGGAGGTGCTGCGCCTGGTCGCCGCCGGCCTCTCGAACCGGGAGATCGCCTCGTCGCTCGTCCTCAGCGAGCACACGGTGCACCGCCACGTTGCGAACCTGCTCCGAAAGCTCGGCCAGTCCTCGCGCGCCGCGGCAGCCGCACAGGCGACCCGCGCGGGTTACATCTAGGGCGTGACCCAACGCGTCGAGCGCCCGCGGTGAGCACGACCGTCGTCCTGTTGACGCGGGATCTCCGCGTGCACGACCACCCTGCGCTTCACGCCGCCGTGGAGCGCTCCGCGTACGTGGTGCCGGTCTTCGTCCTCGACGAGGCGCTGCTCCGCCGCTCCGGCGCACCGAACCGCGTCGTGTTCCTCCTCGACGCGCTGGCCGACCTCAGAGGCGCGCTCGCCTCCCGCGGCAGCGGACTGGTCGTCGCGGAGACACCGTCGCGGAGGCTCTTCGCACCGCCGTCCGGGCCGGGGCGGAGCAGATTCACCTCAGCGAGGACGTGAGCGGCTTCGCGCGCCGACGCGAACGGCGACTGGAGCGTGCAGCGCAAGAGCGGCGCATCGCGGTGAAGACATTCCCGGGTGTCACGGTCGTTCCCCCGGGGGACCTCTCGCCCGGCGGCTCGGGCGGGCCGTACCGCGTGTTCACGCCGTACTGGAGGCGGTGGCGCGTCGCTCCGAGGCGCGTGCTCCTCGGGGCGCCGGCCTCGATCCCGAGCCTCGGAACGCTCGACGAAGGGGTGCTCCCCGCCGTCCGCGACCTGTCACGCGGAAGGGTCATCTCGGGCCTCCCGCAGGGAGGCGAGAGCGAGGGACGGAAGCGCCTTGCGCGCTGGCTGCGCGACGGCCTTGCCGACTACGGGGCGCGGCGGGACGTCCTCGCTCTCGACGGCACGTCGGGCCTCTCGTCGTACCTCCATCTCGGATGCCTGTCCCCTCTGGAGGTGGAGCACCGCGCGGGACCCGAGCCGGGCGGCGAGGCGTTCGTCCGACAGCTCTGCTGGCGAGACTTCCACCACCAGCTACTCGATGCCGACCCGGGCATCGTCCGACGCAACCTCCGCCCCCGCCATGACACCTGGCGTGACGACCCCGACGGGCTGGCAGCCTGGAAGAAGGGCCGCACCGGGTACCCGATCGTCGACGGGGGCATGCGTCAGCTCCTGGCCGACGGGACGATGCACAACCGCGCACGGTTGGTCACGGCGTCGTTCCTCGCGAAGCACCTGTACGTGGACTGGCGTCACGGCGCGGCGCACTTCGCGGAGCACCTCGTCGACGGCGACGTCGCGAACAACGTCGGGAACTGGCAGTGGGTTGCCGGGACAGGGGCCGACACGCGGCCGAATCGCGTCTTCAACCCGACGCGTCAGGCACGACGGTTCGATCCGGACGGCGCGTACGTCCGTCGCTGGGTGCCCGAACTCGAGGCGATCGACGGTGGCGCCGTGCACGAGCCGTGGCGTCTGGGCCTGCTTGCGCCGAAGGACTACCCGGCGCCGATCGTCGACCACGACGAGGCAGTCCGCCGGTTCCTCGAGGCGCGGCGGTCTCCCTAGTCGTCCTCGAGCGCCAGCCGGACGGCGTCGTCGAACGACGTCTGCTCGACAGGGACGAGCTCACGAATGTCGTCGTCGTGCGCGACCGTCGGGGTCCGCAGGCCGTCGATGAGCGGCCGGGCGACGGACGCGTTGACCGGCGTGACGAGATGGAGCCACCACGACGAGAGCCTCGGCGTGAGAACGGGCACCTCGACGATCGGCAGCCGCTTGCCGCGGA
Source organism: uncultured Actinomycetes bacterium (assembly GCA_963747125.1). Lineage (GTDB taxonomy): Bacteria > Actinomycetota > Thermoleophilia > Gaiellales > Gaiellaceae > Gaiella. Next base: position 5,013 of record CAVVEN010000018.1, on the reverse strand, counting down.
GACGCGCGATGCGCTCGATCATCCCGCGGTACGTCATCACCTCGGGGCCTGCGACGTCGAATGACCGCCCTAGGGCGGCTTCGTGCCCGCAGACACCGGCGATGTAGGCAACGACGTCGCGCAACGCGATCGGCTGCGTGGGGGTCGAGACCCAGCGCGGGCAGATCATCGCGGGAAGCCGGTCGACGAGCGCGCGGATGGTCTCGAAGGCCGCGCTGCCTGCCCCGACGACCATCCCGGCGCGCAGCGTCGTCACCGGCACCGGGCCTGCGGACAGCCGTTCGGCGGTCTCCGCGCGGCTCCGGAGATGCGCCGACTCCGCGTCCCGGGTCGCGCCGAGCCCGCCCAGGTAGACGATCTGGCGTACGCCGGCGCGTGCGGCGGCCGCGGCGACGGTGTCCGCGGCCCGGCGGTCGATCTCCTCGAAGTCGTCGGTGCCGAGGGAGTGGACGAGGTAGACGACGACATCGTCCCGGCGAAGGACGTCGTCCACGGCTGCGGGGTCGGTCGCGTCGGCGCTCGCCCACACGACGCCGTCCTGCGGCTCGCGGCTCCGGCGCGAGACGGCGACGACCTCCCCGCGGCGCGCTAGCTCGGGCAGCACGGCGCGGCCGATCACGCCCGACGCACCGAAGACGACGGTCCTCACGCGCCTACCTCGCGGAGGGCGGCCTCGAAGAACCTCCGTCCGACCGCCCGGTGCGCCCGCGCCTGGAGGGCGGTGTACAGACCCCGGCGCAGCGAGCGCCGCGAGGCTGTGCCACCGAGGCGAGGGAAGTAGCCGGCGACGAAGAGCTCGAGCTCGACGCCCGGGCGCTGGGCAACCAGGAGCGAGCCGCCGGGGCGGGCGACGAGCAGCCCGCCGCGGATCGGGTACCGGCACTCCACGCTCCCGCCGTTGTCCCCGACCTCGGGAGGCCCGAAACGGAGAAGCGTCACGGCGCCGACGAGAACGAGCGCGACGCCGTCGCGCCGCAGCCGCGGGCGCACGAGGCCGTGGGAGAAGCGGGCCACCTCGGCGAGGTACCGGCGGCCCAGCTCGCGTGCGCCGTGCTCGTCGGATGCGACGAGCTCGCGGGGCAGCGTGATCCACTGGCGCGATTCGACTGCGCCTGCGTCGGTCTCGCGCTCGAGCGTCGACCAGCGGGCCACGGCTTGCTCCGTCATGCGACCCTCAGCGACGCCCCGCCGCGAGCATCTCGGCGGCGGCGACGACGTCCCCGGCGAGCAGCGTGCCGTGCGCGCCGCGGGCAACCCGTCCGTTCGCGGCCGCGCCCGCGAGGTGGAGTGGGGCGTGGAGCGCGACCTCTCGCAGCTGCTTGGCGACCGGGTCGAAGACGCCCGCGACGGTGCCCGAGACGACGACGGCGTCGGGCGACAGCTCGCGCGCGGCCTCGACGAGGGACGCCACCGGCGTGTCTGCACCGAGGTAGCTGATCCGCCAGCCGTGACCGCGCAGCGCGAGACCGAACCCGACGAGCGCGAGGTCGTGGCGCTCGCCCTCCACGCAGGCGAGCAGCGCCCGCGGTCCGCCGCCGCGATCCCATCCGCGCGCGAGCGCCGTCAGACGTCCACGCAGCAGGTTGCTCGCGAAGTGCTCCTGGGCGACGGACACTTTGCCCCTCTCCCAGCGTTCGCCGAGGTCATGGAGGTAGGGCAGCAGGACGTCGCGGAGCACGACGTCGATCGTCAGCGTCGCGAGGAGCCCGTCGAGTGCCTGCTGGGCGCCGGCCTCGTCGAAGCGCTCGAGCGCGGCAGCGAGGTCCGCCGTGTCGGCGGCGGGGGCAGGCGCCCGGATGGGCTCGGCCACGTCCTCGGCGAGCGCGAGGCGTGCGGCTTCCGCGGCGAAGAGGCCGCGCTCGAGGTTTGCCCGCATCGCAAGCACCCGGGCGACATCGTCTTCGCCGTAGAGCCGAAAGCCGCCCTGCGTGCGGCTGGGCGTGAGCAGGCCGTACCGCCGCTCCCACGCGCGCAGTGACTCCACCGGCACACCGACCCGGCGCGAGAGCTCGCCGATGCGCAGGAGCTTCGTGCTCGCGGTGCCCATCGCGGCCTCGCTCACGACGTGACCCTACGGTCCAGACCGTTCTGCGCGTCGTCGGCGCGGGGAGGAAGCGGCACGAACGCGCTCGTCGTGCGCTGGTACTCGCGGTAAGCGTCGCCCCGACTCCTGAGGGCCTGCCGCTCGGTCGCCGGGATGCCGGTGACGCGCAAGAGGAAGAAGCTGATGATCGCCGGGCTGATCAGCGTCATCCACCACCCGGGCGCGCCGATCGCCGCGATGCACGTACGTCCACCAGTGCAGCCACTCGAAGAAGTAGTTCGGATGCCGCGACTAGCGCCACAGCCCCGTCTCGCAGACGGTCCCCTTGGTCGACGGGCTCGGCGCGAAAGGCGGCGAGCTGCCGGTCGGCGGTCGCCTCGCCGACCACCGCGATCGCCCAGACGGCGACCGCCGTCCACGACCACGCGCCCAGCCCGGCGTCGTTCCTCGCCACGACGAGGAAGGGAAGCGACATGACGGCGACGCCAAACCCCTGCACCTGGAAGAAGACGAACAGCCGCACCTGCGCTGCGCTCCCCATTTCGCGCGCAGCGCCTGGTAGCGGCCGTCCTCCTCCTTGCCGCGCACGCGGTCGCGAAGGAGGTAGAGGCCGAGGCGCCAGCCCCAGACGGTCGCGAGCGCGGCGGCGAGGATGCGGTGTCCTGCGCTGCCGTCCGCCAGCAGTGCGTAGACCACTGCGAGGACGGCAATCCCTGTCGCCCAGCCGACGTCGACGTGGCTCGCGTCGCGGGTCCGCACCTGGATCAGCCAGAGGCAGGTCATCGCGGCCGACGCGAGCACCGCGCCGATCGCCAACAGCACGAGGAATGAGCCGGTCACTCCGCGCGCCCGTGGACGACGGGTTCGGCGGCTTCCGTGACGCGCGGCCGAGCGGCGGTCTCCCGCCGCCGGCGGGCGAGGGCCGACGGCCACCACACGCGCTCACCCAGCTCGAAGGTCAGCGCCGGGACGAGGATCGAGCGGACCACGAACGTGTCCAGCAGGACGCCGAACGCGACCGTGATGCCGATCTGCGTGAGGGCGACGAGCGGTAGCACCGCGAGCACGGAGAACGTGCCGGCCAGGACGACCCCGGCGGACGTGATCACGCCACCGGTGACCGCGAGGCCCTGGCGCATCGCCTCGTGCGTCGGACGGAGGAGCGCCTCCTCGCGCACGCGTGCCATCAGGAAGATGTTGTAGTCGACCCCGAGGGCGACGAGGAAGATGAACGCGAAGAGCGGGTAGCTCGGGTCCTCGCCCGGGAAGTCGGCGAAGAGGTCGAAGAGGACGAGGCTGCCGCCCAGGGCCGCCGCGAACGAGAGCACCACCGTCGCGATGAGCATCACCGGTGCGGCGACCGAGCGCAGGAGGAGGACGAGGATCACGAGGACGACGGCGAGGACGAGCGGGATGAGCACCTTCGTGTCGCGCTCCACCGCGGCACGCAGGTCGGCCTCCTCCGCCGTGGGCCCGCCGACGAGCACGGCGTTCCCGGCCGCAGCCCTGACCTCGTGGCGGAGCGGCTCGATCGAGGCGAAGCCCCTCGTGCCGAACGGATCCCCGGCCAGGATCACGTTGAAGCGCGTGCCGGGGTCTCCGCGCTCCGGCGGGCCCACGCGCGTCACGCCCTCGCTCCGGCGCGCGGCCGCCACGGCGGGCCCGACCTTCGCCGGGTCGGTGACGAGGACGACGGTCGGCGCGCTCTCTCCCGCCGGAAAGGCCTCCGAGAGCACGCGCTGACCCTGCGCCGACTCCACCGATCCCCGGAAGGAGTTCGCGGTGGTGAGATCGTCGTCGAGGCCGAGGGTGCCGAGCGCGAGCACGCCGAGGGCGAGGGTCGTGCCGATCCACGCGGGCCGCCGGTGCCGTTCGAGGGCTCGGCCGAGCCGATCCCACACGCCCGTGCCCGGGTCGTGCTCCTGGCCGACGCGTGGCACGAACGGCCAGAACGCGCGCCGGCCGCCGATCAGGAGCAGCGCAGGCAAGAGCGTCAGCATCGCGACGGCGGCGACCCCGACTCCCATCGCGCCGACGGGGCCGAGCCCTGCGGTCGAGTTCACTCGGGCGAGGGAGAGACAGAGCAACGCAGCGATCACCGTCCCGGCCGAGGCGACGATGGCCGGTCCGCCCTGTCGCAGCGCAACGCGCATTGCGGCGTACCTGTCCTCGAGGAGCTGGAGCTCTTCGCGGTAGCGGGCGGTCAGGAGCAGGGCGTAATCGGTGCCCGCGCCGAAGACGAGGACGAGGAGGATGCCCCCCGTCTGCCCGTTGATGACCACTCCGGCGTCGGCCAGGAGCGTTCCGAGTCCTCGCACGACCGACTCGGCGAGCAGCACCGTGAAGAGCGGCAGCATCCAGAAGATCGGGCTGCGGTAAATGAGGACGAGCAGCACGAAGACGAGCCCGGCCGTCACGAGGAGGAGGGTCGAGTTGATCCCCTCGAAGGCCTTCGTCGCGTCCGCGGAGAACCCGGCGGGCCCTGTCACCTTCGCCTCGAGGCCGGCGGGAGCCCCTCCTCGACCGTGGTACGCACCCGCTCGACGGCCGACACGAGGACGTCCGCAATCGCCTCCGGCCCTGATCGGCACGCCGACGACCGCGGCGGTCCCGTCGCGCGACCACGCAGCCGGTGAGACGCCGGAGACGCCTGGGATCGACGCGGCGCGGAGCTCGGCGCGCGTCTCCTCGACGGCCGCCCGGCCACGAGGCCCGAGGCCGCGCGGATCGCGGAAGACGGCGACGGCAGGCGTCTGCTCCCCGGAGGGGAACCCCTTCGCGGCCTCGAGCACCTTCACGGACTCGGCTCCGCCGGGGAGAAAGGTCGCCGGGTCGTTCTGCTGCGCCTGCTCGAAGCGACCCGCGAGCGGCCCGAGCGCGGCCGCGGCGAGCACCCAGACGCCGACCACGACGAACCTGCGTCTGCTCCCCACGACCAGGCGCGAGAGATCGGTATTGGTGGAAGCCTT